>JACKHT010000001.1 GCA_020638855.1 Planctomycetota bacterium
AAAGCGGATCACGCCCGAGCGCTTGGAGATCCTGAAAGCCATGGGGTGCCGCCCCCTAGGTTTCCACCCCCACTACACCATCAAGGTCGCCGTGCCCACCGACCGCGTGCTCGACGTATCGATGCTCGATTTTGTGCGCTGGATCGGAGCCCCGCGCACCTGGCAGAAGGTCCACACGGCTTTGAGGGTCGACCTCGGCAAGCTCGCCGATTCGGATCCGGTCGACGTATACATTTCCGTCTTTGAGTCCGACATGGGCCCCGATTCGACCTTCACCCCCGTGGGGTCCGTAACCGTGACGGCTCCCGATCGAGAAGCTCCCATCCCCTACGAGGGTCCCGATGACCCCCGCAGCAAGATCGTGCAATCCAACGGATGGATGCAACTCGCCCTGGAGGCCCAAGGGGTCACCATCCACGAGTACCGCCCCGACATCGACACCTTCCGCGCCACCATCCCCGCGGGCTTGGTGCCCGAACTGTGCCAATTGGACTTTGTCCAATTCCTCGAACCCGTGCCCGAGGACACGACCTTCGCGAGCCCGGTCCACGACGAATCGATTCCGATGGTGAACGGAGACTTTCCGCGGGCCACCTACGACGGCTCATGGAACGCTCGGGCCCAGGTCGGGATCGTAGACTCCGGGGTGTACATCTACCACCAGGACATTTTTGGCATCTCGGGATTGGGCTGGAATTGCACCACCGAATCCAGCGCATGGCAGGACACGGACGATTCCGGTACAGGTCATGGAACCCACGTTACGGGGACGATCTTGGGCCGCGGGATTGCGGAAGCCGACCACACCGGAATGGCTCCTGGGCTGGCCAGGTTTGGTAGCGCCTACCCCTACTACAACTATCGCATCTTCCCGAACCCTTGTTCGGTAAGTCTCAGCTCCATCACGGCCACCATGAGCACCGCCGTTGGAACGAACCACGTACCCCAAGTCATCAACAACTCGTGGGGTTCTGCGTACACCAACGGAACGTTTCCGACGGGCTCCGAAGCAGACGCTCGCACCCTGGACACGGTGGTTTACAACCAAGGCCAAACTTGGGTGTTTTCCTCGGGCAATTTCCCAACGCGCAACATCACCATCCAAGCGGCTGCCAAGAATGTCCTCGCAGTGGGCAATGTCCGCGACAATCTCAATCCGCTGTCCGGGGCTGTGCCGGGCGATTTGGACAGCTCTTCCGGCGCCGGTCCGACCGCCGATGGTCGCTTCAAACCCAACGTCGTGGCACCTGGTGGCATCATCAGCAGCTGCCAATCCAACTCCACCGCGAGTTACACAGCCAAGAGCGGGACATCGATGGCCGCTCCGCACGTGACTGGGCTATTGGCCCAACTCATCGACCACTACACATTCTTCAACTTCCGGCCCGACCTCAACATCTCGCACCTCATGGCGAGCGCAGTCACCCGTGACGATGCGACATTGATCACCCCCAATTCCACCGTGGGCAGCCACCTGAACACCCAGGGCGCGGGGCGTATCGATGGATTCAAAGCCCACTACAACAACAGCAATTGGAACTGGAGGAGCTTCTCCACGACCATCGCGAGTGGCAGTTGGGCGTATGGGGACTTCAACTTGCCGGTGGGCACGACGCGCCTCGTGGCGGTGATGTCGTACAACGAGGTCGCCGCGTCGGCTGGAGCTGGGGTCGCCTTGGTCAATGACTTCGATTTCGTTCTGGACCGGGACCCCATCGATCCGGGTAGCACGACCGGCGAGTACTTTGCCCAGCAAAGCACGGTCGACAATTCCGAATTGCGCATCCTCAACTCCCCGAACGACGGTCCTTGGCGCTGGAAAGTGTACTCGGATTCGACCACAAGCTCGGTCCGGGTCACGGTCACGATCTTCTACATGACCAGCGACACCACGCCCAACGGTACGCTCGACGTAACCGTTTCGGACAGTATCCTCCAGCCGAACCAATCCTTCGACTTGACGGCGACGCTGTCTGTCGATGACTTCCTGGCATCGGCGGTTCTACTGGATACCGCCGGAGGATTCTCCGTCACCGGCCGTGAACGGACCTTGGCCGATGGTGTGGCTAGCGATCTCTCACAGAGCATCAACTCCTTCGGAACGATGACGCTGGGCAACGTGAATGAGTCCGCCCCGCGGAGTGCCATTTGGCATGCGTACTTCTACAGCGAGGGCTTGAAGACCATCAGCGTGACCGCCACTTCGGACAACATGGGTGCGGAGACCGAGTCCCTCCAGGTAACGGTGGATGGCACGGCCCCTGGACTCGTCGGCAATTTGACCTCTTCCAGCCACACCGTGGGACAATGGAGCAACGACCCCACCATCGAGTGGACTTGGTCGCCAGCCTTGGACAACCTATCAGGTCTCCAAGGCTACAACGTCAGCGTACTAAGGGTCTCCAATCAGCCCGCTGCCGTGCTCACCTTGGATGCCAACACCACGAGTTACACGAGTTTGCCACGCACGAGCTCCACCGAACCGAACTACTTCAACATCCGCTCAGTGGACAACGCAGGAAACTGGTCGTCCAACCACGCGACGGCTGGGCCCTACTACATCGACGACGTCCCACCTGGGGGCGTGGCCTACGTCAGTTCCTCGATCGCCCAGGGGACGGGCTCGTGCGACCACTCCCTCACGGTGGATTGGACCGCAGCCGCGGACGCTCACTCGGGTGTGGCGGGCTATGCCTTCTTGTGGAACACCGTCCCCACCAGCGTGCCCAACGCTGTGGTCCAAACCGTCACCCCCCAAGTGACTTCGGTGCTGCCCAACGGAACTTGGTACCTGCACGTTCGGGCCGTGGATGAAGCAGGCAATGGTGCGGACGCAGCCGATGTCGCCCACTTTGGTCCCTTCACCCTGACGGATCTGTGCGGCACACCCTACTGCACCCCAGCCAACCCCAATTCATTGAGCCTTTCCAGCACGCTGACCGCCACGGGCAGCGACCGGGTGGCGGTCAACAGCCTGACCTTGCATGCGACCAACATGCCCTTCAACCAGTTCGGGTACTTCATCACTGGGGCCTCCCAGGGCCCGGCGATCGTGCCGCCGGGCAGCCAAGGCAACTTCTGCCTGGGTGGGGCTCTGGGGCGCTACAACCTTGCGAGCCAGATCTTCTACACGGGGGCCAGCGGCAACTTCGATTTGACCATCGACCTGAACTCGATGCCCACCACCCCGGTTCAGGCCGTGTTGGCGGGCCAAACCTGGCAATTCCAGGCTTGGCACCGGGACCAGAACCCCTCCAACACCTCGAACTTCACCAACGGCCTGAGCGTGCTGTTCCAGTAGGCGACCCGGCCCCCTTCTCCGGACGGAGGCGAGTCGCAACCAGCGGATGCCGGCTCCTTTGCGGGGGGCCGGCCTCCGGGGTTTCGATCCGAGGCTTCGAAAGACCGCCAAGCCCCCCCGCCTAGAAATGGGCCTTCAGGACGGATTGTCGGCCCGCTGTCGAGAAAAAGCGGAGTTTCTTGAGGGTTGGTGGGAGCCATTCTCGCCTGGAGGTTTGCTGGAGGACCCGAGTTCTCCACAGGCGGGCGACGTATCTTGGCAGGGCGTCGTCCGCCTTCTTTTTTTGGCCCGTAGGACGGGGTAGCAGGGCTCTCAGACCCCAACAAGGGTCGAACCAGGGGCCGGTTCCTCCTGGGGAGGCCCCCAAACCGCCCCGTTCGGCCCCCCTAGCGGACGTGGATCCCGTACTTCTCCAGTTTGCGCTGCAGGGCGAACCGGGAGAGGCCCAGACTCCGGGCAGCCTTGCTCTTGTTGCCACCCGATTCGTGCAAGGCCGCTTCGATCGACCGTTTTTCCAGGTCCGCCACCACCTCGCGGATGTCCCCCCCCTCGGCGGCGAGCAGGGCTGCCGCTTTGGCTGCTTCGCCAGCCTCCTGGACGGCCCCCTCGCGCACCGCAGGGGACAGGTGCGAGGGCAGCACCATGTCTTCGGCGAGCACGACCAACCGCCGCATTTCGTTCTCGAGCTCGCGGATGTTGCCCGGCCACACGTAGCGATCGAGGGCTTCGAGGACTTCCAGGGAGAGGTGCGGCACCGAGCGGGCCGCTTCCTTGGCAGCACGGGCCATCAGGTGCTTGGCGAGCAGGGGCACATCCCCCCGACGTTCGCGCAGGGGCGGCAGGGTCAGCGAGAGCACCGCAATGCGATAGTAGAGGTCTTCGCGGAACCTGCCCGCGGCCACCAGCTCTTTGAGCGGCCGGTTCGAGGCAGCCACCAGCCGCACGTTGACCTTGGTCACCGTTTCGCTGCCCAGCGCGCGCACCTCGCCTTCCTGCAGCACGCGCAGGAGTTTCTTCTGCATCTCCACGCTCATGTCCCCCACCTCGTCGAGGAAGAGCGTGCCCCCATCCGCCTGTTCGAGCAGTCCGCGCTTGGTCTTGTACGCTCCGGTGAACGCCCCGCGCACATGGCCAAACAGCTCGGACTCCAGCAGCGTATCCGGCAACGCTGCACAGTTTTCGGTGACGAAGGGTCGATCCTTGCGAGCCCCATTGAAGTGCACGGCGCGCGCAAAGAGTTCCTTGCCCGTGCCGCTCTCGCCTTCGATCAAGACGGGCAAGTCGCTATCGATGAAGCGATCGAGTTGCGCAAAGATCGAGACCATGGCGTCGCTCGACCCGACGATCGACGAATAGTCGTAACGGCCCCGCTCCCGGTCCAATTCGGAGCGTACCACGTCCAGGGCGCTGCCCTGCTCCTCCACGCGCCGCCCCAGCTCCTCATTGAGGCGCTCGACCTGCTGCCGAGCCGCTTCGAGCGAGCGGTTCTTTTCCTTGAGCCGCGCCCGCATACGGGCGTTTTGGATCGCGGTAGCGGCGTGGGCGGCCAGCAGCTCGGCGGTCTCGATCTGCAAATCGCCAAATGCCCCATCGGTCAAGCGGTTGTCGATGAACAAGACCCCTTCCACACGACCATCCACGGCCACGGGGATCCCCATGATCGATCGCAGGCGAAGTTCCTCCACGCTGGCCATCGCGTCGAAGCGCTGGTCCTGGGAGGCATCCACCGAGACCAGCGCGCGGCCTTCGGTCAACACCTTCTGCACCAGGCCCATCGAAAGCCGACCGGTGGGGACCACGAGGTCGGTCTGGTCAAACCGTCGGGCCACCCGAACCTGGATGTCGCCGGGACCCAATTCGCCCTGGGCGAGGTCGGTCTGGTCTTCCATCAACACCAAGAAGCCCCGCTCCCCGCCCACCAGGGCCAGGGCCGAATCGACGATACGCTGCAAGAGCGGTTCCAAATCGACCTCTTGGGCAAGGGCCCGGGCGATGTTGGCGAAGGCTCGCAATCGTTCCTCGGGTCCCTTGGACTCGAGCGCCATGGTGTCGAGGGCCGAAAGCGAAGCCGGATCTTCCAGACTTCCCTCGAGCGCTTCGAGTACCAACCGCACCCCTCCCACTTCGATTTGGTCCCCGACCACCAGCCTGCCCTCTTGGGCCGCCCGGCCGTTGATGCGGCTGCCATTGGCGCTGTTCTGGTCGACGTACCAGATCTCCTTGCCACGGCGCTCGACACGTCCATGGTGGCGGGAGACCTTGGGCACGCCGAGCGTGATCTCGCACTCGGTGGCACGGCCGATGCGGATGGGAGTCTTGCTGAAGGACACGGTGCGCTCGCCGTCGTCCTGGTACACTGTCCACTTCATAGGCCTGGGGAGGGCCTGCGGCCCGAATCGGGAGTCCAAGGGGCAAGGCCCCGCTGGGACGATATCCGCCCCTGGGGGTCGAGTAACAGCCTAAACCATGGACCCGAACACCGCCTCCCCGCCCCCCGATCCCCGTTGGTACGCCCAGGGGCTCCGCTTCGAGTGCACCCAGTGCGGTCGCTGCTGTCGAAGCAACGGCGAGTATGAGCACCTGTACCTGGCCGAGGACGACGTTTTGGCCCTGGCCGGCGAGCTCGGGCTTTCCGAGGCCGCCTTCCTCCAGCAGTACACCCGCGAGCTCGATGGCTGGACTGTTCTCCACAATCCGGGGGCCGCTTGCCGCTTCCTGGATCCCGGAGGACGCTGCTCCGTCTACACCGCTCGCCCCATGCAATGCCGCACCTGGCCCTTCTGGAAGGAAAACCTCGAGCAGCCTCGCTGGACCGGCCCCGTCAAGGCGATCTGCCCGGGTCTGGACCAGGGAAAACTCTACGGAGCCGACGAGGTCGACCGCATCGCGGAGGCCAACGAGGACTGGTACGAGGGCGGCCACTAACCGGCCGCAAGAGCGGAGCCGATCACGATCCCGAGTATTCGGGGCGGCGCTTTTCGGCAAAGGCCGCTAGCGCTTCCAAGCGGTCCTTGGTGGGTAGCACCAGCTCATAGCAGCGGGCTTCGACTTCGAGCCCCTCGCGCTGGGATCCTTCCAAGCCTTGATCGATCGCCTGTTTGGCGGCCCGAACGGCCACCGGCCCGTTGGCGGCGATTTGTTGTGCCACCTCCAGCGCCTGGTCCCACAAGCGGTCAGGGGAGGCCACCCGGTTCACCAAACCGATCGATTCGGCCTCTTCCGCCCCTAGCTTGCGCCCCGTCAGGATCAAATCCTTCGCCCGGCTCTTGCCGATCAAGCGCGGCAAACGTTGGGTGCCACCGGCTCCGGGGATGATGGCCAGGGTCGTTTCCGTCAAGCCAAACAGCGCCTTGTCCGACGCGACCCTTAGGTCGCAAGACAGCATCAGCTCGGTGCCACCGCCAAAGGCAAAACCACCGATCACGGCCACCGTGGGTTGGGGCATGGCCTCCACATCGTCCATCAAGGCCCGGATGTTGCGCACGAAGTGCGGGACCCGATCGGCCGGCATGGTCTTGCGTTCCTTGAGGTCCGCACCCGCGCAGAAGGCCTTGTCACCCGCCCCCGTGATCAAAATGCAGCGCACGCTGAGGTCTCCCCGCAGGGATTCCAAGAGCGTGCGAAAGCGCTTGAGGGTCGGAAACGACAGGCAGTTCATGACCTCGGGTCGCTCGATCCGCAGGGTCACTAGGTCGCCCTCGCGCTGCATCGAAACCAATTCGGGGAGGTCGGGAATGTCGGAGGGGAACTGGCTGGCAACGTCATTCATGGGAGACACCTAGGGCCGAACAGCCTACGCATCCGGGGCTCCAGAGTCAGCCCCCCATCGGGCCTGTCTCGCCAAATCGCGGTCGGTGGCGGGCCATACGCGCCCTGCGGGTGTCGATAGCCCGCGCCCAGCGCATCAATCGCGCGCGGTGCTCCCTGCGGGGAAGCGAGCCCAGCCGCAGGGTTAGGTAGCGTCCAAGCCAGGCCAAGCGCTCGGTATGCCCCAGGCTGGCGGGCGCGGAGTGGGCCAGGGCGGCTAGGTCCTTCTCTAGCCAACGTTGGCGCACTTTGGGACCCAAACCCACCCGGCCCACGTCGATCAGCCACAGTTGTTCGGTTCCGACTTCCACCAGGATGTGCTGCAGGTACAAGTCCCGGTGGAACCGTTCGGTGCCCCTGGCCGGCCCATGCAGCCCAACCACAAGCGCCAAGAGCGGCCGGCGAAAGCGGGCCCACGCCTTTGGATCCTCGGTCAGGATTTGACGCAGGTCACTTTCGGCGGGGACTCGATCCATCATCAAGAGCGAATCCGCGTCCGATTGGAACCAAGCCACTGGCTTGGGAACTCGAACCCCAGCCCGGGCCAGCTCGAGCAGTAGTTCATACTCCCGCTGTCCAGGGCTACGCCGATCGTGGGCCCACCAGCGGGCATACCAGCGATCCCTCGGCGAGCCACCATGGAAGCGTTTGACCACCCAACGGGCCCCATCCGGGGGCCACAAGAAGGTCTCACGCCCGGGGACCTGACGCAGGGCTTGGGCGAGTTCGACGCGCAACAGGCCCAGACCGAGTTCGGCCGCAAGGGCCCCATCCGGACCAACCCAGAGGGCTTGGGAGCCCAAAAAGCCGTTCGGTTGAACCTCGCTCACGCTCCCATGCTAGCACGCCGGGTCAAAGCGACCTTGGCTTCCGTGGGCGGAACCGAGAACGCCTGTCCCGAAGCGCAAAAAATCCGATTCGATTCCCCACGCCGGGTTCGGGAGTTGGCACCAATATGGGCTAGGAAACCGATTGTGCTGGCCAGATTCTGGCTATCATGTTCGCCCCAACTCCCCTGATACCCCGGGTTTCCAGCTAGGAGCCCGCCCTCCCCACAGCGTAAGCAGCGATGTCAAGCGGTCACGCCCTCGCCTCCGACCAGGCGATGCTAGAAGAGTGCAACCCGTTCCTGTCCATGGCGCGCGGATTCAATACCGCTGCCGACCATTTGGGCCTCGACGAAGGTGTTCGGGAGGTGTTACGTCAACCCGACCGCGAGATGAAGGTCTCGCTGCCGATTCGCATGGACGATGGCTCGGTGAAGGTCTTCACGGGCTACCGGGTCCAACACAACACCCTGCGGGGACCCTGCAAGGGCGGCATCCGTTTTGCACCCGATGTCAACCTGGACGAGGTGCGGGCCTTGTCGGCTTGGATGACGTGGAAGTGCTCGGTGGTGAACCTGCCCTTTGGTGGCGGCAAGGGTGGCGTGATCTGCGACCCGCGCACCATGAGCAACGGCGAGCTGGAGCGTCTGACCCGCTCCTACACCATCGCCATCATGGACATCCTGGGCCCCGACCGCGACGTGCCGGCCCCGGACATGAACACCAACGAGCAGACCATGGCCTGGATCATGGATACCTACTCGATGCATGCACGCCGCACCACGACGGCGATCGTGACCGGCAAGCCCCTTTCGATCGGTGGATCGCAGGGTCGGCGCGAAGCCACCGGCCGGGGCGTGATGATCAGCGCCAACCAAGCGCTCAAAATCGTGGGCATGCGCCCCGAGAACGCACGCGTAGTCGTCCAAGGTTCGGGCAACGTGGGTGGCATCGGCGCCCTCTTGCTGCACCAAGAGGGCTACAAGATCACCAGCATGAGCGACATGTACGGGTGCATCTACAACGAGAAGGGTCTCGATGTTCCCGCGGTGCTCTTGCACCTGCGCCGCCAGGGTCGGCTCGAAGGCTTCCTCGGCGCGGACCACATCCAAGCCAGCGAGCAATTGGAGTTGGACTGCGACGTCTTGGTTCCGGCCGCGACCGAAAACCAGATCACCTCGCGCAACGCCGACCGCATCAAAGCCAAACTGATCGTGGAAGGCGCCAACGGCCCCACCACCGCGATTGCCTCCAAAATGCTGGAGGATCGCGGCGTGGTGATCGTGCCCGACATCCTGGCCAACGCCGGGGGCGTGACGGTTTCCTACTTCGAGTGGGTCCAAGACCGCATGGGTTACTTTTGGTCCGAGGACATCGTCAACTCTCGCCTCGAACAGATCATGATCAAAGCGTTTGACGAAGTGGCCGAAATGGCCAAGCGCCACAACGTGGGCCTGCGTACGGCTGCCTACATCGTGGCCATCGATCGGGTGGCTACCGTCTACCGCATGCGTGGGTTGGCCAACTAAGCTCCGGACCTTCCATGGAAACCCCCGTTTCAACCCACCAAGGCATGTCCCCCGATCGGGGCGCAATGCCCAACACCCCGCTCCTCGACGAGGAGACTCCGTTCGCCACCATGATGGCCAGCTTCGACGAAGCGGCCACTCGCTTGGGGCTGCGTTCGGAGGTGTACCAAGTGCTGCGCAAGTCCGATCGGGAGATCGCGGTATCGCTCCCTGCGGACCTGGACGATGGCACCTTCCATGTCTTCGACGGCTACCGCATCCAGCACAACCAGGGGCTCGGTCCGTTCCTCGGGCCTTTGCGCCTGACCGCCGAACTGCGCATCGATGAGTTGCGCGCTTTGGCGGCTTGGATGACTTGGAAGTGCGCCATCCTCGGCATCCCCTTCGGTGGCTCGGCCGGTGGCATCCGGGTCGATCCCGCCAGCATTTCAGCCGGTGACCTCGAGCGCATCGTGCGCCGCTATGCGGCCAGCATGATGGGCGATGTGGGTCCTGAGCGCGATGTGTTCACCCCCGACCTGTACGCGGATGAACGCGTCATGGCGTGGATCATGGACACGATTTCCACCCACGAACGCAGCACTGCCAGTTCTTCGGTCACGGGTAAGCCCCTGGCCATGGCGGGCAGCGTTGGCAGCCCCGACGCGGTCGCTCAAGGTCTTTCGATCATCATGCGGCTCGCCAGTTCGCACTTCGGCCTCGCCCAGCGCGGGGTCAAGGTCAACATCCAAGGCGCAGGTACCGTGGGTGGCAACCTAGCCCGCATCCTGCACGCGGACGGTCAAATCATCACGGGCCTTTCCGATGTGGCGGGAGCCTTCTACAACGAACGGGGTCTCGACATCCCTAGCATGCTGGCCTACCGGGCCGAGCACGGGCACCTATCCGGCTACAAGGGATCGGGCGATCGCCTAGACAACCCCCAGCTGATGGCCACGCCGTGCGATGTGCTCATCCCCTGCGCCATCGCCAACGCCGTGCATTCGGGCAATGCCCTCCAGGTGCAAGCCAAACTGATCATCGAAGGGGCCCACGGGCCCGTCTCGCAGCGTGCGGATCGAATCCTGGCCCAACGGGACATTCCCGTGGTTCCGGACATCCTTGCCAACGGCGGCGGCGTGATCCTCTCCTACTTCGAATGGGTCCAAAACCGGACGGGCTTGGGCTGGTTCGACGAGATGGTGGAGAGCCGCCTCAAGCAAAAGATGCGCGACGCCTGGAACGCGGTGCGCAATGCCCAGGAACAACACCATGTTTCGTTGCGGCATGCCGCGCACATGGTGGCGGTCCAACGGGTTGCCGAAGCCGACCAAGCCCGCGGCATCTTCGCCTGATCCACGCTTCGCAAGAAGCGAGCCGAGCGGGCGCGAGGAACACGGTTCCCCGCGCCCGCTCGGCTTTTGTTTGCGCTACTTCTGTTTGCGCTACTTCGGCCGAACATCCCAGGCGAAGCGCAGCGAGGTCAAACACAGGATCGCCCCCATCAGCACCTGGGCCGCGGAAGCCACCCCAGGAACATGGACCCAACGGACGCCGACAAAGGCGCCCACCAAAGCGCCCAGAGCCAACCAGCCGCCGGTTCGTTGGTCGAGTTCCCCTCGGCGGTAGTACATCCATAGCGAGCGGCACGACGTGATCGCGGCCACCGCCATGCTCGTAGCGCGCGTCCCCAGGTACCCAATCTGCGGCAGCAAGAACAGCAAGCCGGGGACCATCGCCAGCCCGCCGCCGATGCCCAACAGGGGCACCAAGATGCCGGCTGAAACCCCGAGTAGCGCGACCCCCAGGTACTCGAGCAGGCTGAACGAAATCGCCCCGGGCTCGGGCCCCCCACTGCTGGAACCGAGGATGACTTGGATTCCCACGGCCATCAGAACGACGACGAAGAAACCCTTCAAAACTCGAATCGGAATCCGAGGCACCAAGTAGAAGCCGATTTGGTTGCCGCACAAGGCCGAAATCGCGAGCACCAAAACCAGCCAGCCAAAGATCGCGCCATCCTTATGCAGCAGTTCCGTCGCACTGGCCGAAACCGTGGTGGTGGCCACGACGGAAAGCGAAACCGCGACCGAACGGCGCAACGAATAGCGGAATCCATAGTGCGCCAAAGGGGTCGTGAAGAGCCCTCCCCCAATCCCACACAAGGCTCCCAGCGAGGCGATGAGGAAGCCGAATAGGGATAGGAGCGGGGCAGGGACCCAGCGCTCCAAGGGACCGCGCTCGGTTTCAGCCGGCGTCTGCTTCATCTCCCGGCCCCCCCGCAGCAGGCTGTCCATGCTTGGCCCGTTCCAGGATGTTCGTGGTCGAACGACCCGCCAAAAGCGGAGCCAACACCACTTGCCCGCCATGGGACTCGACCCATTCGCGTCCGACCACGCCCTTGTCCTGCCAATCCTCGCCTTTCACGAGTACGTCGGGACTCACCTGTTCGATCAATTCCTTCGGCGTGTCCCCGTCGAAGGAGACGACCGCATCGACCATTTCCATGGCCGCCAGCACGGTCAACCGGTCATCGAGGCAGTTGACCGGTCGCGTGGGGCCCTTGAGGCGGCGCACGCTGGCATCGCTGTTAACCCCCACCAAGAGCCGATCCCCGCGCTCTCGCGCGAAACGCAGGTAGTTCACGTGCCCCGCATGCAACACATCGAAGCACCCGTTGGTGAACACCACGCGCTTGCCCTGGCGGCGCCAGTCTTCGACCACTCCATCCAACTCGGCGCGTTCGAGCACCTTGCCAATCTTGGGGTGCGATGCGGCCAAGCGAGCCATCAATTCGGTGCGCGTCACCGAGTGAGTCCCCAGCCGCTCCACCACAATCCCAGCGGCGTGGTTGGCCATGGCCACCGCCTCGGCGATGTCCCAACCCAAAGCTAGGTACAGGGCCAATTGGCTGACCACCGTATCGCCAGCACCGGTCACGTCGTACACGGCGCGCGCCACCGCGGGAATGCGTCCTTCGCGGGGGGGCTGCCCTCCCGAGCGGAAGTAGATCCCGTCGGCAGACAGGGTGATCACGATCAGATCGAGTTCCGCCGTGCGGATCAATTCATCGGCTGCTTGGGGCAGGGCCTCCAGGGTCGGGATCGAGCGGCCCAGGGCTTGCTCGGCTTCCTTGCGGTTGGGCGTGACCAACGTGGCACCTCGATAGCGCGTGAAGTCGGAACCCTTGGGATCGACCAGCACGGGAATTCCGCGGCGCCGGGCAGCCTGGATGACGCCCTGCAACACTACGGGAGTCAGCAACCCCTTGCCATAGTCGGACAAAACCACCGCGTCACAGCGCTCGACGCTGGCCAAGGCAGCGGCCAGGATGGCCCGTTCGATGGCCGCGGGGATCGGCCGCGAATCCTCACGGTCCACGCGCAACATCTGCTGCACCCCGCTCATCATGCGCGTCTTTTCGATGGTCGGTCGGTCGGGGTCGATCACGAGGCCCGCCACGTCGACCCGCAGCGTTTCCATCATCTCGCGCATGGCGCGTCCCAAGCCATCGTCGCCGACCACCCCCACCGCTTCGACTTGGGCCTGCATGGCCACGAGGTTGGCCACCACGTTGCCCGCGCCGCCTAGGCGCAAGTCGTTGGTGCGCACCGCGAGTACGGGAATGGGTGCTTCGGGCGAGATGCGCGTCACGTCCCCGATCATGTAGCGATCCATGATCAGATCCCCGATGATCGCCAGGCGTGGATGGCCCAAAGTCTCGAGCCGCTGCTCCAACAGGAGGTTTTGCACGTTGGTGGTGTCCATGGTCATTCGGCCAGCTTGGCCAGGGTCGCCATCCGGAACAGGGGCAAAAGCAACTCATGCTGCCCAATCAGGGAGATGCCCAACCCCGGCGGACGGCGCACGACGTTGGTCTCGGCCCGGTACTGCCGGATCATGTCGAGGTTGACGGTGGTCATGTGGTCGAGGTTGTGCCCCAGGTTGATCGCGACGCTGACGGCCTTGAGGAAAATCTCGGGCAAGATCACCGCGCACCCGACGTTGATCCACACGCCCCCGTCGAGGTCGCTGACGATCTTGCACACGTGCTGGAAGTCGGCCAAAGCAGCCGCCCCCAAGTCCGCCCCGTCGCAGGCGGGGTGCATGTGGACGATGTCGGCCCCAATCGAAACGTGGCAAGTCACGCCGAGCCCGAGGCGCACCGCAGCCGCGGGTACCGAGAGGTGCACGTTGGGAGCTTGGTCTTCGATCAGGCAACGGCCCAAAGCGCGACCAAACCCAACTTCTTCTCCGGGATGCGGGTGCGCCCCCCGCTTGGCGGCGCGCGCGATGGCGCGCCCGGTCTCATCGGCGAAGCCGAATTCTCCCTTGGGCAGCTGGGTGTCGACGCGTTCCGAAGTCCGACCCACCGTGGCGATCTCGTAGTCGTGGATCGCCCCGGCCGAATTGAGCGCGACGTGGGTGACCACCCCGCGTTCCATCAAGTCGATCACGAGCGGTGCCAATCCAACCTTGAGCACATGGGCCCCCATGGCCATCACCACGGGTTTGCCCGCTCGCCGTGCAGCCACCACGCTCGCAATCAATTGCTTGAAGTGGGTGCCCGCGTAGATGTCGGGCAGGGCGTCCACGAAGGCTCCGAAGCCCGGCAGAGGATCGGGCACCGAGCAAAAATCCGCCAGGGTCACCAGCGACTCCCGCTGCGCCAAAGGGTACAGGTGGACCCCACGCATGGCTTCGAAGGGGTGCGGGGTGGGCGGCTGGCTCATGGTTGGGTTCGGCGAGGTGGGTGTGGCGAGCTGGGTGTGGCGAGCTGGGCAGGATACGCCCTCGCGGAGCCCGATTCACCCCGGCCCGCCAGGGAGCCGCGAATTGTCGGGTGCCAGTCTTGAATTGGAGGCCCCGGGGCCGCCTGGCCTCAATCCGCCCCAGCGCCAAAGGGGCCCGCCTCGGCCGCGAGTTCGCTCCACTGGCGCGGGGTCTCGCGGAATCGGTCGTGCAGCCAGAAATACTGCTCGGGGTGGCGCAGGATCATGGTTTCGAAGTGCTGGTTGACGAGCTGCGCCATGCGCGCGGGATCGAGCCGCGCCAGGGTCTCCGGCGCGTACACCGGCCCCACATAAAGCGCATACTTGCCATCCTCCTCGCCCTGGTAGCAGGCACAGAAGACCAGCGGAACGCCCAAGCGCCGGAGCAGCACAGAAGCGCTGCGTTCGCACGCCGCCGGGCGGCCGAAGAAGGGTGCGTAGACCGGTTTGGTCCGCGCGCGATGATCCAGCAAGAACAGCACCGAGCCCCCCCCCCGCAACACGGTTGGCACGCTTTTCATGGCGTCCTTGCGCGGCAGCATCCGTCCCCCCTGGCGCTCTCGGCTGCGCTGCATGAAACGCGACAGCGGATCGTTGCGCGGAGCCTTGCCCACGGCGTACATCGGAGCAAACCCCAGCGTGGCCAGGGCGATGCCCGCCAATTCCCAGTGACCCACATGCGCGGTGACGAAGATCACCGGCGTGCCCGCCGCGGCCAAGGCCCGGGCCTCGGGGGTTGCGTGGACTTCGAAGCAGTCGCCCAGGGGGCGATCCAGGATTTGCGCACTGGCGTAGGGTGCGCGCAGACTCAGCTCCAGCAAGTGGACCCACGAAGCCCGCACTAGGCTGCGTTGTTCCGCTGGGCTGGCGTCGGGTAGCGCACTCTGCACAAAGTCCAAGGCGGCCCGGGTATGCCGACGATCCAACGGCCCCACCACCCGCGCCAGAGCCTGCCCCAGAAAGCGGCGCGCGCCCCTGGGCAAGCGTCCCAGCGTAGCCTGCGCCAAACGCAGGGCCAAGTAACCGCCCCAGGCCAGCGGCCCGCGATGCGAATCGCGCACTTCGACCCGTTCGACGGGATACACCACGTGGGGATCGGGCGTCAGTGGACGCCGCAACCACTCGGCGGGCACGGTTTCAAAGGCCGAGGCTTGCTCCGAAGTCGCAGTCCCCTGCTGCCCTCGTTTGGAATCCCCGTTGCCCATGGCTTCGATTGCAAACTTTTGGACTCAGCCGTGCAAGCCCGCGTGCAAACTCTGATGGTCGTCTTGGCTAGCCGAGCGTTCGAAGGGTTCCAAAAGGGCTTCGAATTCTGCTTGGCCTTGGATCCACTCCAATTCCACGTCGAGTACCCACGGCTTCCAGGGGGCTGCGCCCAAACAAGCTTGGAGCTTGGGGAAGTCCTTGGCGGTGGTGACCACCGGATTCGCCCCCAACCCTTCCAGATCGGAGCTCTGGTAGGCATGGTGATCTTGGAAAACCCGATGCTCGCCCAGGGTCATCCCAAGCGCCCGCACCGAGGCTTCGAAGGCCTGCGGGTTGCCGATGCCGCTGACCAAGTCGACCCGTTGTCCGCGCAAGTGTTCCACCGGTTCGGGCAAGCTCGGATCTTGCCAAAGCGCCGTAGCGCGGTGGTCGGTCCACGCGATTGGCACGCCTGGAGCCAAGCCCCGCAGCCGTTCTTCCAGTGCGCGCACCGTTTCGGGAGCGGACTGGCGCGTGCGCGTGAGCACGATGGATTGCGCCCGGCTCAGGGCCGACAGGGGCTCGCGCAAAAAGCCGCGCGGCAACACGCTTTCCACCCAGGGTCTCCCGGGCTTTTCCGCAGGCAAGCCAAAGGGGCGCGTGGCATCCACCAAAACCACATCGAGTTCGCGGAACAAACGTCGGTGTTGGAAACCGTCATCGAGCACGATGCATTGGGCACCCTGGTCGATGAGCGACAAAGCGCCGCGCACGCGATCGCGGTCCTGAACCTGCAACAGGTCCGGAAAACGAGCCTGGAGCATGGCGCCTTCTTCGTTGAGCTGGGTGCCCTGGGCCGCTCGTCCGTAGCCGCGAGCCAGCACGCCCACCCGCAACCCGCGCGCGCGCAGATGGCGCACCAAATGCACCACCATGGGAGTCTTGCCTGTCCCACCCACCGCCACGTTGCCCACGCTCAAGACCGGAACCGACACGCGCAGCACGGGGCGCAGACGGTGGTCGAACAAAAAACGACGCACCCGCAGCACGCCTCCGAAGAGCGCTGCGGGTACGCGCAGGATTTCCACCCACCCCCCGGACTGGGCCAGGGTTTGATCCACCCGGCGGGAGGCCAATGCGAGCCCTACGGGCGGGGCACGGGCGGGCCACCGACGATGTCTTCGTCGGGGATCAGCTCGATCAAGCCACGCTCCATTTCCAAGAAGGCGATCTTGATCGGGTTGGTTTCGCGGGACTCCACCAGGGGAGCCGCGCCACGGATCAGTTCACGCACGCGCTTTTGGAGCAACGCGGTTTTGTGGAACGAACCTTGGACGGATTGCTGCAAACGCTGGGGAAGGGTCAGGTCCATGGGAACTCTCGTTGGGATCAGGGCTGCGGGTACGGCCCGAAGGAACGTCAGGCCCGCGCCCGGGGATGGAGGGGCCCGAAGGCTCCTTATCCGCTGCGCACGAACAGGGCATAGTAGGCGGATCGGGGCGAATTTGCTACGGGAATCCCGCCCGGAGTGGCAGCCAGCCGGTCCCCACCCCGCCCTGGCGAGTCAGCTGGCCCCGCGCCCGGGCGCTAGGGCAGAAGCCAATTGTCCCCGTCGAGCTGGGCGTGGGCCACCACCCGGGCAGGAGCCAACCCCGCTGCGGCTCGGTCCCATTCCCACAGGGTCCGGGCCCAATCCACCCGATCCAAGCCGTCTGGAACCTGGAGAGGGTGCCCTCCCCGAATCCGGCGCTCGACCACCGGCCAGCTGGCCCGGACCTCGAGCACTCGGTCGAGCGCTCGCAAGTAGCGGGGATGGCGCAGCCCTGGACCATGGACCAAGGTCCAGTCCGCCCCTTGCAGCCGAATCTCTTCGAGCAGCTCGTCTTCCCGCAGCAACGTACGCTGGGCTTCTAGGTCGGTCTTCCCGGGATCGAACGAGCCCGGGGCCTGGAAGAAGTCGCCGACGTCGAGGATCCGCGTCGTGTACCCCCGGGCCTCGAGGCAACGCGCCAAATCAGCGGCGAACCAGGCCTTGCCCGCGGCAGGCGGGCCCATTAGCCCGAGGACTCCCCGGGCACCCGGCGCAAGTTCCATGAGGCAGGCTTCCACCGCTTGCATCCGGCGGCCCATCAGATCGATCAGGCCGTCCATTCCGGGGAGGGTTGCTTCTGCGGGCACTTCCTCGCCGCTGGTGGCGTAGCCCCGCGTCAGGTGCACATGGGGCAATCCGTTGGCCCAAGCCGCTTGCCGGTCCCCATCGCGGTCGCCCACCATCAACGCTCGCCGGGTGCGGAATTCGATCAACAACTCCTCGATCATATCCGCCTTGTGGCGGATCCCCGGACTGTGCAAGCAACGCGCAGCGTGCACCCACGCTCCGAGCCCGGTGCCCGCTAGCATCGCGTCGAGGTAGGCCTGCGAACAATTGCTCGCCACACCGATCCGAAAGCCCTCGCCATGCAGCCACTCCAAGGTGGACAACACCCCGGGCAGCAAACCTGCGCGCCCTTCGCGCAGGAGTCGGTGCTCCTCTTCCACGCAGCGCTCCAGCAAGTGCGAACGCTGGTCGGGGCTCAGATCTGCAAAGAGTTGGTCAAAGCCCTGCGCGAGCGGCAGCCCCACGAGCCCCATCCAATCCTCGCTGGTGGGCATCGTCCGCTCGACCCCCAACTCGGCAAAGGCCCGCAAGGCTCCTGCACGGGCCGCATCGGGCCAAAACCGGTCGGTCGCCACCAAGGTGCCATCCAAGTCGAAAAGAACGGCTTCGAAGGACTTTGCGGGGCTGAGCATGGACTCAAGATAGCGCTGCGCCCGCCCCAACCCTATCCCCAACCCTATCCCCAACCCACTCTACAACGGTATCCCCGGCCCGCAGGAGCGGCCCTCCATGCCACGGGTTCCGGGTGCCCGTGGTTCCCATTCGTCCCCCAACCAGCGCTCGAGCCCAAGCAACCGCTTCCGGGGCTGGAGTCCCCGGGTCCCGGGCCAGTAAGCTAGGTCGGTCCGCAACCCATCGCACTATGCACGTCTCCCTCGCCCTTAGCCTGCTGTTCGCCCTTTCCGCCGCTCCGGTTCAGGAGAGCGCGCCGCCCTCGCGTGCTCTGCTCCATGAATTGTGCCGGCACCCGCGCTTGGCGGGCACTCTGTCGGCCCGCCGCGCCACGAGCATGGTCGCGCGAGTCCTGGAAGAAGCCGGTTGGGAAGTCACCCTGGACGAACGCGAAGTCATGCTTTCGCTTCCGCGGCGACTATCGTTGCGCGTGTTTCCCGAAGCCACCAACGCGGTTCCGGTGGTTTCCCGGCTGTGGACCTTTGATCCGATGGCAGCCCCTGCTGGGGACATCCCGCCCTTCAACGCCTGGGCAGCCAGCGGATTGGTGCGCGGCCCGCTGGTGGACGTGGGCTATGGTATGGCGGCGGACTTCGAACGACTGGAGAAAGAAAAGATCCCCGTCGCGGGGTGCATCGCGGTGGCGCGCTATGGAAAGGGCTACCGCGGGGTGAAGTTGAGCCTTGCCGAGCAGCATGGTTGCGTGGGTCTGATCCTGTTCAGCGACCCCGCCGACGATGGTGCGGGCAAGGGCAAGACTTGGCCGCAAGGTCCCTGGAAACCCGCTTGGGAAGCCGAGCGCGGCTCGGTGGGTTCCTTCGTGAATCCTCCGGGGGACCCCTCTACTCCAGGATACGCCTCCCCCGCCCCGGGTCGCGGCATGGCCGAGGGGAAAGCGCGCTTGTCCGATTTTGCCTTGGCGCAAGCCCTACCCAAGATTCCATGCATGCCGATCGGCGCTTCCGATGCCCAGGCTTTGCTCTCCAACCTGGCGCGTCGCCGCATGCCCGACGAACAGGGCAACCTTACGGCCATGGCGATCGGTCCTGGCCCCACCATCGCCGAACTGGAAATCGACGCACCGCGCGAACTGCACACCATTGTCAACGTGATCGCGCGCATGCAGGGCATTGAGCCGGGCGCGGTCATGGCTGGCAACCACCGCGATGCCTGGGTTCGCGGGGCCAACGACGCCGGTAGTGGCACGGTCGCGCTCCTGCGCGCCGCCCAAATCCTGGGCGCCAAGCACAAGGCGGGTTGGGTCCCAAAGACCAGCATCCTGTTGGGCTTCTGGGATGCAGAGGAGTTTGGCCTGATCGGGAGCACCGAATGGGTCGAAGCCAACGAAGGGGCCTTGGCCCAAGCTTTGAATCTGTACATCAACGCCGACACCGCGGTGAGTGGGTTGCGCTTCCAAGCCAGCGGCTCGCCTGGTCTAGAACGATTCTTGGCCAGCACCCT
Organism: Planctomycetota bacterium; assembly: GCA_020638855.1. Taxonomy (GTDB): domain Bacteria; phylum Planctomycetota; class UBA1135; order UBA1135; genus NORP259. The sequence continues at coordinate 19,692 of JACKHT010000001.1, forward strand.
GGATGGGATGGTGCTGCCCACGGAGTACCGTGGACCGCGCCCCACGTGGCGCGATGAAGCGGGCGAGGCCAAGTCGCTCGGCTTGCCGGGCTCGGGCTCGGATTTCGCTTCGTTCTTGCACCACGTCTGCTTGCCCGTCGTGGACATTTCGTTCACCGGAAACTCGGGCGGCCAATACCACACGACCTTCGACGACGTGGAAGTCGTCGAGCGTTTCCTCGACCCCGAATACCAAGGCCACGAACTGGCGGGGGCCGCGTTGGCTGCCCTGCTGGAGAAAGCCTCCGACCTCGGTCGCAAGGTCCTCAACGAGTCCGATGCAGCCGAAGCCATGGCCCAGCACGCGCTGGATGCCAAGTCCTGGTTGGGCAGCCGCCAAGGCCAAGGAATCGCCAACGCCTTCCGCGAGCTGGCCAAGACCATCGCCGAAATCGAGCCCCACCGGGATCCCAAAGCGCTGATGCCCCCGCAGATCTACCGCAGCTTGATGCGCACCGAAGGTCTGCCCCTCCGGAAATGGTGGCGCAATGCCCTGTGGACCTCGGACACCACCCAGGGATACGGCAGCGAAACCTTCCCGGTCCTACGCATCTGCGTCGCCGCCCAATCCGAAGGCAACTTGAATTTTGAAGTTCAGAGTCTCATTCAGAACATCCTGAACCTGAAACACGTTTGGGAACTCATCCCCTTGCTGCCCGAACCTTTGGAATCCCCCACCGGAGCGGATCGTTGAAGGCCCTTTGGCCCTTTGCCTACCGCTTTTGGAGATACAGAACCCGCCTCCTGGCGGGTTTGTTGTGTATCCCCCTAGGGCAAGCGGCCGATGTGGCCATGACCGTGACGATCGGCAACGCCATCAAGCGCGCGGCCGAATCCGACAACGCCGATTGGATTGGCCGGGTGATCTGGCTCTTGACGGGCTATGCGGTGGCCCAGGCGGTGTTCCGCTACTTCCAGCGCTGGTGGATTGTGGTGGTCTCGCGCGAAGTCGAGGTGGACCTCAAGCAGGACACCTTTGAGAAGTTGACGGGGCTTTCGTTCGAATTCCACAACCGCAGCCGCTCGGGTGATGTGGTCAGCCGGCTGACGAGCGACGTGGAAAACGTGCGCATGTTCCTCGGCCCCGGCCTCATGTACACGGTGGGCGCCATGGTGGTGGTGCCGATTTCGCTTGGCGTGTTGTTCTCGCTCAACGTCTGGGTCACCCTGGCCATGATCGTGCCCATGACCGCCATGGGTTGGATCATGAAGGCACTCACGCCGCGCATCCACCGCTACTCGATGGAGGTCCAGGAAAGCTTGGCCGACATCAGCCACCGGGCCCAGGAAAACTTCGGCGGGATCCGCGTGGTCCAGGCAGCGGGCATCGAGGATGCCCAAGCGGCGCGCTTTGCCCGTTCGAGTGAGCGCAACCGTGACAACCAGATCGCCATGGGCGAAGCGCGCGGCTTGACCCACGCTTCGGTCAACGGGGCCTTTGACCTGACCTTCGTGGTGATCTTGGTCGTGGGTGGTCTCGCGGCCATCGATCGCACGCTTCCGATTGGCGACCTGTTCAAGTTCATCGATTTGACCATCAAGGTGTTCTGGCCCCTGATCGCCCTGGGCTGGATCGCGGGGATGTACGCGCGCGCGCTGGCCAGCGCGGAGCGCATCACCGAACTCATGGCCGAAGTCCCCTCGATCGTCGACGCCCCGGACGCGGTGCAGCCAAGGACCATGCGGGGTGAAATCGATTTCCGCGATGTGAGCTTCCGCTACCACCCGGACAGTCCCGATGTGTTGCAGCACGTCTCGGTGCACGTGCCCGCGGGGACGACCCTGGGGGTGGTGGGTCCGACCGGATCGGGCAAAACGACCCTCCTTTCGCTGGTGGGACGCCTGTTCGATTGCGAGGGATCCCTGTCGGTCGATGGGGTTCCGATCCGCGATTGGTCGCTCGCATCGCTGCGGGGTCATTTGGGGTACGTCCCGCAGGATTCCTTCCTATTCTCGGCTCCCTACGAGGACAACATCCGCTTCGGCGCCGACGAGGAACTCAGCGACGAGGCCATCCACGAATACGTCCGGCGCGCAGCCATGGAGGGCGAAGTCCGCTCCTTCCCGCACCAATACAAACAACGCGTGGGCGAAAGGGGCGTGACCCTGTCGGGTGGCCAGCGCCAACGCACGTGCATTGCTCGGGCCTTGGCCAAAAAACCCCAGGTCCTGATCCTCGACGACTGCCTGTCGGCGGTGGACACCGAGACCGAAAAGCACTTGCTCGAAAGTTTGCGCGAAGCCGGCAAGAGCTGCACGGTCCTGGTGGCCGCCCATCGGCTGTCGAGCGTGGCTATGGCGGATCAAATCCTGGTGTTGACCGCCGATGGGCACATGGAGGCCCTGGGTACCCACGAGGAGCTGTTGGCCCAGCCGGGCTGGTACCACGACACCTGGGAGCGCCAGCAACGACGCGCCCAGCTGCTGGGAGAAGGGGTATGAGCCAATACCGCGAACACAAAGAGGTCGTGGCCACCAAGGCTTGGGACCATCGTTTGTTCCAGCGCCTGTTGGTCTATGCACGCCCCCACTGGGTGTTGTTCGTGAAGTCCTTCTTGGTCTTGACCCTACTGTTCGTGTTCGAATTGGCGGGCCCTTGGATTTGGCGGCGGGCCATCGACGGCCCAGTCACCACGGCTTGGCAAGCGGGCCTGGAAGCCGATCGGGGGCCCTACGTGCGTTCGATGCTGTTTTGGGTTGGGCTGTACTTGGCCATGATTGTGGGCGCCACGATCATGCGCTACTTCCAGGTCTCGACGCTCAACCGTACCGGCCAAACCGTCATCCACGACCTGCGTACGCAGCTCTTCCGGCACATCCAACACCTGGATTTGGCCTTCTTCGACAAGCGTCCGACCGGTTCGCTCGTCACGCGGGTCACGACCGACATCGAGAACCTGGCCGAGCTGTTTGCTTCGGGCGTGGTCACCCTGGGGTTCGATGCCTTGCGCGTGGTGGTGTTGGTGATTTTGCTGTTTTTCATCCACGCCCAGCTGGCCTTGACCGTGCTCGTGTTGCTGCCGGTTTTGATCGGCATTTCGATCGCCTTCCGGGGCGGTGCACGCCACGCCCACCGGCACGTGCGCGCCAAATTGGCCACCCTGAACGGCTTCCTGCAGGAGGTGCTTTCGGGGGTCCGCGTGGTCCAGATCTTCCGCCGCGAGTCGCGCGTGGCGGGGGTCTTCGCGCACCACTTGCACGAGTACTACCAGGCCAACCGCAAGACGATCTTCTTGTTTGCCTTGTTCTTCCCAGCCATGTCGTTGGGGGTGTTCCTGATCCAAGGGACCGCCCTGTACGTGGGAGTCGGGTCGATTGTGCACAAAGAAATGACCGTCGGGTTGTTCTTCCAATTCTGGTTGCTTTTGGAGATGCTGATCCGCCCGATCCGCGAATTGGGCGAACGCTACAACGTGCTCCAATCGGCGTTCGCCTCGGCGGAGCGGATTTTCCAAGTCTTGGACACCCAGCCCTTGGTCCGCGAGGTTTCCCAGGCAGCGCCGCTCGACCTGCCCCTCACCACCCCGCCGCACCTCTGCTTTGAAGACGTGCGCTTCCGCTATGCGGAGGGCAACGAGGTGCTCAAGGGCATTTCGTTCGAAGTCCCCCCTGGCAAGACCGTGGCTTTGGTGGGCGCGACCGGCTCGGGCAAGTCGACCATCATCAACCTCTTGCTGCGCTTCTACGATGTGACTTCGGGGCGCATCACGATGGAAGGTCGCGACCTACGCGAGATCCCGCTGACCGATCTGCGTCGGCGCATGGGTCTCGTGCTGCAGGAGAACTTCTTGTTCGCGGGCACCGTGCGCGAGAACCTGATCCTCGACCGTCCGGGCATACGCGAAAGCGACCTGCAGGAGGCGCTCAAGACCAGTTCTGCCGATCGCCTGCTCGACCGCTTGCCTGGTGGCCTCGAAGCCGAAGTGGCCGAGCGGGGCGTGACGTTTTCCACCGGCGAACGGCAATTGCTCGCCATCGCGCGCACCCTGGCCGCGCGCCCTCCGATCGTGATCCTCGACGAAGCCACGGCCAGCGTCGACTCGGAAACCGAATCCAAGATCGAACACGCCACCCACCGCTTGCTCGAAGGTCGCAGTGCCCTGGTGGTGGCGCACCGCCTCTCCACCATCCGACGGGCCGATCAGATCCTGGTATTGGAAAAGGGCGAGATCATCGAACGCGGGACCCACCAAGAACTCTTGGCTATGAAGGGCGCCTACTACCAGCTGCACGAATTGCAGTTTGCCGTTGCCGTGGAAGGCTGAGCACAGCGCGGCAGGACCCGCGTACAGGATTCCCCCGCTTGGACCTCGGATCAGCCCGAGACGCGCGTGCCCAATACCCGCAGAACCGCTTCGCCGACCCGCTCGGCGGTGATCGAAGCGTTGTCCGCATCCCTCTGGTAGGAGCAGTAGTCCCGGGCCGTGCTCACGACCTTTTCTCCCAACCCATAGAGCTCGATCTCCGCCGCCGAAGTGGGGGCAAAGAATGCCACGACGGGGCGACGGCGGGCGATGGCCATGTGCATCGCGAGCGAGTCGCTGGTGACCAACACGTCGAGTCGGTCGATCAGCGCCGCAAATTCGCCCAGCTGGTTGTCGGCTCCCCCATCGACCACGTGCACGGGGTCGGCCAAACCCTGGGTGCGCATCAGGATTTCGGCGTTGCGATCGGCTTCCGAAGCCCCTCCAAGGAGCAGGAAATGGACCCGGCCCGCGAGCGCACGGTGCAGCGAATGGACCAAGCGGACCACTTCGAGGGTGGGCATGGTCTTGGAGCGCCAACGGCCTCCAGCTCCCGTGTTGAGCCCCACCACGACCCCCCCCTTCGAGAGGCCGGTCAGGCGGTAGAAATCCCGGGCGCCCTCGACTTCGGTTGGCAACAACGGCAGCTCGGTTCCGCCCATGGGGATGCCCAGCATGTCCGCATAGATCTGCGGCTGGCTGCGTTGGTTTTGGATCTTGCGCCGATCGGCCTCGGCCTTGCCGAGATGGGACAGGAGCCCCATGTCGAACCACTCGGCCACGTCGTCGCTGTAGGTGCGCTGGCCGTTGGAATCCAGGTAGGCACCCGAGACCCGAACCGCATTCACTCCGCTGGCGAGGCGGCACAGGGGTACTTCGTCGTCCAGCGAAAGCACCCACTCAAACCGCTCGCCGCGCAGATCCTGGGTGGCACGTTGCATCGCGGCCGCATCCTCGGGCTCAACCGTGAGGGTACGTTGCACCAGGGGGTGCCGCTCGACCAAGGGCAGCGCCCCGGGTGCGGTCAACCACGTCACCCGCAAATCGGGAAACCGCTGGTGGAGCCCGGGAAGGATCGAGGTGGTGCGCAGCACATCCCCGAGGGCTCCGGTCTTGAGAATCAGGATGCGGGTCATGACGGGTAACAGGTCCATTCCACCATAGGAAAGCCTGGATATCGGGGCTAGTGCTTTGGGTGCTCAGCGCCTGTGGTTAGGCAACCTGGCTCCACGCGTGCCGAAATGGGGACGGGCTCACCGGGGCCACGTGGGGCCGGCACGCTGCGCCTTACAGCCAAGGAGCGAACACGGGATCGGTCTGGAAGGTATGGGCACCCGGCCAAGCGATGGCCGCCGAGTCCCTGGGATCGCGCTGGATGTGCTGGATGTGCTTGTCCGACTTCCAATCATCGGTCCCCTCGCAATCCACAAACCACAGGGCCGAACGTTTGTCGGCTTCCGCGTCCCCATCCCCTTCAAAGCGCACGCGCTCCAACAAACCGGTGCCACCGGCCCCATAGCGCCAGTTTTTCTGGAAGGCGCCGACCGAGGTCTGATTGCGCTCGAAGCTTCCGCCCCGCACCCACAGGATCGAAGCATCTTTGCTCTGGAGTCCCGAGAGGTTTCCGCGCAACAGGCTGTCCACGACCAGGGCTTGACTGTTTTCCCCGACCGAAACCCCCTTGTCGCCGCTGCGCTCGAGGCGCGAACGGACCACCGCAAAGCGGGACATCATCAGGTCGACGGCGTCGTTGCCGCTGGCGAGGATGGTACTGTCGACCAGGGCACCCGAGCACCCATCCAAATCCAACGCGTCGGAATGCGAGTTCAAAAAGGTGCAGCGTTCGAACACCAGTTGGTCGGTGTACGCCGCGTGCACCATGTCGTCGACCCGTTGGCTGTCCTCGAAGCGGCAGTCGGTCAAATGCACGTCGCGCGCATCGTGGATCGAAAACATGCCGGAAAACTCCTGAAGGTCATCCTGGAGCCCGCTTCCCGCGCGGATTTGTACGTGGGCGAGTCGGGAGCCATCGGCGCGGTGCGAACGCAAGGCCAACACGCCCCAAGCCTCCTGACCTTCCTCCAAGGGCCCGACGCGGATGGGTTCGGACTCGGTACCTAGCGCCAGCAGCTTCCCTTCGATGATCAGGCTTGCGCCCGGCGCCATTTTGAGCTGCGTCCCCGGTTGGAGGGTGAGCGATCCCATGAGGCGCGTGACGCCGCGCATCACTCGCACCCCGTCCCAAACCTCCGGGGCCGCCTGCGAGGGCGGGTCGAAGATCCCGAATTCGCCCTGCAAACCACGCGCGTCGAGACTGTCCACCAAAGCGATCGGCTGCGAAGGGCCGCTGGTGGTTCGCACCGACGCTCCCACAAGTTCCAAACCGGCCGCCTGGGGGTGGTCGTACACAATGCGATAGGTCACCGCGCGGGGTGTACCCAAGGCAGGGAAGATCGGGTCGAAGGGCAAGATCGGCGTTTGCTCCAGGCCGGCCAACCACGGGCGCTCGATCACCACGCGGGCGCCTTCCTGGCGCATCCAAGAGCCGAGGTCGACCTGTCGCGGCGTCGCACAAGCCTCTTCCCATAGAGTCCATTGCCCCCCGCTGGGAACGTCCTGGGTGAATTGCAGCTCCAATCCCTCGGCCGGACGCCAGCCGCCCATCTCGAACCGCAGTTCCAGCCCCGCCCCGGCCCCCTGGAGCTTCGCAATGCGCGCGTCCACGGGCGTCTCGAGGTGTGCCTTGCGCGCTGCATCGAGGTACGTGTGGATCACCTCGAGGTCGTGGGCGCTCTCGGCCTCCACGTTTTCCATGTCCATGTACAGGAAGTACGCGCCCAGGGCGGGATCACGCTCGGCGGCGGGGCGCATCGCAGCTTGCAAGCGATCCCACTCCGCGAGCAGCACCTGATCTTGGCCCGTTTGGAAGAACGCCACCAGGGCACGGTGCTCCGCCATCCGGAACAGGTGGTCCCGGGCCAGCACCCGATCGAGCTTTGAGAAGAGCGGGACTTGGAAGAAGGGGCGGTCGGGCCTGGGCTCCCACAAGCGGTGCCAAGCGTTGGCATCCCAAACCAGCGGCTCGAAGCCCCGGCGCCAGGGATCGTAGAGCAGCCGCCAGTTGTGCAGGTCATCCTGGTGACCCGACTGGGTCAACACGCGGAAGGCCGCAAAGCGAGCCATCGACTCCCAATCCATTAAGGCGCGCAACCGTTGGAAACCCACCTCATCGGTCGCATGGTCCAAGGCCGTGCACAGGATCTCCAACGGACGCTTGTGGTCCTCGGGATAGTGGTTGTTGATCGAGTCCTTGTCCCAGGTTCGTGGGTGGTCGAACAGTTGGACCTGCTTGCCTTGGAAGGCTTCCTCCGCCACCAACTCCCCGACGTACAGGTCGACCGGCATACGCTTCAAGCGACGCAGCAGCAACTCATCGGGCTGCTCCATGAGCGTGTGCAACCCTCGATTCTCGCCGTTGATCCAAAGCTCCACCACGTCCGAGAAAGGAGTCAAAAGGCCCATTTCACCGGCCAGCCAGTTGGAGAGATGGCCGTCGACGATCGCCGCTGACTTGGGCACGATCAAGTTGAACCAACGCATGCCCCGCCAGAGATCCGACTTGCGGGTCTTGACCCGCCAGGACTTCTTCTCCAAGTTCCAGTGCCAACCAAAGTCTCCGCGGTAGCGCACGCTGGCCTTGCCGAAGTGACCATCGGGGTAACCCAACTGCCCCTCGACGTACTCGCGCCCCGACTCGGGCAGGGCCGAGTTGAGCTGGTTTTCCCCCTTGGGATCGACGAGCAAATGCACGCGTTCCACGTACTCCGCCCGCTTGGCTGCCGGGGATTGGACCGCTAGGCGCGCATGGCGCCACATCTGCTGCCACTCGAGCTGCATGATCGGAGCCAGCATCCCCGGAGTGCCGTCGGGATTTCCCCCGCGCAGGCCAAAGGTCCCATAGCGGTGGGCCACCGCCGTGGTCCACACCACGAGGATCCCGGTCAGCGGGATCGTGACCCACAAGCTCCCGGTCCAGAGATTGCGCGGGCGCCAACGTCGCTTCTTGTGCTTCATTGCGAATCGGCTCGCTTCGGTTGGGTGGGCCAGGCCAAACCCTGCTCGCGCAGGAGGGGCTCGGCGGCGGGATTGCGCAGGACCAAGGCCGTCAGCCAAGGGGGCCACGGAACCCTTCCCAAGCCGCCACCCGCGGCAGCCTCCGCCGCCTCCGCCGCCTCTGGAATTCGTCCGGTGGTTTCCCAATCCCCGTTCCCGTTGGTTTCCCAATGGACCGTGGAGACCCCGCGCAACGCGTCGATGCTATCGAGGTCGAGGGGTGCGGGATTTGCCAAGACTTGGGTCACGCTTTCCGCAAAGGCTTTCCAATCACGCGCTCGACCATACAGTTCGAGCTGGGCTTCGCGGGCCGCCTGCCACTCAGGAAAGAAGTTGAGCACCCAGTCGACTTGGGCCTGCGCACCTTCCAAGTCTTGACCTTCGCCCGGCTGCGAAAGCACATCGGCCATGCGCAACCGCAAATCCAAACGCCGGGGTTGGTGTTCGAGCAAGCGTTCCATGACCTTCGCTGCCTGGGATCGGCGCCCCAAGGCCAAGTCATCCCGGATCAAGCCTTCGCCGATTTGGACCCAAGCGGGAAAGATCCGATCCCCGTTTTGGACGTCCTTGTGGTCGTGGAAGACCGGTTCCAGCCGCTGGATGCGATCCTCCGGGGTGAGCGCCCCCTCGCCCGCCAGCGACACGGCCGCACGGACGTCGGCCAGCTCACGTTCTACGAGCCTGCGATCCAGCTGCAGGATCCAATTCGGCTTCCAATGCATCGAGCCCCACGCGCCCAAACAGGCGAGCGAGGCCAACAGGAACAATACTCGGAGACCTTGGATCCACACGACCGGAACGCTTCGGGGGGGAGTATAGGGGATCGCCCGGGCCGGAATGAGTCACCCCGAATGGATTGCGGTCAACCTCCGGAAATCGCCAAAAAAAGCGCGACTTCCGTCCCATCTTGGAGGATCGACCCGGGCGACAGGACCTCGTCCCCCACCAGGGCGGCCGGAATGGGCCGACCTTCCACCAGGAGCCAGGCCGCAGCGGCAGGATGCTCGTCCGCCAGCGCGCGCAGCACGTCCGACCAAGCCGGAGCCCGCTCGAAAGACACGCTCCACAGAGCGGGGAGACGACGGGCCAAGGCGCCCGAGGCTCGCACGTGGATGCGGTAGGCCCCTTCGCGCACAGGAAGTTGGACGGGTGGTGCGATTTCCAAGGCGGGAAGCTCGCGGTCCCCGCGCAGGAATGCGGGAGGCACCAGCCCCCGGCCTGCCCGCAAGGTTCGATACTCGGCCAAAGCCAGCCGCGCTGCGGCGTCGTCGCCCACCCCATCGGACGGGGTGGCGGATCCGTCGAGCGCTTGGAACAAGTCCAGGATCTGGGCTCCGGCCAGGAGCAACGTCGCGGCGCGACCTTGGGCCCCATCCAATTCGAACCCCTCCGGCAGAATTCGTTGGGCTAGCTCCTCGAATTCGACCAGCCCATCGGACAGGACGCCCGCGACCGAAAAGGCGCAGATGCCCAAGGCATCCACCGCGGCGACGAAGTTCTCATGCCACCAGAGCAAGCGCCCCTTCCCCACGGGCGACGAACGGTCGGAGGTTTGGGGAGGCAACTCCATGGGGGCCACCAAACGCTGCATGAGCTCGGGGTTCGAGCGGTCGCCCACGAAGAATGGGAAGCTGCGCATGGGCTCGGCGCCGCGCACGCCCACGTGCTGGGCGAGCCTGGTGATCCAGTCCTGCGCGGGACGCACCGCTTCGCCTTGGGCGAGGAAACGGCCGGGTTCGGCACCGTACAGGGCCTTGGCCCCGCGTTGGAAGGAAAGCGGTTCCTCGAGCCCCAAGCACAACCCGCGCAAGCGCTCCAGCGACGACTCGAGCCGCGATTTCGGATCGTCGGGCGCGGGGTGGGTTTGGGCCAAAACCCAATGCAGGGCGCTGCTGGCTTCCAGCGCATCCACGCCGAGCCGGTTGCACTCGCGTAGGAGCTCCGCCGTAGCCTCCCACTCACCACCCGTGATCCAACGCATGACCGGCTCCAAGGCGCTGAAGCGGGCGTTGTGCATGCGCTGGTTTCCTTGTTCGAGGACAAACCCGCAGGGCGTCGGGCAGCCCTGACAACCGTGGCGTTGCGCGCCCTGGGATTGGGTGGGAGGCATGCCTTCGGCTTCCTGCAACCGCTGACCGAGCGCGCGGGCCACCAAGCGCGGCGAGCGCAACAAGAGCTCCACCCATCCATCGAGTTCTTCGCGATCAGGGACCGGCTCGGCCGTGATCATCAACGCGGCCAGACCGCGCTGGGCGAAAGCGTACCCCATCCCGCCTCGACCCACGAACGACGCCGGTTCACTGCCCGCGCATAGATTGGCGAAGCGCGTGCCCGCGTGGGCTGCGGGACCGGGGCGCAAGACGGCTCCCGCTCCCCAGCGATCGTGCAACGGCTGGGCCCGACCCAGGCTGTCGATCGCCTCTAGGCCAGGCACTTGTTCGAGCCGAAGCTCGCCCGCGCCGTCGATCCAGAGCACCGCATCGCGCCATGGCGCCCGTCCGACGATCAAGAGGCCCGCCCCCAAGCGGGCCAAGCGGCGCGCGAAGTCGGAACCCACTTGACCTTGGCTCAAACGCCCGGTCATGGGTGAGCGGACCAAAAGACTGGCACGCGCTGCAGTGGCCTGCCCTTGCTGTACCGCTCGACCGACCGCGATGGCAAAGCCCTCGGGATGTCGCTCCGCCATCACGGCCAGGGCCAAGGCACTGCCGCCCAGTTCGGCCAGGGCGCGCGATGCGGGACTCAAATCGCCGGCCGCAATCCAGGTCCGTGCACCCGCGGGCGCGAGGCCCGGCTCACGCCAAGCGCTGAGGTCGACCAAGCAAAGCTTGGGGGCCTTTCCACGCCTCTCCGCCCGTTCGCCGCCCGAGTCCATGGAGCGAGGGTACAATACCGCGCCGAAACCCCGTATAAGGGTTTCTCCCTGGGCCTCGCCCCGATGCAGTTCGTGTACCCGTCCCCTCCCCAGCCGATCCTTCTGCGCGTGCAGGGGATTCCGGTGCGCATCCATCGCTGGCTCCTGGCGCTGATGATCTTCATCAGCCTGATGGCCGGACGCCAACCCCAGGGGTACTCCTTCGAAGCGGTGGTGGGCACGGCTCTAGCGCTCTTGGTGCTGTTCTTGGCGGTCTTGATGCACGAAATCGGGCACGCGCTGGTGGCGCGCCGCATGGGCGTCGAGGTGGTGGACATCACCCTGTGGCCCTTGGGCGGCATGGCGGTGCTTCGCAACATGCCCGAGGACCCCCAGATCGAGATGCGCATTGCGTTGGCAGGCCCGTTGGTCAACCTGGCGATCGGGGGTACCTGCTTGCTGATCTGGGTGGGGCTGCAAGGCGAGCTGCGCTGGGCCAGCTTGCTACACACCGAGGTGCGCAACTTGGGTGGGTTTCTCTCGTTCAGCGCGGTCTGCCACCTGATGTTAGGGATCTTCAACTTGCTGCCCGCCTTCCCCATGGATGGCGGCAAGATGCTGCGCTCTGGTCTGGCCCATTCGCGTTCGTGGCTGGCCGCGACCGAAACCGCGGTCCGCGTGGGGCGTTGGATCGCTTGGATCCTGCTCGCCTTGGGTATCGCCCAGCGCGAACTGGCCTTGGTGCTGATCGCGGTCTACCTCTTGGTGGCGGGAACCAAAGAACTTTGGTCCACGCGCCTGCGGCATTTGTCCGAGGCGGCCGGTGGTTTCGCTGGCCCCCTGGCCGGGTTCGACCGCCCCGGCGATGCAGAAGTAAGCGACGACGATTCACCTATCCCCACCTCCGGCTCCCCTTCGGGAGGATTCACAGAAGAAGAAATCCGCGCGATGGAATCCAACAAAGGGCGGCTCCGACCGCCCACCGCAGGAGCGGATTCGAAGAGCTGAGCACCCCATGATCATGACCTGGAAAACCCTTTGCTTCGTCCTGCCCTCCTTCGCCGCTTGGGTGCACTGCAATCCAGCCCCTCCGGTGGCGCCCGTGGCCACCCAGGGATTCACCAAGTGCAAGATCTCGCCGCTGGCCGCCCCCGCCTTTGAGGCCGCCGGAGCGCCCATTGCCCCCTATTTGGTGACGCTCACCCCGACCATGGCCAAGATCGCTTGGCGCACGGCGACCCCGGTGGTCAGCACGCTCAAGCTGTGGGAAGCCGATCGCTTGCTCCAAACCATCCCCTCCCCGGAGGGCTACCAGCACGAAGCCGTGCTCGAGGGGTTGCAGCCCCATACCGAGTACCGCTACGAAGTGGACGGTTCCCCCCAAGTTCGCCTGCGCACCTTGACCGCAGCGCCCGAACGCCGCTTCGCGCTGTTGGGTCACACCCACGGCACCGAACACGTGGGACACTTTCCCGATGAGTTCCTCGCCTCGCGCATTCGCGATTGGAAACCGGACTTCGTGGCCCATGCGGGCGATTGCGTGTACTACTCGACTCCGGCCGATTGGGGACAACACTTCTTTGGACTGTTCGAGGAAGTCCTGGCCCACGCTCCGATCTACGTGTCACCCGGCAACCATGATTGTGGGTGGCCTTTCCTCAACGGGTACGACTTGCGCTGCTTCCGCGAGCTGTTTCCCGAGGCCTATCCCGAAGCCGTAGGCAGCGGACCCGAGCAGGCGTTTTACCAAGTGGCCCAGGGACCGGTCGATCTCTACTTCCTGAGCTATGTGGCAGACATGTCGCCGGGTTCGGTGCAAGTTTCCTGGCTCAAGAAAGAGCTGGCGGTCTCGACCGCCGACTATCGGGTGGTGGTCTTCGGGGGCATGAACCGTTACTACGACGAGGATGCTTTTTTTGCCGACATGCAAGGCCATGGGATCGATTTGGTGGTCAATGGCGACGGAGCTGCGCCAGCCCAAGTCATGAGCCAGCCCCATGGGATCCGCCGCCTCTCGCTCGGCACGGCATCCAAAGGCGCGCACCCCTGGGTCGCCTGCGAAGCCACGCCCGACAGCCTCAAGCTGCGCGTGATGTTTGCGGATGGTCGGGGGGGGGACACCTTTTGGATCCACCAACCCAAGACCTATCCTGTGCTGGTGCGCCTGGAAGAGCCCCGGGTCTTTCCCAACAAGAACGAAGTGGTCTTCCGCTACAACTTGCCCACGCCGATCGATTCGAACCGCGTCGGGGGGCTGCAATTCGTCCCCCAGGGCATGTCCTCGGGTTCGGGGGTGTGCTTTGCTGCCTTTGGACCGTCGAAGTCGTTGGGCGGGGGCGAGTTTGGCCTGCGCAGTGCGTACGTCTCGTACCTGGCGAGCGACGGACAGATCACGATCGGGTCGCTAGCTCAGGATCCCATCCAAAACGCGCCCTACCAACTCGCTGGAGTGGAGGTGCGCTTCATGGGACCGCCCGACAGTTTGCCCAAGAGCCTCAACGCCTGGCTTTTCGAGCGCAAGCCGTAGCCGAACGAGCCCGGTCGGGCCCAGCTCGGGCCCGAACCGGCTACCGATCAGGGGACTTGAAGAAAGGTCGACCCGCGCGTTTCGGGCTGGATGCGGCCCCAAACCTGCGTACCCAGGGGCGCGAGGAGTTCCGCTTCCCGATCGAACCGGAATTTCGCGCGGGCCGGCAACGCCGCCTTCTGCTGGCTTTCCGAACCCATCCCCACCCCGACTAGGATCGCTGGGTGGCGCTTGGGGTCCCAATCATCCACGTAGGAATCGGCCACACCCACCCGCGAATTCTTGTCCGCGCGTAAGGTCTCTTGGTTGCCGAACAGGCGGGACTTGTACAGGTAGATCTCGCCGCCTCCGTTGTAGCGCCAGTTCTTCTTGTACGCATCGACACCCCACACACAGCGCACGATGTCCGAGTTGATCACGGCGGCCTGGGATTCGTCCTTGCTTTGCAGTCCGATCTGACAGGTGTCGAACAGACAGTTGCGCACGAAGAGGGTGCTGTTCTCCCCAATCGAAATGCCCTTGTCGGCGCTGTTCATGAACTTGGAGTCCTCGACCACCGCCAGGGTCGTCATCAGGTCGACCGAGTCGTTGCCGCTGTTCTCAAAGATGCAGCGCAACACCGTCACCTCGCTGATGTCCATGTCGAGGGCGTCGGCCAAGGAGCGTACAAAACGGCACCCATCAAAGGTCAACTTCGAGTAAACCCCGTGGACCATGTCGTCGACGACCTGGCTGTCCTCGAAGAGGCAATTCTTGATCAGGACATCCTGCACATGGTGCAGCGAGAGCTGGGCGCTGAATTCCGCCAAAGGCTGTTTGGCCCCGCTGCCGCCCACGATGTGGAGGTGCTCAAGCACCGAGCCATTGGCCCGCGGTCCTCGCAGCGCAAAGGTCCCCCAGGGCTCTTGCCCCGGTTCGGCGGGAACAATCTCGATCGGCTGTTCGGCCGTGCCTTGGGCAACCACCGGGCCTTGCAGGAACAACGAGGCCCCAGCAGCCATGCGCAGTTTGGTGCCCGGTCGCAGGATGACCGGGGTGTCGATGGCCTCCTCGCCTTGCACCAGCACCTCGCCCGAGTAGATGCGCGGCTCTTGGTGCGGAATGCCCCCCACCACGCTGAATTGGCTGCTCAGGACAAAGGCCGGGATCTCGTCGACTTCGTTGATGTGTACGATGCGCTCCGGATCGACGATCGCCGAAAGGCGCACCGGATCGATTTCCGAAGCGCCCTCACCCGTGAGGTACACATCGAAAGCCGCCGGCTGCAACGCCAGGTGGCCGCGATCGGGATAGCCCTTGGCGGCGGGATTCGGGACCATGACCATGCCCCCCACCAAGGGGACTTCGATATCCAGGCTGCGCCCGCGCACGACGCACGAGCCCGACACATCCACGCGCATGGGCCCATGGTCGGTTTGGTAGCCGATCGCCACGCGCAGCGAATTCGGGATGGCCTGCTCAAAGTCGATGCGCAACCCATCGATGGCTCGCCGTCCGTACAAGGCCAACCGCCAATCGGGCGCATCGGGGGTTTGCCCCATCCGGACGGCGCTCATCGAGGGCAATTCGGAACCGTAGTTCTCGTCGAGGAATTCGAAGACTCGCTGCATGTCCCCGCGCAAGACCCGTTGGTAGCGGGCGACCTGCTCGGGCGAAACGTACGCCATTTGGAAGTTCAACACAGGATCGCGACGCTGGGCATCCTGGATGGATTCGACCAAGCGGTCGTACTCGTCCAAGACCCGTTCCCGCAGCCCCGAGTCAAAGAAGCGTCGGATGGCTGCGTCGGTGGCGATCCGGTAGCTGTGTTCCATGTTCAAGCGGTCGTCCAGCTCGCAGAACATCACGTCCAGGAACGGTTCCTCGCCCGCCTTGGGCATCCAGTTCTGGTGCCACGGCACCGAATCCCAAACGACGGGTTCGAATTGGTTGCGCCAGGGGTCGTAGTACAGGCGCCAGTTGTGCACCCGATCGAAGTGCTCGGTCTGGGTCAGCAACCGGAAGGCGGCGAAGCGGCCAAAGGCATCGATGTTGACCAGCTCGCGCAGCGCCGCGCTGTTGGCCTCGCTGGGCTCTTCGGCCAGCAAGTTGCACAGGCGCACGATGGCCACATTGGTGTCTTCGGGGAAGTGGTTGTTGATCGAAATCTTCGACCACGTGCCGGGCGACAGGAAGACGTTGGGAGGAATGCCAATGTGCTCGTCGTTGCCGATCAATTCGCCGGCAAAGATATCCCCGGGCATGCGGTCCGCTTTGCGCAGGGTCGTTTCTTCGAGCTGCTCGACCAGCACGTAGATGCCTTCGGTCTTGCCGTTGACGATGGCCTCGATCAGCTCCGCATGGGGCGCGATCAAGCCCATTTCCGAGGCAAACCAATACCCGAGGCAATCCTCCACCACGGCCTGCCCCTTGGGCACGACCAAGTTGAACGTCCGCATGTTTTCCCACATGGCCCCGCGCGGAGTTTTGATGCGCCAGGACTTCTTGGGAGTGGCCCAGTGCCAGGGGAAGTCGCCGCGATAGCGCAGGTCGACCTTCCCCAATTCCCCATCGGGGTACTGCAGGAAGCCGTCTTTGTAGTCCTTGCCCGAAGCGGGCAGGTGGCTGTCCAAGGTGGCTCGATCCCCTTGGTTGATCATCAGGTGGATTTGCCGCAGCTTGGTTTCGTCGGCAGGGCTGGATTCGAAGACCGCGGTGCGGGCCCCGTTGACCATACGATCCCACTCGTACGTGCCAGCCTTGTGGAGGTTGTAGCGACCGATCTCCCCCCCGAAGCGCAGACCGAACTGGTAGAAGCGGCTGCCCGTCTGGAACGACCAAATCAGGAAGAGGGCCGCAATGGGTCCGGTGACCACCAAACTGTAGCGCCAAAGGGTGCGCAGCACGCGGCGCGGCATGGACTTGGAACGGGTCATTGGCGAGCTCCTGGGGAAGGGGGTCCCATCAACGTCTCCAGGCCGAGCCCTGGCATGATCTTGTTCAAAGCGCTCTGGACTTGGGCACGCAGCCCTTCATCGGCGAGGCGCTGGACCACGGCCTCAGGCAGGGTCGCCAAAAGGCCGAACCGAAACCGAACCGTGAGCGTGTCTCCGAGCTCCGGTGCCTTGGCAAAATCCCACGCCTGCTGGGGATCCATGTCGCGCTGGATCCAGTACCCACCTGCGCCATCGTCCGTGAACCCGCGCGAGTAGCCGGGACGGGCGGGAGGATTGGCATCCACAGGCTGCCCTCCCGATTCCAGTTCCCATTGGAAGTCCACCAACCGACACCAAGCCTTGGCGGGCGAGTCGATCCGTAGCCTTCCCAATTGTTTGGGGGGGTGGGCAAACGTGTAGTCCAAGGCAAACCGGCCCTGGGCATCGGGGCCTTCCAACTCCAACAGGGGGGAAGACTGGGGCGACACCTTTTCGGTCGAGAAGGCAAATACTTGCCAGTTCCGGCGCAGGTGCTCGACCGAATCGTACAAGTCGCGCACCACCGATGCCGCGAAGGCATCGATCTGGCCCGCGGTCAATTCTTGGAGCAAGCGGGTAGCCACCACATCCGGGTGGTTGGGGACCTTGGCGTACCAAAGGTCGACGATCGCCCCGGCTTGGGTCAGGTTTTCCGAACCTCCCAACAGGCACAGGGCCTGGGCGAACCGCAGATTGAGTTCAAGGTTGTTGGGATCGCGCTTGACGGCCTTTTTGAGGACCTTGGCAGCCTCGGCGACCTTCCCCGTGGACATCAGACCCTGGGTTTCCAGCTCGGCCGCCCGGCGCCAGGAAGGGAACAGTCGATCCCCAATCTCGGTGGATTCGGTGGCTTTGCGGATGGTACGCAACTCGGCCAAGGTCGCCGCAGGATCCTTCCAAGCGGCTTCCTTGCCGAGCTCTCCCAACCGATTGGGGTAGCCCCGCTCATAGCGTTTCTTGAGGTGCCATTCCGCGGAATAGACCCAGCCGCTACGAGCCTGCCACACCCAGCCGGTGCCCAAGGCAGCCAGCGTGAGTGCGAGGCAAGCAATGCGAAGCCACGAAAGCATGGAGGAGGTCCTAGTAGTCGATGTCGTTCTTCGAAACGATCAGGATGACTTCGCTGACACCCTCGACCTGCTTCATCGAGGACACGAACTTCTCGGCATCGGACTCCTCTTCGAGCTGGATGTCGTAGGTCAGCTTGAGCAATTGGCCATCGCCCGAGGGTTCAATGTTGAGCAGGTTGGAGCGCTTGGAGGCTTCTTTGATGCGTTCCAGGTACCCGCTCGAGTCCGCGTTCTGGTCGAACACAAAGCGCAGGATGAACTCGCTCTTGTACAAGGCACCGAAGTTGGTCAGGTCCAAGAACCAGGCGACGCTACAGATGAACACCAAACCGACCCCTGCCAGCAGGTAGTTCGAGGTCCCCGCCGCCATGCCCAAAGCCAAGGCTGCAAAGACAAAGGCCGTATCCTTGGTGTCCTTCACGACCGTCCGGAAGCGGATGATCGAAAGCGCGCCGACCAAGGCAAAGGCCCGGGCGAGGCTGGATCCGATCACCATCATCACGAGGGCCACGACCAGCGCCACGTAGACGATGGTCTGGGTGAACGACTGGCTGTACGAAAGCCCCTTGTGGGTGGCGCGGTACACGTAAGCCACCAGCACCCCGAGCACCGTCGCCAAGGCGGCGTTGATCAGGATTTCTTGGGGCGTCAGAGCAAAGGCGTGGGCGGCAGCTTGGTTCGCCGGATCGGTGAAAGCCGATCCCTGAAGAAACGCAAAGGGCATGATTGGGTCGAGTAGGGGGTAGGATCAGTCGTCGCTGGCGATTTCCAGGGCGATCGTTCCTTCGCAGATCTTGGAGAAGGACAATCGCCGCAGTTCATAACCTTGGATGATGCGGTGGAACCAGGAGGGCAGGTGGTGGCGGAATTTGACCTCCATCACCGTGTAGCCTGGAACCAACCGAACCGAACGGTCGGTGCTCTTGGGAAACAGGCTCGTTGTGCGGGTCGCCTGCAATTCTTCGTCAAACGTGAGTCGAAAGTCGGGGTCGAAGCGGCTCACGAACGGACGCCGTTGGTAGTCGATCAGCGCGTAGGGCTGGATCCGGCGGCGGAACCGTTGGAAGCAAAATTCCTGGTGGATCGGGCCGGGATGGCAACGTGCCATGACCAATTCCGCCAGCTCATCCCCCCCCACGTACGACTCATCGATGCCCATATCCATGGGAGTACGGTGCTTGACGACGAGGTTGTTGTTGCGTCCTTTGATCTCGAGGAAGCGGGGAACCGGTTCGCTCGGATCGGTGGTATACGTGCGGATCCGGAATTTGGAGCGCACCATGTGCCCATCGACCTTGTTCCGGAAGGCCGTCAGGTTGCGGTCATCAAAGTACAGGCTGCGAACCAGGTAGCGATGGTCGGGCCGGTCGGCCACGAAGGGGTCGTACTCCACAAAGTGGTTGAGTTCCGATTCGACCTCGAGCCTCAATGCCCGTGGCAGGAGGTATTTGAACTCGAAGCGAGAGAAGTGAAGTTTGGTGGAGACCGCCATGACGCCGAACCCGCGCCACGTACGCGAGCGGGATCGTAAAGGGTATGCGAAGGAAGGGCTAAGATCCTACCCCCCTCCTGGGGACTTGGCGATGGACAAGCGGTCCATGACCAGGGTTGGGTCATTCGTGGAAGCGGGATGCCTTTTTGGGGCATGGCTGGGAGTGGGGTCCGAGCCACTGCCCGGCCTGGGCCACCGGTTCGGCCGGGCTTCTCAATACTGGCTCCGGCTCACCCCGCCCGCCCAGCCAATGGAGACCCGAAGTCCGGGTCCGTTTACAGATTCCCAAGTCGAATCGCAGAAGTCGGGCAATTGCGCGCGCAGGCGTGGTCCCGGGTGCACTCGTAGTTGTGGGGCTTGAGCACGGTCGCAGGAATGGCCTGCAGGGCCCCAAACCCCTCGGTCTCGCACACCATTTGGCAGACCCCACATCCCACGCAGGCGGAGGGGTCCAGGTGCAGGCTCACGTAGTCGCGGGGTTCCACCGGGCAGCTCAGGCCTTCCGCCCCTTGCAGCCAAATGTCGTCGCGGGTCAGCGGGTGCGAAGTCAACACGCGTTCGGCTGCCTGCTCCCCGGCATCGATCACGTCGGGGACCTCGGCAAAGTCAAAGCGGTGCAGGTGACCGACCTTGGGCTGGATCAGGACCACCCCCTCACCCCCGTGCATGTGCAACATTTGCTCGACGATCACCTCCTGGGTGATCTCGAACGAGCGGAAAAGCGAGCCAATGGCGCGCTTTTTGTACTTGGGGGCCGAGAAGTTGCCTTTGATCGACAGGTCCACAGCGATGATGCGCTGGGGAGCCAACATGCGAGCCCAACGCAGGGGTAGGGGGTCCACGATGCCCCCATCCATGTAGTGCTTGCCACCGCGCTCGAAGGGCTCGAACACCCCTGGCAGCGCGCAGGAGGCGTAGACCGCATCCACCAGCGACACATCTTGGAAACCTGGCGCCCCCCAAAAGAGGTTGGCCCCCGTCTCAAGGCAAACCGAATTGCACCAAAACGGCATTTGTAGGTCGGCGAAGCCCCCCTCGGGCAGAATGCGGGTCAAGCTCTCGCGGAAGGTATCCCCCTGGTACATGCTCGGGGTACGGATGCCCTTGAACAGGAATTTGATCGTGTTCAGCCGGATGTAGTCCTCCTTGCGCAGGTTGCAGACGATCTCCTCGATTTCGTCGAGGTCCTTGCCCCCTGCCACCATGGCGCCGATCAGCGACCCAATCGAGGTCCCCACCACCGCATCAAAGGGAATCCGTAGGCGCTCCAGGGCACGCAACACCCCCACGTGCGCCATCCCGCGCATTCCACCCCCACCCAGAACCAACACCGTATGGATGTTCTGGGGGAAGATTCCGGGCGCGGGTAGGCCCTCGGAACGGGGGGGAACGGAAGTAAAGCGGGAGGCCATGGACGCAGCTAGGGAGCCAGCCTAGCTCCCCCGCGAACCCCATCGAAAGGAATCCCTCCCAGCTTGAGCCTCGAGCCCAACCGTGGGAGCGGCCGCTCCCATCGTTCGGCCTACTGGGCTCCCGCCCGGGTGGCCCATTGGTTGGCAGCATCCTGGTCCCCCTGCCGGCGGAAGAACTCCGCCAGGAATCCCGCCACGGCCCGTGCGCCCCCATTCTCTCCCGTCCCTTCGAACTCCCCGAAGGCGGTTTCGAGCGCGGCCTGCGCGACGTCGGCTTGGTTGCAAACCTCCAAGCACCGACCGTACTGGTACAGCGCCAAAAGGGTTTCTCGAGCGGCGTGGCCCAGGTCCTCGCGCTTGCCTTCATAGACGGCCTTGTACAACGGCAACGCCTGTTCGTAGTCGGGGATCTGCGACAAGGACCGAGCCAGCTGCTCCTGCATGAAGACGCGCGAGTTGAGCGAGGCGTTGGGATCGGCCAAGACCACGTCGGTTTGCTTTTGCAAAATCTCAAGGCAGCGCTCGGGGTTGCCCCGCATCAACTCCACGTACGACTGGCGCACACGCAAGTCGCACACCATGCGGTGCGAGGCCGGCCAGTCCTTTTGGTACTGCTCGTCGACCAAGTCCAGCCAATGCATGGCTTCGTCGAAGCGTTGGGCTTGGGTCAGGACCAACGAGAGTCCTACCGCTGCATCCGAGACCCGGATGTCCGTGGGCTCCAGAACCTTTTTGAGGATCTGGTAGCTTTGTTCCATGGCCTCGATGGCTTCGTCCGGTTTGCCCTCGGCCATGTAGAGCTGCCCCAGCTCACCCAAGGATTGAGCCACCGGAGCCGAATTCTCGAGCTGCGTACCACGGAAGAAGGCACGCGTCTTCTCCAAGAAGGGCTTGGCCTTGTCGAATTGCCGCGAACGTAGGTATGCGCCACCCAAGTCCATCCAAACCAGGGTCGCTTGCAGGCTGTCGGCGCCATACCGGCTCTCGACTTCGCTGAGAGCGCTCTCCAGCTCGGCCACCCCCTCATCCACGCGCCCCATGTAGCCAAAGGTGCGCGCCCGACCCAAACGGGCTTGGAACAGGTTCTCAGGGTCCAGCTCGGGGGTAGGTGCGAGGTCCGCAATCAACTGCTCGAACCCTTCCAGCGCCTCTTGGAACGAACCCGCGATGGTCAACGCCTCGCTGGCCTGGCGCCGACAAGTGTGGGTGAACTTCGAGTCGACCCCAAAGCTGGAAGCGATACGGTCGATTTGCTGGTTCAACTCCGCGCGGGCTTCGGCGGAAAACTCCCCAAAGCCCTGGGCCAGCCTGCGCGACCAATCCACCCCGAGGAAGGTCTGGCTGTCAGGGCCTTCCAGCTCGAGGGCCAACTCACACGCCCGCTCCAAGAATGGCAATGCGAGCGCACTTTGGTCGAGCCCCAAGTAGGTCTGCCCCACTAGGGCTTGCAGGGCGAATTCGACCTCGGGCTGACCCGCGAACCGTTCGCGCAACCGGCTGTAGGACCCACCCAACACGTCCACAACCCGTGTTTGGGGTCCATAGAATCCCTCCACTCCCTTGCCCCCCGGCGACCCCAGCAATTCCTCGACGAACCCGCGCACGGCAGCGGCCACTTGCTCTTTGGCTTCGGCCAACTTGCGGGCCTCCACGGCGCGCTGCTCCGCTTCCACCGCCAGCTTGCGCTGGGCGGCTTCGGCTTCGAAGGCCTTGACCGCGTTTTGCGCTTCGATCGTTTGGGCGGCCGCAGCCTTCTGAGCGCGCGACATGCCCCAAAGGGTTCCCGTCAAACCTAGAACCAGGGCTACCAAGAGGGCGACCAGCGCTCCCACCAAGCCCCGGTTGCGGCGCGCAAACTTGGACAGCTGATAGCGTGCGGTGGCAGGGCGGGCCACGATCGGCAAGTCTTTGAGGTAGCGCCGCAGGTCAGCAGCCAACTCCGCAGCCGAGTCGTAGCGGCGCCGGGGTTCCTTGTCCATGGCCTTGGCCACGATGGTCTCCAAGTCCCCGCGACAGGCGGGCTCCAAGCTCGAGAGCGGATCGGGTTCCTCCTCGGCGATCGCGCGAAGCATCTCCGGCAAGGTGTAGCGGGACGACGGAAAAGGAAGCTCGCCCCCCAAGCATTGGTACAACAGCGCCCCCAGGCTGTACACATCGGTTCGCGTATCGAGCGCACTCGAATCCCCAGCGACTTGCTCGGGACTCATGTAAGGCACCGTCCCCACCAACTCCCCCGAGCGGGTTTGCATGGTTTCCAAATCGTTGGCCTCAAGCCCGCGGGCGATACCAAAGTCGAGGATCTTGGGCACCCCCGCTTCGGTGACGAGGATGTTGGCGGGTTTGAGGTCGCGATGCAGCACTCCCTTTTGGTGCGCGTGGTGCACGCCATCGCAAACCTGTGCCAACAACTCCACGCGCGCCGCCAGCGACAACCGGTGCGAACGAATGTGGCTCCAAAGGTCTTGGCCTTCGACGAACTCCATCGCCAAGTAGGGCCGCTCGCTGCCATCCTCCCAAGTCACACTGCCCGCCTGGAACACCTGGGCCACGTTGACATGCTGCAACCGGCCCAGCCAATCGGCTTCATGCTCGAAGCGACGGCGCGATTCGGCGCCTTGGAACCCCGGAGGCAGCATCTTGAGGGCCACATCCCGGCTGGGGTTGTCTTGGCGTGCTCGGAACACCAAGCCCATCCCACCACGGGCGATCAGCGCCTCGATCCGGTAGGGCCCCACCGTCTTTCCGATCCAGGTGCGCGCATCCTCCTGGAAGTCCGAGTCCGCCATAGCATGGGCCCCCCCGGTCGGGAGGAAGGTGCCGTCGGCATCGTGGGCAGCGAGCAGGTCGAGCACCTCGGCTTCGAGGTCGGAATCCGCCCCACAGGCCTCTTTGACGTGGGCTCGGCGCTGGCCCTTGGGCAAGTCCAAGGCGGATTCAAATACGTTTCGGGCACGGGCGTGCCAGTCGGAGTCAAAGGCTTGCATAGGGAGTTTCCTGGGCCCCTAGCCTAACAACTCGTCGGGAACCCGTCCTAGCCGCGCAAAGCTTGCTCCAAAGCCAGGTTGGCATCGGTCTTGGAGTCGCGGTACTTGACGATCACCGCGCAACCCAACGCCAGCCCCAGCCGTTGTGCAAAGTCCCCCCCCGCGGGCCGAGATCCCGGCACCACCACCGCGTTCTCGGGAATCCGGAGCGGGGCATCCCCTTGCCCTCGCAGCTCCACTTCGTGGACCAAGTCGAACACCCGGGTGCTGGCGGTCAGGATCACCCCCGCCGCGAGCACAGCTCGACGACCGATGCAGATGCCCTCATAGAGCCCCACTCCGCCCCCCAGGAATGCTCCGTCCTCGACGATCACGGGCTGGGCGCCGATGGGTTCCAACACCCCACCGATTTGCACCGCAGCCGAAACGTGCACGTCTTCTCCCACCTGGGCACAGGAGCCCACCAGCGCGTGGCTGTCGATCATGCTGCCCGCGCCAATGTGAGCCCCGACGTTGACGTACATTGGCGGCATGCACACCACCCCGGGCCCCAAGTAGGCGCCGCGACGGATGGCGGAGCCACCGGGCACCACGCGCACTTCGCTTGCTGCATCCCAAGCGCGCACGGGAAAGGCCATCTTGTCGCGGAAAGGAGAGGGAGAATGGGCGAGGCCTGAGCCATCCATGGCCACCACCGGGCTCGAACGGAAGATGTCCAAGATCCCCTGCTTGACCCAAGCGTGTACCTGCCAACCGTCGGCCCCCGGGGTGGCGGCGCGAACTTCCCCGCGTTCGAGCGCGTCGAGCAGGGCCTCCCCGCTCAGGTGTTGCACGGAGCACTCCCTAGGCGCGCCAACAACTCGCTGGCCGTTTGGACGTGGCGAGGAACCAACTCGGCGAGTTCCTTGCGCGACACCTTTTCGTGGTCGGTGTGCGCATCGAGGATCGATCCGGCCCCAAAGAGCAGCGGGGTTCCCCAACGGGGCAAGTGCGGAGCATCGGTTCCAAAGGCCACCAAGTCGCTCGGCTCGCCCTCGGGCACGAGGAACTCGACCGGTCCATAGGCGTTGCCGACGGCTTCCATTTCCACATGGGGACCGAGGCAAGCGGCAATGCGCGCTTCCACCCGGTCCGGGGTCTCGACCGCACGCAAGAGGAAACTCAAGCTCGCCCGATCGGCCACCACGTTCGGAGCGACCCCCCCTTCGACCACCCCCAAGTTGAGGGTCGCCGGGCCAAACAACGGGTGCGTGCCCCAGTCCGCGTCGAGGGCCCGCACCCCGGCCCGCAGAATCTCGTGCACGGCCGAAGGTCCGATGCTTTGCGACGAGTGCCCCGCCACCCCGTGGGCGTGCAGAACCCCGTGGTAGAGCCCCTTGTGCCCGCGCACGAAGCGCGAGCCGGTGGGTTCACCCACGATGGTGTAGCACGGGTTCCAGGGATCGGCCAAGCTCCGATTGGCGAGTTTGGCTCCGTCCGAAAGGTCCTCTTCCCCCACGGTGAACAGGAAGCCCACGCGATCGTCACCCCGGGCGAGCAGCTCGGCCCCCGCGAAGGCCATCGCAGCCGCTTGCCCCTTGGCATCGCAGGCCCCGCGCCCATGGATGTGATCACCGTCGATGCGGTGACCGTAGTACGGCGGCACCGTGTCCAAGTGCGTACAAAAAATGACCTGGGGCTTGCCCGCCTGGGCCAGCACGTTGAAGCGACCCGGCTCCAATTCCTGACGCTCCACCGCAAACCCGAAGCGCTCGAGCTGGCGGGCGAGGGCATCGGCGTAATCGCCCTCATGGCCGGTGACCGACGGCAACTCGATCCAATCGATCAGCGTTTGTTCGAGCAAAGAAGTCTTCATGGAGCGTCCTAGGGATCAGCTTTCGAGGCCTCGCAAGACCACCAACACCGCTCCCGCCGGCACGGTGTCACCCGCTTTGACGTGTACGCTGGCCACGACGGCCGGAGCCACCGCCAGGATTTCGTTTTGCATTTTCATGGCCTCGAGAATGAGGATCGGTTGGCCGGCCTCGACCTGTTGCCCCTCTTGCACCAGCACCTCGACCACGATTCCGGGCATCACGGCTTCCAGCGGACCACCCCCGCCGAGCGCGGCTTTGGCGGCCAGACTGGCAGCCCGCTCGCGCTCGTCTTCCATGTGCAGCGCATAGGCGTGGCCCGCCAGGGTCGCATGCACCTGGTGCGTGGTCCCTTCGATCGAAATGCCGTAGCTCTTGCCAGCGTGCATGAGGATCACTTGGCCCAGGGCATCCGCAGCGCGGTAGTCCACCTCCATGGGCTCGCCATCGATGAGCATCACGCGTTTGCCGGCCACATGGCTGAGCTCGACTTCAAACTCTCGGCCGTCGACTTGAACAAAGAGTTTCATTGGGATTCCCCCCTCTCCAGTTGGCGCCGGGCGTAGGCAGAGTATTCGCGTCGACCCCGTTCGCGCCAGCCACGCCGTTCGCTGGCCAACGGGTCCATCGCGCTGCGTTCGACCAAGCCGTGGCGATAGAGGGCCGCAGCTGCCACGATCAGCCTCAGGTACTGCTCCGGTGGGCGGATCTCGAGGCTTTCCAAAAAGTGGGTGTCGAAGTCTCCTGCGACAAAGCGCTCATGCTCGAGCACCATCAACGCTGCCGGCATGCTGGTGCGCACCCCGCCCACGTTCATCTCGGCGATGGCGCGCTTCATGCGCTCGATCGCTGCGGTCCGGTTGGGACCCCACACGATCAGTTTGCCAAGCATCGGGTCGTAGGTCAGCCCCACTTCCATGTGACGGAACATGCCCGTATCCAAACGCACCCAGGGCCCGCCCGACATGCGCAGGTTGTGCAGCACGCCGGTGGAGGGCAGGTATCCCGCGCTCGGGTCCTCGGCGTTGATGCGCACTTCGATCGAGTGCCCGCGGATGACCAAGTCTTCCTGGGTGATTTCCAACGGCATGCCGGCCGCCACCAAAATCTGCTGGCGCACCAAATCGACGCCCGTGATCATTTCGGTGACCGGATGTTCCACCTGCAGGCGGGTGTTCATCTCCAAGAAGAAGAACTCGCCATTGGACCACAGGAATTCGACCGTGCCGGCGCCTTCGTAGTTCACGTGGGCCGCGGCCTGGAGCGCCACCTGTCCCATGGCTTCGCGGGTGGCGGGGTCGATCACCGGGCTGGGGGCTTCTTCGACCAGTTTCTGGTGCCGGCGCTGGATCGAGCACTCGCGCTCGAACAGGTGCACGCCGTGGCCATGCTGGTCGAAGAGCACTTGGATTTCGATGTGCCGCGGGTGGTCGAGGTAGCGCTCCAGATAGACCCGACCATCGCCAAACGAGCTCTTGGCTTCGCCGGATGCGGTCCGGAAGGCCGACTCCATCTCCGATGCTTGGCGCACGATGCGGATGCCCTTGCCCCCCCCGCCCGCTGCGGCCTTGATGGCGATCGGGTAGCCGATCGTTTCGGCGGCCGTCAAAGCCGCCTGGAAATCGTCGACTGGATCCTGCAAACCGGGTACGCAGGGCACCCCGGCTTTGGCCATGGCGCGCCGGCTCTCGATTTTGTCGCCCATGGTCGTGATCGCGCCCGGGGGCGGGCCGATCCACACCAAGCCCGCAGCCATCACGCGCCGCGCGAACTCGGCATTCTCCGACAGGAAGCCATAACCTGGGTGGATCGCCTGCGCGCCCGTCGCAAGGGCTGCGTCCAGGATCTTGTCCATGTTCAGGTAGGTCTCTTGGGGGGTGCTGCCTGACAGCGCCACCGCCGAGTGGGCCATACGCGTGTGCATGGCGGTGGCGTCCACGTCGGAGTAGACGGCCACACACTCGATGCCCATTTCCCGGGCTGTACGGATCACGCGCAGCGCGATTTCGCCTCGGTTGGCGATCAGAATTCGTTCGAACACGGCGGAGTCCTTGGATTAGAGGGGGATGTTGCCGTGCTTACGCGCCGGGCCGGATTCGTGCTTCGTGGCGAGCAATTCGAGCGCGCCAATCAAAGCCGGGCGGGTGTCGATCGCCTCGATGACGTCGTCGATGTAGCCGCGTGCGGCGGCTTTGTAGGGATTGCCGAAGGCCTGTTCGTACTCGGCCGCCTTCTCGGCTTCCATCGCTTGGGGATCCTTGGCTTCTTGGATTTCGCGCCGGTGGATGATCTTGGAAGCGCCCGCCGCCCCCATCACCGCGATCTGCGACGACGGCCAGGCCACGTTGTAGTCGGCGCGGATGTGCTTGGAGGCCATCACGTCGTAGGCGCCGCCATAGCCCTTGCGCGTGATCACCGTGAGCAGCGGGACCGTGGCCTCGCAGTACGCGTAGAGCAGCTTGGCCCCGTGCCGGATGATGGCCCCGTGTTCTTGGGCAGTCCCCGGCAGGAAGCCCGGGACGTCCTCTAGGGTCACGATCGGAATGTTGAAGGCGTCACAAAAGCGTACGAAGCGCGCGGCCTTCTCGCTGGCGAGGATGTCCAGGCAACCCGCCAGGGCCGCGGGCTGGTTGGCCACCAACCCGATCACGCGCCCGTTGAGCCTGGCAAAGCCCACCAGGATGTTGCGCGCAAAGGCCTCTTGCACCTCGAAGAAGCTGTCGCGGTCGACCACGGCCTCGATCACCTCGCGCATGTCGTAGGGCTTGAGCGGGTCCGCCGGTACCAGCGTCTTGAGCTTGGGATCGCGTCGGTCGATCGGATCATGGCAGGGAATGCGCGGGGCATCCTCGGCATTGTTGAGCGGCAAGTACGAGAGCAGCTTGCGTAGTTGCAGCAAGCACGACTTGTCGTCGGGCGAGGAGAAGTGCGCCACACCGCTCTTGGTGCAATGCACGCGCGCGCCACCTAGATCTTCGGAAGTCACCTCTTCGTGGGTCACGGCCTTGACCACGTCGGGCCCCGTGATGTGCATGTACGAGGTGCCCTCGACCATCATGATGAAGTCGGTGATCGCCGGGCTGTACACCGCGCCGCCCGCGCAGGGGCCCATGATGGCGGAAATCTGCGGGATGACCCCGGACGCTTGGGTGTTGCGCCAGAAGATCTCGGCGTAGCCGCCGAGGCTATCGACACCTTCTTGGATGCGCGCCCCGCCCGAGTCGTTGAGCCCGATGACCGGCACCCCCACCTTGAGCGCCATGTCCATGATCTTGCAGATTTTGGCGGAGTGGGTGCCGCCCAGGCTTCCTCCAAGGACCGTGAAGTCCTGGCTGAACACATACACAGGACGCCCATCGATGCGACCGTGTCCGGTGATCACACCGTCCCCGGGGTAGGACTGCTTCTCCATCCCGAAGTCCGTGCAGCGGTGGCGCACGAAACGGTCCATTTCCACGAACGACCCTTCGTCGAGCAGGAAATCGACGCGCTCGCGGGCGGTCAGCTTGCCCTTGGCATGCTGCGCGTCGATGCGGGCTTGTCCGCCTCCCATTTTGGATTCTTCGCGGAGGCGGTAGAGGCGTTCGGTCGGCGATTCAGGAGTCATGGGAGCTTCGAGGGCAATGGGGGCAGGAGTGTACGGGGCCGAGCGGCAGGCGCAATGGGTGCGGATCGCGGCTTCAGGCGTGGTGTTTGGGGTCCGCAGCGGGCAGTTCGACCAATTCCATCAACACCCCGCCCGTGGACGAAGGATGGACAAAAGCGATGCGCGTGCCGTGGGCGCCCGCCTGGGCCGTGGAATGGATCAAGCGCACGCCCTGGGCCAAGAGGTGCTCGAGGGTGGCTTCCAAGTTGGCGACCTGCCAAGCGAGGTGATGGATCCCCTCCCCCCGGGTGGCCAGGAACTTGGTGATCGGGCTGTCCTCGGAAGCCGGCTCCACCAATTCGATGCGTTGGGTGCCGGCCATCAACATCAAAACGTTGACGCGCTGGCCAGGCACATGCTCTTCGCCAGCAGGCGTCAGACCGAGCCCCACTTCGTAGAGGGTCCGCGCCTGGGCAATCGAGTGCACCGCAATGGCCACATGGTCGAGGCCAATCACGAGTTCTTGGAGGGGAACGGGGAGGTCCATGGTGACAGCTATGGGGGCGACAGGGCTTACAGCACTTCGGGGGGATGGAACTTGCCAAAGGTCTCTTCGAGCACCTTGCACACTTCGCCCACCGTGGCGTAGGCCTCTACGGCGGCCAGCATGGGGGTCATGACGTTCTGCCCGGAACGGGCCGCTTCGCCTAGGGCGCGCAGGGTCCCTTCGACCCGAGCCGGGTCGCGCTCGGCGCGGACCTGGGCCAAATCGTCCAGGACTTCCTGCTTGGCAGCTGGGTCGGGCCGGAAGATCGTGGGCGGCGTCTCTTCGACTTGGTAGCGGTTGACCCCCACGATGGTCCGTCGTCCTGCCTCCACATCGCGCTGCCACTCGAGCGCGCTGCGGTGGATTTCGCGCTGGACAAACCCGTCCTCGACCGCCGCCACGGCTCCCCCACGCGCGTCGATCTGGCCCATCAAAGCGAGGGCTTCGGCTTCCAATTGGTCGGTCAGGGCTTCGATGTACGGAGCCCCGCCCAGGGGGTCGATCACGTCTGCCACCCCCGATTCTTGGGCGAGCAGTTGTTGGGTGCGCAGGGCCAAGCGAGCTGAATCGGCGGTGGGCAAACCCAAGGCCTCATCTCGCGAATTGGTGTGCAAGGATTGGGTACCGCCCAAGATCGCGGCCAAGGCTTGCACCGTGACGCGCACGACGTTGTTCTCGGGCTGCTGGCTGGTGAGCATCGAGCCGGCGGTTTGGGTGTGGAAGCGGAGCATCCACGACTTGGGATCCTTGGCCCCGAATTCTTCGCGCATGATGCGCGCCCACATGCGGCGCGCGGCTCGGAACTTGGCCACCTCTTCGAAGAGGTGGTTGTGCGCGTTGAAGAAGAACGAAAGTCGCGGCGCAAACTCATCGACTTCCAAACCGGCTGCTTGGGCCGCAGCCACGTAGGCGCGTCCGTTGGCCAAGGTGAAGGCGAGTTCTTGCACCGCCGTCGAACCCGCTTCGCGGATGTGGTAGCCCGAGATCGAAACGGTATTCCAGAGCGGCACATGGTCGCGGCAAAAGGTGATCAAGTCGGTCACGAGCCGCATCGAACTCTTGACCCCAAAGCGATAGTTGCCGCGGGCGGCGTACTCCTTGAGGATGTCGTTTTGCACCGTCCCGCGCAGCCGTGCGGGATCGATGCCCCCACGCTTGGCGAGCGCCACGTAGGCGCACAACAGGAACGACGCCGTGGCGTTGATCGTCATCGACGTGGAGACGTCGCCCAAGGGAATGCCCGCGAACAAGCGTTCCACGTCGGCCAGCGAATTGATCGGTACCCCCACCTTGCCCACTTCGTAGATGGCCAACGGATCGTCGGAGTCGTACCCCAGCTGCGTGGGCAAATCAAAGGCCACCGACAGGCCGGTCTGTCCGCCTTCGAGCAGCATGTGGTAGCGCTCGTTGGACTGGCGCGCGCTCGAGAAACCCGCGTACTGGCGCATGGTCCAAAATCGTCCGCGGTACATCGTGGGCTGCACGCCGCGCGTGTAGGGATACTCGCCCGGCCAGCCCCCATCGGGGGCCTCGCCGTAAATGGGCTCGAGCTCGATCCCCGAGGGCGTCCGGAAGGCCGCTTGGCGTTCGGGGTGCTTCTTGTGGGCCCGGGCATAGGGGCCATTCAGCCACGCCTCGCGCGAGGCCGGGGGGTGGGGATCTTGGGGGCTCATGGGCTGGGACGGCAGGACCTGGGGGGGCCCAGGATAGCGGCTCGCCCGGCCAAGGGAACGGCGGGACCCCACAATGGCCCGCCAGGGCAAAACCCTGCCGGAACCTGGCTACGGAGGCTGCCGTCGACCCCAAGCCAGCCCCCCCCCGCCCAAGGGATCCTACCAGCGGGAGGCCCCCGCTTGGGCTTAGCCGGAAATTCGGTATCTAGCGAAGCTTCCCCGCACTACTCCCTGCACGAGTTTTCTGCACGAGTTCCCCGCTAGTCCCCTGCAAGAAATCCCCGACGGATTTCTCGACGAGTTTCTCGACGATTGCCAGGTGTGCGGCGGTTCCCGTCGTGCGCACCGCCGCTGTTTGCTCAACCCAAGGCCCCCGAAAACCGAGGTACCCATGCGCCATCGACAAGCCAGCTCTACCCAGGAAGACCGGATGGAGATGACCCCCATGATCGACGTCACGTTTCTGTTGCTCATCTTCTTCATGTGTACCCTCAAGTTTCGGGTGCTGGAGGGCAAATTGACGGCTTTCCTGCCCAAGGATCAAGGCGTCCTGCACATGGCGAGCATCCCGCTGGAAAAGGTTCAGGTCGATATCCACGTGGTGGACCCTGGGCAAGCAAGGAATGCCCAAGGGACTGGCCCCTATGTGGACCCGAGCGGTCAGTCGCGACGGACCTACGTGGGTCGGATTCTTTCGTACACAATCGGCACCCAACGCATGTCGAGCCTCGCGGACCTGCAAGCCCGGCTCGCGCAGATCCACGCGGCACGGCCAGGAGAAAACGTACCCGTGGTGCTGCAACCCTTTGCGGACACCTTGCTGGGCGATGTGGTGCCGGTACTCGATGCGGCCTTGGCGGCGGGCTTCACCCAAATCGCCTGGGGCGGTGCCGTGGACGACACGCAGCGTTGATCGCCCAGCGTGGATCACCCTTGCAGTGCCAAGTGCGCCCAATAACGAGCCGCAGGGCGTTGCTTCGTGAGAAGCAACGCCCTGCGGCGATGAGGTCTCGGGCTAGGGGCGAAACTTGGCTTGAGCCAAGCAGCGCGGGTTAGCCCGTTCGGTGCCTAGTACCGGTCGGAACTGGAACGCTCGGGGCGCTCTTCTTTCGGACGGGTTTCGTTGACCTTCAGGGGACGTCCCTGCAGGTCGGTTTCGTTCAGGGCCTCGATGGCCGATTGGGCTTCTTGGTTGTTGGTCATTTCCACAAAACCAAAGCCCTTCGAGCGACCGGAGTACTTGTCCTGGATCAGATCACAGGTCGTGACGGTTCCGTATTGCTCAAAGGATTGACGCAAGTCGTCTTCGGTGACGCTGTACGCCAAGTTGCCCACATAGATATTCATTTCGTTTGCCTTCTGTGCGTGTAAGAATCCGCGAAAAGAAAGGCCAAACGCACCACACCGTTTCCGCTCGCATACAGATCGAGCGGGCCAGTGCCGTCCTCTATCCAACCGATCCACCGCTCCGCACCAAGGCCCAATGGCCATGAAATATGGGGGTGGTCGTGAGCGCACATTCTAAACCAGGGGCTACCGTATGTCAATGGAGAGCTTTTTTGGGGAACTTCGCCACAATGCTCGCGAGACTGGCGCGTAGGTCTGCCGGTTCCTTCCACCCTTGCCCATGAAACGACTGCTCCTCCTCCTTCTGCCGCTCGCTTTGGCCATCAGCCTTTGGGTCTTCCTGGAACGGTCCGATCGACCTGCTACGGGCGAAGCGATGCAAACCGAATCGACGCAAGGAGCCGCGGATTCCCCGCCTGCGGCGGATTCCGAGCTATTGGCAGCCGACGCCGATTCCGCCACGGGAGTGCGCCAAAAGCTCGATCCAGCAAGCGAAGCAACGCCAACCGAGACCCAGTCCCTGTCATTGAAAGAGGGCGAGGTTTGGTTGCATGGCCAGTTGGTGTGGCCGGAGGGCTACCAACCCGAAACGCCTGTTTGGGTGTATTTGATGGCCGGAGCAGCGGGTCGCGGAGGCCTGGATGCGGTGCTCTTGCGGGAGTCTGGGGTGACCGAAAGCCCCTACCAGACCTCCATTTTGCCGGATGCGCCCTGGGAACGAAACACGCGCGGGAGCGTGCTGTACAAGGTGCCCGCCGCGCGCGACGGTTCCTTCCAAGTTCCCATGCCGGCCTGGAGGCCGGCCCTCTTCGTCCAGGTCTTGGGAGATCACGTGTACCGCAGCGCTCCCGTGAGCATCCCAAGAGGTTTAGGCCAGGAACCGCTTGTGATCGACCTGGAATTGGGCGTGCACGTCATCGGTACGCTGCAGGGTAAGGGAGCCTCGCTCGAAGGGTTCGTGCGAACCTACCAGGCCAAGGCTTTGGATCAGGCGCTCAATCCCACCTCGCAAAACAACCAAGGTCGGTTCTACACGCGCTCCGATGCGGAAGGTCACTTTGAATTGCGCGGTTTGCCTCCCCGCGAAGCGCTTTCGCTCGAGGCCCTGCCCGAGAACCTTGCCCGCACCATCCAAGCCGTCGGCCCGATCGTTGCGGGACAAACCGTGGAGGTCTTGCTCGAATTGGGTGCAGGCCGAAGCCTTCAGGGCCGTGTGACGGATCCAGAGGGAAAACCCATCGCGGGCGCGACCGTACTGATCCACGCCGATGAAGGTCCGTTTTCCAATGCCGAACGGGAGTTGCGGCGGGTCACGAGCGGTCAAGACGGACGCTTCGAGGCCTCGGGCTTGCCCGTTGCGGGGTGCACCCTGCGGGCCCACCACCCCGCCTACTTGGCGAGCGAAGTCCGCAAAATCGATGCGACCACGCCACCGGGGGAGTTGGTTCTCCATCTCGAAATGGGCAAGCAAATTCATGGGCGAACCGAGTGGGCCGATGGGAGCCCAGCTCCCCATTTGCAAGTCACCACGATCCTCAACCCCGCCCAATTGAAGGGCATGGAAGGATTGGTTTTCACCCGCAACATGACTTCCGCCCCCACCGCGGAGAGCGACAGCGAAGGAAGATTCGTGCTGCGCGGAATGGCCGATCTCCCCTACGATTTGACCGCTCGGGGCGAGAAGGACGGCAACCCCATCGTGGGTAGGACCGACGCCGTTCGGCCACGATCCGAAGAGGAGATCGTGATCACCGTGGGCCTTTTCCCAACCCTCGACGGCCAATTCGTCGATGACCAAGGCGAGCCCATCCCCGAATACACCTTGTTCTTCCGGCGAGCTTCCAAAGGCGAATTCATCACTTTGTACGAGGGTCAAGCCCTGCGTCGCATCCAGGATCCCGAAGGCCGCTTCCACCTGATCGGGCTCGATCCGGGTACCTGGCAGGTCCAGGCCCGAGCAGAGCGCTTCGTGCTCACTCCCCCGGCCGAAGTCACCCTCCCTCGGGAACCTGGAGCCGCGCCTTGGGTCCTGCAAGGCACCCCGGCCGGTTGGGTCGACGGGGTCGTGTTGGATCCCGAGGGGCAGCCTTTCGAAGGGGCACGAGTTCGCTTGGAACATTCCGGCCTAGCGGTCAGCGTCCAACTCGAAGTGGGCCCTTTGGATCCCGAGGCCGTGAGCCAAGCGGACGGTTCGTTCTCGCTGGGTCCCTTGCCTCTGGCCCCCCATGCGATCCGGGCCCACGCAACCAACCTTTGCCCGAGCGAAACCTGGACGCTGGACCTCACCGATGGGCGCCCCATCGACGGAATCGTCTTGAACCTGCGGCAAGGGGGTGCTTTGAGCGGGGAGGTGCTCGATGACACAGGCTCCCCTTCTCCAGGGCGCATGATCACCGTGGTCGCCAGCGATTCCCCCGGGGACAACCACACCACCCAAACCGACGCGAAGGGTTCCTTCCTGGTCGAGCACCTGGAACCGGGCGACTACCAAGTGGTCGCCATGCAAGGCATGCGTGCGATTGCGGAGGCCTTGGAGCAAAAGGAAGTCGACATTGCAGGTATCACCGGTGGCATGAAAACCGCCACCGCCAAAATCGTGGATGGGGAAACCACGCACGTGGTCCTGGGCACACCCCCGTCCCAACCCATCCGTGTGGAGGGCTCGGTCACGCTGGGCGGACAAGCGGTCACCAGTGGCTTCGTCTCTTTCAGCGCCAACGGCCGCCCGATCGTCGACAACCTGGCCATCACCAACCTGGACAAGTCCGGGCACTTCGAAACGGTACTGGATGGAGCAGGCCGCTATCGCATCACCGTTCAGCGCGTAGGAGGCTCCATGCTCGAACAATCCACGTGCGAATTCGTGCGCGACATCCCCGCCGAAGACCAAGTCGTGGTGCACCTCGAATTGCCCGAAGGCCGTATCTCGGGCCAAGTCTTGGACGCTAGCGGCAAGCCCGCGGGGAACGTGCGCCTGTCGGTCTTCGCCGAAGGAGCCACCTCGACCGACACCATGCTCGGCGGATCCTACGTCGAAACCTTGACCGGACCCGAAGGGAAGTTCGATGTGCGCGGGCTGCAGGCGGGCAGCTACTACGTTTCCGCCGGCGGAGCTCAGCCCTTGGGCGTCGGAGGCCGAACACTGGGCGGGCATGCCCCCGGCCGCGTGAGCAGCGACACGCTGGTGCTCAAGGAAGGCGAATGGATCGACAACCTGCGCCTCAAGCTGCGCGATCCGGGCACCCTGCGCGCAACCTTGGTCGATGAGGCGGGTGCCCCCGTGGCGGGCGCATCGATCTTCGTGCGCGACGCCAAAGGGCGCGCGCTCGAGGCCTTTTCGCTGATCACTTCGGATGACAGCGGGGTCTGCGAATACCAAGGCATCGCGCCAGGTTCGTACACCGTATCGGCCCGCACCGCAGACCTCGCCAGCCAGGAGATTGGACCCTTCGCGATCGAATCGGGCGAAGCCACGGCGGTGCGCTTGGTCCTGCAACCGGGGACCGTGCTGCACCTTTCGTTCCGCGATACCGACGGTCAGCCCAGCGCAGCCCGAATCCAAGTCCTGGGCCCCGAAGGCCAGGACATGGCGCGGCTATTCGGCATGCAAGACATGCAGCGCTTGTACTCGAAGGATCCCTACGAAGAATCCGAACGTCTGCTGGGCCCGCTGCCTCCCGGCCCCTATCGCATCCAAGCCGTGATCCAGGGCGAGTCCGTGGAGAAGTCCGTGCGCCTGCGCGGGGAAGCCAGCAAACGCCTCACCCTGCGCGCCCGTTGAGCTTGGAGCCAAACGACCACCGCTTAGGCAAACGCGTTGCGTAGGGCCTCCAAGGCCAAGCGCATGTCTTCGGGCAATTCGGCGTGGAACGCCACCGGCTCGCCCGTGGTCGGGTGGGTGAACGAAAGCGAAGCCGCATGCAAGGCGGGGCGCGCCAGCCGCCGACAGGCATCGGGCAGGGCATCCTCGCGCACGTGGCGCGGCCGGTAGAGGCTGTCCCCCATGATCGGCAAGTCGCGCGAAGCCAGGTGCACGCGCAACTGGTGGGTGCGCCCGGTCTTGGGGTGTGCGTGGCACAAACAGGCCACGTCGCCGAACCGTTCGACCACCTCGATCAGGGTACTGGCGGGCTTGCCCTCCCCCGGCCGCGCGATGCGTCGCCGCTCAGGCTTGCGCGGGTCGCGCTCGATTGGGGCATCGATGTATTCGCTGTCAAAGCGCGGGGTCCCCATCACCAGCGCCGCGTAGGTTTTTTGCACCTGTCGCTCGGCGAAGGCCGCCAACAGGAATTCCATGGCTTCGGGGGTGCGCGCCAAAACCATCAGGCCGCTCGTCCCGCGGTCCAAGCGATGCACGATACCGGGGCGCATGGGCTCGGCGCCTTCGGGCAAGTGGCCGATGGCCCGCGCCAGGAGTTCCGGCACGGCCAACGCTTGGGCCGCGTGGTTGCGGTGGCTGAGCAGACCCGCGGGTTTGTTGATCACGCAAATGGCATCGTCCAGGTGCACGATGGGCAGGTCACGCACCACCTGACCCTGGCTGTCCTGGGTGGGCGGCACCTCGGGGATCTCCCACGACAGGATCTCGCCTCCTTCCAGCAAGTGCCCAGGGCGTAGCACCGGCTCGCCTTGCAAAGTCACGTGCCCTGCGCGGATCAAGGCTTGCCATCGACTGCGGGACAAACCGGGCTCGAAGTCCACCAAGGCGAGGTCCAGACGACGACCCGCCCAATCAGAAGAAATGGTCAAACCGGGCTGGAAAGGGGGGCGGGCCATGGGCGTGTTGGCAGGCCCAGGGGAGGGCTCAGGCGTGGAGAGGGGGCAATCGGACTTCCCAAGGATGCCCCACGGTATGGTTCGCCGTCAACTTGGCCTTTCGGTCCCCCCACCCGGATTTGGTAAGAACGCGGGTATGAGCGAGCGCATGCAGTGGGAACAGGAGCAGCCCAGGGTGCTGCTGGTGGACGACGAGCTCGGTACGATCGAGATGATCGGGGCCATGCTCGACGCCCAGGGATTCGACGTAACTCTCTGCTGCGACGTGGGCGAGGCCACCCGGCTGATTTCGGACGAGTCGTTCGCGGCCGTGGTCAGCGACGTGGTCTTCGACGGCAACGACCGGGGGGGCGAGGTGCTGGCGGCCAGCCGCAGCCTATCCCCCGACACCGTGCGCATCCTGATGACCGGCTACCCGGTCATCGAAGGGGCAGTTTCGGCGATCAAGCATGGTGCCATCGACTACCTGCAAAAGCCCGTGGATCCGCTGATCCTGGCCGCCACCATCCGCCGCGCCCTGCACGAACGGCGAGTGCACCCCGAACAACTGGTGTTCCAGGACTTGGTCAACATCCTGTCCGATATGGTCGCGCAAACGATCGAACGGGTGGATCCCTACACCGCTGGCCACGGCGAGCGAACGCGGACCTACTGCCGCCAAATCGCCCAGCGGTTTGGCCTCGACGTGCGCACCATCGAGCGGCTCGAATTGGCTGCGATCGCCCACGACTATGGCAAGATCTACCTCGACGACCTGAACTTCCTGACCAAGAAGGGCCCGCTGACGGCCGCCGAATACAAGGCCGTGCAGCGCCACCCGGCCTTGGGAGCCCAGAAACTGGGGACCCACCCGCACCTCAAGGACGCCTGCCAGTACGTGGCCGAACACCACGAGCGCTGGGATGGGACCGGCTACCCCCTGCGGCTGAAGGGCAAGGACATCTCCGAAGCGGGGCGCATCCTGTGCGTGGTCGAGGTCTTCGACAGCATCTCGACCCGGCGCTCGTACAAGAATCCTTGGGACCTGGACAAGTGCATCGACTTCTTCGAATCGCAGTCTGGGCGCGCCTTCGAACCGGAAGTGCTCGACATCTTCCTGGGGCTGCTGCACGAGTATGGGCACGAGTGGTTGGCAGCCCCTGCCCGCGACCTAGCCAAAGCCCAAGCTCGTCGCGAAGAGTCGACCCTGCTGCGCTAGGGCGTTCTGGAAGCTGCGTGAGCTGCGCGTAAGCCCTTGCCAGGTGGCTGCCCGAACCTATCCTGCGGGGCGCCACTTGGCCTGTGAGCCGGCCCGAGTTGGAGAAAAACCGCAACTTGCGGCTTCTCTGGGCCTATGCTTAGGGCCAGACCTATGCCTAGGGGCAGACCTAGGCATAGGGACCAAACTGTCCCATCCGACCCTGTTTCTAGACCCGTTTTCCCGCAACGACATGCAATTCCTCGCCAACCTGATGCTCTTGGTGGCATCTGCCGGGCTTCCCGCAGGCACCCCCAAGGGGGCCAACGACGAAGTCCTCGCACCGCCCCCGGGACTGGTCAGCCTCGAAGGGGGCCGAACCCAGGTCGGGATCGAACCCAAAGACGTTCAGGAGCTGCTCGATGCCGATCCGAGCCTGCTGCCGCGGGTTAGTTCCGTCGATGCCGAGACCCCACGGCATACGGTCAACCTGGCCCCTTTCCACCTGATGGTGACCGAGGTGACCAACGAGCAGTACCGCGAGTTCGTCAAGGCCACGGGCAGCCGTCCGCCGCAACTATGGGGCAACGAGGCGATTGAGGCTGGCAAAACCGAGTTCTTTGCGAACCCTGACAACCGCCAGGCGAAGTTCGACCGCAAGGACTACTGGCTCAAGAATTGGGAAGGCAAAGAATGGTCCGTGGCCCGCGAGGACCTGCTCACTCCGGTGGTCTTCGTCGATTACGCCGATGCGGAAGCCTATTGCAGCTGGGCGGGCCTCCGGCTCCCCACCGAGGACGAACTGCAGTCCGCCACCCGCGGCAACACGACCAACCCTTATCCCTGGGGAACCGAAGTGGCTCCGGCCAAGTACGCGGTGACTTCGGAGTTGACCGGGCTGAACGGCCCGCTTCCGGTGGGCTGGATCCCGGCTGGCGCCACCTCCCAAGGCATCCAGGACCTGATCGGGAACGTCTGGGAGTGGACGACTTCGCCCTACGATCCCTATCCCGGCTGGAAGTCCCGCGTCTACAAGGTGGGTCGCGGCAAGAGTCAGAGCGAGAAGGAATCCTCGCCCAACTGGAACGGGGACCACCGCGTGTGCGCCACCGGTAGCTTCGAACTGCCCCTCACCGCCGACCGCTGCACGATCCGACGGGGTACCCAGCGCGATCAGCAGACCCTAGGGGTCGGCTTCCGGGCTGCCGCCAGCCAAAACCCAATCCTGGATCGGGCCCAGTCGCTGTTCGACAAGCAGGTCCGACTTTCCTCTGCCCGGGCGGACGGGGTTTCCTTTGACATCGAGCGGGCCTTCGGTTGGCTGCGCTGGGATAGCCGCGCCAGCGAGTTTTCCGAAGCCGACGTCCAAGTCATGCTCAAGTCGCTCAAGCGCGTCAAGCCCGAGAACAAGCAGTACAAGGTGCCCGAGGGCTACCGCGTCATCACCGGTTTCCATTCGATCGTGTTCACGCCCACCATGGAGATGGGCTCCACCACCGACAAGGACATGCAACGGGCCTCGCTCGGCCAGCCGATCCAGCTCGGCTTCCTGTCCTTCACCCAGGACATGCTCTCCCCGGCCCTCCCGGCAGGCACCTACATCGTGGCCTACCGCCACGGGGGCGACATGCCCGAGCCCAGCGCTGAGGACAAGGACAAGCGCTCGAAGGGCAAGAAGAAAGGCGAGGAAGAGGAGTACCAACCCCCCGCCTGGGTCGCCCAGATCGACCTCAAGAAGGACAACCTCTTGTACTTTGACGTGAAGACAGGCGAATTGGCGGCCCACGTGGAAGGCCAGGACAGCCCCAGCGTTGCCTCGACCGACCCCAAAGGCGCGTTGACGGCCATCACCAAGAAGGAGAAAGGGGTTGGCGCCGACGGCAAGCCAGCCTTCGTGCAAGTGCCCTGGCTGAGCATTTCGGGCGCCATCGCCGCCAACTCCCGACTTAAGGGTCGGGCGTTTGAGTATGCCTTCGAAATCCAGCCTTCCGCCGGATTCGTCGACCAGGATTGGCGGCGCTAGAAGCCCCAAGCGCCCCTTGGGCGACTATCGGCCAACGGCCCACAAAGCGATGCCCCCAGACCCCTTCGGTCTGGGGGCGATCTTTTGGAGCGGACGCTAGCTGGACCACCCACGCAAAGAATGGTCGAGGTACTTGCTTTCTGTTCTTCTCCGATAGCGGCCCCCCCCACGATTTCCTATCATCCTCGCGATTTCGGGCCGGGAGACCACGGCCCATCCTTCGGCCAAAAGGACCGCACGGCCCATGCCTACGATCAAAAACCGGCGCGGATTGGACATTCCGATCCACGGAGCCGCCCAATCCAGCGCCATCCAGGACGCTCCCGAACCCACCTACGTCGCGCTCATGCCCACGGAGTCCTGGGGCATCAAGGTGCGCTTGGACGTGCAGGTTGGTGATGTGGTGAGCATCGGAACGCCGCTCTTCGCCGACCGACGCGACGAGGCCGCCGTGTTCGGTTCCCCGGCTGCGGGAACCGTGGTGGCGATCCACCGCGGCCAACGGCGCAAGGTGCTCTCGGTGGTCATCGAAGTGCATGGCGAAAGCTGCATTCCGATCCAACCCTTGAACGGCGCCGATGCGAACCAAGACCAGGTCCGCACGGCTTTGCTCGCCAGCGGCCTGTGGCCTTGCTTGCGCCAACGGCCCTACGACCGGGTTGCCCTGTCCACCAACACGCCGCGCGCCATCGTCGTGCAAGCCCACGACTCGCGCCCGCTCGCTGCCGCCCCGCAAGCGCTGCTGGCCGGACGCAAAGAAGCCTTCCGCGCGGGCCTGGCGCTGCTGGACAAGCTTTCCGGCGGGCACACCTTCCTATGTGTGGCACACGATGCCAACTGGAACGACTGGACCTCTCCGGGAGTCAAGGTCCAGGCTTTCGAGGGACCGCACCCTTCGGGAACGCCCGGTCTTTCGATCCATGAGCTCGCACCGGTCGGCGCGGGTCGTGTCACTTGGTACATCGATGCGCAAGACGTGGCCGACATCGGGGAGACCTTCTCCAGCGGCCGCATCCCCACCCGCCGCGTAGTGGCCCTGACCGGCCCGGAAGCCAAGACTCCGCGGCTCATCGCCACCCGCCGGGGTGCCCAGATCGACGGCCTGGTGCGGGGTGAATCCAACGCCAAGGAAACCCGCGTCCTGTGCGGTTCGGTACTCGAAGGTCGCATCTGCCCCCCCAACGAGCCCGAAGGGTTCCTCAGCCGGTACACGAACCAGATCACGCTCATGGAAGGGGGCACCGAGCGCGAGTTCCTGTCGTGGGCCCTGCCGGTGGCTGGACGCTACACGCACACCAACACCATGCTCGACAAGTTCTTCCGCAAGACGTTCCGCTTCAATGCGGACGAAAACGGGAGCTTGCGGGCCATCGTCCCCATCGGCCAATACGAATCCGTGATGCCGATGGACATCCTGCCGACCCAGCTGATCAAAGCGCTGGCGAGCAACGACCTGGAAAGCGCCGAGAAACTCGGGGCGCTCGAGCTGGCAGAAGAGGACTTGGCCCTGTGCCAATTCGTCGACCCGTCCAAGCAGCCCCTCACCGATCTGCTACGCACCATGCTGACCCGCATCGAAAAGGAAGGCTGAGCCCATGCTACGCAAACTCCTCGATTCCCTGGAGCCGACCTTCAAGCACGGCCCCCTCAAGCGTTTTTATCCGTTCTTCGAAGCGGCGGACACGTTCCTCTACACCCCGGGCACGAAGACCCAAAGCGGACCCCACGTGCGCGACGGCATCGACCTGAAGCGCACCATGATTTCGGTCGTGATCGCTTTGTTGCCCTGCACCCTCTTCGGGATGTGGAACGTGGGCTACCAATCGATGCATGCGGCCGATCCCAGCCTGACGCCGGGAGCGGCCAATTTCTTCGAGGCCTTCAAGATCGGTCTCTTGGCATTCTTGCCGATCTATGTGGTGACCCTGGCGGTCGGTGGCACGCTCGAAGCCATCTTCGCCGTGGTCCGCAAGCACGAGATCAACGAGGGCTTCCTCGTCACGTCGCTGCTGTTCCCACTGATCCTGCCGCCCACCATTCCCCTGTGGCAGGTGGGCCTGGGGATCGCCTTCGGGGTGGTCGTGGGCAAGGAGATCTTCGGCGGCACGGGGATGAACATCCTCAACCCCGCTTTGACGGCGCGCCTTTTCCTGTACATCGCCTACCCCGCCCAGATTTCTGGCGACGTGGTGTGGATCGGTACGGCAGGGGGCAAGTGGGCGGATGGCTTCAGCGGAGCCACGCCACTGGCGGATTTCTACAACACGGGCGTCACCCATGTTCCCTACATGGACGCATTCCTCGGGTTCATCCCCGGGTGCATCGGTGAGACTTCGGTGGTCGCCTGCCTTCTGGGGGCTGCCTACCTGATCTTCGCCAAGGTGGGTTCCTGGCGGATCATGCTCAGCTGCTTGCTCGGCTTGATTGCCACGGGCTTGCTTTTCAACGCGCTCAGCCCGAGCCCCGAGCACTACCTGGCGGTCACGCCGTGGTGGCACTTGGCGGTGGGCGGCTTTGCCTTCGGGGCCGTCTTCATGGCCACCGATCCAGTGTCGGCCGCTCAGACCAACACCGGACGCTGGATCTATGGCTTCCTCATCGGAGCCTTGACCGCCGTGGTGCGCGTGCTCAACCCCGCCTACCCCGAGGGCATCATGCTGGCGATCATCTTCATGAACGTCTTCGCGCCGACCATCGACTACTACGTAACCAAAGCCAACATCAAGCGCCGGGAGGCCCGCCTTGGAGTTCAGTAACCGCTACATCCTCAGCTTCGCGCTGGTCATCTGCCTTGTTTGCGCCCTGGGAGTTTCCTCGGCGGCCGTGGCCCTGCGGGCCCCCCAGCAAGCCAACCTGCTGCTCTACAAGCAGCAAAACGTGCTGCGTGCCGTAGGCGCTCTGGGCGAAGACGAGAAAGCCACGCCTGATCGCGTGAAAGAGCTCTTCTCGCAGATCCAACAGGTGGTCATCGACCGCAAGACCGGCAAGGTCTTGGATGAGACCCCCGAATCCCTGGACTTGGACAAGATGTCCCGGGACCCGGAGCACAGCGAGGCCACCGGCCCGACCTACCGCGACACGCTGGTCAAACGGGTGCCCGACAAACTCCTGGCCTACGAAGTGCACATCCCCGGGAAGGAGGGCATCGTTCTCCCGATTCGTGGATACGGGCTTTGGTCCACCTTGTACGGATTCCTGGCGCTGAGCCCCGACGGGCTCACCGTCAAAGGCATCACCTACTACGAGCACGGGGAAACCCCGGGCCTGGGTGGCGAGGTCGAGAACCCTTCCTGGAAGGCCCAGTGGCCCGGCAAGGAAACCGTGGCACCCGACGGCAAGGTGCTGCTGGAGGTCGTCAAGTACGGCACGGTGCACCACCCCGAGTACCAAGTCGACGGCATCAGCGGCGCCACGATTACCAGCAAGGGCGTCTCCGGCATGATCCACCTGTGGCTGGGAGACATGGGCTACGGCCCGTACTTAGAGACCAAGCGCCAAGTCCAATAGGAGCGACAAGATCATGGATAAAGAAACC
The DNA here is from genome assembly GCA_020638855.1 of Planctomycetota bacterium. Lineage (GTDB taxonomy): Bacteria > Planctomycetota > UBA1135 > UBA1135 > NORP259. The sequence continues at coordinate 63,898 of JACKHT010000001.1, forward strand.
AAATCGGTCCTCATCGACCCCTTTCTGATCAAGAACCCGATCACCATCCAGGTGCTCGGTATCTGCTCGGCCTTGGCCGTCACCACCCAGCTCAAGCCCGCGATCGTCATGAGCCTTGCGCTCACCGCGGTGTTGATCTGTTCGAACACGGCCATTTCGCTCCTGCGCAACAAGATCCCTGGGTCGATCCGCATCATCACCCAGCTGGCGGTCATCGCCTCGCTGGTGATCATCGCCGACCAGATCCTGCGCGCCTACGCCTTCGACGTGGCCCGCCAGTTGTCGGTCTTCGTTGGCTTGATCATCACGAACTGCATCGTGATGGGTCGGGCCGAGGCCTTCGCCATGGGCAACCCTCCGGGCAAAGCGGCTCTGGATGGCTTGGCCAACGGGGCGGGCTACTCGCTGATCCTGATCACGGTCGCGTTCTTCCGCGAGCTGCTGGGCTCTGGCAAACTCCTGGGCCATGTGGTGCTTGAGCGCGCCGCGGATGGCGGTTGGTACTTCCCCAACGGTTTGATGGTGCTCTCCCCGGGTGCTTTCTTCTTGATCGGCTTGTTCATCTGGATCCAGCGCAGCCTGACCCCGCGCCTCAACGAGGAGGCCTAGTCCATGGAACTGTTCAACATCTTCATCCGGTCCGTGTTCATGGAGAACATGGCCCTGGTCTACTTCCTGGGCATGTGCTCCTTCTTGGCGGTGTCCAAGAAAGTGGAGACGGCCAACGGACTGGGCATGGCGGTGGTCTTCGTTTTGGCGATCACCACCCCCCTCAACAACCTGATCACGAACTACTTGCTCAAGGAAGGGGCACTGGGCTGGGCACTGGGCCCCGAAAAGGCTGCTGGCATCGATCTTTCGTTCCTGAGTTTCATCGCCTACATCGCCACCATCGCGGCGGTGGTGCAGCTGGTGGAAATGGCGATCGACAAGTTTTCCCCGGCCCTGTATGCCTCGCTGGGCGTGTTCTTGCCGCTGATCGCGGTGAACTGCGCCATCTTGGGTGCCTCGCTGTTCATGCAGCAGCGTGAGTACAACCTAGCCGAGTCCACGGTGTACGGCATCGGTAGCGGCGTCGGTTGGTGGATGGCCATCTTGGCCCTGGCCGCCATTCGGGAGCGCCTCAAGTACTCCAACGTGCCCGCCCCCCTACGTGGTTTGGGCATCACGTTCCTGATTTCCGGCCTGATGGCGATGGGTTTCTCCATCTTCGGTGGCATCAAGCTCTAAGCCGCACGCTGGAGCGATCGACAACTCAAGGCAACCCCCATGGAAACCGTATTTCTCGGCGTCGGCATGTTCACCATCGTGGTGATCGCCCTGGTCATTTTGCTACTCATTGCCAGGAGCTACTTGGTTTCGAGTGGCTCGGTCACGATCACGATCAATGGCAAGAAGGACGGGGCCATCCAGGTTCCCGCCGGAGGCACGCTGCTCTCGACCCTGGCCGACCGCAAGATCTTCGTCCCCTCCGCGTGCGGTGGCGGTGGTACCTGCGCCCAATGCATGGTCCAGGTGGACTCGGGTGGCGGCACGCTGCTCCCCACCGAAGAGGGCCATATCAACCGTGGCATGGCCAAAGAGCACTACCGCTTGGCCTGTCAGGTCAAGGTCAAGCAGGACATGGACATCCGGGTCCCCGATTCGGTGTTCTCCGTCCAGAAGTGGGAGTGCGAAGTCGTTTCCAACGACAACGTCGCCACATTCATCAAGGAATTCAAGGTGCGCCTGCCCAAGGGACAGCGCATCGACTTCGTATCGGGCGACTACATCCAGATCGAGATCCCGCCCTACGACGAGTCCTACAAGACCATGGATGTTCAACCGGAATACCGAGAGGACTGGGACAAGTTCGATCTGTGGCGCTACAAAGTCCACAGCGAAACGACCATCGAGCGCGCCTACTCCATGGCCAACTACCCGGCTGAGGGCGATGACCTGGTCATGCTCAACGTGCGCATCGCGAGCCCCCCGCCGCGCCAACCGGACGTGACTCCGGGTATCGGCAGCTCGTACATCTTCAACCGCAAGCCGGGCGACAAGGTGATGATCTCGGGCCCCTTTGGCGAGTTCCACATCCAAAAGACCAACCGCGAAATGGTCTTCATCGGTGGTGGCGCTGGCATGGCCCCGCTGCGCAGCCACATCATGCGACTCTTGGTTACGGACAAGACCGACCGCAAGATGAGCTTTTGGTACGGAGCGCGCTCGGTCCGCGAGATGTTCTACGTCGAAGACTTCGACAAGCTCGCCGCCGAGAATCCCAACTTCGAGTGGCACGTGGCCCTTTCCGAGCCCCAGCCGGAGGACAACTGGTCGGGCTACACGGGCTTCATCCACCAAGTGGTGCTTGAGAACTACCTCTCCAAGCACCCCGCGCCGGAAGACATTGAGTACTACTTGTGCGGCCCGCCCATGATGAACTCCGCCGTACTCAAGATGCTCGATGACTTGGGCGTCGAGCCCGAGATGATCCGTCTCGACGATTTCGGGGGCTGATGCCCACTCGAAGGACGATGCAAACCATCGCCGCGGCCCTGGCCGTGGCGATGGTTTTTGTTTGCTGCGGCCGTCCAGGCGCAGGTCCAAAGGTCCTGCGCTTGGAGGGCGAAACCATGGGGACCGTTTGGCATGCCACCATCGTCCCCGAAGGGTCGGCTCCACCGCCCAACGCGGAAGAGGTAAGGACGTGGATCCAAGCGGCCCTCGACAGGGTCAACGGGGCGATGAGCACCTACTTGGACGACTCGGACCTTTCCCGGTTGGCCCAAGCAGCACCCGATGAGCCGGTCCAAGTCTCGCCCCTGACGCTCCGCTGTCTGGCCATCACCCGTTCGATCCATGCGGCCAGCGGTGGCGCCCTCGACCCGACCGTTGGACCGCTGGTTCGACTTTGGGGCTTTGGACCAGGGCGCCAGGAAGGCGTGCGCGAAGAAAACGCCCCCGACCCGGCTTTGCTGGGCAGGGCCCGAGCGGCGGTGGGCTTCGAGGACATCGTGGTGGAGGAAGCTTCGGGCCTGGTTTGGCACAAACGCCCGGGAGCGGAGCTGGACCTTTCCGCAGTCGCCAAGGGTTTCGGCGTCGACGAAGCCGCCAGCGCCCTACGCGAACGGGGACTGAACCGCTTCCTGGTGGAAGTGGGCGGCGAAGTGATCGCAGCGGGCGAACGTCCCGGTGGCGGCGCCTGGCGCCTCATCATCGAAAGCCCGCTCCCCGAGCAGGAACAGTGGGAGGCCCGAGTGGAACTCCGTGATCGCGCCCTCGCCACCAGCGGGGACTACCGCAACTACCGGATCCTGCCCGATGGATCGCGGGTGGCTCACACGATCGACCCGCGTACCGGCGCTCCCGTAGTGCGGCCTCCCGCCAGCGCTTCGGTGCTCGCTGCGACCTGCGCGCAGGCCGACGGCTGGGCCACAGCCCTATCGGTCCTGGGGGAAGCAGGCATGGCCTTGGTGGAGGCCGTGCCGAACTTGGAGGCGCGGCTGGTCGTTCCTGTGGGGAACGGAGAGACTTTCCGGGTGATCACCACCCAAGGATGGCCCGAGGCACCCCAGCGAGCACGCTAGGAGCCCCAAGACCCCGCTGGCTGCCTGGGCCGGGACCAACTCACCCTACTCGCAGACCAACGACGGCATCAGCGCGGCTGGACCCCCGCCAACCAAGCCTCGTAGGCACTCCACGATCCGAAATCGAACGTGGGCAACTCTGCATGGTCTCGATCGAGCCAGAATCTCTGTTCCGCTTGAACCTCCTCGGATTCCAAGAGCCGCACAAGCACCTCCCCCACAGGCAGCCGTTCGATCTGGAAGCGCCCTGGAGTGCCGACCCAACGGGCCAAGGGTCGGGTCCCTTGGGCGGATGAACGATCGGCTTTCCAAACCTGGATCTCCACCAAACTGTCGATGAGCTCCGGGGGCAGCCGCACCTCGCCGCGGAGGGCAACGCCTTGGGGCAACACCAAGTCCTGGGTCCCATCCAACTCTAGGCCCACTCGCAGGTCCCCCAACCAGCGGGTTTGCGGGAATTCCCCCACGTCGCCCAGCCAATCCACCGGCCACGTCCCGGGCGGAAGCCCATCGAATTGGAAGCGCCCTTGGTCGTCGGTCCGAGCCAGTACCATGCCCATTGGAAACGGATCCAAGGCACGACTCCCAATCCCCAAAGTCAGGCGCAGGTTTTGATTTGCTTGAGCAAGCCCCGTCGCGCTGCGCAATGTACCGCGCAGCGTGGCACCGGACTGGAGTTCGACCACGAGCTCCAGGGGGGCCGAAAGCCATTGCTTGCGCGTCATGGTTTGCGGCTTACGCCCCTTGGCCCAAGCCCACAGACCGTCCGCCTCGGCCAAGGCAAAGGGCTCCAAAGCAAACGCTCCGTCGGGAGCCGTACTCTGGCCACATTGCAAGGGGCGGCCACTACGATCCAACACACAGACCTTTGCATCGGGCACGGGCCCCTCTTCGTCATAAACCCAGCCGGAACAAGAAGCGCCCACTAGCAGGGTGACACGCGCGGCAATCGAACGCGGTCCATGGACCTCCACGGGCACCAGGGCCTCGCCCGCTTGGTATCCGGCGGCTCGAACCCGGATCCGCAGCTCCATCCAGGTGCCCTGCTCGGGAACTTGGAGATTCGTTCTCCAATGCCCGGCGGGAGCCCAAACGGAAGTCCAATCGACAGCGAGCCACCGCTCCCGATCAGTTCTGGGTCCTAGCGAGCAAAGTGTGTAGGCCACCTCTGGGGTGAGTATGGGGCCCCCCAAGGAATCCACCACTTCAAGGTCGAGGTCGAGTTCGATCGAGCGCTGGTCCGGTTCGAGCTCAATCTGCACGGGGCCATGGTCTTCCAAAACCTGACGCCAAGGCAGGTAGCCCGGCTCCTCGACACCAAGCAACCAGGGGCCGTCGGGTCCATCCGCTAGGGCCGCCAATTCAAACACCCCATTGGGCCCACTGAGAACCGACTGCGGCGCTCCTTCGCGCGCCAGGTCGCCCCGCCAAAGGACCACCCGTACTCCCTCTAGAGGTTGGCCCAGGCAGGTCACCCTTCCTTGCCACGGTCCATGCAACGAACCATAGGTCGTGCCAACCGCTCGACGGGTGATCGAACCCGACTCCAATCCATGCAGCTCGGTCCCTGCGGGCGCATTGGATCGAGTCCAATGCGCGAGACCACTCGGGTCGCTGGGAGGCATCCCGGGGTCGACACGACAGGCGGCATCCCAACCGGCCAGCCCTACGACCACCGCTGTGATCAGCACCAACGCCAGAAACCAAGAAGTTCGGGTGACTCGCATTTCGAATGTTCTCCACGGTGTGAGTGTGGACCGGAGTGGATTCAGACCCAGCTCCGGCCCACGGCCTGTCTCGACCCGCTACCCCAAACGCAACGGGTCCGCACGCCCCATCAACAGGCCCCTTCCGGACAAGCCTCCACAGACCTCGAACAAACACGGGTCCTCCAATACTTGGTGACCTGCCGCCGCTTGAGCAGGATGCTCCCCGCAGGGCCATCCGCGAGACTCATCTCCAAGTGGGAGTACACGAGCCTCGTTTCGTAGATCCACGCGGTCCAACAAATGCGCACCTCGATGCAAGGCCCTTCGCCAAAGCCATTCTGGTCCTGCCCCTGTGCATCCAACAGGTCACCATCGCGGTTGGTGATGGTCGTCCGGGCTCCATGGGCAGTCGGCGTCGCCGGCCCCATGGAATCGTTGCGGAACGGGTCGACCTCCTGGGCTTCCGGCTGACCGTTGCGGTCAGCCCAATGGGATGGGTGTTGGGCGTCCTGTCCCGCAGGCAAAGGCGGACGAGCGAATTCCAAGTCGCGTCCGCTGCCTTCGGGAATGCACTCCGCAGCAAGCGGAGCCACCAGCCATAGGACCAACCCCATGGCTGCCCCTTTCCAGGGTGTTTGCGGTTTCCAAATCATGGGTTCCCTCCTGAACCAACCCAGGTCCAATCACCTGGGCTGCTCTACAGACCGATCCGACCCGGTTGCGGTGACAGGAAAAACCGCCATTCGGCGTGGACCGGGCAGAATGGGAGCCTTTGCCAAACGCGCCGCCCTCCCCGCCCGTATCATGGGGCCCCGTAGCCCCTTGCGATCGACCATGAGAAGCCTGCTCAGCCCGCTTTGCCTTGCCCTCACGCCTTGCCTCGCCGCCCAATCCCCGGCGCGGCACAGTCTGCAAGTCACCCTGCTACCCGACGACCAGCGGATCGAGGTCACCGACCGCATCGAGATCCCCTCCGACTGGGAACCTGTAGCCACTCAAGACGGATCGGGTCCCGTCTGGAGCTTTACGCTGAACCCGGCCTTGCAGGTGGAAGCAAGCACGCCGGCCGTGGTACGGGACACACCGGACAGCGCCACCTACCACCTGGAGGGCGCGCTGCCCGAAGACCGCACCATCACGATCCAGTACGCAGGCAAGCTGCACCAAGCCCTTTCGGATGCTTCGGAGGAGTACACCCGCGGCTTCCGTGAAACCGACGGAATCGTGGCTTCTGAAGGCGTCTACCTGGCGGGCGAGTCGCGCTGGGTGCCGCGCTTCAACGACCGACTCTTCCAATTCGACGTCGATGTGCTGGCCCCCGAAGGCTGGCATGTGATCAGCCAGGGCCAAGGCACCTCGCGCGCAGAAGAAGCTCCGGCCGGACAGAGCCGAGCCCATTGGAAGTCAGGCCGGCCCATGGAGCAGGTGTACTTGGTGGGAGGTCCTTTGACCCGCTTCCAAGACAGCTCTCCCCCGACCGAAACCCTGGTCTACTTGCATGCCAACGACCCGGGGCTAGCCAACAAGTACCTGCAAGCCACCGACCGGTACTTACAGATGTACCGCCAAATGTTGGGCAACTACCCCTACACGAAGTTTGCGCTGGTGGAGAATTTCTGGGAGACCGGTTACGGCATGCCGTCATTCACCCTGTTGGGCGAAAAGGTGATCCGCATGCCGTTCATCTTGAACTCGTCCTACCCGCACGAGATCCTGCACAACTGGTGGGGCAATTCGGTGTTCGTGGATGGCTCCCAAGGCAATTGGTGCGAGGGACTGACCGCCTACCTTTCCGACCACTTGGTCCAGGAGCTGCGTGGCAAGGGCGCCGAGTACCGTCGCAACGCCCTGCAGAAGTATCGCGACTACGTGCGCGAAGGCCGCGATTTCCCGCTGCGGGAGTTCCAATCGCGACATGACGCCGCCACCGAAGCGGTGGGCTACGGCAAGTCGCTCATGCTGTTCCACATGTTGCGCGTGCAATACGGGGACGGAATTTTCCTGCGCGCACTGCGCGACTTCTACAAAACGAAAATCAACCAGCGCGCCACCTTTGAAGACCTACGCGCGGCCTTCGAGCGGGAGTCCGACGAAGACCAGAGCGCCTGGTTCCACCAATGGATGGACCGCACCGGTGCGCCGAGTCTGGCCTTGCGGGACGCGCGCGTCGAGTCCAAGGACGGCGAGTCTTGGGTGTTGGCCCGCTTGGAGCAAACCCAAACCGAAGCCCCCTACGACATCGAAGTGCCCATCGCCGTCCTGACCGATGGCAAACCGGTGCGTTTCACCGTTCGCATGCGCGATCGTTCGGTGGAAGTCTGCCGCAAGATCCCCACCCAACCCCTGGGCCTCGTAGCGGACCCCGACTTCGACGTCTTCCGGCTGCTCGACCCCATGGAAACACCCCCGACCTTGGGGCAGATCTTTGGCGACCCCGAGATCCTCGCGATCCTACCCTCGGCGGATCCGGAAGAGCGCGAGGCCTACCGCAGCCTGGTCCAGGGCTGGGCAAGTCGCAATCATCGGATTCGGTTCGTGCTCGACACCGATTGGACCTCGTGGCCCAAATCCCAGAGCGTTTGGGTCCTTGGGGCGCGCAACGCCTTGGTGGCGGACCTCCGCTCGTTGGGTGGGGGTGCACAGTTCTTGGACAACCAGGGCGGGCTCGAGTTGGGTGGCGAGACCGTGGCGTTTGCCAACCACAGCACCGTGTGCCTTTGGCGCAACCCGCTGCAGGCCGAACACGTGATCGGATGGCTGGTGGTCGACCCGCTCGAAGCCATGCCCGGCATGCGGACCAAGCTCCCCCACTACGGAAAGTACTCGTACCTGGCTTTCGAAGGTGCCGAACCGACGAACACCGTCAAAGGCAACTGGCCCGCCAGCGGATCGCCCCTGGTCGTGGACTTGCGAACCGACACCCAGGCGCCGCTTCCGGTGCTCGACCCCGAAGTACGGGTTGCCCTGGGCGCCTTGCCCCCCGAGTTTTCCGCCCAGCGCATGCTGCGCGACGTGCGCTACTTGGCCGATCCCGAGCGTGAGGGCCGCGGTTTGGGTAGCGCCGGATTGGAAGCCAGCGCCCAGTACATCGCCGAACGCATGCAAGCCCTTGGGCTGCAACCGGGAGGCGACAACGGCACCTGGTTCCAAACCTTCGTAGTCGAAAAGGGTCCCGCTGGCACGCCCGTGGAAACCAAGAACGTCGTGGGCGTTCTGCCCGGCACACGCTGGCCCGAACAGTCCTTGGTCTTGGGCGCCCACTACGACCACCTGGGCATGGGTTGGCCCGATGCTCGCAAGGGAGCCGAGAACACCCTGCACCCCGGGGCCGACGACAACGCCAGCGGCGTGGCCGTGATGCTCGAGTTGGCGGGCAACCTGGTCAGCGCTGGCGCTGGCGGGCGATCGCTGGTCGTGGTCGCCTTCAGCGCCGAAGAGTCGGGCTTGCACGGTTCGCAGCACTATTGCGAACACCCAACCCTACCACTGGCTGGTTTGATCGGCGCCATCAACTTGGACACCGTGGGACGGCTGGGCAAGGGCAAGATCTTTGTGCACGCGTCAGGGACCGCCGACGAGTGGCAGCACATTTTCCGCGGTGCCGGCTTCGTGACGGGGATCGACAACCAACTCGTGCCGACCATGGTCGAAGGCTCCGATCAAGTGAGTTTCTTGGCCAAGGGCATCCCCGCCGTGCAACTGTTCACCGGAGCCCACGCCGACTACCACAGTCCCCAGGATACGATCGAAAAGGTCGACCCCGTGGGCCTCGTCAAGGTGGCTGAATTCACCAAGGAAGCGGTCACCTACCTTTTGGGCCGCGAAGAACCCATGCACGTGACGATCGCTGGGTTCCAATCGACGGGATCGGAGCAACCTGCGGGCGGTGATCCTTCGGCTCGGCGGGTCTCGTTTGGGTCGATGCCGGACTTCCAGTTTGGAGGCCCAGGCGTGCGCCTGGAGGCGGTCACCAAGGATTCTCCGGCGGACCAAGCAGGCCTGCTGGCCGGCGATGTGTTGCTCGAAATCGACGGAGTGGAAATCGCCGACCTCAAAGCCTTCTCCGACACGCTCAAGACCTTAACGGTCGGCCAGACCGTCGAAGTGGTCGTGCGGCGGGGAACCGAAGAAATCACGGCCTCGGTGACGGTCGTGGCGCGCTGAGTTCGCGCCGCGATCGGGTCGGCTAAGACTTCAAGTCGATCTGGTACAGCCGCTTGCGGTCGCCGCAAACGTCTTGCTTGGTCTTCTCGCAGTGGCAATCGCCAATCTTGGTTCCGTCGGGCAAACGCCCGCCACAGGAGCCGGAGAGGCGCTTGCCCTGCAGCATCACGCCGACGGCCATGCCGGCGACCGCGAGCACAAAGAACAGGAAGGCCGCGAGGAAGGTTTCCATGGCTAGATCCTAGGACATGCGGGGCTCCCGGGGGATCCCCCGGCCCGGATTTTGGTCCTCTGGGACCCCCAATCCAAAGCTCCCGAAGGCCCAGCGACCCAGAAGGTCGCCCACGGCCTAGCCCCAGTGCTGCTCGCCCCACAGGGCCAAGTTCAACATGGGCCATGCAAAGCGCCAAAACTGCTCCGGATCGGCGCCGACGGCCCCCAAGAAATCGGGCTGGAACACCTCGCGGGCAAACCGGCTACGTTGCAGCACGGGTACGGCCTCCCCCATCCATTGCTGGAAAGGCAGCGGGAAGGAGTGCTTGCTGCGCGTCTCGACCGCGGCGGGAATTCGGCCGCGCCAGGCTTGGCGCAGGATCAACTTTCCGGAGACGGCCACGGCCAACCCTCCGGCACCCTGCCGCTCGGGCTGGAACTTGTGGTCCATCGATAGGCCTTCGGCGTAGTCCGCAAACACCACGTCGCTGAACGGGGTCCGCCCCTCGATCGAAGCCAGCATGGTGGCTGTGTCCAAGCGCTGCAGCAACCCGGGAAGGTTCTGGTGGCGCAGGAAGCGCAGGTGCGCCTCCAGGGGATGGGCATCGGGCCCCACCTCGTCTTCGCAGCGTTCGAAGGTACGGTCGTAGTGATCCACCAGGAAACGATCTCCTTGGGCTCCCTCCCAGGCCTCTTGTGTGAGCAAGCGTTGCTTGTACTCCCGGGCCACCCAGGCCGAAGCATGCAGCTGGTAGGCTCCGCCCCCCAGGGTCGGATCGCCGCTCACGAGGTGGTCCCAAGCGGCCTGCAGGCTCAACTCGTACCCACCCAAGAGTTCGTCGGCCCCTTCCCCCGAAAGCACCACGGGATAGCCAGCCGCTTGCACTTCTCGACTGAGCGCATAGATGGCCACTTCGTTCGGTGTGCTCAGGGGCACGCCCAAGCGCTGCACCATGTGGGGCCAGTATTCGGTGAAGACCTTGCGGTCGGTCACGACCGAACGATGCTGGGTACCGAGGGCCTCGGCTACCAGCTCGGCCATCGGGCCATCTTCGCTAGGCGCTTCGGCTTCGGGTGCCCGCGCACAGAAGGTGTGCAAGTTTCCAAGACGAGCCTGGGTCACTTGGCACACAACCGAGCTGTCGAGCCCACCGCTCAAGAAGGCGGCTACGGGTCGGTCGCTGACGAGATGCTCCTCGATGGAGTCCTGCAGTCGCGCGGCGAATCCGGCGGTTTCTTCGCGCGCCGGGCGATTGGAGCTCGCAGGCCCCTGATGCCACGAGGTGACGTTCGACTTGCCGGTTCGAGCATCCCACACCATGTAGCTTCCGGGCTCCATCGCCCGCAGGCCCTCGAACATGGTCCGCCGACCCAAGACCGAGCGAACGGTGGATAGGTAGGCACTCACCATCCCGAGATCGGGTTCGACCGACTGGCCAGGCTGGGCCAAAAGCGCGGGGAGCTCGCTGGCAAAGGCGATTTCGTCCCTGCCCGGTCGATAGTACAAGGGCTTCATCCCCAACGGATCGCGCGCCAGCACCAGCCGCTGCTCCAGCGTGTCGTACCAGGCCAGTGCGTACATCCCGCGCAACAGTGGCAAAGCCGCTTCGCCCATGGTGGCCAGCGCCCACAAAACCACTTCGCTATCGCAGGACGACCGCAGGGTCACCCCCATGCCCGTGAGTTGCTGGCGCAAGTCTTGCTCACCATACAGCTCGCCGTTGTAGACCAACACGTGGCGCCCATCGGGCGTAGCAAGCGGTTGCTGCCCACCCACACCCAAGTCGCGAATCGCCAACCGTCGGTGGCCCAGGAGGACGTTTTCGTGTTCCCACAAACCGGCTCCATCCGGACCCCGGTGGGCCAACAGATCGCGCATGACCACCAATTGATCCGCATCGACCGAAGGCCGCAGGCCCCGTCGAGCGATGACTCCTACGATTCCGCACATGCCGCCCCTATCGAGACCCCATGGGACCGATCTAAAAGCGAAGCCCAATCCTTGCGGCAGGTCCCATCCACGCGATGGGTGTTCCTAGGCAGGAGGTTTCGCGCTGCGCCTCCAACAGCTTTTGGCTAGGAGTGCGGAAAGCGGAGGGCTAGGGCTAGGTCCCAAAAGGACCCAGCCCAAGCCCAATCTAGAACCCGTCGATGTTGCGGGTGAGCAGCACGATTTCGTGCTCGAGTTCCTTGGCGCGTTCGCCCTCGGCAGCCACCACCTCGGGATCCGCCCTTTCGACGAAGCTTGCGTTGCCGAGCTTGCCTTGCACCTGCGCGAGGCCCTTCTCGGCCTTGGCCAAACGTCCCTTGAGCACATCGCGCAGCCCATCCAAGTCCACGTCCTGACCCAGGGTCACGAAGGTCTCAAACCCAGCCGCCACCGAAACGGCGCTGCCCGGCGGACGCGTTGCCTTGTCCACGATCTCCAAGCGATCCAGGTACGCCAACGCCTGGGCCGTATCGGCATAACGCAGCAATACTTCGCGTTCGTCCTCGCGCGGAGCGACCACCAGGGCCTCCAAACGCTTGCGCTCACCCACCATGGTCAACGCGCGCACCCGGCGTACGCTCGTCACCAATTCTTGCAAAAGCCCCATTTCCCGCTCGGCTTCCCCATCGTGCTGGACTCCCGCCCCATCGGGCCAGGGTGCGAGGATCAAAGCCTGCTCCGGGGTCTCGCCGATGACCTCGTGCAGTTGTTGCCACAGGGTCTCCGTGATGTAGGGCGTGAAAGGATGCAGCAATCCTAGGATATCGCGGATCACACGTACCAACGTGCCGCGCGCACAGGCCGCACTCAGAGCATCGTCCCCCATGAGCCGGGACTTGACCAACTCCACGTACCAATCGCAGAAGTCGTTCCATACGAAACGGTACAAACACGTCGCCGCATCGTTGAACCGGTATTCGTTCAAGGCGGCGGAGACTTCCCCGATGGTGGCGCTCAGGCGCGATGCGATCCAGCGATCCTCCAAGAATCGGGAGTCGGCCTGCCGCTCGCCCGCCATATTCATCATGACAAAGCGCGCTGCGTTCCAGATCTTGTTGCAGAACCGGCTACCCTGTTCGAAACGATCGGGTGCGAGCTTGACGTCCTGGCCCTCCTTGGTGAGCAGGATCAACGAATAGCGCACCGCATCCGCCCCGTACTGCTCGATCATGTCCAGCGGGTCGATGCCGTTGCCAGCGGACTTGGACATGCGCTTGCCCTTGGCGTCGAGCACGGTGGCGTGCAGGTAGCAGGTAGCGAACGGATTGCGCTGCTCGGGCGGCAGCTCGTCCATGAAGGCGTAACCCGCCATGACCATGCGCGCCACCCAGAGGTAGATGATCTCGGGCGCGGTCGACAGGAACTGGGTCGGATAGAAGCGCTGCAGGTCGACGCTGCCCTTGTCAGGCCAGCCCAAGGTGGCCATGGGCCATAGCCACGAAGAGGCCCAGGTATCGAGCACGTCGGGGTCCTGGCGCACAAGGGGCTTGCCGGTTTCCGGATGGGGATCGCCCAAAGCCAGGTCCTCGATCGATGCGGAGGGCACGTCGTCTTCGTCGTACCAAACGGGGATGCGATGGCCCCACCATAGCTGGCGCGAAATGCACCAGTCATGCACGTTGTTGAGCCAGTGCAGGTAGACCTTGCCCCAGCGCTCCGGGCGGAATTGCAGCCAGCCCTTGTCCAAGGCCTCGATGGCCGGCTCGGCCAAGGGCTTCATCTTCACGAACCACTGCTCGCTGATCATGGGCTCGACCGGCGACTTGGAACGATCCGAAAGCGAGATGTTGTGCTCGATGTCCTCGATCTTCTCGAGCAAGTCCAGCGCCTCGAGTTGTTCGATAACCTGCTTGCGTGCGGCCTCGCGCGTCAGCCCAGCGAAGGAACCGCCGGCTTGGTTGATCTTGCCATCCTTCTCCAGGATGTTGATTTCCGCCAAGCCGTGGCGTTTGCCCCGTTCGTAGTCCGCGGGATCGTGCGCCGGGGTGATCTTGACCGCACCGGTTCCGTACTCCGCATCGACGCCTTCATCAGCCACGATCGGGATCTCGCGATCGAGGAACGGCAAACGACACGTCGTGCCGATCAGGTCTTTGTAGCGCGGATCGTCGGGGTGCACCGCCACGCCGCTATCCCCGAGCATGGTTTCGGGTCGGGTGGTGGCCACCACGATGAACGACCCGGGCTTGGTGGTCAGCGGGTAGCGCAGGTACCACAACTTGCCCTTGCGCTTTTGGTACTCGATCTCATCGTCCGAAATCGCCGTCTGCAGCACACAGTCCCAGTTGATCAGGCGCGAGCCGCGGTAGATCAACCCGCGCTTCCACAGGTCCACGAACGCCACCCGCACCGCGTGCGAGAGGTTCTCGTCCATGGTGAAGGCGGTGCGAGTCCAATCGCACGAACACCCGAGGCGCTTGAACTGGTTGAGGATGATGTTCCCGTGCTCCTCCTTCCATTCCCACACCCTTTCCAGAAAGGCCTCGCGGCCCATTTCCTTGCGGGTTTTGCCTTCCTCCGCATAAACCTTCTTCTCCACGACCGCTTGGGTCGCGATCCCGGCGTGGTCGGTACCAGGCACCCAAAGGGTGTCGAATCCCAACTTGCGGCGGTGGCGCACCACGATGTCCTGCACCGTTCCGTTGAGCGCATGGCCCATGTGCAACACCCCCGTCACGTTGGGGGGCGGGATCATGACGGTGAACGTCTTGCCACTGCCGCTGCCTGGGGCCGGCGGTTGGAAGGCGCCAGCGGCGTCCCATTGGGCGTAGATGGTTTCTTCGATTTCCGAAGGGTTGTAGCGGGTGGAGAGATCCATGGCTCAGCGGGGATTCGGGAAGCCGAGAAGGTAGCATGCCCGAGGGCCCTGATCCCCCCCCAAATGGCCTCCTTGCCCACCTGGGGCCCCATTCCCTACGCCCCGATCGCACGCTCAAGCCCGGCGCGCACGCCGAGCAAGCGGGTTTCGAGGATGCGGGCCGCACGGCTCGCATCGAGCGAAGCGTCGGCGGGACGGGGAGCCGAGGCTTGCTCCTCTTGACGTAGTGCGGGGCGCACATAGCGCGCGCGCTCCTCAGAAGGCAGCCCCATGGCGGCCAAAATCGCCAATCCCAGCTCCAAGCGGCTCACCCGATCGGGCCCGGCCAAGTGCAAACGCCCGGTCTGGTTTCCCAGCATCAACTCCACCACCGCATCGGCCGCGTTGCGCACTTCGAGCGGTGTACGGAATTCATCGGTGAACAGCGCTGGCTTCTCGTCGCGCTCGACCGCTTCGAGCAAGCTGTCGGACGCTCCCAAGCCGCGACCCGCGGAGTCCCCATAGAGCAAGGGCAAACGCACCACGAGCGCCTGCGGGTAGGCTTCGAGGACGGCGGCTTCGCCCGCGGCCTTGGTGCGACCGTAGACCGAAACGGGAGCCACGGGTTCGGACTCCGCAAACCCTTTGCGCGGAGGTGGTTGTGCGCCAAACACTTGATCGGTCGATAGGTGCACCAATCGAATCCCGCGCTCCCCGCAAATGCGGGCGATGCGGGCAGGCAGGACCACGTTGCTGGCTTCGGCGGCCGCTGGATCGGCTTCGCAGGCGGCAGCCCGTGACATGGCCGCAGCCAGCACCACGTGACTAGGCTGCCAGCGATCGAAGGCGGCGGGCAACTCCTCGGCCATTTGCAAATCGAAGTTCTCCCACTGCGCCCCGTTGCGCGGTTGGGTGAAGCGTGGCGCCTCTTCGACTCGTCGCCCTACGGCGATCACCGGGGGCCCGAAGGGGTCGGCCATGGTGGCCAAGGCTTGCGCCTCGGCGAATGCGCTCGCGACCAAATGGGGACCCAGGAAGCCACTGGCTCCGAGTATCAGCGTGCCTTGCATGGGCGTACTCTACGCCGCACGGCCACGGGGTGGAACCCGAGTTTGTCGCCGGGAGCAAACTCGCATCCCCGGGTAGGTACCCAGGCGGGGCTAGGCTAGAATCCGGGCATGCTCACTCCCCATTCCGTGGCTCCCCTGGACATCCGAGGCGAACGCTTCGGGGACGACCGCTTGTTCTTCCTGGCAGGTCCCTGCGTGCTGGAGTCGCGCGATCTGGCCTTCGACATCGCAGGCACGCTCAAGGAGTGGTTCGCCGCACGCAACCTTTCGTTCGTGTTCAAAGCCAGCTTCGACAAAGCCAACCGTTCGAGCCTGGCCGGCGGGCGTGGTTCGGGCATGGAAGTGGGTTTGGGGTGGCTCGCGGACATCCGCAAGGAACTCGAGATCCCGGTCTTGACCGACGTGCACCTGCCCCAGCAGTGCGCCCCGGCAGCAGAAGCGGTCGATGTGCTGCAGATCCCCGCCTTCCTATGCCGCCAAACCGACCTGTTGGTGGCGGCCGCCGAAACGGGCGCGGTGGTCAACATCAAGAAGGGACAATTCATGGCTCCCTGGGACATGAAGCACGCGGTCACCAAGGTCCAGCAAAGCGGCAACGACCGCGTCTGGCTCACCGAGCGCGGCACGAGCTTTGGCTACGGCCGGTTGGTGGTCGATATGGCGGGCTTGCAGGACTTGGCCCAATGCGGCGCGCCAGTCATCTTCGACGCGACCCATTCCGTGCAGATGCCCGGCTCGGGAGGTGGATCCACGGGGGGCGACCGCACCCGCGTGCCCGCTTTGGCTCGGGCCGCCGTGGCAACCGGCCACGTCTCCGGCCTGTTCTTCGAAGTCCACCCCGATCCCGATTCGTCCCCCTCCGACGGGGCCAACATGGTGCGGCTCGACCAGTTTGAACGAGTCTTGGACGGGGTTTTGGCCGTGCATGCGGCCCTGGCCCAAGCCTAGCTCGCTGGCCGCGAATCAGCGCAAGGCGGAACGCAACAAGTGACCGTCGACTCCGGCGGGATCGATTCCCACCAGGTGCAACAACGTCGGAACGATGTCTTGGCTACCCGCTTCCCCATGAACCGCACCACTTCGGAACGGTGATCCAAGGAAGTACAGGGGCAGCCGCCGATCGTACGCGTACGGAGTCCCGTGGGTCGTTCCCGTTTGCCAGCCCTTGAGCCAGCCGGGAAGCTGCAGCACGCTTACATCGGCCGAATAGCGCGGGTCGTAGGCATTGCGGTAGAAGCCCAGCAAAGGATCGTCGGTGGGATCCTTGGAAGCGAGCTGCTCCAAGGTGTAAGCGGCATGGACCCAGGGCTCCTTGGCGATCGTAGCAGCTGCCACACGCCGTGCCTCGGCCCCGTCGATACCGCGTTCCTTCAGCTCACCCAATTCGAAGTAGACGTCGCCGTCGAAGAAATGGGGGCGCAGCCCGCGCCCTTTGTCGTCCGTACCAAAGGCCTCGGCGAGGGCTTCGGCCACGTGCTTCTGGGCCAACTGGATCGCACTGGCTTCGATGCGGCCCTTGCTTTCGACTCCAGGAATGGTCACCTCCGATTCGGGCAAGGGCAACACCCCGTGGTCGGCGGTCAATGCGAGCACCCAGTGATCGGCGCCCACCCGCTCGTCGAGCAACTGGAACAACCCCGCCAAGTCATGGTCGATGTGCACGATGCTATCGGTCACCTCGAGGCTGTATGGCCCGTAGGTATGTCCCAACTTGTCCGGTCCCGAAAGGCTGACGCCTAAAAAGTCGGGGACGTCGTCCGCACCCAGATCGTTCTCGACCACGAGCTGACGCGCCATCTCCAGCGTGATGGTGTCGCCTACCGGCGAGTACTGAACTTGACGGCTGAGCAAGACGCGCTTGTCTCCTTCCGGAACCGCGTCCTTGCTGCCTTCGAATGCGTGCGGGAAGGTTCGACCCCCGCCGGGAAACGAGCCCTCCCCTTCCCGGTCATCGGGAGCGGTGTGGGGCGGCAGGTGTTCCGCATCCAAGCTTGGGTTCCAAACGTAGCCCGCAAAGCGGCGCGCCCAACCGGCATTGAAGCGGGTCACGTAACCCGGCAAGACTTGGGCGTAGCCCGTCGAAGTTTGGAACCCTCCCCCATCGCTCCACCAAAGCGCCAAGTCCCCATGGTGCCCAGCCATGCAAACCGCCGAACGGTCCTTGCCGCTGACCGAAAACACCTTGGATGCCGGATTCTTCGCTTTGAGGTAGTCCCCCAGGCTGGGTTTGCCCAGGTTGTGGGCCGACACGCTGGCCACGGTTCCGATGCCCGCGTCGGTCACGTCGCGCGCTTCGGGATCGGCCACGCAATACGAGGTTTCGCCCGTGTCGCGCGAACGCAGCCGATTGCCCACGATTCCATGCGTGCGCGGCAGACAGCCCGTGGACATGGTCGCATGCCCCGGTCCCGTTTCGGTGCAGGAGTAGGGCAAGGCGGCCTCCTCGAAGCGGACGCCCTGGTGCACGATCCGCCCCAAGCCCCCATCGAGCTGGGACTCCATGCGCAAGAGCTGCTCGGGGATGAATTGGTCGATGGCCAAAAGGACGATCAACCGGGGCGTTTGAGCCGCTTCGGGAGCTTGGGCCGGAGCCTGGGTCCAAGAAGCAGCGAGCGAGAGCGCGATGGAGAGCAGCATGGCAAAGGGGTGAGATCACCCGGAGTTGGGAGCGGCCTGGAGTACGGTTTTTGGGCAGCCAAGGCGCCATTAGCTCCGCTAGAGGAACCCTCCGCAAGGGCACAACTCCTGATTTAAGCGGAGCTTACGCCAGCAGGAAGGTTTTTCCACACGAAAAGCGACTTCCTAAACTGGCCGATCGCCCACAGCGGGGTATCTTCCCGTGCTCCAACGATGAAACGACACGGGCAAACCGGCCGCAAGACCGGGACGCAAAGCCACGGGCCCCCCTGGGGAAGCCGAGCTGCCGAATCTCATCGGACCCTTCTGGAAGTCTCATCCGAGGAGCGAGACGGAACCTTGGTTCTGCCTCGGACAGAGGCGTCCAGGAAAGGGGGAACATCCTTCCTTACCTGACGAGGGGGTCCGGCTCCGGCCGGACCCAACCCTCTCCCCCCGGGGCGTGCCCAAGCACGTAGGAACACCATGCTGCCCCCGCTACCCAGCCAACCCAAACCGTCCCGGGTCCAACGCTTTGGCCTCCGGAAACGAAATGGCGCGCGGGGCTCCATGCAGAAAACCCTTCGGTCCTCTGGATCGGGGGCTCGGTTGCGGCGCCTTGGGTTGGGGAACCCTAAGTCGCAACCAAGGATCGGTGGTGCGGTTGTCTGTGGGGACGGACAACCATTCCGTAAGCCGGTCCGCTCTTTCGCGCTGTCCCGGTGTTGGGGAACACCTGTGAGACGCGCATCCCGGATGGGAAGTGTTTCACTTCCTGGAGTCGTAAGGGGGAGTGTTACGGCTTAGCCGTACGCGAACGACGGGGCTTCGGCCCCTTCCGGGATCATGGGCCCGCAAGCGCTTCGGCGTTTGCGGGTCCTCCTTTTTGCTGGGCTCGAAGATTGCTGGGTTCGAAGAATGCTCGGCTCGCAGGGCGGCGGCTCAGTCGGCCAGCGGCTCGGCTTCACGGCTGGGGATGCCATCTTCCTCTTCGCCAAACCGCTCGCGTAACCGCAAGATCAAGCGCGTATGGATCTTGCAGACCCGCGATTCGGACAACTGGGTCAGCTCTCCAATCTCGCGCATGGTCAGGTCTTCCCAGTACTTGAGGTAGACGATGCGGTATTCTTGGTCGGTGAGCTTCTGCGCCACCAGCGTCAGCAAATCCTCGCGGGTGAGTCGATCCCCGGGGACTTCGCTGTGGGTATCCGGGACGGCTTCGAGCACAGGCATGTACTCATCGCCTTGGTCTTCCATCGCCATGGAACCGGTCGGAGCCATGGGAACTCCCATGCCAAACAGGCGCTGGTACTCGTCGTCCCCTAGCCCCATGGCTTGGGCCGTTTCCCGGTCGTCGGGCTCACGCCCCAATTCGGAACGCAGGGCTTCGGTGGTTCGCTTGCGCAGCTCCATGCGCTGGCGCCAAGGCCGAGGTAGCCAATCCTGGGTACGCAACTCGTCCAGCAGGGCTCCCTTGACGCGCAGCTCGCAGTAGGACTCGAAGCGCACGCCGCGCTCCGGATCGTACCCCTCGACGGCGGAAATCAGACCAACGCTACCGGCCGTCTCCAGGTCTCCGCGATCTACCGATCGGGGTAGCCGACCCGAGAACCGTCGCACAATCTCCCGGGCAAAAGCGTGGTACGTCTCGACCAAGCGGTTGCGGGTCGCTTCGCCCGGCTGGTCGCGGTATGCCTGCCACAGCTCGGGGTGGGTCAGCTGGAAAGGCTTGGCAGGTCCCGACGGCTCCGCATCTCCGGCCGCGCCCACGGGGCGCGGTCTGGAAATCGAACGGGAAGGCTTGTCGGGCTGAAGGGTGCTCAAGGAATTCGGCTGGCCAGCAGGTCGCTCCCCTAGCGGAAGCCCCCTGACAGGTACCTGGATACTACGCCCAACCACCTCCGATCAACGGTTTGCCATGGCATGCCAGGGAAGCGTCCCTGCAAAGGCACCCCAGCCTTCCCAAATCCGCAGCAATCGCCCCAATGGAGCCAGGATTCGGCACTTCACGCCAACACTCTCCGATTCCCGAGAACGGCAACGGTACGCACAAAAAATCGTCCATCGGAAGCATCGCAAACCGTGTGGGGGCGGCTGTGGGCACCCCTGCGCCCTCAATCGTGAGGCAAAGGATCGGGACCAAAACCAAGCCGACCCAAGACCAGCGCTTCCGCTTGGCGCATCTCGGCCCGGTCCTCGGGGTCGTGGTCGTCCCACCCGCACAAGTGCAGGGTTCCATGGACCAGGTACAAGGCGAGTTCACGCTCCACCGGAACGCCCCGCTCGGCCGCCACCCGGCGGGCACAATCCACGCTGACGTACAGCTCGCCCACTGGCCCGGGCCCCTCGTCTCCCAGGTCGAAAGAAATCACATCGGTCGGGCTGGGATCCCCCAGAAACTCCGCGTGCATGCGAGCCAAGGTCGGGTCATCGACAAACACGACACTCAGCTCGGCCTCGGGCCGATCGCCGTGATCCAGCGCCGCTTGCACGATTTCTTGGACCTCATTCGGTGCAAACCACGCGGGTTCCACCGTCCAATGTGCTTCGCAAGCCCCCACCTTGGATCACTCCCCTTCGGGGGCGTCTTCCTTTTTGGCGGGCGCTTGGTAGGCCTTGATGATTTGGGCCACCAACGGGTGCCGCACCACGTCGTCCGTGGAGAACTCGACCGCTCCGACCCCTTCGAATCCGCGCAAGCGCTGGACCGCGTCGATCAACCCGCTGCGCACATGGCTGGGCAAATCGTTCTGGCTGGGGTCGCCGGTCACCACCATGTGCGACCCTTCTCCCAATCGGGTCAAGAACATCTTCATCTGACCGATGGTCGTGTTCTGGGCTTCATCCAGAATGACAAAGGCATTCGAAAGGGTCCGTCCCCGCATGTAGGCCAAGGGGGCGACTTCGATCACGCCGGCTTCTTCAAGGCGCGCTAGGTCATCGCTATGGATCATGTCGTACAGGGCGTCGTAGATCGGCCGCATGTACGGGTTGAGCTTTTGTTGCAGGTCTCCGGGCAAGAATCCCAGGTGCTCTCCGGCTTCCACCACCGGACGCGTGATGATCAAACGTCGGACCTCTCCACGCCGCAGCAGCTTGACCGCTGCGCTCACAGCCAGATACGTCTTGCCGGTACCGGCTGCACCCAAGGCAAAGATCAAGGTGCGCTTGTCGATCAGGTCCAGATAGCGTCGCTGGTTTTCGTTGCGCGGCTCGATCGCACGCATGCGAAACCCCGTCCATGGCCGGTCAGGCGTGGCATAGGGAGTTGGATTGCGTCCGTTGGTCCGCTGTGGCGCAGACTCCGAATCCCTTCCACTCGAAGGCTTCTTACCTCCCAGGAGGATGGCTTCGATGTCCTTCAGGTCGAGGTCGCGACCTTTGCGAGCCTTGCCCAGTAGGTGTTCGATGCGACGACTGGCTTCGGCGATGGAATCATCGGTTCCCTTGAGCCTTAAGGTCCCTGAGCGCGCGAAGATCTCAATGTCCAGCTCCTGGCGCATCAGCTTGGCGAACCGGTCAAAGGGGCCCAGGACCAGAATCGCTTCGTCGTGGGTTTTCAGGGGGATGGTGATTTCGGGCAATGACTCCTCCAGGGGACCTGCAGGATCCCCGGCCCAGGCGCTGCTGTCAATACGCTGGGACCGTTCCTCCGGCGGAGAAGCGGAAGCATGCGGCTCCGCCAGACACCGCCGTCCACACAGTCCGCGCTCCGCCTGTGGGCGTGAGTCTGCGGGCCCGCTTAGAACCAGCGGAACAGGAAGGGCCAAGTCAGAGCCGCCAAAGGAGCACTGAACAGCAGGCTATCGACCAAATCGAGCATCCCCCCAGAAGGCCCAAACCAAGTCCCCGAATCCTTCACGCCAGCTTTGCGCTTCCAAAAGCTCTCGTACAGGTCTCCAGCTTGCGCTGCCAGATTGATGCTGGCACCGGCCACTGCCCCCGCCCAGTAGCCCGGGGCCGCAAGTTCCGATCCCGGAGGAAACCACCCCCAGGCTTGGCAGCCAATGCCAAACCCAATCCCCGACAACAGCGACCCGACACACCCAGCGGTGGTCTTGCCAGGGCTCAAGCGCGGAAAGGGGTGGCTTCGGCCCAGCAAACTCCCGACGTAGTAACCGGCAATGTCACCCACCTTGGAAAGCACCACCAACGCCATCAGGGCGGGCAGCCCACCCAAGAGACGCGTGGGGTACAGGCATGCCAGAGGCACCACCAACCAAACCCAAGCCTGGGCGCGTTGGAACCCGGCAATGGACTTGCCCTCCTCGATCGTTGGCGAGGAAGCGCGAACGGCCTGTGCGATCCCGTACACCAGAGGCGCTCCCAGCAGCATCGCCAGCCAAGTGGCTGCGTAGCGCGGCAACCCTTGCCACCCAGGCCAATCCACGCCCCAGACCGGATCCCACAAGAGCGGCCAAATGCCCGTGGCCCATACGATGGCGAGGCACATGGGCAGCCAACGACTGTTTCGAAAGGGCAGCCCCATGCGATGGCCTTCGAGAGCGCCTAGCCCAGCCAGAACGGCCGCTAGGAGCGCCACGGTTCGCTCGCCCCCTGGCAAACCGGCCAACCACAAGAGCCCCGCGAGAACGGCCGCCAAGCCAGCCCCCACCAGGGTTCGTTTGCGGATCTTCTGGGCCTTGATGGGATCCATGGCTGGTCGGCCGCGCTACGCGCGTTCCTTCGGTCCGGATGCCTTTTCGGGCACCATTCCAAACTTGCGGTGGCGCGAACCAAACGAACGGAACGCTTCGTGCAGAGCCGCGCGTTTGAACTCGGGCCAGCCAATGCTGGAGACGAACAGTTCCGCGTAGCTCAATTGCCACAGGAGAAAATTGGACAAACGCATTTCCCCAGCCGTGCGAATGATCAAGTCCGGATCGGGGGTCTCCGGGTCGTACAAGTACGCGCGCAAGGTCTCTTCGTCGACTCGAGAAGGATCGATACGCCCAGCCTGCACGTCGGCTCCAAAGGCCTTTAAGGCATCCGCGATTTCGCTGCGTCCCCCGTAGGAGAGTGCGAGGCGCAACACCATTCCGGTGTTCGAACGGGTTCGTTCCTCGGTGCGCTGCAATTCGCTCTGGACCACGGCCGGGAGGTCCTGGAGTCGGCCAATGCAGCGCAAGCGCACCCCGTTCTCCATCAACGTGGCCAGTTCGCGACGCAAGAAGACACGTAGCAGCCGCATCAAGTAGCGCACTTCGGTACTGGGTCGCTTCCAGTTCTCCACCGAGAAGGCGTACAAGGTCAAACTGCCAATCCCCAACCGCGCGCACTCCGTCGTAACCTCCCGTACCGACTGCACCCCCGCGACGTGACCACGGACACGCGGCATTCCGCGTTCGGTGGCCCAACGACCGTTGCCATCCATGATGATGGCCACATGCTCGGGAAGGGGGTCGGGGAATTCGGGGTGTTGCACGGATTCGGAACTACGACTGGCAGGGAAGCATCGCAGACCTTTCAGGTCCCACGCTGACCAACGACACGGGAACTTCGACCAGTTCCCCCAGGGCTTGGATGTAGGCTCGCGCTTCGGGGGGCAAATCCCCCATGCTGCGGGCTCCGGTGATGTCCTGCTTCCAACCCGGGAAGCTCCGGTACTCCACCTCCACTTGCCCCAAGTCCGCGAGGTGGGCGGGATACTCTTCGTAGCGCTCGGTTCCCACGCGGTAGGCCACGCCTACTTGGAGTTCGTCGAGCCCAGAGAGGACATCGAGCTTGGTCATCACCCAGGAGGTCGATCCCGAAACGGCTAGGGCATAGCGCACGGCAAGGGCATCGAACCAGCCCGCCCGTCGGGGCCGCCCGGTGGTGGTCCCAAACTCATGCCCAACACGCCGCAGGAGCTCCCCGAGCTCGTTGTCTTGTTCGGTCGGGAAAGGTCCTTCGCCCACACGGGTGCAATAAGCTTTGGCGATTCCGAGCGACTCCGACAACCACACCGGCGGGAACCCGGTGCCCGAGGGGATGCCGCCTGGGCCCGTATTGGAGGACGTCACAAAGGGGTAGGTGCCGTGGTCGATGTCGAGCATCAATCCTTGGGCGCCCTCGAACAGGATGCGCTTGCCGGCTAGGTGGGCATGGCGCAGCAGGGCCCCGGTGTCGCAAACGAAAGGGCGCAAGCGATCGGCCAACTCGTGGTAGCGCTGAATCTGCTCGTCCAGATCGAGCGGCTGTTCTCCATGCACTTTCTCGATCAATGCGTTCTTCTCCGCCAGCACCGCCCGCAGGCGCGTCTTGCAGCGCTCAGGGTCGAGCAAATCCCCTACGCGCAGGCCAATGCGAGCTGCCTTGTCCCCGTAGCACGGGCCGATTCCACGGCCCGTGGTTCCGATGCGCCCAGCACCTTTCCAAACTTCGGCCAGCGCGTCGATGCGCTTGTGGTGCTCGAAGATCACGTGTGCATTCGAAGAGAGGTGCAAGTTTGTGTGGTCGACCGCGATGCCGCGCTTGCGCAGCCCTTCGACCTCGGCCAAAAACGTGATCGGATCGAGCGCCACGCCACCGGCCACCACGTTGTGCTTGCCGGGGTGCAAAATGCCCGATGGGATCAGGTGCAAGGCATAGGTCTGATCGCCCACAACCACCGTGTGTCCGGCGTTGGCGCCGCCTTGGTAGCGGACGATGTAATCGTAATCAGCCGCAAGGCGGTCGATCACCTTGCCCTTACCTTCGTCGCCCCATTGGGCTCCGAATACGCTGAGGGAAGTCATGCTAGCAGGAACGGGTTGGAGGGCATGGGAGGCACGGACTTTGGGCCACCATTCTCCGGTTCCCCACTCCCGGTCACAAGGGAAACACAGGAAAAGAAGCCCCCCCGTATGCGCCCAAAAAAGGGGCCCAAACCCAAGCTACGATGCCCCTGGAAGCGCCTCCCAGGCGACGGCGACGCAATCCCATTGCCAGCTCCTCCAGCTAGCGTCCCAAGCGATCAGTCGGGCGTGTCGAGCATCTCGAGCGGCACATAATCGAGCGCGCTCCAATTCAGCAGAATCCGCATGGTGGTGCCCTCATCACCACTCTCACGCCACAAGACCTGGCGTACAACCCGCACCAAGTCCGTACCCGCCTGCTCCTCGCGCTCGACATCCTCGCGGCGCATCTCCATGGCCTGCGCATCCGGATTGGAAAGGGTGCTCTTCTTGGCCAATATGGTGATCGAGAAGACTTGGCTGTCGATCTTCAGCCGGGCCAAGACCTCGTTGCGCAATTCGGGCTCCATCGCACTCAAGGTCGGCAACTCTTCGATCTGATCCAGCGAATGGAACGTCTGGAACTGCGGCAATTCCTCGTTGAATCGGTTCTGCCGGAATTGCGCCTCGCTCTCATCCGCGTTGGGATCGGTTTCCTCTTCGGTGTTGCGATACTCGATGATCTCCAACCAAACCCGAGGATCCACCTCGCGCGCCTCGAACAGCCCGGCCAACACGGCCAAAGGAGCCGTATTGGCGTTGACCTTGTACCCAAGCGTTGAGGTCGCGTTGGGGCCAAGCACCGGCGAGGAGTAGATCGTCAGGAAGTGGTCGATCGAGTAGACCCGATTGCCGCGTTCGTCGAAGAAGTCGCGAAAGTGCTGCTCTTCAAACGGCCGCAAGACCAGGAACTCCTGCATCGTAAGCGGAAGTACGGCGCCCTGTGCCTGGGTGTCGACGCGATTGGGCGTCGGATAGCCGCCTGTGGAGCGGTCCACCATGAACGTGCGCATGGTGCGGGCCATTTCGGAGGCGGTTCCGCCGTCGATATCGAGGGTCGTTCCTTCCCGGCAGCGGTCGAGGATGCGCGTGGTGATGGCTTCGGCCTTGTCGGCTTCCTCGGTGTCTTCGCTCAACATCCCCAAGATGTTGAACTTGGAGTCCTCGTCGGTGATGAAGGTCACCACGTCGACGTCGCCAATCGTCGATTGCTGGACCGTGGCCCACCCATCCATCAGCGAATCGTTGGGGGCTGAGTCCTCGCTGGTCGCGTTGGGGTCGGCGGAGGCCTCCGGATCGGCCGCCCCAGTTGCGCCAGGATCGGCGCTAGGGTACGGCTCGCCCCCGGCCGCTTGGTCGGCATCATCTTTAAGGATGGTTTGGTTCTCCAAGAATGCCGAGGCAATCGCCAAGTCCATCTGGGTCTCGGTCAGAACCCGATCCGCTTCGTTCCGTTCGGTGGTCGTGATACGCGCCACCTGGTAGACGATCATCAAGATGACGATCAGCACCAGAAAGGTCAGCAGGAGGGCCGCGCCGCGTCGCTTGCTTCGGGGAACTTGGGGGCGCAGTGTTCGCATGGCAATTGGGGACGGACGGCCGGGCAACCAGCGTATTCCATCTCCGGCAAAAAATCGGAAGGGCCTGCCCCGGGACCCCGTTACGGGAGGTTCGGTGGTCCGAGGCTCAGTTGTCGAAGGAGTTGTTGAGGTCCGACCCCTGCAGGATCCGCGGTCGAATGAAGAACAGGACGTTGGTCTGCTCTTTCACCTTGTACTTACTCTTGAACAGGTACCCCAGGATAGGCACATCCCCGAGGATCGGCACCTTCTTCTCCCGCTCCAAGGTCCGCTCGGTGATCAAGCCGCCCAGGATGACGGCCTGGCCAGGCTCCAGCCGCACGATGGTGCGGGCCTTGCGCTGGGAAATCTGGGGCACCTGGATCAGGGCAGCGTCCTGGGAGTTCCCCTGGGCAAAGGTCACCGCTGTACCGGTTTGCTGGGACGCCTCGATGTCGATGGAAAGCACGACCGTATCGTCCCCCACCACCCGGGGGATGACGTACATCTGCACCCCGACCGGCTTGTAGGTCAAGTTGGTGGTGAAGTTGCCGTTCGAGTTGAGGTTCGAGATGTTGAAGAAGGGGATCTCGGTCGTGTTGACGATATCGGCCCTAGCGCCTTCACGAACAGCGACCTTGGGACGCGAGATGATCGATACGTTCTCACTCGAGGCCACCGCTTCCAGCACCGCATTGAAAGCCACGCCGTCGAACACGGCTCCCACGCCAAAAAGTGCGTTCGCCGTGGCCGTGCTTCCCACCGTGTTGGGTAACGAAAAGTCGATATCGTGGATCAGCGTTCCGGGGTTGGGCAGTCCGAAGATGGGTGTATCGGGGTCCACCTTGGAGACGCCATAGTCGAAGCTGTCGGAAGTGCTGACTTCGACGATCTTGGCTTCGATTTCGATCTGCTTGACATCCTCGACAAAGATGTTGATGAAGTGCTGGACGTCGACCAAAACACTGGGCGCCGCGGTCACGATCAGCAAGTCCCCCAAGATCACCGGATTCGGCGATTGCAGGCTTCCGTTGCCACCGCCGCGCGGATCGGACCAAGCTTCGACCGACCAGCCTTGGCGCAGGTCCATCAAGACCGAATCCAGCGGCTGGGGCACGGAGGGGTCCGGTAAGCCTTCGCCGTCGATTCCGGCACCGTGGACCGGAAAGTCCCCGTAGGACTTCAACAGGTTCAGGACGTTCTTGCCCATACCGGGCGGGAAGGTGTACGGCTTCATCACCAACCCACTGCCGTAGACATAGATCTGCGATCCGAACTCCAGGTAGGGA
Source organism: Planctomycetota bacterium (assembly GCA_020638855.1). Lineage (GTDB taxonomy): Bacteria > Planctomycetota > UBA1135 > UBA1135 > NORP259. The sequence goes on from JACKHT010000001.1 coordinate 91,572, forward strand.
TTGATCGGCGGCTCGCTCAAGTCACCGGGGAGCAAGGGTCCCAGACCATCCCCCAAGCCATCGCCCAGATCGAGCTCGGGCTTCTCTCCTGGCTTCTCGCCGGGCTTTGGGGCTGGCCCTGGGCCGGGCTTGGTATCCGTGCCGCCCATTTCGGAGAGGTCCTTGTACTGGTTCTCCAGATCCGCCAGGTAGGCGTCTTCGTCGAAGCCGTCGAGGGGCTTCATCGTGCCCCCTTCGATCAACTGCTGGAAGAGCTCCAAGTTGACTTGCTCGTTGCGAGCGCGGGGGGTGATGGTTCTAGGCGACTCACAGGCCCCCAGGACCAAGCAAAACAGCCCCCAAGGGGCGAAGTACCGGTGCGGCATGGATGAGTTTGGGAAGCGCAACACGCGGCCAGCCTAGCGGTTTGCCCGCCACCCTCGCCAGAATTCGGATCAAACCGGATCCCGACAGGTTCAACCCTTGGAAGGCCCGGAACGGAGCGGGACCTAGCCCAACCGACTGGCCCGCCGCCAAGGCGGTGGGCCTAGAGGGCCTTCTTGACCTGGTCGGTGATGTCGTCGACTGCGGTCCCGTCGCGTCGCTCGATGACCTTCCAGATGCTGCAGTAGTTGCCCTTGACCCGGATGGCCTCGCAAGCGTCACGGATCCGGGTTCGGGCCTTGGTCAACAGCTCGATGCCTTTGGCAGAGTTCGGGTCGATCTTGTTCTTCGTGATCTCCTGGTACTCCGAGGTAGCCTCCAGGAGGGCCTGGTAGTCGACCTTGGCCGGCGAAGTCAGCTGCCGGGGCTCCAACAAGCCACAAATGTTGTCCGCCTTGTCCACCTTGTAGGGCGTACCCCGACCATCGTCGGTGGGCGCAGACTGCTCCAAAGCAAGATTTTCGGCCGGCTGAGTAGCAGGGCTGGCCGTCGTCGCCGGGGCAGGCAGGCACGCGAACAAGAGGATCAGTTGGAGCATGGCACTTCCGTGGGAAGGTGGGACCAGGGGAGGGGGCACGCGCCAGAGCGAGGAGCTTGCCGCTCCCTGCCTCGACCGGGCCCTACTAGAGCATGAAGTCAGCCCCCCGATTTTTGGGGATACTTTTGAGAAAGCCGTAGGAAGACTCATCCCTGGCGGGGCGATTGTCCCAGTTTAGGAATCTGAGACAAGCACGCGGGCCCCAGGCGAATGGTTCGCCTGGGGCCCGCTATGGCTCTGGAGGTCCTCCAGGGACCTAGTCGCGGCTGCGCGACCCGCGCCGGCGCGGACGCGACTCTCGCTCGGCGCCACGGTCGCTCCGATCGCGATCTCCTCGATCTCGGTCGTTCCGATCCCGCTCCGGCCCGCGATCCCGATCTCGGCCTCGATCGCTTTGCTCGCGATCGCCACGCTCGCGATCGCCACGCTCGCGATCGCCTCCGCGATCTCGGTCGCGATCTCGGTCGCGATCTCGTCCACCCCGCGGCCGGTCGTCCCGGTCCCCGCGCGGGCGGTCTTCACGATCGGCTCGCGGACGGTCCTCTCGGTCTCCTCGGTCTCCTCGCGGGCGATCCTCACGGTCGGCGCGCGGACGGTCGTCGCGGTCCCCACGGGGGCGATCCCCACGCGGCCCACGATCTCGGTCGCCACGATCGCGGCCACGACCACCCTCGCTACGTGCAGGGCGCTCTTCCGGTTCCCCGTCGGCGTCGTCCTCAAACTCGGGACGCTCGCGGCGGGGTCGACGATCGCCCCGATCCTCAGGCGCACGGTCACGGTCGCGGCCACGGCTGCGCTCGCGGCCCTCGTCCTCGGAACCACCGCCCATGACGGCTTTGCGGCTGACTTTGATCCGACCTCGGTCGTCGACGGCGATGATTTCGACTTCGATTTCATCCCCCACGTTGACCTCGTCCGTCACCGCTCCCACGAACCCGTTGGCGAGCTCGGAGATGTGGCAAAGCCCTTCCACGCCGGGAAGGATTTCCACGAAGGCTCCGAAATCACGGACGCTGCGCACGACGCCCTTGTAGCGGGTACCGACTTCGGGGGTCTCGGTCGAAGCCTTGATGGCGTTCTTACAAGCCTGGACCTTGACCGGATCCGTACCGAACACTTGCACGTTGCCTTCGTCGTCGAGGATCGTGATCTTGACCTCATACTCCGATTGCATCGCCTTGATGTTCTTGCCGCCGGGGCCGATCAGGAAGCCAATCTTGTCTCCGGGAATCTTGATCGATTCGAAGCGCGGAGCGAACCGGGAGACTTCCTTGCTGGGGCGCGGAACCGCTTCCAACATCTTGTGCAAGATGTGGATACGACCCGCCCGTGCCTGCTCCAACGCGGTCTCGAGCAATTGGCGCGAGACGCCTTGGATCTTGATGTCCATCTGGAGCGCCGTGATGCCTACACCGGAACCAGCGACTTTGAAGTCCATGTCCCCGTTGTGGTCCTCGGAACCCAAGATGTCGCTCAGGATCGCGGTGCGGTCGCCCTCTTGCACCAAGCCCATGGCGATACCTGCCACGGGTTGGCTGATCGGAACGCCCGCGAGCATCATCGAAAGGCATCCACCGCAGACCGAAGCCATCGAGGAAGAACCGTTTGACTCCATGATGTCGGAAACGATCCGAACCGTGTAGGGGAAGGATTCCTTGGGCGGCATGACCGCCTTCAGAGCCCGCTCCGCCAACATTCCGTGGCCAATTTCACGGCGGCCGGGGCCCATGATGCGGCGGGTTTCCCCTACCGAGTAGGGCGGGAAGTTGTAGTGCAAGTAGAAGTTCTTGCGGTACTCCTTCTCGACCCCGTCGATGATTTGCTCATCGTCGGGGGTTCCCAAGGTGGCGCTGACCAGGGCTTGGGTTTCGCCGCGGGTGAACAACACGCTGCCGTGTTGACGCTCGATGAAGTTCGGCTCGATCGTGATTTGGCGAATGTCTACGGTGCTACGGCCATCGGAGCGACGTCCCGAGAGGATTTGTTCGCGCTCGACTTGGCGCTGCAGATCGTGGAAGAAGGTCTTGATCGACTTCTTCGTCGCCTTTTGCTGGTCGTCCGGAACTCCAGCGAGCAATTGCTCGACGCAGTCCACTTCCACCGCCTTGCACGCGGCACTACGCTCGTGCTTGCCTTCGGTGTCGAGGGCTGCGGTCAGAGCCTGCTCAAAGCCCCATACGCGGGCCTTGAGGTTTTCGTCCACCGCAGGCGCAACGAATTCACGGGGAACCGCACCAAGCTTGCTGCCCAGTTGGTCGATCAGATCGACCACATCGCGGATCACGTCTCCCGCCATCTCGAGGGCATCGATCATGACGTCCTCAGGCAGTTGGTCGGCGGAACTCTCCACCATCGCCAAGCCATCCTTGTGACCGGCCACGACGAGGTCGAGCTCGCTCTCCGTGCGGCGTTCTTCATCGGTCGGCCAAGCCGAGAGCTCTTCGTCGATGCGTGCGATACGCACCGCTCCGAGGGTGTTCCCGAAGGGCAACCCGCTGATACGGATCGCGGCAAACGCAGCGATCATGGCCAATACATCGGGGTTGTTGACCCCGTCGTACTGCAGCACGTGGGTCATCACTTGGACTTCGTCCTTGTACCCATCGGGGAACATGGGTCGGATCGAACGGTCGATCAGACGCATGGTCAGAATTTCCTTTGTGGTCGGACGACCTTCACGCTTGAAGAAGCCGCCGGGGATCTTGCCCGCGGCTTCGGTCTTCTCCCGGTAGTCCACTACCAGGGGGAAAAAGTCGATGTCTTCACGGGCAGAGCCCGCACAAACAGCAGCAAAGACCTTGGTATCCCCTAGGGTGCAGATCACCGCTCCCCCAGCTTGACGGGCCACCTGGCCGGTTTCGATCGCAATGGTTTTGCCTGCGATTTTGGCTTCCACGCGGACGGGTTTCATATTCATCGGTCCGTTCTTTCGTTACGACGACAACATGGGCCTGGGCCCACTGGGGCAAAGCCCCGGATTCCCCCGGCAGAATGCAACGGGGGGGTTGGACAGTCCAAACTGCTCACCCCGCACGAAGGCTTCCCTCCGTAGAGGAGCCCAAGGCGGGGTGGCGGTACATGGATCATCCAGGAGTGCACACGGCGGGGTAGGGATCGACATTCGCATCCCCCACACACCCCTAACGGCGCAGTCCAAGTTTCTGCAAAATCACCTGATAGCGCTCTACGTCGTTGTTGCGTAGGTAGCGCAGTAGCTTCGACCGGCGCCCGACTTTGACGAGCAAACCCCGACGGGTGGTGAAGTCCTTTTTGTGAACCTTGAGGTGTTCGGTCAGGTTCAGGATGTCTTCGGTCAGAAGGGCGATTTGAACTTCGGGCGAACCGTTGTCGCCATTCTTGGTGGCGAACTCACGGATCACTTCACTCTTGCGAGAGGGGGCGATAGCCATGGAAAAAAGATCCTCAGGGTGATACTTGCCCAGGACCAAGCACGGAGAGGCTACACAGCGCCCTACGCCCGAGTCCGGGTGCGCCGAAACATTCGGCATATGGGCCCCACGACGGGGCCAAGCAGGCCAGCAGGATAGCCGCTGGGGCCAGCCGTGTCAGTCGAAAACCCCAACTTCGGGGCATCCAGGCGCACGCTAGGCCCTGCAGGCCCATTCAAGGGGTTGCAAGCCTACTGGACGTCGGGACGGGTGACCCGGGCGGGCATGACCGCCAGGAGCTCGGCAAGGAGCTGATCGACCGCACCCCGGAAGTAGGCCCCCTCGGTGGCGTAGGAAGCCTGCTGCTCGGCATAGTCGAAACGCCCAGGCAGGCGTCCGGACCAGAGGGGCGGCCCGGACGGGTTGGCCGGATCGATCATGAGCAGTTCCAGATCCACTTTGAAAGCCCGGCGGGTATCCCAAAGCGATTGGTCCCAGTTGTGCACGATCAACTGGCAAACCACTTCTTCGTTGAGCGTGCCGGGCTGATAGGAGGCCTCCTGGACCCCTTCTCCCCCCAGGATGCCGGCTTCGTCGACGAAATCGAGCGAAAGCGGTGCGTACCGCCGTTTGACCAAGCCCCGGACGAGGGATTCGCGCAGGGCGCGGGTGGGCACGGCCATTCCTGCTTGGTCCACTTGGACGGGCGCGACCACCACATCGCTGGGGTTGCGTTGCTCCAGGGTGCTCCCCGCTTCCACCACGACGCCGCGGCCAAGCTGTTTGGGGAGCTGCTGACAGGCGGTCAAGCCCAGGCCAGCGACGAGGGCCAGGCTAGAGAGGATCTGGATCGGGCGCTTCATAGGGATTCCTAGGGTTGGAGAGGCCTGGCGACCAACAGATCAATAGACCAATAGGCGGTGCGGAGAGCCCCCCTGGCCCGGGGCCAGGCCCCCGGTATTCGGGAGTATAGGAATCCATCCGGGGCCAAAAAAGGATCCCCACCCGATTCCGGGAAAGGGCGGCGCGCTTCCCATACCAGGCCGGGTTCGAGCGCCGATGGATCCTTGGCATCCATGGAACCGGCCTTGGACACCTAATTCCTGGTGTAGGTGAACAGCTCGCTCCGGCCATACCGCTCGGCATCGCGGGCGAGGTCCGACCAGAGGAACTCGGAATCGTCGAGTCCGGGGGCCGCCCAGTAGGAGATCCTGCACAGGGTGGTTCCAGCGGGCAGGGGCGTTCCCCCATGGGAAGCGATGTCGGGAACCTGGACCTGCAAGTCGGTGGCGGCGTCGGCCGGATCCTGACGCCAAAGCGACCAGGACCGCCCATTCACGGCAGTCAGGCGAACTTGGTACACCCCCCCCATTCCCAGGCCATCTCGCAAGGGATCGCTGCAATGGATGGTGTAGGCGGCCCCCGCAACGCTCGATCCAGGAGTCGGATCCAAGAGCACCGGAACATCCGTGGCCACCAAGGACCCATCCAACTCCGATAGGTGGCGGCGCACCACGCTCATGTTTCCATCCTGGTCTTCAACCTCGACCCGAAGGAAATGATCGGTCTCAATGGTTCCGAACTCGACCAGAACCCCAAGAGCATCCCCCGAAGAATCCTGGACCCCATCCACGACCCCAGGGATCGCCGAACGGATGTCAAATTGGTTGGCACCCGCGTCGTAGGCAATGCCCATCCCGACCAGGACCGGTCGCCCCATTCCAGGAGAACGGGAATCCACCATCACGCGCGGAGCTTCCAAAAGGGTCCCCAATCCTGGAGCTGCTGCTATCGAAAGGACTTGCGCAGGAATCTCGATGGGCAAATCTTCGATCACGCCCGTGGTGAGCAGGGTATCGACGAACAAGACCGACGGGGTCGGAAGTCCTTCGGCCGTGAGCTGGCTTTGACCGGTTTCCCAACCAAAGGCTCGCAGGAAGCTCAGCGGGGAAAACGCCTGCTGTGGGAGCGTCCGATCTGCAGCCACGAAGGTCCCAAATCCTATGCGGTTGGTGCGCCCCAGCTCGGGGCCGAAGTTGCAGCGGTAGAGGCTAGCTGCGGTGTCCAAAGTGCAGGGACCCGCACTGCGCCACAGCGAACCCGCCGAGGAAAGGCGGGTATCCGACACGAACACGTCGACGTTGACCAACGGGGCGACTGGAAACAAAGCCTGGACTTGGCCGGTCCACTGCGAGGCAGGCGGCACGATGGGATTGAGCAACACCTGCATGCGATCCCGGGGCGCGCCGCAGAAAGTGAAAAGGTCAAATCCGGGCATGTCGACCGTCACCAGCGTGATGCCGGCAGCGGCGGACGGGACCGTCGCGGTCCCGCTCGAATCGGTCAGAGCCGACCCCAGGAAGGTCACGCTGCCATCGTCTTGGTGGGTCAACACCCGAGCCCCGGCAATGGGTTCCAGGGACTCCGAGTGGTGCACCCACACCTGAAGGGTGCCTCCGGCCAAAGGAGTCCCCGTACTGGCCACACCGACCTGTTGGTATTGACCAGGAAACGGCATCGAAGGCGTGTTGAGTGCCTGATCAAAGGCCTGCACATCGAAGTTGATCAAGCCCGAACCCGGATCAATCAAACCGAGCGGGACCGGAGCGGCCACGAACAAGTTGAGCGCCCCTACCTGGGTCGGTGCGGGGGGATCGAGGGTCCCCACGTTGTTGCCCAGGCTCGTGCTCACCCGCGCCCCAGTCAGGGCTTCACTCGCCAAACCGAAGGCCACCAGATCGCGCTGATCACTGCGCAGGAAGCCACTCGGTTCGGGATTGAACCCCATCGAGTAGATACCCGGTGCAAGGGTGTCGAGACCGTAGTCCTGAACCCCTTCCACCAGGGGGTTGCCGTCGAGTCGGCGCAAACCCGTGTGCTGTGCGCCGCGCACGACTTCACAAGCGACCCGAATCGTTCCGTCTTTCAAGAGCGCTGCCCCGGCCCCGTCGAGCAGTTGCACGTCGGCGGGGAAGAGATCCACCAATCCGATCCCCATGGCGATCGGAATCCGACGCAAGAACGCAATCTCCAGGTTGTTCTCCGGCGACTCCCCAAAGACATACAGGTACAGCTCGTCACCCGGCTCCGACAGATCCTCGAGTTCGACCTGCAGCACCGGGATTGCCGGGTTGTTCAAGTCCCCCAATCCAATCGCGTCCTGGGCGCCAAAAGGCTTGAAACCCGCCACTGGAGCCCCCACTGCGGCCAGGGTGAAGTCCACGTTGAGCGTATCCAGGTTGTTGCCGCTGGGGTCGGCCAAGCGATTGCCACTCGGAGACAGCACCAGCCGCCCAGAGGCCCCAGGACCCAAACTGACCCGGGCACCGAAGGCATCTTCGCTCGACCAAGTCCAAACGCTTTCCACCGCTGTGGCCCCACTGAAGCCGCTGGTGGGCTGGGGGTTGGGCGTGGGGGCCGTGCCGCCGATGGCGATGGCCATCGAGGTGGAATCAAAGGTGCCCGGATCCATCTTCCGGTCGAAGACAACCGAGATTTCCGTGAGGTCGGAAACGCCCATGTCTCCCGCAGCCGGCTCGGTGAGAAGGACCCTAGGGTTGGGATTCTGGTTCGCATCCGTACCGAAGGAAACCAGTTGGTTGGGAGAGGTGGGCACCCATTCTTGCCCGGTGATGTCGGTCACCAGCGCCCCAGGCAGCATGCGCAGCTCAAACTCACGGCCATCGGGGAGCGGGTTGCGGGGCTGGAGCACGACGATGCGTCCATCCCCCACCAGTACGGGCGGTTCTTGGAGCGGAAACAGCTCACCAGAGAATCGATCCCCCAATAGGAATGCCCCCGCCAGTGAAACCGGGTTCATGCTCTCGCTGAAGCGCAGAACCACCGGACTCGTGAGTTGGACCCCGTCGCCCGAGGGCAGAATCTGCTCAAGAGTCGGCGCGGTCCCCAGGATTTGCTGCCCGTCGGAAGGCCGGAAAGCCAAGGCGGTGCCCACCTCGGTTTCGCCCGAGCCATTGGTGTTGCAGCCCTGGGTAGAAAACACGCAAGCCGGGTTGTCACAGCCCGCCAGACCCAACAGGAACAAGCTGCCCATGAGTCCGAAGGCCGGCACGCCACCCCAACGCAGCGCCGCACCCAGGCCCGAGGCCAGGGCCAAGAAGGAAGAGGACGCTAGGCGAGAATCCCCACGCCGGACGGTGCCCTGGCTGGATGGGCTGGGGTTCCGTCGTTCGATGCCAGTACGGCGCAGTTGGGGGGCTCTCATGCTGGTTGCCAGACTACCTGGAGACAAGGCGGATCTCCATTTGGACGCCCCATCGCTGGCAAGCTTCCCACGCAACGCCATCAATCGGAAGGGGAAAACTTGCACACAAGGTGGAAGAATCGGGCCCGCAGCGAGCAGGAGCTCTCCCGCCGGGACCAAGAGCATCCTTCTGGGGATCGCGGGCGAGGCCCCCGGGGATCCACACAAATCCTATGCCGAATTCCGTGACCTGGCCCGTGCGGGTCGCCTACCTAGCTGGGTTAGAATGCAGGCTTCCCCACGATCCGTATCCCTTCCCCATGCGCCAAACCCTTTTCCTCCTCGCATGGACCGCCTGTTTCGGTCTTACGCTCGCCTGCCACGGTCCCATTGGACCCCAAGATTCCAAGCAGCCCCGGGCAGCCGATGGCTCCCCAATGACCTCGGAGAATGCCTACCAGAGTACGGTGGATGGTGTCCGCAGCGCCTTGGCCAAGGGCGACTATGAGGGGGCCCGCTCGCTGGTGAACCGGCTGGAGTTTGGGGAACGGACCCAGGCGGCCCGCACAGCCCTGGAAGGGGGGCAGCCGCGCGAAGCGTTGCCGCCACTGGATCGTGCCCTGACCCTCATGCCGGAGGATCGGGAGACCCTGTACTTGCGGGGCAAGGCAGCCTTTGCTGCGGCGGAAACCGACAGCCAACCTGGATTCTTCTACGCAGACGCGTGCAACTTTTTGCGCCGCAGCTACGAGCAAGGCATCCGCGACAAGGGCCAACCCGGTCCCGAAGAATACCAAGCCCTGATCGAAGCTAGCCAGGCCGCCTATCGCATCCCCGACCCGGCCCAAGCGCTGCAATTGGCGCGGGTGGCGGGACGCGTGCAAGACAAGTTGCATAGCGACGGCATCGCCCTACCGAAACTGCCGGACCCCCTCGAGAAGGTCTGGGCGGAAGCGGCTTTCGCACGCTACATCGAACTCAAGCGCGGCGGCGAGCCGTCCGACGAAATGCTGCGCGAAACCGAGGACTTGCTGCAACGCTACAGCGCTCGCCGGCCCTTGGATCCTTGGAGTTTTCGCAAGCTAGCCAACCTGTACCTGTGGGAGCAACGCCCCGAAGACGCCCGCGCGCAATTGGAACAGGCCTTGGATCTGGCCCCCGAGGACGAAGGGGTGTACGAAGAACTCTTCAGCTTGAATTGGCGCAACTTTGGTTGGCAGGAAACGGTCACCAAAATGGAGGAACTACGCGCTGCAGGCCCGGCGAGTCCCTATGCCCAATGGTACGTGGGCATGGCGGACTTCTACCTGGCCCTGGAACGCTTCGAAGCAACTCCCTCGGATCTATCGACCGAACTCTGGGAGGACGCGGAAAAGGCGTTCCAAAAGAGTCGCGAGCTGCGCCCGGATTTCCTGGCCAGCGCCCAACAGTACGAGGCCAGTTGTCGCAGCGCCGTGGGCTGGTGCCACTACCACAAAGGCGAGTTGGATGCGGCCGAGCGCTCGTTCCGTTCGATGGAATCGGTTTACGAGGGCGGTATGCGTGCTTGTCCCGAGCCGCGCATGCCTTCCGGGGTCGTGGGTCTGGCATTCCTCGCGCAGAAGTACCATTCCGGGGGCCAACAAGACGTGGAAGCCCTCGAGCAAGCGGCCGCCATTGGCGATTTCCTGTTTGCCTACGATCCGAAAGACGCCAGCTTGGCGAACAACGCCGGCTTCCTGAATCGCGATGCTGCGGTGATGCATGAGATGCTCTCGCAAGAGATGAAACGTCGCGGAGAAGCCGCCGAGGGTGCCGCAGAGCGCGCCAACCTATTGCGCCGTTCGGCCCAAGAGCGCGCCCGGGCCCAGGTCTTGATGGAGCGTAGTTACGCCGCTTACCAAGTAGCGGCAGAGTTGGCTCCAGACGACGTGCGCATCCAAAACGATGCGGGACTGGTGATGACGTATTACCTGCGGACGGACATGGATCAAGCCGAGCGCTACCTGCGACGCGCGATCGAAATCGCTGAGCGGGACGAGGTTTGGAACGAGCCCGATTCGGATGCCCATGAAGCCTGGGGTGACGCCTACCAAAACTTGGCGGTGCTCTACCTGACCTACAAGAACGATCCGGCCAGGGCCAAGACGTTCATGACCAAAGCCTTGGAAATCGGGCCCGAGTCGCGCGAGTCCCAACGGCCCATGCTGGAAGTCCTCGACCGCCTGATCGCTGGTGAAAGCGTCGGCCTGGGGACCTTCGGCCAAATGATTTGGCAATCCCCTGAAAAATAGCCCTCCAAAACTGGCTGGGCCATCGCCTAAAGAATCACGGGTCCATCCCCCTACCCCCTACCATGATGTATCGACTCCTTTTGGTTTGCCTGCTCGCGCCGGCCTTCGCGGCTTCAAGCTGGAGCACCCCCTCCGTCGTGGCCACCTCCCGGGACCTCGCCCCCGAAGTGCAGAAATCGATCGCCGAAGGGCGCGCACTGCTCAAGGCTGGAAAGGCCCAAGAAGCCTTGGCCCTGTTCGAGAAGGCAGATACCGCGAGCCAGAACGACCCCGATGCACACATCTGGGTGCTGCGCGCTTGGATCGAGTTGGGGCGCTTGAACGACGCGCTCAATGAGGCCGATCGGATGACCAAGGCCAAGATCGACACTGCGGGCTTGGACTACATCTATGGCATTGGTTCGTTCCAAAGGGCCCGCAACGTGATGCAAGCCGGAGGCAACCCAGGACTCGCGTTTGGTGATGCGGTCACGTACCTGCAGTCGGCCCTGGACCGCGACCCGCTGACCTATGCCGATGCTTGGATCGTATTGGCCCATGCGTCCTGGTACTTGCCCGAGCTGGATCGAGCCCTCGCGGCCATCGACAAAGCGGTGGAGTACGACCCCCAGTCCGCCATGGTTCGCTCGATCGAGGGCGAGGTTCATTTCTCGGCCTACAAGGACGCTGTGATGAACGCCAAGGAAGGCGAGGAGGTCCCCAAGGATCATGCGCAAACCGCTCTGGCCGCTTTCGCACGCGCTGCGGAATTGACACCCAAGGACCCAGCCCATGGGGCCGACCAGTTCGCCATTTGGCGCCAATTGGGCTACGTCCACGCTTGGCTGAAGGATATGCCCAAGGCAAGCGAGTCGTTTGCCGAAGCGATCGCTTGGGCTCCTGAGCCCGGCGATTACTTCCCGATGTGGCAGAGCTTAGCGCCTGAAGGGGATTTGACCCTGTACAACACCACCCTGGAGCGCGGCTTGGAAGGCTACCGCAAACGCTTCGGCAAAGAGGGAAGCGGTGCCGCTACCATTCTCTGGTGGCTTGGCTACGGGCAAATGACCGCCAAGAAGTACGAGCAAGCCGAAGCCTCGTTCCACGAAGCCGTAGAACGCAACAAGGGCTACGCGAATTCCTGGTTCTACATCGGGCTCACGCGCTACTACCGTCAGGATTACGCGGGTGCTTGCGAAAGCTGGCTGACCTACTGGGACCTAGACCCCCAAGGTTTGGTCAACACGATCTTGGCCGATGAAACCAACATGCTGCCGATCGTGGAGTTCGCGGTGGCGAAAGTTACGGAAGCTGGCTACGGCGGAAGGGGCTCGCTGGAGTCGCTGCGGACCGCAGAGCGCATGAACCAAGTCTTGGCGGCGACCAAGCCCTCCAACGCAACCTACGCCAACAACCTGGGCTTGCTGCGCCGGGACATCGGCGAAATCGCTTGGAATCAGAACCCCGAGGAATCCGAGGCGCGGGCGACCATGGCTATGTTCGAATCTTCCCTGAAGGCGTATGAACAAGCCTTAGCCCTCGCCCCCGACGATCCCGGATTCCTCAACGATGCGGCGGTGGTGCTGCAGTACTACCTGGGCCGTGACTTGGACAAGGCGCGCGAGTACTACCAGCGCGCCCAGACCCAAGCGGGCGAATGGATTGCACGCGAGAGTTGGAAGTCCCTACCGGAAAACCAGCAGGCGAATGAGGAGTCCCGCATCCGCACGGCACTCAAGGATTCCGGCGACAACCTAGCCAAACTCGAGAAGGGCGAAGTAGGCAACCGGGGCCCGCTCGGCAAGGAAAAGCGTAAGGGCAAGGGCAAGAAGCAGGTCGACGCCAACGCGCCGAAGTGAGCGCAGCTTCGTAGTCGTGCAGCTTCCGCTTCGATACCAAAGCGAGCCGGGTTCCGAGCCGGTCCTGTCAGTGGACGGTGCATTCGGTGCGCCGGGACGGACCTTGAGCCATTGGCCCGGGAACCATACCCCAAGCGAACTCAAACACGCGCTGTCGACGGGCATCGCCTGCAACTTTGTGCGGCTGTCTGCGGACGACCAAGCGCACTTCCTCAAGGGGCTGTGCGCAGTGGTCAACAACCACTTCGATACCGATGGGTTGATGGCGCTGTTTGCGCTCTACCACCCCGATCTAGCGCTGGTCCACTCAGAGCGTCTGATCGAATGGGCTAGCGCAGGCGACTTCTTTTGGGTGCCCAGCCAAGAAGCCTTTGCGGTCGACCAGCTGGTCCAACTCTACGTGGACCCACTGCAGTCCCCGCTTCCCGAGGTGCGCGCCGCGAGTTCCACCGAGGAACGTTACCGCCTCACGACCTTGGGGCTTTTCGCGCGCATCCCTGGCTGGCTGGAGCATGGTTTGGGCGCAGAAACCGAACGAGTTGCGCGAGCCGTGGAACGCTTGCAGTCCGACCAAGCCCAGCTGAACGCTACCCACGGGGTGCCTTTGGTGCACTTGGATTTGATGGTTTGGACCCTTCCGCTGGGCCATGCTCCCTTGCCGGGACGCCATGCGCTGTTCCAGGCAGCCCAATCGGACCGCGTCCTGGTGCTCGCCCCCACAGCCCAGGGAACCCGGGTTCGCTTCCTGATCAGCACCCTTTCCTGGTTCGATCTTCCCGAACGCAAGGCACTGCCGCGCCCCGACCTCGCCAGGCTGGTCGACCGGCTGAATTCACTCGAAGGACTGAAAGAAACTGCAGAGCACGCTTGGCGCGCCCAGTCCACCCAAACCGCGAGTCCCGAGCTCTGGTTTGGTGCCTCCGCGCTGCCGATGTTTGCCACCCATGCGGACGAAGAGTTGGGCTCCTCGCGATTGGATCTGGCGCAGATCAAAGCCGAAATCCTCGAGGCCCTGCGTTCGGCCTGGGTCTTCGAGAACGAAGAAGACACCGGCGACCTCGAGGACATCTTCGCCGTATGAAGACACCCACATTGGTCCACGCGGGGACGCGCCAAGAACCTTGGGTCGTGGTCCGCTCGGGCTTTTGGGGGTTCCAATCGTTTGGCTTCTTCGACGGCGAGGAGGCGCTGGTGGTGGACCCAGGAATCTTCGCCGAGGACATGGCACTGCTCGAGACCGCGGTGTGTACGCGGGCCACGACCGGCGGGCCGCGCCGAGTTCGGCACGTGGTGGTCACCCATGCGCACCATGACCACCTGCGGGGATGGAATTCGTATCCCGGGGCCGAGGTTAGCTTGCCTCGCACCGCTGCGGAGAAATCCCCGGCAGCCCGCGAGCGCATCTTGGCCGCCAAAGCGGCGATCGACACCCGGCTGGAGATCGATGACCCCGAGTTTGCCTATCCGGTCGCCGACCGCGTGTTCGAATCCGAATGTGCGCTAACGGTTGGGCACCAAGAAGTGGTGCTGATTCCCTTGCCCGGGCACTCCAACTGCTGCTCCGTGGTGTGGTTCCCATCGATCTCGACGCTGTACTCCGCCGATTACCTCGTGACCCCGGGCTTGCCCTACTGTCGCTGGGAGATTGGGGCGTTTCGGCAGGCGCTGGATTGGCTCGGCGCGTTCTGCCGCAGGGAACGCGTGCAGCGGGTTTGGCCATCGCATTATGTGGGCCACACCTCGCCGCTTGCGATCCAAACCGCGATCGCCAAGGATCGCACCTATTTGGAAGTCCTCGAACAGGCTTGCCAGACGGGTTTGCGGCGGGAGCTCAAGGACGCAGCAGTTGTCGAAGCCGCGGAGCGTGCGGTGTTGGCCTTGGGCGGGCACCACGATCGGGCAGGTCGCTTGCAGCACCATGACAACGCCAAGCGCATGTTGGCTTGTCTCAAGCCCTAGCTAGCCTGCCCAGGCGCTCAAGCGGCCTTGCCGTTGCTGCTTGGGTGGGCACCATCGACGTGGGTAGGCAAGCGCTTGGGCTCGCGATCCATCAGCCGTCTTTGGATTTCCACCGCCGCATCGGCGCGCTTCAGGAAGCTCGCCACGATCTTGGGGTCGAGGTGGTTGCCGGAAAGGTTTCCTAGGTGTTCGCGCACCGCCTCCACTGACCAACTGAGCTTGTAGGGGCGCGGCGTGGTCAGGGCATCGTAGATATCCGCCAGCGCAACAATCCGGGCCGAAAGGGGGATCGCCTCGCCTTGGAGCCCCACGGGATAGCCTTGACCATCCCAACGCTCGTGATGGAAGTGGGCGATTTCCTGCCCCATCGAGACGAAAGCGAGATCGGCGTTCTCCTCCACCATTTCGCGCAGTAGGCGCGCGCCCCACTCGGGGTGGGTTTTCATCAAGGCCCACTCTTCAGGCGTCAAGCGCCCGCGCTTGAGCAGGACGGCGTCAGGAATCGCGACCTTGCCCAGGTCATGCAGCGGGGCGCAGCGGACCACATCTTTGATGAACGCATCGGTGATCTGATCGACATAGTGCCCGTCCTCGCGCAGTCCGCGAGCGATCAGTTCGGCGTATTGGCTGACCCGTTGCAGGTGCTGTCCCGTTTCGTTGTCGCGCATTTCGGCGACTTTGGCCATGGCCAGTAGGGTGCCCTGCTGGGCCCTTTCGCGTTCGCGACGGTGCAACTCGTTTTGGGTTGCGGACGCCAAGGGAGCCGCCACGAGGTACAGCGTGCGAATGTCACGGGGTCCCAAACGCCCCGTTTCGTTGCTACGTACGTCTACGACCAACTCGCCTGCCACTCCGGCGCTGGTATCGAGCGGCACGCGCACCAGTTCCGCCCCCAAGTCCGGGCCAGCTTGCGCTCGGAACCGTTCGACCGGTGAGCGGGGGTCCCAAAGATCCACGGAAACGCCGCGCTCGGGCAGCAAGATCTGCAACGAGGCCGTGGCAAGCTCCGCCATGGCTTGCAGGGTGACGCACTCAAAGAGCCCGAGCGAAAGTTGGTAGAGGGCTTCCAAGGCTTGGGTGTGCAGCATCGGAGCGCTGGGATCCGACTCCCAACCCGCGCGCAGCCGCAGCTGATTCTCACGGGCCGCCTCTTCTAGCTGTTGCGCAAGCGTGGCACGGGGTTCGCTCAGGTCAAACAACCCCCAAGCCAGACCGCCCTTGACCAGCTCCGTGCCCCTCGCCAGCGCTTCGGGTTGGCACAAGAGCAAGGCGCTCAGCCCCGGAGCATGAACCTCCAAACAGCGATCCCAATCGTTCTGGTACCCCTCCAAGCAATCTGGATCGATCGCAAGGACCGAAAAGGAGCCTCCGCCGCGAACCAGCCGCATGGCCGCTTCGCTGTCCAGGCAACCCTGGGCAGGAATGCCGCATTCGCGAGCGGCCTCCAAGGCGAACTCGACGGAATCGGGCTGGGGATGAACGATGAGGATGCGGTCCATGGGGAATCGGCCGGATGGGAGCATCGGCCACCCCCAAGCCCCAGCCTGAGCCGGATTGGCGGGTTATCCCTTGGACTCGCCTCAACTCGGCTGCGCGGGGACGGCGTGCCTCGTTTGAGGACGCAACGGACTGGCTTTCGTGTGGAAGGCCCCCTTAAGCCGCCGACGTAGGCTCCGAGCCGTGCTCAGTTGCGATACGACTGGATCGGGGCAGGGATGCGTCCACCGCGCCGGTACAGGACATCACAATGGAAGCGGCCGGGATCTTGAACGATCGCCGTTCCCAAAAGGCCCCCCCACTCCACGGTTTCGCCCGGTCCCTTGCCCGGAACCGGAATGATGCGCACCGCCGTGGTCTTGTTGTTGACCATGCCGATTGCCATTTCATCGGCGAGGATCCCCATCAGGGTCGAAACGGGGGTGTCCCCGGGGACGGCCACCATGTCGAGCCCGACCGAGCAAACCGTGGTCATGGCTTCCAGTTTGGCCAACGACAGGGCGCCCACTCGCACCGCGTCGATCATGCCTTCGTCTTCGGAAACCGGAATGAACGCACCCGAGAGACCGCCCACGCTCGACGACGCCATGGCGCCGCCCTTCTTGACGGCATCGGTCAACAGGGCCAAGGCCGCGGTGGTCCCCGGCGCGCCGGTTCGTTCGACGCCAATGCGCTCCAGGATGTCCGACACCGAATCGCCAATGGCCGGGGTCGGCGCCAAGGATATGTCGACGATGCCGAAGGTCGTCCCCAAGCGCCGTGCCGCCTCGCGTCCAAACAACTCGCCGACGCGGGTGATCTTGAAGGCCGTGCGCTTGATCACTTCGGACACCGCCAACAGGTCCGCTTCGGGCCCAAGTCGCTCGAGCGCGCTGCGCACCACGCCGGGGCCGCTGACCCCCACACTCAGCACCGTTTCGGGTTCCCCGATGCCAATGTGCGCGCCCGCCACGAACGGGTTGTCCTCGACCGGATTGGTGAAGCACACCAACTTGGCGCAGCCCAAGCCACCTTTGTCCGCCGTCAAGCGAGCCGTTTCCTTGATCACCTCGGCAAAACGTGCCGTGGCATCCATGTTGATGCCGGCCCGGGTCGTGCCCAGCGATACCGACGAGCACACATGATCGGTCTGCGCCAACGCTTCGGGAATCGAGGCAAACAGCGCATCGTCCGCCCGGGTGAAGCCCTTGTGGACGTAGGCGCTGAAGCCCCCGATGAAATCCACGCCAACGGCCTTGGCCGCCGCATCGAGGGCGCGCGCCAGGGGCACGAGGTCATGGCTCCCACAAGCGGCCGCCACCAACGAAATCGGGGTCACCGCGATGCGCTTGTTGACGATCGGCACGCCGTAGTCGGCTTCGATCGATTGGGCCACGGCCACCAAATTGCGCGCTTGGTGCACGACCTTGGCGTAGATCTTCTCGGCCGTGCTTTCCAAATCGGGGTCGGCGCAGTCCAGCAGGTTGATCCCCAGGGTCGTCGTGCGGATGTCGAGCGTTTCCAACTCGAGCATGCGCACGGTCTCGAGGATTTCGCGATCGGTGAAGACCATAGCAGTGGGTTAGACGCGGTGCATGAAACGGAAGACCCCTTCATGCATGGTCCGCACGGTGTAATCGTCTTTGCCGCCCAAGCAATCCAAACGTTGTTTGAGCCCCGCAAAGTCGGTCTCGCCGCGCAATTCGACGGTCAACACGAGGTGGAAGAAGGCTTCCACCGTGCGCTGGCTGATGTCCACCACCGAAGCGCCCGCCTCGCCCAGAGCCACCGTGATCTCGGCCAGGATGCCCGGACGGTTGCGTCCGACGGCGGTGACGATCACGCCCGTACCGGCGGCGCCTTCGCGATCCGGCTCGGGCATTTTGGAAAGCAATCCACTGGCCCGCGGGGCGTCCGGACCCCGGTCGGGGCTCGGCTCCTGGTAGGGCGCACCCCCTACGCTTTGGATCGCAATGCCTGCGGCCTGCGCCGCATGTGCGGCTTGCGGGGTCACGATCGTCTGGTCGTCGACCAGGATCGGACCCGAGCCGTGCCGACGCACGTCCTCAGCAGTGATGAATCGTTTGCCCATGCGACGCGAGGATTAGAGGAAAGGAACCAGGCCCGGATGGGGGCTGGGTACGACGACCTGGCGCAGCAACTGCCCCGAGCGTTCGGCTTCCGCGCTGCCTGCGGCGATGGCGGCGCGCACGTCGCTGACCTCGCCGGTCAAGGAAACGTAGCTCTTGCCGCCCAAACCGTTGGCAATGCGCAGCTCGAGCAAGTCCACGTTGGCGCGCTTGAGCGCGGAGTCTGCGGCCAAGATGGCGCTCGCGACGTTGGCGGTTTCGAGCACTCCCAACGCATCGATGGTGCCTTGGATTTGGCCCTGGGTGCGGCGCAAGGCAGTTTCGACTTGCGGATGCACCTGGGGGATGAGCAGTTGGTCGAGCAGGTCGCCTGCGGCTTCCTCACCACCCCGCTGCAGTGCCGAGCGTAGGTCTTCGATCGAACCCGTAAACAGCATCACGTACTTGCCGGGTTGGACCGAAGTGGCAAACAGGAGCTCGATGTCTGCTTCCCAGAGGATTCCGCTCGCGACCTCCATGCCACGAGCGATCGAAGCAACTTCCAAGAGAGCGATTGCGGGACCCATGACAAGGCCTTCGCGCAGCATCGGATTGTGGTCAGAGTGTTTCATGAATTGCCGTCCTGATCCTCATGGGGTCCGTAGCTGGACCCCGATAGTTCCATGCGGTCGATGATCGCGCAAACCGCCGTTTGAAAGCCGATGTCGTGGCCCTTGCCGATGACGTGCCGGGCGGCGCGGCCGAAAACCACCAGCACCCGTTCGCCGATCCCAGCTCCCATCGGGTCGGCGGCGACGATCGTCTCCGCAGTTCCCTTACCCAGGGCGTCCATGGGTTGGACCACCAAGAAGCGTAGGCCCTCGAGCGACGGATCTTTGTGGGTCGCCCAAACGTTGCCGATCACGGTGGCCACTAGCATGCTTCGTCCTCCCCATCCTGCCAGGAACTGGGAGCACCGGGTACTTCGAGCTCATCCACCAATCCCACGATCGCGGCCTCTAGGGCATAGTCGCCGTCGCCGCCCCAAGAAGCGACGCGCGCCGCCTTGCCAAAGGCCACCAGCACCCTTTGCCCCACGCGCGCACCCAAAGGATCCGCCGCCACGACCGGTTTGACCATCGGAGCGCTTGGATCGGGGGAGCCGTGGGCCGCCGGGAGCGGATCGATCACCAAGAGGCGTTTGCCCTCCAAGTCCGCGACCTTGTGGGTGGCCCAAACCTGTCCGATGACGCGTCCGACAAACATCAGCGGGTCCCCTCCGCCTTGCGCCCGGTGAGCCCCGCCATGGTGCGCCGTACCGCTTCCACAGCGGCATCGATCTCGGCGTCGCTTCCCGCGAGCCGCAAACGCCCCACGGCACCATCGCTACCCAGGCCGATGATGCGGATGGGCGAAGTCTTCTCGGCTACGTTGGCTGCGTGCAGGATGTGCACGGCGGGCGTGACTTCGAGGGTGTAGAGCGTGTCGTCGGCCAGCAACAACATGCCTGCCCGGGTGCGGTTGATCAGCGTGGCGTGGTGCGAGGTCACCTTGCGGATGATCTCGTCGATCAGCACCGTAGGTTTGATCTGGTCCTCCGCCCGGCATCCGATCTCCGCGAGGATCGCAGCGCAGGCTTGGACCACTTGGCCCTGGTCGGGGCCGTGCACCTCGAGGGTGCCATAGTGCCGCTCGGTGATCAGTGCGCCCGGAGTCACATCGCAGGACTTGAGCGCCACGTCCATCAGGCGGTTGACCACCATTCCCGGCTGGACTTCGATCCAACAGGAACTCTCCCCGGGCACGGGAAAGAACCCGTCCGAGTTGGTCGCGATGGTCGCGGCGACCTGGGGCTGGAGCTGGTCCAAGTGGACCACACCACGCAGGTCAATGACTGTTTTGGAGGACGCCATGGGGGCTGTTCCGACGACTCGCTAGCCTGCGGCTAGGCCAAGTCGAGCAGGAGTCACTCCGCCGCCGTCGGCAGGTAGCCTTCCAAGTCGTCGGCGGGACGGGCGATCACGTGCGCGCTGATCAACTCCCCCACGCGGCGCGCGCCAGCCTGGCCGGCTTCGACGGCGGCTTTCACCGCGCCGACTTCCCCGCGCACCATGACGGTCACGAGGCCCGCACCGCTCAGTTCGCGCTGCACCAAGGTCACCTTGGCCGCTTTGACCATCGCGTCGGCGGCTTCCACCGCACCGACCAGTCCGCGGGTTTCGATCATGCCCAGGGCTACTTCCGATTCGTTCTTCATGTTGCGTTCCTTCCTTGGTTAGGAATGGGTTGGTTGCGATTCAGGCGCGGCATGCGCCCGTGGTCTTGTCCGAGTGTGGGCACCCTTGGCAGGGCCCCATGGGGCAGCCCGCCCCGGCGTGTTCGAGGATGCCTTGGATTTCGGCGGGTGTGAGGCTGGCGCCGCGTTCGGGCAGCCGGGTCGAAGTGGGCGTAGGGGCCGGCTGCGCCGGGGGTGCGGGCCGCGGGGTCGCGATCGCTTGGCTGGGGCGTGAGAAGGTCGGCGCGGGGGCGCTCGGCGGCGCTGGCTTGGGGGTCAGCGTGACCTTGGGAATCGCAATCGGCGCGGGTTGGCGCACCGGCTGGCTGGCGGGCTCGATCGATCCCGAAGCCAATGCCAGACCCGGATCCCCGCGCAGGCCGCTGCCGCGCGGTGCGGCTTCCCCGGTCATGGCCGCTGCGCGCTCGTGGAAGCGACGTTCGATTGCTTTCCAATCGGCGCGGGGTGCGGCGGCGCGCTTGATGTGGATCAGGTGCTTCGCCGTGATGTTGTCCGAAGTGATGTTGCCCGCCTGGGGACCACAACCCAAGCTGAACGAGGGCATCAAATGGGTGCTGAACCCGGTCGCGCCTTGCGAAGAAGGACCATTGACCACAATCCGGCTGGCGGGTTTCTCCAGGAAAAAGGCCTCCAACACCGCATCGTCTTGGGCGTGGATGGACAGCGTGTGGCCCAGCCCGCCCAAGTGCAGCATGGCGGTGGCTACCTGGCAGCCCTCTTGCCAGCCTTGGACTTTGTGCACCGAGAGAAGCGGGCACAGGATCTCGATCGACAGCGGATGCTCGGGACCGACGCCGTTCTGAGGAGCTAGCAGAACCGTCGTCGAACGCCGAACATGGAAACCCGCCATTTCAGCGACCTTCCAGGGATCCTGCCCCACGACCTTGGCGTTCATGTGGCCGTTTTGGTTGCACAGGACCTCCAACATCCGAACTTCCTCCGGAGTGCAAAGGTGCGCGCCCCGCTCGCGCAGGGCGGCCAGCAAGCGGTCGTACACCGGTGCATCGACCACCAGTCCTTGCTCGGAACAGCAAAGCGTGCCGTTGTCGAAGCTTTGCGAAGTGACCAAATCTTCGGCCACTTGACGGATGTTGGCGCTGCGATCGACGTACGCCGGCACGTTCCCTGGCCCAACCCCGTAGGCAGGTTTGCCCGAGCTGTAGGCGGCGCGCACCAGTCCCGATCCGCCCGTAGCCAAGATCACCGACACGTCGCGGTGTTTCATCAACGCTCCGGTGGATTCCAGCGTGGGCATTTCCAGGCAGGTCACCAGATCCGGCGGACCTCCGGCGCGCGCGATGGCCCTGCGCATCACTTCGGCGGCCTCCAGGATGCAGCGTCTGGCGCTCGGATGCGGGCTCAGCACCATCGCATTGCGCCCTTTGACCGCGATGATGCCTTTGAACAACGCCGAGGACGTGGGGTTGGTGCTCGGGATGATGCCCGCCACCACGCCGACGGGCGCCGCGACTTCGGTGATGCCGGTGGCCGGATCACTCGATAACAAACCCACGGTACGTTCGTTCTTGATCGACTCCCAAGTACCCTCGCTGCCCAAGAGGTTCTTGAGGATCTTGTAGTGCACGCGCCCCATCCCCGTTTCCTGCACGGCCAAACGCGCCAAATCATGGGCGGCTCGCGCCCCCGCTTCGGCCATGGCGGCACACAAACGGTCGACGTCGGCCTGGCTGTAGTGGGCTACCGCCTTGACCGCCGCCTTGGCACGGGCCACTAGGTCGCGCACTTCTTGGAGCGCGCGGAGATCGGGATCGAAACCCTTCACACAGACCTAGGACTCAGGACTTCTTGGGCACCGGACGCATGTCCGGCAGGATCTGGGACAACTGTTGGTGCGGACGCGGGATCACGTGCACGCTCACCAGCTCACCTACGCGCCGGGCAGCCGCCGCACCGGCATCGGTAGCCGCCTTGACGGCACCGACTTCACCGCGCACGAAGAAGGTCACAAAGCCTCCGGTGACCTTTTCCTTGCTGAAGAGTTCGACCTTGGCGGCCTTGACCATGGCATCCGCAGCCTCGATGGATCCCACCAGGCCCTTGGTCTCCACCATTCCTAACGCGAGGGGTTTCATGCTCGTCGTGCTCCTTGCACCATTGGATCGGGTTGTGGCCCCGCACCCGCCCATGGCGGACGGGGCCGGGGCGGAGTGTACCCGCGCAGGCCCCCTGCTCGCCATCCCGACTTGTCGACAACCGTTCGAAGAATTCGGCTGGGGAAGGAAAGCGAACCTGGAACGGCCGAATGGCCAAGCTCAGCGCCTGTTGGGGCCACCCGGCGTGCGTACCAGCGCCCCGGGCTTTGCTATCTACCACGCTGCCGCCTAGGCTGAGTCGATGAAGCGGCGGTTGGTGGGCTTGAGCTTGGGTATGGCGCTCTTCGCGGCCCTTTTGGCTTTGGCTTGGTGGGATGTCTTGCCCGGGGGTTGGACGTTGCGAGGCTGGGTGGAGCCCCACGCCCACCGGGAAGCCCGCCACCGCGCCCAGCACCGTTCCGAACGACTCGAGCGATTCCAGGCCGAGCGCAACCTCGCGGCACCCGGATGCATCCTGCTAGCGGGATCCTCCACGATCGAACGCTTTCCCATCGAGCGCTGGTGGGATCCCACCCTCGTGATCAATCGGGGCATCGATGATGAGCCGTGCGAAGAGCTCCTGGCGCGATGGGCTGCGAGCCTCCCCAGCGAACCCATCGGCGGCGCTGTTTTGTACCTGGGCTCGGTGGACTTCCGTCGGCTGCTCGCGAGTCCCGACGTGATCGCGGAGCGCGCCGAGCGGGTCCTTGCAAGACTTCGGGAGCAGGATGCCCAATTGCCGCTCTTGGTGCTCGGGATCCTGCCCGAACAAAGCATGCCTGCGGGCTGGGCGGAGCGCCTGGCTCAAACCAACCAACGGCTGCGCGAAACATGCCTCCGATCGGGCGTCGAATTCCTGGACACGAACCGCCCGCCCCTGCAGCTTCCCAACGGGGATTTGAATCCAACGTATGCAGCCGACCGCTGGCACCTCAACGGGGAGGGCTACGGCGAATTGGTGGGCTGGCTGGGGGCCGAACACCCGGCATGGGAAGCGCGCCTCAAACGATAGGCGCAGCTTTGGGCGCAGCCCTTGGCAGGATCACAGCACGTTCGCGACGTAGTCCAGCCACTTCTTCTCGAAGGCGTCGAGGTCGATTTTGCCCCAGGACGCGTCCATGGCCTGTTTCCAAACCATGTCGCGGTCGCTTTGGGACAGGTCAAATCGATCGATGACGCGCTCGTCGTCGGTCAGCTCGCGCCCCTCCTCCTTGGCGGCCTCTTCGCGCTTCTTCAGGATCTCCTGATAGCGCTCGGCGTAGCCCGCGAGCAGCGCGGACATGTAGTGGGGCAGGATATCGGCGTACTCGGGCTCCCAGTACTGCGAAGGCACCTTGCCCAACGCCCCCTGCCGCAGCATGTAAACCAGCGACCAGGACTGGGCATAGCAAGAAACGTTGGAGGGTCCTTGGGTTTGCCATTGCTGGTGGTTGTAGTTGAGGTGCTCGGCCAGCGGACGCATCTCTCCCTTTTGGATCATGTCCTTGGCAATCGGCAGCCGGTTGTAGCCACCCGGAGCCTCGGGCTTGACGTAGGCCTTGCCCTCAAACCAATTGGCCGCCGCGTAGTAGTCCCCGTGGCCCTCATCGAACCAACGATGGGCCTCCGAACGCTGGAACAGGAAGTGGCAGTATTGGTGGAAGGCCTCATGGCTCATCACCGCAAAGGTCTCGGCATCTTCTTCCTTGTCCTTATCCCCGCAGAACAACACCAATTCCTCCGACATGGGGTTGAACCAGCCCCCCACGCCGCGGCTGGTGTTGCCGTAGCGGTGGAACTCCTCTTCGGTGCCACACACCCGCACGATCGAAATCGCCGTCATTTTGAGGCCGAAGGCAGCGGGCGGAAAGTCCTCTTCAAAAAGGCTACGCGAACGTTCCAGGCGCGTGATGACGTTTTTGATGTAGGCCCCGCGTTTGGAAGAAGTCTTGATGATGAACTGCTTGGAGGGGGTCCCGAGCACGCGCCAATCCTTGAATTGGGCGTCAGCCTTGGTGTGGTACTTCAAGAGATCGTCGTAGTCCATCGCCGATGTATCGACGGGGGCCAAGATCTTCTCCCACTCGAAGCTCCGCCCGGACTTGGAGATCATCGAGATCCACTTCTTCCCATCGCGCGAATCGGCGACCTGGGTCGTCAGTTGGTAGACCAAATGGAAATCGGCGCGCTCCCCAGGGAACGAGAACACTTCGACACGTTGACCGCTCGCGTTCCAAACGCGCCAGCGCGCTTCGATGCCGTGGATTTTGATTTCCTTGTCCTCCGCAGGCTCCGTCTTGCGGAAGCTGCCCTTGAGGAAAGTCGCCAAGAAGTCTTCCACCTGCATGCGCTTGCTCCGAACGACTGTGCGCTCTTTGTCCTCCTCGCCGGAAGCGTCCGGCTCGGGCTCCTCGTCGCGGTCTGCGAAGCACAAGACCTGCACGGCAGCATCGGCCTCTTCCGATTCCATCCGGCACAGGATGCCCATCTCGATCATGGCCGGCTGCGAAGGCACCACCAGGAACTTGTTGGGGGGACGAAACTTGAAGCCGTTGACTTGGTCCTTGTACAGCGTCTTCGAAAGTCCCTGGGCGGTGGCGGGCACCGCGCTAGCGAATAGCGACAAGACCAAGCAGGCCGAAAGCAAGAGGGTCCAGCGGGAGCGATGGAGCATAGAAATCCTAATGGGGCTCAGGCGGGCAGGCCATCCATATCGTAGCCGATGGGGCCCCAAAGCGGGAGCCAAGCCCAGTCCAACTCCGCAGGGAGTGCAAAGGCTCGGTCAATACTCCCGAAACGCGTCCTGGTCGAGGCTGCGCTCATGGTGCGAGCCCAACCCCAAGGCCAAACCCAAGGCCAAGAACGTCGTCAACAACGAAGACCCCCCGGCCGAAATCAGCGGCAGGGTCAGACCCGTCATGGGCAACAATCCGATGTTGACCGCCGCGTGGATGAATACGTGGGCACCGAAGTAGATGGCGACCCCCCCCACCACCAAGCGTGAGAAACGATCGCGCAAACCGGCGGCGCTGGCCATCAAGAAGAGCACCAAAGCCGAATACAAGGTCAACAGCAGCGTCGCCCCCCAGAATCCGGATTCCTCCGCGATCACCGCAAAGATCGAATCGCTATCCCGTTCGGGCAAATGCCCCGCCCCGTTGGCCACGCCTTCCCCCAAACCACGGCCGAACAGATCGCCGTTGCCGATCGTGAGCCGTGCTTGGTATTGGTGGTAACCCGACCCATTCTTGAGCGAGATCAAGTCCGCAGGCTCGAAGCTGCTGGCCCAGGTTTCCACGCGCTTCCATTGGTAATCCTGCACCAGCCCCATCTGTCGGGCGGTAGCCCCAAACAGAACCCCGCCCAGGAGAAGCGCGGCAATCCAAGTGCCCCGGGCTCCCGCCAGGTACAACATGCCAAGCGTGATCGGAACCATGGTCATGGCCGTCCCCAGGTCGGGCTGCCCGGCCACGAGCAGCATGGGCAGACCCGCCACCAACATAGGGGCCAGCCAATCGCGCGGTCGCTCGAGGCGATTGGTTGCCAAGAGCCGCGCCAACATCAGGATCAACCCAAGCTTGGCCAGCTCCGAGGGCTGCAAGTCGAAGCGCGGCAGCTGAATCCAACGCCTGGCGTTGTTGCGTTCATTCCCCAGGAACATGACCGCGAACAACAGCGCAATCGACCCCGCATAGGCCAAACCCGCATGCCGCCGTACCCATCCGGGCCGCAGCAGCATGCCCACCAAAATCAAAGGCAACGTCAGCAGCACCCGTTCCTGGTGTCCGTGGTAGTTCACCCCCCCCGCGACCCGCAGGTGGGCCTCCTCCGCATTGTCCATCGCGCTCAGGAACAACATCCCGGTGGCGAGCAAGATCAACGCCAGAATCAAGATGTGCCAATCCACTGCGAACCAGCGGATGTGGGCGGTCGAGAACCAAGACTCTCGCCGGGAGCGGTCATGGTAAGCGCTCATTGGGCCCCTTCCAGGTAGGCGCGTACCGCTGGGTGCCGCAGGAACTGCGCCATGACGTAGACGGCACCGTGCGAAGACGTGGTCGAGGTGTCGTGGATGTAGGCCACCACCACGACCTTGGGATCTTCGGCCGGGAACCACCCAGCCACCCAGGTGTGCTTGCGCACGCCGTTGTGCCAAACACCTTCTCCACCGCTTGCAAGGTTGAATTGGTTGAAGTCGGGCACTTCTCCTTCGGCGATGTAATCGGCGCTGCCCGTCTTGCATACGAAACGGAACCCCAGGTCGGCCTCGGACAAACCCTTGCTGTGGGCGCTGCCCCCCGACTTCTCCACCACCGCCTCCATGGCATGGCGTACGACGGCTAGGTTGTGTTCTGCGATGGGGAGCGAATCGAAGTGCGGGGGCAAGGCTTGGTCACCGATTCGTTCGACCACGTGGATCTCGGGCAAGCGACCGGTGGCGAGTCCCGCGTAGGCGCGCGCCATTTGCATCGGCGTAGCGACGATGTGCGACAGCCCGTTGCCCAATCGTTGGCGCTGGATGGGGGTGTATGCCTCGAGGGGCTTGTAGTCGAACTCCTCCAACCACCCGCCGCGCCCTTCCAAGCCAAAGTTCAGGATCCCGGTTCGCTTGCCCAAACCAAAGGCAGCCAACATCTTCTGGAACTCGTGCTCGTCGTAGAGGGTCTCACCCAACTGGGCGAAGTAGGTGTTGCAAGATACCCGGATCGCGGTTTCCAGGTCGATGTCGGGTTGGCCAGCTTGCGCATGCTCGGCGGTCGAATGCCCGTAGTACGCGTGGCACCCAACGGCCCCCCAGCCTGCGCCCGGCTTCTTCTTCGTAGTGGTGGTCTCTTTGCAGATCACCCGTGGTTGGCCTGGGTTGAGGCCCAGGTACTCGAGCGCCCAAGCGGCAACGAGCGGCTTCAAGATCGAACCCGGGGGCTGGAAGGTCGGCATGCGCAAGGTGCGTTCGATCGCGAGTTTGCGCTGGCCGTCCTGGTGGGGAGCGCCGTCATCGGTAACGACGGGTGCAGAAGCCGCCGCCAGCACCTCGCCATCGACTCGAATGGCCACGATCGCGCCCACCGGAAACCGCAACCACTCGGGGTCGTACTTGATCTCGCCTGCGGGGGGCGGTTCGGGATGGTTGATGACGAACTCGGCCGCCTCCTGCAAATCCATGTCGAGGGTCAAGGTCAAGTCTTGCCCATCCTGTGGAGCCCGATACAGCGGACGCCGGCCCGACTTTCCGTGGGTTTCTTCCAAGCCCACCACCTCGCGGAACCCATTGCGCCCGCGCAATTCCGGGTCGAAGTAGCCTTCGATCCCGCTGCCTCCGACGGTTTGGCTGGGCAGGAAGCTCTCCGCGGCAGCCTCCACCACGAACTCACGATCGGCCTCGTCCAACTCAACCTGCCGGAGGATTTCCTGGGCTTGGCGTTCCTGGGCGCCCCGTTCGAGCAGCGAAACCAACTTGGGCGAACGCACCTTGCCAATCAAGTTCCCCGCCAAAAGGCGTTCGGGATGTTCGGGGTCATCGTTCGCAACCCAAGCCTCCGCAGCCGCGGCCCGGGAACGGACGCTCTTAACCTGCAGGCCCGCATAGTCCTGGTGGTAGCGCTCGACGTGGTGGACCATCTCCTGCGAAGGATTACGGCTGAACCGCATGGGGCGCGAGCTCATGTCCTTGATCACGTGGTCGCGATCCTCCAGCGCGGCCCGAATGGCATCGGAATCGAAGCGAACGGGTTGGGGCAGGTCCTCAAAGATTTGCTCCACGCGGGTTTCCAACCGGTCGTTCCAGGCCAGCAAGACCTGCTCGACGGGTTCCAGCTCACCGGGTTTCCAATCGGTTCGCCGCTGGCGCACACCGGGTAGCTGGAGCAGGGCTTCCGACAGATCTTGCCGGGCTGCAAGGCCCCCGTAGCGCACTTCGTCCGGCTGCAGGCAGGCATCCAACAGGTCCAAGCCCGCGAGCCCCGCCTTGCGCAAAGAAGGATCCTGAACCGGCAAGACCGGAGTGTCTAGCCACACCGAGTCGATGGGCGCTTCCAAGGCGTCGTCGAGCTCGCTTAGGATGCGCAAGTGATCTGCCCGCTGCCAGGGCAGCACCAGGGCTTTGCGCGGATCCGGGCGGTCGCTGGGATCCACGAATTCATGGGCCAGGGCATCCAGCACCCGGTTCGCCTGTTCGCCATCCGCGAGCTGCATGCGCGCAAACACGTAGCCCGCCACATAACTGGGGACCTGTTGTGCGAATTGGCCACCGCGCCGGACGCGCCACGACTCGATCCGCGGCTCATCCCAGTACAAACACTTCTTGAGCCACTCCAAGTCCAAGAGGCGCAGGCTCGCCAAGCTCAATTGGCTCGCGGGAAAGCCCGCGGCAATCGCAAACAAGCGATCGGCCGCCAAGTTCTCGGACTCTTCGCGGGCCACGTCGAGGATTTGCACCACGCGCTCCAAGGTCGTCGGCGGCATGACCTCATCAGCGGCATACACGTCGGACCAATCGACCAGTTGTCCCAACTCGTCGAGGTATTGCAGCGAACGATCCACGCGCATACGCAATTCGCGCCGCAACCGTTGGGTGGCCGCATTGGTACTTTCCCCATCCTCTTGGCGCAAGCCCGCGACCAGGCTCGCGTAGGACTCACCGGCCCGATCCGAGTCGCGCAGGTCCCGCAACGCGCGCCACTCGCGTCGATCGACCTGCAACAAGCGTTCGATGTAGAAGCGCAACGACTCTGCCCGAGCCGCTCGGCGCTCTTCACGTTGGGCTCCTCGGCGACCCTTTTCAGGCAGAGCAGCTATGTCCACTCCGCCGACGCGCAGCTCTCCCCCACGTCCAAAGGTGCGAATCTCCGCCGGGGACAGTGACACCAGATGGTCGGCCCAGAGGGCCGCGTCGCCGCCTGCCACTTCCTCCAGGTCCACCGGCCGCATCAGGGTGAGCGACATCAGTTGCGCGATGTTGCCCAAGGGATGGCCCCGCCGGAAATCGCGCCAAACGAACTCGATTTCGTAACGTACTTCATCGCGCACCCACTCGCGTCCCTTGCGATCAAGGATGCGGCCGCGGCGATAGGGCACAAGGTGCGCGCTGCGCTCCAGGCTGGCAGCCTCGCGCGCCCAGATCGGGTGCTCCTCGACGCTGACTTCGTACAGGCGAGAGACCAGCACCAAAAGGGCCAGCACCACGCACAGCATCAGCGGTAGAAATCGGCGCAGCATCAGAACCGAGGCCTCTGGTAGAGAGGAGAAAGACCCGGCAGGCGTGACAGCACAACGCCCAGAAGCCCAACGATCAAGGCAGTGATCAACGCCGCCGGAAACGCACGACGGGCCATGTCCACCCAAACGGGGTACCCGAAGCCATCGGGCAGGAGCAGTGGATGGCGCACGGCTTGGACCGCTTGGCACCAAACCGAAACGCCGACGGCAGCCACGAAGGCCAACAACGTGCGGGGCAACGGTCCGCTGACATCGATGCCCGACCGCAAGGCCTGCACCGCCAGGGCCACCCAACCGTATCCCGCCAGGATGATGGTGGGTGCGTCGCCGCTGTACGCCAGGCGCACCATGCCCAGGACTGCGGCCGCCACGCCCACCTGGCGCTGGGGCAGCCGGACCCCCACAGCGACCAATAGGACCAAGGTCCAATCGGGGTAGAACCACGTCACAGGCCCGCCCAAAGGCGTCCAGCGGTGGATCCATGCGGCCTGTAGGCCCACCACCAAGGCAGCCCACAAGGCCAGCATCAACCAAGGCATTCCGCGCGCACCACTCAAGGCCCTACCCCCTCAAACTGGAACAGCCGAACGTCCTGCCAAACATCGCTGGAGTCCGGCGGCTCGATGACCAAGCGGTGCGGACCAGGCCCAAAAGGGATATCGGCTTCCCCCAACAGCAGACCGCGCGGGACACCTGGTTCTCCCGAACCGGTGTAGATGCGTGCTCGAGCGGGCTCTTCGCCGATGCGCGGAAGCGCCGCTGCCCAGTGGAACAATAGGTTTCCCTTGGAATCCCGCCCGAGCCCCTGCAATCGCCCCAACACAAACGTGGGATGTTCCGCCTCTGCGTTGAGCCAAAGGGCGATGGCCGGCACGGTGAAGCCGCGATCCCCGAGCGTCGAAACATTTGCGTGCCAAGGCCCTGCTCGTTCGACGCGTCCTATCAGGCGCACCCCGCTCGCCAGCGCCGCTCCCACTTGCACACCAGCACGAGTCCCGCGCGCAAGCTTGCAACCCTCGCGCCAAGGCGCCGGATCCGCGAGCGGAATCGGCTGCGCGGGAATCCAATGGCCGCGCTGCCCAACCGATTCGATTTGGCTTCCGATTTGCTCGGTGGACAAACCCGTATGGATCAGGACTTGGTAGAGACCGCTTTCGAAATCCACCTCTGGCACGACCCCAAGCAAATCCATGCGGGTGTGCTCGTCCGGTTCGGGGGCTCGCTCCAGGGTGCCAAGCTGGAACCCGTTGGCCAGCCCTGCGAGATCGCGGCCCCCAATGGCAGCTTCATGGACCAAAACGCGCCCCGCCGAAAGGCTGTAGTTGGAAGGGTGGTGCACGGCGAGGACCTCGCGCTGGGACGCCAAACCAAAGTCTTCGGGCGCCAACAATCCGCCCACCACGAACAGCGAATTGGGCTGCCAAACCCCTTCGACAAGGACTCCCGCCCCGATGCGCGCGCCAGTACCGGTGATGAGGTCGACCGTGACATCCTCGAACGCACCATCGCGGCCATGCCGCTCCACCACGTGGCTCACCAGCCCCACGTAGTGATCGCCAGTCGTGACCGGCATCCCCGGGCGCACCAACCCCGGCTGCCAAACGCGCACCAACAGCGCGTCGAGTTGACCCGAAGGCCGCCCCACCGCTTCGGCATGCAAGTTGACGCCCTCTTCCATCGCAACCGAGCGGGGCACGGCTTGCTCGCGCACCCACTGCTCGAGCAAACCCGCTTCTTCCGCCTCCCTGGTGCGGAGCTTGCCATCCTCGTCCGAGCCAGCCAGAACCTGTCCGATGGGCCACCAAGGACGGCTGACCTGGAGCAAGGGGCGGGCGGGCAAGGCCAGCAATCCCAAGAGGCGGTCCAGGGCATCCACCGGCCATAGGGCTAGGGCGGACAGCACCAAGCACGTCACCAACTGAATTCCCCCCCACCGCTGTCTCCCCATGGGTCCATTGTGCCGATTGCCCGCACCCGAATCACGCTCCGGAACGGCACCTCTCCCACTCCGGCCCGCGCTTGAGTTACGCGTGGGTAACAGTCCCGGCCCATTGGGGCTACATTTTGCGGCCCCCAGCTCTGCGGGGCCCCAGCTAGGTCCCGTGAGCACGCCCCTTTGCTGGCACAGGACTTGCAGAAGGTCCCGCAACCGGGTGGGATGCCCGGGCCAACGTCCGGGCCAACGCCCACCATCGATCGTTCCCCCCCCAAAATGAACTCGAACTTCGCTTTCTTGAGCGCCGTGCTTTTGGCTGGCTGTGTCCAAGTCCCCCAGGCCTCCGATCCGGAGCCCGCGCCCATCCCCATGGTGATCGCGGCCCCCCTTTCGGCGACGGTGGATGCCGTGGAAGTGGCCCAAACCCACACCTTGCCCAAGGTCGAGCCGGAGGAACTACCTGGCTTGCACAACGTGTTCCACCTGAGCGAGCGGATCGTGTCTGGGGCCGAACCCCAGGGTGACCATGCCCTCGACGAATTGCAGTCCATGGGCATCAAGACCATCCTTTCGGTCGACGGCAAGGCCCCCGATTGGAAGGCGGCCGAGGCTCGCGGCATGCGCTACGTGCACATTCCCATCCAGTACAGCGGCATCGAGCAGGATCAGCTGGACCACATCGCCAAGACCTTCCGCGAGCTGCCCGGCCCCTTCTACGTGCATTGCTACCACGGCAAGCACCGCGGCCCCGCCGCAGCGGCCGTGGGCCGTATGGTGCTCGACGGCGCCGCGCGCGAAGAGGCCCTGGCGGAGATGCTGCAATGGTGTGGGACGGCCACCAACTACAAGGGGCTGTTCGACGAGATCGCCTTCGCCGAGATGCCCACCGCCGCCGAAACCGCCGCCCAGACCTTCGACTTCCCCGCCCAACACATGTTCGATGGCGTTCGCGCCGGGATGATCCCCATGGGGCGCCATTGGGACGAGCTCAAGTACGCGGCCAAGCACGACTGGCAAGTCGACCCGGAGCACCCCGACATCCAGCTCGCGCACGAAGCCGAACAGTGCGCGGAGATTTTGGAGCATTGCAAGAACATGGCGGACTTCGACAGCCCGATGCCGCACAGCGAGGAAGTCCTGGGTTGGTTCCAAAGCGGCCACAAGGGCACCATCGACCTGGCGCGCATTCTGAGGTCGCGTGGCGAGTTGGAAGCCCAAGGAGTCGATTGGCGCGCCCAAGCGGCCGACGCCTACAAGGTCGCCTCCTCGAGCTGCAAGGACTGCCACAGCCAGTACCGCGACTGATTTGCCTGCAGAAGGGCTCCTAGGGGCCCCAAACGACAAGCGGGGCGTCCTAGCCGGTGGCCGGGACGCCCCGCTGCTTTGTGGGCTGGCAGTTGGATTCCTGCGCGAACCTAGTCGTCGTCTTCGCTGGCCAACACGCGGCTGAACACGTCGAGCTTGTCAAGGAAGATGCCCGTTCCACGCGCCACGGCGGTCAGGGGATCGGGCGCCATGACAGCGGGCACGCCGATGTACTCGGAGATCGCCTGGCCCAGACCATGCAGCAACGCGCCACCACCCACCAGGGTGATGCCCGAGTCGTACAGGTCGGCGGAGATTTCGGGCGGGGCCTCCTCGAGGATGCCGCGGATCGCTTCGCAGATCAGGCGCACGGGGTGACCCAGGGCCTCGCGGACTTCGATCGAGGTGACCGTCGTGCGACGGGGCATTCCCTGGATCGAGTCGCGGCCCTTGACCTCCATCGAGAGCTCTTGCTCCATGGGGTAGGCCGATCCGATGGTGAGCTTGATGCGCTCGGCGGTTTGCTCGCCGATCAGTAGGTTGTGGTGACGGCGCAGGTGCGCGACGATGGCTTCATCCATCTCGTCCCCGGCGATACGCAGCGAGGTCGATACGACCGCTCCAGCGAGCGACAGGACGGCGATTTCGGTGGTTCCACCCCCCACGTCGACGACCAGCGAGCCGCGCGCTTCGGTCACGGGCATGTCGCACCCAATACCCGCGGCCATCGGCTCGTCGATCAGGTACACGCGCCGAGCGCCAGCCCGTTCGGCCGAATGGATCACCGCCCGGCGTTCGACGGCGGTGATGCCCACGGGGACCGCGATGACGACCTGGGGTTTGATCCAGGAGCGGCCTTCATGGACCTTGGTGATGAAGTAGCGCAGCATCTTCTCGGTCACGTCGAAGTCCGCGATCACGCCGTGCTTGAGCGGGCGGATGGCTTCGATCGATCCGGGGGTCTTGCCGAGCATGGCCTTGGCCGTATTGCCCACTGCCATGCCGTCGAGCAGCACCTCGTTGGTGCCCTTCTTGACGGCCACCACGCTGGGCTCATTCAAGATGATGCCTCGCCCACGGGCGCAGACCAGGGTATTGGCAGTACCCAGGTCGATTCCCATGTCGACAGAGAAGTGCCCGAAGGCCCATTCCATCGGCTTAAAAACATTCAACATCGAGGCTCCCAGACGGTTTTTGCGGTGTGCAGCGGGCCCAGTCGACTTGGAAGAAACGGTTCCCACACCGAACTCCCCAAGCCCTGATCACCCTCGCCCGCGAGTCTAGGGGTCGCTTCGGGCCCTATTCAAGCGTAAGGGCCCCCAGGCTCTGGGCAATTCCAAAACCGCGTTGAAATTGGGAAGAATTCGGTCCAGTTCTGGCCGGCGGCGCCGACGCGCGCAGAAACAGCGCGAGGCGTCCTCCCCAGGGGAAGGACGCCTCGCGCTTGGGTCGCGGCCGGGGGCCTACTTGAAGAACATGCCTTCGCCGTAGGAACCGCGAGCGCGGTCGATCATGAAGAACGCAACGATCAAGAGGATCGTGGTGAAGAAGACGATGCCTTCTTCCAGGCCAAAGCCTTTCTCCTCTTCGACCACATCCACCGACGCGCGGGGAGCGCGGGCAGAGGCTTTCGGAGTTTCCGCCGCGCCGGTCCGGCGGGCAGAGCTAGCTTTCTTGCGAGTTTGGGCCATGGGAATTGCTCCTTTGGGTTGGCCTACAGGCGGGTGGTGGCTTTGTCGCCTTGGGTGATGGCGCGGTCTTGGTAGACGCTCTTGATCGTGGCGAAGCACATGTTGTCTTCGACGGTTTCTACTCGGACGGTGCCCTTGTACTGGTTGCCGTTGTAGACGCTGAACTCAAAGCCACGCTGGACGCCATCGGCACGACCGCGGTTGATCCCCACGAGGCCCGGCTTGACTGCGTTCGACACGGTCACGATCGCACCCGAGATTTCGGGCTGGACCATCAACACGGTCGGGTCGACGCCGGTTTCGGCGATGACCACGTCCAAGGTCGTCTGGGTCTTCTCCAGGTTCTTGGCCAAGGTGGTGGTTTCGGTCTCGAGCTCGACGATGCGACGCTCGGCGGCGGCGAGGGCTTCCTCGGCGTCACGCTGGGCATCGCCCGAGGATTGAGCCGTGGCTTCCGCTTCGCGGCGAGCATCCTTGGCGGCTTGCAGCTCGGCCATGGCTTGCTCGTACTTGGTTTGAGCTTCGCTGCGAGCTTGCTCTAGGGCAGCCATGTTCTGGTTGATGCCGTCCACCGAAGCGCGCAGTTGCGAGTTGGTGTCCTTCTCGGCCGCCAAGTCCGCGATGTTGCGGTCGTTGATGTTCTTGATCTGGTCCCGCTCGTCACGGAAGCGACCACTGGACTCCTTGAGAGTGGCGATTTCGGCGTTGCGAGCCTTGAGGTCCTCGTTCAGGGCGTCTAGCTCCTGCTGTTTGGCGGTAGCCAGTTCATCGTGCTTGGTCTTCCAGTTTTGAGCCGAGCTCAAGTGGTTGGAAGCCCATCCCAGGGCCAGGGCGGCGAGCAATAGGTTCAGAACGATGAAGATCCGTGCGATCGAACTCATGTTGGATCCGAGAGTGGGGGGTTGGGTCTGTTGGGGAGCCCCAACCTACAGAATCCCGGGGCAGGGGCTCTGAACAGGAGGGGTACGGTTGGTTGCGTCCCTGGCTCCGGCACCACGGAGGCTCCCATTTCTTGCGAAATCGGAACAACCGGGGCTTTCGACCGGGGGCGGTTCGCTGAGGCGGGCGAGTATAGGAGTGCCGGATAGAGGCGGTCAAGCATCGTTCCGGGGACCTGGATCGCCCACCGTGCGGCTCTTAGGCGTTTCGAGGGCGGCAGTTACCGCTTTCCAGCCAGGAATGCGCAGGCCAGAACCAGGATCCCGAAGGCCCAGGCCTGGATTCGGCGGGTCCGTACATAGGGTGTGAGCGGCGCCGCCCCGTCCGCGTCGCGCTTGGGAACCGGGACCGTGACCCGCAGGGTCCCGCGCACCATCTTGTGCCGGCCATCCTGCTCCAGAAGGGCCAAGAGCCGCCCGTCAGGACCAAAAAGGGCGCTGGCCCCCGAATTGGTGGCCCGCAGCACGGACCGACCCACCTGGATCGCCTCCAGCCGCGAAAAGGCCAGCATGTGGTCCATCAGCACGCTTTCCTCGTACCAGGCCTCGTTGCTGGCCACCAGGTGGAAATCGACCCCTTGGCCCCCCTGCACCCCAAGAAAGGGGTCGTCGTAGGAGTTGTCGTAGCAGATCAAGACCCCCGCTCGCCAGGTCCGGCCATCGCGGCCCGTGAAGGGCAAAACAGCGGAAACCCCGTTGGTGACGAAGTCGGGGATGTAGCCCCCCACCGACTGGATGATGCGCAGCAACCAGGGCAGGTACGCCGCGGGGTAGGGATTTTCCGCCGCGGGCACCAGGTGCACCTTGCTGGCCACGGGCCCGGGCTGGCCCTCGGGATTCCAAATCTGAGCGGCGTTCATGCGCCACAGGGCCCCATCGCGGACCACCATGGCCTCCACCCCACCGAAGAGCGAGGCGCCCGGGGGAATCGGGGGCGTGCCCTGAGCAGCAGCCCGCAACCAGGGTTGGGGGTACCGACTCAGTAGTTTTTGGCTGGGTAGGGCCCGGCCCAGGGCCAGATCGACCGCGTACTGCAGCATGTCTTGGCTCGCCTGCAGCTCGTCCAAAGACCAGATGCGGCCTGCGAAGCCCGGCGCGTTGACTCCGGACTCGAGCGCTGGCCAGACGTCGGATGCGATCGAGATTCCGGGCAACATCGTCTCACCCAAGCAGACCAGGTCCGGGCTGGGTTCCCCCGCCGCACGGGCCGCTTCGATCCCGTCCGCCAGGAGTTGGTATGGGTCGATCAAGCGGACCTGCAAGTAGTCCTCGGCGTGGGCTTTGAGCTTCTGCTCCAAGCCCGGGGTCACGACCATCACGCGCGGACCGTCGACCATCGCCGGCGGCGAAGTGAACCAACCGGCCGCAATCACGAGCAAAGGAACTCCCAGCCCGACGCCATAGCTGAGCCTTACCGACCCGACCGCGGAGGCCCCGCGCAGTCGATCCGCGATCCAGCCCGCAAAGGCCGCCATCGCCACCGAAAGCCCCCAAACCCCAAAAACCCGCGCGCCCGAGGCGAACCAAACCTGTGCATGGGACAGGGTGCCCAACCGCCACCAACCGAAGCTCAACGGAGCGTCGAGGCCGAAGCGAACCGCTTCCCCGGTGACCCAAGCCAAAGGCGCGGCCAGAGCCAACGGAAACCGGCGCGCCAAGCGTCGCAGCAAGACGCCCGCCCCCACCATGTACAAGGCTGGCACGGCTCCCATGGGGAAAACCGCCCAGGGCAACAAGTACCGCATCCAATAGGCGTACCCGCACAAACCAAAGGTCGCACCCAACCACTCGACACTCTTGGCCCGCGGGCCCGGCTGCGATGCCGCCCAAGCCCAGGGAACCAACGCGACCATCGCGAGCCAACCGAACCCGTCCTGGTGGAACCAACCCGGTTGGGCCAACAGGAGCAGTCCCCAGGTGGCAAAGACCGCCAATAGGCGCTTGCCCGGAGCCAAGCCTGTCGTTTGCGATGGAGAGGAAGTGAGCGCGGGGGTGTTCAAGGTCAGACGTCCTAGGGAAACGGCTTCGTATTACAGACCTTTTGCCACCACTCGGGCAAGACCAGAGATCATCATGGCGCGATGTTCTAGGCTGCTGTCCTAGTCCCAGCCTCACTCACCTATGGATCGAAACCTCCGAACAGCCCTGCCCATCGCGGCGGGGTGGATGCTGCTTGCCAGCCTGTGCGCCTGCCAAAAGCAAGACCCCGCCAAGGGTCCCAACAACCAACCATCGCTGCAGGGCGAGGTCAAACGGGACATCCTGCATCGGGTTCAAGTGGCTCCGGTCGAGCGCAAGGAAATGGTCCGTACGCTGACCGTGACCCGCGCGATTGAGTCCGAATTCCAAATCGAAGTCCTGCCGCAAACCACGGGGACCGTGGTGGAGCTATTGGTCGACGAAGGCGACGCGGTGGTAGAAGGCCAAGTCCTGGCTCGGCTCGACGGGCGTCAAGCCGATGCGGCGCTGCGCGATTCGCGATTGGCACTCGAAGAAGCGCGCGGGAAGGGCCCGCAGTTGTCCTTGGCCGTAAGGGAAGCCGAAGAGCGCGTGCAACGCGCGGCGCTGACCCACCAACAAGCCAACCGCGACTACGAACGCAACAAGAGCGCAGGTTTCGTGAGTTCGAGCGACCTGGAAAAACTCGAACTCAGCCGCGATCAGGCCTACCGCGACTGGCAAGCCTCGATCCTCAGCCAGGACAGCGCCAAGCAGGATTTGGAAAACCAAGGTTCGGTCATCGACCGTGCCGAACTGGCGGTGGAAAAGGCGGAGCTGGAGCTTTCCTACTACGAAATCAAAGCGCCGTTCCCCGGCATCATCGCCGAGCGCAAAGTCAACCTGGGTGCGAGCGTGGGCCCCAATGCCGGTGCGTTCTTGCTGACCGATCCCGCTCACTTGCGCGCCGTGCTCTTCCGCCCGCAAAAGGAGCTGGAATTCTTCCAAAAGGCCGCCGCGCTTCAGGAATCTGCCGACAAGACCCTTGCCATCCGCGCCGTGCCTGAAGCCTACGGCGACGTGGCCTACGGCGGGACGATCCGCCGCGTGAGCCCCACCGTCGACGCCCAAAGCGGCTCGATTCGGGTGACCATCGACTTGCAGCAGCCCCCCGCCGGAGATCCGCGCCCTCCGCTGCTACCCGGCATGATGGTACGCCTCAGCATCGTCACCGAGCGCCACGAACAAGCCTTGGTGGTCCAGAAGCGCGCGCTGCGCCGCGAAGGCGAACGCCGCTATCTGTTCGTCGTGCGCGAAGGGCGTGCCGTCCGTGTGGAAGTGGAAGAGGGCTTGCTCGGCGAGTTGGACGTGGAGGTGATTCCCGTCGACGGTTACGAGTTGCGCGAGGCCGAACCCGTGGTGATCGTCGGAGGACGCGACTTGGAGGATGGCCAAGACGTGCAGCTCGCCCCCCCAACTCCCACTGGGGATGAGGACGCGACGCTGCCCGACGGGGAGACCAGCGAAGCCCAACCGGCTGCGACCGACACCCAAGCCACCTCGGAAGGCAAAGCCCAAGATGCCTGAGTCCAACTCCCCCACCGCCAAGCCGATTGGGGGCATCCTGGCCGCCGTTCCGCGGCGGCCGGTGGCCGTCACCATGCTGTTCCTTGCGATCGCCGTGTTCGGCATCGTGAGCTTGGGCAAGCTACCCCAGGATCTGCTGCCCGAGATCAGCTACCCCACGCTGACGGTGCGCACCAACTACCCTGGAGCGGCACCCGAGGACGTGGAGGAGCGCATCTCGGAACGGGTGCAAGAGGCGCTTTCGACCCTGAACGGCTTGGTTCGATCGAGTTCGATCAGCCGCGCCGAAACCTCCGATGTGTTGCTCGAGTTCACTTGGGGCACCAACATGACCTTCGCGGTGCAGGAGGTCCGCGATCGCCTGGACAGCGTGTTCTTGCCGGACAACGCCGAGCGGCCGTTGATCCTGCGCTACGACCCCAACCTCGACCCCATTCTGCGTATCGGCCTACGGGCTCCAGACGGGGCTACCGACCCGCGCAGCCCCGAGACGCTCATCCGCTTGCGCTGGCTCGCCGAGCAACGCATCAAGCGCCAACTGGAAACGATCAAGGGCGTCGCCGCAGTTCAAGTCCACGGGGGACTGCAAGAGGAAATCTTGATCAAGGTCGACCCCGATCGCTTGGCCGCGCTGGGCATCACGCCTTCGCTGATTGGAACGCGCCTCGCCCAGGAGAACTTGAACGCATCGGCCGGACAGATCCGCGAAGGGTCGACCGACTACCTCGTGCGCACGCTCAACGAGTTCAAGACCGTTCAAGAGATCGCCGGACTCGCCCTCGAAAAGCGCGACAACACCACCATCCGCATCCAAGACGTGGCGCAGGTGGAACGCACCTTTGCCGAACGCGAGGTGATCACGCGCATCAAAGGCTCGGAAGCGGTCGAGATCACAATCTACCGCGAAGCCGGGGCCAACATCGTCGATGTGGCCCAAAGGGTTCGCGAAGCGGTGTTTGGCACCGAAGAGCAGCAGAAAAAGGGACAATCCGGCGCGGGCAACTCGCAATGGGCCAACCAGCGCATGCTCACCCATTTGGCGTACACCCTCAGCAAAGAGGCCAAGTTCGAGCTCCTTTCGGACCAATCGGTGTTCATCGAGGCCGCTGTGGACGACGTGCGTCAAGCGGGAACGTTGGGTGCGCTGTTTGCGGTGGCCGTGATCTGGCTTTTCCTGCGCCACCTGACAGCGACCATGATCATCGCCCTGGCGATTCCGATCTCGGTCATCGCCACCTTCGCGCCGATGCTCTTGACCGGCGTTTCGCTCAACATCATGTCGCTCGGTGGCTTGGCCCTGGGCATCGGCATGTTGGTTGACAACGCCATCGTGGTGCTGGAGTCGATCACGCGCTGCCGGGATGAGGGCGACGATCTGGAGCGTGCCGCGATCCGCGGGACCAGCGAAGTGGCTGGCGCGATCACGGCTTCGACCCTGACCACCGTCGCGATCTTCGCTCCGATTGTGTTTGTCGAAGGCGTGGCCGGCCAGATCTTCGCCGACCAGGCCGTGACCGTGGTGTCGTCGTTGTTGGTCTCGTTGGCGGTAGCCCTGCTGTTCATACCGATGCTCGCAGCGCGCCCGATGCTGGCCAACGCGGGATCGTTCGAACGCTCGTTCGCTTGGGTGGGTCGCTCGGCCACCATCGTGCGGGAGGCACCCGCTAGTGCCCCACTACGGCTGGCAAAGTTTGTCGGGTCGTTCCTGCACGAACGCCTGGGGACCGGGCTCCGCTGGAGCCCCATCCAAACGGTTCCCAACCTCTTCACCTTGCTGGGGAGGTTGCTCTTGGTGGTCCTGTTCCTGGCCTTGCGGCTGGTCATGCTGCTAGCGCTGATCCCAGGGCTTGTGGTTTGGCTGCTTGGGCTCGTCCGGCGCTTCACGTTTGACCCCCTTTGGAACTTCCTCGACTGGCTGTACCCGCGCGTATTGGCTGGCTCGTTGCGCGCACCCTGGTTGGTGCTGGGCGCGGTGGGATTGCTCGGTTTTGGAGCCTACGAACGGGTAGGCAACCTGGGCTTGGAGCTGCTTCCGGAAATCCACCAGGGTGAATTCACGGCCTTCATGACCTTGGAAGTGGGCACCCCCATCGGGATCTCGCAAGCGATCTTCGGTGAGATCGACGAACAGGTCCAGGCGCTTGCGGGCGTGCAAACCACGGCCCTGACCGTGGGGGTCGAAGCCGAAACCCTTACCCGCGAAATCGAAGGCGAGAACACCGGCCGTTTGACCGTGCGCTTGGCGACCGGCGCGGCCAGCGAGGATGCCGAGAACCGCATCGAGGAGCAGGTTCGCCGCATCATCGAACAGACCCCGGCCATCACCAAACCGCCCACCTTCCGGCGGCCGACCCCCTTCTCGCTCGAGTCTCCGATCGCCGTCGAAGTCCGGGGCCACAACCTGGACACCCTGGCCGAAGTCGCGCGGGACGTGGAGCAGCGCTTGAACCAGCTGCCCGGCCTGACCGATGTGCGCAGCACCCTGCACCCCGGTCATCCCGAAGCGTTGCTCGTTTTCAACCGGGACAAGGCCCTGGCCTTTGGGCTCGACATCGGCACCATGTCGAGCTTCATCCGGGACCAGGTCCTGGGCCGGGTCGACACGCGTTTTGTCGAGGGCGAAGACCGCATTGCCATCCGCGTGCGCGCCGACCAGGATCGCTTGGCGACGCTCGAGGACGTGCGCGCGCTGGTGATCAACCCGACGGATGCCAATCCGATCCCCCTTTCGGCGGTGGCCGAACTATCGCAAGTTCAAGGGCCTGCTGAAGTCCGACGCATCGGCAACAACCGCGCCGTCTTGGTCACGGCCAGCGCGACGGGTTTCGATTTGGGTGGTCTCACCGCCTCGATCGAAACGGCGCTGGCGGACATGGAAGTCCCCGACAACGTGATCGTGGAATTGGGCGGACAAAAGCGTGAGCTCGACCAGAGCCGCCGAAGCCTCACCATGGCGCTCTTGCTGGCGATCTTTTTGGTCTACGTGGTCATGGCCACCCAGTTCGAATCGCTCTTGCAGCCTTTCATCATCTTGATTTCGGTCCCCCTGGCGGCGATTGGGGTGGTGTACGTGCTCGACGCGTTTTCGATCCCGCTTTCGGTGGTGGTGTTCGTGGGGTTGATCCTCTTGGCGGGCATCGTGGTCAACAACGCCATCGTGCTGGTGGACCGCATCAACCAGCGCCGCGGCGAGGGTTGGGAAACCCGTGAGGCAATCCTCGATGCAGGACGCGCGCGCTTGCGTCCCATCTTGATGACCACCACCACTACCGTGCTGGGCCTCTTGCCACTGACGGGCTGGCTGGCCGGACTCCCCATTCTGGGCCGTTTTGGTTCGGGAGAGGGCGCGGAAATGCGAGCTCCAATGGCCATCACGGTCATCACCGGACTGAGCACTTCGACGCTGCTCACCCTGGTGGTCGTTCCCGTGCTCTACTTGTTGCTGGTTCGCCGGGCCCCCAAGGCCACGGAGGCTGCATGACCCCTTCCGCCGAAACTCCCCGCCGCGACTTCTTCCGCAAGATCGTCGAGCGTCCGATCGGGACGCTTGTGATCCTGGTTTCGCTCACGGTGTTGGGCTTGATCAGCTACTTCGGTTTGCCGATCCAGCTCCTGCCCAGTGGGATCGAGGGCAACCGATTTTCGGTTTGGGTCGATCACCCCGGTTCCTCGGCCAATGAAAACGAGGACAAGGTTGCCCGGGTCCTGGAAGAGGAGTTCCGCACCCTACCCGACCTGGACACGATTTGGTCTCGCTCGGGCGAAGGCAGCGTCCGGGTTCGCGTGCAGTTCAAGAGCCAAGGCAACCTCGAGTTGGCCAAGGCCGAGTTGCGCGACCGGATCGAGCGCGCGCGGCCGCGGCTGCCCGAGACGGTCGAACGCATCAACATCTGGTCGAATTCCGACGGGGAACCGCCGATCTTGGTCTTCATCTTGATGGTGGACCCCAACGAAGACGACCCGAGTTTCCTGATCGAGCAGGTCGTCCAACGTCGGCTGGAAGCGGTCGATGGGGTCAGCAAAACCGACATCTGGGGCATGCTGGATGACTCGATCCGCATTTTGCTCGACGAGGAAAAGGTCGCCGCCGCCCGAATGGACATCGGCGCCCTGATCCGGCGCCTGACCAACGACAACTTCTCGCGCCCCCTGGGTCAGATCAAAGTGGGCACCAAGGAGCTCTTGCTGCGCTCCGACATGCGCTTCGATGACCTGGACGAAGTGCGCAACTTCCCCATCGGCAACGGCCAAGTCCTGGGCGACGTGGCCGAAGTGATCCGCGCCAAGAGCGTGCGCGATTGGCTCTCGCGCGTCGACGGCAAACGCGCCTACTACGGCATGGTGCAACGCGAAAGCAACGCCAACGTGGTCAGCACCTGCCGTTCCATGCGCGACTTGCTCAAGGAATTCCAAACCGATCCGCAATTGGCGGGCCGGGTCCAGGTGGAGACGCTGTTCGACCAGGGCGAGATGATCGAGGCTTCGCTCACGCGCCTGCGGGAAACGGCGATTTGGGGCGGGGTCTTGGCGGCGATTGTGCTCTTGGCCTTCCTGCGTCGGCTTCGCACGACCCTATGCGTGGCCCTCTCGATCCCGATTTCGATTCTGCTGGCGCTCGTCTACGAGTACTTCTCGGGCGGTTCGTTCAACATTTTGACCATGACGGGTCTGACCCTGGCCTTGGGCATGTTGGTCGACAACTCGGTGGTGGTCATCGAGAACATCGCCAGGCTGCGGGCCCAGGGGGTTTCGCGGTTGGAGGCGGCTGCCACCGGGGCGCGCGACGTGGGCTTGGCCATCACCTTGGCCACCATCACGACCCTGGTGGTGTTTGTGCCGTTGGTGTTCACCATCGAAGACCCGATGATGCGGGCTTTCCTGGCGGCCATGACGCGCCCGTTGAGCTTGGCATTGCTCTTCAGCCTTGTGGTCGCGCTGTTCTTCCTGCCGGTTTTGGCCATGCTCGTCG
This sequence comes from Planctomycetota bacterium, assembly GCA_020638855.1. GTDB lineage: Bacteria > Planctomycetota > UBA1135 > UBA1135 > NORP259. The sequence continues at coordinate 135,688 of JACKHT010000001.1, forward strand.
ACCACGAGCGGCCCCGTTGGATGCGGAAGCCAGTGGCGGTGCTGGGTTGGTTGGCGTCGATTCCTGCCCGCCTCTTGGCCTACGCATTGGGCGCCCTACGCTTCGTCGGTCGGCTGATCTTGGTGTGTTTGAACGCGACCACGTACGGCGTCGGTCGGGTCTTCAGCCCGCTGCGCTACGGGCTGGTGCTGGGATGGTTGGCGCTCTGCGTTTGGGGATGGTCCCGCAACAAGGCGACCTTTGAGTGGAATGACCAGCTGCGCGCCATGGGGCTTGCGACGCCCAAACCCGGGCCCACGTGGATCTGGTGGGTCGTCGGAGTCGGCGGTGGCTTGCTGCTTTTCTTTGGCCCCTCCGCCTGGCGCCGTCATGGTCACCGTTTGGCCCCCAGCGGCCCTTTGATTCCCAGCGGGCACTCGGTGTTGGAGTGGGTCCAGTCGGGCAACCATCGCTTGCTCGAGTGGACCATGGCGCACCGCTTGATGGCCGTGGTCCTGTCGGTCGTGTGCTTGGCGACCGTCGCGATCCCCATGTCGGGCATGAAGTTGGTTTCGTTTGGTCAAGACGAGGACCTGTCCGAACTATCGATTCGAGTCGAACTGGAGCCCAACTTCACCCTGGCCCAGGCCAGCCGGGAAGTCGAGCGCTACGAGGACTACTTTGCGGGTCGCAAGGCGGAGTTGGGCTTCCGCCACGTATCGGCCCGGTTCCGGGCGACCCAGGGCGAGGTCGGCTTGCACTTTGAAGCGGGCAGCAAGACGCGCGACCAGATCGAAGCCCTGCGCCTGCAGCTGCAGCGCGAGATGCCGCGCTATGCCGGGCACGCGCTGTACTTTGGCGGGGAGCAAGAAATGGGCGACGCCAACAACCAGCAAGTCCAATTCGAATTGCGCGGCTCCAATTCGGAAGAGCTCGAACGCTTGGGTGCCCAAGCGGTGGCTATTCTCAAGGGGGTGTCCGGCCTCACCGACGTGGAGTCCCCGCTCGAGCAGAGTCCCGAGCAAGTTCGTTTGATCCTGGATCGCGAAGCGGGTTTCGACTTCGGGGTCACGTCGCAGTCCACCCTGAGCAACGTCTCATGGGCCCTGCGCGGTGCCGCGCTGGCACGCTTCCAGGAAGAGGGCCGCGAGACGCCGATGTACATCGAGTACGACCAGGAGAAACTGGCGGGACTCGACACCCTGCGCAACTTGAACATCTGGACGGGTACGGGCCCCGTGGCTTTGGCCAGCTACGGCGAGGTCGAATTCCGACCGGGGAATCGAGAAATCTGGCGCTGGAACGGCCAGACCACCTTTTCGATCAACGCCCGCTTGACCGATCCGAACCGCAAAGTAGAGGTCCAGCAAGCGGGCTACGATGCGCTGGAGTCGCTCGAATTGCCGCGGGGCTACTCGCTGGGGCGCGATACGAGCGCCTTTGCGAAGCGCGACCAAGAGATGGGGCAAATGAAGTACGCGCTCTACCTCAGTCTGGCGCTGATCTTGATCGTGATGGGCATCCTGTTCGAATCGCTGCTCTTGCCCTTTGCCATCATGACGACGATTCCATTTGCCGTTTTGGGTGCCCTTTGGACCCTGTACTTCCTGCATCCTTCGATGGATTCGATGGGTTGGATTGGGTTCATCCTGTTGGTTGGCGTGGTGGTCAACAACGGCATCGTTTTGCTCGACAAGATCCACCGTCTGCACACCGAAGACGGCTTGACTCGTCTGGATGCCATCTTGGAAGGCACTCGCGCCCGAGTTCGCCCGATCCTGATGACCGCCATGACCACCGTGTTCGGCCTGCTGCCCATCACGCTTTCCCCCTACGACGGCAAGGGCATCGACTATCGGGCACTGGCCACGTGCGTGGCCGGGGGTCTGGCGATTTCGACCTTCTTCACGCTTTGGGTGGTGCCGCTCGCCTATTCGCTCATGGATGACCTGAGCAAGGCCTGCCGTCGCACCTTCGCCCAAGCCATGGGGCGCACGTCGCCCCCTGCAACCATGCCCTCCAGCCCCGGCGCCGTCACGGCCAAGCCGGTGCCCATGCAGCCCGAGTAGCTTCTTTCGCAAACCGGGTCGGGCACGCTTTGCTAGGATGGATCCATGCACATCACGATCGAATACTGCACGGCTTGAAACTACCTGCCCAAGGCCTCCAGTTTGGAGGCCGCGATTCGGAAGCAGTTCCCCGAAGCCCAAGTCGAACTGATCCGAGGGAGCGGCGGGACTTTTGTGGTCCATCGGGACGGGGTCAAAATCTGGGACAAGAATGCTGATCAAAGCGGCTTTCCGGACGAGTCCAAGCTGGTGGCTGGGCTTGCCAAGGCATAGCCCCTCACGCGCCCCCACCCCGCTTCACTAGGCGGCCCCAAGCGGGGTCGCGGGTCGTAGGTCCGGTCCGGGGACCGACCTGGGACTTCCCAAAAATGCCCTGCCCTCGGGGCGGCTTTGGAACTACACTCTCCGCCCCGCGAATCCCGCCACCGACTCGGCGGCCGCGCTTCTCGTTCCTTTCCCTTCCTGAGTGCCATGGCCCAGCCCTCTCACCGGCCCACGAGCAGTCCGCCCCCCCAACCGGGAGTGCGCGTCGCATGCGTGGTTTCCACCTACCACGAGGAACTCACCGGAGCCATGGCGGCCGCTGCCAAAGCCGAGCTCCTTGCAGGCGGGATGCAGGAAGCCGATTGGCATCCAATCCCCTCCCCTGGGGCTTTTGAGTTGCCCCTGATCGCCCGGCGCTTGGCCCGCCGCAACGACATCGATGCGGTGCTTTGCTTTGGCCTCGTGCTGACCGGCGAGACCAACCACGACCACTGGGTCAGCCAAGCCGCAACCGAGGGCATCCTGCGCGCTAGCTTGGAAACCGACAAGCCCATCCTCTTCGGGGTCCTGACCTGCCAAACCCTGGCCCAGGCCCGATCCCGCGCCTTGCCCCCCGAAGCGGGCGGCAAACAAAACAAAGGTCGCGAAGTAGCTCGAGCAGCGCTTTGGACTTTGGCCGCTTTGAAATCCGCCTCTTCTCCTACGCTCGGATGATGCCTACTACCCCGCCCATGTCCCTCCCTTCCCGACAAAGCCTTCCGATCAAGAAGCGCACCCGCGCGCGGGAACTGTGCCTGCAGTTCCTGTACCAGGTGGATTTGGTGGGAGACGATCTCCTAGAAGATCTGAGTTCCTTCCTGCGCAACGAGGAGCCGGACAAGGACACCCGCGCCTACGCGGAGGAGATGATCCTCACCACATGCAAGCATCGGACCGAAATCGATGAGCGCATCCAACGGGTCGCCCAGAACTGGCAAATCCATCGCATGGCGGTGATCGATCGCAACGTCTTGCGTCTGGCCACCTACGAATTGGTGTTCCGTTCGGACATCCCGCCCAAGGTGGCCATCAACGAAGCCATCGAGCTCGGCAAGCGCTTCTCGACCTCCAACTCGGGCGCCTTCATCAACGGCATCCTGGACAAGATCAAATCTGGGTTGGCTGCGGAAACCGCTTCCACCCAAGGGGACCCTCAAGGGGATACAACCGATGGGCCTGCTTGACCGACTCAAGTCCCGGCTGGGCAAGACCCGCGCCGCCATTTCCGATGGGCTCTCGGGTCTCTTCCGAGGGGGTCGTCCGATCGATCAAGCCCTGCTCGACGAGCTGGAAGAACTGCTCTACACCTCGGACTTGGGGCCGATGGCTGGGCAACTCACCGCCGAACTGGCCCGCTTGCACAAACGCGGGGAGCTCAAGGGCGAAGAAGACGTGCGGGCTTGCCTGCGCACCACTCTGCTCGAGCAACTGAACCCCGGCCAACCCGAGAGCGATCTCTACCGGGCCAAGCCGCTGGTGATTCTGGTCGTGGGCGTCAATGGCTCGGGCAAGACTACGTCGATCGCCAAGCTGGCCCACCGCTTCCAAACGCAAGGCAAGCGCGTGCTGTTGGGCGCCGCCGATACCTTCCGCGCGGCGGCCGCCGACCAGCTCGAGATCTGGGCGCAACGCAACGGAGCCGAGATCGTGCGCCAAAAGCACGATGGTGCCGACCCGGCAGCCGTGGCCTACGACTCGGTCATGGCCGCCCAGGCCCGGGGGGTGGACGTCCTTTTGATCGACACGGCCGGCCGGTTGCACACCCAACACAACTTGATGGAGGAGCTCGCCAAGGTCCGACGGGTGATCCAAAAGCAAATCCCCGAGGCACCCCACGAAACGTGGCTGGTGCTCGATGGAACCAACGGCCAAAACGCCGTGCAGCAAGCGCGCTACTTCACCGAAGCGGTCGAAGTGACCGGCCTGATCGTGGCCAAGCTCGATGGGACTGCGCGCGGTGGCGCGGTGTTTGCCATCCAAGGCGCCCTGGGCTTGCCCGTCAAGTACGTGGGTACCGGGGAAACCCTGAGCGACCTGGAGGTCTTTGATCCCGAGGTCTTTGTGGACGCGATCGTGAGCAAGGCCGTGGGCAACGCCCACGCGTAGTCCGCAAGCGCTCCATGGCGGATTCCCCCACCACCCACCCCACCCGTATGCGGGGGGAAGCCGACAACGCCTGGGATCGGGCCCTTCCGACGCTGATCGTGCTGCCGACCTTGCTGCTGGCCGCCTTGCCGCTGCTACGTGGGACGCCCGCCACCGAGAGCGCGGGACCGGCTTGGTGGCTTTTGGCCTTTCTACCCGCTGCTTTCGTTTGGGCGCTCTCGCGCGGGGCGCGGGGCTTGGGTTGGATGGCAGCGGTCCTGTGGTTCATGGCTTTGTACACCTGGGTCGCGACGGCTTGGGCCCCGGATCCTTTCGAAGCCCAACGGGCGAGCGTGGTCATGGGCGGATCGGCGTTGGCCTTTGCGCTCGGATCTTCTTTGTCGCGGCAGGGGCGTTTTCGCGTCTGGGCTGGTTTGGCTTGGTTGCCCACCGTCCTACTGGCGACCATCGCTTGGAATAGTTGGCAAGGATGGGCCGACAGTTGGGCGGCCGCTTTGGCTTTGCCCCTGGGCAACCGCAGCGACCTAGTCGAGTTTGCATGGCCCGGAGTGGTGGCAGCCATGTCGGTGTTCTTGACTTCGCGCAATCGGGGCCGGGCGCTGTGGCTGTTGATCACGGCCTTGGCCTTTGCACTTGGGTTTGGAGTGAGTCCCGTGTACGCCGCCGTGGTGGCTTTGCTGGTGAGTTGCGCTGTGACCCTGCTCTTCGGGCACGGTGTGGCGGCCAGTGCCCGGTTGGGACGCTTGCTGCTGGTGGCCAGCGCCCTCGCCATGGCCGCGATTGGCATCGCCCAGTGGAATGAAACGCGCACCGCTGCCGGCCCCACGGATGATGCGGAGCAGCCCAGGGAGTCCACGTCGGCACTCGAAGCGGACCGGGCCCAGGGTCTCCAGGTACGGCTGGACCTTTGGCACTCGACCCTCGCCTTGATCGCCGACCATCCCATGCTCGGGGTCGGCCCTGGGCAGTTCTCGCGCAGCTTCCCCCCCTACCGCTCCGCCGAAGAACGCGAGCGCAGCTCGCACCAAGGCGAAGTGCAGAACCCCGTGGAAGTCGAACACGCCCACAACGATCCGCTGATGGCCCTTGCCGAGTGGGGCATTCCCCTGGGCGGATTGTGGCTCTTGGTGTGGGGCTGGGTCGCATTGAGCAGCGGCTTGGCTTTGCGAACCGGCGACTCTTCGCGAGCAGCCGCAGCGGCGGTTGCTTGGGGCTATCTGGCTTGGGGTGTTTGGAATGCGCCCCTCCTGGGCCCGGTCTACAGCCACGGCCTGGCCTGGCTCGTGGCGGGCATGGCGGTTGGACGGAGGTCGATCCCGCTCGGGCCAAGGCTGGTGCGGGGTCTGACCATCGGCATTGCCTTGTCGGCCTTGGCTGGGTTGCCCGCGGCAGGTCGCCTCGCGGGGCATGGATATGCGCTGGCACAGGCACTCGCCCCACGGGGATCGGCCACGCCGGAAATGCGAAAGTCGGCCCTAACCCAAGCCCTCGAGTGGGAGCCCGATTCCTCACTCGCTCTCGAGATCCGCGTGCATGGCATCCCCAGCTTGGGTTTGGAACCCACCGATTCGAAGACGGCTGTGCAACTCCTCGACCGTTTGGTCCAGATTCACCCGTTCCACCGCGGATTGTGGAACGATCGCGGGGTGTGGCTCGCCCGCGAAGGTGCGCTCGAAGCCGCCCAGGAATCCTTCGAAAAGGCCCTGTCCTTGGACCCCCACTTTGGTCCCGCGCTGGTGGGCCGGGTCACGCTGCTCGAATCGGGATCCGATTTGGAAGCGCTGCGGCAGGCGCTGGTCCTTGCGCTAGCCGAAGGGGCCTGGGAACCAGCCCGGCTCCTGCCGCGTGCCTACTTCTGGCTCGGCCAAGGATTCCCCGAGTTGGCCGCGGTCTTTGCCAAGCTGCACAACCCCGAACTCGACTTCGCCGACGCCAACGTTTGCTTCCAACAATCTTTGGCCGCGGAAGCCAGCGGCGACGCCGAACCCGCCCGCATGCTGCGGGAGGCTAGCCAACAATTGTTTGGCCGCGATGCCGTGCGCAGGGCCCAATGGTCGGAAGCGGTCGTCAACTACCGGCAAGCGCTTCGACTGGCGCCCAAGGATGGGCAGGAGGCGCAGGCTCCGCTCGCCTTGCGGTTGGAGATGGCTGCGGCCTTGGCCCTCGACGGCCGAATCGAAGCGGCCCAGGACCTGCTCCAGGGCCTCTCCTGGCAAGCCCTGCCCGCGCGCAACAAAAACCACATGCCCGCTTGGACGCGAGCGGCTCTGGAGCACTTGCTGACCCCGTGATAGCCCTGGATGGCCTCGGTTTGTCCCGGGATGGACCCGGCTACCCAAGAAATACAAAGAACCCCCACAGGAAGGGGGCCCGGAACGTAGGGGAGGCTGGACCATGGACTACTCCCGACGGTCGGTCGGCCACCCCCAGTTCCCCATTCCTATGACCCCCATGACGCAATCGAACCAGCCCTCCGCGGGCCCCTCCTCCCAGACGCGCAGTGTGCTGGTGGTCGAAGACGAAAAGGCCCTGGCCATGGGCATCGAGGATGCCCTGGGCCACGCCGGCTTCCAGGTCGAGACGGTGCACGACGGGCAAGTGGCGATCGACCGCATCCGCGCCAACCCGCCCGACTTGATCGTGTTGGACTTGATGCTACCCAGCGTCAACGGCATCGACGTGCTGCGTACGGTGCGCAAGGATGGTACGCGCTCGCGCGTCGTGATCTTGACCGCCATGGCGACCGAGGAGGACCTGATCCGAGGTCTGGAAGCCGGTGCGGACGATTACATGAAGAAGCCCTTCTCGCCGCGTGAATTGGTGGCCAGGGTGGAAGCGCAATTCCGGCGCGAGCTGATGGACAACCGTCCCGCCGACGTCCTCGACTTGCCGGAAGACATCAAGGTCGACCTTTCTCGCTTGGAGGTCCACCGCGATGGGCAAATCGTCCCCCTGACCCCGCGCGAAGCCGACATTTTGGCCTACTTGATCCAACACCGCGACCGCGTGGTCACCCGCGAAGACCTGCTGCTCGACGTTTGGCACTACAAGAGCGCCAACATCGAAACGCGTACCGTGGACATCCACATCGTAGGCCTGCGACGCAAGGTCGAGCCCGATCCGGCCAACCCCACCCTGATTCAGACCGTCCGGGGTAAGGGTTACCGCTGGTACGACAACTAGGCCCGTCCCCTAGCGGATCACCGAGCGGCCTGCGCATCGGTTTCCAAGTTCCGGCTCCTAGCTCGCTAGGGGCCGTTTGCCTAAGGTGAGCCCATGCCGTCCGCCCTGCACCGAGGCCTACGGGGCCTGCGAAGCCCGCGCGTGGCGGTCTTGCTCTACGCCGTGCTGGTGTTGTTGCCCGCAGCCGTGTTTGGAGCCCTACTCTGGGATGAGCTGCGCGGCGACCACCAACGCACCCTGCTCGAGGCCCCCAAGGAAGTGCGCGATGCCACCAGTCGCCTGGGCAGCGAGGTCAAGCGGCGACTGCAGACCCTGCTTACGGAAGAACGGGCGCGCCCCTTCGTGCAATACGCCGACTCGATCCTTGTCCCCCAAGGCGGTGCTCCCGCGGTGGAAGTCCAGAGCCCCCTACGGGCGGCCCCCCGGCCCGCGGGGATCCAGGGTTGGTTCCAGTTCGACAGCGCCGAAGGCTACGAGGCCAGCATCCAAATCTTCCGAGGCTCGCAACCCGGAGCCAGCGAACCCAGCGACGCGAGCCTGCGCGAATGGCTGCAAGTCGAAGCCGTGGAATACGCGAGCACTCGCTACTTTTCCCACGACCAAGCGCTCGAAATGCTGCTCGAGCAAGAGGCGTTTTGGATCCAGGGCAACCAGCGGGTCACCGAGGACATGGGCGCCATCGCCTACTTCACCCATCAAGGCTCCCATGGTGGTTGCGCCCTAAGCGAAGTACTCGACTTCATCCGACCGCTGGTTGGATCCTCCCATCGAGTGTTGCAGGAGTTCGGGTTGCATTTGATTCCTGGCCCCGATGGACGTCCCACGCTCTTCGCGCTGCGCTACGTGATGATCCCGCACTTCTCGAGCGCGGACATGGTCACCATGGGACTCCCCCTGTGCCTAGACGCTCTCTCCAGCAACCAACACTGGGTCCAGGGATTTTGGCTGGACCCCACTTGGTTGGACCAAGGCATGCCCGGAGAAGTGGCCGAAACGGTACTGGCCGATCGGCAGCACCTCTTTTCGGGCCCTCCACCTGAGGGCGACCCCTCGGAGTGGGTCCAGGGCGAAGTCAACCTGCTCGAGGGAGTCGAGCTGGTCCGACGCGAAGCCCCCCCTCAATTCGGCCGCTTGGTGGTGGCCGTCAACGTGGCCGAAATCTCGAAGCGCTACCGCACCCAGAGTTTTTGGTTCGCGGGTCTGTCGACGATTATGTTGGTGTCCTGCATCCTGGGGCTGCGGCTCTTGCTGGTCCGCATCCGGTTGTCGTCGGAAAATGCGCGCCGCTCGGAGAACTTCGTGGCGGCGGTCACCCATGAGCTCCGCACCCCCATTTCGGTGGTCAAACTCTACGGGGAAATGCTGCGCGATGACTGGGTCCAGGATCCGCAGAAACGGCAGGACTATGCGGGACGAATCGTCGACGAGTCCAACCGCTTGGCACTCTTGATCGACCGGGTGCTCGACAAGCGCCGCCTTGAAGGCAAGCTCTCGGACCTAGCACGAGGCGATTTGAATCAGGAGCTGCGCGACCAAGCGGAGATCTTGGGGATCCTCGATGCCACCGACATCCAGTGGGAGCTGGCGCCCGATCTCCCGAAGGCGTTGTTCACGGTGGAAGGGGTCCATACGGTCCTTTCCAACCTGATTGAGAATGCGCGCAAATACGCGCCGGTGGACGCGGACCACCCCGAGCCCATCGTCATCCGAACCCTCCTGGGCAAACGCTCACGGATTTGGCTCGAAGTAGCAGACCGAGGCAAGGGGATCCCAGCGCGTGAACGGGGCAAGGTGTTGGAGGCCTTCTACCGAATCGGCGACGAGGCGACGCGCTCGAAGCCGGGCACGGGCCTGGGATTGCACCTTTGCGCCCAATCGATGCGCGCCCAACGCGGCGCCATCCAAATCCTCGACCGCCCGGGCGGGGGGACCATCCTGCGGGCAATCTTCCGCAGGGCTTGAGCGCCAAACAAAGAGCGGAGCGATCCGAAGATCGCCCCGCCCAAAGTTGTCTCGCGCCGCGAGCGGGCGCAGGATCCTATCAGAAGCCGATCAGGCCCCGGGCTTGGACTCTTCGCGCTTTTTGGCCTGGTCCCAGCTCTTGAGCCATAGCCCAAAGTGCTGCTTGAAGGTTTCGCTCGTGGGTTGGAAGGCCTCCTCCTCGAACTTGGCCATGTTCTCCTGGGACACCTGCGAGCGCATCGTGAACAGGTCCTTGGCTTTGAGCTCAGACAGTTCGGGTGCGCGCTTGTCCGCCAAGCGAATCAGGTAGTAGGTATCGTCGAAGAAGGACTTTGTCGGCGCGGCGAGGCCGCCCTTTTCCATCGAGTAGGGACCCCTTTGGAAGCGCAGGAACCGATCGAGGTTGGTTTCGTCCTCGGGATTGGCTGCGGCCGACTTGCCCTGGGCTAGGTAGGGTCGTTCCAAGATGGTCAACCCGGCTTGGTCGACGGCCTGGGCAAAGGCCTCGGCATCGACCACCACGGGAGGCTTGGGTTGGTTGGGCTCGGCGTTCTCATCGACGGGTGCGAACCCGTCGTAGATCGCTTGGAGTTTCTCTTGGCTCAATTCCGATGCGCGTGCAGTCGCCCATTTCTCGGCGACGGCATCGCGGATCTCGGCAAACGGGGGCTCCTCGCGGCGCAACTTCTTCGCCAGGCGCGCGACCGAAAGCGCGTGCTCGGTCACGCTCGGACGAGCGCTGTAACCACCCTCGGGCAGCATGCCCAACTGGTTCTCCAGCGGAATCCCGCCCCAATCGGGGTGCTCACGAATCTCCAAGCGAGTGAGCAGCGTTTCCGGGGTCGCAAAATTCAAACCCAAAGCCTTGGCTTCGACCGCGAAGTTGGGCACAGGCAAGGTGGCATCTCCGGCTGCCTTCTGTGCCCGATCACGCACGTCTTGGGTGAATTGCGTCAGCGCTTGGAAGAGGCGAGCTTCGTTCGCCACTTGGTCTTGGATTTCGTCCAACGGGATGTAGAGCGTGGGCGGCGTGGTGCCCTCCTCGGGGGCATCCTCCACGGGTTTCTTGAAGCGCACCGTGGTGTTCAGACGGTAGTACTCCTGGGTCTTCGCCTCTTGGTCCCAGTCGGCGGGTAGCGGATAGGCCGCCATCAATGCGGTGCTATCGAACGAACCGTCCAACGGGATCCAGGCCACTTCGGGCTGCAGTTTCTCCTCGGTAAAGAGCTGCATCTGCTCGCCCATGGGCCGAGCGTGGTACCAGTCCAGCAAAACGTCATCGCTGGGCACCTCGGCCTTGGCCTGGTCGAGCATGGCGGCTGCGGTGGCTTCGACCACTTGGAGTTGGAACTCTGGGTTGGCCTCTTGCCAGCGCTTGGCGACCACATCGGGGTCCGGGGCGACCAGCACCATCGTCTGCAACAACGAGCGGAACTTGTTGATGCGCAGGCCGCGGCGGATGTCTTGCTCCAGCTCGGCCACAGTCATGCGATAGCGCGTCGCTGCGGCGCGCATTTGGTCACCCGTCCAGCCCATGCCGCGGAGCCGTTTCTTGAATTCCGCGTCGGAGATCTCGATGCCGGCCTTGGCCGCCATGTGCTCGAGGATCAGCGCCAGGGCGGCGTCCTCCTCTTCGATGCGAACGCTGTTGCCGTCGGAGTTGATCGGACGGTAGAACCCCAGGTAGGCCAGGGTGTTCGTCATCTGCATGGTGCTGACGAAGTCGGAAGAACGCACCTCGTGGGCTTCGCCACCGGGCTCGGTCCACTTCATGACGATTTCGTCGGCAGGGGATGCCCCGCCACCAACGACGCTGGTGAAGAGCCCACCCACGGTGAAGATCACCAGGACGAACAGCATCAGGCCCAGCATCATGAGGTAGTAGAGGCGGCTCTTCTCCTTGGGGACGACGATCAGGTCGTCCTCATGGCCCGCAGCGGCCACGTGGACCTCGGGGTCATGCACCTTGGAGGAACCGTGAGCGTGGGATTTGGATTTGTCGTGATGGGCCATTGGCTGGCGTTATCGGGCGCAGAGGGGGTGCGTGAATGGGCCCAAGAGTTTACGTCGCGGGCCGAGAGGTTCGCAACCCGAGCCGGCCTTTCAGGGCCCCTGGGGCCCGGATACCGCACGGAAGTCCCCGAAAGGAGCTAGGAGTCCCGCTCCGGGCCCCAAGTCGCGGGACGCCCGGAGGCCAAAGCAAGGCCCCAGCTAGGAACCGCGCTCAGTCCTGCGCCAATTCGGCGTCCCGGGGCAGGTCGGAAACGCCTTGAAGGCCAAAGCGGTCGAGGAAGTCCTTGGTGGTCGCATACTGCAGGGGATTCCCGGGTACATCCGCCCGGCCTGCCACTTTGATCAACCCCCGATCCACCAGACTGCGCAAGATGGGACCGGCTTGGACTCCGCGGATGGCTTCGATCTCGGCCTTGGTGACCGGTTGGCGGTAGGCCACGACGGCCAAGGTCTCGAGGGCCGCTGCGCTGACGCGTTCGACGGTCGGGCCGGAGAGCAAGCGCTCGACCACCGGCCCCAACTCGGGCAGGGTCATGAGGGCGAAGCCCCCTTTGATCGAACGCACTTGGAGCGGCAGATCGGCCGCTTCCAGGCGGTTGGCCAGGGCGGCTAGGGCGTCCTTAACGCGGCCCCGGCGGGGGCGCAGGAGCAGGCTGGTCAGCTTACCCAGGGTCAGGGGCTCGACCGAGGCGAACAGCAAGGCGGCCACCTCGCGGACCAACTCTTCGTCGGTGAGTTCTTCCCCGGGGCCTAGGCTGCTCGAAGACTCATCCTCGCTCTCATCGTCTTCGGCTGGGCTGGATTCCGCCTGATGGGTTTCCGCCTGATGGGTTTCGGACTGATGGATTCCGGACTGCGAGGAATCGGTAGCGTCCTCGCCCGCGGGGAGCTCGCCTTGAGCCTCCGCCCCGTCTCCATCGTCCTGGGGGTTGGAGCTGGTGTCATCCGACGCGGTGGCTTGAGCCGCCTCGTCCCAGGTTTCGTGGTCCCCCATTTGCATGGCTTCAGCATCCCTTGGATGACCCGGCGGATCAAGCCTGCCCAGGATTCTTGGCCGCTTTCTGGGACCTAGGTGCCCCCACGCGCTACTTGGCCGGCCTGCTCAGCATGTGCAAGAGCGGCCGGGTGTCCACCTCGTAGCGTGCCAGCGCCATGGCCTGCCATTGGACGAACTCCAGATCTTCGATGCCCCGCGTGGCGAGGGATTGCTCCACCAAGGGCCCAAGCCGGCTCCAAGCCCCCCCGGCTCCCTCGCGGAACGCATCGGCCTGGAGGAACAAAAACCGGCCCTCCTCCTTCAGAGGTCCGCCGACTTCCCCGATCGGGGTGGCGAACGCGAGTCGAGCGATGGGAGCCATCGAGCGCACGATGGGCGGGATCCAGCCCCCTTGCTCCGCGGAAGGGTCGCTTGAGTATTGCTTGGCGAGTTCGGCGAAGCTCTTGCCGCTGGCGAGTCCGGCTTCGACGAGATCCGCCGTTTTGCGATCGGGAGCCACGATCAAGCGGGCTTCGATCGCATCGCTTTCCAAAGCAAAAGCGCGCACGCAGCGGGCGGCCAAGAGGTCCAAGCGACGCCGATTCGCCATGGCAGCCAAGTAGGACTCCGGGTCGAGGCCCAGTCGGCTTTGGATGAAGGACTCGCGCGTGGCGCCGGGGTCGGATTGGGCAACCTGGGCGTCGAAGTCGCCCAGGGTCGCTGCCCAATCTTCCGCCACGAGGCCCGGATCCAAACGGACACCGAAGCGCAAGGCCTCGGCCTGGACCAGTTTGTCCAACACCAGTCGATCGAGCACTTCACGGGCCTGCGAGCTGTCGCGGAACAGCCAAGCCTGGACGAGGTCCTGCAGGTAAATCGCTTGGCCCGCTGCGCGGGCGATCAGCGCGTTGTCCTCCTCGGACGACGGACTCGCAGCCTTGGTTTCGGAAGCGGCTGGTTCGGCGCCCGCCGAAGGCGCGCCGGCCACAGGCTCGTTGGCGAAGTGCGCGCGGGTGGCTTCCAGCGAAGGCTTGGGTCGGACCGGATCCGACTGACAACCCAGCAAGCTCGCCAGGCCGCCCAAGCCGAGGAGCACCGTTTGGGCTCGATCCAAAGCGAACAACCCCTTGCCCATCAACGGTACCTCACGCGGCGCACGATCTGTTCGCCGTGGCACAACGTGCAACGCTCGATGCGCGGGCCGCTGGCGGCGGTCACGCCCCCACGCTTTTGACCGCCCTGGCTTTGCGGGAGGCCTGCATTGATGCTCTCGAGCGCGCCGGTTCCGCCGCATTGGCGGCACAGGTGGGCGACCCCGGGAACCACATCAAAGATCCCCGAAAACTCGGCGAAGTAGGCCATGACCCACATGGCGCGCGCATCCAAGCTCATGGCCCCCCAGGTCTGGTTGCGTTCTTCGACTTGGTCTTCGCGCCCGCGCAGGCCCACATTGGCGAGCCGCCGCTGGTTGGAAAGGTAGGCATCGACGCGCTTCTGGAAGTCGCTTTCCGGCGCGGTGGCTTTGGCCTTTTCCTTCTTGTCGAGTTCGTTGCGTTCCTTGGTCAATCCCGCCTGGGCGCGGTCGCTTCCCAAGAGCCAAGTGCCCGATCCGTACGTGGCCACCTTGTAGGTGCCCCGTTTCCGCCCGCGGAACCACTCTTCGACGATTTCGGGGGTGATCCCCGGTGCGAGCGATTGCAAGTCCGCCGTCACCGCGCCTCGGACCGCACCCAGCAGATCCGAGTCCACGTAGGCCATCATCGCGTCAAACTGTGCATTGCGCGCGGCCTCGCGGCACAACTGGTTGCTCCGATAGAACCAACGCGATGCGATGGTTTCCTTGACGACCCGCTCCTGGGTCTTGGCCACGAGCGCTTCCGCCTTGTTGATTTCGGCGGTCAGCTCGGTCTTTGGGTACGCCACGCGGAAGGCCGCGATTTTCTCGAAGGCCTGGGGGAACAGCGAGCGGCGGCGCAACCGATCGATCTCCCGCAAGCGCTCGAGTTGGTCGGTTTGCAAGGCCTTGACCCCGGCCCGTTCGGCCGCCGTCTGCCAGGCGGTCGTGTCCTCGACTCCGGCCGCCAAGGCAACCGCCTGGGTGTAGTGCTGGACCGCATGGGGGAAGTCCAGGATCGACTCGCAGTACAGCGCCAAGTCCGCTTGCGAGTGGGCATCGTTGGGCTGCAAACGTGCCAAACCTTGGGCGTACAACTCCTCGGTTTGGTAGATCTCCAAAGCCGGAACCTGGCCTCCATCGTTGATCGAGACGACGCGGTTCTTGGGGACGACCTGGGTGGTGCCATCCACTTTGACCACGAAGTTGGGCCCCTCGCGCTCCAAGATCACACCCACCACTTCCATGCCGTTGACCAAGATCAGCCGCTGGACGTCCACCAACAACTCCTCGGCCTCCTCGGCGATGTAGCCCAATTGCCTGCGCAGGGCCTCGGCCTGGGGCGGGTCGAGAAACTGCCAAGGAACCATCACCACCCCGCCGGTGCGCGCCACTTGGAATTGGAAGCCGCCCGGCTCGTGCTCCAATAGGTATCCGACCGCGACGGACCCATCGGCCAAGTGCAACATGAGCGGCTGCCCCTCGGATCCAACCGCAGGCAACGGCGACACTTGAGCGGCAGCAGAGCTCCCGAGTAGGGTCAGGGCGGCGAACCAAAGGATCGGCTTGGATAGGTTCATGGGAACGGGCTTTAGGGTCTCTGTGGACGGTCGAGGCGTCGACGCAAGCGCTCGGCAAAGGTCTGCTCGCGCAAGAGTCGTGTTTGGAAGGTATGGGCTTTGCGGACGCCCTGCTGGGTGAAGAAGACTTCGACCCGCACCAGGAACTCCAACGGTCCGCCATCCTCCGCCAAGGGTCCCCCATCGATGGGTGTGGCGGTGGCATGGTAGTGCAAACGCTCGTCACCGGGCACCGGGAGGTCGCGCAGATCCTCGGGCAGGGCCGGGATTCCGTCGGGGCCCAAGGGGAACAGGCGCCCAGGAAGTTCTTGGGTGATGGCTTCGACCAAGTGGGCCGATTGGGTCTTGAGCACCGCTGCTTGGGACAGGGCGGCTCCAAACGTGAACAACCCGAGCACAGCGGTCATACCCAGGGTGAGCAGCCCCACCGCCAGCATGACCTCGATCAGGGTGAAACCCCCGCGGGAGTTTTGGTTGGGCCGGATCACGGGGCTTCCTCCAGGCTGCGGGGCGCCGATCGGGCAGTGGGCAAGGTCACCAAGCGTTCCCCACGGAAACCAAAGTGCACCACCGTCCCAGACTTGTGGAGCCCCGGCAAAGTTCCGCGCTGGCCACGCTCGACGGCCACACGATCCCCGTTGCGCTGCAAGACGCGCATCCACTCGGCCCCAACGCGCAGGTAGGCGCCAGGCTCCACGTTCAGCCGTTCGCCGCGGCTGACGAGGATTTCGCGTTGCTCGCGATCCAAGGGGTCGACGAGCGTCGGCCTGCGCTCCAAATCGGCTGGCAGCTCCAGCTCCAGCACCAAGCGTACTCGGGTGGGCAAGACGGGATACCCCTTGCGCCCGGAGGGAACCACGGCGGTAGCGTTTTGTTGCACGGCTTCGCGATCGGGGCGATCCAAGCCGCGCGCATCCCAAGCCAAGCGAGCCTGGCCGGGTCCGCTGCCCACGCTGGGGTCCAAATCGGTTTCCTCGCTGGACAACTCCAGCTCCCACCAAAGGATGCCGTCCCCGATGGCCTCCAAGGGTTCGGATTCCAGGTACGCCCCACCACGGGCAAAATCCGGCCGGAAGAACGAAGCGGTGGCGCCGGAATGTTCGCGCTGCTCGGCCCTGTACAAACGTCCCGTGGCTTCGAGATCGGTTCGTTCGGTTGGAAGCAAAACCCACAGGACTTCGGCCAACCCGGGGACGGGATCGCGCAGGGGCTCGGGCAAGTCCTTGGCTTCGATACCCGAAGCCGAACCCGTACCGAAGCCACCTTCGCTCCATTGCTGGCGCTGCTCTGGCGTCAATTCCTGAACGCCAAGTCGCAACCAATCTTGCTGGCTCGGTCGGCGCACCAAGCGCAGCCGAGGGTAGGCACGCTCCATGGCCGAATCACCCCCCAAATCGAAGGGTACCCATTCCACCACCAAGTCGCCCGTATGTCCGGGGTGGGTCGTGACCAAGTCGGTCGCCATCCGGTCGAGGATCGCTTGCACGCGCCCATAGCGCGAACGCGCATCCTCGGCGCGCGACCACATGGTCAAGGTGACATCCACAAATCGTACGAGTGCGTACATGACAAACGACGCGAGCAAGACCGCAAGCAAGAGCTCGATCAAGGTCATGCCCGCCCGTCCCAACGGCTTGGGCTGGCTTTGGCGCTGGCGATCGATCATCGGTCCACGCTCCTCAGGGTCTCCGAAGGTGCATCGAAGCTCACACCAAACTGGCGCAGGCGCGGAGCGTACTTCCAGCTATGCGAAGTCCCAGTCAACAGGTCCACCGCACCGGGCTGGTAGCGCACATAGAAGCGTGCCTCCAGCGAATCCGACCAAACGCCAATCGGCCAGGTATCCCCCTGGGAGGGTTTGCCCTTGTCCCAATGGAACAACCCGGCAGTCTCCTCGGGGTCGGCGTCCCAAGGAAGGCTGGGGTCTCCGCGCAAGATGGCTTCCAAGGACACCCCGGGCAACGAATTCGGCTCCTCCTGGAAGAACCCTTGATCGAACAACGCGGCGCTCTGATCGACGCGCAGGCCCAAGTAGCCCATCTCGGGCTCGTCGCAGCGGTCCTGCCAGCGATCCCAATAGCGGAAGGGGAACAGAATCACCGCCGCCCCCGCCGAGTGCGCCGAAGCCGTTGTCCCGAAGCGGCCGCGGAACAACGCCGGCCCGCCGCCGTCGCGGGCTCCGGGTTGGAGCGAACCGCGCGGCATCCAGAGCACGTTGCCGTCCTTGCGGGTGTAGTGCAACAGCTCGCCGTCGACCAAGACCGTGCCCTGATCGGGAAAGTCGGCCGTCGACCAAACAGCGAGGAACTCGTCCTCGGCCGCCGCATCCTGCACGAGCACGGTCGCGCTCCAATCGGGCATCGGGTACAGGACGGTCTCGGCGCAATGGGGCGCGGGCTCAGTCCCTAGCAGGCCCCGCCCACCGGGTGCCAGATTCACCGTGCCGGTGTTCGCGTCGCGTTCGGTGTAGCACACGATCTCGTCGCCGATTCGGCCGAGCCCCGAGGCACCCGGCAAGAGCGCCATGGTCGCAAAGGTTCCAGGGACCTGGCCGCGGGCTGCGAACAGACCCGGGTGCACCAACAGCTGCGCGTCGCGCTCACCCATGTCGAGCGCCAGCACCAACCCAGCGCCCGCATTGGAGCCCGGTTGGAATCCTGCGACCAGGCCGCTGCCTTGCTCCATGGTGTCGAAGACCACTTCGTCGAGCACGATGGCGGCACCCGCCGCAGAACTCGAAGAACTGGCCACCGAAGTTCCGAAAGCCATCTGATCGATGCCCCGGGGTCGCTCGCCGCTGGGGAATTTGACGATGCGCGGAAGCAACCGGATGTCTTCGCCGGGCAGCGGTGCGTTCGACAGCGATACGCCGACCGGCAATCCGGAAGCGAGGGCGACATAGGAGCCGATCTCTCCGGCAGGGTAGTTTGCGAGCAATTCGGTGCCCGCTCGCGCCGCCTCCGCAACCAACTGGTGTTGGTAGGTGCGTTGCACATGTCGGTTGGGAGAGACAAAGGCACGCTGGACAACGCTGGCCTGGACGCTCGACCCCTGGGCAGCACCTCCGTCCAAGAACACCGCATCGCCGGCGCCTGGCAACTGACCGTACCCGCCTTCCACCTCGAACACGGGAACCACCAAGGTGCCGGCGTTGTGCATCTGGGCTTGGGTGTCGGCCACGCCCCGGAAGCGCATGATGTCCTGCACCGCGTCGGTCAGGGGGTAGTCCCCTTGCCCCGGCGACCCCAGCACAGAAGTCCACGTGTTGGCGAACCCCTGCCCCACCTGGGGCGCGGAAGCCACCGGCGCGGGGCTCGGGCTCACCGCAGGCGGCGGCAAGGGGCCCGAACCCCCGCCTCCACCGCCGCCACCACCTCCACCGGGCACTTGCGACTGAACCTGCTGCAACCGACCGGTGCCCAAAAGGGCCCCAAGCAGTTGGACCATGATCGGATCGATGCGCACCAGCTGCTGGAAACCGGTTTGCACCTGGTCATAGCGCACCCACTCGGTCCGTTCGCCGGCATCGGAGTGCGTAATCTGCGCAAAGCGCGCGGCCCCATTCGATTCTGGGAAGATGCCCGCATTGCTGACCGGGATCGAAATGGGGATGCAGTACAGACTACGGTCCATCTGCAGCGCCACATCGTTGCCGTTCACGTCGAGCGCTCCACCGTAATCCAGGATGAACGCGTGCGGTCCATCCAGGAAGGTCGCATCGATCTCGTTCTGGACCCCACGCGCGCTGACGATCAACTCGTTGCCGGTCTTGCCCGAATAGCGAATGACCTCCACACCACCGATCGGAGTGTTGTTGGGTTGGGCCGTGAGCAAACCCGAACCGAATTGGGTTCCACCCCAACCCTGGAGCAAGAGCGCGTAGCCGCCTTGGGCATGAAAGCCTTCGAGGGCCGCTTGCCCCTGGGGATCTCCGGTTGGGTTGTCCGCGACGGCCAAAACCAACGGGCTCAAGTTGTCCTTCTCGATGCCTCGCAAGAACAGGCCGAAGGCACCCGCGGGCGAAATGGCATCTTGGTTGCCAGCGCCCCCCACATCCATGACCCGAGCAACTCGGAAGGAGCCCACTTCGCCCACCAACTGGCCTTGGCCACTGGGTAGGTCGCTGCGCAAGGGAATCGAATAGCCGTAGTGCTCCACCAGGGTACCCGCAGGGTGGTTGCCCCGCACCGTTCCGTCGGCAAGCCCGACCGGTACCGCACTCGGATCCAAGTCTTGCGTCCGCCGATGGCGGGCCAGGCGGCCGCCGAAACCAGCCATGCGCCCGGTGGATTGGTACACGCACTGCAAGGTCGAAGGGCCTTGCAACACGTACTCGACCAACTCCGAACCGACGCGGGCTACGCCTTGTGCCGGGAATCCTTCGGTCGAGTCGACGACGATGGTGGAATCGGACTCGTTCAGGGGTTGGGTGGTGCGGGTTAGCCCCGAAACGGTCACGCCCTGCCGCAGTCCATCCAGGGTCAAGTCCATTTGGGTGGGCCGGTTGCCGCGCACCGCGAACTGGATGTGGCCCCACACGGTCGGGGCGATGCTTGGCCCTGCTTGGGCGACGGGTACTCGAACGCGCGCCACTTCCTCGAAGGGCGTGGCGGGATGGTCCCCAAACGAATCGAGCACCGTGAGCTCCAAGCCCTCGTCTTGGAAGGCGAGTCGGATGCGATCCGTGCGCGGGTCCCCCATGTTGACGTCGAGCACCGTGCCTTCGGCAGCGCCCAGGAGCCGCATCCAGAAACCAACTCCGATCCCCGGCAACAGCAAGGTGTTCGGCGGGATCCACGAAACGGGCTGCTTGCTTGGATCCAAAATCAGCGGCTGGTCGCCCACCAAACGCCCTTCTGGATCGCTGGTTTCGTAGTCAAAGTGCAGGACCCGGCCACGGTTTTGCTGGGTGCCTCCGACCCTTGCGGGCCACAGCTGGGCCCACCCATCGGGATCCCGGCTCGCGAACACGTGATCGACCGGTTCGCCTTCGAGTTCGCTGTTCGAATCGTCTTGCTTGGTCACCCCGGGGATGTACACCGTCCCCCCGCGGGTCCCCATCTGCAGGTACGCCCGCGAAGGTGGCACCGCTTCGCCATCGTAGGGGCTGGTCGCTCGCGGCCCGGTCATCCACCAGGGAGCATCGCGATCGAGGATCAAACCCCGCTCGAAGTCCGCTTGGCGATGGAAGAGCGCCAAGAGCGGGCGTTGGGGGATCACGCGCTCGACCACCTCGCGCCGGCGGAAGACTCGCTCCAGACCATTCTCGGCCTGAACCGAAGCACGCAGATCCATGCGGTAGACGTCCTTCGAGGTGAACGAGAACGGCATGGTTCCGTAGCTCAGCCGCGCGTCGTTGGCATTCAGCCCATTGATGTAAAGGGCCAGGGCATCTTCGCTCGAGACTATCGGGGCCGGCTCCTCTTCGTTGGGATTCGCAGCCGGTCCGGGGGCGCGCTCCAGCCCAGCCGCCGGCAAGACCAAGCGCCGCAGGAAGTCCTCGCGATCGGCAAAGGGCCGGGCTTGCAGCACCGCCGCCACCAGCGATTGCGCTTCGCGCGTGGTGATGCGCTCGCTCCGCCCCAAGAGCGAGAGATTCTCGAAGAGCGTCTCCAAGACCCGCGGCGAAGCCGTGTTGATGTTGACGGGCCGCCGAATCAACGCCGCGATGGTGGTGTTGGACGAACGGTAATCGTGCTCGAGCACCCGGTTGATGGCAACCGCCCCACCATTCCAGGCGGTTACGTAACGGATTTCCGCGAACCCATCGCCCTCGATCCGGACCGTCGTTCCGGGCCCCAAGTAGCGGCCGGTTTCCGCGCGCAGCCATATCGTCTCGCCGGCCACCACGTCGTTTTGGAGCCGCTCGGGGCGTTGCCATGTCGCGCCGGTACCCTGGTCGATGTAGGTCGTATGGGTCGCGGCCAGTGCTTCGCGCCAGTCTCCGGCCCCCATGGGCATGCGCGCATAGTTCCCCACATCGCGCAGCTCTTCCATGGCATCGAAGCGATAGAGCTCGCCCTCGGGGCCTTGCAAGCAACGCCGATCGAGCATGGCGTAGATGCGCTGGTCGATCATCGGCGCACCGAAGGCGTGCGAGCTCGGGGGCAACGGCCCCTGGGTCTGCCAAGTCTGATCGACTTTCTTGGCATCCAGGCCGCGAGTCAGGCCCGTCAATTGGATGCCACCCTGGCCACTAGTCAGGCCCTCGTAGCGGATCCACTCGCCGTCCACCAAGACCACGCCACCGGTTGGTTCGAGCTTGCCGGCCCCTGCGATTTGGGCTTTGGTGGCCCCCTCTTCGAGCACCTCGGCCAAGCGGGTGTGCCAGCCCAAGAGGTTTGCCAGAACCTGGGGCGACGCGCTGTTGAGGTCGATCCGCCCCGCCTCATCTTCCACTTGCACTCCCCATAGGACCCCTTGGTCCCCGGCCCCCAACGAGCCGTCGAGATCGGCGAGCAATTCGGCGTTCGAGTCGGAGTCGGGGGTCGGGTCCAGGGCGGGGTGGCTGACGCCCAAACGGGCGTGGGCCGCCGCGCTCGCGGCCTGCAAGGTCAGCTCTGCCTGAGCCCCGTCGGCAGCCAGGGCTCCCTGCCGGGTGGCATCGCGCGAGCCGGTCAAGAACGGAGCGCTCAACACCAACAGCGCCAGCAGTACAAACAGCACGGCCAGGAGCACGACCCCCTGGCTGGAGTTGGAAATCCGGCGCTCGGGCGCCCTTTTGCTGGGGAAGGCTTTCATTCGACCGTCCCCTGCAAACCGACCACGATCGAATCTTCTCGACCGTCCGGGAGCAGCCAACGAACCTTCGGAGGCGTGGCGTGTACCAAAGGATCGAGCGCGCCGTTGGGCCCGAACACGATTTCCGTGGGCGACTCTGGGTGGAAACGCGCTTGCCCCGGCAACGGCCGCGCCGGTAGGTCTTCGATCACAGCCACCACCAAGCGGTCGATCGACCCAAGGAAGGGGGCCTGCCGGTCGGAGATCCAGATCCTTGCGGGGCCCAACCAAACGGGCCCCTGTTCGGGGGTTCGCGCCCGTTCGATGCCGTCGACCCGGATGCTGAGCGCGCGGCGATCGTAGGCGACTTCGACCAAACGCCAGACGCCCGGTTCGAACAACCCCCCTTCGGTTTCGACGCGTACGCGCGGCCCACGGATGGGCGCGCCCGAATCGGACGGAGTGGCCACCCGGAACTCCGCGCCGAGGGCCCCGAAGTTGGAAAGGGCCAAAACCAGACCATCGCCCATGCGCAAGAGCAGGGCAGACTTCGCGACTTCGACCCGCACCGCGAGTCGAATCGAAAAGCCCTCGGACCAATCGAATGCGCCGTCCTCTGCCAAGTTGATCTGCAACTCGGCCTCCCCACGGGCCTGGGCCAAATCGAGGGCTTGACCTTCAAACCCCACCGGGGTCAGCGGCACATCATCGGATCCCATCCACACGGCGGGTAGATCACCGCCTCCACCGAGCTCGGCATCTTCGAATTGCCACGTCCCCACGGTGCGCAGTACCTGGGCCGTGACTTCCGAAGTGGTCAGGTCGCACAGTACGCGGGCCGGAGCACTTTGGGCGGCCGCCGAGCGTTGGGCGAGGCGACAGGTGTCCTCCAAGAGTCCCGCCACCGCCCTTTCGGCCGGGGCCAGGCCAGCTAGCATGCCCACCCCAGTCCCCACCAGGATCCCGATCAACCCCATCACAAGCAGCAACTCGACCAGGGTGAAACCCGATCGACCCGTGTGTCGGAGCTGCTTGCCATGGGATTGGATCACTGGGTTTCCCGCGCGAAGTTGGTGATGTCGTCCTCGGTCCCGAACACCCCATCGGGGCCCGCCGAGATCAACTGGAAGCGTTTGCGTTGGTAGTAGTCGCCGGTCTTGGGGCTCTTGAGCGCTGCCACGTCGCCATCGATGGGTTCGCCGGTGGTGGGATCCATCGTTTGGTACAGGAAGCGCTTGCCGTAGTCGCGACGGTGGATGTAGGCAATCGGGTTGCCCCAATCGTCGGCGAGCTCGAAGACCTCTCCCGAGGGAAAGCTACTCAACGCCTTCTTGGTGCTGTCCACATCGGTGTTGCTCATGCGATCTTCGGGCAAATCCGCCGCCTGGAACGAACCGTCGGCAGGAAACAACGCCAGCACCAACATCTCCGAACCCATGTTCGTGGTACTGGGCAATTCGGGTAGGTTGGCGGGGAACGTCGAGGGCGGGAAGTCTCCCTTTTGCGTTTCGAAGTCGACCAGCAGACTCTCCACTTGGTCGAGGAACATGCGCGTGTTCTTGCCGTGCACCACGTCCCCGCTCCCGCTGAGCGAGGTGATCAAGTAGGCCATCAAGATGCTCAAAATCACCAGCACGGCCATGACTTCGATCAGGGTGAAGCCTGCGCGAGCCGGCACGGTTTGGGGTTGGCGTTGCATGGGATTCCTCGAATCGCTCACAGTCGTCGGCGCACCACGCGCACATCGTCCAGGGTGACGTCCACCGAACGGTTGGCCTGCCCTTCTACGAACAACCCAAAGCGCAACACTTGGGTCGCTGTGCCCAGGGTCGGCATGGACAAGCGCTCGAGCACGGGCTCGCCGTTGACGAAGAGCCGGATCTCTGCATCGGACCCCACACCCACTTTCTCCAGGGTCCAAATGGCCTCGCTTCCGACCGGCATGGCCTCGATCGGCAGGTCGATCGGAGGGGTATCCTCTTCGCCACGCCGGACCGCGCGGTACTGGTACTTGCCGTCCGCGTTGCGCTGGAACAGAATCTCCGATTGAACCACGACGTCTCCGCCGTGCCCGGTACGCTCGCGGGCTAGGAACAATCCCACGTCGCAACCCCGCAATTCGGGGCCGATCTTGATGCGCGCCTCGAGCGACAGGAAGGCATCCGCGGAGAGCTCGTTGTAGATGCGGGTGCGCCCACTGCCGGTGAACAAGCCCTCGATGCGAACCGCTCCGTTCTGGAGATCGATGGTGGGGCCAAGGCCTTCCTTCACCGACCAACCATTGCCGATGCGACCCGGGCGACGCTCGAATCGATCGGTCCAGACCTCTTTGGAGTCGTGGTCGACGATGCGAGCCGACTGTTCTTCGGCGTAGCGCACGTAGGGGTCTTCTGCTCCTAAGTTGCGGCGCTTCTCCACCCACTCGCCGAGGCGGGTGATGGCCTCACGGCTGTCCTTGGCCACGTAGTGCCACCAAGCCTCGCCCAATCCTGCCGCGGCCATACTTCCGTCCCGCTCCAAGGCGGCCTCAAAGTACTTGCGCGCTTCGTCGGGGCGCTCGAGCGAATAGGCGTTGAAGCCGGCCAGCGTCAACCAAGCCGCGTTGTCGGGTTCGAGTTCGAGTGCCCGCTCCAAGTACAGGCGGGCAGCTTCAAAGTCACCCGACTCACGCGACAGCCGGCCCATGCTGACCAACGCGTCAGGGAAGTTGAGCTCGAGTTCGAGTGCGCCGCGCAAGGAAGCCGCCGCCTGATCCAGGTCCCCCTGGTCCATCAGAATGCGCCCTCGGGTGTACAGGGCCCAAGCGTTGCGGGGTTGGATCTGGAGGCTCTGCTCCAAGTACTCCAAGGCCTTGTCGCTGTGGTCGGTTTGCTCAGCCAGGAAAGCAAGCGCCCCAAGGGGCAGGTAGCTCCGGAATGGGTCGTTGGCCACGGCCAACTCCAAGTAGCGCTTGGAAAGCACCCACTCCCCTTGTTCGAGGGCCAACAAACCCTGGGCCAAGGAAAGCTCGAAGTTGCTCTCGACCAAACCCTGACGCAGCGCACGGCTGGCGTCCGCCATGGCGTCCGCCCGGCGGGCCGGAGCTGCGGCGCGGGCAGCTTCTACCAAACCAGCGCGCGCACCCGAAGCCAGCGGATCGAGCGATAGGGCGCGTCCAAACGCTTCCGCCGCCTCTTGAGCCCGACCCAGTTGCAACAAGGCCCAACCATGGTGGATCCGGATGTCCAAGCGGCGATCCTTGGTCTCGACGCCGCGCGGCTCGGACTGCTCCGCCAGGGCAAGGTGGGTCAGCGCTTCTTCGGCTCGATCCTGGCCGAGCAACAGCTTGCCCAGGGCGAGATGGGCTCCCCAATAGGTGCGCTCCGAGCGCAGGGCGCTGCGGAACAGGTCTTCCGCGCGATCCCAGATTCCCAGGCGAGCCTGCAGGCTGCCCGCGGCCACCAGAACCTCGGGACGCGAACCGAAATCGGGGCCGCGCATGAGCTCTTCGTACACCGCAAAGGCCTGGTCGAAGTCGAAATCGGCTTCGAACAGTTGGGCGCGCAGGAGCTGCCCCTCCAGGTGCTGGCCCTGCTCCAACCCAACCACTTGGTCGCACAGTTCTTGGGCCATGGCGAGTGCACCTGGGGCTTCCCGGTGGATTCCCAAGCAACGCTTGGCCAACTGCAGGGCGCGATTCTGCGAGGCCGGGGTGATGGTCGGTCCCAGGGCGACTCGCTCGAGTTCGATCGAATTCGCCGGAGTATCCGCAAAGCCGAATTCATCAACGCGGCTGCGTTCGATGGGAATCGGAGCTTGGCCCGGGAATATTTCCTTACCCGACTCTGGATCGACCTCGACGAAGAGAATCGCTTCGTCCACGTTTTGCGGCAGGTGGAAACGGTCGGCGTTGACGATGCGACCGAACCGTTGGGTGGGTGTCAATACCCAGTCGTACAGCTTGCGATAGGAAGCAATCCGCTCCGATGCCGACAACTCGGGCAGATCCAACTCCAGACCAGATCCTTGAAGCGCCGAACGAATCTCCGCCAATGCAGCGCGGGATTCGGGGGTATCCAGGGCCTCTAGGGCCTGAACCGCCCCATTGAGGTCGGTTTGAGCCTGCTCCATCGTCCCCTGCAGGTCGGCCTGGGCCAGCTCCTCGGGCAAGAAGTCGGTGATATCGCTCGCCAATTCGGCAAACAGGATCGGCGCGCTCGCGTTGGCCGGCACGCGGCGCAAACTCGGAGCGAGGTGCATGGTCAAAGGGCCACCGGTTCCCGGAGGCGCCAAAACCAAGGGCGCCTCGGTCGGGGGCTCCACAAACGGCAGGGGCGCGAGGGGCTCGGTATCCCGGGGCGGCGCAAACAATTCGCGCGGCCAGTCGGCCACATCGACCGCCTGCTGGGGCAACACCGACAAGTCGGGGGCCGGGAAGCGCTTCATCTCCGCCTCCTTGCCCGACCCGCGCGACGCACGCAGGGGCGCTTGACTGAGATCCGAATAGACCCAATACCCCAGGAACAACGCCACCAACAGGAAGAGGATGTGGTTTTGGTTGAGTTTCATGGCCTACTCCAAATCCTCGGTACGCTGGGGTTCGTGCAACTGGATGGCGCTCAAGCGCATCGAAACCAAAACGAGGTCCGGGTCCCGCCGGTCAATTTTGATGTCGAGGTCGTCCACGATCAGGGGCTTGCCAAACTCGTTGCCTTGACTGGCCACGATCATGGCGGAAACGGCTCGAGAACTACCGCGCAAGTCGAGCAGCACTTGGGTTCGCTCGACGATTCCGACCCCCTCCTTGCTCTTGAAGCCTGGATCCAATTCGACCTGGATGCGATCGACCGATTGCATACCGCTGGCCAAGGCATGCCGCACGATGCGGTCGATCAGATCCAGCGCCAACAGATGGCGCTCGATCGTGTCGGCATCGTTGGTCATCAGCGGTTCCAGGTCGAGCCCCTCGGGCAGGTTGGCCCGTGCCCGACTGGCCAGACGGCGTAGCGACTCGCGGACTTCATCGACCCTTTGGAAGTACAGGTTGCTCGCGGCCCCTTCCCCGGGCTTGAGCACGAAATCGGGGCGCGGCTCGAACACCGCTTCCTTGGAGAGCTGGTCCAAGGCCGTTTGCAGCGCGGCGTGGTCGCTCTCCGCGTCTTCGCGATCTTGGCCCGAGTACAAGGGCTCGCGCAGCTTGCTTTGGGCCTCGGAAATGCGCTTGCGAATGGTCAGGTCCTTGGAGCCCAACGACCCGTCGAGGAGCAGGAAGGCCACAAAGAACAGCACCACCCCTGTACAAACGGAAGTGACAAAGCGCTTGTTCTCTTGCCAGTAGTCGGAGAAATTCATCGGCGAAGTTGGTCCGTTACTCGGCCTCGTTGCGGTCCGGATCGAGGGGTTGGGCGGGATCGGCAAAGAAGGTCAAGTCGACGCCGAAACTGGTTCGATCGACGGTGTGGTTGAGCCTGGCCTTGGGGTAGGCCGTCGTCATGGCTTGGATCATTTCGCCGTGCTGCACGGTCGGCGACACCGCACTGTCGCGGGCACGTCCCTTGATGCGCAACACCGGGCGTTCGCCCCCATCGCGGGTGAGCCCCAGTTCCTCATCGAACCCGCGGTCCGCTTTGAGTTGGCTCACCCAGAAATCGTCGGGCAATCCTTTGGCCAAGAAATCCATGGCCTGCTCCGCTTGGCGTCCCACGCCGATCGACCAAAGCAATTCCTGGGCGGTCTTGTGCATGGCTTCGTTCTCGACCAGGAGCGCGCGAGTACGCGAATCGGCGGCCACGGCGCGCCGCACTTGGGCGGTCAAGGCTTGCGCTTTGGTTTCATTGGCCGCTGTGCGCTGTTTGCGATCCACCGTGTACCAGCCCAGATAGGCCAGGGCGAGTACCGCTGCGGCGATCGCGAAGACATGGCCGCCCCAAAAGGCGCGGCGGGACGCCACGCCGGAGGGCAGAATCTCGAGCGAATAGCTATCCGAACCAGCGCCCATGACGGCCAAGCCCAGGGCCGTGACCGCTTCGAGCCGGAATTCGTCGAGCAGCGCAGCTTGGTTGGGATCCAGACCACTCAAATCGACCGCTTCGAACGGATCAAACAACTCTACCGTCACGTTGAGGCTGCGCTGCAGGTATTCGCACAGCCCCGGCAACCCGGCGCCGCCCCCGCACAACTCGACCCGGTCGATTTTGAGTCCACTCACCCGAATCTGCGTCTTGCAAAAGAGCAGCGCCGATTGGAGCAGCGAAAGGACTTGGCCCCCAGCTCCCTGGATCGCCCGACTGACCCGTTCCGCGTTGGGGGTCTGTGCGCGCACGCCAGGTCGAAGGTCGGCGTGCTCGTGCTTGAGCTCGCTCGCTTGTTCCTTGGCGACTTGCAGTTGGCTGGCAATGGCCTGATCAAACAATTCCCCGCCGCCCGAAAGGTTGCGCGCGAACAAGAGATCTGGGCCGCGCACGATGGCCACGTCCAAGTTGTCGTGCCCAATGTCCGCCAGCAGCACCGTGTCGTCCTGGACAACTCCGAAGCGCAGCCAAGCGTTGTACAAGGCCACGGCGGAAGGCGAAAAGCAATCGATCGTGACCCCGATGGCTTTGGCGCCCTCCAGGTGGTCTTCGAGCAAGGACTCGCGCGCCATCGCCAGTAGCACGATGTCTTCGCCGCCGGCTTCGGGCAGCTCAGGCAGCAGATTGAAGTCGCTGGCCACGCCCTCACCCGAAGTGCCGCCGATCTCTTCGACTTCAAAGCGCATCAATTTGCGCAATTGCCAATCGGGCACGCGCGGAACGCGCGTGTAGCGAACGTTGACGTCTTTGCCCGAAAGCGCCACGCGCGCGTGGGGCGCTTTGAAGGACAAAGGCAAACCCGCCCAGCGTTCGATGGTTCCCCCTCCCGCCACGTCGCCCAGGGCAAAGTCCGTGACTTGGAAGGTCTCCCCCTTGAACGCTCCACGCACCGCTTTGACGGTCCGTGCACCGATTTCGATTCCTGTCGCTTGGCGGGCCATGGGTTATTCCTTTTGCCCTTGCGGGGATTGCTGCAGTTCCTGGACCAATCGTTGCGCGCCTTGCTCTTGGAGCACTTCCAAGAGCGCATGCATGTGCCCCGCTTGCACATCGGGCTCAGGCGGGAAACTGGCGAGTTCGGTTTGCACGCGGGCTGCGATTTCCTGGAGCGGAGCCTCGAGTTCGCTGCCCGCATAGCGTTCGAGCAGTAGGTCCGCCTGGGCGCCACAGTCTTCAAAACCCCGTTGCAGGCGGAAGAACTGTGCACGCTCTAACTTCGACTGGAGCGCTTGGATGGCGTCGAACCCCTGGCGCAGCAACGCGGTGCGCGCTGCGTCGGCGGTTTCCACATCGCGGGCTTCGTAGGGATAGCGGTCCAAGAGTTCCTTCCACTTGGCTAAGGCCAACCCTACCTTGCCATCCGCGGTGGCAGCCCGTGCGTCAGCTGCAAGGTCGACTGCGGCCTTGAAGTCATCCCCGAAGCGCGTCTTGATGAGCAACCGTAGCGGCTCGCCGCTGGATTCCTGCGCCGTGATCACAAACCGGAAGGACCCTTCGTCGGGGCGCCCTTGGACATGGCAGGCACGACCCAGCCCGATGCGAACCAAGTCACTGCCTGTCCCCAAGACCAGGTCGGTCACCCCATCGGCGTCAAACTCGAGCCGCCTTGCGAGGTAGCCTTCGGCCCCCATGCTGCTCACGCCGCCTTCCACCAAGCGCGGAGCCGCGAAGAAGACCCACTCAATGGCTTGGGCGCCGACGGAAGATACCCGCGCACCATAATCCTCCGCTTCCACCTTGAGGGCTTGGGCTTGGCCGCTGGAACGGTCCAGAGCGTGCAATCCTCCAATCAGCAAGCGATCGATCTTGTGCACCACCAAGGCCGTAGGTGGGGTGCCCAGGGCGGCCATGTGGACTTCGTCGAGCACGACCGTCGACGGTTGGCTTGGTCCCGCCACGAGGCTGACTTCGTCGACTTGAAACTCGCCTAGCAGGGGGGCGTCGTCGAGGCTGGATTCTTCGCCCGGTGCCCAGGCCGCCAGGACCACGTTCATCGAGCCGTAGCCCTCGGGCGCCACCACGGGCCACGACCAATCGGCAAAGGCCTCGCTCGCGGTGACCAGCGGCCCCCAGGCATAGGTGGCTTCCCCGGCAATCGGATTGGATTCATCGGGATTCCACCGTAGCCCAAGGCGCCCCACGACCGAGCCGGTCGCATGCACTTTGGCCTGCAAGGTGAACTCCACGAGTGGCGTGGAACGCAAATCATCGGATACCGATTGGGCCCGTTCCCCCGCAGCCAATTCGCACAACAGGCCCGACTGGCCCGAAGTCCGCGCGGAGCGCGCAACACGGAAGGATGCGGGCCAATCTTCGCGGCCCGTCCAGCCGGCATCGGTTTCGAAGGAGCCGCGGTTTTGGAGCAAGTCTCCGGCAACCGTGGGCACTTTGCCAACGCCCGATTGGGCTTGGGAGCCCTTCGACCAGTAGAAGTACGCCCCGCCGCTAGCGGCGAGCAACACCAGCATGAGCACGAGGGGCAAGGCGGAACGCTTGCCGGCCTTGGCCACTTGGTCGGCGCCGATGATCGCGGCGGCCTCCAAGACTTCGTCATCCCCTAGCCCACTGTCGACTCGCGGCTGGATGGTGGTTTTGGCGGACTTGCTGGCGAAAGGCGAAGGCTTGGCGGGCTGCGCGGGTTCCTCCCACTCCAATTCGAGTTCGTCGGCGGTCTCAGGTGCCGGGGACTTGCCGCGCTCCTCCGTGGCGGGTGGGCTCGGGGCAACCCTGGCTGGCTTGGGCACTTCCTCGCGGGCGATCAAGCACAGCCGTACATCGCCCAGGGTGAACGACAAGCCGAGTTCGAGCTCCGCCTCCCCCACCTTGAGTCGACCAATCCGGGTCCCATTGGTGCTCGAGAGGTCCCGCAGGAGCACACGCTCGCCTTCGAGCACGAGTTCGGCGTGGGCTCCCGACACCGAAGGTTCCACGAGGCGCAGCGAACAGTCCGCATTCCGGCCGATCCGAAAGGGGCTGGAGGTCAGGGGGACCACATCCCCTGCCCTCGCGCCCGTTTCAATGCGCAGGGAGTATCGATCGGTCATAGGGTAGTGCTTGGGGGGTGGTAGGACCCTTTGGGAGGCCTTAGCCCCCGGCCATTCCATACTCACGGATGGGGGCCCGGTAACGTGCCCTGCCCGGATCCCCCACCATAGCGGGCCCTGGGCGGCCCGTCCAACCCGCTTTGGGACCTAAGGCACACCTTGGAGCGGGATCCTCGCACTTGCGCGGGCTGCCAGGAGGTGCACAATCCGCGCATGGTCCAACCCTTGCCCGGCCGCGAACGCCGCTTCTTCCTGGGATCAGCGGGCGGGTTGGGTTCGCCTGGCGGACCCCCGTGTTTGGCGGAAGAAGATCTGCACCACGCCCTACACGTCAACCGCCTCCAGGCCGGGGACATTCTCTGGGGTTTGGATGGCGCCGGGAGTGCAACCCGCATGCGGGTGGTCCGAGTCCACCGCAAGGCGGTCGAGCTAGAGGAACTGGGAGAGACCATCCGGAGTCCGCGTCCGGGCGCGGCGGGCGCCGAATTGGCCTGGGTGGAAATGGGCGTGGCCCTGCCCAAGCCGGCCAAGCTCGAACCCATGGTGGATCGCTTGACCCAGCTGGGGATCGCCCGGCTCCAACCTTTGATCTGCGAACGGACCCCGTCGCACGGCCGAGTTTGGGCACCTTCCAAGCAAGCCAAGCTGGAGCGAACCGTGCGCGAGGCCATGAAGCAGTCGGGGCGGCTGTGGCCCATGG
Source organism: Planctomycetota bacterium (assembly GCA_020638855.1). GTDB lineage: Bacteria > Planctomycetota > UBA1135 > UBA1135 > NORP259. The sequence continues at coordinate 167,487 of JACKHT010000001.1, forward strand.
ATATCGAAGCTCCCGTCGATTTGGCGACCTGGTGCTCGCAGGGGGGCACCTCGACGCGCTGGCTTTTGGATTCCGCCGAGGCCCCCACGCTGGTCTCTTGCCTGCAAGGGGCAAACCCAGGGCATCCGATCCAATTGGGCGTTGGGCCAGAAGGCGGGTGGACCCCCGAGGAGCGGCTGCTTGGCCAAAGGGCGCACCTTCGTGGGCATGTCCTGCGCACCGAAACCGCAGCCGAGTTGGCCGGGGGGCTGGCCTTGCAGGTGCTTCGCACCCTGGCCTAGGGCCCATTCCCATCCGGACCGCCTGGGAAGCCCTGGGGGCACCGGTAGCCCCACGCCTACCCTTTGGTCCCTGCCGATCCCCCCGCCAATTCCGGGAGTCCTTGACGCAAACGACCCCAGGCATGGTACGAATCGGGACCCGCGCCAGAACCCGAGGCTCATTGCCTGGTTCCAAGCGGAAGCGCGCCCAGCGATGGCGCGTCCCCATCCCCTACCAACGGAGAGTGCTCCATGCGTTTGTTCCAATCGATCTTCCTGCCCGGTTCCCTGGCCCTGCTCGCCCCCCTGGCCCAACCCCTTGTTTCGGAAGGGGTGACCCTCAAGACCCAATACGCAGGTCTGCAAAAGATGCACGTCGAGCGGGACGTGGCCCTGAGCATCAAGACTACGGTCATGGAAATCGAGGTCGACGGTGAGCCCATGGATCGACCCGGCCGCGGGATGGGTGACATCAACGTCAAAACCCACCAGGCGCACATGGATGACTTCTTGACCGTGACCGATGGGGTTCCGACCCACGTCAAGCGCACCTTTGGAGCGCTTTCGGCCAGCCGCGAGACCGAAGAAGGCGAAGTCGAGATGCCCAAGAACCCGGCCATGCCCGCCGAAGGTTTGGTGGTCGACATCCAAGTCCAGGAAGACGGCTCCCAGAAGATCACCGTGGACGAGGGCGAAGCCCCGGACAACGAAAAGTTCCTGGAACACCAGCCTCTGGAGTTTGCGCTCGACGGCTTGCTGCCGCCGGAAGCCGTGGAAGTGGATGCCAAGTGGGAACTGGACAACGAAGTCATCCGCCGTGCCCTGGGCGACTTGATGCCCGCGCCGGGCCCGCGCCCCGAGGGGGAAGGCCGTGGCCGCCGTCGCGACGACTCGGCTCGGCAAGACGGTCCGCCCCGTGGTCGGCGCGGCATGGGTGGCGGTGGCAACATCGGTCGCTTCCTACAAGAGGCCGAATGGACCGGGGAAGCCACGTTGATCAGCATCGACAAGGAATACGAAGGCGAAGTGTGCGCCGTGATCGAAATCAAACTGGAAGCCGAAGGCGATTTGCCTGAGAACCCCATGGGCGGTCGCGGCAAACGCGGCGGGGACCGCATGGTGAACCCCGCGACGGCCACCGCCAGCGCTCCGATCGAAGGCGATGCCTCCGTTGAGGTCAAAGGCAAGCTCTACTTCTCGATGAAGAACCACCACCCTGTGGCCTTGAAACTCGAGGGCAAACTGGAGACTTCCGAATCCAACACTTCCGAGCGCGGGGAACGTACGATTTCCATGCACGTGGAACGGGAAGGCACCTTCCAAGTCGAGTACAGCTACAAGCACGAGACTCGCTAGTCGACGGATCCTTGCACCCACCCCACCGCAAGGCTGGCCTGGGGTGAATCAAGGCAACCTGCGCGGCGCGCCCGTTCCCCTCGGAACCGGCGCGCCGCCGCAGTTAAGGGTTAAGGGCTCGCACCGGTTTCTGCGGCCCAGTGCGCACCCTCTTCGAAGTCCATGCACTCGCGCAACGAACGCCAGGCCAAATGGCCGCATATGATGTGATCCAACACCGGAATCCCGAGCAGTCGCCCCGCGCGAACCAAGCGCCGGGTCACGTCGCGGTCCGCTTGGCTCGGCTCGGGATCCCCGGAGGGATGGTTGTGAACCACCAAGATCGAAGCCGCAGACGCGACGATCGCCGGTGCAAAGACCTCGCGTGGATGAACCAGGGACGAGGTCAAAGTTCCTTTGGAAACTTCATGCAGCCCCTGCAATCGGTTCTGCACATCGAGCACCAAGACGAGGAATCGTTCCCGATTGCAGCCGCGCAGGTACGGTTGAAGATACACGTGCACGTCCTGTGCCTTGCGCAGCAGAGGTCGCTTCGGATGCCGCTCCCTTTCCACGGCCCGACCCAAGGCAAAGGCGGCTTGGACGCGCTTGGCTTCGGGCAGAGTCAGTCCTGCCAAGCCCTGCAGCTCTTCCAACGAGAACCGCGCCAGCCGCGCCAACGGAACCGTTTGCAGCAAAGTGCGTACACGCGTCCAGCGCTCTTGCCCGCGGGCCAACAACGCAGCCAAGGGCCCCTCCCAGATCCGTTGGCTTGGAATTTCGAGACCCAAAGACTCGTTTTCAAAATCGATTTCCTGCACACCCTAAGGACCTATCCAAGCCCCCGCGAGTGACAGGGCTGCACGATCTTTTTGCGCCCGAACTTGCCAAGGTCGGGAATTGCCAAACAACCTCTAAGGTTTCCCATGGATTTGGGTTCACAACCTTCGAGCCGAGGTCGATCGTTCTCTTTGGAGTCCTTCGGGACTTCGTGCGAAGCTAGGAGAACCTTTGAGAGCCCCTGCAACACCACCCACCCGCTCCTGGGGATTTGGATCGCTTCGGCGATCACGGTGCCTCGGCACCGTAGCGGATGATTGGCGAGGCCGGGGGTACTGCATCCAGGGTAGGAGTGCCCCGCGATGCACGATGGGGAGCTAGACCCCTGAGTCGGACAACCCATGGATGGAGGTCCGGAATCGCGGGCGATCAGGCGGGAGCTTGGTCGCCCGCTCTCTATTCCACGGTTCCGCGCCGCCCGTAAGCCTGGACCAGCGCGGGAAAGCGCGAGTAGACACGATCGTAGCCGTGCTCCGCCTCGATGGCCCGTACTCGCTTGAGGTAGCGCTCGTGCAATTCGAACAAAGCGTCTTCCTTGGACTCATCGCAGAAATAGGTCCGGCAGGCGAGCGGCCGACCCGCGCGGGCGGTGCAACGACCGGCCACGTGGTAGGGACAGCGTCCTTCCGCCTCGGGCTCGGGCAGCTCAGGATGCTCGGCCAAGGCCAAGTCCGTTTCTAAGCCACCGGCAAACAATTCGTGCCCGGCCTCCTCGAACCGACAACACAGCCCGCTGAGCGAACAACGGGGCTGCAGGGCATCCAGCTCGAGTTGCAATTCTTCGTACAGCCCACGCAACGCTTGCATAGCGCGCTCCCGCTGCTCCGCGCGCGGTTCGGGGGTGATGCCCGGACACACCTGGCGCGCCCGTTCGAACCCGGCACCGTCCTCCAAAACGCTGGGCCAGTAGGGAAAATCGCGGCAGTGCTTGGGTCGCGCTTCGTAGACGCTGCAATCGTTGTTGCCCAAGAGCAATCGGCAACGGTCGGCTTGACCGCCCGGCAGCTCGCGCAAGGCCAAGCGCAATTCCCCCGTCCGGGGATCGGGCACCCAGCGGGTGTGTTCGCGGACAAAGCCTTCTTGCCCCATGCTGAGGGCCTCCGCCAGGGGTAGCAGATCCTCGGGCCGCAGCCAGACGTACCCCGCCCCCACCCGACAACAGCGGCCGCTGCGTTGGCAAGCGAAGCGGAAGGGCACCACACCCTCCAAGCCCGGATCCGGTCGGTCCATGTTAGGGGCGTCGACGTTTGGCTTGGGGCCGCGTCGGGGGGCTTGGGCTCTTCCGGCTGGGCGTGCCTTGGGTGTAATCCAATCGGCGACTGCCCTCCAACTGGCCTTCGACCTCTTCGATCAGCTCGGCGTAGGACTGGAAACGCACGCCAGCCTCCTTGTCGAGCATCTTCTCAATGAAGTACTGGAGCTGCGGCGAAAGGTGCCGGCCTTTGAGCTCGGGGCTCTGGAAGCGCTCCATCACGTGTTGACGCAGGACTTCTTCGCTGCCGTTGCCCTCAAAGGGCAGGCGCCCGATGGTCATTTGGAACAGGGTCACACCGAGGCTGTAGATGTCGCTGCGTACGTCGGCTCCCGCCCCTCCCAAGGCCTGCTCGGGGGAAAGGTATTCGACCGTTCCAACGGCCAGCCCCTCGCGGCAGGCTTCGTCCTGGACCGCGCAGAAGCCCAAATCGATTAATTTCACCCGGCCCTCTTCGGTGACCATGATGTTGCCCGGCTTCACATCTCGGTGGACTAGGTCCGCTTGAGCCAGGTACTGAAGCGCTTGGGCCACCTGCACCAAAAGGGCCAGGGCTTCGTCCTCTTGGAAAACCCCCTGACGATCGAGGATGTCCTGCAGGGTTTCTCCCTCGACGTACTCGAGCTTGCTGAAGATGACCTCGCCGTAGCGAGCGACTCCATAGCCTTCGACCAAGCCCGGATGGCGCAGAAGGGCCAAGCGCTTGCCCTCCTCGACGAATCCTTTGAGCGTGGCCTTCTGTCGCATGGCCACGGGGCCCAGCACCTTCAGCACCATGGTCTGCCCGGTCTTGAGTTCCTTGACCCGGAACACTTCGGAGGTGCCACCCCGGCCCAGACAGGGTCCCACTTCAAAGCCAGGAATGCGGGGATATTGACCCGCTTTGGTCTCCACCAACCATGCGCAGTACTCGGGGGAAAATGGGGTTTCGTTCGCCATGGCGTCCGCCAACCCAAGGCCCCGTTCCATGGCTTGCGCCACGCGCTGAGCACCCTCTCTGCCCAAGTAGCCGCGATGCACCAACAGGGCCAATAGATGCAGCGATTCGTTGGGTTGGGTCATGGGGTGTGGCCTGCGAACTTGGCGACTTCCAGTGTAGACCGCAAATGGAGAACGGAACACCGTCCGTGGCCCGATGCGGGAGATTTTCGCTCTGTTCCGCCGCTTTCAGGGCTGTTTCCCTGTCTGGAATCAAGATGGGCTTCGCGCTGGTCCGATGGGTCGCTCTATGGACGGGACATCCCGTCTCATCCTTCCTCTTAGGTCCCCACCTCCCAGGCTCGCCCCCTCCCCGCCCGTGGATTCCGTTCGCCAACACAGCGTCTTTCGCTATTTCGATCTCGCCGATTCCTTCGTCGAGATTCTGATTGCCGATCCTCGCTCGCTCACCTTGGCCGGCAAGCCGGGCCTGGACAAAGCTGGCTACCGGCGGCTGGTGATCGGAGCCTGCATGCCCGAGTTCCGGGAAAATGTTTCCCAGTCCATCGAGACCCTGTTTCCCGACGATCCGTTGATGGTCGAGGACATCCTCTACCAACTGTGCGTCGAGGTGAACCCCTGCCTGAGCATCCACGAAGTGCGGCTTTTGTCGGCGGCTTCGGGCGAGGACACGGCCCGTTCGCATCCCTCCCCTGCCGCCCCGGGCCGCGACCTAGCCGACCGGGTGCGCGGGCTGGAAGCGCGCTTGCAACGCATCGTGCTCGGCCAGGACCAAGCCGTTCGAACGGCCGCACGGGCCATGACCCGGGCAGCCATGGGCCTGGGCCACGACCATCGACCGCTGGCCTCGCTCATGTTCACCGGTCAGACCGGAACCGGCAAAACCGAATTGGCCCGGGCCTTGTCCCAGGAGCTGATGGGACCCGGTTCGTTGGTCCGCATCGACTGCTCGGAATATGCGGGTGCCCATGAGTACGCCAAGCTCATCGGAGCGCCCCCGGGATTCGTGGGGCACGAGGATGGGGGCCAACTGACCGATGCCCTGCGCAGCAACCCACATCGCGTCGTGCTGTTCGACGAAGTCGAGAAAGCGCATCCGAAGCTCCACCACCTTTTGCTGCAAGTCTTGGAAGAAGGGGCACTCACCGACGGCAAGGGTCGTCGCGTGGGATTCGAGCATGCGATTGTGATTTTGACCTCCAACGTGGGGGCCCAAGAGACCTCTCGGCGGAGCAAGGCCTTGGGTTTCGAGCGCAACCACACCTTGGGTGATGCGGCCATGCGCGAAATCACCGAACAGGCCCTCGAAGCCACCTTCCAGCCGGAGTTTTTGGGGCGCTTGGACGAAACGGTGCTCTTCGCCAACCTCGATGCAGCGACCATGGAACGGATCGCCCGGCAGAAGCTCGGCGAGTTGAGCGATCGGGTCTTGCGCCGCGGTTTGCACGTGTCGTTCACCCCCGCCGTGGCCAAGTGGGCCGCACAGCGAGCCTACAATCCTGCCTATGGCGCCCGCGAGTTGCGCCGAGTGTTGCAGCGCGAAATCGAGCCGTATTTGGTGGATGAGCTGCAAGCAATGGAAGGACCGGGCAGCATCCGACTGGGTGTTCGGGGCGGCGAATTGCGCAGGGTTGCCTGATCCAAGCGGCGCGAACCCTTCCGTTTGCGCGAAGGTAACGGTGCGACGGGGCTCGCGCATTTCCAAGTTGTCATCGCGATCTCGCCCACACTTTGGGCCCAAGTGGCAGAGTGGTGTTGCTGATCTCTCTTGCCACATGGAGGCCCTATGCAGCGCATCCTTTCGACCCTCGGAGTCTTTGCTCTGAGCTTGCCTTGGCTCCCGTCCCCTGCCCTGGGGCAACAAGGCGCCACCAAACTGATCGCATGGAACGACCTAGGCATGCACTGCCTGGACCCCGACTTTTCGATCTTCTCCATCCTCCCCCCTTTCAACACCATCAACGTGCAGTTGGTGCGTGGCGGTTTGTTGGTCACGAACCCTGCGGGAATCGATGTGACCTACCAAGCGCGGGCCGACCTGACTGGCTCGATCAACAAGAGCTCGATCGGGAAGACCAACTTCTGGACCTATGCTCAGGCTTTGTTCGGGGTGGCTTTGCCCCCCGACACCGGGTTGTCGGGCTTCTCGATGCCAGGCCCCAACAACACGCCCCAGGACGCTGAATACGTGGCCGCGTGGAATTGGTTCCACGCCGAAGGCGTGCCGTTCACGCCTATCGACGATGCCATGCAGCCGAACCCCTACTCGCTGCTCAAGTGGGAAGCGCGCGATAGTGGTGGCAACCTGATCGCTTCGACCATAGCCAGCGTGCCCAACTCCAAGGAAATGGAGTGCTCGCGCTGCCATGCCTCGGGAACGAACCCCGCCACGCGGCCTTCGATGGGCTGGGTGCACGACCCGAATCCGCTCAAGGACGACCGCTACAACATCCTGCGCTTGCACGACGACCTGCAGGCGGGTTCGGCGGTCTACCAGAACGCGCTGGTCACGGTGGGCTACGACCCCGCCGGGCTGGAAGCCACGGTTCGCAACCAGGCCACTCCGGTTTTGTGCGCGCGCTGTCACCCGTCCAACGCCTTGCCCGGCTCGGGTTTGGCTTCGGTGACTCCCATGACCCAAGCCATGCACAGTGGGCACGCCCAAGTGCTGGATTCGATGGGTGATTCGCTCAACCAAGCGGTCGGGCGCGCGTCGTGCTATGCCTGCCACCCTGGGGATGTGACCCAGTGCCTACGCGGAGCGATGGGCAAAGCCATCGGCGCGGACGGTCACTTGGCCATGGACTGCCAGGGCTGCCACGGGACCATGGCCGACGTGGGCTCGCCGACGCGCCAAGGTTGGTTCGAAGAACCCAACTGCCAGGCATGCCACGCCGGCTCCGCCACCCAGAACCCAGGGCAGATCCGCTACACCAGCGTGTTCGATGCTTTGGGCAACATGCGCGTTCCGACCACGGACCTGTTTGCGACCGATCCCAATACGCCCGCCGCAGGGTTCTCGCTGTTCCGTTTCTCGACGGGCCACGGCAACCTGCAGTGCTCGGCTTGCCACGGGCCGCCCCACGCGATTTATCCCACCAGCGAAGTCAACGACAACCTGCAGAGCATCGTGCTGCAAGGCCACGAAGGAACCCTGCAGGAATGCAGCGCGTGCCACACCTCGTTGTCTTCGGCTCAACGGGTGCAGGGCCCGCACGGCATGCACCCATCGAATTCGAGCTGGGTCAACGGACAGCACGGGGATTGGGTGGAAAGCCACGGCAGCACGTCTTGCCGGGAATGCCACGGAAGCGATGCCCGCGGAAGCGTGCTTTCGGAAGCCAAAACCGACCGCTCCTACAACACGACTTACGGCACCAAGCAGCTGTACCGCGGCTACCAGGTCGGCTGTTACAACTGCCACGACGGCCCGGGTACCGATGACTCGAACAACAACTCGGCTCCGTCGGTGCAGTCGTTCGCGGTCCAAACCCCCAACGACGAGCCCCTGCCGATCCAAATGTTGGGGTCTGACCCCAACAACACGCCGCTGGTGTACAAGATCATCCAACAACCCCAGCACGGCACCGTGGGTTGGTCCGGATCGACCGCGACCTACTTCCCGAAGGCGGGCTACGTGGGCGGCGACTCGTTCCAGTACGCAGCTTGGGATGGCGAAGCCCAATCGCCCCGGGGGACCATCCAGGTCCAAGTCGATCCGGCCGCGTGCCAAGGAACGATCGAGTACTACGGCTTTGGATGCCCCAGCAGCACCGGGGAAGTTCCCCGCTTGCTAGTCGAAGGCTGCCCCACCGTGGGTGGCTCGCTCGATCTCACGATCGATCGGGTGCCAGCCAACGTGTGGGTCATGCTGGTCCAAGGCGTCGAGCGGGACACGCGCGAGTTGTGGTTGGGCTGCGCCCTACGGGTGCGCTCGCCGCTCAACATCACGCTGCTCCAGGCCGACTCCAATGGACGCATCCTGCATAGCCTGGGCATGCCCAGCATGGCGGGGCAAACGATCGACGTGCAAGCCTTCGTGATCGACACGGCCTTGGGTACCCGCGGTACCTTCTCGAACGCCGTGGAAATCCACGTGCCGTGATCGGCATCCCGCGCTGGGGACCCGAGCATGGGCTTGGGTCCCTGGCCCCCAGCGGCTAGGGGTGCTCCGAGAACCCTGGCTGCGCACCGTTTGTCGGTTGTTGGATTCCAGCGAGCCACGCGATCCCGATCGCGTGGCTCGTCTCGTGGAAAGGCGCCAACAAAGCGCGTTTGGATCCAGGCTCCGCGCTCGGTTCAAGCAATCCGCCGCTAGGGTGGGGCTATGGACGCCAGCCCGCCCCCTCCCTCCAGCCCCTATCAGCCACGGCGGTACCCCCGCTTGGGCTGGATCCTCTTGGCCTCGGTCTGCCTGGGCATGGTGGTTTCAGGAATCAGCCCGAAGGATCGTTTCACGTGGGGACTGGAGGTCTTTCCGGTTTGGATCGGGCTGGCCCTCATCCTGGCCACCCGCCGGCGCTTCCCGCTCACCCGTTTGCTGCTGGTCTGGCTGACCCTGCATGCCTTTGTACTCATGATCGGTGGGCACTACACCTATGCAGAAGTCCCCGCTGGTGCTTGGTTCCAGCACCAAATGGGCTGGGCGCGCAACCCCTATGATCGGCTCGGGCACCTGATGCAGGGCTTTGTACCCGCGTTGCTCGCGCGCGAAGTCTTGCTGCGCACGTCGCCCTTGCGGCCGGGCAAATGGCTGGCTTTCCTATGCGTGTGCATCCCGCTGGCGTTCAGCGCCTTCTACGAGATCCTCGAGTGGCAAACCGCCGTTTGGACGGGCGAGGCGGCCGAGTCGTTCCTGGGGACGCAAGGCGACGTGTGGGACACGCAATGGGACATGGCCCTGGCGGGGCTGGGTGCCTGCGCGGCCATCGTGTGCTTGAGCCGGATCCACAACGCCCAGCTGCAAGGGGCTTAGTCCCCAAAACGAGCCTGGGCGGGTCCGCCCCAAAGGTCGAACCCGCCCAGGCGGAGCAAGGCCTAGGGACCTACTTCTTGACGCTACGGATGAACGCCACGAGCTCAGTAAGTTGCTGGTCGGTGGTGTCCGGGTAGGCCGCCATGGTGGGGCTCAGCCCGTTCGCAGCACCGCCTTCCTTGACGACCTTTTTGATGTGGTCATCGGTGACGGAAGCTTGCCACTTGGCATCGGTGTAGTTGCGCGGGGGCGGGGTCAGGGCCTTACCCGTCGGGGTGTCCCCGTCGCCTTTCTCGCCATGGCAAAGGACGCAGCCTTTTTCGACGAACAGTTTCTTTCCGGCGGCCACGGTGGCGGGATCCAGTTTGGGGCCAGCGTCTCCCCCTCCGCACGCGGCGGGGAGTAGGGCGATCAGGCCAATGAGGGCGATGTGCTTCATGGGTTTGCTTGGGGTTGGTGGACGGGCTCTGGAGATAGGAAGAACCCTGTTCCACGAGCAGTCTAGGCCGTAAGGGAGGCCGCTTCCTGGATCGGTTTCCAATTCCTTTCTCTTTTTTGGCCGGGGGAGCGCCGCTGACCCCCGCCTTCCCCCACGCTACACTAGCCCCGTGATTCCTACCCTCATCCTGCTTGGGCCGATCCTGAGTCTCAATTCCGTTTGGTTCGCCCCCCAAGAGCCGCCCGCGGCTGTCCAGCCCGCTCCACGCCTGGGGATCGAGTTGGCCGCACAAGCCCCAGGCGCGAACCTCTCGATGGCGGAATTGGAGGATTTGCTCCTGCGCCGGATCGCTCTCTCGCAGAACGGTCGGGGGGCCTTACGCCAGCTGATCGACCTGGCCGTGCTCGACTACCTCGCGCACGAGCGCGGGGTGACGATTTCCACCGCGCAGCTGGGTGAACGCTGGGCGCAAATCGAACGCGAGGTCATCCAGGCCGGCCAAGCGACCAGCATGGAAGCATTCCTGGAGGAAAGCGGGGTCGACCGCCCCACCTTCCGGCGCTACCTCGAATTGGCCCTGATCCAAGAGGTGCTCACTCGCAAGGCATTGGGAATGGACCCCAAAGCCGAAGTCACCGCGGAACAACAAAAGCTCTGGATCGATTCGGAGATCCAAGCCTTGGGATACAAGGAGCTGCCCTACTTTTGGGAAGGCGGCGTGGTGGCCGAGATCGGCCCGATCCGCATCCTGCGCAGCGACTACGCGCGCCACCTACGCGAGCAGACCGATCCCAAGGAGCTCCGCCAAGCCTGCTACGACGCGCTCTTGCTCAAGAAGATCCGTCAACGCATGCCGGACCTTTCGGACGAGGCCGAAGCCCGCGCCATCGATGCGGAGATGGCCCAGCGTCGCAAGGACATGGAGCAAGACGTACGCTACCAGGGCATCAAGTACGAAGAAATCCTGGCTACCCAGGGGCTCAACCTCGACATCCTGCGCAGGGATCCCGCGGTGATCATTGCAGCCTTGGCGCACGTTTGGGTGGACCGCACGTGCGACGACGATTGCCTGCGTGGTGTCTACCAATCCGAGCGCGAGCAATTCGATGGGCGCTTCGGCGAAGGCGCGGAGACCTATGCCATCCGGCTCACCGCCGGACAGGTCACGAACGATTTGGTACCCCGTACGTACTCGGAAGCCGAAGCCGCGCTCGAGGCGCTGCGGCCCGACCTTGGCGATTTGAAAGCCTTCCAACGCCTCGCTGCGGTTCAAACCGAAGACATTCGCGCGCGCGAGTCCGGCGGCCTGGTGGGTTACGTGCGCACTCGAACCCCGGGGGTCGACCCCGCCATTCGCAACGCGGTGAAAGCCGCGTTGGATGCCCACCCGGGCCCTGTCCAGGGCCTCTTGGTGGGCCCAATTCGGCTGCAAGGCTCAGTGGTGCTCTTGTGTCTGGGCGAACGGGCCTTGGCCCCGACATGGGAGGTCATGGCACAAAACGTGCACCGCGAGCTCCGTCGCCGGTTTATGATCGAGCAACTCCCAACGGGCAACATGCAAACCTATCTGGACGAAACCCCCCATGCTGATCGCTAAGGTCGTCGGAAGCGTCGTCGCCACGCAAAAAGACGAGAAGCTCGAAAACTCCAAGCTGCTGGTTTGCCAGGTGTACGACCACAAGAACCAGCCCAAGGACCAATACGTGATCGCCATCGATTCGGTCGGCGCCGGCGAAGGCGACATGGTGCTGTATGCCACTGGCTCCAGCGCCCGTCAGACCACCCTGACGAAGGACAAACCCTGCGATGCGGTCGTCATAGGAATCGTCGATTCCTGGGACCTAGGCGGCGACAACGTCTACGAAAAGTGGAGCAGCCAATAGCATGTTCCTGGCGCGCGTGACCGGACGGGTGGTGGTCTCGACCCTCTACGAGGGCATGCAAGGGGTCGCCTTGCAGTGGATCCAACCCCTCGACGAAGCGGGTGCCCCCCAAGGCGCGCAAATGGTCGCTTGCGCGGCCATCGAAAGCGGGCCCGGAGACCTGGTCGAAGTGGTCGATGGACGCGAAGCCGCTCTGGCCCTGCCCGACGAGACCTTTGTGCCGGTGGACGCGGCGATCGTCGGCTACGTCGAACAAGCCTACGCCCTGGGCGTCGATTTGGCCGCGGGCGAAGGAGAGGTGGCCTAGTGTTCCTAGCCGATGTGATTGGCACGGTGGTCGCCCCCATCCAAGTGCCCAGCCTGGTGGGCCGCACCCACCTGATGGTGCGTCCGGTGGGCCCTACCGGCCAGCCCGCTGGTAACCACCGCATCGCCATCGACACCGTGGGTGCCGGGGTCGGCGACCGGGTTTTGGTGGTCGACGAAGGCAACTCCGCCCGGCAGGTCTTGGGCAACCCTCAGGCCTGCCAGCGCACGGTGATCGTGGGATTCGTCGACTCGGTCTCGCTCGAGGGACGCCGGGTGTACGACCACACCACCGAAACCGACCGCACTTCCTCTCCAGCCCGCTAAGGATACCCCATGCCGCACGCACCCTGGACCGAAGAGGAAACCCGCATCCGACAAGCCCTATGCCGCATCGGCGCGCTGTGCTACCAACGGGGAACGATCGTCGGAGCGGATGGCAACCTCTCCGCCAAACTCTCCGACGGGACCATTGTCATCACCCCCACCGGGGCCATGAAGGGCTTCCTCGAACCCGAGCACATGGCCAAAGTCGACATGCAGGGGCGCCCAATCGACCAGGGACCGCGAGCCTCCTCCGAGGTCGGCATCCACCTGGTGTGCTATCAGGAACGACCCGATGTGCAGGCAATCGTGCACGCCCACCCGCCCCACGCGGTGGCGCTGACGATCGCCGAGATCGACATGCAGATGCCGATCATCCCCGAGATCATCGTGACGATCGGCGGCATCCCTACGGCGCCCTTTGGCACCCCGGGAACGCCGGAGCTGCCCGAAACCATCCGCGCCATCGTGCGCTGTTCGGACACCGTCATCATGAAGAACCACGGGTCGGTCACCTTGGGCACCAACCTGATGGATGCGTACAAGAAACTCGACATGCTCGAGCACACCGCCCGCATCCTGTGGCTCGCCCACACGGCCCGCGGCGGGCTGAGCCCCTTGCCCGAAGCGGCCGTCCAGAAACTGCTGGCCACCCGCGCCCAACTGGGCATCACCACCCGCAACACGCTCGAAAACCAGTGCGGGATGTGAGCTAGGCACTCTCTGCGGGCGTTTCTCCCTTGAGCCCCGGCCCCGTACGGCTCAAGAACCCGGATCCACCACCCGGTGACCCAACGCCCAACTCCATGCAACGTCCCCAGACCCTCGGCCAGCTCAAGCAGAGCGGCTACCGCCCCCGCACCGTCCGGCAAGAACTGCGCGAGAACCTCATCGAACGGCTGCGCAGCGGTGAGCCGGTGTTCCCGGGCATCATTGGCTTCGACCGCACGGTCCTGCCCCAGATCCAAAACGCGATCCTCTCCGGCCACGACTTCATCCTGCTTGGGCTGCGGGGCCAAGCCAAGACGCGGATCTTGCGCTCGCTGGCCAACCTCCTGGATGAAGCGATTCCCGCCATCGCCGACTCCCCCCTCAACGAGGATCCGTTGGCCCCGATGACCAGCGAAGCCAAGCGTCGGGTCCGTCAGGAGGGCGATGCCCTGCCGATCGTTTGGATTCCTCGCGAAGATCGCTACCGCGAAAAACTGGCCACGCCCGATGTGACGGTTTCGGACCTGATTGGCGACATCGACCCGCTCAAGGCCGCCAACCGTAACCTCGAGCTCGACAACCCCGAGGTGATTCAGTACGGCATCATCCCGCGTACCAACCGGGGCATCTTTGCGATCAACGAATTGCCTGACCTGCAGGCCCGCATCCAAGTGGCCTTGCTCAACCTGCTCGAGGAAGGCGACATCCAAATCCGATCGTTCCCGGTGCGGCTGCCTCTGGATGTGCTCTTGGTCTTTTCCGCCAACCCCGAGGATTACACCAACCGCGGCAGCATCATCACACCACTGCGCGATCGGATTGCTTCGCAAATCCTGACCCACTACCCGCGCACCATCGCAGACTCGATGGCGATCACCGACCAGGAGGCCTGGGCCAAGCGCGATGGCGAAGTCCAAGTGACGGTTCCCGACTATCTGCGGCTCACGATTGAAGAGGTGGCTTTCCGGGCCCGCGAAAGCGCACTGATCGATCAAAACAGCGGAATCAGCGCACGCATGACGATCGCGCTCTACGAGAACGTATTGTCCAACGCCGAGCGGCGGGCGTTGATCACGGGCAGCGATCGCGCCACAGTGCGAACTTCCGATCTGTTCAGCGCCATCCCAGCCATCACCGGCAAGGTGGAGTTGGTCTACGAAGGGGAGCGCGAAGGCCCTCGCAACGTGGCCTTGTCGCTGGTGGGCCAGGCGGTCCAGCAGGTGTTCGGCGAACGCATCCAGGCTGTGCTTCCAGACCAAGACAAAGAAGCCGAAGTCGCCGACCTACAGCCCGTTTTGGCTTGGTTTGCCGAGAAGAACACGGTCGATGTGGCGGATGACCTCGACGATGAGGAGCTGTACCAGCGTTTGGCCAAGGTTCCGGGGCTCAAAGAAGCGGCCAAGAAGTTTTTGGCGGCCGAAGGGCGGGCTGGAACGGCCAGTGCCATGGAGTTCTTGCTCGAAAGCCTGCACCAAGCCGCCATGCTGTCGCGCGAGGATTTGATCACGGGATCCACCTATCGCGATTCCTTCGAAGACATGGTCCGTTCCTTCAACGCCTAGCCACGTGGACTTCCGCTACTTCGAACTCGATCCCGACCGCAAGAACCTCGAGGAACGTATCGAGCAGCTTGTGCGGGTCTACGAGCACCTTTTGCTGCAGACCAACGGTTCGGTCGAGCTGGCCCTCGACTACCTGGACCAGGTGGCCAAGCGCTACAAGCTGTGGACGCCCGAGTTCGGACTCAAAGAGTTCCAACAGTGGTTGAAGGACCACCGCATGGCCCGGGTGGATGGCAAAGGCGCCTGGTCGCTCACCGGTGCCGGCGAACGACGCCTGCGCACGGGATCGCTCGATGCCATCTTTTCGGGGCTGCAGGCCGGCGCTGGCGGCAACCACCGGGTGGCCCGTCCCGGTCAAGGAGCCGAGCGCCTGAGCGAGACCCGCCCCTATCAGTTTGGCGACAATCTTTCGCTGATCGCCACCCACGAGACCTTGCACAACGCTCTGCGCAGATCGGGAGGCGAGCTCAACATCCAAGAAGAGGACCTGGCCATCTACGAAACCGAGCACGACTCGTCCTGTGCTACGGTGCTCATGATCGACGTCAGCCACTCGATGATTCTGTACGGCGAGGATCGCATCACGCCCGCCAAGCGCGTCGCCCTGGCGCTGACCGAATTGATTTTGACCCGCTATCCCAAGGATCGCCTGCACGTGGTGCTGTTCGGCGACGAAGCGTGGGAAGTTCCCTTAGACCAGATTCCCTATTGCGGCGTGGGCCCTTTCCACACCAACACCCGCGCGGGGCTGGTTTTGGCCAAGGACATCCTGCGCAAGAGCAAGCAGTCCAACCGCCAGATTTTCCTGGTCACCGACGGCAAGCCCTCGGCCTTGACCGAGCCAGGGGGACGAATCTACAAGAACCCCAATGGGCTCGACCCCCGGGTGGTCAACAAGACCCTGGAAGAAGCCGACCATTGCCGCCGGCTGGGCATCCCGATCACGACCTTCATGTTGACCGAGGATCCGTACCTGGTGAACTTCGTGGAGGAGTTCACCGCCATCAACCGAGGTCGCGCATACTATTCGGGGGCGGGCAGCCTGGGCTCCTTTGTGTTCGTTGACTACATCAAGAACCGTCGGCGACGCGAGGGCGGCGGCTAGCTTGACGGGCACGCCCTCGCTTCCGACACTCCCAGTATGGCCAGCAACTCCTTCGGCGACATCCTGCGCATCACGACCTTTGGCGAGTCCCATGGCCCAGGTTTGGGCGTGGTGATCGACGGATGCCCCGCAGGCGTGCCCCTGCAAGAGGCAGACTTCCTGCCCGAGTTGGCGCGGCGGCGGCCGGGCCAAAGCCAAGTCACCACGCAAAGGCAAGAAGCCGATCAGCCCGAACTGTTGTCGGGGGTGTTTGAAGGCAAGACCCTGGGCACCCCCATCGCCATCCTGGTCCGCAACACCGATGCCCGTTCGGGTGACTACTCCCCCGCACCGGAGGCCGACCGTCCCGGCCATGCGGATCAGGCCTGGCGCGAAAAATTTGGCCATCGCGATCATCGCGGAGGAGGGCGCTCGTCGGGCCGCGAGACGGTGGCCCGGGTTCTAGGGGGCGTGGTCGCACGCAAGTTGCTGCCCGGGGACTGTTTGGTCAGAGGGCATACCCTGGCTGTCGGGCCGATCCGCGCGAAACGGTTCTTGCCCGAGACCATCGAGGCCAACCCCATGCGCTGCGCCGACCCCGAGGCGGCCTTGGCCATGCAGGCCTATGTGCTCGACCTGAAAGCCGCAGGCGACTCCAGCGGAGCCTTGCTGGAGATCCGCGTGACCGGCGTGCCCGCAGGGCTCGGCGACCCGGTCTTCCACAAGCTCAAGGCCGATCTGGCCCACGCCATCCTGAGCATCGGCGCCGTCACGGGCTGTTCTTATGGGGCGGGATTTGACACGGCGACCATGCGCGGCAGCGAGTACCTAGCCGACCCGGCCCACTTTGGAGGGATGCTCGGTGGGATCTCCAATGGGGAGGAACTGCGACTCTTGGTCAGCATCAAACCCACGACATCGATCGGCGACGTGGCCAAGCTGGGCCGCCACGACCCCTGCATTGCGCCGCGGGTGGTGCCGGTGGTCGAAGCGATGGTGGCCCTCGTCCTGGCCAACGCCATGCTGCGCCAGCGCCTGGCTCGCTAAAGCCCAGGCGCGTGCGAACCCGATCCGGTCTGGAGGCCCCGCCGGTGGCGCCGAGACGACTCGCCCACCCCGGGAATCCTTTTGGCTACGGAAGGGCATCGGGCCCCATGGCGCACCCGTTAGAATAGAGCCTGAATGCTCCGGACAGCGTCGCCTTCCCCATCCCATCGCAAAGTCCAACATAATGATCGTCCAAGCCATCGCGGGTGAGTACCGCCGCTACCGTTCGCTCGGCGAGCGCTCCATCCAGTCGGTCGAGGATGCGGCGCTGCATCGCCCGCTCACCCCCGATGGCAACAGCCTTGCCATCCTGATCCAGCACGTGGGGGGCAACCTGGCTTCACGTTTCGCCGATCTCCTGCACCAGGACGGAGAGGCCAGCTGGCGTCACCGAGATCGGGAATTCGATGACTCCCGCCGGTCCCGCTCGGACCTGTTGGCGATTTGGAATCGAGGATGGGACCGCTTGGAGGCCAACTTGGCCGAGTTGAGCGACGGCGACCTGGGACGCAGCGTGCTCATCCGCGGAGTCCCTCTCACCGTAGCGGAAGCCCTATCCCGCTCGTTGGCCCATACTGCTTACCACGTGGGTCAGATCGTCTTGCTGGCCCGTGCGCACCAGGGATCCG
Source organism: Planctomycetota bacterium (assembly GCA_020638855.1). Taxonomy (GTDB): domain Bacteria; phylum Planctomycetota; class UBA1135; order UBA1135; genus NORP259. Next base: position 185,073 of record JACKHT010000001.1, read on the forward strand.
CTTGGCAAAGCCTCTCCATCCCGCGCGGTGCCTCGACAAACTACGCCCAGGCGCCGACCAAGGAAAAGCCGCCCGCGCGCTGACGGGTTTCCTGCGCGAGCGGTGCCGTCAGCGGGTGCCTGCTAGCACGTGTCTGCTAGCGGGCGTCCTGGGTCAATTGGGGTGCCAAGGCAGCACGCAATTCCGGAAGCAATGCATCCGCAACGCGCGCCTGCCCCAGCTCGTTCCAGTGCTCGGAAACCCAGAGGTTGTTTGCGTCGACCTTGTAGGCAGGCGAAATGTCCCAGTAGGGCACGCGGGTCCTCTGCAAGACCGCCTGGAGGCGAGTGTCGACATCGGTTTCTTCGGTGTTTACGTGGTAGCAAACCAATTCGGCCCCGTCTGCGTGAACCGCATCGCGCAAATCACGCAAGAGGCATTCGGTCACCTTCCACGCCTCCTCCATGTCGACCTCCTGCTCCACGTGACGGCGCACCCCCAATTGACGCAGCTGACCTTCTAGGAAGGTAAACAACGCGGAGTGCTCGACCACAAACGCGGGCAACAGACCCGAAGTCTTGGTGTTCGGGACAGGAACTCCGCGCAGGGATAGCTGGTCACCATAGCGCACAAAGTACGGTTTGCTTCCACGCCAGTAGCGGTCGGAAACGTTGAACGGCAAGTCGTTGCTGCAGAATTGGAGCACGACAAGATCCGGGTGGAAGGCTCGACCGACCTCTAGATAGGAAAGGTATTCCTGATCGGTGGAGTACCCACCGACCCCGAGCGAAATCACTTCGACGCGATCCCCTAGGGCTGCATCCAGCCGTTGGGCCAGGGTCTTGTCGTCATCGACGGTGTATCCCTCGGTGTGCGAGTCCCCTAGCATCACGACGCGCAGAACCCCCTTGGGTGCCACCAGCTCGCGATCGGGAGTACGGAACCCAAGCGAGTGGGTGGTTTCCACGCTGGTGTATTGGGGCTCCCGCCGTTCCAGGGCGAAGTTCTTCCGAAGCCGCCAGCCCAATACGGGATCGTGCTCCATAAAGATTTTGTCGTGCGAGCGATTGGGAAGCACGTAGTGCGCGACGAAGACATCGAGGCCAGCCAAGGCCAGGGCCCAAACCGCCAGAAGCGCGAAGCCCTGGAGCGCCCGGGTGCGATCTGCTCCGAATTGGCTCCACCAGGCCGAAACCGCCATCAAGCTAGCGGAGGCGCCCAGCGCCAGAAACCACCACGCCGCGCTGCCAGATCCGAACAGGAGTGCGCAGCAGGCCAACACGAGCCACCCCGCAAAACCTAGTCGCTCGTGCAGGAGCTGCGCTACCTCGATCCAAGTTCGGCGCCAGGATGCGCAAACAAAGAGCCCGATCCAAACCAGGGCCAGGAGGCCCCCCACAACCACCCGGGCTTGCACCCCTTGCGGAGCGTGGCGCAGCGTGAGAGCCTGCGCCAAGCCCCATGCGGCCGGCAGAATCCATGCGAACACGGCCATCGCCGAAGCTTGAGAACTGCGTAGCGTAGTCATCGGATTCGACCCGCGCCTTGGCCTCCCAGCAAACCGGCGAACACTTCACAAAGGATGAGCGAAGCGTGCCAGGCAACTAGGGGCGTGGGCCGCGAACGAAATCGATGCTAGCGGGCTAGTCGGGCGATCGAGATTGCAACTAGGTCATCTCGGGCCATCTTCCTGGTTCGCCAAGAAGGAGCCATACGCCCGCTGAACCCCGTCGAAATCGGTCCCCGCCCCGGCGTGGGCATGGCGGTCCTCCCAGAGAATCCGGCTCCCTGCAACCAAGAATCGCGCGGACATCATCCACACATCGCCCGTGGGTATCCCCACGCCATATCCCTGGCCCAGTCCGGAGAGTCCGGCCCGCAACGCCTTCGGCCCTAGGAGCTGCCATAGGCCACCCCGTCCGATGTCGAAGGCCTGATACAACCGCTTCTCTGGATCGGCAATCGCCCGGGCCTCCGGCCAACGGGTGGCAAAGAAGGCTTCGGCTTGTTCCACGGTCGCCAAGTGGACCAGCACCACGGGCGGAAAGGACCCTTGCCCGGCTAGCTCTCGCAGGACGTCCACGTCCCGTCGGCAAAAGGTTCACCCCAGGTGCCGCAGGAAAACCAGCAACGTCGCCCCTTCCCCCAACACGCCCCCGAGGGTACCCGCCGCCAAGTGGCGCCCTTCGACCCGCAGATCGAGGGTAGCCGCGGCCAGATTGGAATGGGTCGTCATGATGGCGATCGGCCGAGGCGAGGCCCGTGACGATTCCTAGGACACCGGGTCAGGGTCTTCCAGCGGACATTGGAAATCAGAAGGCTTGAGCGAGAGCACCGAGCATTCCAGCTGCCCGAACAAACGCTCCGCAGTCTCCCCCAGCTGGTAGCCAGGTCGACCTCCGCGAGAGAGCGACCCCATCACCAGCACATCGGGCTGGAGGTGCTCGACGGCTTCCTTGATCGCATCGTGCGGCGACTTGCGGATCAAATGGGTGGTGGCGCTTTCCGTCAACTCCACGCGCAAGAGCCGTTCGTCCAATTCCGATTGGGCCTGGGCCTTGAGCGCTTCGACGCGCGCGTCGTATTCATCCTTATCGAGCTCCCCGGCCTGGAGCATCAACTCCCGGGGGATCGAATAGGCGTGGACCACGTGCAATGCTGCCCCGGTTCGGCGGGCCAAGAAGGCCGCATGCTCGAGGACTTGGTTGCCGACCTTGGAGCTGTCGACTGCGGCTAGCACGAGTTTGTGCTCCAGGTCGTGGGCTGCTTTGACCACCCATACCGGGGCTGGGCAGCTGCGCAGGACTTTGGCACCCACCGAACCCACCGGGCGCCCTTTCGATTCGGCACCTTCCTTGTCGCGGCGACCCAGGACGACTAGGTCTGCCAGGCCGTGCTTGGCGGCCAGGCACAAGGCGACCCATGCCCGTTCCTCGGTGATCTCCAAGACCGTAGCCACGCCGCGCCCGGCGGCCGAGTCCCGCAAGGCATGCAAGGCCGCTTGGCCCTTCTCGGAAAGCGGCCAGAGCTCACCTGCATGCCAAAGCGAGTGCAGGATGGTGAGTTGGGCCCCGGTATTCTCCGCTAGCCGACAGGCTTGGTCAAAAGCGGTCTGGCTGCCCAGGGGAATGGCCCCGGTCCGAGGACGCACTTCGACGCCGACGAGGATCTGTTTGACTTCGATCATGGGTACGACCGGAAGTCCGGCCAAATCGACCCTTCGCCGATGGGGCTTGAGGGCAAGGACTCCGCGTGAGGCGCGGCCGGGCAGTGTAGCGGGGGGACTCCCGATCACACGGCCCGAAAAGAGGGCAATTTTGATGCCAACCGGGACGTTTGGAAGCCGCTTATTGGGCGTTTGGGCCGCAGGGCTCCCTGAGCCTTGCGGTTCGCCCTTGCCCACCTCCCTGCCCCCCTAGACTTCGCTTTGGGGTCCTTGCTGGCGCGCCTCGATTTCCTTGGCTCGATCCCCAAAGCCGGTGCGCCCCATCAAGGCATACGCAGCGATCTTGCCGGCTTCCACGCCCGGTTGGTCGAAGGCATCGATGCCATACAGCTCGCCCATCAAAGCGACGGAATACTCCATCCAGTACAGGTACTGCCCCAACGTGTGGGCGTTGACCCGCGGAAAGTGGATCGAACAATTCGGCCGGTTGGCGTCGGACAAAGCGATTCGGGTTCCTTCGCGCTCCGCCTGAAAAAGTTCTCCCAGGTCACGCCCTCCCAGATAGGCCAAGGCGTCGCGATCTTGGAAGTCCGCAGGGATCGGCACCTTGTGGTCATGGGTACCTATCTCGAGCAGGGTGAACCACTTGTCGTTGGGGCCTTCCACATACAGTTGGACTTGGCTGTGCTGGTCCGTCACACCTACCGCACGAACCGGTGTGGGCCCCACGCCGTGGGCAGGCCCCTTGGTCGTGCAGCGTTTGCCAATCGACTCACCCAACAACTGCGCATACCAATCGGCCAGGTCGCGCAGACGATGGCCATAGGCAAAGGTCACGGCGATGTTCTTGCCCTTGCGCTCTTGCATGATCCACTGCAAAGCGGCGTAGGTCATTGCCGGGTTTTGCTCCATGCTAGTGGATTGGCAGCGTTGGTCCATATCCGCCGCCCCCGCCAGCAGACTTCCGATATCGATGCCCAATAGGGCCGAAGACAACAAGCCCACGGGCGAAAGCACGCTGAATCGTCCCCCTACCCCATCGGGCACCACGAACGAGGTGTACCCCGCTTGCTCCACGATCGGACGTAGCACGCCGGCCTTGGCATCGGTCGTCACCACAATGTGTTCGCGGTGGCGCGCTTCTCCCAAGCGCTCGATCAAGAGCCGGCGAAAGATCAGGAACTGGGACATGGTCTCCGCCGTCGAACCGGACTTCGAGATCACGTTGAACAGGCACTTGGTCACATCCACGCGGTCGAGGAACTCGCCAATCCAATCGGGATCGACGTTGTCGAGCACGAACAGGCGGGGAACCCCGGGGGGCGGGTACAGTTCATGCAACGGGGAATTGAGCGCCGTGTGCAAGGCGCGATTCCCCAAGGCCGAACCTCCGATCCCCAGCACGACCACGTTTTCAAACTGGCCCTGCACGCTCTCGGCATAGCGCAAGAGCGATTGGAGTACGTCGCTTTGATAGGGCAAATCCAGCCAGCGCAGGTCCTGGGTGCGTCGGGCTTCGATTGCCTGCTGAGCGCGTTGCAATTCGGGAGCCAAGCCAGCCAGTTCCTCGGGGCTGGCTCCGTGGTCTTCCCCGACGGTGCTAGACAACGAATGCGTGTAGTTGAGGTGAATTGGGTCCATGGGGTTCTCCTTGGGCCCAAAGGGTAGCAACCTCGCTGCTACCCCAGCGAACCCCGCTCGGACCAATCCCAAAATCAAGCGCCCCCAGCACAGGCCAGGGGCGCTTGGAAGGATCCTCGAGCGGAATCGACTGGCTCAGCGGTTGGAGCGGCCAGACAACAACGATACGTAATACAGCAGGGTCAAAATGGCCGTGATGGCGCCAGCCACGTAGGTCATGGCAGCCGCCCCGAGCACCTTGGAGACTCCCGCTTCCTCCTCCGGGGTCGTCACGATCCCAGCTTGCACGAGCACTTGCTTGGCCCGATTGGAAGCATCGAATTCGGTGGGCAGCGTAACCAGTTGGAACACCACCGTCAGCCCGAAGAGCAGCACCCCCAACCAGGCGAGTGCCGTCAACTGCAGCAACATCCCGGCCATGAAGATCCAAATCCAAGCGTTGGATCCGATCTGGACAGCAGGGACAATCATCGACCGGATGCCCAACCAGGGATAGCGCTTGACGTGCTGGATGGCGTGGCCCGCTTCATGGGCGGCCACCGCGATCGCCGATACCGAACGGCCATCGTAGACGTCCGGCGACAGCCGCAGCGTCCGTGTACGGGGGTCGTAGTGGTCGCTTAGGAAGCCTTGGACCCGCTCGATTTGGACCTCCGCGCCCCCGGCTCGGGCCACCGCGGCTGCGGCCTCTGCCCCGGTCATGCCGCTACGCACCCCCACTCGACTGAAACGAGCGAAGGTGCTCTTCACGCGCCAGGAAGCCCACATGGCGAGCAGCAGTCCTGGGCCAACAAACAGGAAGTACTTCGGGTCAAAGAAGGGCATTGTTCGGGTTCGGATTGGGTTCTGGGGGCCAAAATGCCCCATTTCCTGGGGCAGCCAGCCGACTTGGCCGTCTATAGACTATGTTAACGTAAGCGTACAAGTCCGATTTGGGCCACACCCGAGCCTAGCCCTCGTATTCAATTGCCACGCCCGAGTTCAATTGCCACGCCCGAGCCTAGCCCCGTCTTCACCTGCCACGCCCGAGCCTAGCCCTCGTCTTCACCTGCCACGCCCGAGCCTAGCCCACTTTTTCCATCATGTGTAGCGAGATCCATCATGAGTAGCGAGCACCTGAAGATCGGTGATTTTGCCCGCCTGGCAGGCACCAACCTGCGCACCCTACGCTACTACGAAGAGCTGGGATTGCTCGAGCCCGCTTCGCGGTCGAGCGGAGGCTTTCGCTACTACCGGCCCTCCGACTCCCACCGGGTGCACTTGATCCAAAACTTGCAGCATCTTGGCTTGCAGTTGGAACAGATCCGCGACCTGATTTGCAGCCGCGGGGAAGAGCGCAAGGGTTGGCGATCCAAGATTGATACGGCCCTCGAACAGCAGGAGCAGTTGATTGCTGACAAGGTTCGTTTTCTCGAGCAGCAGCGCGCAGAAATCGCCGCCGCGCGCGCCAAGCTGGCCGAGTGCTCCGGCTGCGAGATGCATCCGGAGCAGGGCAACAACTTCTGCCAACCGTGTGCCCTGACAGGTTTGAGCTTGCCCTCCTTGCTGCCGGCCCTGTTCCGCTAGACCGTTCCTTTGGTGGTGCCCTTGGGATCGATAGGCCCGCTCTATCTGGACTACAACGCCACCTCGCCCCTCGCCCCTGGGGTCCTGGAAGCGATGTTGCCGTTCTTGCGTGAGGAGTACCACAACCCCTCGAGCGCCTCCGAAGCGGCCCGGCCCATCCGACAGGCGGTGGAGGTGGCACGGCGCGGGGTTGCAGAATTGGTAGGCGCGCGCCAACCGAACCAGATCGTGTTCACTTCGGGTGGAACGGAGAGCATCCATGCAGCCTTCCACATGGCGCTCGCCACAGGCAACGAGCGGCGCAAAATCGTGCTCAGCTCGGTCGAACACTCCGCCTCCAAAGGTGCGGCTCAAACCTGGCAAGAACGGGGCTACGAAGTCCTGGCTTTGCCCGTCGACTCGCAAGGCTTGCCCCATCTCGACCTGCTCGAGGAAACCCTTGCCGCTTCCCCCGTTGCACTGGTCTCTTGGATTTTGGCCAACAACGAAACTGGGGTGGTGCTTCCCGACCCCCAAGACTTCGCGGAACGGGTGCATCGGCACGGTGCCCGTTTGCACGTGGACGCCGTCCAAGCCCCGGGCAAGCTGCCCCTCCACGCCCAGGACTGGCAAGTGGATTGGCTCTCGGTTTCGGGTCACAAATTCGGTGCGCCCAAGGGGGTCGGTGCGCTCTACGAGCGAGTCCCGTCCCCGTCTTCGCCTTGGCTTCAGGGGGGCGGTCAGGAGTCCGGACGCCGCGGTGGCACCGAAAATGTGGCCTCGGTCGTAGGGCTTGGCGCTGCAGCACTTCGGGCCCATCTCCAAGCCAACGACCCAACGTTCCTGAGCCAATGGGAGGCGCTCCGAGATCGACTCGAGCAGACCGTTCTGGAAGCCATTCCGGGTGCCGGAATCCACGGCCAGGCGGCGCAGAGGGTGCCCAATACCACGTTCTTGTCGATTCCTGGGCAACCGGCCGAGCTCCTCCTTCCGCTCTTGGAGGGCGAAGGGCTCTTGTGCTCGGCGGGCTCGGCTTGCGATGCCAACCACTGGGCCCCCTCACCCGTTCTGCTTGCCCTAGGGGTGCCCCCCGAGGTGGCAGCTGGCAGTCTGCGCCTTTCACTTGGACCCCAAACCAACCAGGTCGAAATCGATCGTGCCGCCGAGATCCTGATTCGGGTCTTTCGCTGGCTCGCCCAGGGAGCCTGACCGGTTTCGACTGCCAAGCCCCTTCCCAAGGGGTACACTTAGGCCGCTGGCCTGCCCCCTAGCACCGACAGAACATGTCCGACAAGACCGATACCTTCCGCACCAAGATCTCCGGCTGGTGGAGCCCGCGCCATTCGATCCTCAATGGCGAAGGCCAGTTGCTGGGTGTCCTCACGATCGAGCGCAACTGGCGTGGCATGATCGTGGGCGGCGAATACCAGCCTGAAAAGGGCGAGCGCCTCCTCATGCGCCGCGAGCCGGGCTTGCAACGGGCACAGTTCTCGTTGTGGACCGCCGAGCGGGAATGGCTCGGGTCCTCGATCCGACCCCACCCTTTCCAGCGCCGTATCGATGTGTGGACCGGTGTCCGTCCCTACCGGGTCGTGCCCAAACTGACCCTGGGCCGTGGTTGGCGGGTGGTAGCCAGCAAGACCGGCGAAGTGGCCTCGATCGACCAACCCCTGGTCCCGCGCGGGTCCACCTGGCACTCGCAGCCCAAGATCGACTTCGAATTGCTGCTTTTCTGCTACTTCCTAGGCAGCCTGGCTCCGATGGAATCGTTGCTGCCCACCTCGATCGACGCCCCCAACCGCTCGGACAACCCCAAGACGGCCCATCAGGGCTCCTGAGGGCCGATTCCCAGCCTGGGGCGGCCCCGGTGATTTTCGATCCGGGCCGGGAAGATCGTTGGGCCGCATTCGTCCAACGCTGGAGCGGTCGATTGCACGGCCGTCTCGCTCTCATCGACACTCCCCTTCACTCCAAGATCCAACGCCATGCGCGCCTTCATCGTGCTCGTTCTCGCCCTCGCCCTCGCGATTGGCGGGTACTTTGCCTTCAACCAGTCCAAGAAAGCCGACCCGAACACGGGGACTCCTGCTCTGCAAGGAACCGGCGAGCTGGACCCCAATGCGGCGGCCGACCCCGGCTCAAAAGCCGAAGTCTCGCTGCAAGGCGGCGATTTCAACGGTGAGCGCCAGGCCCAGCCGGTGGCCCCCGAGGCCGGCGGCGACGGCAACTCGATCACAACCAACGCCGACGCCAGCACGGGCAAAGTGCTGGGTCGCGTGGTCAACCTGGAAGGAACTCCGATCGAAGGGGCCGACGTCACCTTGACCCGTTTCGGGGGTGCGAGCCTGTTCTTCAGCGGCCCCGGTGAAATCGATCGCTCCACCGATCGGACGGCGAAGACCGACAAGGAGGGTCGCTTCGAGTTCCTGGCCGTGGCGCCCTATAGCATGTACACGCTGCTGGCGGACCATGAGTCCTACGCTAGCGTCGAACGCGGCCCCCTCGACACCACCGGCGGCGCCGTGATCGAGCAAGAGCTGGTTTTGGGCGATGGAGCACGGCTCTTCGGCCAGATCAAGGACACCCAGGGCAACTCGGTGGGCAATGCCAGGGTGGTTTTGACCCCCACCGCGCTCGGAGCCATCCCTGGCGAAGAGGGCCTTGGGCGGCGCGAAGTGCAAAGCGATGCAGGTGGCCGCTATGAATTCCTGCACTGCGCCAAGGGACCGCACGTTTTGACGATTTCCGCCGACGGCTACGGCCAGGCCACGATCCAAAACCTGGTCGTGACGGGCGAAGATGCCATGGAGCGCAACGTGGAACTGGATGTGGCTCAATTGATGGGAGGTCGCGTGCTCGACCAGGCTGGGGCCCCGATCGAAGGCGCCAAAATCGACGCTTTCCTAATCGCCAACCGGGCCACCCGGACCCAAACGTCGACCCTGTCCAACAAGGATGGCGCCTTTGAATTCCAAGACGTCGTAGCGGGCAGCTACACCCTGCGTGCGGATGCCAAAGGCTACAAGGTAGCCACCGTCAACCGCGTCAATGCGGGCGAGATGAACATCGAGATCCAACTCCTGCCGCTTCCGACGGTGAGTGGGCAAGTGTTCGACTCCAACGGCGATCCGGTCACGCAATACACCATCAACCTCCGAACCGGGGTCCAAAACAGCGATCTCTCGATGCTGGTGGGCGGCTCGCGGATCCAGGTCAAGGACCCCGAAGGTCGCTATTCGATGACTCTGCCCCAGGCCGGCCAATTCCTGGTGGAGGCCACCACTGCCGGCTACGCACCTTCGCTGTCGAACTCCTTCACAGCCAGCGATGGACAGAACCTAACCGGGATCAACGTCCAGCTGACCACGGGCGGAACGATTCGCGGGCGGTTGGTGGCACAGGATGGAACGCCCATCGCGGGCGCTTCCGTCAAGACCGAGAACAACGAGTGGACTGGCGGCGGTTTCGACCTGAGCCTAGGCGAGTCGTTCCCCGGAATGTCCACCAAGAAGACCGCCAAGACGGGAGCCAACGGCGAGTTCGTTCTGCGCGGGCTGCATCCCACCCAATACTTGGTCCAATTCACCCATCCCGACTACGCCCAGACCGCCCTGCGCAACGTGGCTGTGTCCGAGGGGGTCGAAACCAACCTCAAGGACATCCGACTGGAGCGCGGTAGCTCGATCACGGGGACGGTTCGCGGCCCTGGTGGGACCCCCCTGAGCGGCGCCACCGTCAACCTGATCTTGGAGACTTCGACCGAGTTCCCGCTGCAATACTCGGCTCGCACCAACAAGGACGGCGTCTACTCGGTCAAGAGCGTTCGTTCAGGCAACTACTACTTCAGCGCCCAACGCCCCAGTGCGGGCGGCGACAACCCGTTTGCCGGGGCGGCGGACATGCAGAAGACCCGCCGCACGATTTCCATCAGCGGAGACGGCAAGTACCAGGGCGAAGACTTTGAGATCAACGACTGATCGCTGACCACTGCCATGACGCGGGCCGCGCCTTCCCAGGGAGGTGCGGCCCGCTGGGTTTCCAGAATTCCGCATCCTGCACCCCAATCCAGGGTTCGGTGCGAATCGGGTCCGTTCTGCGCTTTTGGCCCCGCGCCGCCAACGGGTAGAATCGACCTATCGTGTCCGCTACCCATACACCGGAGAGCCATACACCCGAGAGTCTGTCGGCGCACTTGAGCCACCTCCTCGGGGCCCCCGTGCACCTGGAAGTGCGCCGGGATCGGAGTGTGCCGGTCCAAGCCCGGGCCATGCGCTTCCTTCCGTTTGCACGCGGTGGGGTGGAACTCAAGGTCCACGAGTTGTTCCTAAGCGCCCCCCCCACGGTCCACCAGGACATGGCCGCCTGGCTCAAGGTAGGCAAGCGTGCCAAGGCTTCCTGCCAACGGCTCGACCACTGGATCCAAGGGGCGCTCCAAACACTTCCTCCGCTCCAGCCCCGCCGCTTGAGGCTCCAGCACCAGGGTCGAGTGCATGACCTCCAAGCCATCCAACTCGAATTGCTCGGTTCGGAGCTAGCCCATGCGTTCGAGGGATTCCCCCAGACTTCCGAGCCTCGCCATCCCATTCCGCACATCACCTGGGGGCGGGCAGGTCGCGGCAAGAAAGTCCGATCGATTCGGTTGGGAAGCTACAACACCGAAAACAACCTAGTTCGCATCCACCCCCGACTCGATCAACCCGCGGTCCCAGAGCGCTTCGTACGTTACATCGTGTTCCACGAGCTACTGCACGCAATCTATCCCAGCCAGAAGGATCGCTCGGGGCGCTGGATTCACCACACCCCCAAATTCAAGGCACGCGAACGACAATTCCCCGACTATGCCTTTGCGCTGGAGTGGGAGAAGAGCACGCTCTTTCGAGTCATCTGACCGCTGCCCAAAGGGATGCATCCAAAGCCCTCCGGCCCGCACCCCACCTAGGAGTATTCCTTGGAGATGTCGGGCTGGTTGGCATCGATCAGGCAGGTGCCGAGCACGTTTCCGCCCAGGGCCTCCAGCGTGTTGTGGGTCCGCTGCACGTGGTAACGTGCGGTCGAGCCCATCCGCACGACCAGCAAGATCCCATCCGCCATCGCCCCCAAGAGGCTAGCATCGGATACGTTGAGCGCCGCCGGCGTGTCGATGAGCACGTAGGAAAATCGTTGACGAAGCCGATTCATGACCGTTTTCATGCGATCCGAACCCAGCAATTCCGAAGGGTTGCGCGGGGGTGTTCCGGCACCAAGGATGGAGACGCCTTCAATCGAAGTGCCTCGCACCGCTTGATCGATGGTGAGCTTTCCGGACAGCAACTCGCTCAAACCCTGGCGGCGTGGAAGGCCCAAGAACTTCTCCACAGAAGGGTTGTGCAGGTCCGCATCGAGCACGAGAACGTGCAAACCGGGCACCTCGGCCATGGCGACCGCCAAGTTCAGGGTCGAGACCGTCTTGCCTTCCCCAGGCAGGGCGCTGGTCACTACCAACGTGTGCGAGGCACCGTCGGTGTTCATGGCCTGAATCGAGTTGCGCAGTCCCCGAAACTGCTCCGCGATCAACCCTTGCGGGCTATGCACCATGGCGATCTCTTCGCGCCGAATGGGCACGTTCAGCGACTCTTCGGGAACGGCGGGGGGGAATCCCGGTCCGGATAGGTTGGGTTCGCGTTTTGCCATGGTTCGCTTCGGCTCTGTGGGGATTCCGGGGAGGGTTCGCTTGGAAGTGCGGATTCGGTACGTCACTCCAGGTCCGGCCCCCGGGGGCTTCGGGAGATCCAAATCGAGCGGGCAGGTCAAGGTACGCGCCGGGCCCTGGCGATGGCAATCGCAACCCTGTTGAATTGGCTTGGCGAGCGGAGAACCCCTCCCAAAAACCCGAAATGGGCAACCCTAGTCGGCAACCGGGGTGACCGGGGCGGCCCCCCAACCAGGGGACTTCTTCCGGGTTGGCAGGCCCTATTGCGGGAGCACCAGCTCGCTCGACCCCATGGGCTCCTGGGGCTCGGGTGGGCGCGTAAGCGTCGATCCCCAATCCAGTAGGGTGCGAGCCAGGGGGTGCGCGGAACGGGTCGCCACTCGCCGTAGATCCCCATCGAAGTCCTCGGCCTTCACCGGCAGGCGTTGGGCTCGCAAGCAGCGCATGGCCACCTCGAGCGCGGGCTCGAGAGCCTCGCTGGGAACCTCTTGCTCCAAAGCACGGATCAAGGAGCCCCGCACTCGATCCTCCAAGGTCCCCCATTGGATCAGATAGGCCACTTCCAGCCACTCGTCCCGATCCAGTTGGAGCTTGCCTAGCAGGGCCTCGAGTCGAGCCCTGGCCTGGGGCAATTCCATCAGGCCCAAGGCCAACGCCCAGCGCTTGGAAGCGAGGCTGGCTGCGGGAGACGACTCCAACCTTTGCAGCAAGTCGCGGAGCAAGCCTTCGCGCCCGGTCGCCAAGGCGGCACGCAGCACGGCGACCGGTTCGTTCCAGAGGGCCGGTCCGGTGGCGGCCTGCAGCAAGCTATTGGTGGCCGCCGCTCGGTCGCCGGTTGTGGCTTGCCACAACGCGAGCCGCACCAGCTCTGGGCTCCGGGCAAACGCGGCTCCCGCCCCGTTGGGAGGCGTCAACCCCAAGGCTTCCGCCGATGCGATCACGCCTTCGCGTGCCACGGGGCTCAATCCCGAGATCCAGTCGGCACCCCCAACCAGCGGTCCGGGCTTGGGATCCACCCCCATCGAGTCCAACGCCAACAAAGCGGCCCGTCGCAGCGCGGGGTCGGACTTCGGGTCTTGGACCACGCGCCACGCCTCGGCCGCCAACCCGGGATGCAACTCGCCACGCTGGGCGTAGGCCGCAAACGCCAGCCACAATCGCAACGTCGAGAGCCCTGGCCCGGACCCCGTTGCGAGCAAGGTGTCGGCCAAGGGGCTCCCGTCCTCCAGGAAACTGGGCGCATGGACCAAGGCCCTTCCGGCCAAAGACCACCCATCTCGGGCAAGAACGCTCCCGGGAGCACCCGTCTGGTCGAGTGCGCCGAGCAGAGCGGTGATCCCTTGCCGAGAGGTCAAGGCACGGACCACTCGATCCCCATCGGCAGCCACGCACAGCGCGGGCCAAAACTCGATCCGACCCGCCAAGCAGCGGGCTTCCAGCCAGCCGATGGCCGCTGGCCAGCCCGCTTGCGCGAGGGCCGTCGCACTGGCGCGGGCTAGGTTCGGGTCACTCGCCTGCGCCGCATTGCGGATCCAACCGGCCAACAGTTCCGCCCCGCGCACGTCTTGGATGTTGCCCGCTTGGCGGATTCGAAGGAAGGGCCGAGGTCGCACTGCGGTTTCCAAGGTCAAGGGCTCCGGTCGCCACCCCCACAACTCCCAACTCGCGCGGTGCGCCCGCACCAGCCGAGCCAAGAGCCGTGGCCAGCCGCCCTCCAACACCTCCGGCGCACGAGCCATTGGATCCCGTTGGAGGCTCCGCTGGGGGTCGAGCCCGGGATCCAAAACAAGCGCAACCGGGAGATCCCCGTAGCGCTGGAGCCGCAGCAGGGCGGTCACCAATCCCCCGGGAGCTGGCTGGCTAGGGTCGGTTTCGAGCTGCCCTACGGGACCGGGGTTTTCGGTCCACTCCTCGGGCAGCGACCCGCGTCGCACACCATCGGCAAGCGCCGGATTCCAACGCAAAGCGCTGCGCTCCAACGCCCACTCCCCGACTTCGCGTACGGCGGCCTCGGGATGGATGGATGCTTGCGCGGCCAAGTCCAAGAGCCGGGGATGGGCACTGAGCACCTCGGCCAGGGCCCAGCGGCCTTCCAAGTCGTCTGCCAGAGCCGCTTGGAACACCAGCGGGGCATCGGCGAGGGTCAAATGAACGCCCAGGTATCCCTGCGCTTGAGTGCGGAGCGCCGATTGACTGGAAGCCAAATCTTGAAGCGATGAGCGCACATCATCCTGGACCCCCCCAAAGGCCTGGACCTCCCCAAAGGCGAGTCCGAACACGAAACAGCCGATGCACCAGAACCCCATGAGGAACCATGGTAGCGCCCCCACCAGGCATGGGTCTCCCCTTTTGTGACCACCTAGCGCGGAACTTGGGCACCACATCTGGGCAGGGAGGCCCCTCCGCCGGTAGCCTATGCGCTGCATGTTCCGCAAGATCTTGATTGCCAATCGCGGCGAACCGGTGGTTCGTATCGCCCGTGCCGCCCATTCGCTTGGTATCCAATGTGTGGGTGTCGCTTCGGACGCGGATCTCGAGGCCTCCTGGCTCGAATGCTTGGACGAGGTGGTGCCGATTGGGGGCAAAGCCCCCCGCGACAGCTACTTGGACATGGCTTCGGTCGTCCAGGCGGGAGTCCAAACCGGGTGCGTCGCGGTCCACCCCGGCTGGGGCTTCTTGGCGGAAAACCCGCGCTTCGCGGCGTTGTGCGCGCAGCACGGCATGACCTTTGTGGGGCCCTCCCCTGCGGTCATGCAGCGCATGGCCCTCAAGTGGCCCGCCAAGGCCTCGATGCGCGCCGCAGGCTTGGTTTGCATCCCCGGATCGGAGGGGTTGTTGCCGGACCTTGCCACGGGACGCCAACTCGCGGACCAAATGGGGTACCCCGTCATTCTCAAAGCCGATGCGGGCGGCGGAGGGCGGGGCATGCGGCGCGTCTTTGAGCCCGGTCAGTTTGCGCAAGCCTACCAATCAGCCCAGGCCGAAGCCCAGGCGGCCTTTGGCAACGGAGCCCTGTATCTGGAACGCTACCTCACCGGCGGCCGGCACATCGAATTCCAGATTTTGGCCGATGCCTTTGGCCATGCGGTGCACCTGTTCGAACGGGACTGCTCGGTGCAGCGCAACCACCAGAAACTCATTGAAGAAGGTCCTAGCCCCGCCCTCAGCGCCGAAGATCGTATGCGCGTGGGCCAGCAGGTAGCCATGGCTGCGGCAGCCATCGGATACCACGGCGCAGGCACGGTGGAATTCTTGCGGCGGGCGGATACCGGCGAACTGTGCTTCATGGAAATGAACACGCGCCTGCAGGTGGAACATTGCGTGAGCGAGATGGTGACGGGGGTCGACATTGTGGCGCAGCAAATCCGCATCGCGGCCAACGAGCACCTCGAACTCACCCAAGACGCGCTCACCTTGAAGGGCCACGCGATGGAAATCCGGCTCAACGCCGAAGATCCCGACGCGAATTTCCAACCGACGCCGGGTCTCCTGACAGCATTCACGATCCCGACCGATCAGGGTCCGGGGACCGTGCGCGTGGACACGCACTTGCGCGCGGGCGATCGGATCTCCCCCTACTACGATTCGCTCCTGGCCAAAGTGATCGCCCACGGGCGCTCGCGGGCCGAGGCAATCGAAACCCTCGTGAAGACCCTCCGCGCCACGCGCGTGGAAGGCGTCAAGACGACCGCAGGCTTGCACCTCAAGGTCCTGCAGAGCCCAGCCTTCCAAAGCGGCGACTACGACACATCCGCTATCCCTGGCTTCCCCCAATCGCGTGCTTGAACCATGGCCAAGGTCCCCCTCTCCCCATTCGGTAAGGACCGTTCGTCCTTCCTCGACGACGCGAGCTTCCAAAAGAATCAAGCGGCCCTAGCCGCCCAAGTGGTCGAACTCCAGGACCGGCGCGCGGGCATCGAGGCGGGGTGGGGAGCGTCCTACGCCGATCGGGTGCACCAAAAGGGCAAGCTCACCGCGCGTGAACGAATCGAGTTGCTGCGCGACCCAGACACGCGCCTGTTCGAGGTCGGGACCTTCGTCAACGACGGCCTTTCGTTTGGCAAGCTGAAGTCCCCGGCTGCAGGGGTGGTCACCGCGTTCGTGCGGGTCGCAGGGCGCTGGACCATGGTCATTGCCAACGACAACACCGTGGCCTCGGGTTCTTGGTGGCCCAAGACCCCCGAGAAGATCGAGCGCGCCCAAGAGATGGCGCTGCGCTTGCGGCTTCCGGTGGTCTACCTCGTGGACTGTTCGGGGCTCTTCTTGCCCGAACAATCGCACACCTTCCCTGGCCGAACGGGCGCGGGCCATATCTTCCAAAAGAACTCGAAGCTCTCTGCGGCGGGCGTGCCGCAGATCGCCGGGGTTTTCGGCGATTGCATTGCGGGTGGCGGGTACATGCCGATCATTTCCGATCGGGTGTTCATGACCGAACAAGCCTACATGGTCATCGCGGGTGCTGCGCTGATCCAGGGGGCCAAGAGCCAAAAGCTCTCGAGCTTGGACATCGGCGGGCCCGAGGTCCACGTGCACCAATCCGGCTGCGCCGATGTGCGCGTGCCCGACGACCAGGTGGCTTTGACCTTGATCCGCGAGGAGATCCAGAAGCTCCCCACCAGCGGCGCAGATTTCTACCGGCACGGGGCGGAAGCCTGCCCCCCCCTGCACCCCACCGCCGAATTGAACGGCCTGTTCCCTCCCGATCACCGGCACGTGTACGACATGGAGCAGGTCATTGCCCGCCTGGTCGACCACTCGATGTTCTGGGAGCTTTGGCCCGAACGCGGCCGCGAGGTCATCGTGGGGATCGCTCGGGTCGGTGGATTGTACATGGGATTCTGCGCCAACCGACAGGGCTTGATCGACGACGCGGAACGCGAAGGCCAAAAGAAGCCGGCAGGAATCCTCTACCGCGAAGGCATCGCCAAGCTGGCGGCATTCAGCCGCGCCTGCAATGACGATGGCGTGCCCATCGTTTGGCTGCAGGACATATCGGGATTCGACATCGGGGTGGAAGCCGAACGCTTGGGGCTCTTGGGTTATGGTTCGAGTTTGATCTACTCGAACAGCACCAACCAAGTGCCGATGTTCACGCTGCTCCTGCGCAAGGCTTCGGGGGCTGGCTACTACGCCATGGCGGGGCTGCCCTACGAGCCCGTGGTCCAACTCTCGACGCCCATCACGCGCCAGTCGGTGATGGAAGGACGCACGCTCGCCATCGCGGCGTTCAACACCAAGCTCGACGACCAGTTCGAGATTGCGGTGAGCGACCCGGCCGAGCGTGCGGCCATCGCCCAAGGCATGGCCGACACCGAAGCCCGCATCGAAGGCGACATGGACCCCTACAAGTCCGCCAGCCAAATGGACACCGACGAAGTCGTGGCCCCGGCCGAGCTGCGGGCTTGGCTCGAGTTGTTCGCGGAAACCGCCTACCAGAGCCCTGGATACCGGCGCCTCAAGAACCCGCGCATCTGGTCGCTGCACGACTTGGCCGCCCTGGCCGAGCCCCGGCGCGCCAAGGGGCGCACGAGTTTGGAGTGGCTGGTGGTGACCCAAGGGGACCGCTTCGAGCTGCAGACGCCCAAGGCGGGCCTGATCACCGAGTTGCCGCGCAAAGGCTGGGCGCTCGCGCCGGGGCAACCTGCGGGCGTGCTCTTGGTGCTGGGCCAAGCCGTGGACTTGGTTCTGCCCGCGGGCATCGCCGGGATGGTCGATGGGGACCCGCTGCGCGAAGTCCGCCGGCCCGTGGGAGCCGGGACCACGCTACTGGTCTTGCGCCCACTGGGCGATGCGCTGCAAGCCGTGGAAACGGCCCAGGCCGGCGAACACTCGGGAGTCCTCGCAATTCCCTCGCCGCAAAGTGGACGGTTCTACCAGCGGCCTAGCCCCCACGATCCGGCCTTCCTGGAGCTGGGTGCGATCCTGGAAGCGGGCATGCCCGTGGGGCTGATCGAAGTCATGAAGACCTTTGCCCAAGTGCCCTTCGTGCCCCAGGGTGCGTTGCCCGCCAAGGTGCGGGCCGTGCGCTGGTTGGTGTCCGACGGTGCCGATGTGGAAGAAGGAACGCCGCTGTTGGAAGTCGAGCCCGCCTGATCGATGAAGCGAGCCGAGAAAGCCGCGCGCATCGCCGAAATCCTGGAACGGCTCTACCCCAATCCACCGATTCCGCTGGACCATCGCGATCCGTTCACCCTTTTGGTGGCGGTCTTGCTTTCGGCCCAAACCACCGACAAGAAGGTCAACGAAGTCACTCCGGACCTATTCCGTCTGGGCCCCACTCCTGCGGCAATGGCCCAACGTAGTGAGGCCGAGATCCTGCAGGTCATCCGCGTCCTGGGTCTGGCCCCCACCAAGGCCAAGAACGTGCGCAGGCTCTCCCAACTCTTGGTGGAACGGCATGGGGGTCAGGTGCCGCGCACCTTGGCCGAATTGGAAGCCTTGCCCGGGGTGGGTCACAAAACCGCCAGCGTGGTGATGGCGCAGGCTTTCGGCGTCCCCGCCTTCCCGGTCGATACCCACATCCACCGGTTGGCGGCTCGCTGGGGTTTGTCCGACGGGAGCTCGGTGGAGCGAACCGAGCGGGACCTCAAGAAGATCTTCCCCATGGACCAGTGGAACCCCTTGCACCTGCGCATCATCTACTTCGGCCGCGAGTACTGTCCTGCCCGGGGACACGACCTAGAGGCTTGCCCCATCTGTTGCTTCGCGGCCAGCAAGAAGCGCAAGCTGGAAGAAGCCCGACGCAAATGACCCGGAGCTCGCTCGCAGCGCTTCTCCATGGGCTATAGTGGGCCCGAGGTACACACCATGGAACGCTCCCAATTCTTGAGTCTGGCGGACGCCTGCCTGAACCGCGTGGCGGACTGGCTGGAGGACTTTGACCCCGACGAAGTGGACTTTGGCAGCAGCGACGGAGTCGTCACGCTCGAGTTCCCAGACGGCACGAAGTACGTGCTCAATCGCCAAGCGGGCAACTTCCAAATGTGGTTTGCCGCAGGAGCTTCGGCTTGGCACTACGATTGGAGTGGTGACCAATGGCTCTGCGACAAGGACAGCCATCCGCTCTTGGAGCGTATCCAAGACGAAGTATCGAAGCGCCTCGGACGCAAAGTCGACGGGCTATTCGTTCGTAGCGGAACGCGGAGCTGACACGGGCTTGAGCCAGGATGGGCGGGCGATGCTGCCCTGCAGCATGTTGCCCGGCGCCATGCTCACGGCCTCGCCCCCCAAGAAACTGGGCAGTGACTTGAGCACGGGGTTGAGTTCTTCCAGCTTGAGGCTGACCATGTCCGCATCCAAGTCGATCGATCCCGCCAAAGTCCCAACCGGGAATTCGAGTTCGTCGAAGTACACGCGCCCGCGATCGACCCGCAACGCGATCTCATGCACGGTGTTGGCATCGGCGCCCCAGGCCTCCGACCAATCCCGGTTCAAGGTGTACACGTCGTCGGTAAGCTCCGAAAACACGAACGAGCCACCCGTGATGTTCCAGCCCGAATTGCCAGGCTCGACCAAGAGATCCCGAAACTCCACGAGCCAGCCATCGCGGGTTCCACTTGGAATGC
Source organism: Planctomycetota bacterium (assembly GCA_020638855.1). Lineage (GTDB taxonomy): Bacteria > Planctomycetota > UBA1135 > UBA1135 > NORP259. Next base: position 204,658 of record JACKHT010000001.1, read on the forward strand.
GGATCTTGGCGAGCCAGGGCAGGAAGCGGGCAAAGAAGCGCTCGTACGCGCCTCCCGGGGTGATCGGATCCAGTTCCAACATCCCGGGCACACTCGGTTCGCTCCACAATCGCTCCCGATCCAGGTACAGTGGGATCAGCGGAACCCCAAGGGGCCGCGTCCCTTCCAGGCCTAGCTTCCAGGCATTCGTTTCTACACCATCTGGGCCGGGATAAAGGCCCGCTTCCAAGCGCAACGTGCAGGCCTTGCCCAGCATGTGCGTGGCGGTCACAGCCCAGGAGGGCATGTACCCTTGGAAGAAACTGGTCAGCGTATTGGAAAGGACCACCGACTGGATTTCTGGCTGGACGATGGGGAATGGGCTCCGCCCAAACCATTTCAATTCGAGGGTCGGAATCAGAGCCGAGGTGTCGCCGGTGGTCATGCTCAGCGAAGTCAACACCGTGTTGATGTTGTTGACGCGGTCCGCCGATGCAGCCGTGCTCAACTCCCCTCGCCCCACGCCTTCGATCGGGGAATAGGACCAATCCAAGGTCGCTTGATCCAAGTTGAGCCCTTGGGCTCCGGCCAGCACCCCCCCATCGGCGGCGGCAGCCTTGAGGCTTACCTGCGCCATGGAAACCACTTGAACCTCGAAGGCACAAGCGGCCAACCACCCCTCAAGCAGGGGCAAATCGCGCCGCGGAGTCCCCACGCCGGACCGGAACGATCCGATGTAGAGATCCCAATTGCTTTGGTCGTTGGCTTCGGTGAACACGCCGATGGGCTCGGGAGGCTGGGGCAAAGCCAAGCTGAGGCTCCGCAGCCAGCTGCGCAACCCTTCATGGGATCCCATGCGCTGGAAGAACCCATCGCGCGGGCTCGCACCGCCCACTTCCCTGGGATTCTGCAGGCCCTCGACATCGGTAGGTTGCAGCTCCCAATGCGAACCATCGAAGGTACCGTGCAAGCTGCCGTAGTGGTCGAGCTTGCCCGAGGCCACGAGGTGGAAAGGAATGTTCTCCGTGGTTGCGCCTTCTCCGCCCAAGGTCAGGTGCAAGTCCAGGTTGGGACCCAGCAGCCAAGCCAAGCCTTCCGGAACGCCGAGCAACTTGCCAACCGCTTGGGTCGGAGCCTTCCAATCGACCTCTCCGGTCAGCGACTGCAATTCGAAGGTGGACCCCGCGCCCATCCAATCCAATTGAGCCTCGAGATTTCCTCCCTCGGCTAGGGGTGCCGTCAAGTGCAGGCGACCCGGACCATTGGGGTCCCACTCCAAAGCAAACTCCACCGCCGAGAAGGCCGTACCGCCCGCCTGCGAGCGTTCGTCTTCGACCCAGAGCGAAGCGATCGTGCCGCGGTAGGAGGCCTTGGAAGAAAACAGGGATCGATCGAAGAACGGAGAATCCGACCCGTGCTCCGAGCGCGGGCTCAAGCGCTCCAAAAGGCTGCACTCCCCCCGGGAATCGATGCGCAACACCATTTCGTCCAGCTCCAGGCCCACATTTTGCGGCAACACACCGTCGGTCCAATGGTGACTGGAGAGCGCGGGGATCACGAGCTCGCCGCGTACCAACGGAGCGCCGTCCTTGTCCGCCAGTCGCAGCCCATGCACGCGCCCCGGAGTGGTCCAATGCAAGTCGCAGGAGTCATGCTCGAGGACCCCGCGAATCTGGTTGTTCAAGCTGTGGAAACGCGACTGCCCTAGGGCAGAACCCATCATACGCGGTCCCAGACCCCACACCCCGATGGCCACCCCAACCACCATGCAAACCAGCGCCAAGCCCGTCCAGCGCAGGAAGCGCGGCAGGTTTCCGGGCGCATCGGCCGGTAAGAGGATGGAGGTCTGGGAGCTGGGCATGGCTGGTGGGCTACCCATGGATTGGGATTTGGGGCCGCTCAATTCCAGGTGGGATCTGGGGGCTGTTGCGCAAGGTACCGCCCGCCGGGCCCTTGGGCACGCAAGACCCGGCGCCAAACCTCTTCGCGGGACTGTCCGTGGCATTCAAAGGGAAGCTCCTTGGATCCCCCCAGGACCAACCAGGAGCCCTCCGCGATTTCCCGGTCGAGCTGGTCCCGGCCCCACCCCGAATAGCCCACGTAGAGCCGCAGGGGCTCATCTTCCCCATGGGGATCCTGCAACGCCTCGGTCAAATCGCCGTAGGCCCCTCCCAACCAAAGCCCTGGGAAAACTTCCAGGCCACCTCCGATTCGGCCCGGCAAACGGTGCAAAAAGTGCAATTGATCGCGCCCAACGGGGCCCCCCAGGAACACCGGCTGGCGGCAGGCTTCGAGCTCTTCATGCCCCGAGAGCAGGTCCCCCGCCTCGAATCCGCTGGCTTCGTTGAGGGCAAATCCCATCGCCCCCTCCGCTCCGTACGAGCACAGGAGCACCACCGAATGCATGAAGTTCGGGTCCTGCAGTTGGGGCGAAGCCACCAGCAAGGCGCCCGCCTTGAGGGGGGCCATCGGAATCGAATCCTGGCTCACCGGGAGCGTTCCAGGGTCAAGACGCATTCCACATGGGGCGTGTGGGGAAACAGGTCCAAGGGACGAACCCGTATCAAAACCCAGCCTTGCTCCTGCAGTCCGCGTAGGTCGCGGGCCGCATTGCTCACGTTGCACGAAACGTACACCATGCGTTGGCCCTCCAGACCTTCCAGTGCAGCCAACATCTTGGGGTGCAGCCCCACCCGGGGCGGGTCGACGATGATGACATCGGGGCGCGGCCGATTCCCTGCCGCCAATTGCTCGAGCACATCGCCCAGTACAAACTCCGCCCGATCGTGCCCCAAGCGTTCGGCGTTCTCGATCGCATCCTGCACGGCCGATTCGACCTTCTCGAAGCCCAACAGTTGCCCCCCCGGAGGCACCACCATCAGCCCCAGGATGCCCGTGCCGCAGTACAGGTCGTAGACCACTTGGTGGGGTCCTTGGGAGACCTCTTCGCGCACGACTTCGATCAGTCGTTCGGCTTGCTGGGTGTTGGTTTGGAAGAACGACTTGGGTCGGATGCTGAATTCGGCACCCAAAAGACGCTCGGCAATCGCTCCGGTGCCATAAAGCACCCGGTCCCACTCGCCCCAAGCGACCGTGGCCAAGCCGCTGTGCACCCCTTGGACCACCGTCGTGATTTCGGGGTGGGCGGCTACCAGGTCCAATGCATAGGCGAGGACCGTTTCATGGGCGTCTTCGCTAGTCACCAAGTACACCAGGACCTCTCCGCTATGCCAGCCCTGGCGCAGGACAAGGTGGCGTAGCAAGCCTTGGTGTTGCTTGAGGTCCCAAGCGGTTAGGCCCCGGGCTTGGGCTAGGCGCCTTGCGCTGTTGACGATCTCCGCCGCCCCGGGAAAGGCGATCGAGCACTCGTGGATGTTGAGCACTTTGTCGTGACGGAAGGGAACGTGCAGGCCTAGGGCGAAATGGGCTTCCACCGCCTCTTCCTCGCCCGCTTCCACCCAACGTCGCGAACCGAAGGTGAAGTCCATCTTGTTGCGGTAGCCAAACGGGTCTTCCATGCCCAGTACGGGCTCGACCACCGCTTGCCCCAGCACCTCCTGCTGGCTCAAGGCGCGCTCGACCCCAGCGCGCAGCTGCACGAGTTGTTCGGCGTAGTCCAAGTTTTGGAAGGAGCAGCCACCGCACACGCCAAAGTGTGCACAGCGTGCTTCGACATAGTGGGGTCCCCGGTCGAGCCACTCCAAACGCTTGCCATCGACGTGCGCTCCGCGGCGCCGGACAACCTCGACCTCGACCACGGAACCCGGAGGTGCATGGCGCACGGCAACTTGGAAGCGACCGAAGGGTGGCCATTCGACCCACCCCATCCCTTGGCCTTTCGAATCCAGGCGCTCGATGGTGACCGTCAAGCGGTCGCCGCGGCGGGGCTTGTGGTTGTACTGGGTCGGTACGGTTTCCGATTGCATAGGATCCATAGCTTGGGGTCGAAGGCTACGCCCGTCCAGCAAAGAAGCGCGGGGCGCGGCTGGAGCCGATCAAGGGAGCTCGAAGCCACGCTCAGCGGCGCGGCGCGGAGAGCCGGAGTCGGGGGTTCCCGGCAAGGGCTCGTAGGTACCGTCGTTGTCAGGCAATGGCAATCCGGCCGCGACCATGGCGGTGTAGAGCCCCACAGCGATCGTATTGGCCAAATTCAAGCTGCGCACACCTTGGCGAATGGGCAAGTACACGCGACCACCCGGAGCCAACGCTTGAACTTCGGCCGGCAGCCCCTTGGACTCCGATCCAAACACGAGCACGTCGTCGGGGGCGAAGCGGGAAGCGAACAACGACGTGCCGCCCCGAGCGCTGAAACAACGCAAACGCTCGGCCACCGGGCGCTCGGATCCGCTAGCGAGGACTTCCAAAGCACTTGGCCAATCCTCATGAACCGCGAGTTGCACCAAGGGCCAATAATCCAAGCCCGCACGCTTGAGGTAGCGGTCGTCGAGGGAAAACCCCAGCGGTTTCACCAGGTGCAAGCGGACCCCCAGCGCGGCGGTCAAACGCCCCGCGCAACCCGAATTGTGGGGAATCTCTGGGTGCACAAGGACCACATCCATGGCGCGTAGGATACCGGGCGAGCGAGCCGCTGCTAGCGAACAAGCACGAGATCTCGGCGCGGGACGCTGGCTACAGTCGGCCCGAAGCCTTCAGATCCAGGTACTCGCTGGCCAAGGCCACGGGTAGGTCCTTGGGCAGCAAGTCCAGCGCGAGCATTCCGCGCGCCCGCAGCTCCGCCAGAAACTCGGCGCGCTGCTGGACGTACAGGCTCGCCGCCCCAAACCGCCAGGCGTCGGCTTCGTTCTCCACCGGCCGATCGAGCCACTCCTGGACGCTGGTCTCGCGCAAACTGGCGATCAGCACCAAGTGCCGCCGACTCAAGACACGGTGCGCACGGAGCACGTCGTCTTTGTCCTCAGGCCGCAATTGGGTCAACAGCACCACCAGCGAGCGGCGGGGCTCCCGGCGCAACACCTCGCGCGCTCCGGACTCCATGTCCGACACGGCGCGGGTGGCTTGGTAGTCGTACACCGCCCGCAGCACAGCAGGCATGCCTTTGGGCCCCTGAACCGGTGGCATCCAGCGTCGGACGCCACCATAGGCGGCAATCGCCACCCGATCCCCTTGTCGCAGGGCCACGTAGGCCACCAGCAGCAGGGCATTCAAACTGTGATCCAGAAGCGGCACGCCCCCATCGAAGGCGCGCATGCGCTGGCCACAGTCCACCAAGAACGTGATGCGCTGGTTGCGTTCTTCCTGGTAATCGCGAACGATCAAATGGGACCGCCGTGCGGTCGCCTTCCAATCCACCGTGGTGATGGCATCGCCCTCGCGGTATTCGCGCAGCTGATGGAACTCGGCCCCGACGCCCCGTAGGCGCCGACGCCGGACCCCAGTCGCCGATGGGCGCCCCTGCAAGGCCATCAACGCATAGCGTACGACCGGCGCATAATCGGGGAACACGCGCAATCGCTGCGATGGCCCCAGTCGGCGCACCGCTTCGAGCCAGCGGCCGGGGGAATGGAAGCGCACATGGAAGGCACCCAGTTCCGCATCGCCACGCTGCAAGAAACGCACGCGATAGGTGACCTGCCGGACTTCCCCCGGCTGCAGGGTGAGCGAAAGCGGCATGCCCTCGAACTCCGCTTGGTTGGGCAGGTCGTCGAAGACTTCCAAGTGCTGCGCGCAGGGAGCCTGGGACTCCAAGCGCAAAGTGAGCGTCCCCCACTGACCGCGGGCGAAAGCTTCGGGCCCATGCCGGGTGAGGATAGGCGCACGCTGCCAAGTGCGACGCAACGCCTGGTAGGCGCAGACCCCCAGCCCCCCCAGCAACCCGATCAAGCCGCACACCGCTCCCCACGGGGTGAAGAGCGCCAGGGTGGTTCCAACGAACCACACAGCGATCCATTGCAGCAAGCGACGTCCGGGCAACATGGGAGCGAAGGCGGATCTAGGACCGCGGAGCTGCGACTTGGTCGAGCACTTCCAACAGGATGGAATCGGCGCCGCGCCCCTCGAGCGCGAGCTCTGGGGCGGGCACGACCCGATGGCGCAGGGCCGGCAAGGCGATCTCGCGCAAGTCATCGGGCAAAACAAAGTCCCGGCCCGCCAAGAATGCCTTGGCACGGGCGGTGCGTACCAGCGCGATCGCACCGCGCGGTCCGGCGCCGATCGACAGCCCCGGCGAATTCCGCGTGGCGCGGCAGATGTCCACCGCATAACGCGCCACGGATTCCTCTACGTGCAGCTGGGCCACTTGGTTTTGGGCTTCGACGATGTCCTCCGGCCCCGCCACGGCCATCACGTCTTGCAGCTGGAACTGGCTCCCGGTCCGACCGGTGGTGACACTTTGCACCACGGTCAGCTCCTCCTCGGCGCTCGGATACGTCAGCACCACCTTGAGCAGGAAACGATCCAACTGGGCCTCGGGCAAGGGGTACGTGCCTTCCTGCTCGATCGGGTTCTGGGTCGCAAACACCATGAACGGTTCGTCGAGCACCGAGGTGTGCCCATCGATGGTGATCTGGCGCTCCTGCATCACTTCCAAAAGGGCAGCCTGGGTGCGCGCCGGAGCGCGGTTGATCTCATCGGCCAGCAACAAGTTGGTGAAGGCCGGCCCGCGCTTGAGCCGAAAACTGCCCGTCGCGGCCTCGTACACGGTATGCCCCACCACGTCGGACGGCATCAGGTCAGGGGTGAATTGCACGCGGGCAAAACGACCGTGCATAGCGCGGGCCAGGGCCGTCACCAACAAGGTCTTGCCCAACCCTGGAACCCCTTCGAGCAACACGTGGCCTGCAGCCAGGAGTGCCACCAGCGCCTGGTCTAAGACGTCATGTTGGCCGATGAGTGCCTTCGAAACCTCGCCGCGCAACTCGCTCATGGTCGTCGAGCGGGTGACGGGCGTGGGGTGGCCCGGCAGGCCGGGCTGGGAATCGACGTGGGGATCGTTCATAGGGTCAGGATTTCGAGGAACGGTGGGATACGGTGCCCGGCGGTTGGGCTTGCAGGGTGCTCATGCGCTGCCACCAGCCGGAGGTCGGGGGTTGTTCGGGATCGAGGTTCGAGGCCCGCTTCCAGCGGCAGGCCGCGCGCCACAAAAGGCCCTGTTGCTCGTAGCGCTGGTAGTGTCGTGCAGCAGCCCCCAGGTGTTCGACGAATTCGCGGCCGCGTCCGATGCCTTCCCCATCGGGATCCCAGCCGGGCTCCTCCTCCAATGGGCCAAAGCGTTTGAGACCGCGCCAAACCCAAAGCAGCACCCACAACCCCGCCAACCAGATGGCGGGCGCAGCGTGGGCCCACAGCATGGCAAAGAAACCCTGTCCTTTACCCTGCAGAATTTGGACCCCCAGGACGGCCTCCGGCTCGGCCAGCAGGTACTCGAACAGCTGGGCGCGCCCCTCGTCGCGCAAGCGATGGTTGTCGAAGGCCTCCAAGCCCGCGAAGAGTTCGATCACGCCTTCGCCATACGGCAAACGCAGCAAAGCCGCTTGATCCGAAGCCCCCAACCAATCTTCCGCCCATTCGACGTTGGGAGCCAACCGTTCGCGGCGCGGCCAAACCACACCTTCGTCCGCCAGGTCCGGCATCGCAAGCGGCGCATCGTCCTCGGCCAGGACCTCCGAGTACTCAAGTTCCTCCTCGAGCCCTGCTTGGATGCGATCCCATGGGGTGGTGTTGTCTCGGGGTCGCAACCCTTCTGCACCGCTGGGTTCTGGGTCCCATTCGGATTCAGGTACCCCCGAGATCCAGAGCCTTCCGCCGGTATCCACCCAGTCAAGCAGGACTTCCAAGTCGGCTTCCGAAGCAATCGCTTCCTGCTCCACAATCCAAGCCCAGCCCGCGGGGGGCAACTCACGAATCCGCGCGGTGCGCCGTACGGAATAGCCAAGCTCCTCGGCCAAGAACCCGGCCGCGACCAACGGATTGCGCGCGGCCAAACCTTGGAAGCCGACCTCGACCGACTTCTTCTTGAGGTTCTCTCCACAGCCGCTGGCAAGCAGGGCCAGGGCAAGGGCGACCGCATCCCTGGGACCTAGACCCATGCCGATCCTCCGAAGTGCGCGCGATACCCCGAGGTGAGCTGGGCAAACTCGGCGTCCTTGGGCCTGCGGGCCCCATAAGCCAGAGCCTGCCAAAACTGAGTCAGCGCCCCAAAGTACTCCGTGCGTTCATCGGGCCCCAGGGCTTGCACCTTGCGCAAGCACAGGGCCTCGGTGTCCCCCGGCTCGAGCACCAGCGAATCACGTTCTGTGAGTCGGACCAAGCTCCCGCGGTACAAGAGCGAGAGCGCCGCCTTGGCCTCCCCCTTGGCCCAAAGCTCCTGGGCAGTGCCCAGGATGTCCTTGGGCAGCGACTGTGGACGGAGGTCCAACCCGAGGACTTCTTCCACGGGAGAGACCACCCTGGGCCTAGGCCCAACTCGAACCGGGTTGCGTCCCAGGGCCCAGCGGAACAAATGGAAAAGCACCACCGCCACCAAGGCCAAAAGAACCGTCCAAACGATCCCATCAAAGACCTTGGAAAGGTCGCCAAACGGCTCCGAATCTCTTGCTGATTGCGACTCGCCCAACACCCACTGTTCGCGGCTCGTTTGGAGTTCCGAGCGGGCATACACGCGCTCCACAGCAGTTTCCGCTTGCTCGGTTTGGGACCCCTCAGGGTGGATGGCGCGCCCAGGAAACAGAAAGACCCCCAACAGCAGAATCGCCGCCGCTGGGAACGAGCTGGTCGGTTCGACCCGTTGGGCCAAACTGCGGAAGACCAACTCCACATCCCATCCTTCCAGCTCCGACCGGCGGTTGAGGTACATGGCAAAACCGGTCGCGGTCCATAGGGGTTCGCTGACGAAGATCACCGCCCACAATGTGAACAGCACGGCCGCTTTGATTTGGGCCGGCATCGCATCTCCTGGGCGTAGGTCCGTCAGCACCTCGAAGAAATCTTGGAAGAAAACCCCCAACGTGGCGAACAGAGCAAGGCTCAAGCACATCTCGATCAGGGCCATCCCGCGCCCGAGGCGCCACATCGCGCCGCGCGTGTCCCCGCCCAGGAGATCCTGCACCCGCTTGCGGTAGGCGACCCCATCGAGCTCTTCGAGCACCACGACCGGATCGGTGAACGTTCGGGACCGTCCTAGCAAGCGTCGGACCACCAACGTGCGCCAGGCGCGCCGAAACACAAACTTGGGGATCGCTTGCGCCACATCGCTCGGGGAGGGCTGCACAGAAAAAACCCGGCGGGAGTAACGAAAGAGGGCTACCCGCCCAAGCAGCGGCCTAGCCAACCACAGGAACGCTATGGCCGCCAAGAAATGGACGAAGTACAGCAGGAGCCCGGCCAGAAGACCCACCGGCAGCCAAACCAAGCAGGCGCTACGCAAGGTCCCTGCCGCGTCGCGCTGGAACAGCAGCGTGCCCAAGTCCATGACCTCCCAGGCATTGCGCACGCGGGGTCGGATAGCGTAGTCGTCAAGCCGCATGTCGCCTCCCCGCCAAGCCGAGGTGGGCCGCTACCAACACCCAAAGCACGCCACCCACCCAGTACTTCGTTTCGGCCGCCGCGGACCCGGGGGACCAAAATCCCTCCACCACCGCAGCCAAGGCGGTCATGGTCGCGGCACCAAAGAGCAGCAGCAGGCCCGAACGGGCCCCCTCGACAAGGGCGTAGCGCCGTGTCTTGCGGCCGGGCATCAACCAAGCCAACCCGATCTCCAAGCCCGCCAAAGTCGAAAGCCAGATGCCTGTGATTTCCAAGGCGGAGTGCCCGATCACGAAGGGCCAAAACTGATCTTCGTAGCCCGCGTAGGCGATGTAGCCCGTGGCGGCCCCCAAGACCAACGCGTTGTACGCCAGCAAGAACAGCGCGAGGATCCCAGCCAGCACGCCCCCTGCAAACACGCGGAAGTCGATGCTGACATTGTTCTGGATGTAGTGGGCAAAGGCGAAGAAGCCCAGCTCGGCAGAACGCTTGTCCACCCCGTTGGGGGTTGAATACATCGAGTCGAGGTCCTTGATCATCGACTCATCGAGCAGGGCAAAGACCCACTCGCTGCGCTGATGACCCGCATACCACAACAGGCCGAAGGGAATCACGAAAGCGAGCACGCAAAACACAAAGCGCTGCCAGCGCGCCCGCACCATGCGGGGAAACCCAAACGCCAGAAAGGCAAAGCCCTCGGTCCAGATCGGCTTGCGACTCCTGTACAACCGCTGGTGACCGCGTAAAACCAAGCCATTGAGTCGGTCGAGAAGCTCGGGGCTGTAGCGCCGTTCGCGCGCGAGGGCCAAGTCCCTGGAAACCTCGCGGTACAGGCCCGGAAAGTCTTGGTCTTGTACTTTGGAGCGCTTGGAAACGGGCACCTGCAACAGGGCATCCAATGCCTCCCAACGGGGCTTTCGCTGGCGTTCGAAGGGGACCTGCTTCATACGCCTTCCTCCAACCAAGCGGCATAGCCCAATACCCGTTTCCACCCATCCACGCCCTTGCGGTGGGTGAGTGGAGCGAGGATATCGCTCAGCTCAAAAGCCCGTTCCTCGCCCCACTGCGCCTGGCGCCGGGCAAACTCGAGCAAGGCGGCTTGCTCCTCGGCGTCCAAGGCCAAGGGCAAGGGTTCGGGAGCGACATCCAGCTTCGGGCGCGAAACGGAAGCCGATGAGCGGGGCGCGCGACGCTTGGAATCGACGTACACCACGACAGTTCCTGCGGCCCAATCCCCCACCCGACGAAAGCTGGGACTTGCCAAGGCGGAAACCAAACCGGCCCCATAGGCAAAGGGCAAGAAGTCGATCACGCGCAGGAAATTGCGCACGAGCGAAGCGCGCAAACCGACCGGGGTCCCATCGTCGTGCAACACCTTGAGCCCCAGAATGCGTTTGCCCGGTGTGGCCCCATCGAGCCACACCTCAAACAACACGTAGTAGAACCACTCCCCGAAGAACAGACACAACGCCACCACCCCCCTGCCCATGGTGGCAAAGCGCAGCAGCAGCGAAAACACGATGGCATAGCCGATCAACCGCAGGATGAGGTCCACCAGCAAGGCCATCCCCCGCGGCAAGACGCCTGCCACGCGCACACCTAGCGCCAACCCTTCGGGGGTCTCCACCTGGCGATGCGTGTCGATTTTCACGCTTGTAGGACCACGGTACCGGCCACGTAGTCGTGCAAGCAGCGTCGATTGCTCCCAAAGATCATCAAGTAACCAATGATCATGAACCCCGGCCCCAAGAACGGGAGCATGTAGAACAGCACGGGAACCAAACCACGCAGTAGGAGGATTCGCATGCCACTGGCGCGGGCCCCCGAAGTGCGGTGGATGCGAGTTCCCACGATACGTTTCCCGATCGTTTGGGACTCACGAAACAGGAAGTACAGCTGGACCGTCATGAAACCGATCGAAATGGCCAGGATGGCCACGTTCGAAGCGGGCGAGAAAACAGCTCCATCGGTTGGAGGGTTCTCTGGATCCCGCAAGAGTTCCACGTAGCTGCCCAAGTCTCCGGTGAAAAACAACGCCAATAGAATGGCCGCCGCGGGCAACAGCTGATCAAACATGGCCCCCCCCAAGCGCTGCCCCAAGGAAGCCAATCGCATCACCTCGGTGCGGGTCGCACGGGTACGGGGAGCGGCAAACGGATTGCTCGCCCCTGAGTTCGCTTGTTCGTCGCTCATGCCAATTTGGGGCCCTAGGGTCATGGCCCGACTATGGTGCCAAAAGTTTGGGGTGCCAAAAGTTTGGGGGGCCAAATGTTTGGGGGGCTAAGTGTTTGGGGGGCGTAGGGGTTGTGAATGGGGGTAGCATACCAAGCCCTGCGCGGGTTGTCCCAGACCCGCACCGCGGGCCGTGCCGCTGGTGCCCAGCGAGGATGCACCGTACGCTGGGTGCATGGAGACGTCCCTCAATCCCTACGAAGCCCGGGTGCTTGGTGTCCTCATCGAAAAGGCCTTCACCACCCCGGATCAGTACCCCCTTTCGCTCAACGCCACGACCAACGCCTGCAACCAAAAATCCTGCCGCAAGCCCGTGGTGGACTACGTGGAGGCCGAAGTACTGGTCACCCTCCAAGGCCTGCGCATGAAGCATTTGGGTGGAGGCTCGTTCCCGGCAGGAAGCCGCATCGAGCGCTGGCATCATTCGGCTCGCGAGCATTGGAAACTCGACGAGGCTCCCCTAGCGGTCTTGGCCGAATTGTTGCTGCGTGGCCCCCAATCGGGTTCGTCCTTGCGCGCCAACGCGAGCCGCATGCAACCGCTGCCCAGTTTGGAGGACCTGCAACGGGCGCTGACCCCGCTCGAGGCAGCTCACCTAGTGCGGCTGATCCCTGCGGGCGGAGGTTCGCGAGTCCCGCTGTATGCCCAAACCCTGTGCGAGGCACAGAATGCCCAAGCTTCCCCCCAGGCGGTCGTTTCGCAGGCTGCCCATCGGGCACAAACCGCCACCCCTACCAAGCCCCAGCCGAACCTGGAAAGCCTGGAACAACGGGTCGCAACCCTAGAGCAACAGCTCAAGAGCCTAGCCGAGCGCTTGGGCGAAGAACTCTAGTCCGCGGAGCGCAAGGCCACGTCGCCTTGGATCACGACCTGACACGCGAGCCGGGCGTTCTTAGCCGAAGTCACCATTTCGGTGGTCTCCAACTCTACATCGCTGATGGGCGACAAGTTCTCCATGCCCGATTCGACAATCACGCAGCAGACGCCGCAGGATCCCATCGTGCATCCGAATTGGAGGCTTAGGCCGCGCTCTTGGGCGAACTCGATCAAGCTGGTGTCGGCGGGAATCTCAAAGGTATCGCCGGTATCGGTCAGGGTCAGTTTGGGCATGGAGAGAGGGGGTACCGGATGGTTTGGGAGGGGCAGGAATAAGGCTTCGCAGCCTGGTCTTCAATCCGATTCGCCGCTGGATTTGTCGGGTTTCGAATCGCTTTCGGGAGCCGTGGTCTCGGGCTGAGCCGCGGAATCCTGGGGCGCAGTGCCCTCGTTGGCACCGGGCACGGAGAGCTGCAAGGGTCTCGACTCCTCACGCTCCAGCTCGGCTGCGCGCTGCAGGAACGGCGGGACTTCCGCCGGCTCCAGATACAAGCCGCGGATCTCAAACGAGCGCTTGAGCGACCAGTGGTCGGCTGCCTGGCTCACCACGACCTCGTGCAAGTACCCCGCGCGCTCTTCGTGGAACGAGCTTGGACCACCCGACACGCTCCAGCCTTCGGGCAAAGTCACCTCGACTTCGAGGAAGTCCCGACGCGACAAGCGAGCCGCCAGCGGCCAGTTGCGTTGGCTGGGACCCAGCCCGGTCGAAAGGCCCGTATCGGGCAAGCGTAGCTCGATCTTGTACGAATCGTGGGCCGCTTCGAGGAAGTCCGGTCGGGTTCCTCGGAAATGCACGGCAAAGTGCGCTCCGGGGGTTTCCAAATCGACGAACTCGTAGTCGGTCAAATCGATCCCGGGAACAAAGTTGGGCAGGTAGCGGCGCACGAAACCGTCGCGGGCCGGGGCCGGAGCCTGGACCAGTTGACGGCGCAGGGCCGATCCGCTGATGGTGCTGACGGACCACTCGCCTTCCACCGTGGCCGGTCCATCCGCAGAAACCGTCCAGTGCAACACCAAGTGGTTGTCCCAGGAATCTGCGAGCATGTCACGCGGGAGGGTCTCCCAGCGCGTGCCTTCGGGCTCCAGGATCAACGCTTTGGCCCCAGCCATGGTCTCGGGGAGCTGACCAAATCCGACTCCCTTGTTGGTGGGAGGAATCTGCCAGTGCACACCGTTTGAACCAGGGATGCGCAACAGGATTTGCTCGAAGCCGCCTTCGTTGGCGAACAGGGTCACCGGAGAGGGATCCAACTCGGGTGAAACCCCCTTCTGGAGCAGCGCCCACTCGAACGGAATGTTGGCCTGCTTGAGCAAGGCGGCAAACAACAGAATCGGTTGGCCCCGCTTGGTGAACCAAACCCGCGAGGGATCCGCGTTGCCGTCAAAGTCGACGAGCTCATCGAACAAACGCAGGAACAACGCTTCGGCCCGTTGATCGGGCGCCAAGTTGGGGTCCAAATCCGCGACCCAGCGATCGAGTCCCTGGGTCACTTCGAGCGGAAGGTCCCCACTGGAACGGAAGATCTGACGCCACCGTTGTTCGACCGGGGCCAAGCTGAGGTCCTGGCCAAACTGGGCCACGGGTAGCACCTCCAACTCGGAAGGCATCAGCGGCTCGGCCTCGCGCCGCGGACTCTTTTCCGCGCTGAGGATGTGGACGGTTCCCCCACCCCAGGGCTCGGTCACGTGGGTTCCCAAAAAACCTTTGGTGCGCAATTCGACTTTGAGCCCCTCAGGCACAAAGACCACGTAGCGACTCAAACCGAAGGGCTTTTCGAGCGACGCAAAGCGCCACGAGTCCAAGGAAACCGGCGCTCCCCATTGGTCGGTGGCCTCCCACTCAAAGCGCAATTCCACCGCGTCTCCGGGATCTAGCGAGGGCATGACCCACTTGCCCTGGACCATCACCGGCTCGCGCATCGAACCATCGGCTTTCTTGACCCGAGCCAACAGGGGCATGCCGCTCGCACCCACTTCGTGCAGTGCTTCGGTACCCGAACGGTCTTCGGCTTTGGTGACGGTAAACACCCGCCCCACCCGCGATCCATCGGGATAGAGGTAGACCAGTCCGGAGTCCAGGATTTCGACGGTGGAGGCCTTCTCCAGGTCCTTGGAAACCTGCCAAGCGAAGGCTTCATCGGGCGCAAAGGCACGGAAGAAGGCATCAGCAGTCACCGGTTGTCCGGCCAGGCGGCGCAGGGTACGCGACGCATCGTAGGCGGGTTCCAACCGCTCGACCTGGGCCAAGGCCTGGTCAAAGGTGGCATCCCCAAAGCTGGTTCCCTGCTCCGACAACATGCGCAGCAAGCGCTCCCAACGACTCACGTCCTCGGGGTGGGCCTGCGCCTGGACCTTGGCGCGCTCGATCGCCAGCTCGGGCTGGCCCAAAAGACCCAGCGTGTCTTGCAAACGCTCTTCGCCGCTCCAGTTGGACAAGTCTTTGGCAGCGCGACGCTCGAGCAAGGTCAAAAGCCAAGCAGTACGCGGATCCTCGGATCGTCGGGCCAAGCCCGACGCCGCGATCCTCACGATCGAATCCTCATCGGATCCCAGGCGCAGGGCGGTGATCGCCGTTTCCATCGCCAAAACCGTGTTGCCCGCTTGGGCATACTCCTGGGCAAGACTCCCGAGCACTCGGGGATCGGACGGCCAGGCTTGGCAGCCCTCCTCCAGCGCCCGACGGGCCAGCGCGCCTTCGGAGTCGAGGGCATGGGCAACCATCACCTCGGCCGACACCATGCGGGGGTGCGGTTGGTATTGCTCGCGCAGTTTGGCCAGCTCTTGGGCGGCCTCGATGGGCTTGTCGTCCTGGACCATGCGCTCTAACCGGCGCAGCGCGGCGGAGCGACCGAGGCCGCCTTGGTCCATGAGCTGCTCCTCGATCGCCACCATGCGTTGGCGTTGGACTTCGTCGGGCAGGTAGCCCGCGGCGGCCACGGCGCTGTGCCGCAAGCGCATCCACGCGAGGTGCGCATCGGGGTCCGTCGGCTCCGGGGAAGCCCAAGCCAAGTCCGCGCGCCCTAAGCGCAACGAACGGACCGCTCCCACCAGTTGGTCGAACTCCCCATCGCCTAAGGCTCCGCGCGGGTCGACTTGGACTTCGCCCCAGGTCACCGCCTCGTCCGCCGGTTGCGCGGCCAAGAGTTCCTCCAGGGTGGTCGGCTGGTAGCTAAGCGGCCGTGCGTTCTCATCGAGCAGACGGGCACCCACGTCAATCCATTGCGAGCCGTCGGTCACCAGCAAAAGGCAGTTGGTTCCCTCGCGGAAAGTCACCGGAACCCGAAACCAGCTGCCAACCTGCGAGAGCGAACCGGCCTTGCGCGAGAGCACGGCTTGGCCATTCCAAAGCACCCGCAGCGAATCGTCGCATTCGATTTCGAGGAAGCCGCGTCCGGCAGCGAGCTCAGCACCGCTCAGGAAGAACACGCAGCCACCGGATTGGTAGGGCTGCTCGTTGCCCGGGATGGTCGACCGCCGGGCCGTGCGATGCACGGGTTTCCAGCGCACCTCTTTGCCCCAATCGGTGACGTAGGCTTCCTTGAGTCGCGCTTCCGGATCATTGTCCGGTTCGCGGCGGGTCCAGAGGGGTTCCGGGTCGGCCAGGGCCCCCAACGGCCCCAGGGCCCAAAACTGCCCCAGCCAAGTCGGGAACAGGTCTGCACCCAAGTCCAAAGGCATGCCCGAGGCCGCCGAGCGCCATTCCAGCGCCCGCAACCAATCTCCGATCCACGCCTGGGCTCGAACATCTTGGAGCTTTTCGCGCAGGCGCAACAAGGTTTGCAACAAGGAGTCCTCATCCGAGCCGTAGGGAAGTTCCCCCACCGACTCGAGCAGGTCCAGTGCAAACGGACTGGCGGGGGTCTCGTTCAAGACTTTGAGCACCCAATCGAGTTGCTCGAGGGGGCCGCGGTCTTCGAGCAGGAGGTTGGAAACCACTTGCTTGGCATCGAGGTCCTGGGCGGACAGCGCCGGGGCCCAGGAAAGCAGCGTCATCCATGCGGCGACGCCTAGGCAGAATACTCGCATCATTGTTTCACCTCGACCTCGATCGAATCGGCTTGGGCGCCATCCACCTCGCGGCAGACTTTTCGGAATTGTTCGTAGCGCTCCACCGGAATGCGGTGGGTTTTGAGCGCGAAAGTTTCGGTGATGCGGACCCCATTCGAAGTGGTCTCCACGTGCCGAGCATAGGACGCGTCTTCCGACTCCACCGCCACATCCGGGGGCAGATCCTGGGGCAACGAGCCCTCGCCAAGCACGTAATCAATCACCGTTTCCTTGCTCCACGGCACATCGAACAAGAGGTCGCTCGTACGCGTGGTCTCGTTGGCTGCCCCGCGCAGCAAGTTCATGGCTTCGAAGGTGGTGGGTAATTCGATGCCCTTGCTAGTGGTGCGCGAAACGCTCTCCACTCCGGCTTCGAAGGTGGACTCGAGCGGATGATCCAAATCCTCGGGATCGCTCCAAGTCGCCTTGGGAGTCCCCTCCAACGCACCGAAGAGCCCCGATAGGAACCGTTCGGCTTGTTCCATTTTTTGTTCTTCGCTGCCGCTGTAGCGATACCGGTCCCCCACATCAAACCGTCCACGAACCTCGCGCTTGAGCGAGACCTGGGGGGCACCCGAGGCCGTGAGGTCCACGCGAATCTCCTGGCGGATATGGTTCTCTTGGGGCTCGGGGAAGCGGATGCGGCGGGTTTCCACGCCATCCCCGCGGACCACCAAGACCTGGGCACCCGCATCCGAAGCGGGCAACTCGTCCAACTGGTGGAAGCGCGCCGTTCCATCCAAGAACATCTCCTCGATGCCCTCTTGGGCCGGAACGTAAGCGATGCAGTGGTTGAAGTGTTCCACCAGGGCCAGGGTATGGTCCTCTTCGTAGCGGCGGCCCTCCGACCGAATCAACACCGGCCAGGCTTCGATGCCCGCTTCGCCCAGCATCACCTTGAGCAGGATTGCCTTGTCCTTGCAGTCGCCAAAACCGCGGCTGAAGATCACGGCGGCGCTGTAGGGTTCGTAGCCGTGGACGCCGAACTCCCAAGCGTTGTAGCGGATGTCGGTCACGACAAAGTTGTAGATCGCGCGCAAGCGCTCCAGCGGGGTCGTGGCGTCCTTGACGAGCTCGGATACCTTGGCGGATATCTCTGGCGACGGCCGCAGCTCCTCCTCGATCAGACTCCACCACCACCGACCGAAATCCTCCCACGAGGCAAACGAGCTGGCGTGGACCTGGGGAGCGCGTTCGATCAGAGGCGGCATGCCGCCCTCCTGCCGGGGCGGAGTCAGACCTTTCACCCGCCAAGTCAGACGTTGGCCCCCATCGGGTAGGTCTTCCTTGAGGCTCTCCCCATCGAAGTTTCGCTCGTGCAGGTACAAGGGGAAACTCGCGGGTACCAGCAGCACAACTTCGCTCTCGCGCACGTACAAGCTGTCGTCGGGCGACATCAACTCTTTCATCCCAAAGTAGTTGCCGAACACCCCGGTCTTGAGCTGGTCGTCGCGCCACTCCAGGTCGACTACGTCGCCCACCTGTAGCGGCGGAAAGTCCACCGCGACGTAGCCGGAATTGCCCGAACTCCCAGTTTCCGCGTCCAACTTGGTTCCATCGAGACGGGTGACCGAAGCCTGGAGGATGCGCACCTCTTCTTCGCCGGGATAAGCGCGGAAGCCGCGTCGATCGAGTTGGCGCGCCCCCTGCTCGGTCAACACGCGATGCACTTCGCGATGGTAAGCCTGGGAGGTGCCGTTCGGCTGGACCTTGGTCACCACGCGCCGCAACAAGAGCTCCAAGCCACCGGCGTCGCTACCCAGGGCCTCGTCTGCTTGGCGCCGCTTCAGGATGTCCGCCAGGGGTTCGCGATAGGACTCCTCAAAGGCCTCGGTGGTGTCCGCTTTCCAATATTGCAGCAAACGCCGTTCCGCTTCGTTGCCAAAGTCCAACTCGACCACGCGCTCCTGGGCTCGAATGGCCGCTTCTTGGTCGCCCATGGCCCAAGCCAGGCGCGCCTTGAGGATCTGAACCTCCGCCCGCTCGGGGCACAGGGCTTCGGCGTCCGCCAAGACGTCCAGGGCTTCCTGGTAATGCCCCGCCGATTGCAGCGCTTTGGCCGTGGACATGCTGGTCCAGGAACTCCACGGGGCCTGGTCTTGCAGCGCGCGATAGCCTTCCAAGTAGCTCGCTACGCTTTCCTCACCGGCTTGGGTGCGACGCCATTCGTAGGAAGTACGCAGGAGCGCCAACGAACCAGCATCGATCCCAGCCTGCAACCAGCGTTCTTGTTCCTTGGAACCGGGCGGCAGCAGGAACACGTAGTCGTACGCGCTACCGGCCCAGACCAACGAACCCGGATCCATGGCGAGCTTGCGATGCATGGCTTTGGACTTCTCGGAAAGCCCGAGCGCCGCGACGATGCGCGCTTGATCGCGGCGCGCGAGGAACGAGTTGGGGGCCGCGGTGACCGCCCGCTCAATCCAGGTCCAGGCCATCTGCGGCGAACGCTGCAGGTTGAGGGCGAAATCGGCCCGGCGACGCAGGAACCAAGGCAGGTCCCCATGCTGGTCGATGCCCGTATCGATGGCGGCGAGATACGGATTCAGGTCTTCTTCCACCGCCGAAGCACCCAATTCGCGCAGGGTTTCCACGGCCAGAATTCGATAGCGCAAGTTTTCGGGCTCGGCCGCCAGGGCGTTTCCGGCCGCCTCGGAACCCGGTCGTTCGCTTCTGGGGGTTGCTTGGGCTTCGGCTTCGATCAGGGCGGTGCGGAACGCGGCCTCGGGACCTTCGGCTCGCTGGTAGCGAGCCAAGGCACCTTGCGGACCCGCGCTCCGGGGATCCTTGATCCGGCGCCCGGGACTTTCGAGGGCCTTGGCCTCCACCCCTTCCGGCACGCTCGCTTGCGTGCGGCGCACCAAAGGCGCCCCGGTTTGGGGGTCGGTCCAGCGGGCTTGGAACATGGGGCTGCCCTCGTGGCTGCCCACCTTGAGGACCAACTCGTTCCAGCCTTGGTGCAGCTCCAGCGAAACCGCGTAGGCGTCAAAACCAAAGGAGTGTTCCCCCAAGGCCTCAAAAATCGGTGTTCCTTCAAGCCAAACGCGGATTTCTTCCGAGGCTCCAAGCCGCAAAGTCACCGACTCGTCGGCATCGGCCCAAACGTAGGTCCGAACCAGGGCCAATGCTTGATCCGCCGGGTCCATCAAGGCCTCCAAGGAAACCACCCCGCCCTTGGGTGGGGTTGCAGGCAAGTTACGCCATGCCACGGGTCGTACCTTGCCCTCATAGCTGGTTTCCATGGGCTGCTTTTCGGCGGGCGTCGAACGCACCATGCCCCGGCCCCGTTCGTTGTCGAAAGGACCCACCATCTGCCAATCCAGGATCGGATGCAACCGTTCGAGTTCCGCATCGCACAACCACGCAAGGCGCGCATAGAGCGAACCGAAGCGCGGGTCGACTTCGATGTCCCCCAAGAGCGACAAACGCAAGGCGCGGTTGCTCAGGTCCTGGGCCATGCGATCGAAGGCGACCAGGGCCACTTCGAGCCCATCCGCCGCTTCGGCGGCCGCCTCGGAATCCAGCTCTCCCAGTCGCGCCGCTTCGAAGCGCACGTGATCTGCCAGGGCTCCTAGGGCCTCCGGAGTCCGGTCGTGGGCGTAGTCGAAGTACGCAGCATCGAGTGCTTCTTGGGTCTGGGACAAGGCCCCACTGGGGAGGCTTAGGAGCACGCACGCGAGGGAAAACGAAAGCATGGAGACAACCCTTCGGATCAAGGCAACGAGATAGGGGGTGCCATGATACCCGCTCAACCGTCGCGCGTTGGCCCAGGGAGCCCGCCAATCGAAAAAATACGCGGCTCGTACGCCCGGAAGGGGCGCGCTTGTGGCTCACCGCAGCAATGGATCAGCGCACCCAATCGGGGATGGCTTGAAACGGTGGATCGGCGCTGGGATCGTCCACCCAAACCCCGCGACGGCGCCCGAATGGATCCGAGTGCAGGTAGGCCGCAAGCCCGCCCGTCCAGCGCTGCCATGCCAGCCCTTCGCTGCGAATGGTCCCCGATCGCTCGGAGTCTTTGACGCCATGGCGGTACGCCAGTGGCCGCAGCCCCTGCCCCCGAGCGAGCAGAACTTCAAACGGTTCTTCGTGGCCCCCAACCTTGCCAAACCAGGAGGCCTCCAGCAGCGGCGAACCACCCCGTTGGGGCCACATGTGCAGGAACAATCCTTGTTGGTCGATGACCGCAAAGCCCTCGTGGATGGCTGGGATCGCGAACGCTTCCGAACGAATGGCGGACTCACCGCGCCATAGGGGACCGAGCGAACGTCCCTGCCAACCCGTGGGAACGGGCAGCCGCGCAAGTTCGAGCACGGTCGGCGCCACGTCGACGAGGCTTGCCAGACCCGCGATCCGTCGCCCCGTGGGGATGCCCAATTCGGCCGCGGGTCGCACGAGCAGCGGCACCGCCAAGTCGACTTCCGAGAGCGTGCCGGCATCGGCGAACAAACCCGACTCGCCGAACCCCATGCCGTACCCCCCCACCAAAACGACCGTAGTCCGCCCCAGGAGGTTGCGCGACCGCAGGGATTCCAACAGCGCTTGGAGATCCTGGTCCAATCGCAAGAGCGCCGCGTCGTAGGCGGCGACGTAGTCCTGCATGGATTCCAAACCGGGTGCCACGCGCGAAGGGGGCAAGGCCTGGAAGGCGGGTTCCCCGGCCGCAATCGGAGGCAAGTAATCCCAAGGCGCAGCGGGACTCTCGGAAGGCTCGAACGGGGTGTCACGGGTGAAGGCTTCTAGATCGGCCACGTGCCAATGGGCGTACCAGTCGGAGCCATGGTCCAACCCCCGCAACCAGTCCATCCACTGTGCTTCCAAATCGGGGAGCCGATAGACCTGGGCCTCCTGGGATCCCGGTACCGCCTTCTGCCCCAAGCGCTCGAAGCCCACGTGGATGCGCTTGATCTCGTTGGTCTTGCCCGTGCTGTCGAACAGCGCCGTATTCCAACCTGCCATCAAAAACTGGAAAGCCAAGAGCGGCATGTCCTTGGGCAGCTCCCAGGGGAACGCCAAGGGCAACAGCGTTCCGTTGTCGAGCGCGATGCCAGGATGCCGGCTCAAACTAGGGTCGCATCCGGTGAGCAACGCCACGGTCGCCGGCAAGACCGACGAACCCGAACTCCACGCGTCCTCCAGGACCAAGCATTCCTGCGCCCATTTCTCCAGGTACGGCATGGTGGATTGGCCGTACCCATAGGTCGCTAGGTGGTCCCGGCGCCAGCCATCGATTTCGATCACCAACACGCCGCTGCCGAGGGCCTGGATGCGCTCGGCGCTAGGTCCCGATCCGCAAGCGGCAGGCAGGGCGAGCAGGAACCAAAGGAATCGGAAACGCATGGAGAAGGCGAAGCGGCTAGCAGCGGGATAGGTCTCGAAGCTCAAGCCCTACTCTGCGGCGCTCAGCGCCACGTGGAAAGTAGCTTATCACTCAAGACCCACACCGTGACCCCCTCGCGGGTCTGGACTTTGGTCCAGTCCTGCCAAGTGTCCTTGGGATAGACCGCTTCGGTCGGTTCCAATTGCGCCAAGCTGCGAGCATCCGCGCGGGGCTCGCTGCGGCCGGCGGCTCCCCGTTCGGCCACGACCATCATGGTCTCCATGTCCGGAGCCCAGGCCTTTTGGAGCCAGGGTCCCAGCAGCAACAAGCACACGATCCCACCGGCCCAGGCGGCTCGGCGCCCGAGGGCTCCCCCACGTAGGGCTTCCAAGAGCAGTCCGGCCGCCAAGATCCCAACGCCCAAAAGCGCGATCCAGCGGGCTTCCGCCGGGGTCCAACGGCCCAACCAAGCCGCTAGGGTGTCGAGCAAACCGTCGCCTTCGGCCGGGGGCAGTCCCAACTCCCCCCGCGCAAACCCCAGGTTGGCCCGCAGGTCGGCATTGCGCGGCAAGTGCCGCAGTCCGGCCTGATACCAAGCGATGGCTTGCATGGCTTTGCCCTGGCGATAGAGCGCGTTGCCGATGTTGTAGCAAAGGATTCCATGCCGCGCCGAGGGGGTCTCCGAAGGGCCTTCTTCGCGCAACGAATCCTGCCAGAGCTGGGCCGCTTGGGGGTATTCGCCCCGGCGGTAGGCTTCGAGCGCAAGATCGGCTCGATCTGAAGACGCGGCCGCACGGGCCGGCGTACCCCATAGAACCACGGCAATCCAAGCGATGCCCAAAACGAATAGGACTCGATTCATAGCACGCCTTCCTTCTGCAGGGCGCTCGCTGCGGCCAAGATTCGATTGCGATCGGGAGCGCTGACTCCGGAGGCAAAGGCGGCCTCGTCCAGTTGGTCCAGCACCCGTTGCAACTCGCGCAGGCGGTCCAAAGCGGGCTCGCCCAAGCCTTGCACTCGACCCCACTCGACCACGTCGCGGCCAATCCAAGCCTCTGCGGTTTCTCCGCTGCGCGCGGCTAGGTAGCGATGAACCGCCGCGGTCGAAGCCACCGGGGAAGTGCTGGCTGCGAGATCCTTGGGCAACTGCGCCGCCGCACGACGACGGGCACGGGCCTCGGCTGAAGCGGGATCCCCATGGCGCCGAACCGCGCCGCGCAGGAACCACCAACCTCCGAAGCTAGATAGGGCCAACGCACCGATCCAGCCGCCGCCGATCCCCCGGGATCCCGCCCCCAAGGGCACCGCTTGCACATCGCGCAAGTCGATCCGATCCTCTTTTTGGGTTCCATCGCCAAAGGCCTTGCTCAAGTCGAGGGCATTGCCATCCTGAACGCGGATCGCGACGGGATCGGTCTTGACCAACTCGAACGCCTCGGTATCGGGGTTGAAGGTCCACAGGGGCACGGAGGGAATCTCATGCACTTCGCTCGAAAGGGGCACGAGTTCGTACACCACCCGCCGTTCCATCCCGAGCTGCGACTCCTCGGTGCCCAGCACCCGGAAGCCGGAGAAGTCGGGGTTGCGTTTCAAATCGGGCGCGTCGAAGAACTCGGTGTTGGCCATCCCCGACCAGGTCACTTCGAGTTGGATCGTGTCCCCGGCGGTCACGTCTTGGGTGTTGGCCCGACGCTCGGCCTTGAGGGCGCCCACCGCCCCTGTCCATTCGAAGGGGCGGCCGGCCTCGGGCACCGGCAGCACGTCGATGGTGAACGGGTCGAGGGTCGCATAGTACTCGCGCATGCGCGAGCCGCGGAAAGGGCTTCCCGAGCGTTCGAGGACCTCGGCAAAGAGAAAGGTGCTGGTCGGGTACTCGAGGGTCCCCGAGCGCGTCGCCAGCACGGTCATCTTGTGCGAGAACACCACAAAGGTCTCCCCGTCGATGACCTCTTCGCCCTGGGCTTCAAAGGGCACTTCGCTGCGACCGTTGACCAGCAAGCGAATCGCTTGCGCACCTCGCGTCTGGAAGCCAGGTCCCGCTACTTCGAGTACCCCGCTCTGGTTGTTCCACCAGGGGAGACTCAGGCTTGCCTTCTCCACGGCCAGCCGTTTGACCCAGCCCAAACGCAGCTCGAGCGTGAACGGTTGCCCTTCGTACACGTGGTCGGGTTTTCCCTCGATTTCGAACAGGCCAAGCTTGGCCGCGTCGAGGTCTTTGACGACTTTCAAGGTCCCGGGAATCACGGGGATGTCCTGCACCGCTCCATCGATCTCCACCCGCAGGGGCGGGATGGTGAACTCACCCGCTTCGCTGAGCTGGATCGGGATGATCCACTGGATCGAGGAACTCGTGATCGTGCGCCCGCCTCGGGATTCCATGAAACTCGAGCGTTGCGGCGCGCTGGGCGGTCCCAGCTCCAAGCCATCCACTTTGGGAAGCGCCACGATGCGGGCGCTACCGGCGTTTTCCACGCTCAGCCTTACGTTGGGACTCTCGCCAACCTTGGCCAAACCCGTCGAAAGGCGAGCCTTGCCGGCGGCGTTTCCCTGGGCGCTAGCGAGCGGCGCGAAGGCGCAAAACAGCGCCAGACATAGGATTCGTAGCATCACCAGTCCTTCTTGACCCGTCCCTGGGGCCGGGGTTGTACCAGGTCGCGCAAGCGCTCCCCTTCCTTGCTGTATTGTTCCATGCGTTTCAGCAGGCGCTTGATCTCTTCTTCGGTCAGGGTGTGTTCCTCCGGAGCCTCCTGGGCATCCCCTTCCGACTCGCTGCCCTGATCGCGCTGTTCGCCATCTTGCGAATCGTTTTCGCGATCTTGGTTCTGGGCTTGTTGGCCTTGTTCGTTCTCGCGAGGCTGGTTTTCTTGGGAGTCCTGCGGATTGTCTTGGGGACTCTCCTGGGATTCGGCCCCCTTTTCGCCGGCGTCGTCTTGCTTCTCTTCGTTTTGGCCGTCGCCTTGGGAAGGATCGTCCTGAGCCATACCCTGGCCTTCGTCGCTCTTGCGCTTTTCCTCGATCTTGCGCAGTTCGTCGAGTCGCCGTTGGATCCACTCGACATTGGCGCGGGTGTCCGCATCCCGCCAATCGAGCCGCAAGCGATCGACGAACCGGGCCAAGGCGCTCTCGTACTGGGTTCGGGCCAGCTTGAGGTAGTCGGGCTCTTCTTCGTCGCCTTGGGTTTGGGTCGGCACGAAGCCCGGGCTCATGGCGCTGCGAGTCCGGCCATGGACTTCGGGGATTTGGTCGAAGAGCTCCTCGGCCTTCTTCAGGTCGAGCCAGCCGAGGTTGTAGGTCCCAGCTTCACGGACGGTACCCGGTGCCAGATAGATCGCCGTTTGGAACGAGGCTTGGGCTTGCTGTACCGAGCCGGCCTCCACCTGCAACACTCCCAGGTCGTAGTGCACGACCGCTTGTTCGGACGCGCCCCGCGGAACCAAACCGATGGCATGCAAGACGGCATGGGAAATGCCCAGCGACCGGGGGCCCAGGAAGGCAAACTTGCGCTCCAGCCACGCGCCTGCGCGGTCGGCCCGTCCCGGTGCGAGCAAGCGCTCGGCGAATCGCTCCGCATCGGCCACGGTTTGTTCCTGCCCGATCCGTTGCAGCTCCTGCAAACCCTGCTCCAGGCTTCCGTCGTAGGCCTCCACCGGTTCGGCTGGGGTCTCCTCGCTGGGCTTGGGCGCCCCGCCCTGCGGCGAGGCAGGAGGTGCCGAAACACCCGACGGATCGACGGGGTTTGCGGGCGCTTGCGCACCAGCCCACCCCGGTAGCGCGAGCGCTCCGACCCCAAGAATCCAAATCCAAGGTTTCATCGTGTCTCCAACTCCTTACCCACGGCCGGGCCCGGCGCTACCGTCGTTCGAGCCGATACCAACCATTCGAGCGCAAAACAGACCAACGCCAACAGCAGCGGCCACTGGTAGCGATCCGAAGGAACTTCCTCGAATCCCTGTTCGTACTGGCGACCTTCCAGTCGCGAAAAGCCGCGGGTGTACAACTGTTCCAGGGGCAACACCGTGCCGTGAGCGGGGATGTACAACCCCCCCGTCGCTTCGGCGATGGCGTCCAGGGTGCTCGATTCCAACTTGGACACCACGTCGTCGCCTTGGGCGTCGCGCACCCAACCCCCGTGTTCGGCGGGGACTTTGGCCCCGCCCTCGGTACCCATTCCGAGGATGTAGATGCGGATCCCCTTCTCGGCCGCCTTTTGGGCAGCCACGAGGCCTTGGCCTTCCAGATCCTCGCCATCGGTGACCAGTACGATGGCTTCGTGGGCACCGCTGCGGCCGTCGAACAACTCGAGCGCGCTGTCGATGGCCCCGCCCAGGTCGGTGCCGCCCAGGCGGTTGTCCTTGGGACCGAGGCTATCGAGGAACCAAGCCAAGGTGCGCATGTCGCGGGTGAGCGGGGCCACTTGCCGCACGTCGCCCGAAAAGGCGACCAGGGCCATGCGATCGCCTTGGAGTACATCCATCAGGCTCTTGAGTTCCTTCTTCGCTTCCTGAAGTCGGTTCTCGCCCACATCCTGGGCCAGCATCGATCGCGAGGTATCGAGGCACACGACGATGTCGATGCCCTTGCGTTGCACCGGAAGCAGCGCAAACCCCTGGGTCGGCCCCAACAGGGCGATGCCCAACAAGATCAAGCCCAGGCTTCCCCAAACAAGCCGCCAACGCCCGGCCTGGGGGCGATTGCCGGCTAGGCGCCGCGACCACTGATTGGGATGCAACACCTCGCGTAGGACTCTGCGGCTTTTGCCGTAGGCCAACCAAGCCCCGACCACGATCAGAAGCGCAAGAACCAGCCACGGCCAGTTCTGGAGGTGGGCCCACTGGATCGCCAAGCCCGGCCCAGCCAAGCCCGGCCCAGCCAACATCGGCCCAGCCAACATTGAAACGTCGAATGGGCTCAGCATGGCAACCTCCGGGCCCAAGTCGATCGGCCGGCCATGGCCAGCGCACCGAGCAGCAGCGAAGCCAACACAAACGGGCGATAGAGCTCGTAGTGCTCGGCGTATTGCGAGTTGGTCCGCGGCGTCCGCTCGAGGGTCTCGATCTGGGCGTAGGCGGCTTCCAGTTGTTCTTCGTCCTCGGCTTGAAAGTACAGACCGCCCGTGAGTTCGGCCACGCGCTTGAGCTCGGTCACATTGGTGCGCAGCTCTTGGGTACCCAGGATCGTCCGCACGTGGCGCAAAGCGGGCCCAACAAACACGGTGTAGACGCGGATGCCCGCGGCCTCGGCCATGGCGGCGGCGGCCATCGGCTCCATCACGTTGCGGGTACGCTCTTCGCCATCGGTGAGCAACACCACGATACGCGAGGCCGCGTCCGAATGGGAGAGCACCTCGGTGGCCTTGGCGAGCGCCACTCCGATCGCGGTGCTATCCATGTCCTGCCGGTACTCCATGTCCAGGTTCTGAATCACCCCCAGCAACGCATCCGCATCGGTGGTGAAGGGGCACAACAATTCGGTGAAGCGCGCAAAACCGAACAAGGCCACTTGGTCCGCGGCATTCTCGCGATCGGTGGTGCGCCGTTTGGCGAACTCGGCGACGACCTTGCGAGCCACGTCGAACTTGCGCGGACCGCCGTTCTCCGACATGGTTTCTTCCATCGAGGTCGAGCGGTCGATCACGAGCGCGATGTCCACCCCTTCGGTTTTGGACTCGTAGCGTTCGTTCCCCGCCAAAGGACGGGACAAGGCGAAGATCCCCGCCACCATGGACAAGGCGCTGCACAAGGGCACCAGGAAAGCCAACCGCTGGGCCCTGGAATGCCCCGGGTCGGAAAGGGTCGCGGGAGCCGAGATAGCCGCCTGGCGACGGGTCCGCTGCCCCCACCACACCACCGGCGGAACCAAAACCAACAAAACCAGGAACCACGGGTCGGAGAGCGACAAGCCATTCCAAAGCTCGAAGTGGCCTTCGGCGGTGCTGCGCTGCGCTTCGAAGAGTACGAGCAAGGGCAAATTCACACGGCCTCCTTGGCGGGGTGGCCGGTACCTGACAATTCGTTCGCGGCTGCGCGGACCTGGGCCTGCAACGCTTCGGCGGTCAGGCGGCTAGGCAGCGACTCCGCATACTTGAGGTTCTCGAGCTCTTGGAGGGTTTGGGTCCACAAGACCCAGGCCTCTTGCGACAGGCCTGAGGCCTCGCGCACGGCCCCGAACCAAACCTCGTCGGTGCACGAGGCGCGGTCGATCCCCAAACGGTCATCGAGCGCGGCGCGCAGGTCCCGGTGCCATTGGAACAGCAACTCGCGTCCTGCGGCTTCGTCCCATTTCGCCTGCAAGCTTCGTGCGAGGGCATCGGGGCCACTCGCGGTCGCTTCCACGGGGGGCTTGCGACGCCGCCACCAAACCCATGCCAGCGCCACAACCAGTACGGTCGGCAAGGCGAACCACAACCATCCACCCGCATCCACTTTAGGGGCGGGCAAGGCTTGGGCCATGGGACGGGGTGCTTGGTCCTGTTCGGTCAACTCGCTCTGGACCGTGATCGTCACCGAGGGGATGGTCACCTCCGCGCCACGCTTGAGGGTCAAGCGGTACTCGCCAGTCGCATGGTCACCGGGCTGGAGCGGCATGTAGGTCCATTGGACTTCACTCTCCAAGCCCCCGCCGGAACGAGGATGGACGCGCAAGACCGGACCATCCAGCAAGACCCAGTCTTCTCCGACGGGAAAGGGCGCGGGGATCGACTCAGGCAACGCGTCGGCCGAGTCGTGGGCCACGTGCAATGTGCAGGAAAGCGGCTGCCCGATGCACTGGTTTCCTGCTGCGGGTTGCGAGAGCTCGAAGCGCCCCTCGCCCAAGGCCTCTTGAACGAAGCGAATCATGCGCGCCGCCCCCCTCGTTCCATCCGGCGACGACGGAAGAACTCGAGTACGGGATCGACGAGATCCGCACCGGCATCGATGTCGATGGCTTCCACCCCGCAGCGGGTGAGGATCGATCGAATCGACCTATGACGGGCCTGGTAGGCGGCTGACCACCGCGCGCGCACCTCCGCACTGCGGCCATCGACCTCGATGCGCCGGTCGCGCAGCGGATCGTACAGTTCGAGGATCCCCACCTCGGGCAATTGGCGTTCGAACGGATCGCTGAAGGACAACGCGATCACGTCGTGCCGCATCGCCAAGCGCCGCAAGCGGTCGCCTACCGCGCGCTCATCCCGCTCGAGCCCTACAAAGTCGCTGCACAAAAGGATCATCGAGCGTCGACTGATGGCGCGCTCGAGCCCTTCGAGGATCGGTTCGAGCGAAGTACCCGCGGGGGTCACCGGCGCTGCGAACACGTCGCGGATCAAGCGTTGCACGTGGACCGACGACTTGCCGGGTTTGAGGTGTTTCATGCCCTGGGGCCCGAACAGGGTCAACCCAACGCGATCCTGCGACCGCACGCAGACCGTGGCAAACAACGCGCAGAGCTGGGCGGCAGCATCGCGCTTGCTCCGCACTCCCGTTCCGAAATCCATCGACAGCGACGTGTCCACCACCAACTGCAGGCACAACTCGCGCTCTTCGCGGAAGGCCTTGACGAAGGGCTCGCCCGTGCGCGCCGTCACGTTCCAATCGATCGAGCGCACATCGTCCCCAGGCTGGTAGGGCCGAACTTCTTCGAACTCGACTCCCTGACCGCGAAACGTACTGCGCCAGGACCCCGCCAGGGCCGTGCTGACCAAGCGATGGGTGTAGAGTTCCACCTGGCGCACACGAGCCACGAGCTCGGGTGCCAGCATCGAACCGGTCGCCTGTTGCGTTCGCGCCATGGAGGGTCGCAGATCTAGGGCAAGGGCACCGTGTCGAGGATGCGCTGGACCAAATCGTCGGCGGTCAGTCCCTCGGCTTCGGCTTCGAAAGTGGGCAGGACGCGGTGGCGCAGGACTTCCAACGCCACGGCCTTGATGTCGGTCGGTGTCACGAAGCCGCGCCGCTCGAGGAACGCGTGGGCCCGGGCCGCGAGCGCCAACCAAATCGTGGCGCGGGGTGAGGCGCCGTATTGGATGCGCGTGGCCAGGTCGGCCAATCCGCTGTTCTTGGGATCGCGGGTGGCTTGCACCAGATCCACGATGTACCCGGCCAGCCGGGGATCCAACTCGATGCGGTCGACAATCCGCCGAGCTTCCTCGATGGTCGCCAACTCCACCACGCGCGGCACCGCCATCTTGGGGGCGGTGCGGCTCATGCGGTCGAGGATCATCAGCTCTTCGTCGCGCTTGGGGTAGTCCACCACCACCTTGAGCGCGAACCGGTCGAGCTGCGCTTCGGGCAAGGGGTAGGTTCCCTCTTGCTCGATCGGGTTTTGGGTGGCGAGCACCAGAAACGGCTTGGGCAAGTCCATGGTTTCGCCGCCGATGGAAACGTGGCCTTCCTGCATGGCTTCGAGCAGGGCCGACTGCACCTTGGCCGGAGCCCGGTTGATCTCGTCGGCCAACACGAAGTTTGCGAAGATCGGACCCCGGCGGACCGAGAAGGAACTTTCCTTGGCGTTGTAGATCTCGGTGCCCACCAAATCCGAAGGCAACAGATCGGGGGTGAACTGGAGGCGCGAGAAAGTGCCGTGGACCGCCTTGGCCAGGCACGAGACCGCCAGGGACTTGGCCAACCCTGGCACGCCCTCGAGCAGCACGTGCCCGCCGGTCAAGAGTCCTAGAGTCAAGCTCTTGGCCAACCGTTGCTGGCCCACCAGGACCTGGCCCAGGGCTCGTTCCAACTCGGGCACCCAGGCGCTCTGGGCTTCAATGTCTGCGTTCGCGGGTCGTGTGTCGGTCATACCTTGGGGGGCAGCGGCGGCAAGGGCGCGCGCGTCTGCGGCCCAGCAGCATACGGCCCTCCCCCCCCTTCGTTGGAACGCGCAAACGGAAAGGAAACGAAAATCCCGTCCCGGGATGGCCCCACCGTTCGGAAGCCAGCAGCTTCCCGGCCCACTGAGCCCCAGCGCGATCCGTGCGCTAGCGCTGAGCGGATTCGCCCGCTTGCCCTGGGTCTAGGGCCGAGGTGGAGCGCAGGGTTTCGGCCACCTGCAGGGTCCTGCGTGCATAGGCCAAGGCTCCCGTGGTCTTGCGCCCCTCGCGCTTCGCCTGCTCCTCGCTGGCGCACCATTCCGGGTAGCCCCCCGCCTCCTCGATCCAGCGCTTGAGCTTCGTCCGCCCCGCGTTGTAGGAGACGAGCACCATCTCGAGGGTCCAATCCCCCCGGACATCGAGCAGCCAACGCACGTGATGGGCAGCCAAGCGCACATTGAGGTCGTCGTTGTGGAGCAGGTCGTCTTGGGTTGGCTCGGGCAATCCCAAACGGCGGGCGGCATCGCTGGCCGCAGGGCGCGAAAGCTGCATCAATCCCAAGGCGCCCGCGCTGGAGGTCTGGCCGCTGACGCCGCGGCTCTCCGCCCACATGATGCCCGCCAAGAGGTAGGGGTCCACTTTGGCTTCGGCCGCGAAACGGAGCAAGCGTTCGCGATGGCCCAAGATGCGCTTGAGGTCCGTGCGGTCCTTCCAGGACTCGATGGCGTGCACGACCAAGACCGAAGGCCCCGCATGCAAGTACCAGCTGAGGCCCATCCCGCACACGAGCGCGGCCAGGATGCCCCCGAGCCAGAAGCGTTTCTTGCGCGCCAACCGGTTCCAGTCCACGTCAGCGGCCGGCCGCCAACGACTCGGCCCACTGGTTAACCCAAAGGTGGCGTGCCTCTGGATTGCGCGGCATTTCGTCGAGTTGGACCGACGAGCGGCGTTGCCATTCGCGCCAAGCACGGCGTGCCAACCAGTCGTCGTCGGTCCGCATGACTTCCAAGAGGAAGGCCGCGCCATCGTTGGAAAGCATCGAGCCCTGAAGGGTTCCTTGGGCGTCCGGACGCAGGGGGCGGAAGAAGTGATCGGCAACCGGCTGGGGGCTGGGCAAGCCACGCGTGGCGCAAGCTGCCAAGAACCAGGAGAATGCATCGTCCTTGCGGACCGTGTCCCACCAGCTCCACCATGCGTAGGCGCGATCCTCGGCGCGCGAAAGATCCACGCAGGTGAGTCCCACCAAGGCATCGACCACTTCACTATCGGTTGGGTCTTCCGAAAGCAACCGCAGCAAGGCCGGGGCGGCCTGGTGAGCGTCCTCTTCGCCCAGGATCAGCGCAGCCTCGCGGCGGGCCGTGGGCTGTGGCGAATTGAGGGCACCGATCAGGTACTCCTGGGCATCGGGGCCCAAATCCAAAAGACCACGGCGCAAGGCACCTTGAATCCCCTGTTCGCGCCCGTTGCGCAGGAGCGCCACCAGCAAGGGAGCCGCTTTAGGATCGCGCAGGTCGGCCAAACCTTCGGCCGCCACCAAACGGAAATCGCCCGAGGGCTCGGTCAAGGTCATCATGAGCGCCTCGCGCGCTTGGTCGCCGCCCAGCCTTCCCAAGGTACGCAGTGCATTCGAACGAATGGTGGGGTCGGTCGACGTCGACTGGGTCAAGGCAATCGGAAGCGCCTCTTGACGCCCGGCTTTGCCAGCGGCACCCAGCACTCGCGTGGCGACCATGCTCGAGGAATCGTTCATGAGTCCCTCCAGCACGGGCCAATCGCCTTCGGTCGGTTCGGCCAGCAGTTGCAGCCCCGCTGCAGCCCGCAACAAGGGCGAGGGATCCTTGCTGGCGAGTCGGATTCGCTCGGACCCAAGCATGTGCAGCACGGGTCCCATGGGGTCGACCCCCGCGTCGCCGAAGTTCTCCATCAAACTCCCCAAGAGCCGTTCGCCCAGCAGGGCCGCCTCGGGGCTAGGCGCCACTTGATCCCGCAGCCCCGTCGCGTGCAAGCACAGTGCGTACAGGGTTTGCGCATCGCGGCCGTAGGTCCGCTCCGCGCCGAGCAATTCGAGCATGCGATCGAACTCCATGGGGCCCGGACCGTGGCCTTCTTGCTGAAGTTTGGCCAGGGCTTCGAGTCCCGCTTGCCGTTTGCCCAAAGGTTGGGCTTCGCACCAATGCAGGTACACTTCGCGCAACCAGTCCGAATGCGCCGGCTCGGCTGTCGGCACGCCTCCGTTTTGCCATACGTACGCCACCCAGGCTTGCTTGTCCACGTGCTCGTTGGCAGCAAAGTAATCCTGCCAGTCGCACTCGGCGCGCAACGCTTGCAGGAATTGCGCAAGGCGTTCGAACCAGGGTTCGCGCACTTGGGGCCCCAACGCAAAGGTCTTCGCTCCAGAACCGAGGCGGATCAAGAGCTCTTGCCCTTGCAGAGCCCGATCACCGCGGGGCCCGGGGGGCTGCGCCGCACCCAAAGCTCCCTGCTCTTCGAGCAAGCGCACCAGCGCGTCGGATTGCTCCGAGGTCACAAAGTAGCGAGCTCCATCGAGCCCTTCGTCGGGGCGAAATAGGCGATCAGGACCCAGCAACACGAACGCAACCCCTTCGGGGTGGTTGCGGTAGGTCAAGCTCAACGAAAGGTGGTCCTCGGGGCCGTAGCTCATCGCCGCCCGGGAAGCCCGGAACGAATGGCGCTGGCTGAGCCACCATTCGGCCCAGCGCGGCCCGTTTTCCCCGTAGTTGCGCCCGCTCAACATCTGCAACCGCCGCAAGCAGGGCTCGACCAACGAGCTGCGGTCATCGAAGAACTGGATTGCGGCCACGACGCCAACCAGGTGGTCCATGACCGCCATGTCTAGCCAAGGACTCTCCGAACTCTCTTCCATCCGGAACCCGATCCCTGCCAGGGCCAAAGCCGCCGTGTTCGAGACCATCTCCTCGTTCATGTCCATGGCCCGCAAGAGGGTCTCGACGTGGCCCTTGTGCAACAGCGGACGCAGGTACTTGTCCTCGCGCTCGATGACCACGAGCAGGGCGTAGGCGTTCTCGCGCAGGATGAAACGGCTTCCAAAGCAGCGCACCATCAGCTCGGGCTCCACCCGCGGATCATCCGAGTTGGTCAGGATGTCCACCGCCCGGCGGGCGACCTTGGCACGGGGATCCGACAGGGCGCTGAACACGGCATCGAGGATGTCCGCACCTTGAACCAGGGAAAGCAGGTCGAGAGCCCGGTAGCGGGCTTCGGCGTTGGTGGATTGCAGCAACGGCTCCAAGAACTCGGGCCAGGCCTGGGTGACGACCTTGGGATCCTCGGCCAAGTCGCGCAACGCCCGGTAGGCCGTCAGCCGTGCCGGGTTCTGCGGGTGCTCCAACATCGAAGCCAACCAGCGCGGGCTCGCCACGACCGGATTGAGTTCGATCACTTGCTTGACCAAGTTCATGCTCGCCTTGGGGGGCAACGCTTGCAGCATGCGTTGGGCAACCCTTTCGGCGTCTTCGGCGACTCCCCCGAGCAACAACGCCCGCGAAGCGACCAGCAATTCCGAAGCGTCTTGCGAGCTGAGCGAAATGCGAGCCCGCAACAACCCTGCATCTCCGAGCGCGACCAAACTATCGGCGGCCGCGTTGAGCACGACCGGATCGGGGTGGCGCAGTCGCCGAACATCGGCGAGGATCGATTGGGCCGCCTGCAATGTGGCATCGGTCATCGACTGCATGACCACCGGCGCGGGGGCCGCTTGCGGTGCCTGGCCTGCGGGCGTCGCCTGGGGTGCAGGGCCGGCCGGGGTGGGCGCGGGCAAATCGAGCCCGTTGCCTTGGCGCACGCTGGCCGGATCGACGCGGCGGAACAGGCGCACGTTTTGGCATTTCATGCACCACGCCTTCTGCTTGCCCTCATCCGCTGAGGGGTCGATCGTGGTGACGTAGTTGGGGGTGTTGCACGTGGTACATTCCAGGTGCGGCATGGTCCCGAGCGGCGCGGGTTTTTCCTCGACCGGTTTGTCCTGGTTGCTGCCCGACCCCTTGGGGAGGTCGAGCTGGGCCAGCGCGAACGTCGGGAGGAACAGGCAGAAAAGGGCCGACAGGATCAATCGTTGCATGCGCTTGGGGTGGGGAGGCTTCCGGAGCAAGGCCTAGCCGTTCGAAGCCCCGAGGATACGCGAAATGCCCCCCAATGTGCCTTCCCAGGGTTGGGCGCCGGCGGAAAACGGCCCTGGGGGTGCCCTGAGCTGGGTCGGGCTGGCCGCTGGGCTTCGGATCTCGGAAGGCTCAACCCGGCCCCGTGCGGGCGGGGTGAAAAAATTGGCTCGGGACCTTGCGGGATTGGAGCCCCGACCCCAAACTCGCCGACTGACCCCGAGAGGAGACCCCGAGAGGAGTTCGTTTCATGATTCGCTTCCAGCCCTATCCCACTGCGGTACGCAAACCGCAAGGAGCCCAAGAGCTCCGCTGAGCGCGTTTTCTCGGATGTTTTGGTCCGCTTAAGGACCCCGAAGGCCCGCTCCTCTCCTGAGCGGGTTTTTTTGTGCCTTGGGCACGCCCGCCGGGTTTTTCCCCCAACCCGATGGGTCTCCATTGACCACCACTCCCCTACCTCCTTCCACCCAAAATGGCTCGCGTAGCCTTTGGGCCTTGACCGTCGGATTTCGGCTGCGCTACGCCTTGGCCATGGTCAGCATGGCCATCGGCATCCTGCTGGTCTTCCTCGTTCCCAAGATCTCTGGGCAGATCATCGACGGGTTTCCCGCCCAAGCGGTGGGCGCGGCCGCCGGTTCGGCGGGGGCCTTCGTGCCCCCTGCTTGGCTGGAGCAACTCACCCAATTCCTCGGGTTGAGCGGCGGAACCGCCACTTGGTTGACCCTGACGGGTCTGTTGGTGGTGTGCCTGACGGCTGCGGCAGGAGCCTTCCAGTACCTGCGCGGACGGTTGGCCGCCCAGGCCAGCGAAGGAATCCTACGCTCGCTCAGGATGCAGCTGTACCGCCACCTGATGGAGTTGCCTGCGGAAGCCTTCGACCGCGCCGACACCGGGGACTTGGTCCAACGCTGCACCTCGGACGTGGACACGGTTCGGCTCTTCCTGTCGACCCAGGTGGTCGAAATCGGCCGTGCGGTGATGCTCGTGGCTTGCTCGCTGCCCCTTATGTTCGCCTTGGATGTGCGCTTGACCTGGGTCAGCATCAGCCTGATCCCGATCATCCTGGGCTTCTCGATGATCTTCTTCCGCCGGCTCACACGGGCCTTCCAAGCCGCCGATGAAGCCGAAGGTCGCATGACGAGTGTGCTCCAGGAAAACCTGACCGGAATTCGTGTGGTGCGCTCGTTTGGCCGGCAAGATCACGAGGAGGCCAAGTTTGAAGTGGCCAATGGCGACCACCGGGACCGTACCCAGCACCTCTTCCGCGTGTTGGCGCTGTTCTGGTCGCTGTCCGACGTGCTGTGCCTTTCCCAGTTGGGCCTGGTGTTGTTCGCGGGCGCGCACTGGACCATGGCCGGCAGCATGACCTTGGGAACCCTGGTGGCGTTCACCCAGTACTCCGCGCTGGTCATTTGGCCCGTGCGCCAGATGGGCCGCATCCTCGTCGATGCGGGCAAGGCCGGCGTGTCGTTGAAGCGCTTGACGGAGATTTTGGACCAAGCCGAGGAAGCCCCTTCCATGGCGGGTGGCCCTACGGGTCCCCTGTCGGGCAAGGGCGCCTTGAGCCTGCGCGGGGTGAGCTTCCGCTTTCCGGTGGCCCCCTCGATGGACGGCGCCCCCGTGTCCGGCGAGGCCGAACGCGACCGGCAAGGCTGGGTCCTGCAGGACGTGGATCTGGAATTGCGGCCGGGCCAGACCCTGGGTTTGGTGGGTCCCCCGGGATCGGGCAAGAGCGCGCTGGTCCAGCTTCTGTTGGGCCTCTACGACTACCAAGCGCCCCATGGGCGCGGTTCGATCCAATTGGATGGCGTGGAGATCGCCAGCCTCGACCGGCATGCCCTGCGCAGCCAAGTCGCGGCGGTGCTCCAAAACCCGTTTCTGTTCGCCAAGTCGATCGAAAGCAATCTCCGGGTCGGGCACTGCGAAGCCGAACGCGACGAGCTGCGCACTGCCACCGAAGCGGCCAGCCTGCATAGCTCGATCGAGTCGTTCGAGTCCGGCTACGACACGCTGATTGGCGAACGGGGAGTCACCCTCTCTGGGGGCCAAAAGCAGCGAATGGCCATTGCACGCGCACTGCTCAAGCCTGCGCCGGTCTTGATCC
Source organism: Planctomycetota bacterium (assembly GCA_020638855.1). Classification (GTDB taxonomy): domain Bacteria; phylum Planctomycetota; class UBA1135; order UBA1135; genus NORP259. The sequence goes on from JACKHT010000001.1 coordinate 241,614, forward strand.
TGGACGATGCGCTTTCCGCGGTCGACCACCAAACCGAGCAACAAATCCTGGCCGCGCTCAAAGCTCGGGCGGGCCAGCAAACCACCATCGTGATTTCCCACCGCCTCTCGAGCGTGGCCCACGCGGACGAGATCGTGGTTTTGAACGCCGGGCGCATCGTCGAGCGCGGTTGCCACCAGCAATTGATCGCGAGCCAAGGCGCGTATGCGCATCTGTGGCACCTGCAACACCCCGACCCCGGCGCACGCAAGCCGGGCCCTGTCCCCACCCGTTCGCATCCCCCCACCGTCCAGCCCTAGCCATGCAAACCCTCTTGGAAGATAGTCAGCACGCGGGTGTGCGCCTGGAAACTTGGAAGCACCTGTTTGGATTCGCGCAGGCCTACAAGCCTTTGATGGGGAAAGTTGCCCTCTTCGCGTTCGGGACAGGTTTGGCGGACATTTCGTTCCCGCTCGTGACCAAAGACCTCGTCGATGCCATCACCGGCTGGCGCGAGCAAGGCAGCGGTGCGAGTCCAGCCCTGGGCGGCTACGTGTGGGCCTACCTGGGCTTGACCCTGCTCTTGGCGACCTGCGTGCATGGCTTCATTCGTTCAGTAGGCCGGCTCAAGACTTCGGTCTCGGCGGATATCCGCCGAGCCGGGTTTGCCAACCTGCAACGCTTGGAGTTTGCCTACTACGATGAACGGGCTGCGGGTTGGCTCATGGCCCGCATGACCGGCGATTGCGAGCGCCTGGCCAACATCATGGCTTGGGGTTTGCTTGACGTGCTTTGGTCTTCGACGTTCCTGGTTGGGATCGCCAGCGTCCTGTTGGTGCTGAATTGGAAGCTGGGGCTGCTCGTGCTCACGGTGGTTCCGCTGTTGGCGTATGCCAGCCGAGCATTCCAAAAGCGCATCTTGCTCACCTCGCGTCGGATCCGAAAGATTGCCTCGGGCATCACGGCAGACTTCAACGAGTCGATCATGGGGGTCTTGACCACCAAGATTTTCTCTCAGCAGGGCCCCCAAGCGGCTCAGTTTTCCATACGGGTGGACGAGCTGTACCAGTCCAGCGTGCGCAACGCCCTGCTATCGGCGCTGTACTTGCCAGCGGTGCTCACCATCGGGAGTTTGGCCACCGCCATGGTGCTCGTGCGCGGCGGCTATGCGGTTTCCTTGGGCAGCATGGGGCTAGGAACGCTCGTGGCGTTCCTGGCCTACACGCGCTTGATGTTTGAACCCCTGCAACAACTGGCCCACATCTTCAGCGAACTCCAAATGGCGCAGGCTTCGGGCGAGCGGATTGTCGAGCTGTTGACCCGCGAGCCGGCCATCCAGGACTCCGAATCGGTCCAGTCGGCGGTTCAGGCTCAGAAGGAGCACCCCGTTCCTGGCCGGGCAGAAGACGGTGGCCCGATCGAGGTGGGCGCCATCGAATTCGAAAACGTTTCCTTTGCCTACGGGGCTGGCCAGGGCGGCGACAAGCAGGTCCTGTCCGACGTGCAAGTCCGCATCGAACCCGGGGAAACGGTGGCATTGGTGGGCTCTACGGGCGGCGGCAAAACCACCCTGATCAGCCTCTTGTGCCGCTTCTACGAGCCGACTGCTGGGCGCATCACGCTCGGTGGCATCGACCTGCAGGCGCGCAGCCTGCACTGGGTGCAGTCGATCTTTGGGGTGGTCCTCCAGGATCCCTACCTCTTCCGGGGTAGCGTGCGCGAGAACATCCGCTATGGACAACTCGATGCCAGCGACGCCGAGGTGGAAGCCGCGGCCAGCTTGGTGGGAGCCCATGAAATGCTGCTAGCACTTCCTGGCGGGTACGACTTCGACGTTGGAGAAGGCGGATTGCGTCTCTCGCAAGGGCAACGTCAACTGGTTTCGTTCGCAAGGGCCCTGCTCAAGAACCCGGCCGTGTTGATCATGGACGAGGCGACTTCGAACATCGACACCCAGACCGAGCGCAACATCCAACAAGCCTTGCACAAGGTTCTCCAGGGTCGCACGAGCTTCGTGATTGCGCACCGCTTGTCCACCATCGAACGCGCCGATCGGATCCTCGTCATCGAGGGGGGTCGCATCTTGGAACAGGGCACGCACTCGGAGCTCTTGGCCAAGCGGGGTCGCTACTTCGACCTCCTGCATCACCAGGGGCTCGAGGCGACCGGGACCAAGGCCAGCGATTGGGAGCTTGGGGCGATACGACCGGATTGAGCCCTGCAACCGGGTACGCTTCTAAGGAAAGCCCTGTTGCGCCAGCACAACAGCTGGCACAGGTGTTCGGAAAACGGAACATGGGAGTAGGACCCGTCTCTGGGGCCCTTGCGGGCCCTGGAGACGGGTCCTCGCCCGCGTGGGGTGATCCACCCGTCCACCTGGGCTTCCGGCAGGGCTTCCGGGGGCGTTGCAAAAGATCGACATCGGCCCCTGGGGCTTGGGGCCCCCCGGGAGCCCAACGAACGCGTCTAAACGACTGCGCTACCATAACTTAGCGCTAACCAACCCCTTCAGCTGCTGGGCTGGCACGCGTTGTGCATGGGTCTCCTGCACGACACCGCCAAGAACACCGCCAAGAACACCGCCGCAAACACCGCACCGCAGCCAACACCGAACCGCACCATGACCTACGGAGACTTCGAAACCGACCGCAAATTCTGCTCCCACTGCCAAGCCTACGTGGCGTACTTGGCGAGCCCCACCCAATGCTTCTGCACCCAATGCGGCGAAGAGGTTCGATTGATGTCCCCCACCGATTGGGAACGCTTCAACCACGAACGGGGCGCGCAACCGGTGAAGACCAAGGCTCGTAAAGGCTCGAAGAAGCGCTCGGCTGGAGCCGCATGAGCCCCACCGCCCAACCGACCGAGGCTAGGGGGTGAGCAACGCGCCCTCGGCTTGCGCGTAGTGCGCCAAGACCTGGGGTCGGCTCTGCACCAAGTCGCGGGCCGCAAGGAAGAGCTCCAAGTCCTGTTCCGGATCCGCCAGTCCCTCGGTGTTGACGCCGGCTTGCCGTAGCCCAGCCAGATCCCCCATGCCGCGCTTGCGGAGGTCTTCCTCCGCCAGAAAGAACCCATCGCGCGATTGCTCCAAGAGCTGTAGCCGTTCCTCGGCCGCCTTGTCCCCCAACAGCACGCAGTACGAGGCCAAAGGGCCCCGGCCCACCCGCCCCCGCAGTTGGTGCAACTGCGCCAAACCCAAGCGATGGGCCTCTTCGATGACCATCACCGTGGCGTTCGAAACATCGACACCGACCTCGACCACCGTGGTCGCGACCAGGAGCCCCACGTCGCCCTTGCGGAAGCGATCCAGGCGCCAGGCGCGCTCTTCCGCTGGCAGCTTGCCGTGCACGCACTCCACCCCAAAGCGAGCAAGGCGCGGGTCGGCACAAAACTCGTCGAAGCGCTCGAGCACGCCCGTCTGACCTTCCTCGCCGCCCCCGATGCGCGGGCAGACCCAATAGGCTTGTTCCCCGGCTTCCAAGCGTTGCTCCAGGAAGGGCCGTACGCGCCGGATCTGGGTTCCGCGACTCCACTGCGTGCGGATCTCGCCGCGACCCGGAGGTGCTTCGCGCAGCACGCTGACCTCCAAATCCCCGTAAAGGGTCAGCGCCAGGGTGCGCGGGATCGGGGTGGCGGTCAAAAGCAATAGGTGCGCGTCGTTGCCCTTGCCCGTGAGCGAGGCCCGTTGCCCCACCCCAAAGCGGTGTTGCTCGTCGATCACCACCAGATCCAGCCTCGCAAAGTGCACATCCTTGGAAAACAGCGCATGGGTGCCAAACACCACCTGCACGTCGCCGCGTGCCAAGCGTTCGGTCAAGTAACGACGGTCCTGGGTACCCACCGACCCGGTGAGCAAGTCCACTTCGATTCCCTGGTCGAGCAGGATCGACCGCGCCCCATAGAAGTGCTGCTCAGCCAGGAGCTCGGTGGGAGCCATGATCGCGACCTGCCCGCCCGCCTCCACCACCGCCATCGCCGCGAACAACGCCAAGGCCGTCTTGCCCGACCCCACATCGCCCTGGACGAGGCGGCGCATGGGCACGCGCCGCGCAAGGTCGCGCAGGATGTCGGTGATCACCTGCTTTTGACCCAGGGTAAACGTGTAAGGAAATCGACCGGCGATCTCGACCAAGGTCGGCTTGGGGAGCCGCGCCGCGCGTGCGCCACCCCCGCGCCCCGCCCGTCGGGTTTGCAGGTTGGCTTGGATGTGCAGCAAAGGTTCGAGCGCCAGTCGTCGACGACCCGCCTCGAAGTCCGCCAAGCTCTGGGGTTGGTGCACACCGCGGACCGCGCGACCAAGCTCGGGCAAATCGTGCAGCGCCAAAGCGTCGGGGGGCAGGGGGTCCCGCAACCGATCCGCGCAGGCTTCGATGGCGGCCGCGATGCGCTGGGCCAGGAACTCCGAGGAGAAACCCGCTGGCGGCGCGTACTGGGCGAACAGCGAGCCGGGGGCGGGCAGCGGCTTGCCCGCGTGTCCCACCTGGGGCGTCGCAAGCGCCGGCCCTTTGGCATCCACCACGGTACCGAAGAGTTCGACTTCGGCTCCCTGCGGGACGACTTCGGTCATCCACGGTTGGTTGAACCAGAGCGCGGCGATGGTGGTGCCGTGCTCGTCCTCGACCTGCCAGCGCACCACGTTGCGCCGCCCACCGAAGCGAGTCAGGCGCATCGAGCGCACCGTCCCCCGGATGCGGACGTTGGATCCCTCGCGGGTGAGGGCTTCGGCCACGGGGACGACCCCGGGCCACTGCAGGACCCCCAGCGGACGGACCAGCATCAAGTCCGACAGGGTGCGCAGCCCCGCCTTGGCCAGACCCTCCGCCTTGGCCTTGCCGATGCCCGGCAGGGCGGTCAGTGGGGACTGGGGCTGGAGTTGGGTGGGCTGGGCCATGCGAGGACCGCGTGGATCGGTCGGTGGTCGCTGCGGACCGGGGGCCCCACACCCCGTTCGAGTACCACGGGGCCCCGCACTAGGATGTGGTCCAGGGGCACGAGAGGCAATGGAAAGCCGAGCGGACTCCAGCTCGCACCGTACCCCCAGCCCTGTCGGCTGTCCGTGAGGTTGGCGCGGCGCTTGAGCTTGCGGAACAGGGGCGACCCCTCGTTCGAATTGAAGTCCCCCATCACCACACAGGACCCCTCCGTGGCCAATTCGGTGGCGAGCGAATCGAAACATTCTTCGCGCATGGCCAGTCTCCAGGGCCCATCCGGGCGCGGTGGATGCATCACGACGACCCGCAAGCCCTGGCCATGCCACTCCAAGCGCGCGCTCATCCGCAAGGGGCGCTCGCTCTCCTCGCCGTTTCCGCCAGGCCCCCAATGGAGGCGCACATCCTCGAGTGGGACTTTGGAGATCAGCGCCAACCCGTAGTACTCGTGGGGCTCGACCGCTTGGAATGGGTAGGTCGCTTTCCACGACGCGAGCAACCGGGGCCAACGCAACTTCGAGCGCGGCGAATCCTTGAGTTCAACGAACCCAACCACATCCAAGTCTTGCTCGGCCATCCACTCGAAGACGGGCTCGGGATGGGCGATCCCGAACAACAGGTTGACCGAGCCCAAGCGCAACGGAGGAATGCTCGCATCGATGGGAACACGGTGGCCTGGAACCAGTGCGAGCAGCGGCCAAGCCCCCCAGCATGCCAAGGGCACACCCAGCACAGCCAACCACCGCCCCCGCGTCGATCGACGGAACAGTATCCAAAGTGCAAGACTCGTGACCAGTAGCGCAATGGCCAACGGCGATCTCAAGTTGGAAACCGGTTCGGCCCAAGCCCACCACGAAGCCGACATACCCAACCCCAAGGCGAACGCCACCGCAAACCATACCAGGGCTAGCAGCCCGAGCATCCATGCTCGCCCTGGCGACCCACTCACAGAACCGTCTCCTGCGCTTGTTGCTCGACGGGATGCAGCAGCAGATACGTCAGGACCGCCGCAATCAAGTAGCAACCCATCGTGAAGTACATGAGCAACGAGTAATCATCGCCGCTACGCTCCAGCACTTGCCCACCCAAGCGCGGGCCGATCACCCAACCCAGGCCCCAAAGCGTCGCGTTGATCCCCGTTTGGACCTCGCGCACCCCTTCCGGGGTGCCCAACATCATCAGGTTCTTGTGGATCGGGTGGGTGCTGTTCATCAAAGCGCCCCGCAATAGAAACGCAGCCATGGCCATGGGCAAACTCATGGTGAGGGCCAGCATCAAGAAGAACGGTAGCGAGGCCACCTCGATGGCCACAATCGAGCGCACGTATCCCAAGCGGGCCAACACCACCGGCGAGAGCAACAAGCCAATCGTCATCAGTACCTGACCACCGGCGAACAGCTGTCCCCAGGACTCGGGGCCCAGGCCGAAGCGATCCTTGAAATACAGCGGCAAGAACGGAATGCAAAATCCCGACCCCGCAGCCACGAACAGTTGGGGCAAAGCAAAGCGTGCGACGACCGAACGGTGCTGCCAGATCGAGCCCAAGATCGATTGCTGGCCCTGTCCCTCACGGCGTACATCGGCAATTCGGCGGTACTGGAGCGCGGCGAGGATCGCCGTCACGCCCGCCCCCATGATCGCGTACCCGGTCGCATCCGCCTCGGCTTGGGGGTGATCCCCGGGGATGGCGCCCGGGGCCAGCCAGCGCGTCATGAGCCAGGCAACCAGGAAGCCCGCCGCCAAGGACCCCACCACCGAGGCCATGGTGCGGGTGGCCTCCGCCAAGCCAAAAATCGAAGCTCGTTCCTTCGACGTGGTGTGTCGGAACAGAAACGGAGCAATCACCACGTAGTGGACCGCCAAACACACGCCGGCAACGAAGTTGGTGACCAGCAACCCGTAGTAGTTGGTCACGAATGGCAACAGCATGTAGGCGCCCCCGCCGATCAGCGCGGAGACCATGAAGGTGCGTTGAACCGCTCGACGTGCGAGCCACAACGCCGCTGGCAACGCCACGAGGGTCTTTCCGAGAGCATCGGCGGCCAGGATGTTGCCCACTTGCTCCTTGCCGAAGCCGCGCGCATCGAGGTAGCGGGCCAGGAGCGACCAAGTCACCGCCTGGGAGAACCCCATCAAGATGGCCCCGAGCAGGTACCTACGCGCGGGTGGCGTCGCGACCCGCCAATGGTGCCAATAATTCTGCCAAATCGAGCTCATTGGGGGCGCAAAGCATACGACCCCAAGGAGCGCGGTCCAGGCCCCAAGTCGGACAACTCGACCGGCTACCTAGGTTTTGCGCGGGTTTCCATGCGCAGGGGCCCGGCTAGCCCTAGGCTCAGCCGGCTTGGCGCTCGTCGTAGGATCGGGCGCTCTCAAGCAGAAGGTGCAAAACGTTCACGTGGGCCCGCTGAGCAGTCGTATCGGGCAAACCGGGCTCGAAGCGGAAGTGGGCCTCGCGGCGGTAGGTGAACAAGCGATCGAACAGGCACTGGATCTGGTGATTGAGCGCACGCTGCAAGTGCTCGGGTTCCACCAACCCCCCCTCCAGCAGGATTTCCCCAAGCATCTGCGGCGAGCTCTTGTGGCAATACAAAAGCGACTGGAGGCGCTCCTCGGTGATCGCTCCCTGTTCGACGAGGATTTCTCCGAGGCGTAGGTTCGGGGGCGCATTCTCGCTGTAGGCGTGCACCAATTGGCCTGTTTGGAAGTGCAATTGGACTTCCTCGGTGGGCAGGGAAAGGTTGAGGACCCCCGTCATCGCCTGACCTCGGATCATGCCGATCAAGTCGGGAAGTTCGACGACCGCACTGTTGCCTTCCAAGGCCTGGGTGCGAACCCGGCGATCGGGCCGATCCTTGGGTAGTTCGGACTCCACAGGGCTTGCGGGAGCCGTTTCGCCATCGTCGCCCGGGGCGTTGTCAGGTTGTGCCCCATAGCTCAAGTACTGGGCGAGCCCTTTCACCGTGCGTCCCAGCCAACCCTTTGGGTCGGTATCTCCGCTGACGCGACTCGGCTCCTCCAAGGTCTCCAGGGCCAGTTCCAGGTAGCCCTGGGCCCGCCGGGCAGCCAGGACGAAATCCCGGGACCGCTCCCAGCTGCGCCAATAGCGCTCGCTGGCCTTGAAGGTTTCCAAAGCCTTCTCCAACCGCCGAAAGGCGCTTTCGGTCGACTCAAGGGCCTTCTGGTTGTGGCTTTGGGACATGGGGAAGCAGGGTCTAGGGGAGGTGTCCATCGACCAAGCCACGCCCCGGCTGAAACCAATCCGAGAATCCCGCTGGGGATCGCCTGGGGGTCCTACTTGGAGGCACCTTGGAGGACTTCCAGCAGCGACCGACGCGAAAGCCTCCCGCCCGCCTCGCCAGGGTCCAGGGGTTCTCCCGCGAGATCCAAGGGCCCCAGCCAGGTCCATGCGGGGCCCCGTCCCTGTGGATGGGCCAAAACCTGTCCCAGGATCCGCCACAGCTGCGGCAATCGTTCGGCATAGGCGGGCACGCCGCTGCCCCCGTTCGAACCCGGTTCGGAACCATCGAGCGACAACCCCAGCGGCCAAATCACGTAGGGCTTCGATTCGGCCTGCTTCTCGATGTGACCGATCAGGTTGTGCCAAGTTTGCTCCAGGCCGCGGTCCGACGACCCCCCCGCCTGGGCCAAGTCCAACGCCGGCGCGCGCAAGGGAACCAACATGGCATCCACATCCTCGCCGATGGCCGTTCCTGGCCACTCGAGCGCATTGCGCACGCCAACCCCCATCGACCCGGCAAACGCGGGCCGCAGGTTGGTCAACAGTTCGTGCCAGCGCTCGCGACGCAACGCAAGCAATTCGAGCCTAGGTCCGTTGTTGGCTTCGCTGGGTCGAGCCTCGGTGCGCAGCACTTCGCCCATGCCATCTCCCAAGTTCACCCAAGCCACCCCACTGAGCCGCGCCAAAAGCAAAGCATGGAGTGAGGCTTGGCCGTAGGTAACGAAGAACGATTCGATGCGCTCACGATCGGGCCACACCATGTCCTGCATGGGGATTCCCGAAGGCCGCGACCATACTTCCAACGTAAGCCCTGTCGTCAACCCAAGCCGGGCGCAGTGTTGCAGACTGAGCGACAAAAGCGCTTCCCCGCGCACATCGCTCAAGGGCTTCGAACCACGCCAGGGCAGCGATCGGACCAGGGGCGCATCGGGCTCTGCGACCAGGCTCAGGCGATACGCCAAGCCTTGGACTCCGAGCGCTTGCCATTCACGCTGCAGCGCCAAGTGGGCCTCCGAGCCCAACTCAAGCGCATCCGGGTCGAGCCCTCCTTCCAACGCGACGCCGATGCCATGGTCGGGCGCGACCGCCAAGGGCTGCGCCCATTCGGGCTGCAACGCCAAGCTGCCCAGCCGTTCCCCCACCTTGTCCAACCAAGGGGCCCACGCTTCCGCCCCTGGACTCGCGTGCCACAACTCCAGCAGCTTGCTTGGACTTTCTTCCAAGACCATTTCCACCAGCAGCGCGCGCAGGGGCACGATGCAATGGGGCGAATGGCGCTGTTCGGCACCCGCTTGGATCCAGGCGCTAGGAGCAGGCAGGTTGGGCAAGCGAGCCAAGACACCCCACCAGGAACCCAGTTGCTGACCCCAGTAGACTTGGGCCGCTTGCACGCCACAGGCTTCGGCCAGCCACGGCGCAGAGGGCGGGCCGAGCGCCGTCTCCAGATAGGCAGCACCGGCCGAAGCTCCCCCGTCGCCAAGCCCGCCGGGCATCAACAACACTTGCAAGGCATCGGTGAAAGGATCCACCTGGCACCAACCGTTGGGTGCTTCGCCGCGCGCCCAGTGGTAGGCGTCGCTTTGGGCGTACAAAACCGGTGCCTTGGGCGCCAAGGGACCTGCCCAAGTTTCGAGTCGCTGCCAAGTGGCTTCGACCGCTTGGGCGTAGGCTTCGACCTGCTCCGCGTCGCAGGCTGGTTGTTCGCGGGTGCGGAACCGGCCGAGGCGACGCTGGCGTGCCGCTGCGAGCTTCGCGGGTTGCAGGTGCCAGGGGCGGCAATCGATGACGCTGGCTTCGATCACTTGGCCACCGCTGGTGAGGTCCGCTTGCAAAATGGGGTACGCGCCGCGGTACACGCGCATGCTAGGCCACGTCCCAACGCGCAGGTGTTGCAGTGCGATGGCTAAGACGCGCTCGTTCACGGCGCACAGGATCGTCAGGGGCAATCCGCCGCGTTCGGTGTCGCGCCAAGTCGCGGTGACCCAAGCCCGGTCGTCGGGGATCCCCATGCCCCGCACGCTCCACAGCCCTTCCATGCGGCTGATGCCCGCTTGGCCCAGCAGGGACTGCATGCGGGGTTCGGAAGCGAGCCCCACCACCAGGCGCGCGGCCTTGGAATCCTCCTGTTCGGGATCGGGGGCGAGTACATCGAGCGCACCTTCGGCGCGAATGCGATCCAAGGCTTGCAGCACCCGGTCCGAGCCTCCGAGCTGGGCGGGAAAGCACTGCACCTGAACCTTGGGTTGGTGGGCCAAAGCCCAGGCCAAGCCCGCCCCCCCCGATTGGGGTCCTGACTGCTCAGGACCACACCCCGCTACGCCCAGAACAATCCCCAGAACCCACAGGGCCGCCCATCCGATACGCCCAGAGCTATTCCGCGCTCGCATGGGTCGCTCCCCGGGCAACGAATTGACGTAGGTTGTCCATCAACTCGACGCGAATGGCTCCCTTTTGATCGGCGAGATTGGTCGCTTCCAAAGGATCCGAGTACACGTCAAACAAGCTGACCTCCCCGGACTCCTGATTCCAAAGGACCTTCCAGTCCCCATGAACCGCCACGCATTCCTTGCGAGCCCGCGAGAGTTCGGAATAGATCGACCGCTCTGGCGCAGGATCACCGGGCAGGATCGAAACCCCTTGCCAATCGGAAGGCGCGCTCAACCCCACCAAGCGCAGCAAGCTCGGCGCCACATCCACAAGCGAGACGGGTTCTTCGATGGCACCTGCGTGCTGGCCCCGAACCGAGAGCAGCAGGGGAACACGCACCAAGGGGGCACGCAACGACGTGGCATCACCCACCATTCCGTGCTCCAGCAATTCGCACCCGTTGCTGGAGGTCAAAACCAGCGCCGTGCGGCTCGCAACGCCCGCATCGTCGAGCGCATCGAGCAATTGCCCCACCTCTCGGTCGATCTGTTCGACTTCTTGGTTGTAGAGCTGCTGCATCGACAGAAGATCCTCTGGGGTCCATTCGTCGCGGTAGCGCAACCAATCCTCGCGCGACAGCGGATCCCCCACCCCGTCGACTTCGAAGGGGGGTCCCAGACCTCCCAGCTGCACCCATAGAAACGTGCGGCGCGAACCCATCTGTGCGATGACCTTCAAGGCACGCTGGGTGACTTCGAGGCTACGGGCCCGGGCGCTTTCCCCCTCGACTTGTTCGTACTGCTCGAATCCCTGATCGAGGTTCATGCGCGCACCAAGGAAGGGGTGCTCGACCAGTGCCTGGGTCTTCCAACCCGCCCGGCGCAGGACTTCGGGCAGCGTGTGGACCTCGGCCCGCAAGGGTTCCGTCAAGTCGGTGAAGCCCAAGTCGCTCGGATAGCGCGAGGTCAGGACGCTCGCGAGGCTAGGCGCACACCAGGAACTGGTGGCCAAAGCGTATCCGTAGACCAACGCGTTCTTGGCCAGTCGGTCCAGGTTCGGGGTGGCCACGGTCGCCGCAGCGGGCGCATCGGGGTCGGCGTTGCGATCGAGCCAGGGGGCATAGGCACCGACTCGGTCGAAGCGCAAACCCTCAATGGTCACCAGGACGATGTGATCGGGAACGCCCTCTTGCGCCGCCAGTTGGCGGGGAGCACAGGCACATAGGCCCAACATCGACAGGCAGGCGATGACGCAACGGATCCAGGGCGACACGGCGTGAGCCTACGAACCAAAAGCCCTTCCCGCAATCGGAGAATCGAGTCCCACGTTTTGGTGTCCGCGAAGCGCCCCTCGATGCAGCGCCCGGGCACCCCCTAGGGTCCAACCCATTGGGTGGCGGTTGGCAATTCCAAGTCGCGCCGGATGAACACATCCAGGGGCATGCCATCCCCCACATCCATCGATGCTTGGCGGTAGAGCTTTGGAAAGCGCCCGCCGCTTTGGATGGACTCGAAGAATCCCTTCTCCCAGGGACAAATGATGAAACGCCCCGCCTGGTCGCGGACCCCGTTGCCCAAGATCACGTAGTCAGGGTTCTGGTCGAGCACCCACGCCACGTTGCTCCGATGATGTCCCTTAACATGGGTGTCCAAATCCGGGGCCACTCCCTCGGTACTGGCGTTGGTCAGACCCAGGATGTCGACGATGGGCAAATCGGAAGTCCACCCGAAGGCTCCGATCGGGGAGAGCGCCACCTTGGTGTCGGGCCCTGCCAACCTGTGGAAGTGCTCGCCCAAGCGTGCCCAACGCTGCTTGAACCCCAACTGCTGCAGCCGGCGTACCGAGCGCGCCTCCTCGGGAACCCCTGCGGCCGTCCAGGCGACGCCAATTTGGCTCCACTGCATAGCCAAAGCCAAGCACACCGCTGTCAGCGCTGCCCAGCGGCGATGTTCGCGCAAGGGAATCCAGGCCAGGGCTACCAACAACGGAAAGGTGGGTACGAAAAAGCGCGAGAGCACCATGAAATCACCGCCTACCCAGATCACGTAGGCGGTGTGCAAGACCAGCCCCGCCGCAAAGGCCTTGGCCGCCCGCCCACCGCTGGTCCAAGCGCCCCAAACGGCCAGGGCCAAGAGCATCGGCCAGCCGAGATTCCAAGTGGCGTCGTAGAGGTACTGCACGCCGTACCCCAAATCCTCGACCACCGGTAGTTTCTTGGTGGTGTAGGTCGTGGGCAGCCAGCGCCCGTAGTACGCCAGCCGGAAGATCTGCCACGCCCCCAAACATGCGGCTGCGGGTACCCAAACGGAGAGTCGTGCGCGCCACCCGTAGCCCAGCACAATCGGCACCAAGAACAGCGCGAACTCCTGGCGCAAACCCACCGCCAGAGCCAGCCACAGCCCGCTTTGCCAAGGGGCCTCCGCAAACCGAAACCACGCGCCCAACAAGCACAGTCCCGCCAAAGTCGTTCCGAGCCCAGCCACCGCATGCCAAGCCAGCGCGGGCGCAGCCGCCACGACGAGCGCTTCCCAAGGCCAAAAACCCTGCTTCCAAGCGCGCCGACTCAGCCAAGCCACCGCCGCGATCCAACCCACCAACCCAGCGCCCACGCTGAAGCCCGGGGAATCGCCCCCTAGCGCCTGCCAACCCGCGTGCAGCAACACCCAAAGCGGCGCGGTGTAACCTTCGATCCGCTCGCCGACGTTGAAGACCAAACCATGCCCCTGCACGAGATGGCGCGCATAGCGATAGATGATGTAGTCGTCATCCACCGGGCCGGTCCCCAAAAACCAAATCCCGTGGATCAAGGCCAGCACGGGGACTGCGCAGCAAACCCAGGTCCGCCAGCGGTTGGGCGAGGCCTCATTCATCGTTTGTCCGGCCCCGGTTTCCAGTCCGCATCGAAGCCCGCCGGCGCTTCGCTGGCGGCGAGTTCGGAACGCTGCAGCGCGAGCAGCTTGATGTACTTGAGCCCGGTGTAATGGGCCGTCAGGCATGCCAAGACGAACCCCTGCAAACCATCGCGAAAACCGGCCTGCAACACGTAGAACTTGAAGAAGCGCCAAGTGGGATTGAGCACCAGGTGGTGCCAGCGCGCCCGTTCGCCCTTGGCGTGGGCCTTTTCAGCCATTTCGGTGGTGTAGCGCGCGATCTTGTCGAGGTGCTGTTGCAGGTTGCGATAGGGCAAGTGCAAGAGGTCCCCGCGCAAGCGGCCGACCGACCCGTCCAACTCCACCTTTTCGTGGATCACCCCATCGTTGTAGTTGCCCTTGCGGCGATCGAACAAGCGCAGGGTGTGGTTGGGGTACCACGATCCATGCCGAATCCAGCGCCCGAGGTACTTGGAGAGCCAGGGGAATTCGTAGCCGTCGTGGCCCGCGAACCCGCGCGCTTTGAGTGCCAGGATTTCGCTGCGCAGGAGCGGGGAGATGCGTTCGTCCGCATCCACACACAAGACCCAATCGTGGCTCGCGGCCGTCACCCCGAAGGCTTTCTGGGGCCCGAAACCGGGCCAATCGCGCTCGATCACGCGCGCCCCCATGGCGCTCGCCAATTCCCGGGTGGCATCGGTGGAGTGCGAATCGATCACCACGAGTTCCTCGCAGAAGTCGAGCGAAGCCAAGCATGCTTCGATGTTCGCGGCCTCGTTCATCGCCACCACCGTGCCGGTCAGGCGCACCGGCGCTGGGGAGGATCCGTTCAGGTGCTCGCTAGCCATGCCGTACGATAGAACCTCTCATAGGCGCCGACCATCTGCTCCGGAAGAAACTGACGGTGCACCCGCTCTTGCCCAGCCTGACCCCAGCTGTGGGCCAGGGCCGGATCCTGGGCCAAGCGAATGAGCGCAGCGCTCCATGCCGGAACGTCGCCGGGGTCGAGCAGCAGCCCGGTGGAATCGGGCACGACCAGATCAGCGAGGCCCCCCACCCGGGCCCCCACGACCGGAAGGCCCGCGGCCATGGCTTCCAGTGCCGCGATCCCGAGCCCCTCCGCGTGCGACGGCATGGCGAAGGCATCGCTCGCGGCCAACAAATCGGCCATGTCTTGGCGCCGACCCAAGAGCTGCACGCGCGCTTGCAAACCAAGCTCGCCCACGCGCTGCTCCAACGAACCGCGCAAGGGACCCTCGCCGGCGATCCAAAGGCGACAGGGCGCCGGGACCGCTTGCCAGGCGCGGATCAACCCATCGAACCCCTTGCGCTCAACCAAAGCCCCAGCCGCCAACACCACGAAATCCTCTGCGCCCGCCCCCAATTCGCTCCGCACCGCGGAACGCGGGGTCTTGGGGTGCAGGGCAAAAGGATCCACCACGCTCCAAATCAATTCGGTGCGCTCGTGGGGCACGCCTCCCGCGTGCAGCTGCGCAAGGACGGCCGGCGAGATCGCCGCGGTCCGGGCGATCCAAGAGCCATAGACCCTACGATTTTTCCAGTTGCGCTTGACCGTACGGTCCATGCGCCGGGTACTGACCGCCAGCACCGAGGCTTTGGAAGCCGCCCACCCGCCGAGCCAATTGGCTCTCCCGGTGTGCAAATGCACCACATCCGGCCGGGCATGGCGCAAGGCCCGGGTCAAGCGGGACACGGCCGCAAGGTCCCAATCCCCGCGCATGGGCACGCTCCAGACCGCCAAGCCACGGTCGCGCGCCGCCGCCTCGACTGGGCTCCCCGGTTGGGCCACCACCGTGACACGATGGCCGCGCTCGACCAAACCATCGATCAATAGGAAGACCTGGACCTCGCCCCCGGAGTACCCCATCTCCGGGTCCACGTGGACCACGTGCCAACGATCGGGAGGCGTCGCGCTCACGCAACACCTCCCGAGAAACCGCACGGGATCCCAGGGCGAGGTCCTCGCTGGAAAGCTAGATCCCGAGCCAGGTCCCGAGCGGGTTCCTTGGCTTCCCCCAAGGAAAAACCAGGAGCGGCCCCAAGCTGCATGGTTAGGGCAAGCGGGCGTAGCGCAACGCCACGTCCCCCGCATCCCCGTCGCCGTTGAGGTCGGTACCCGCAGGTCCCTGCTGGGCCTCGGAAGCCATCCACACCACGCCTCGCGGGTTGGAACCCGCGCCGACCAGGACGGCCGGCCGAGCATTGTTGAGTTCGATGCCCATCGAGGTCGCGGGCTCGGAACCCGAAAGGTTCACGCGCTGCAGGATCGAGTCGCCCAGGTCGCCATCGAGGTTGTAATCGGTCCCCTGGCTGGTCTCGTTGATGCGGTAGAAACCGTAGTTCGACCGGGTCAGCATGCCCGGGTTGGTGAGTTCGACGGCCACGTTGACCCCCGGGAAGTCCAACTCGCGCGGCGCTCCACCCTCGCGCGGGAAGGTCGGGACGCTGTCGGTGGTGTCGCCATCCCCGTTGCGATCGATGCCGGTAGAACTTTCCTTGATGGCCGCGAGGAAACGCGCCGTCGTGGTGGCATCGGCCTGCATCCAGGTAACCTGGATGAAGGTGTTGCTGCCCTGGTCGTAGTTCCAGTTGGTGCCGGGCAGGGCCGGATCGAGCACCCCCAAGATCACGTGGTTGGACCCACTGCCATCGTGATCGCGGCCATCGGCTGCTTCATCGACCAAGGCCACCCAGAGACGGCCGTCCAATTCGATGACCCCACCGCTGTCACCCGCGATGCTGGTATCCAAAGCGACCAGTTTGCTCGCGTCGTTGATCGGCTCCGGATTGGCACTGAGGGCGACCCAACGCAGGATTTCATCGTTCATGTCGGTGTCCCCGTTGAGGTCGCAGTTGCCTTCGTCGCTTTCCATCGAAACGATGCCGATCCAATCATCCGCCAAGTGATAGGTCGGCCCCGAGCCTGTGAGCCCCGTGTTGATCGGCGCATTGACCACCGGATCAGCCGTGAAGGTCGTCAGGTTGAGCCAGTGCATCACGTTGTCGTTGGTATCGGTATCCGGGGTACCGGAGCACTGCGGCGGTTGCCAAAGCGAAGTGAACAGCGCGGGGTTGTTCAAGTTGACCCCCTGGGCCGCCTCGTTCACCAGGTAGACCACGATCCGATCCGAACCGCTGATGAAGGCATCCACCGGGGAACTCGGCGACTCCATCGCTTGGGGGACCAATTGGATCTGGCCACCCGAACCGGTGCCGTAGATCGCCAGGATGGCGGTGTCGGTCATGTCTCCATCCCCGTTGAGGATTTGCCCTTCGGTCACTTCCGAAGCCGTGAACCAAACGACGTCACCAAACGTCCCCCGGATTTGAAGCGACAAACCATCCATGGCGGTATCCACGAACGAAGTCGTGATCGCCTCGGGGGCTGCGGGCGATGCGCCCAAAGAGGCCACCACCGCGCGGGCGATGTTGGTTTCGCCTACCGCGCTGGGCGGGATGGCGGGCTCGTACCAAAGGGCCGTGCCCTGGGCGTACATGCGGTCGCTACCCAAAGTGGCGTAGTAGACGGGATCTGCGAGCCCAGCATGCCAAAAGAGGAGCACCGTGTCGGTGGTGTCCGAATCCCCGTTCCAGTTGAAGCCATCGGCCGCCTCGCTCACCACGAGGAACAGGGTGTCGTTGACCCAAGCCATGGCTCGATCGTTGCTGCCGGGCTTGATGGCCACGCCCAGGGGCGTGACTTGGTCGTTGCCGAAGCTCGCCACGAAGACCACATCGTCCGAGGTGTCCGAGTCGCCGTTGAAATCCGTGCCTCCTGGTCCGGTCCCCAACTCGCTCGCAGCATAGGCTACGTAGCGGTCGTTGACGGCCAGTGGAGCCGTAGCGGCCACCGACTGGGGCAAGGTCTTGACGGTGAACGGGGTGTTGGCGGTATCGGTCTGGGTGCAGGATCCCATCCCCATGGCGCAGGCCAGGGCCAAGGCAGAGGGCCAAGAGGTCAGGGCACTCCAGGCCACGGCGGGTTGGTTTTGGAACAGCTGGTTTCGTTGATTCGTCATGACGGGCGCGCCTGAAAGGCAGGGACGGGGCCAGGATAGCGCTTGGAAGCCCCCCCCTGCGGGTTTCGGCCCCAGAAATCGGGGACCCACCTTCCCATCCCTGCCAACGTCGCTGCCACCACGGGGTTGGTGGAAACCGCCCGCCCTACATGCTCAGATAGGACCGTGAAGGTGCTCCTTGCTTCCAGCCCCCACGGCGACACCTTTGGCTACTCCATGCCTCCGCCGGGACTGCTGCGCCTAGGAGGCGAGTTGCGGCAAGCCGGCTGGGACGTGGCGCTCGACGACTTGGCCTATCGGGTCGGAGCGGGCCAGGTGGACTCGGGCGAGGACCTGTGCGCCTCGGCCGCGCGTTGGCTGTTGGCTCGTGGTGCGTGCGAGGTGCTCGGGCTCTCGACCATGGGCGCCACCTTGCCCGCGGCGGTGGCCATCGCGCGCCACTACAAGCGCGAGCGACCCAACACGCGGGTTCTGATCGGGGGGCCGGGGACCACGGGGACCGATCGAGCTTTGCTCGAGCGCTTTGCTTGGATCGATGGGGTCGTGCGGGGAGAGGGTGAGGCTACCTTGCACGAGTGGTTGCAACGGGGCCCCGGCGATGGGCATGGGATCGCTGGCATGACCTGGCGCAACGCGCAAGGCGCGGTCGTGCGCGAGCCCGACCGTGCTCCGCGGCGCGACCTCGAGCGCGTCGCCGACTATGCCTGGGATCTCTTGCCGCCCTTGACCGACTACAAGGCGCTGACCGGGGAGCCCGAAGGCCTGGTCCCGCTCGATTCCGGCCGGGGTTGCGCCTACGACTGCTCGTTTTGCACGATCGGCCGCTACTGGCAACGCCGCTCGCGGCCCTTGCCCGCCGAGCGGTTGGCCCAGGAAATCCTCTCGCTGCAAACCATGCCGGGTGCGGGCCAAGCCTACTTGTGCCACGACATCTTCGGTGCCGATCGCGCGCATGCGCTCGAGCTGTGCGAGCGCTTGATCGCTGCGGGATCGCCGGTGCCCTTCGAAGTGCGCGCGCGGGTCGATCACCTCGACGGGGACTTGCTCGCCGCCATGGCCCAGGCTGGGTGTTACCGCGTGCTGCTAGGCATCGAGTCGGGCTCCTCCGCCATCCGCGAGCGGCATCAAAAGAATCTGCGCGGGGAAGTGGATGTGCTCGCGGTCGTGGATCGGTGCGAAGCGGTCGGGATCGTGCCGATTCTTTCGTTGATCTTGGGTTTGCCGGGGGAAGGGCCCGAGGAACTGGCCGCGAGCCTCGATCTGTGTGCACAGGCTTCGCTGCGCCGGGGTGTGCACATTTCGCTGCACCTGGTCAATCCGCAACCGGGCTGCGGCCTGGGCGAAGAGTTTGGCGCCGATTCGCAAGCCGTCGAAGGCATCCCGCCCGACATGGCGCTGGGCGCGGGCCAGAGCCCCGAGGAACGAGCCCTGATCAGCGCGCACCCCGACTTGTTCTGCTCGTTCCACCTGCTTCCCGCGCAGCTGTTCCCCGGTGGCAAGGCCGACCTCTTGGCGCTTTCCGCCATGGCCAAGGGCTTGCCCGAACTTTGGCGGCGCTACCCGCGCACGTTTGCGCTATTGGGTCGGCAGCACGGGGAGAACGCCTACCAAGTGTGGCAGCGGCTGCTGGCTGCGGGCACCAGCTTCGCTGGCTTGGTGCGGCGCCAGCGCGACGAACGCCTCGACGCTTGCCTCGCTTGGGAGCAGGCGAGCATCCGCTGCGCCAGCAGAATGGCTCCCCATGCTGTGGCCGAACCCGCCGATTGGCTCCCGCGGCCCGCTGGCGAAGTACTGCGCAGCCGATTCGACCTAGCCGCGTTGGCCCGGAGCCTTCGGGTGGGCACTTCCTTGCCCGAGCCTGGCGGAGTCGAGGCCTTTGCCGTGGTACCCGGACCGGGCCACTTGGGAAGCGTCCGCACCCTGCGGATCAGCCGCGACACCGAACAACTCTTGGATTGGCTGGGGCAAAAGCCCAGGCCCCGCCAAGAGGCCCCCCCCGCCCTGCTACGCGCTCTCGATCCCCTCCACCGAGCTGGCCTGCTGGCCAGCCAACCCACGCCATGAAGACTCGCTTCCCGATCTCCTTGATCTTCCCCCCGCAGGGTCACTTCACCCAACCCTACTTGGCCTTGCCTTGCCTCAAGGCTTGGTTGCAACAAGCGGGGTTTGACGACGTGCAGGTGCGCGATCTCTCGATCGAGGCCTACGACCAATTCCTTTCGCCCGCCTACCTGCAATACGCGGCGGACAAGGTGCAGGATCGTTTGCCGCTGGAGCGTTGGGATACGGTCGAGTCCCTACCCTTTGCCGACATGGGCGCCTGGCGCGGCGCCCTGGAGAGCGGTTTGACCGCCCCCACCTTGATCGCGGACATCGAGGCCTCCAAGGCATTGGTGCGCGGCGAGGGATTCTACGATGCAGACGCCTACATCCCGGCCATGCGCGCCATCTACCAGGGATTGCGCTTGGTCTCAGCGGCGCACTTCCCCAGTGAATTGACACCGCACAATTTCACCATGCGCTACGCCAACGACCGCTCGCACGAGGTTTTGGCGGCAACGGTCGATGAGGTCGAGAACCCGTTCGTGCGCTACTTCCGCCAGGAAATCTTGCCCGGTTTGATCGAACGTCGGCCGCGGGTGCTCGGCATGTCGGTCATCTACGGCAGCCAGTTGATCCCGGCGCTGACCCTGGGACGCTTGATCAAAGCCGCTTTGCCCGAGTGCCATGTGACCGCCGGGGGCGGGTTCCTGGCCTACATCGGCGCCAAGCTGATGCAGGCTCCGGGCATCGATGCCTGCCTGGACTCGATGATCTTCCACGAGGGCGAAGCCCCGCTGCAAGCCCTTTGCGAAGCCTTGCGGGCGGGTGAGCAAGATCTGTCGCGAGTGGGTTCGCTGACCTGGTTCGACCGTAGCCAGGCGGGTCACCCATGCGTCGAAAACCCGCCCGGGCACCCGGTGCACCTGAACAAGGCGCCCGTCCCGGACTTTTCGGATCTGCCGCTGGAGCGCTACTTTTCGCCGGAGGTGGTGCTGCCCTACGACATCAATCGGGGCTGCTACTACGGCGAGTGCGCCTTCTGCACCCTGCCGACCGTGATTGGTCCAGGCTACCGCACGCGTTCGGCGGACACGATCGCGAGCCATGTGCTGGAACTGCGCGACCGCCACCAAACCACGCACTTCAACTTCATCACCGATTGCATGCCGCCCGGCATGATCCGCGACCTGCCCGAAGCCTTGATCGAGAACCAAGCCGGGATCACCTGGTGGAGCGATGCGCGCGTTGAGCCCAAGGCCTACGACGCGGAAGGGGCCCAACGGCTCTTTGATGCGGGCTGCCGCAAGCTCTTGTTTGGCTTTGAAACGGCCACCCCACGCCTGCTCAAGATGATGAAGAAGGGCCAGAGCCTGCGCTCAGTCAGCGAAGTGGTCAAGAACTGCGCCGAAGCGGGCATTTCGGTGACTTTGTACGCCATGGTGGGTTTCCCCAGCGAAACCCGCGAAGAGGCCCGCGCAACCCTGCAGTACATCGAAGACTCGGTACCCTACGTGCGCGAAGTCTCGTTGCAGACCTTCCACATCGACGAAGTGGCGCTGACCTACCGCGAGCCTGAGCGCTTCGGCATCCGCATCCTCGACGATCCGGAAGCCGATTTGCAGCTGTACCACGACTACGAATCCGAGGTGGGCATGACCCAGGGGGAAGCCGCCGAAATGTTCGAAGAGATGATGACGCGCTTCGCCGAAGTGCTGCCGATTTTCTCCGGGGATTCGATCCTGTACTTCATGCAGAAGAGCCACTACTTCCTGCACCTGGCCAAGGGCATGCATCCCGATGCCTTTGCTGCCGCTTGCGTCGCGCGGGCCGAACGGGGCACGCCGCTGCCCGCCGGTTCGGATGTGCGCGTCCGGCCGGGTTTGGTCGCGCAGCCCTTGCGCCACAGCTACCGCCGGGTCCTGCGCACGCTCCACGATCCGCTCGCCCGTGCGGCCCGCCCGGATTTCTTGACCGGGCGCTATGTGGGCGAAGCCGATCGGATCGCAGCGGAGAACCTCTCCCCCGCTCCTTACGAGCCGCGCGTTTTGGTCTACGATCCCGTCCAGCATGAGTTTGTCGAGCTGTCGGCGGACAGCTGGAAACTGCTCGGGGCGATCGAGCGAGCGGGAAGCCTCGGCGCATTGCTGGCGAAGAGCGGCCCCCAAACGGCCGCCGGACGCCGCGCCCTGGCCGGATTCCTGGGCGAACTCCTGCGCTTGCGGATCCTGGTTCCCGAGGGAACGATGGAACTGCCCGACTACGTGCTCCCGCGCCAAGAACCCGCCAACGTACCGGCGACCCACGCCTGAAACCTCGGCGTTCGCCAGCCCAAAATCCACCTTCCACTTCCCACCCTCTACCTGTTTTCCAAACCACACTATGAGCCAGTCCAAGAAAGACCAGGCGACCGAGTCCGCCCAAACGGCTGCCGAAACCCAAGCGACCCAAGCCATCCAGGGTTCTGACTTGGTCGAAGAGCTGCTCGATTTGGACCACCTCGATCTTTCGGTCGAGGCCATCGACGAGCGCATCAGCCCCAGCGAAACCAACGTTTTCGACAAGTAGGTCGCTGTTCCTAGCCCCCAGAAGGTCCCCGGGTTGGGGAGCCGGGAGGCGTATCGGGCTGGAACGGTTTCGGTTAGGCTGCTACCAACGCCCGGGCTCCGGGCGGCCAATCGTGCCGGTCCCCCCCTGGGGATCGCTCTCCCCCGCACCATGCCCGACTCTCCACGGGCGCCCCATGTCGTCTAGCCTTACCAATCGGCGCGCGTTGCGCCGTGGACTGAGTGCGCCGTTTTCTATGCGAGCGGGCGCGCGAATGCTGCTTGCGCTGGGCCTAACAGGGGCCGCCTGGGCCCAAGGCGATACCTGCTCCACGGCTACGGCCCTGGCCGGGGAAGGCAGTTTTGCCTTCGACAACTCGACGGCGTCGAGCTCGGGCTTCCACGGAGGCGGGCCCTGCAGCACGCTCATTCGGAACGACGTGTTCTTCCAATGGACCGCGTCCGCAGGCGGAGACTATCGCCTGGACACCTATGGCACGTCGTTCGACACCCGGCTTTCTGTGCATGCGGGGCTTGGTTGTGCGGCCACCTGCTTGGCCAGCAACGACAACGCGGGCGGGGGCTTGCAAAGCGAAGTTTTGCTGTCTGGAGTGCAGCCGGGGGATACCTTCCTGGTGCAAGTCGGCAGCTTCTACCTCTTTGCGGGGCCAGGCCTGCTGAACGTGACCGCCACCAGTTCGCCTTGCACGGGGCAAGCCGACGATGCCTGGGAACCCAATCAAGGCTGCGCGGGAGCGGTTTCCTTGCCCCAAGGCACGACGCCGGGCTTGGCGGTCTTTCAGGGCAACCCCGACTACTACCACTACGTGCTCCAGCCTGGTCAGCGGTTGGATGCCGAGATCTTGCTCAATGCCCCCGGAGACGTGGATTTGCGGCTGTTTGACAACAACTGCACCCCCCTCGCCGAGGACGGGCAAGCGCTCTCGGTTCAGAACCTGGACTCGTTTGCGCGGGATTACTACCTGGAAGCCTTCCTCGACACGACTTCGACCACGGATCCTTGTTCGGAATACACGCTGCTGACCAACGTGCAAAGCGACCCCTGCTATGGGGCCGCGGAGGACGCGCTCGAAGACAACGACCAATGCCATACCGCCACCACCTTGGTGGACGGCATGCGCCCCAACTTGCACGTGAGCAAGTGGGACAAGGACGTCTACCGATTGTGCGTACCGCCCCAGGGGACGGTGACCATCGATCTTCTGTTCGCCCACGCGCAAGGGGACGTGGACATGTACCTGCTCCCGACCTGGTCGTACCCCTGCGCGATCGGCTCGGCGGGTTTCTACTACGAGGAAGGCATTTCGATCTCCGACAACGAGCAAATCGTGTGGACCAACGGCTCAACCCAGGTCGAAGAGTGCTATTTGGAAGTACAGATTTTTGAAGGCAGTGCCTCGAGCTGCAACCAGTACGACCTCGTCCTGCAAGGAGCCGGCCTATGCGGGCTCGGGGAGCGGATCTGCAGCCCGGCCCAAACCAATTCCAGCGGCCAATCCGGCCAGATCGTGGCTTTGGGATCGCCGTTTGTGGCCGATGGGCAACTGACCTTGCAGGTGCGGGACCTGCCCTTTGGCCAATTCGGCTTCTGCCTGGGAGGGCGAACCCAGGGGATCCTGGCCAACCCCGGGGGCAGCCTGGGCGACCTTTGCCTTTCTGGGGGCGGGGCGATTGCTCGCTTCAACCGCTCCTGGGAGATCGGCTTCGCGGCCAATGGCGAGTTCGAAGTACCGATCGACCTGGACGCGATCCCGGAGCCCGGGGTGGGGTTGCGCGCGGTCCAAGCTGGCGAAACTTGGTACTTCCAAGCTTGGTACAGAGACCTGGTAGGTGGGCAATCCGTGTCCAACTTTACCGACGCCATAGGCGTCACCTATCGCTAAGCCGCGCCCCGCAGGCACTTACAGAATCGTAAGCAATCCTTGCGGATTCGCCTCCGGGATGGGAACCGGCCTTTCGAGGGCCTCGTCTAAAGGGTCGCAAACGGCAAGGAAGCCCGCCACTTTGGCCGGCTGCTTGTTTGCTCTGCCTCCTTTCTTCGAGAGGAAACCACGATGGTATTTCAACGGTTGTTGATCCCTGCCCTGACCCTGGGCTTTGCCGCGAGCACCTTCGCGCAAACCGACTCCTGCACCTCCCCCACGGCCATCAGCGGCGTGGGCACCCACGCATTCAGCACCACCGCCTTCACAACCAGCGGTTTCAACGGGGGCGGAACCTGTGCGGCCGGCGCGAGCTCCATCAACCAAGATGGCTTTTTCCAGTGGACCGCCACGGCGGCTGGCGACTATGTGATCGACACCAACACCTCTGGCTTTGACACGAAACTTAGCGTGCATAGCGGTTCGGCTTGCGGGGCAACTTGCTTGGCCTACGATGACGACGGTGGCATCGGCTTGCAGAGTTTGGTGCTGGTGCCCGGAGTGACGGTGGGCAGCACGTACTTGATCCAAGTGGGTGGCTATGGAACCGCCTCCGGACAAGCCGTCCTCAACATCGGACTCGACCCCTGCTCGGCCACCTCGGACGATGCCTTCGAGAACAACGACGACTGCTCGACGGCCACCCCCCTGGTCAACGGCACCTACACCGGCTTGGTCGTCAAGAAGACCGACAAGGACCATTACGCTTTCTGCCTCGCGGCAGGCGCGACGGTGACCTGCGACATGCTCTTCGCCACCGGCAGCGGCGACCTGGACTTCATCCTTTGGGATGCGTCGGACGTGAACTGCGGCTCGGGCTACGGCACGACCATGCTGGCCAACGGGTTCAGCACCACGGACAACGAGAACCTGAGCTGGACCAACACGGGCACCAGCTCGATCAACCTCGTGTTGGAAGTCAACGTTTGGACCGGTACGCCGAACAACTGCAACACCTATGACTTGGTGATTGCGGGTGCCGGTGGTTGCACCGGTGGCTCGACGGGCACCCCGTTCTGCAACCCGATGAACCCGAACTCCACCGGGGCTTCGACCACCCTAACCGGCAGCTTCGGCAGCGGCGTGGGCTCGGGCTTGCACCTGGAGGCCTCCAGCGGCCCGCCCAACCAGTTTGGCTACTTCCTGATCGGCACCGCTTCGGCGACCCCGGGCATCGCGGTCAGCCAAGGCCGTCTGTGCTTGTCGATCTCCGGTGGCAACGTCTTCGGTCGCTACAACGTGCCCGGTGGCAGCTTGAACTCGGTCGGCCTGTTCAACGCAGGTGGCGTGCTCCAGAACGTCGTGGGAACTTCCGGCGTCACCAGCGGCTACGACGTACCGAACACCGTGCCGATCACCGGCTCCCCGACCATCGTGGCAGGCAGCACCTGGCACTTCCAACTGTGGCACCGTGAGAACGGTGGTGCGTCGAACTTCTCCAACGGTTTGAGCGTGACCTTCTAGTCCGCAATCGAGGCTCCTAGCCTCTGCAAGTTCGGCGGCGCCGTCTCCCCCGGGAGGCGGCGCCGCCGTACTTTTTGGGAATGGGTTTCGCGGTTGCGCGCGAACCGTGGCCCAACCCGGGGCTCGAGGCGGAAAGCCTTTCCATCCGGTTGGGCGGGGACACTTCGGTGCCCCCAATCCACGGGGTCGGGGCATGGAGCGGGGTAGGGTTCGCTAGGCCCTCCCCTAGACCGGGGAGTGACCTCAAACGTCGGAACCCCGCGAGCCCGCATGCGCCCATCGACCTTTCACCTCCTGCCCACCGTATCCTTGCTCTTGGCCGGAACCTGTTTGGGACAAGGAGATTCCTGCGGCACCGCCGCTGCGCTGTCGGCGCTGGGGTCGTTCGCCTTCGACACTTCCGGCCTGTCCACTTCGGGTTTCCAGGGGGGCGGGGGTTGCGCCAGCGGGGCCACTTCGATCCACCAGGATGGGTTTTGGCAATGGACGGCTCCGGCAGCAGGCGACTTCGATTTCGACACCTTTGGAAGCAGCTTCGACACCAAGCTCGCCGTCCATGCGGGCATCGGATGCAGCGCAATCTGCACGGCGTACAACGACGACACCGGCGGGCTGCAAAGCATGGTGTCCTTGACGGGTCTCTCCGCAGGAGACCAGGTGTTGATCCAGGTGGGTGGCTTCGGCGTCAGTTATGGCCCGGGCCTCCTGAACATCACCCAGCGGCTGGACCCGTGCGTGGGGGCGATCGACGATCCGTGGGAAGACAACGACGACTGCGCCTCGGCGCCCCCCCTTGCCGATGGCACCTACCTGAACCTATTCGCCTCCAGGACCGACCCCGATCACTTCGCCTTCACCGTGGCGGCCGGCGATACGGTCCACATCGACGTCGTGCATCCAGCCCAGGTCGGCGACCTGGATGCGTTCCTATGGGATGCCCAGGATGTCCAATGCGGATCGGGATACGGCTCCAGCGCGTTGGTGTCGGGTTTCACCAGCTCGGACGATGAGAACCTAGTGTGGACCAATTCTACCGGCGCGGACATGGCCGTAGTGCTCGAGGTACAGGTCTGGGCGGCAAGCCCTGGCAACTGCAACCACTACGATTTGGTGGTGGCAGGTGCCAGCGGCCGGGGTATCGGCAGCGCGGGCACTCCGTTTTGCGACCCCATGGATCCCAACTCAACAGGAGTCCCCACGGTCATGACCGCTTCTTTCGGTAGCGGTACGGGCAGCGGTTTGCACTTGGAAGCCTTGGATGGCCCGCCGGGGCAATTCGGCTACTTCCTGGTGGGAAACGCAGCGAGCGATCCGGGCATCGTGGTCAGCCAAGGCCGCCTGTGCTTGGCGATCGACGGGGGAAATGCCCTGGGCCGCTACAACCTAGGACTGG
Organism: Planctomycetota bacterium; assembly: GCA_020638855.1. Taxonomy (GTDB): domain Bacteria; phylum Planctomycetota; class UBA1135; order UBA1135; genus NORP259. The sequence goes on from JACKHT010000001.1 coordinate 268,425, forward strand.
GAGAAGGCAACTCGCTCGGAATCTTCGATGCGGCTGGGGTCTTGCAAAACCTGCTGGGAACATCTGCGACGGGGAGCGGGTTCGATGTCCCAGCCAGCCTGCCCTTGGCCGGGAGTCCGACCCTACATGCCGGCGATACCTGGCACTTCCAGCTCTGGCACCGGGAAAGCGCTGGCGCCTCCAACTTCTCCAACGGTCTTTCGGTGGTGTTCTAGTGGCCCCAGTCGAGCTGGATCCCCGCCCTGGGGACCCGGCTGGGCGGAGCCGCGTCCCCTCACCATTCGCCCGGAAAGGAGGTGCCCAAGGGCCCCCGTAGGCGAATTGAGGCACGGCCCCCCTCAGGTGTCGCAAGGCATGCGGGCTTAGAAAAACGGGCCGTGGCTGGCGCTGGCTCCCCCCTACCGACCCAAACGATATGCAAAGTTCCGCCTCCTTCGGGAAGCGTGCCTAGAAACCGAGAACACAAGTATACTGGGGTTCGATGGACCTGAGGCACACGGTGTGCCGCCTAGGCCCTCACTACTCCTGTCGGACACTCTTATGATTCGAACCCAATCCTTCCTGCTCCCCAGCTTGGCTTTGGCCTTCGCCGGTGGAGCCTTTGCCCAAGGCGACGACTGCTCAACAGCAGCCGCCCTTGTCGGCACAGGCACCTTCTCCTACGACACCACCGGGTTGACCACCTCGGGTTACCTCGGCGGCGCTTGTGGTGGCTTCAACCTCAACTACGATGGATTCTTCCAGTGGACCGCACCGGCCGCTGGGGATTACTCCTTCGACACGTTTGGAACCAGCTACGATACCACGCTGCAAGTTGCGGCGGGTGTGGGTTGCGCTGCGACGTGCATCGCCTTCAATGACGATTCCGGAGGCTTCCTCCAAAGCAATGTGGCCGCTTTTGGTCTGCTGGCTGGCGATTCGATCCTCATCCAAGTGGCTGGCTACAGCGCCACTACGGGATTCGGCCCGGGCAGCCTCACCATCACGGCGCTCGCCTCGGCGGGCCCCACCGATACCTGCGGGACGGCCGGAACCCTAACGGGAGTCGGCACCTTTTCGTACGACACGACGGCCAACACCACGAGCCTATTCAACGGCGGCGGTGGTTGTGGCGCAGTCAACCTGAACGTCGACGCCTTCTTCCAATGGACGGCCCCCGCCAACGGCGACTACAACATCGACACGGTGGGCACCTCCTACGACACCAAGTTGGCGGTCCACTCTGGCGTTGCCTGTGGAGCGACTTGCCTTGACTACAACGACGACACCTTTGGCTTGCAAAGCCAAGTCAGCATCGTCGGCGCCACGGCAGGTGACCAGTTCCTGATCCAAGTTGGCGGCTACAACGCGACCCACTTCGGGCCCGGCACACTGAACATCACGACCTACGTCGACCCCTGCTCGGGAGCCAGCGACGACAGCTTCGAAGAAAACGACGATTGCGCGACGGCCGCCCCGGTGGGCGACGGGACCTACCCGGGACTCTTCATCAACACCGCAGACGGCAAGGACACGTTCTCGACTTGCGTCCTGGACGGAGCCACCATCACGGTCGACATCCTGTTCACGGATTCGCTCATGGACCTCGACCTGTTCCTTTGGGACGCTGGCGATGCCAACTGCGGCACGGGCTACGGCACCACGGACTTGGCCAATGGGTTCAGCACCACGGACAACGAGACGGTGACCTACACCAACCTGACGGGTGCCACTCAAAACATCACCATAGAGGTCGATGTGTACCTGGCGGGCACCCAAGACTGCAACATGTACGACTTGGTGGTCAGCGGCTCCGGCGGCTGCGCCGGTGGTTCAGTAGGGACTCCGTTCTGTGATCCCATGAACCCGAACTCGACGGGCGCCTCCACGCACCTTGCGGGTACGTTCGGAACGGGCGTGGGCAGCGATCTGCACCTGGAAGCCACCAGCGGCCCCCCGACCCAGTTTGGCTACTTCTTGATCGGTACGGGCCCCAGCGATCCGGGCATCGTGGTCAGCCAAGGGCGCCTGTGCTTGGCGGTTTCGGGCGGCAACGTCTTTGGTCGGTACAATGTTCCCGGCGGTGCACTCAACTCGGTCGGCCTGTTCGACGCGGGCGGCGTGCTGCAGAACCTGGTCAGCACCTCGACCGTCGGAAGCGGCTTCGACGTCCCTAGCACCGTGCCGATCACGGGCTCGCCGACCATCACGGCCGGCAGCACCTGGCACTTCCAGTTGTGGCACCGCGAGAACGCGGGTGCTTCCAACTTCTCCAACGGCTTGTCGGTGACCTTCTAGTCCCGAGACTCCTAGAGCGCGGCCGCCTACTGGCGGTCGCGACGTTTGCGGAGCCGCCCCTTTGGGGGCGGCTCCGGTCGTTTGGGCGAATTCCACCCCAGTCGCTCCCCCGTTCAGAGGGGAGCGCCTTGCTCAAAATGAGACCCCTTTGCGGTGGGCCTTGGTGATAAAGCTCCAGGAAGCACCCCCTCAGGCCACGATTCCCGCCCCAGGACTGGATTGGGGAGGCGATTTCCGGATTGTGTGCTTGCGTCGAAAAACGGGGTACACTGAAGGGGTCGGGCGCAAATGCACAGTGTGTGCATGGACCGCCTGCATTCTCCTGAAGGATACTCCTATGATTCGAACCAAACACCTCTTCCTACCCAGCCTGGCCTTGGCCCTCGCTGGCGGAGCCTTCGCCCAGGGCGATGATTGCTCCACGGCTGCCACCCTTTCGGGCGTTGGCACCTTTTCCTACGACACCACTGGCTTCACCACCTCCGGCTTTGACGGCGGCGGCACCTGTGGCTCCTACAACTTGAACTTCGACGGGTTCTTCCAGTGGTCGGCCCCGGCCAACGGCGACTTCAACATCGACACCTTCGGAACCGCGTACGACACCACGCTGCAGGTCCACGCTGGTGTGGCTTGTGCGGCCACTTGCGTCGATTTCAACGACGACACCGGTGGATTGCAAAGCGAAGTGAGCATTGTCGGCGCGACGGCTGGCGACATGTTCTTGATCCAGGTTGCTGGATACAGCGCGACCACGGGTTTCGGCCCGGGCACGCTGAACATCACCCAGTACATCGATCCCTGCGCCGGCTTCGTGGACGATGCCTTTGAAGACAACGACGACTGCGCATCCGCGACTCCGGTCACGGACGGCACTTACCCCGGTCTTCAAATCGACGTCGCCGACGAGAAGGACATCTTCTCGACGTGCGTTGCCGATGGCGCCACGATCACCGTGGACATCCTGTTCACCGACGCGCTTGTAGACCTTGACTTGTTCTTGCGTGATGCCGCTTCGGCCGAGTGTGGTACCGGCTACGGTGCCAACATGCTCGCCTATGGCTTTAGCGTGACTGACAACGAGACGGCCACCTGGACCAACACCCTCGGCATGGACCTCAACATCACCATCGAAGTCGACGTCTATGCAGCCGGCACCCAAAACTGCAACAGCTATGACCTCGTGATCTCCGGATCCGGTGGCTGTGGCGGCGGCGTGGGCACCACGTTCTGTGACCCGATGGACAACAACTCCACCGGTTTCCCGACCGTCCTGAGCGGCAGCTTCGGTACTGGCGTCGGCAGCGACCTGCACCTGGAAGCCACCCAAGGTCCCCCGACCAACTTCGGTTACTTCCTCGTCGGCACCGGTCCCAGCGACCCGGGCATCGTGATCAGCCAGGGACGTTTGTGCCTGGACGTGACCGGTGGCAACGTCTTCGGTCGTTACAACGTGGCCGGTGGCTCGCTGAACTCGGTCGGTATCTTCGATGCCGGTGGAGTCCTCCAGAACGCCGTGGGCACCTCGCTGGTCGGCAGCGGCTTCGACGTTCCGAGCACCGTGCCGATCACCGGCAGCCCGACCATCATGGCTGGCGACACCTGGTACTTCCAGTTGTGGCACCGTGAGGCCGCTGGTGCGTCCAACTTCTCCAACGGCTTGGCTGTGAGCTTCTAGTCACCCAATCCTTGGACGGCGCTTCCCCCTTGGGGGCGCGCCTGACTTGCAGGGCCGTCTTCCTTCGGGGAGGCGGCCCTGATGCTTGCCCTACTTGTCGGGCTTCATGAAGACCTCCAAGCGCCAGCAACGGGCGCAAGCGACAGGGGAATGCGCATTCGAGGGCGTACCTAGTCAAGCAGTCAAAAACCCGGCCTTGCTGTCCGCATCCCAGAGCGGGGCCACGGGCCGTCTCGCGTCGAGGCAGGGGAAAGGGCAATGGCGGTATACCCGCTTGGCGTGTATACTGTTGGGGGACGGAACTGCGCACTGGGCGTGGTGAAGTCCCCAATTCTCCTGACTGACACGACTCAATGACTAGCTTCAAAAACATCATCCTGCCCGGCCTGGCTTTGGCCTTGGCGGGCGGAGCCTTCGCCCAGGGCGACGATTGCTCCACGGCGGCCACCCTCACGGGTACCGGCACCTTCGCGTACGACACCACGGGCTTCACCACTTCCGGCTTTGACGGCGGCGGCACCTGTGGTTCCTACAACCTGAACAGCGACGGGTTCTTCCAATGGACGGCCCCCGCTGCTGGCGACTACGTCTTCGACACCGTCGGTACGGCCTACGACACCACCATGCTGATCAGCGATGGCTCGGGCTGTGCCGCTACCTGCCTCGGCTTCAACGACGACTTCTCCGGCCTTCAGAGCCAAGTGACGGTCTATGGCCTCACCGCCGGCCAGCAGATCTTGGTCCAAGTGGGTAGCTACAGCACCGTCACCAACGGCCCCGGCACCCTGAACGTCAACGCCTACGTCAGCCCCTGCGCTGGCGTTCCCGATGACGCCTTCGAAGACAACGACACTTGCGGCACCCCGACGGTTTTGGCCGCTGGTAGCTACGTTGGTTTGCACGTCGACAACTCGGACTCCGACTTCTACTCGGTGACCATCCCCGCCGCGTCGATCCTGACTTGGACCCTGGTGGCCGACTCCAACGACACCGACTTCAACGTCACCGACGCCACCTGCAGCACCCTGTACGGGACCTCCTACGGTAGCTTCACCTTCACCACCGGTGCCACCGCTGAGACGATCATCGTCGAGGCCGTCAACTGGGCCGGTGCGGCGATTCCCTGCTCGGACTACGACATCGACCTTTCGATCGCTCTTGACCCGTGCCAAGCGGGCGGCGACGACAGCTACGAAGACAACGACGACTGCGCCAGCGCAACCCCGATTGGCGACGGCACCATCACCGGCCTGTTCGTTTCCAAGCTGGACCCGGACCACTACTCCTTCTGTGTCGCCGATGGCGCGACCGTGACCGTCGACATGGCCTTCTTGCAGGTCAACGCGGACATGGACGGCTTCTTGTGGGATGCGTCTGACGTCAACTGCGGCACCGGTTTCGGTTCCACCGAATTGGCCTACGGTTTCAGCGCTTCCGACAACGAGAACTTCAGCTGGACCAACTTGACCGGCGCGAGCGTCAACTGCGTCTTGGAAATCAACGTCTACGCTAACTCGGCTGGCGCTTGCGGCAACTACGACCTCACCATCACCGGATCCGGTGGCTGTGGCGGCGGAGTGGGCACCACGTTCTGTGACCCGATGGACAACAACTCCACCGGTTTCCCGACCGTCCTGAGTGGCAGCTTCGGTAGCGGCGTCGGCAGCGACCTGCACCTGGAGGCCACCCAAGGTCCCCCGACCAACTTCGGTTACTTCCTCGTCGGCACCGGTCCCAGCGACCCGGGCATCGTGATCAGCCAGGGACGTTTGTGCCTGGACGTGACCGGTGGCAACGTCTTCGGTCGTTACAACGTGGCCGGTGGCTCGCTGAACTCGGTCGGTATCTTCGATGCCGGTGGAGTCCTCCAGAACGCCGTGGGCACCTCGCTGGTCGGCAGCGGCTTCGACGTTCCGAGCACCGTGCCGATCACCGGCAGCCCGACCATCATGGCTGGCGACACCTGGTACTTCCAGTTGTGGCACCGTGAGGCCGCTGGTGCGTCCAACTTCTCCAACGGCTTGGCTGTGAGCTTCTAGTCACCCAATCCTTGGACGGCGCTTCCCCCTTGGGGGCGCGCCTGACTTGCAGGGCCGTCTTCCTTCGGGGAGGCGGCCCTGCTGCTATTGGACACACCGGGAGGTATCCGTTGAGCCCAAGTGCGCTCGCCACACTTGCTGGCGTGAACAGTCGATCGGTCAACAACTGCCCTTGGGCACGGACATGAGCCCCAATTCCCCTGCAAAGGGCGCCCAAGCCCAAACTAGGTCATCCCCAGATTGCCGTGGTGGAAGTTTCCGACAAACTCTCTAGTTTGGGGCAAGTCCACGCAAAGCTATTGGCACACAGAGCTTTTGGCACACAAAGCCATTGGTACTTCGTCGACCAGTGTTCTCCTAACTCAAATCCAATCTGATGAATCGATCCAAACACCTCTTCCTGCCCGGCTTGGCCTTGGCCCTAATGGGCGGAGCCTTCGCCCAAGGCGATGACTGTTCTACGGCCGCAACCCTCACGGGGCTCGGTACGTTTTCCTACGACACCACTGGCTTCTCGACTTCCGGCTACAACGGCGGCGGGTCCTGCGTCACGGGCAACCTGTACTTCGACGGATTCTTCCAGTGGACGGCCCCCGCCGCTGGCGACTACGTCTTCGACACGGTGGGCACGGCCTACGACACCAAGCTAGCGGTACACACAGGTTCGGGCTGTGCGGCGACCTGTGCCGACTACAATGACGACACGTACGGGCTGCAAAGCGAAGTCAACATCTATGGCGCCCTCGCCGGTGATCAGATCCTGATCCAAGTCGCAGGCTACAGCGGTACCACGGGTTTCGGTCCGGGCACCCTGAACATCGCCACGTACATCAGCCCCTGCGCCGGCCTTCCCGATGATGCCTTCGAAGACAACGACACTTGTGGCACCGCCACGGTTCTGACGGCGGGTAGTTACACGGGTCTCCACGTGGACGCTGCGGACTCCGACTACTACTCCGTGACCATTCCCCCCATGTCGGTCATGACCTGGACGTTAGTGGCCGATTCCAACAACACCGACTTCAACATCAAAGACGCTACCTGTAGTACCACGTACGGAACCTCCGGCGGCAGCTTCACCTACACCACCACCGCTGCAGCCGAGACGATCATCGTCCAAGCCGTCAACTATGCTGGCGCGACGCTCCCCTGCTCGGACTACGACATCGACATTGCGATCGCCGCTGACCCGTGCCAAGCGGTGCCCGACGACATCTATGAAGAGAACGATGATTGCGCCAGTGCAGCTCCGATTGGCGACGGGACCATCGCCGGCCTCTACATCACCTACCTAGACCAGAAGGACATTTTCTCCACCTGTGTCGCCGATGGCGCCACCATCACCGTGGACATCCTGTTCACCGACGCGCTCCAGGACATCGACTTGTTCCTGCGTGACGCATCATCGGTCGAATGCGGCACGGGCTACGGCACCAACATGCTCGCTTACGGTTACAGTGTCACCGACAACGAAACAGCGACCTGGACCAACACCACCGGTGCGGATGTCAACATCACCATCGAAGTCGACGTATACTTGCAAGGTACCGCAGCCTGCTCCAACTACGACCTCGTGGTCGCCGGTTCCGGTGGCTGCGGCGGCGGCAGCGTCGGAACGGTGTTCTGTGACCCCATGAACCCGAACTCGACCGGCGCCTCGACGCACCTTTCGGGCAACTTCGGAACGGGCGTAGGCAGCGACCTGCACCTAGAAGCTACCAGCGGTCCCCCGACCCAGTTCGGCTACTTCCTGATCGGTACCGCCCCGAGCGACCCCGGCATCGTGGTCAGCCAAGGGCGCCTGTGCTTGTCGGTTTCGGGCGGCAACGTCTTCGGTCGTTACAACGTACCTGGTGGCTCGCTGAACTCGGTCGGCCTCTTCGACGCGGGTGGTGTGCTGCAGAACCTGGTCAGCACCTCGACCGTCGGTAGCGGCTTCGACGTGCCCAGCACCGTGCCGATCTCGGGCTCCCCGACCATCACGGCCGGCAGCACCTGGCACTTCCAGTTGTGGCACCGCGAGAACGCGGGGGCTTCCAACTTCTCCAACGGTTTGTCCGTGACTTTTTAGCCACCCAACCTTTGGAGGCGCTCTCCATCGGGGGCGCCGGACTTGGCAGGGCCGTCTTCTTTTGGGAAGGCGGCCCTGTTGGCTTAGGGATGCCGAGCCCGCTTGCCGTTGACTCGATTGGGTCCCCAGGATGCCCGGCTCCGTGGTGGAGCGCAGGGAAACCCCAAGTTAGGGATTCGGATTCGCCTCAAAGTGCCTCCCAAAATGGGGACGGCCAGTACCATTCGAGCTGCCCCCGCTGGCGACCTTCGGGAAGCTCCGGCCGGAGGCCTCCTGTTCTCCAAACAACCCATTCCTGAACGACTATGCTCTCCTGCAAACACACCCTGCTCCCGCTTGCGGCGCTGGCCCTTTCGGGCGGCGCCTTGGCACAAGGCGATGACTGCTCCACGGCGACCACCCTCACGGGTACGGGCGCCTTCTCCTACGACACCACCGGTTTCACGACCTCTGGCTTCCAGATTGGTAGCTGTGGTTCCTTCAACCTGTACAACGACGGATTCTTCCAGTGGACCGCTCCTGCGGCTGGCGACTACGAGTTCAACACGCAAGGCACTGGCTACGACACGATGCTGATGGTCAGCGCGGGCACGGGCTGTGGGGCCACCTGCCTTGGCTTCAATGATGACTTCTATGGCCTGCAAAGCCGAGTGACCGTACTTGGCCTCACGGCTGGACAGCCGATCTTGGTCCAATTGGGCAGCTACGGCAACGCCACCAGCGGCCCGGGCAACCTCAACATCAGCGTGTACGTGGACCCGTGCTCTGGCGTGCCCGATGATGCCTTCGAGGACAACGATACCTGCGCGTCCCCCACGACGTTGACGGCTGGCGCGTATACGGGGTTGCACGTAACTTCGACGGATTCGGATTACTACTCGATCACGATTCCGGCGGGAGAGATCCTAACTTGGACCGAGACCTCCGACTCCAACAATACCGTCTACAACCTCTTCGATGCCACCTGCAGCGTGCAGTCGGTGTATGAGAACACGATCGGCTTCACTTACAACAACACGTCCGGAGTTCCCGAAACGGTCATTGTGCAAGCGCTCAACTGGTACGCGGCAGCCAACAACTGTGGTGACTATGACTTTGACGTATCCCTCGTCCCGGACCCTTGTGCCGCGGGCGTGGACGACTCCTTCGAAGAAAACGATGATTGCTCGACGGCTGCTCCGATTGCCAACGGCACGTACACCGGCCTGTTCGCTTCGAAGTCGGACTCTGACCACTATTCCTTCTGCGTAGCCGATGGCGACACGGTCACGGTGGATATGTTCTTCACCCACTCCGTGGCGGATATGGACGGATTCCTGTGGGATGCCTCCGACGTCAACTGCGGCACGGGTTACGGGACCACGGCCTTGGTTTATGGATACAGCGCCAGCGACAACGAGAGCTTCTCGTGGACCAACGCGACCGGCGCGGATATGAACTGCGTTTTGGAAGTCAACGTCTACCCCAACTCGACAGGCGACTGCAACAACTACGACCTCGCCATCACGGGCGCGGGCGGTTGTGGGGGCGGCAGCGTCGGCACGACCTTCTGTGATCCCATGAACCCGAACTCGACCGGTGCTTCGACGCACTTGGCCGGCAACTTCGGAACGGGCGTGGGCAGCGACCTGCACCTGGAAGCCACCAGCGGTCCCCCGACCCAGTTCGGCTACTTCCTGATCGGTACCGCCCCGAGCGACCCCGGCATCGTGGTCAGCCAAGGGCGTCTGTGCTTGGCGGTTTCGGGCGGCAACGTCTTCGGTCGTTACAACGTACCTGGTGGCTCGCTGAACTCGGTCGGCCTCTTCGACGCGGGTGGTGTGCTGCAGAACCTGGTCAGCACCTCGACCGTTGGTAGCGGCTTCGACGTACCCAGCACCGTGCCGATCACCGGCTCCCCGACCATCACGGCCGGCAGCACCTGGCACTTCCAGTTGTGGCACCGCGAGAATGCGGGTGCTTCCAACTTCTCCAACGGCTTGTCGGTGACCTTCTAAGGTCCGACTCGCTGAGCCCTATGGGGCTTGGTATTGGGCGCCGCCCTCCCATCTGGGGGGGCGGCGCCTTGCTTTGGGGCTTGCCCCACTAGGGCACACCCACATGTCGGGCGGTTGGCCCACCTTCCTGGAAGCCCTCTCTGGGCCCGGAAAGAGAACCGATGAAAGGAATGAGCCTAGAGTCAGAGGTACTAGGCGGCCCTTAGGCCCACCCAAAATGGTGGTTGACCAAGAAAACTGGACGCGCCTTGGGAATTGCCCAGCAGGATTGTGACAACTGTGTAATTTGGGGGCAGGGTCCTAACAGGAACGGTTCCTGGCTAGGCAACCCGTCTCTCAACTCCTGCAACACTCAATCCTATGAATCGCAACCGATTCGCTCTCCTGCCCGGACTGGCCCTGGCCTTGGCCGGCGGAGCCTTTGCCCAAGGCGATGATTGCTCCACGGCTTCCACCCTCACGGGAACGGGCGCTTTCTCCTACGACACCACGGGGTTCACGACTTCCGGCTTTCAAGTCGGTAGCTGTGGCTCGTTCAACCTGTACAACGACGGGTTCTTCCAGTGGACCGCTCCCGCCGCCGGTGATTACGTGTTCGACACGTTTGGCACCAGCTACGACACCATGATGATGATCAGCCTGGGAACGGGCTGTGGAGCCACCTGCGTCGGCTTCAACGACGACTTCGGCAGCCTGCAAAGCCAAGTGACCGTGCTAGGCCTTACGGCCAGCCAACAGGTCTTGATCCAGTTGGGCAGCTACAACTCGGCCACGAGCGGCCCCGGCGCGCTCAACGTCAACACCTACGTGGACCCCTGCTCGGGCGTTCCGGACGATGGCTTCGAAGACAACGACACCTGCGCCACCGCCACGGTACTCGCTGCGGGCACCTACACCGGCTTGCACACGGTTGCGGGCGACTCCGATTTCTACTCGGTGACGATCCCCACGGCGATGGTGCTGAACTGGACCGTCACCCTGGATAGCAACGACGTGGATTACGACATTTGGGACGCCACTTGCAGCACCCTCATCGGCACCGCGTACTACAGCTTCGCTTACACCAACACGACCGGTGCACCGGAGACCCTGACCATCGAAGCCTACAACTGGACCGGTGCGACGCTCAACTGCTCGGACTACGACATCGACGTGTCCTTCACTCCCGATCCCTGCGCCTCCGCTCCGGACGATGCGTTCGAGGACAATGACACCTGTGGCACCCCCACCGTGTTGGCGGCTGGGGCTTACCCGGGCTTGGCGGTGATTGGTACCGACTACGACTACTTCCAAGTAACCATTCCCGCCGGGAACATTCTGACTTGGGGTGAGACCTTTGACTCCAACGACACCACCTACGACGTATATGATGGCGGCTGCGGAACCCTGCTCTTGGTCGACCAATTGTTCGGGTTTGATTACAACAACACGACCGGGGCCCCTCTCAACTTGATTGTCCAGGCCTACCAATACCCGGGCGCGGCTCAGCTTTGCTCGAACTACGACATCGACGTGTCCTTCACTCCTGATCCCTGCGCCGCTGGTGTGGACGATTCTTTTGAGGAGAACGACGATTGCTCCACGGCTGCCCCGATCTCGGACGGCACCTACACCACGCTGTTTGCTTCCAAGTCGGACCCCGACCACTACTCCTTCTGTGTGGCCGACGGCGACACGGTCACCGTGGACATGTTCTTCTCGCAGGCTTTGGCGGACATGGACGGCTTCCTGTGGGATGCTTCGGATGTCAACTGCGGTACCGGCTTCGGCTCCACCGAATTGGCCTACGGTTTCAGCGCCACCGACAACGAGAACTTCTCGTGGACCAACTTGACGGGTGGCGATGTGAACTGCGTCTTGGAAGTCAACGTCTACCCGTTCTCGGCGGGCGACTGCAACAACTACGACCTCGCCATCACGGGCGCGGGCGGTTGTGGGGGCGGCAGCGTCGGCACGACCTTCTGTGATCCCATGAACCCGAACTCGACCGGTGCTTCGACGCACTTGGCCGGCAACTTCGGAACGGGCGTGGGCAGCGACCTGCACCTGGAAGCCACCAGCGGCCCCCCGACCCAGTTCGGCTACTTCTTGATCGGTACCGCCCCGAGCGACCCCGGCATCGTGGTCAGCCAAGGGCGTCTGTGCTTGGCGGTTTCGGGCGGCAACGTCTTCGGCCGTTACAACGTCCCCGGTGGCTCGCTGAACTCGGTCGGTCTGTTCGATGCGGGTGGCGTGCTGCAGAACCTGGTCAGCACCTCGACCGTCGGTAGCGGCTTCGACGTGCCCAGCACCGTGCCGATCTCGGGCTCCCCGACCATCACGGCCGGCAGCACCTGGCACTTCCAGTTGTGGCACCGCGAGAATGCGGGTGCTTCCAACTTCTCCAACGGCTTGTCGGTGACTTTCTAAGGTCCGACTCGCTGAGCCCTTTGGGGCTTGGAATTGGGCGCCGCCCTCCCATCTGGGGGGCGGCGCCTTGATTTGGACCCTAGATCCTTGCGGCGGACCTGGGTCACCGAGCTGAACTTGATTCACAGTCTCGATTTAGGATTTCAGCCCGAAAGAGCGGCCATCCGCTGGTATGCAGCGCGCTAGTGCCATTTTGCAACGCTTGTACGCCCCTAAATGGGTTTTTTGGAAGGCTACCTACCCGGAAGCCGCCCCAGAGGGGACAATTCAAAAGCTCTCCTTCTAGCAAGACGGACCGTTTCGGCGGAAACCCGCAAGAGAGCATTTTCTCTCTCCTTAGCTTCCTACCCAAAACTATCTGACAAATGAGGAATAGCATCCTATTCGGAATGGCTGGCCTGCTCCTGGCTGGCACTTCCTTCGCCGGGGGCACCGGCGGTGGAGACACTTGTTCGCTCGCTGACCCGATCAGCGGCGAAGGTGCCTTTGCCTTCGACACCACGGGTTCTGACAACTCGGGCTTCGCGTCGGCGCCCTGCATTACGGCCATCAACCACGACCAGTTCTACCAGTGGACGGCCCTGGCGGACGGCGATTACGACTTCGACCTTTGCGCTTCCACCGTCAGCGACACCATCCTCGGTGTGTACGCTGGTGTGGGCTGTGCGGCCACTTGTGTCGACAGCAACGACGACTCTTGCAGCCTGCGCAGCAAGGTTTCCGTTGCCGGTATCTTGACTGGCGACACCTTCCTGATTCGCGTGGGTTCGTACTCCTCGGGTGCGTCCGGCGAAGGTGCCGGCATCCTGACGATTGGCTTGCAAACCCCGCCCCCCGCTCCGCCGGCCAACGACGACTGCTCGGGCGCCACGGTCCTGACGGGCCTGGGCGACTTTGCTTTCGACTCCACCGCGGCAACCGGATCCGGCTTCACCGGTGACGGCGGCGGAACTTCCGCCAACCTGCAAGACGTGTTCTTCAGCTGGACTGCCCCGGGCAGCGGCGACTTCACCGTCCAAACCCTCGACTCCGTGTTGTCCTACGACACCAAAATGACGATCTACGCGGGCGACTGCGTGACCGCCGCTTGGTTGGGCTACGACGACGACGGTGGCGACACCTATGCCAGCCTCTTGAACCTCACCGGTGTGACCGGCGGAGACCAGTTCCTGATCCAAGTCGGTACCTACAGTGGTTCCACCACTCCCGGTCCCAACGTCCTCAACATCAGCCAAGCGCCCGATGGTTCGGACTGCTCGCTGGCGCTTCCGGTCAGCGGTCTGGGCGGCTTCGCCTACGACACCACGGGTCACGTGAGCACCGGCTTCGCCGGCGCGGGTGGGCTTTGCTCCGCCCCGAACCAGGACTACTTCTTTGCCTGGACCGCCACCCAAGACGGTGACTACAACTTCGACACCTTCCTCACCGGGTACGACACGATCATGTCGGTCTACTCGGGCGGCGACTGCTCGGCCACCTGCATCGATTCCAACGATGACTTCGGCGGCCTGCAAAGCCAAGTGACGGTCAGCGGAGTGATCACCGGCGACGTGCTTTTGGTCCAAGTCGGTGGCTACAACACCAACGAGGGTCCGGGTACGCTTACGGTCAGCTTCGCGGTCGATCCCTGCGCGGTGGCCGACGACGGCTTCGAAGACAACGACGACTGCACAACCGCCACGGTGCTCACCGCTGGTTCCTACACCGGTCTCCACGTCGACCTGGCGGATCCCGACTTCTACGAAGTCTCGATTCCCGCTGGTTACGTCATGACCCTGACCGAAACCTTCGACAGCAACGAAACCGACTACAACCTGTACGACACCGGTTGCGCCAACTTGCTGATCAGCGGCGACTCCAACGGATTCGCGGTGACCAACACGGGCGCCGTCGCGGCTTCGGTCGTGATCGAAGCTCACAACTGGTCTGGCGCATCGCTGCCCTGCGGTGACTACGACTTCGATCTGGCCGTCGATCCGGACCCCTGTGGCCCCGGCAACGACGACAGCTTGGAAGACAACGACGATTGCGCCAGCGCCACGCCCATGGTGGATGGAACCACCACCGGCCTGTTCGTGAGCAAGACCGACAAGGACTTCTACAGCTTCTGTGTCGCCGATGGCGCCACGGTGACGATCGACATCCTGTTCACCAACGCAAACGGTGACATCGACGGCTTCCTGCGTGCCGCTTCCAGCGCCTCCTGTGGCCTGGGCAACGGTGCCGACGAGCTGACCGATGGTTTCTCGAGCACGGACAACGAGAACCTGACCTGGACCAACACCACCGGGGCTTCCCTCGATGTGGTGCTGGAAGTCAACGTCTACACGAATAGCGCTTCGAACTGCAACACCTACGACCTGATGATCAGCGGTTCGGGTGGTTGTGGCATCGGTACGGTCTACTGTGTCGCCAACGCCAACTCGACGGGCTTCGTGTCCACGATTGCGGCGACCGGCAGCGACGTGGCTGCGGACAACAACTTCACCCTGGTGTCCACGAACCTGCCCGACGGCGAGTTCATGTACTTCATCGGTTCCTACGGCCAAGACCAAGTCAACAACCCGGGTGGTAGCGAAGGCAACCTGTGCGTTGGTGGCGGCCTGGCCATCGCCCGCTTCCTGCCCACCCTGGGCGCCATTGCTGGTGGCATGCACTCCGGCATGATCGATCTGACCAACATCCCGCTCAACACGGGTAGCGTGGAAATGATCCTTGCTGGCGACACCTTCAACTTCCAGGGCTGGCACCGTGAGACGAGCACGGGCAGCAGCAACTTCACGCCTGGCTTGGAAGTGACCTTCCAGTAGGCATGGTGCTTGTGGCCTAGGACCCGTTCCTAGGCCAACCCCGGGCGGGGACCCTTTGCGGGGTCTCCGCCCGTCGGTTTAAACCAGCTTTGGCGGCATCGCGCATGCGGAGCACGGGCGACCTAGCCGTTCGTTTGGTCCGGGATCAGGCTTCGCTCTGGCAAAGCGCAAGCAGATCGGCCTGATCCACTTCTTGGCTCGAGCCGGTGGCCAGGTCTTTGACCTGCGCGGTGCCCGCCTGCCACTCGGCATCCCCAATGATGATGGCGAGTCGCAATCCGCGGCGGTCGGCGTACTTGAGCTGCTGACCGAGTTTCTTGGGCTCGGGATACAGCTCAACCGTGACGCCCCCCGCTCGCAAACGTTGCGCGAGGGCCAGATAATCGGTGCCCCGCTGGGCATCGAAGAACGCCAGGAACACGCCCCCTTTGGGAGCTCCCGGCACGCTCAGCTTGAGTTCCTCCAGGGCCGCCAGCAGGCGATCGACCCCAAGCGATGCGCCCACTCCGGGCAGCCGCTGTTTGGTGTACAAGCTGGCCAAGTCGTCGTAGCGTCCCCCCGAACAGCAGCTGCCAATCCCCGGCAGCGCGTCCAAAAAGGTCTCCACCACGATTCCCGTGTAGTAATCGAGTCCGCGCGCGATCGACAAATCAAAGCGCAGAGCCCCTTCGGGCACCCCCGCCGCACGCAAGCCTTCGTCGACCCCGCGCAGGATCGCGAGCCCCGCTTCCCCGGACTCCGAACCGGCGATCAACGTGGTGACTCGATCCAGGACCGCACGACGATCCCCCACAATGGCCGGCAAGGCCAGGATGTGTTGGGCTTGGCTAGCATCCACCCCGGCGCTTGCCTGCATTTCTTCTGCGACTTTCTCGGGACCGATCTTGTCCAGCTTGTCGAGCGCACGCAGCACTGCGGGGCCCTGCTCCGCCCCCACGCCGGCGTTCTCCAAAACGCCCGCCAAGACACCTCGGTGGTTGACCCGCAAGGTGCAGGCGGAAAGTCCGATTTGGTCGAACAGGGTGTGCACCACGAGCAAGGTCTCCACGTCGGAAACCAAGCTTTCGGTCCCGATCGTGTCGAAGTCGCACTGCAGGAACTCACGGTAGCGGCCGCGCTGGGTGTTCTCCCCGCGCCAGACGCTGCCCATGTGGTAGCGCTTGAAGGGCATGCCCAGTTCCCCCGCGTGCTGGGCCACGAAGCGAGCCAGGGGCACGGTCAAGTCGAAGCGTAGGCCCACATCGCGCCCGCCGTGGTCCTCAAAGCGATAGAGCTGCTTGTCGGTCTCCTCACCGCCCTTGCCCAGCAAGATCTCGGTGTACTCGAGCGCGGGGGTGTCGATCGGCCGGAACCCGAACGAACGGTAGACTTTGCGCGCGATGGCCAAAAGCGCTTCCCGCGGCCCGGCCGCCTCGGGCAGATAGTCGCGGAAGCCCTTGAGGGTGCGGGGAGTGATGATTTTGGATTGACTCATGACCCCCGAAGGGTAACGAGTCGTGCGCGAAAGTCAGCGCTTGCTTGGGCCTGGTTCGGAATCCAGGAGCCATTCCAAGTTCGCTGCGACCGTCGTCGCGAGCGTTGCGTCGAGCCATGCGTAGGGGTCGATGCTGGCAAGGACGCGTTGGGACAAGGCCCCTTCTGGGGCCAGATCCCCATCCGTGCGGGCTTCGGAGGCGAGCAGGAAGAGCGTGCGGGTGCCCGAGCAGGGGGAGGCCGGCCGGGACCGCTCGGGGAGGGCTTGCAGCAAGACCAGGGCCTGCAATCCAACCCGCGGCTCTTGGGCCTGGGCCAGTATCAAGTCGCGCACCTGAGGGCCGCGCACGACCAAAAGGGTTGGAACGGGGTCCTGCCCGGGGGTCGCTAGGCCCATGGCATCCCAAGCATTCGAGCCCTGCAGCGTGTACAAGGGGGCGGAATGGGCCACGATTTGGATGCCCTGCCCGGCGAGCTGGGCCCAGGCAGCGCCGCGGGGCCCCATGAATTCCCCCTGGGGCAGGTCTCCACCCGGCACGGCCAGCCAGATGCGGGCCCGCTGGGGCACGCCGGGGTTGGCATCCAAGACGGCGAAGCTCCAGCCTTCCCAGGTCCCCGACCGCCAAGCCGGAGCGGCGGGCTCGAGCAAGTTCTCCCACGTTCCGAGCCGCAGGTCCCGAACACCCCGGGTCCGAAATCCACGATAGGCGTCGATCCAACCGGCTGGCGCCCCCAGGTCTTCCAGCACGCGGGTGGACCCCCCCGGGCGGATTGCGAAAGGCACGGCAAACCCCGGCAGCTCGCGCTCGGCAACCACCAAGCGCGGCTCCAACCACCAGTTGCCGGGCTGCTCGGCGGGCGGCGCCACGAACAGATCGAACCCGCGCCGGTCGAAGTTGGAAACGTGCACGGACTCCTTACGCGCGCGGACGGGTTCGGCTCCGGGCTGGCGCCAATACAATTCCACCTGGAGGTTGGGCTGGTCGCTGGGCCAATCGGTGGGCCGGCCGGGGGCTTCCACGTGCACCGTCAGGCTCGACTCCGTACAACCCGGCGCGGCCTCCATCCAACCCGGCTCGATGGCGAGGTTCCACTCGGCCACCCAGGTCTCCAAGCGGCTGGGAGCTCTGGGTACCCGATCCCCGCGCAAGAGGTGGCTCCAACGCACAAAGCGGGGCCCACTGGTGAATTCCAGCGCCGCCGGATCCACCCCCCGATAGCTGGCGACTTCTGCCCGAACCGCCGTCCGAGCGGGTTCGTCCCCCAAGAGCCAAGCTTGCTCGAATTCCATGCGACGCTCCAAGCGCGCGCTGGGTGCGGCCCAATCTGGGGGAGCACTCTGCCAAGCAAGGCTCGCCGTCAACCAGCACAAGAGAGTTCCGATCACGCCAGCCCCTCCCGCGCAACGTGCGCAGCACGGTAGACCAACTTGCCGCGCTTGATCACGCTCTGCACCGGGCTGCGCGCCAACTCGTAGGTCAAGTGGTGATGGTTGGGCAAATCGGTCAGCACCAGGTCCGCCAACTTGCCGACTTCCAAGGTCCCCACGCTCGACCCTCGACCCAACGAACAGGCGGCATTGAGCGTGGCCGCCGTGAGCGCTTCGCCCGCCATCAGGCCGTAGCGTAGAGCCCCGAACGAAAGCACCTCGAACAGGCTCATCGCATAGCACGAACCCGGGTTGAAGTCGGTGGCCAAGGCGATGGGCAGGCCGGCGTCGGCCATGCGGCGCCCAGGGGCTTCCTGGTCTTGGCGTAGGAAGATCGGCACCAGCGGGCACAGCACCGGCACGACTCCGGCCTGGCCGAGGGCTTGCATGCCCGAAGGGGTAACGTGTTCGAGGTGGTCGGCGCTAGCAGCATGCATCTCCGCAGCCAACTGCGCGCCGCCCAGAGCCGTCAATTGATCGGCGTGTAGGCGCAACCCGAACCCCAGCTCGCGTGCGCGCTCGAGCAGCCTGCGCGAATCCTCGATGCCAAAGACGTGTCCCTCGGTGAACACATCGAAGTACTCAGCAAGCCCCAAACGGGCCACTTCGGGCAACATCTCGCGGCACAACAATTCCACGTAGCCCGCATGGTCGCTGCGGAATTCGGGGGGGAAGTCGTGGGCTCCTAGGAAGGTCGGCACCAAATCGACCGGGTGCCGTGCGTTGGCTTCGCGGATGGCCTCCAGCGATTTGATTTCGTCGGCGACCGAAAGGCCGTAGCCGCTCTTGGCTTCGACCGTGGTTGTCCCCAGGGCCAAAAAGCGGTCCATGCGAATCAAAAGCGCTTGGACGAGCTCGGCTTGGCTGCTCTCGCGCACCCCGCGCAAGCTCGACAGGATGCCCCCACCGGCCTGGGCGATCTCCAAGTAGGTCTTGCCGCGCAAACGGTCTTCGAACTCCCCTTCCCGGGTCCCCAAGAACACCGGATGGGTATGCGCATCGACCAAGCCGGGGATCACCACGCCCCCCCCCGCATCGAGGGTTCGAGTCGCTTGCCATTGGCTTTGGATCTCGCGCTCGGGTCCGATGGCAACGATGCGCTCTCCCGCCACGACCAACGCGGCATCGCGCAGGATGTGGACCCGATCCAACGCCTTGCCGCCCAGGGCTTGTGTCCCCGAGGCCGTCACGATTTCGCTCGCACCGACCACCATGAGGTCGGCTTGCTGCGGGGTTTTCGAGGGTGTCGCTGGCTCGGCCATGTTGCGCATTGTGCGCCGTTTGCGGGCCAGGGGGCAAGCGCAGCCTGCTCCATTCGAGCCTGGATTCAGCCCACCGAGGAAGGTCTTTGGTGGGCCGCCAACCCGATTTGGATCAAATAGCCGCGCAAGCGTGTACGAGCGCGGTGCACGATCATCTTGAGGCCGCCCGGTTTGAGTTCGAGCTCCTCTTCCACTTCGCGATGGCTCGCCCCATGCCCATGTAGCGCCGTCAGCACGTACCGATCCCGGGGGGACAAGCGAGCGCAGGCGAGGGGCACCCACTGGAGCAGCAACAGGTAGGCGTCTTGCAACGCCTGCCCCTGCTCTTGCTGCTGCATGAGTACGCAAGGATCGTCCTGGCTGTCCGCCACGTCTTGGTCCCCGTCCTTCCATTCCACCAAAGGCAGCGCCCGGCGACGCTTGGAGCGACTCATGGCGTTGGCGGCAATCGTCCGCGCCCAGCGCCGGAAACCGTGCGGTCCGTGCCCTTGGAAGCTCCGGTGGTAGCGGTAGACGTTGATGAAGGTGTCCTGCACCACTTCGTCCACATCGAGCGAGCTCTGGGAGACCGCGCCCCTCGTGGCCACCCAGCGCGCCAACGCGTCCGAGCTAAGGCGATAGAGCCATTCGAAGGCGACTCGATCCCCCGAATCGCGGAAGTGGCACATCAATGCGGTTTCCAGACTGTCGGCAGATCCCGTCCCCTGGCCCGCCAATCGAGTCCGGCGCGGGGAACGGGGTTGGGAGGCCAGCCAGGCTTGGGCCTGCTGCAACAGGGTGGTGTGGGTCTTGGCGCGGATCATGGGGAGCCAACCGCACAATCCGTGCCAAGGCCCCAAGGGGTCGGAGCGCCCCCCTGGGGGCACCCTTGGGGCTGGCCCGGGCAGGCAGCGTTCCGATTTCGTAACGCCCGGCCCGGACACGGGATCCCAAAACTCGCTGGCCTGGGGAAGTTCGCGGGCAGGGCCGATAGAATCCGGCGCCGAGAATCCCTGTGGCCCCCGAGCCACCCGCCCCCTCGAGCGGCCCACCCCGTGCCTCCACTACCGCCTCCGCCCGCCTTGGCCCTTCTGGGCCCCCAGGATACCGTCCTCTGGGCCCTGCTCCCCGCCACGCTCGCCTTTGGCGCGAGCACGCTGCGCTGGTGCCTGACCAAGTTCTCGCGCGACTCGGTCCTTGCGCAGCAACCGACGGAGGTCCGCCGCGAACGCATGGAGCAACTGCTCGATCGCGCCAAACCGCTTGCGACGGGAGCCCGCTGGTTGGAGATCGCAAGCCAGTTGGCCACCTTGAGCTTGGTGGTGATGTTCGCCGCGGGACGGGGACCTTTGAGCGGCTGGGAGGTCTTGGGTTGGGTGGCACTCGCCACGCCGACTTGGATGTTTCTGTGGAGCGTGCTCCCGCGCTCGATCGCTTTGGCGCGCAGCGATTCGATCTTGGCTTGGTCCTTGGCACCCTTTGCCCTCTTGATGCGACCTTTGTGGTGGGCTGTGCGCTTCACCGACTGGGTCCAAGGGGTTTTGTATCGCTTGTTGCGCGCGGAAACCCCCGAGCACGGCGACGGACAGGTGCTGCAGAACCTGCGCAGCGCGCTCAAAGACCGCGGCGAAAATGACCACTTGGATGAAACCGCCCAGGAGCTGATCCGCAACGTTTTGGACTTCCGGGCCGCCGATGCAGCCGAAGTGATGACCCCGCGAACCGAAGTTCAGGCCGTGGACGTCGAAGATGGGCTCGAAGCAGCCATGGAAACGATCCTCTCGAGCGGTCACTCGCGCATTCCGGTCTTCGACGGCACGATCGATTCGATCATCGGCACCGCGACCGCCCGCAGGGTGATGCGCGAAATGGCCAAGGATCCGGCGCAAAGGGCGGATTTGGAGGACCTTTTGGATCCCCCCATGCTCGTCCCCGAGACCAAACCGGTCGCGCAATTGCTGCGCGAGTTCCGCGATGTGAAGCAGAAATTGGCGGTGGTGCTCGATGAATACGGCGGCACCGCGGGGATTGTGACCATGACCGATGTCGTGGGCGAGATCATTGGAGAGTTCCTCGAAGAGCACGAGCAGCGCCCCCAGCGCATCCGCGAGTTGGAGCGCAACCACTACGAGGTTTCGGCTGGGCTGCACGTTTCCGAAGTCAACGAAGCGCTGTCGCTCGCGATCCCCGAAGAAGAGGACTTCGAAACCTTGGGAGGCTTCGTCCTGGCCCGCTTGGGGCACATCCCGCATGTCGGCGAATCCTTCATGTTCGGGGGCACCCAATACGCGGTAGCCGAAGCCAGCGATCGGCGCGTCATCTGGGTCCGCGTGCGGACCAGCGCCTGATAGGCAGGTTCGCCCCCAGGCTCCGCCTGGGCTAGAATGGTCCCGTGGTCACCCAGCGCGCTCTCCTGCTACGACGTACCCCCTTTGGGGAATCGTCGTTGGTGGTCCGACTCTTCACACCCGACCTGGGGCGTGTGGATCTGGTAGCCAAGGGGGCCTACCGAATGAATTCCCGCTTCTTCGCGGTGCTGGATTGGTTCCACACGCTGGAGGTCCAATTCACGCCCAAAGCGCTCGGCTTGGCCCCGCTGGCCTCAGCCGATTGGGCGTTGCGCCGCGGCGCATTGGCTGCACGTCCGGCCGCCTATCGGGCGGGGCTCACCGTCTTGGAGTTGTGCGACGCAGCTGCCCGCCATGGCCAACCCGAACCCGAGCTCTTCGCCCAGGCCGAAGCCACGCTCCAGCACCTGCACCAGGGCGGGCTACCGGCAGCCCTGGACCAAGTGCTCTTCGAACTGCGCTTCCTCGAGCTGCTTGGGATCGCCCCCGCGCTGGCCGAGTGTGCGGCCTGTGGAGGGCCTGCCCCCGTTTTGCGCGGGGTCGACCGCGTGGCGTTTTCGGCGGGATCCGGAGGCCGACTTTGTGCCGCCTGCGCCGAAACGGCCCGCCGCTCGGGAATGCGGGTGGGAACCATGCCCGAAGCCGTCTTGGAAGCAGCTTTGATGATTCCCGCGCGCCCTAGGAACGTGCTAGCCTTGGCCCCACCCGAGCCCGAGCTGCTGGGCCGCATCCAGGATCTCACCGGTCGCTATCTTGACTACCACTTGGAAAGCCGCCTGCGGTCCCAACACGCATTCCTGAGCGAATCCAACCGCAACGCTCCCGAGCGCGGCCAGCCCCCGCGCCTGGGACCCGTCCCCTCCCATCCATGACTCCCAAAGCCCTGAGCTGTTTGGCCCTGACCCTTGGGTTGCTTCTCGGTTGCCGAGCCTCCCAGGGACCTAGCTACTCGCTGCCCGACTCCTACGGTGCCGACCAGGTCGAGCGCGTGATTGCCGCAGCCCAGGACGACCTGCACAGCGCGAACAACCCGGGCTTGGCCTTCGCGCGCTTGGAGTTGGCCTGGCGCACCGCTGGTTTGAAGGGCGACGCACGGCAAAGCCTCGATCGGGCCCGCTCAGAGGCCGCCGAGGCGCTGCTCGAAGAGCTGAACCGGACCCAAGCCCCCCCCGCCTACTACACCCGCCTGATCGACGCCTCGCTGACCCGCAACTTGGCCGTGCGCGCACGCATCGGCAAGGCCCGGGCACAGCTGCATCGGGGCAACCGCATGCGGGCCTACCGCACGATCAAAGGCATGGATAGCGAGTATCCCTTCCACGCCGAACGCCAAGCCTCCGGGCGCCTTTTGTTCGATACGGGCATGTCCCTGGCCCTGGATGAGGGGCACTATGGGTTGTTCTTCCGCTACAAGAGCCTCGCCCCGGAGGTGCTCGAGTACTTCACGAGCAACTACTACTCCGGCGATTGGGAGAAGCAAGTGGGCTTGGCCGAAAGCACCCCTTCGTCCATTTGGCCCGACATGGATCCCAAGCAGTGCGGCCCAGAGGCCTATTCGAAGTTGGGCGAGCTGTACGCCGATTCGCGCGAGTTTGCTTTGGCCATCCAGCGCCACGAGGACCTGATCATCTACTACGGCAACTCCCCGCTGGTGCGGGCCAGCCGTGCGGCCATCCCGGACTTGCGCCTGCGCTCCGTGCAGCAAGCCGACCACGATCGCAAGCCCTTGGAGCTGGCGCGCGAAGAACTGACCGCATGGCTGAAGGATTACCAAGGTCGCGATGAAGCCACCGAGCTCCTGGTCCAGCAGAACTTGCTGCACGCCTTGCAACAGTTGGCCGAACACGATCGCATCGTGGCGCGCTTCTACTTGACGGTCAAAAACGCTCCAGGAGCCGAATACCACGCGCGGCGCGGACTCGAACTGGCCCGCGAGGGTGGCGACGCCGAGCAAATCCAACAGCTTCAAGCCATGCTCGACAAAGCCTTGAAGAACTCCACCCCCGTGGCCCAACCGTGACCGTGCGGTCCAACAACGCCATGCCCTCCGCTCCCCAATGCTTGCTTAGGCTCAGCCTGTTGGCGCTCTTGGTGGGCTTGCTGGGTTCGTGTGCCTACCGAGCTGGGTTCCGTTTGCCGGAAGCCTATGAGACCTATGGGGTCGAGATCTTCGCCAACTCCAGCTTGGAGCCGGACCTGGAGCGGCAGATTCATGGTTACTTGACCCGCACCCTCTCCGACACCGCCGGAGCGCGCGTGGTTTCCCCTGGGAACTCCGACGTCTTCGTGCGCGGGACGATCCAAACCTCTGAACGCCGACCTGGAATCCGCAACCGCGACAACGAGTGGCTGGAGTCGGGCAGCCGCATCATCGTCCGCGCCGAGTTGGTCGAAGCCAAAAGCGGCCGCACCCTGTCGACCAGTCAGGTCTGGGTCGAGGCCGGATTTGTGTTTGGCGTCCAGGGCGGGCAGGCCGAGGCGCGTGATCGAGCCTTGGAAAACGCGGCGCAGCGATTGATCTTGGAACTGCTCCAACAGGTGGACGCGGAGGGCCCCCAACTACCGGAGACGGAGCTCGATCCGGCTTCGGAACGGGCGCCGGAGTCCGGGCCTACGGGCCGCTGACGCGCCCCACGCGCTGGGTCCCCGCCGCCGGTGCATGAATCCATGCAGCGGGGACGCACGGATGGGGCCATGAACCCGCCCTAAGCTCCACGCTCACGCTTGGATCGCGCCCATGGGACACGATTTTCGCTCTCGATGAGCGTGCGTCCCGGATGCTGGTGAAATTGAGCGCCTAGGGCATCGGGTTTCCTTCCTTCCGGAAGCCCAAGACCGATACACTGGGACCCAGGTAGGCCGCCCGCTTTCTCCCCTGGAGAACCCTGCCAGCGCGGCCGATAGAAGCCCCATGACGGAAACCAAGCCGCCCACCCCCGACAAGGGGACTCGACCCAGGCCCTTTGGGCCGTTCTTGCTGTTCCTGACCGTCCTCGTTGTGGTCTTGATCGCCTTTGGCGGTTCCCAAGCGAAGAAGTCCAAGGAATTGAGCCAAGACCAATTCCTGTGGTACCTGCAGACCGGTCGGGTCGAAACCATCCAGACCCTCGACCGCGGGGAAGTCCTCGGCAAGCTGAGCGACCCCGAGATTTCCTTCCGGGCCAGCTTCCAAAGCCTGGAGAACCGCGAATCCGAAATCCAACAACTGTTCGCCGCCCCGACGCCGATCCGCGTCGATGCTTCGTGGTTGTTGGGAGCGCTGAACTCGGGAGCCCAGCCGCTCTTCGTGCCCAGGGAAGCGGTGCACGTGACCGCGCTCAAGCGTCCGGTTGCCGAGGCCGACCCCAAAGAGAAGGAAGACGCAGGACGCGACGGGGCTCCGCCCATCGCCAAACCCCAGGCCTCCCAGGAGGATCGCTTGCTCGTCACCGGTACGGCCGCCCCCATCAACGATTGGGGTGGGCGCGCCGACGACAAGCTCGACGCGGCCCAATTCAAGAATGGCGGGCTGGTGCGCTTTGAGGTCATGGGCAACACCTCGGGCGGTGGCGAGGACACGCTGATGTCCCTAGAGCGCAAGCTCGATTCGATGGGCGCCAAGAGTTCGTCGCGGGTTTACGACATCACCCCGGATCGAGGCCTGCGTCACTCGCTGACCGACTCGACCATGAGCACGGTGTTGATGGTTTGGGGGCCTTGGCTCTTGATCCTCTTCGTGTTCATGCTGTTCATGCGCCAAATGCGCTCGCAGGGCTCGGGATCGGGTGTGATGAGCTTCGGTCGCTCGCGCGCCATGCTCTACAACAAGGAAAACCACACCGGCGTCACCTTTGCGGACGTGGCTGGGGCTCAAGAAGCCAAAGCCGAAGTCCACGAAGTCGTCGAGTTCCTCAAGAACCCCGGCCGCTTCACCATGATCGGCGGGCGCATCCCGCGCGGGGTGATGCTCGTCGGCCCTCCGGGATGCGGCAAGACTCTCTTGGCCAAGGCGATCGCCGGCGAAGCCGAAGTGCCCTTCTTCTCGATCTCCGGATCGGATTTCGTGGAAATGTTTGTGGGGGTGGGTGCCAGCCGCGTGCGCGATTTGTTCAAACAAGCGCGCGAACAGTCGCCTTGCATCATCTTCCTCGACGAGATCGACGCCGTAGGCCGTCGCCGCGGGAGCGGCATGGGTGGCGGTCACGATGAGCGCGAACAAACCCTCAACGCCATCCTGGTCGAAATGGACGGCTTTGGCACCGACGATGGCGTGATCGTGGTGGCTTCCACCAACCGCCCCGACGTGCTCGATCCGGCGCTGCTGCGGCCGGGACGCTTCGACCGCGAGGTGGTCATCGACCTGCCCGACCTGGAGGGCCGCATCGCCATCCTGAACGTGCACCTCAAGAAGGTCAAAGCCGAGAGCAACATCAACGTGCCGCTCTTGGCCCGGGCCACTCCGGGTTATTCGGGTGCCGACTTGGCGGCCATCGTCAACGAAGCGGCGATCATGGCGGTCCTGGCGGGCTGCGACAAAATCGCCATGGAGCACCTGGACGAGGCCTCGACCAAGGTTCGTTACGGTCGCAAGAAGGTCAACCACAAGATGGAGCCCGAAGACCTGGAGATCACCGCTTACCATGAATCGGGGCACGCCATCGTGGCCCACTTCATCGAGGAAGTGGATCCGCCCCACAAAGTCACCATCGTGCCACGCGGTCGCTCGCTCGGCTCCACGATGATGGTGCCCGAGAAGGAGAGCTTCCACTACGGTCGCAAGAACATGATGGGTCAGTTGGCGGTGGCCTTCGGCGGGCGCGTCGCGGAAGAGATCTTCTGCGGGGACATCTCTTCGGGCGCCAGCGACGACATCCGCCGGGCGACCAACCTTGCCCGAGCCATGGTCAGCGAATTGGGCATGAGCGACCGGGTCGGTCCGGTCAACTACGCCGAACGGCCGGGCTCGGACTTCTTGGGCACCGAATTGATGAGCAGCAAGTGGCACTCCGAGGAGACCGCGCGCATCATCGACGAAGAGATCGAACGCATTTTGCGGGATGGCTACAACAAGGCCCATGCGGTGATCTCAGAGCACCGCGAAGCCATGGAACGGCTCACCAAAGCCCTCGTTCGCTACGAGACTTTGGACCGTCCAGAGATCGAACGGCTGATCGCGGGCACCCTGCCCGAAGACCTGCGGCCCGAGGCCCCCAAGGGGCCTGCAGAACCGGTCGGACAAACCCCGAAGGTGGTCCCGCCCCAGGCTGCCCAGACCGAATCCAAGGACAAACCGGGGTTCTCAGGGGAAGCCGGGCTTTCCCCGGCCTAGCCATGTCCCCCATCGCGGGGCCCATTGGCTTGGCCTTGAACCCCAGATGGATTGCTTGCAGCACGTCCCCAGCGGGGGTCGTGCTGCATTCGTTTGCTACCCAGGCGCTCGACACGGGCGATCCCTGGGAGGACTCGTTGCGCGCGCTCGCCGTTCACCCTAGCGAGCCCTACTTGCCCATCGACGAGGCCCGGCTAGGCGAACGTCGCCGCGAGCGGCTATGGCGCATCCCCGAGTCCGAACTGGAGCAGCCCGGGGATTTGGCCCAGCTCTTGAAGGCCACCCGGAACGCCGCGCAGACGCCGGTAGCCGCGCCCCGCATCATGGGCATCTTGAACGTGACGCCCGATAGCTTCTCCGACGGAAATCGGTACCTGGACCCCTTGCGGGCGCTCGACCAGGGCCAAGCCATGCTCGCCGCCGGCGCCACGATCCTCGATGTGGGCGGTGAGTCGACGCGCCCGGGATCGGCTCCCGTGCCCGCAGATGAGGAGTGGCGCCGAGTGGGCCCCGTGCTCGAAAAACTGGCCGCCACCACGGGGGCGATCCTCAGCATCGACACCACCAAAGCCGAAGTCGCGCGGAGGGCGCTCGAAGCGGGCGCCCATTGGGTCAACGACATCCGGGCCGGGACGGTCGACCCCAAGCTCCTGGAGGTGGTCGCCGAACATGGGGCTTCCTACGTGGCCATGCACTGCACCGCACCACCGGACCGTATGCAGCAGGGCATC
This sequence comes from Planctomycetota bacterium, assembly GCA_020638855.1. Classification (GTDB taxonomy): domain Bacteria; phylum Planctomycetota; class UBA1135; order UBA1135; genus NORP259. The sequence continues at coordinate 296,233 of JACKHT010000001.1, forward strand.
CACTTTGGCGACGTGGTGGCCGAGGTCTCCCATTGGCTGCGCCAACGGTTGGCGGTTTTCCGCCAAGTGGGGATTCGGGAGAACCGCATCCTGCTCGATCCCGGAATCGGATTCGGCAAACACCTGGAGCACAACCTGTCGCTCTTGGGACGGCTGTGGGAATTGCGTTCCCTGGGCTGCCCCCTGCTCTTGGGGGTGTCGAGGAAATCCTTCATTGCCCACCTCGCGCTGGCCGAAAAACCCAGCGGTGGCTCGCTTCCCGGGCCAGCCGATCGCGTAGGTGGCACAGCTGCCGCCGTGGCGCTGTGTGTTGCGGGAGGAGCGTCCGTGCTCCGAGTCCACGACGTCGCTACCATGGCACAGGCGGCCCAGGTCGCCTACGCCGTCCACTCGTACCACGCCCCCCGCCCCTAGTGCCCGAATTCAGCCTCCAGAACGGCCTCCAGGTCTTGATCCTCGTCGGAGGAATCTACCTGGTGCTCTCGCTCCTGCGCACGACCCGCGGGAGCAGTCTGGTGCGCGGCCTGGGGATCGCGCTTTTGATCTTTGGGGTTGGCATGTACAGCTTGGTGCGCACGTTGCACCTGGACGAATTGGAGCAAGTCCTCGACGCCATCTTCGGGGTCGTGATCATCATGCTGGTGGTGCTGTTCCAACCGGAGCTGCGGCGCGGCATCCTGCGGCTGGGCGAGCACGGGCTGTTGAGCAAGATCCTGGGCAAGGACGCCCAAGAGGCGCTCGGTGAAATCACTGCGGCCGTCGCCGCCATGGCTCGCAAGAAGCAAGGCGCGCTGATCGCCATCGAACGGCAGACGCCACTCGATCAATACATCGAAAAGGGCGTGCACTTGGATTCGGCGGTCGATGCGCTGCTGCTCGATAGCATCTTCCACAACAAGGGAGCGCTGCACGACGGCGCAGTCATCATCCGCGGCGACCGCATCGTGGCCGCTGCCGCGATTTTGCCGCTCTCGGAAAACTCGGGACTCGCCAAGACCACGGGGACCCGGCACCGGGCTGCCCTCGGATTGGCCGAAGAAACCGACGCGGTCACCGTCGTCGTTTCCGAGGAGAGTGGTTGGATTTCGGTCGCCAACGATGGGAGCATGCTGTCCCGGATTTCCAGCAATGCTCTGGAGGATGTGCTCAAGGAACGCTTGGGCAAAGATCCCGAAAACTCGGTCCAGAAGCTCTCTCCGCGCAAGGTGATCGAGCGCTTCTTTAAGGAACACTGGGGACAGAAATTGATCGCGCTAGCCCTGGGCTTGGCGTTGTTCATCGCAGCCCACGAGAAAGTCACCGAGACGCTCGAGTTCCAAGTCCAGGTCCAGAACGCCAACCCCGGCGATCCGGTGGGCGTCCCCATGGCCGAGTTGCTCAGCATCCATCCACCGCGTCCCGAGCCTGGCAAAACCACCGAACTCCACATCCTGGAGCCGACACCTCGGGCCAGCTACACCATCGCCGTTTCGGGCTCGCGGGCCCAAATGCAGGAGCTTTCGGGCGGCATCGGTGGAGTCCTGGAGCTCACCACAGCCAACGCCACCGATCGGACCCTGAGCCCCGACGAGTTCCGCTGGGGCGCGGGCAGGCCGCTCGAGCGCCTACGAGTCCGGTGGGTCGGCGAGGAGCCGCAACTGCGTTTGCAAACCTTCGAACGTCGGGTCGAGACCCCCAAAGTCGACCAGGTCCATTTGGTCCGCGGCAACCTTGCCTCCTACTTGGACTTCGACCCCAAGACGCTGCGCTTCCGCCCCAACCAAATCGAAGTCCGCGGCCCCTCGGACCTGTTTGAAGGGGGCTCAGAACCCTTCGCCCTATCGTTCGCCGATGTCGAGGTGGGTGCGAGCAACGGTGGCACTTGGTCCGGCCCGCTCACCTTGTCGAAGAGTCTTTTGGATGCGGGCTTCGAGTTGATGAAGCCGCTGTACTTGGAAGTCGACCTCAATCCCCGCTTCGAACGGTTGGCCGAGATCCGCAAGGACGTGGTACTCGTCTCCTTCAATCCCACGCTGCCCGATCCGCTCGAGCGTTTCGAGCGCCCCGACCAACCTGTCCGAATCGTCATTTCGGTGATTCCGCTGCTCGACCAGCCGAGCGAAGAGGATCGCACGAGCCTCTCGATTGCCCTGCGCGAGTACATCCAAGCCCACACGTACGTCTTTGTCGACGTCGATCGACCGCGACCCGCGGGTTCCACCAAAGCCCAAGTGGAACTACGCGTCTTGAAGGACGATGGTTGGTTGCAGGCGCTGCCCCCCGCGCTCCAAGAGCGAATCCAACAACGGGACGACTTCCCTTTCCAAGTGGAACTGCATCCCGACGACACTACGCTCTGGCTCAGCGCCCTGCCCGGCAAGGAAGATCCGGCGCCAGCAGAGAACTCCACGAACCCAAGCGACGGCCTCGACCAAGACTGATCATGGACAAAGCGATCTTCGGCACGGATGGAATTCGAGGCCGCGCTGGGTCGGGATGGCTTTCCCCGGAAGGCGCGGCGCAGGTGGGCTGGGCCGTGGGCAGCGTGCTGTCCCAACAGGGTTCGACGCGCGCTTTGTTGGCCCACGACGGACGTCGTTCGGGTCCGACGCTGGAGACGGCCCTTGCCTGCGGGCTAGCGGCGGCGGGAGTGGCCTCCGATAGCGCGGGTTTGCTGCCCACCCCAGGCCTCGCCTGGCTCACGCGCCACGACCACTATGGCCTGGGCATCATGGTCAGCGCTTCGCACAACCCGGCCCACGACAACGGCATCAAGGTCTTCAACCACGAGGGCGACAAGCTTGCGGACGAAGTCCAGAACGCCATCGAAGCGCTGTTGCGTGCTCCGCACCCGGAGATCGAGTACCACGCCAAGAAGCGACCGCCGCATGTTCCCGAGCTCGAAGACCATTACCTGCGCCACCTGGAACACAACTGGGGCGCAGGACTGGATTTGAATGGATGGACCGTTGTGGTCGATTGCGCCAATGGCGCGGCGAGTCGCAGCGCCCCGAAGATCTTGACTCGACTTGGGGCGCGCGTCCACGCCATCGCCGACGAGCCCGACGGCGAAAACATCAACTTGGATTGCGGCTCCACCCATCCGGAGGCCTTGCGTGACGCGGTTCGCACCCGCCAAGCCAACGTCGGGATCGCGCTCGATGGCGATGGCGATCGCTGCCTTTTGGTCGACGAGCGGGGTCGCTTGGTGGACGGCGACGCCATCCTGATGATCTTGGCGCAACACGCCCGGAGCGAAGTCGAACTTCCCAAACAGCGCATCGTCGCCACCGTCATGAGCAACCGGGGTCTGCACCGCGCTTTGCGCAAGAGCGGGGTCGGCATCATCGAAGTCGGCGTTGGGGACCGGAACGTGGTGGAAGCGCTGCGCCGGGAAGGCTTGGGCTTGGGTGGCGAGCAATCGGGGCACGTCATCCTGGGAGCCCGCAACGAATACATCGGGGACGGCATGGTGACGGCCTTGGCCGTCCTGCGGGTTCTGGTCGGCAGCGGGAAGAGCCTGTCGCAGCTCACGGCGCCGTTCGAATCCATGCCCCAAATCCTGTTGAACATCCCGGTGGACCGCAAACCACCTATGGAGAGCCTCGAAGGGGTCCAGGCACGGGTTCGCGAGTTCGAACAGGAGCTCGGCGAGGATGGGCGCATCCTGTTGCGCTATTCGGGCACCGAGAATTTGGCCCGCGTGATGGTCGAAGGACCGGACCAAGGCATGATCGAACGCCAAGCCAAGGCTTTGGCCGACTGCGTGGCTGAGGCCATCGGAAAACATGACTAGGCGCGACCTCAGCGCAGGGCTTGAGTTGGCGTTGGAGGCTTCGACCCGCGGAGCGAGCTTGGCGCTACAGGCCGGGGATACGACTGTCGAGACCTTCCTTCGGGAGGATGCCCCCCACGCCAGCGATTTGCTCGGAAGCCTCGTGGAAGCGCTCGAACGCCAGGGCTGGAACAAGCGCGACTTGCGGCGGGTGTACGTGGGAATCGGACCGGGTAGCTTCACCGGCTTGCGCGTGGCCGCAGCGGTCGCCTTGGGTTTGGCGCAAGCGCTCGATGTCGACCTGGTCGCCGTTCCTTCGGTGGCAGCGGCCGCATGGGCTGGCTTGCAGGTTGGCGAAATCGGCTCGGTGGTCCTCGACGCTCGCGGCGGAGCCCTCTACCTGGGCACGTACGAACGATTGGAGCAAGGGATCCGCGAGGTCCTCGCCCCCACTCGCATTCGGTTGGCAGAGGCCAAAGGCTGGCCCGTACCGGCAGGCCCTTTGCTCGGCGAGGAGCGTGCTCCCGCATGGTTGGGCGTCGAAGCCAATCCAAACTATGCTTGGCGTGGTCCCGCGATCCCCACCGCCGCAGGCATTCTAAACTTAGGACGACTGCAGTGGCAGCAATCGGGTGCGAGCCCAATGGAAGCGATTCGGCCGCTCTACTTGGCCGCATTCGGCGCGTAAGCGATACGGCCTTCATGGGCAGAACAGCTTCCACGCGCCCAAGCCGGCCAAAGCAAGGCGAGCCGCTTCCCTGAGAAAGCGACTCGCCTGAAAGCTCCTGGGACGAGAACGCCCCGAGCAACCAACCCTACAGGTCCTGGGGACGAAGGGTACGGCGGTTGTTGGCCTCGGCGCGGGCTTCCGCGTGGGCGATCATGCCGCGGACCGCTTGGTCCAGGGCGACGTAGAAGTCTCCCGAAACGTTGATCGAAGCAGCGGCCTTGGTGCGGCTCTTGCTGATGATCAGGTCACCGGTGGGGGCTTTCTTGCCCCGGCCAGTCGCCTTCTTGGCGGTCTTCTTGGTGGCCTTCTTCTTGGTGGCCTTCTTTTTGGCTTTGCGTGCCATAGTGCGGTTTCCTTTGCCGCCCTGAGACGGCGTTGTTGGCTCGCGGGCGTTGGGGAAGGAGAACCTTCCGAATCCCTACGCCGTTGATGCACGGTTTGTTTCTGTAACGCGAGGTTAGGATGGAAAGCGCGGGGGACCGTGTCAACGGCTTGATTCGCCGAATGGAGGCAAAATTCGAGGGTTTCTTCGGCCGCATTTCGAATCGACCCGCAAGCCATGCCACCCCTTGCGCTGCGCCCGATGGCGCTGCGTGCCCCCAAGCCGCTGGTCTTGGGAACCATCCAGAACCGGCCAATAAGGCCCGAATCAGGGATTTTTGGCCCGGCTTCGGCCCAATTGCGAGCGACCTGGATTCCGGAAACGCCCCTGGCGTTCTTTCGTACGCGGCCGCTGGCTATGCTCGCAAACATGAATGGGATGAGGGTTTGGGCCGAGATCGACCTGGACGGGTTGACGCACAACCTGGCCGTCATTCGCCAGTTGAGCGGTCCAGGGGTTCGGCTCATGCTGGTGGTCAAGGCCGATGCCTACGGCCATGGCGCCGTTGGAATCGCACACCACGCGGTTCGCGCAGGGATCGGCGCTTTGGGTGTGGGAACCTCGGAGGAAGCCCTCGAATTGCGCGAAGCAGGCATCCGTACGCCGATCTTGGTCCTCGGGACCGTCATCGACGAGGAGATTCGGGCCTGCCTGGTCCACGATGTGCACCTGGGGGTCCATACGAGCGATCGCCTGTCGCAATTGGCAGGTTTGGCGGCGGCCATGGAGCGCCCGGCCAAAGTCCACCTCAACGTCGATACGGGCATGGGTCGCCTCGGAGTGCCCCCCGCTCGAGCCCTGGAATTGCTGCGCAAGATCGCGCAGTCACCGCACCTCGAACTGGCTGGGATCATGTCGCACTTGGCCGCAACCCGCGGTGCCCTGGATCCCTCCGGGCAAGCTCAAGTGCGCTCCTTTGATGCGTTCCTCGACGCGGCTCGGGCCATCACGCCCAACCTGGGTTGGATCCACATGGCCAATTCGGCGGGCATTTCGAGCGGCCTAGGGAGCCGCTACGACACCGTACGGCCCGGTTTGGCGGCTTACGGGGCCATGCCGAACGACCTGCCGGGTGCCGAACACCTACGCCCGGTGATGCGCCTGCGCAGCCAAGTGGTATTCCTCAAGGACCTTCCCCAAGGAGCACCCGTCGGCTACGAGTCCACCTGGCGCGCCGAGCACCCGACGCGCATCGCCACGCTTCCGATTGGCTATGCAGACGGCTTGCCCTGGCGAGCTTCCCCCGGAGGTGCGGTGCTGATCCGCGGTCAAAGGGCCCCCATCGTGGGCCGCATCTCGATGGACTACACCACCGTCGACGTGGGGCAAATTCGCGACGTCGCGGTCGGAGATCGAGCCACCCTGATTGGCTGCGACGGCGGGGAGACCATTCGGCTCGGGGATGTGGCGCGCTGGGCGGACACGATTCCCTACGAGATTTCGTGCAGCCTGGGCCGACGGGTGCATCGGCGCTACGTGGGCGGTGAGGACCTCCCTGTCCCCTCCCAGTCGGTGCCGCCTGGAGTGCTGGGCGTTCCCCGTGCACTCGTCCCGAATCGTCCGCCGGTGCAGGCCTAGGCTGCCGAGGCACTTCCCACTCTCGCCCTGGGCAGCGCTCGTGCGGGCCGCCCAGCCCACTTGGCCCGTGATGGATCGTTGCTGGAGCCGTATACTCGGCCCAAGCGGAGAGGGGCTGCATGAACGCACACAACGAACAAGAGGTACCGCGGAGCGTCCGATCCCCGCGCATCCCGTGGATGATGTTGGGTGCCATCGGCGGCTGGATCGTGGTGGCCGCTTTCGTGGTGGCGGCCTTTCTGGAGAGCACGGACCTCTTGCCGCGCCTCTTGACCAGCAAAGCGAAACTGGCGCTGACCCCACTGGGCCTCGACGCCCGCGTGGAACGGGCCCACTTCGGCTGGCTCAACCGCAGCCTGTACGTGGATGGGGTGGCGATCCAATCCGAAACGGGTGGCCTGGATGCCCAAGTCCAACGCATCCGGCTCGTTTGGGATCTATCCGCCGTGGAGGGCCTGCACCTCCGCCAGGTCCACCTAGTGGGCGGCCAGATCACGCTTTCCGAGGCAGGCTTGGCGAATCTGCAGCAACACTTCCAGAAGATTCAAGCAGACGCCACCCAGAACCGTGGACCGCAATCCTCCACCCCCGATTTGCTGGTAGAGGGGGTGCAGGTCGCTTGGCTCGAAGGCGAAACACTGCATGATCTGGGCAGGATTTGGGGCGAGTGGTCGCAAGCGAGCCCTGGTGGCCAAGGCGCCTTCCGTTGGACCCTGCCCGCGCGCAGCGCGACCCGCCCAGAAGCAGTGGCCGAAGTCTTGGGCACCCTAGAGTCCCCCGCCGAGGGTCCGCTGACCGCCCACCTCCAAGCTCGCAACGTGCGACTCGAAGAACTGGCGTGGAAGGGATTGTTGCCCTCGGATTGGGCCACCTGGCGCACCGACCCCTTGGTTGGTGAACTATCGCTGGATCTGCATTGGCAGGCCGCCGAATGGGGCGCGCCGGACCAACAAGCCCAACTCCAACTGCGACTTCGGGATGGTTGGGTTCCGCTCACGCCCCCTGGCCCCGCCAGCCAACACTTGGCACAGCTCGACCTGGATACGACCGTGGGCTTCCAGGGATCCCCCAGCCAGGACTGGCGCCGGCGCGAAGCATGGACCGGTCGCTTGCACGCGGTCACCCATTGGGAGGATGCCGACCTGCGCATCCAAGGCTTGCTCGGCGAAGAAGCCCACCCGGAAAGCCTGGCCGACCTATGGCTGCAAAGCGATGCCCTGGACATCGGCGATTCGCTCGCGGCGCGGGTGGGTCAAGAAGCCACGGTCACCGACCTGCAAGCCATGTTGGCGCCCATGGGCACGGTCGCCGTGGCTGCGGGCATCCGCATCCCCGCGGACCGCAGCTGGTTCGAACAGCGACCGATTCGCATCCCCATGGCGTTTCGCGTGCAGGCCGATGGCGGGGCATCCGTGGCCTACGTCGGAGGCCCCAATCGGCGCGAAGGCGGCGTGCACAACCTGGGCTTCCCCCGCCGCGTCGACCAAGTCCAGGGCTCGGTGGTGTTCATCGCCGACCCCACCCGCGAGTTTTCGCAGTGCACGGGGATCTACGGGGTGCACGGGGTGGCAGGGGAAGCTCCCATCCGCATCGAGGGCGGGATTTGGGCCCCTCCCTTGAACCACGTCGAATTGGATCGCGAGCTCGCCCACCCGGACGAAACGCACCTCTTGGCCGACTCGCGGCTGGAGATTCGGGGCCAAGGTCTCAGCTTCGATGAACCGCTGCGCCAGGCATTCCAGGGTTTGAGCGGAGTCCCCGGGATCCTGGAAATCCTTGACACCTACGATCCACGCGGCGGAGCGGTCGATGTGGCGCTCGATTTCTATGGCAAGCATGGGGCTCCCAATGCCGCCAACACCTTGGACATCCGCGCCACCGATTTGGAGGCCACCTGGAGCCCGTTCCCCATCCCCTTGCAACAGGCCAGCGCACACGTGTGGGTGCAGTCGGATGGTGGACACCACGAGACGGGGCACACGCTGGTCCAGTACCAAGTAGAAGCCAAGAGTCCGGTCCTAGGTGCCCCACTCGTGTTGGCCGGGCACGCCCTGTCCCAAGGAATGCGGACAGCCCAATCCTGGACCCGGGCGACGATCGCGCGCTTGAACTTGCGCAGCAGTGCTTTGTCCCGGGCGCTGCAAGCGATCGCGCCCGAGGTTCGGCAAACCTTCGAACACGCGCACTTGGCCGGTTACCTGACTGCGGCGTTGCACGTGGTCCAAGAGTCCCCCGAAGCGCCGATGGTGGCTTACTCCCAGGCAAGCCCCGAGCAAGATGGGTTGGGCGCCCTGCCTTCCATCTTCCCGATCGAAACCTCCCAATTGCGTGGCAGCATCACGTCGCGCACGGAGATCCAGCCAGCTTTGGACCGCGGCGCACCGCCCGAAGTCCGCTGGGCAGCCCGCGCCGACATCCTTGGGGTCTCGGGTGTCCGCAACAGCGGTTTCCCCTTGGGTCTGAGTTTGCAGGCAAAGCCCGATGGAACCCTGATCAGCCGCATCACCACCGCCGATGTGGATGTGGATTCGCCGCTGATCGTGGGTGCGATCGGGCAGTACTTGACCAACGATTCCAACCGCTACCAGGCCTTTGATTCGAGCGCGATTCCGATTTCAGGGCGCATCAGCGGGGCTTGTGAGTTGGTGTATGGTCCGCAAGGCTTGGCAGCGGGACCCGATGTGGACCTGAACCTCGAGTTGCATCTAGACCGCTTTGGTCCGGGGGGCACCGAGATCCTGCGCGATGTGCGTGGACAAGTGACCCTCTCCCAGCGCGATGGCTCGTGGGAAGGCAAAGACTTGACCGGCATCCTGGGCGAGACCCCGGTGCGGCTGCACAGCCTGCGGGTGGAGCCCCAGGACGGCGGAACGCGCGTCGAAGTCGAGTTTTCGGCGGACGGAATCCCCATCGATCGGCGGCACTTGGAACCCTTCCTCGAACCCGAGTTGTTACGCACCTTGACGACCGAGTTGGATGCGCGCGGACGCTTCGACTTGGACCACGGCAAGCTCACCCTGTCGATTCCGGAAAGCGGCCCCACCGCCTTGCGCTTGCAGGGCGACGTGCGCATCCATGAGGCCTTCATCCGGCTGGGCTTGCCGGTGGCCATCGACTCCACGCGACGCGTCAACTTGGACCTTTGGTACGAAGGCAGCCACGTACGCGCCATGGGAACCATCGAAGGGCTGGTGGGTACCATGGCCGAGCGACACCTGGAAAACGCCAGCTTCCAATTCACCTACGTGGCCCCCAAGTTGACCATCGAAGAGTTCGACGGGGAGTTCGAGGGGGGGCGCTTGCAGTCGCTCGGAGCCGAGGCCGAAGGAGCGGCAGGCTTTTTGGCGCTCGACTTGGTGCACCCCTTCCGGTTCTCGTTGTCCGCATCGATGCGCGGAGTCGACGTGGGGTTGCTGCTCGCAGGGGTATTCAATTCGGACTTTGCCAACGAGGGACGGCTTGACGGGGACATCCGGCTCTCGGGGGATGTGGATCACCTGACCGCCGTCGCGGGCAGCGGCACGGCACTGCTTTCCGATTCCGCCCTGTGGGCCATTCCGGTGTTCCAATCACTGTTCTCGCAGCTGGGTTTCGATACCACGGCCACCTTCAAGCGCATGGAGGCTCGCTTCCGAATCGAACGGGGACGCATCGACCTGGCCCACATGCAAATCAAGAGCGATCTGTTGTCGCTACTCGGCAAGGGTTGGGTCGACTTTGAAGGCGACCTACACCAGGATTTGGAGGTGCGCTACAGCCTCGTGGATCGCCTCGGACCGATCACCAAGCTCCTGTACCGCATCCAGAACAGCCTGCTGCGCGTCTCGATCCGCGGGGACATGGCTCGTCCGCGCGTGCACCTGGGTGGCCTCTTTTCGCAATTTTTCCGCAGCAGCGACTCCGAACGCCAGCTCCCGCTGCCGGGTTTGAGCGATCTTCCGGATCACTTCTAGCAGGCACTCTTCGCAGGCCATCCAGCCGGGGCCCGTACCTGCGTACGAGCCCCGCCATGGGGCTAGCGGATGCCTTCGGCCTTGAAGAACGCGGCCACGTCCGGGTGACGAGCGCACTTGTCGAGCAGATCCTTTTGCTGGCTTTGCATGCCGACCAGCGCCTTCTTGGCGCGCGGCATCAAACTCTTGAGCAGGGTCAATCCCTTGTCCGCTAGGCCCGGGTCCTGGACCGCCGCGATCACCCCAATCAGCGCACCAAGAGCTCTGGACTCCGCACCGCGCTCCCATTGGCCGGCCGCGTAGTCCATCTCCTTCTCGAAGAAGGCCACTTCACCCGACTTCATCGTTTCCTTGAAGGTCACCAATTCTGGAGTATCGGTCCCATTGCGGCCCTCAAATTCGGCGATGCGCTCGTTGGCGATGATGTAGTCCCGCGGCTGTCCGCCCGTGAGGAACTTCAACTCGAACATCAAGTCCTCCAGGGTGCTCGGTTCATTCGCCTGGGCATACTTGGCGTACTGCGCCCGCAAGCGTTCGACCCGATCGCGATCGGGATGGTCGGGGTACTGCTTCAGGAACACGTCGGCGCGGCGCAGGTATTCGCGCGCCTCCGGGCGACCGTTGTACTTCAAGTACTTGTTCGCAAAGGTGTCGAGGCGCTCGCTGATGTACTTGCTGCCTTCGGTGTGGTCCACCAACTTGTTTGCCGTGGCGGCCATCTCCTTGGCTTGCTTGCCCAGGCGCTCAAAGGTCAGATTCCATTCGGTACTGAGTTCGTCTTTGTGGGCGAGGATGTCATCCAGCGCGAGCATGGCGGAAGAGGTATCCCCCATGCGAAGGGCTTCTTCGATGCGCAGTTTGCTGGTCTTGGGGCTGAAACCTTCCTCCAGGGTGGAACCGGTCACATTGCGGAACGCGAACCAAGCCACCACGACTGCGGGCACGGCGAGCAGCAACATCAGCCAGGTGGGGAACGAAGATTGCGGGCGCCCCCGTTGGGCGCGCTGGACGCGCTGGGGAGCCTCGGCTTCGGCCTGCGACCGGGCGGACGTCGCACGGGGTGCGGCGGGCTGGGTCGCGGCCTTGGCGGGCGCGGCTTCGGCCACGGGCCGGGTGTCGAGTTTCATGCCGGCCTTTCCAATCGTGATCAGCTGGCCGTGGGACAAAGCCACCGAAGTGGTGACGGGCTCGCCTTGTACGGTCACTCCCGCCTGGCCATCCACCACTTCGAGATGCGCCTCCGTTCCCTGCACGACGATGCGGGCATGGTGCGGAGCCACCTGATCGGATTGCAGCACCAACGCACAGTCCGGTGCGCTGCCCACGAGCAGGGTGCCATCGGTCAAGCGGATCGCCCGCTTCGTATCGCCGTCTTGCAGAATCAAACGCATGGTTTCAAAAATTGGGTTGCCGAGGGAAATCAGTGGGTTGGGGAGGGGAGGACGTCTTCGGGAGTGATGTCGCCCGAGCTCATGGCCACCGCCCTTTGGATGACATTGTTCAGTTCGCGCACGTTGCCGGGCCAGTCTTGGTTCTGCAACGCCTCCAGCGCTGCAGGGGTCCAGTGGGTCACCCGATCCATTTGGCGGCACGCTTGGCGCAACAGGTAGCGAGCCAAATGCGGGATGTCCTCGCGCCGCTCGCGCAGGGCGGGCACGTGGATGGTGATCACGTTGAGCCGGTAGTACAAGTCGGCCCGGAAGGCGCCGGTTTGGCTGGACTGCTCCAAGTTGCGGTGGGTCGCAGCGATCACGCGCACGTCGACCGCAACGGTCTTGTTGGAACCGACGGGGCGTACCTTGCGCTCCTCAAGCACGCGCAACAACTTGGCTTGCATCTCCATGGGCATGTCCCCGATCTCATCGAGGAAAACCGTTCCCCCTTGGGCGGCGACAAAGTGCCCATCGCGGTCCTGAACGGCGCCCGTGAACGAACCCTTCTTGTGCCCAAAAAGCTCCGACTCGAGCAATCCAGCGGGTACGGCGGCGCAGTTTTCCGCCAGGAAGGGGCGCTTGGCTCGCGGGGAATAGGCGTGCAACGCGCGCGCCACCAGTTCCTTGCCCGCCCCCGTGGGGCCGGTGATCAGGACGGAAACATCGCTGGGCGCTACGCGCTCGAGCACATCGAAGATGGCCTGCATGGCGGGACTGGTGCCGACCATGCCAAAACGCATCGGGATCGGCTGCCCGTCGTCCACCGGCGCAAGCCCTGCGGCGGGCCGCTGGAGTTCCTGGCGCAGGGCAATGCGCCAATCGTCTTCGAGACCGGCAGCGCGAGCATCGGCAGCAAGTCGCTCCAATTGGTGGGCCAGGGTGGTTCGATCCATGAGATACGGCGCTCGCCCTAAGGCTGGGGCTCCAATCCCGCGTAGGCCAACAACAATTGCTTGGTGCCGTGCCCGCGGAATTCCACGGTGGCACGGGCATTGGGTCCCGACCCGACGAGTTGCAGGATGGTGCCCATTCCGAAGTGGCCATGACGCACGCGCATTCCTACCGCCAAGGCATGTCCGCTCGAGGCCGCATCGAAGGCCCCCAACATGTCCTCCTCGGCTTCTTTCTCGAGCAACTCCCCGCCCTCGATCGCCGTGGGCGGGATCTCTTCCAGGAAGCGCGAAGGCCGTTGCCAGCGGTCGTCCCCAAAAAACCGGCGTTGGGTCGCATAACTCAAGCACAACCCCCGCTGGGCACGGGTCATCCCCACGTACAGGAGGCGCCGCTCTTCCTCGAGTCCATGCTCGGGATCCTCCTCCAAGGCCCGACCATGGGGCAGCAATTCCTCTTCCAAACCCACGATGAAGACGTGGGGAAACTCGAGTCCCTTCGAGCTGTGCAGCGTCATGAGCTTGACCTGCTCGCTGCCCTCATCCAGCCCGTCCACATCGCTGATCAAAGCCACGTCCTGGAGGAAACCGGGGACGCGGCCCTTGGGGTGCAAACGGTCGTATTCGTGCGCGTGCGAGCGCAATTCCTCGACGTTGGATTCGCGGTCCACCAAGCCATCGCCATCGTCGAGCTCGGCGAACCAGCGTTCGGCGTCGATAGTCTCAAGCACCGCGTCCAAGGCTTCGCCGGCCCCCCCATCGCGGTAAGGGTCCAAAGCTTCGAGCAGCGCGCTGAACTCAGCCAAACCCTTCTTGGCCCGGCCCCGCAGGGTCGCACGGGCTTCCTCCGAAGCAGCGGCTTGCACCAGGGGCATCCCGCGCGCGCGGGCCCACTCCACCAAGCCCGCCAGACTCTTCTCCCCCACGCCCCGGCTGGGCACGTTGACCACCCGCAAGAACGCTCCATCGTCGCGCGGATTGACCAGGAGGCACAGCCAAGCCATCAAATCCTTGATTTCGCGGCGTGCGTAGAATTCGAGCCCACCGACGACCTGATAAGGCACCCCGGACAGGCGCAACGAACTCTCGATCGCACGCTGCATGAAGTTCATGCGATAGAACACCGCGATGTCGGACCAGGCGATCCCTTGGCGGTGTAGCCCTTTGCAGCGCAAAGCCAATTCGCGCGCCTCGTCCTCTTCGTCGCCGCATTGGATCAGTTGGATCGCTTCCCCGCGCTCGCCTTCGGACCACAGGGCCTTGGCCTTGCGCTGCGCGTTGTGGTCGATCAATCCACTGGCCCCCTCCAAGATCGCGCCGGTCGAGCGGTAGTTTTGCTCGAGCCGCACCACCTGCGCGTTGGGGTAGTCTTGCTCAAAGTCCAGGATGTTGCTCACATCCGCGCCGCGCCAACCATAAATGCTCTGGTCGGGATCCCCACACACCGCGAGGTTGCCGTAGTGACTCGCCAAGTGGCGCACAAGGCGGTACTGCACGCGATTGGTGTCCTGATACTCATCCACCATCACTTGGCGGAAGCGATAGGCGTAGGCGTCGCGCACTCCCGGGTGAAGCTCGAACAGCTCCAAGGTGAGCAGCAGCAAGTCATCGAAGTCGAGCGCGTTGTTTTCGCGCATGCGCTCCTGGTAGCGAGCTCCTACCCGCGCCAGGACTTCGTCGTCGATGCCTCCCTCCGGATCGATCGTCCAACCATCGCGATCAGGGTTGCGGTTCTTGTCCGCCGAAATCCAAGAGGCCAAGGCAGGCGGTCGGAAGCGCTTGGCATCGAAGCCCAACTCCTTGACCACGTTCTTGATCAACTGGCGTTTGTCCGCCGTATCGTAGATCGTGAAGTTGCGGGTGTAGCCCGGCAGCACCTCGATGTCCCGGCGCAGGATGCGGGCGCACATAGCGTGGAAGGTGCTGACCCACATACCCGAAACGTCCCCCAAGAGGCGCGCCACCCGTTCGCGCATTTCTTTGGCGGCTTTGTTGGTGAAGGTCAGCGCCAGAATTTCTTCGGGCCGTGTCCCGCAGTCCGTCACCAGATGCGCGATCCGGGTGGTGATCACGCGGGTTTTGCCCGATCCTGGCCCCGCCAGGATCAAGAGCGGCCCTTGCACGTGCTCGCAGGCTTGCCGTTGCGGCGCATTGAGACCCGCCAACCAAGGCTCGCTTTGCGAAGCCGCTTGGGGTTGTCCCTCCGCCAGGGTACGCACGTCCATCCAGTCCATGGCCACGATTCTACGACTTGGCCGCGCCCATCGCACCCGCTAGCCATATTCCCCAGCGAGGTCTCACGGGCTCCGTTGCAGCCCCACCCATCCATGGCGCTTGGCCGCACGGCAAGCAGCCCCTTGGAACGCTCGCCGCAGGCCGTTTCGGCTTCGGGTGGGCTCGCGTCCGCCCATCGTCCGGTCGCGTGCATTTCCGATCGAGGGCCCTAGGAGCGGGTTGGAGCCAGCGCTAACCTGGAATCCATGGATGCTCCGACGCGCAAGCCAAGCCCGTTGGAGGCCAAGTGGGATGCACCCCACAGCGGCGCGCACTACCAAAGCGACCGTTTCGCCAACGCCAGGCGCCGCGATCGCGACTTGCGGCTGATCGCGAAACTCTGGAAGCGCTTTGGCCCCGAGGCCCAGCCGCGCTGGCTGCTCGACATGCCTTGCGGAACGGGCCGCCTGCAACCGCTCTTGACCGAGCTTTCGCACTCGGTCGTTTCGATCGACGTGGCGGGCGCCATGTTGGGTGCCCACGCAGGTTCGCATCGGATCCGCGCGAGAGCGCTTGAGGCACCGCTGGCCCCGGGCAGCATGGACGCCGTCGTCTGCTGCCGGCTGTTCCATCACTTGCGCGATGACTCCTTGCAAGGCCGACTGCTGGCAGAACTCCTGCGCGTCAGCCGCGGGCCGGTCTTCCTTTCGTTCTGGGATGCGGGCAGCTACCACGCTTGGCGACGACGCGTCGGGCTGCGTAAGGTTCGCAACCAAGATGGTCGCCTCGCGATCCGCCGGCGCGACTTGGAACGGGCTATCGAAGCGGCTGGGGGCCGCCTTTTGGGTTACGCGCACTCCTGGCGTGGCATCAGCCAACAGGCTTTCGTGGCCTTTGAGTCGGCGTCCCGATGACTTCGCCCGCGATCCAACGCACCCAAGTCGGCCCCTGGCGCATCTGGCACCAGCCTGACCTCGACCCGCACGGCCTGCTGGAGGTCCTCCAGCCTGGCGATCCGGAACACTGGCGCTTGGCCAGCGAGTGTCGGCTGGGCGAGCGCGAGGTGTATGCCAAGGCGAGCCCACTGCGCGGCAAGGCGGGCCTGCGCTACGGGCTACGCCAAAGCTTGTTGGGAACTCCCCCACCCAGACTGCGCGAATTCCAAAACTTGGTGTGGTTGCGTCGGCACCTATTCCTCGCTCCGCAACCGTTGGCCTGCGGGCTGTGGCGCCAAGCGGGGCGCATCCGGAGCCAATGGCTGGTCACCGAGCGCTGGACGGATTGGGTGGCCTGGGACGAGGTCTGGGCCGCGAGTTCGCCCTCGGTTCGCGCGGCGCGGGTCATCCAAGCAGCCGAAGAAGTCGCGCGCATGCATGCCTTGAACTTTGTGCACCACGACCTCTTTCCGCGCAACGCGTTGGTGCCCAGGGGCGAGGATTTGGAGGGAGTCGCGTGGTTGGATGCCTGGGCCGGTGGGCCGGGGCTCGGCTGGCGCGGCCCGAGTTACGACTTGGCCTGTTGGGCAGTGGACTGGCCGACTGGCTGGAGTACGGCAGAGCAGGTTTCGTTCCTCGAAACCTACCGCGCGGGACGGGAAGCCCAAGGCCGCCCGATCCAGAACTTTGCACGGTTCTTGGATCGCATGCAGCGCGAGCGCCGTGCGCGTGCGCTGCGCGAGCGCCGAAGAAGCGATGCTCGGGCTCAGGTGGAGATCGACTGGAATCCCCCCGCGCTGGGGCGCTAGGGCCGCCAAGCGGTGGGCGGGTCGGCTTCGATCAATGCATCCATGCAGATCCGATGGGGCCCGGGAATCTCCTGGGGATGCACCGGCGTGGGCCCTTCGAACACAAAGACCGAGTCCCCCGCAGGCGTGCGTAGCACTTCGCCCGCGTGGTGCTTGACCTCCACCACGCCCTCGGCACAGCAGACGCAAGTCCCACCGGGGTACCCGCCGCTGGGCAGGTAGCGATCCACGGCAAACACGGTTCCCGTCACGCGCACCTCCACTTCGGGGGTACGGAAAGCCATGCCTCGCCCTAGGGCGTGGAAGTCCGGGCCGGTTTGGATCGAGCATCCACCCTCGTCCCCGAGCATGGCGAGCTGCAGGGGCCCCGGAACATCCTGGGCCGGCATACCACCCACCTCCAACTGGCTTGCTGGACCCAAGGCGACCTGGAACAGCCGTCCGTAGGCCAGGCGCACGCTTTGGTCAGGAGGAGCGGTCAGGACTTGAGCCTGCGCGAGTTCGCGCGCATCACCGCCCCATGGCTTGCCGTCCACGCGGAGACCAGGGGCCGGATCGATCACGGTCCACTGGGCCAGAGCCTGGGCCGGGGACTGGCCTTGGTTGGCGCGGAACCCCCAATACAAGAGCACGAGTCCGGCGGCCGCCAGGACCGGCCCCCAAAGCTTCCAGGGTGACCGCCGAGCCTCCGCGAGGCTTTTGGGCCGGGCGTTGGAGCGCGAACGGGCAGGGCGCAGGTTTCGCCTCCGCGCCTCTCTTGCGTCGGGGACTTGCGGCTGCGCTTCGGGTTCCACGAAGCCCGCTTTCCACTGCGCACGCAGGGCCGCCGGGGGGTCGGGTGCTTCCCATGCGAGCAACGCCTTGCCCAACGTGTTCGGTGCTCCCGACGTGTCCGACGCCGGCTTCGATCCGAGGAAATCTGCGCGCAGGGCAGCGCGTGCTTCCGAACTCAGCTCGGGAGCTTGCCATTGCCGCAGCAGCTGGGCCAGGTCGGGATGTGCATCGGCCCCTTCCGGACCGATGCCAAAACCGAAGGGATGTTCCGTGCGTCCCATCAGCGCACCTTGCCTTCGCGCAGGAATCCATCTCCCTGGGGATCCAGGTGGGCCAACTGTTCGCGCAAAGCGTCCAAGGCGCGCGAAAACCGTTTGCGCACGGCGACTTCGCTGCGCTCCGCCAGCTCGGCGATTTCGCCAAAGGAGAGCCCTTGGTAGAAGCGCAAGACGAAGGTCGTGCGCAGGGTCTCGGGCAATTCCGCGATGGCCGCCTGGACTTGTTCGCTGACTTCGTGGGTTTGCAGGCCATGATCCGGCCCGGGTGCACTCGACTCCAGGCGGTCACGACCCACCGAGTCTTCCCAATCCTCCCGGCGGGTTTGCTCCTGGTGCTCGCGCGAACGCCAGTGATCGCGCACCAGGTTCGTGGCGATGGTGTAGACCCACGGCCGGAGCGGGCGCTCTGGGTCGTAGCGATCGAGCGAACGTTGCACTTGCAAGAACGTGTCTTGGGTCAAATCCTCGGCCAGCTGGGCTTGGCCCACCATGCGCCATAAGTAGCGGTACAGGGGCCCCACATAAGCCTCAAAAAAAGCTCCCATGGCAGCGGGGTCCCGGTCCCGAAGGGCGGTGCGCTGGTCGAGCGTCAGGGTCATGCCCGGTTCGGTCATGGCATCCTGCTCGGAGCGAAATTGCGGATTCAATGTGAGGATGCCTTTGGATTCGTACGGCGGGACGGTTTGTGACCCCAACCAACAACTTTAGGACATATCCCCCTGGCGGACAAACCCGCCAGCGCGGGGATCTCGCGTCCAGCGCCCCCCCGCGGGGGGTCAAAAAAAACGTCTCTAGGGACAGAATCTGTCCGCCAGCTCCCCGTATGGCTATCCTCCTGCCCCCATTCCCCTTTCGCCCACCAAGCCATGAGCCTTCTCACCGCCCTTCTCGCCCTTTCCCCGGCGACCGTACCCGTCCCTCCCCCGGCCTCCCAAGACGTGCTTTCGATCTTCCTCGATCGCACCGATACGCTGCTCAAGCATCCCAAGGATCAAGGTATGCGGCGGGTGGTCGACATGCTCGGACTGCGCTTGTTGGAACTCCCCGGCGAGATCCCGGACATGCGAGAGATCCCGCCCGGGGTGCTCCCAATGGTCTACGAGATGCTGGGATCCGCCAAGACGCTGCGCATCCTCGACGCCCGCGAGACTTCGCCGATGATCCCGGTCAGCTTCCAGCTGAGCTTGCAACCGGCCAATCCCGAGCGAGCCACCGAATGGATGAACAGCTTGGAAGGCATGATGCGTTCCGCTGGCGCCCCGCTCGGTGTGCGTGACGCCGAAGGCTGGGTGCCCGTGGAAGGCGGGCCGATGCCGGTCCGCTTGGGTGCCTCGCAAGGCGCGCTGATGCTCGAGGCCGGCGACGGTGCTGCGGGTCCCATGGATCTGGCTGGGGTGGAATTGCCTGGCGGGATCTCCCCCCACTTTGCGATGCAAATGAACGTGGGGACCGTTTTGGAAATGGTCATGCCGTTTGTCCAGATGGGGAACCCCGAGGCGGCGGAGGTGCTCATGGAAGTGGCATCGGCCACCGGTTTGGAAGAGTTTTCGATGTCGATGGCCTGCGGAAGCGATTCGCAAAAGGGCTACATGATTGCCCGCTTGCCCGGCTGGGGCGCCATGATGCGCTCCAAGGGTGCGCTGCCCGTAGAGGGCATCACCGCCGAGGATTTGGCGCTGTTGCCGGCGAATTGCACCATGGCCAACATCCAATCGGTCGATGTGCATGCCCTATTCGACATGATGCTCGGGATCGCCGAGCCGTACTTGGCCCAGGCCGGCTTCGATCGCCCGCTGGAGCGCATCGAGGAAATGGTCGGGGTGCACCTGGAGCGTGACCTCTTGGATCACTTGGGAACCCACATGGGATCCTACCTGTCGGACTCGACCGGCGGTGGCGGCTTGTTCTCGACGGTGATGTTCATCGAGGTCAAGGACCCGGTCAAACTCAGCGAAGGCCTCGAGCGGGTTTCGGCGCTGTTCAACGGCGCTTTGGCCGGCCAGGTCAACGGCTACGTGCAGATGCGCACCATCGAGCGCGATGGCATGGCTTGCCGCACGCTGACCTTCCCAGGGCTTCCGATTCCCTTCGAACCCACCATGGTGATGGGCAAGAACAATCTGTTCGTGGGCTTGACCCCGCAAGCCGCCGTGGCCGCCGCGCTCCAAGAGGGTGGCAGCCAGCCGAGCCTGATGACCAACAACGATTTCCTGGGCGGCTTCGATGGCAACTTCTCGAACCTCTACGGGGTCAGCTACTTTGCTCCCCAGGCATTCTTGCGCGAAGGCTACGGCATGACGACCTTGATGTGCTCGGCGCTTTCCAACGGCGTCCGTTCGCGCATGGATGCGACCCGCGATGCCGGTTTGGTGCTGCCCACCTTCGGCGAACTCACCCAAGGCGTGCGCGCTACGGTCGGCACGACTCGCCTGGAAGCCAATGGGGACATGGTCACCAAGGTCGAAAGCGACCCTTCGATGATGGTCGGGTTGACCCGCGCCATGGGCTACGTCACCAGCAACCCGACGATGCTGATGGCAATTTTGCCCGTCTTTATGGCCAACCAGAACCGCGGCATGGTGGAGAGCAGCTTTTGATCTTCGCTAGCTAAGGCCTTGCTAGCCCCTCGGGGCTGGCCTAGGGTCGTCCACGGCTGAGACCCCCTGGGGCTCGACGAGGCACCGTTCCGAGACGGGCCAAGTCGGGCCCCAGCCTTTGCTCCCTGGGGAGGGTACACTTGCCCGGTCTCCCCCAAGGAGGCTCCGAGTGTCCCAATTGGAAACGGCTCGCCCCATGCACCCACTGCGTTCCACACCTTGGTCGCCTCGAGCAGGTGCCTTGCCCTTCGCGCAACGGCCACCTCGGAGCGCATTCCAACGGCTCCGGATGGGATGGCCCCTCCACGCTTCCAAGCCGCCCACCCATTGGGCCCCCTGACCCCAAAAGCTCCTCTGGTTCCTACGGGCCTCCCCAACGCCCCTGGCAACTGCCCCCACACCATGAAACTGTTCCCCCTGCTGCTCCTCGCTTTGGCGTCCAACGCCATGCTGCAAGAGTCCGACACCCAAGCCACGCCCAAGCCTGTCCAAGACCCAGCGGAACAGACGACGGCCGTAGCCCAAGAACCGGTCACCGAGCCTGCCCCACTGGAGGTCACGACTCCGCCAGCAGAGCCCAAAGACGTACAGGATATCGACCCGGGGACCTTTGCTTCGGATCCTTTGGTGGTGGACGACGAGCCCCCCCAAGCAGGATCCGCGCCGACGCCCCCCGCTCCCATCCTCGCAACCCCCCTGCTCGACCCCGCCGAATCGGGCAGTTTCGCCATCGGAGAACCCCTTCCCCAAGCCGAGGTCGAGCTCCGCGGATCTTCGCACGCCCCCATCGGCGTCCCGCTGACGCAGCAGGTGGCAACGGGCGAGTTCGGCTTGGTCCTGCGCGCCGTGCGCAACCAGTACGACGGCATGCGCGATGGTCGCGACGACCTTTCCTCGGCGCAAATCTTCGGACTGGGCTACACCGTCGCGCCGACCAAGCGCACCGACGACTGGGTCGAACTCGAAGCGTACTACGGACTCAATGAGCGCTGGGACTTGTACCTGGTGCTGCCCTACGCAGGCCACGAACTCGACTACGACCAGAGCCTCGGGGGCACGGGCAACGTCGAGACAACTGGCCTCGGCGACTTGCAATTGGGCGGTATCTTCCGCTCCTACGACGTGGATGGAACCCGGGTGAGCTACTTGGCCGGAGTCAGCATCCCGACCGGCAGCATCGACCAGCGGGACACCTATGCAGGCGTCGGGAACGCCAAACTGCCCTACGACTTGCAACTCGGCTCGGGAACCCTAGACCTGCTCCCCGGAGTCTTGATCGAAAGCCGTTGGAACCGAGTTTTGGTCGGAGCCCGTGCTAGCGGCCGGATCCACCTGCAATCGGAGAACGACGAAGACTGGTTCCGCTCCAACTCGATGCGGCTCGACGTGTGGGCAGGAGCCCGTTTGCTGGGCGACCTCACGGGGACCGTGCGCGTGCAGGGCGACTGGTGGGGCGACTTCCACGGCGCCGATCCGGACCTCGACCCGGCCCGCAACCCGGGTGAGGATGCCCTGCGCCAGGGTGGCGACCGGGTGAACGTCTACGGGGGCTTGAGCTACGAATGGAGCGAGAAGCACACCAACCGCTTGGAGCTGGAAGTGGGCGCTCCCGTGGAAGAGTGGCTGGACGGGCCGCAACTATCCCAGGAGCTCAGCTTGCTCGTCGGTTGGCGAGTGAACTTCTAACGCCCAAGTGCGCTTCCCCATGAACGGGGCAGCTAGGCTAGCCGCCTGGCTGCCCCGTTTGCGTGGAGGCGGCCACTCAAGAAGCCCCGCGTCGGGCAAAAACTGGTACCGGGAACCATCCCCAGTTCGCTAGCCTTGGGCGAAAACCGTTCCTCTCCCATGCAAGACTACCAAGCCGATTTCATCACCTTCCTGCTCGAAACGGGGGCGTTGACCTTCGGGGACTTCACCACGAAGAGCGGACGCAAGACGCCCTTCTTCTTGAACACCGGGCTGTACCGCACGGGCTCGCAACTCACGCGGCTCGGTGACTTCTACGCGGAAGCCATCCTGGCCAGGCTCGGCACCGAATTCGATGTGCTGTTTGGCCCCGCCTACAAGGGCATCCCCTTGGTGGTGACCACCGCGCAAGCCCTGGCCCACCGCGGCCAGGACGTGGCGTTTTGCTTCGACCGCAAAGAAGCCAAGGACCATGGCGAAGGGGGCCTGTTGGTGGGGCACAAGCTGCGCGACGGCGACCGGGTCTTGATCGTGGAAGACGTCACCACGGCGGGTACCTCGATCCGCGAATCGGTCCCCAAACTTCGCGCGGCGGCCAAGATCTCCTTGGCCGGATTGGTGGTCTCGGTGGACCGCCAGGAGCGGGGTCAAAGCGAACGCGCCGCCTTGACCGAACTCGCGGACGAATTCGCGATGCCTACCTTTTCGATCGTCAACCTCGATCAGATCCTGTCCTACCTGCGCACCCACGAAGGCGAACCGCACGTGCCTGCGATCTCGTCCGAGCTGTGGAAACGCATCGAAGACTACCGGCTGCAGTACGGGGCGGAATGAAGCTTGGGCGCTGCTCCCGAACGAGCGGCGGCTACATCGGAATCTTCACGCCCCGCTCGCGGGCGCATTCGACCGCTTCGGGATAGCCCGCATCGACGTGTCGGATGACCCCCATACCGGGATCGTTGGTGAGCACGCGCTCGAGCGCGGTAGCCGCCTCGGGGGTGCCGTCGGCCACGGTAACCTGGCCCGCATGCAGGCTGTAGCCCATGCCCACACCCCCTCCATGGTGGAACGAAACCCAGCTCGCGCCGGAGGCCGTGTTGACCATCAAGTTGAGCAAGGGCCAATCCGCCACCGCATCGGTGCCGTCGCGCATGGCTTCGGTCTCGCGATTGGGGCTGGCCACGCTGCCGCAGTCCAGGTGATCGCGACCGATCACGATCGGGGCCTTGAGCCGCCCATCCGCCACCGCTTGATTGAACGCCAATCCTGCCTTGGCGCGCTCGCCGTAGCCCAACCAGCAAATGCGGGCGGGCAATCCTTGGAAGGCCACGCGTTCGCCGGCTAGCCGAATCCAACGCGCCAAAGCCTGATCCTCGGGGAACAATTCGAGGATGATCTTGTCGGTTTCGGCGATGTCGGCGGGGTCCCCCGAGAGCGCCACCCAACGGAACGGCCCCTTGCCTTCGCAGAACAGCGGACGGATGTACTTGGGCACGAAACCCTCAAAGTCAAAGGCGTTCTGGAGGCCGGCTTCGAGCGCATGACCCCGCAAGTTGTTGCCGTAGTCGAAGGTATCGGCGCCACGGCTCTGCAGTTCGATCATCTGTTCGCAGTGGCGCACCATCGTGCGGAACGACTCCTTTTGGTATCGCTCGGGATCGGCCTCGCGCAGCTTCAAGGCTGCCGCATAGTCCATCCCATCGGGCACGTAGCCCCCCAATGGATCGTGCGCGCTGGTTTGGTCGGTGAGCACGTCGGGGACCACATTGCGCTCAATCAGGCGCGCCAGCAATTCGGTGGCATTGCAGAGCACGCCAATCGAAATGGCCTTCTTCGATTTCTTGAGCGACAAGGCGCGATCGATGGCTGCATCGATGTCCAAGAACTTCTCGTCCACGTAGCGCGTGCGCTGGCGGAAATCGATGCGCGCCTCTTCGACTTCTGCGCACAGGCAGGTCGCGCCGTTCATGGTCGCCGCCAAGGGTTGGGCACCGCCCATGCCCCCCAAGCCCGCGGTCACCACCAGGCGCCCTTCCAAACTACCCCCGAAGTGCCGCTTGGCTGATGCGGCAAAGGTCTCGTAGGTGCCCTGCAGGATCCCCTGGGTCCCGATGTAGATCCAAGACCCAGCGGTCATCTGGCCGTACATCATCTTGCCGGCCGCTTCGAGCTTGCGGAAATGCTCCCAAGTCGCCCAGTGCCCCACCAGGTTCGAATTGGCGATCAAGACGCGCGGAGCGTTCTTCTGGGTGCGGAAGATGCCCACCGGGCGGCCGGACTGGACCAGCAGGGTCTCGTCCTCCTCGAGCGACTGCAAACTGCGGACGATGGCTTCGAAGCTGGGCCAGTCGCGGGCGGCCTTGCCGGTTCCTCCGTACACCACCAGGTCCTCGGGGCGCTCGGCAACCTCCGCATCGAGGTTGTTCATCAGCATCCGCATGGCAGCCTCGGCGGCCCAGGTCTTGCAGGTGCGCTCCAGGCCCCGGGGAGCCCGCTGGGGCCCGGGGGTGACGCGGAAAGGGGTTTGGGTCGAGTTTCGAGTCATCTTGGCCACTGCAATGGAGGGGAAGGGACGCTTGGGCAAGCATTGGAGCCGCTCCCAGCGCGGGCCGCAAGCGCCTCGCCGGGGATGCGAGGCTTAACTTGACGGACCGTCACAATCTGACGTACCGTCATTCCCGATGACTTCCGCCAGCCAACGACGCCTTGAGGCCCGCCAAGCCCGCGAAGCGACCCTATTGGGGCTCGCCCAGCGCATCCTTTTGGAGGAGGGATACTTGGGGTTGACCATGGACCGCCTAGCGAGCGAGTCCGGCTACGCCAAGGGCACGCTGTACCTGCACTTCAAAAACAAAGAAGACCTGATCTGCGCGCTCCTGCATCAGTTTCAAGTGCACCGCATGGAATTGTTCGATCGGGTCCAGGGGCTCGAGCTGCCCCACCGAGCGCGGATGATGGCGCTGGGGTTGGCGGCGGAATCCTTCGTGCTGGGTTACCCCGAGAACGCGCGCATCGAGCCGATCCTCAAGATGGCTTCGCTGCGCAACAAGGCTTCGCTCGAGCGGCGCGAAGCCCTCGAAGCCATCGAAACCCACTGCATGGAGCGCATCCTCGGGGAAGCCCAGGCGGCCAGTTTGGCGGGCGAACTTCCCGGTCCGGCCGACACCGTGGTGCAACCCCTGGTGCTTGGACTGTGGTCGTTGCACGTGGGTTTCAACGTGCTGCACAACCTGGAGTCCTCGTGCTGCGGTCCCTTGCCGCCTGGAACACCCCGCCACCCCCACGCAGCCATGTTCCCCGTCGCGCAGCGTTTGCTCGATGGATACGGCTGGCGCCCGCTGAGCCACGAATTCGACTATTCCAGCCTTCGAACCAAGTTGATCCGCGAACGGTTCTTCGCCGAGGCCGGAGCGCTCCTGGAGTCCTAAATGCAAAGCCCCCCCTTCCGAAATTCCTCACGTTTCATGGGCCTCCAATCCTCCGCTGCCGCTGGCCTGCTGGGGTGCCTGGTTGCATGCTCGGGCGCTGGCGCCACACCGCCGGAGCCCTCGCCGCAAGCAGAAGCCCGGCCCCTCCCCGTACACGCTCTTGTGCTGGGCGAACCCGCCTTGGAGCAAGCGACGCGACGCTTCACCGGCATCCTGCAGGCCAAGCGCACGGTGGCGGTCGGCGTGCAAGTGGCGGGGCAGGTCCACCAAGTGCTCGTCGAGGCCGGGGACGCGGTCAGTGCAGGCGACGTTTTGGTACGCATCGACGATCGTCGCTTGCTCAGCGGGTTGCAAGCCCTCGAGGCTCAGACCCATGCCGCCCAAGCTCGTTTGGCCGAACTGGAAGCCGGGCCACGGCCCGAATCCATCCGCGCGGCACGCGCTGCGGTCCAAGCACTCGAATCCGAGCAGGTCCTAGCCGGCCAACGCCTCGCTCGCCGCGAATCCCTGCTGGAGATCGATGGCGCCGCCCAGGAGGACGTGGATGTCGGGCGATCGCAAGTGGACTCCTTGCAAGCTCGCCTCGACGGGGCGCGGGCCCAGTTGGAAGAGCTGGAGAATGGAACGCGCAGCGAAGTTCTAGCCAGCCAGCGAGCCCAGGTCGAAGCCTTGCAAGCCGAAAGGCAACGACTCCAGATCGACCTGGAAGACACCCGCGTGCTCGCACCGTTTGATGGCACCGTGCAGCGGGTCTTGGTGCATGCGGGAGCGGTGATCCCCGCCGGCCAAGGCGTGATCGAGCTGGTCGAAAGCGGAGCGTTGGAAGCCCGCGTTGGAATCCCGGTGACGGAAACTGAGCGCTTCTTGGCCTCGGATCGGGTGCTGCGCCAGGGTGACCAGAGACTTGAGGTGCTGGCCATGCGCTCCTTGCCCGAGGTCGATCCGGTGCACCGCACGGTGACATGGATCTTCGACTTGGCGGCCCCTAGCCAAGCGGAAGCCAGATCCCAGTGGCTCCCTGGAACCAGCGTGCAACTCGAACTCGCTTACCCCCTGACCCAAGCGGGGTGGCGGGTCCCCCTAAGCACCATCACCGAGGGGTTGCGGGGCATGTGGAGCGCCTACCTGATCGAAACCGATGAACAAGGTCGCGACGTATTGACCGCGGTCGACTTGCAAGTCCTGTACGCGGGGCCCGAAAGCTGCGTGGTGGTCGGGGCGCTCCAAGCGGGCGACCGGTTGATCGCGGACGGCGTGGACCGCGCGGTCCCCGGCCAGCGGGTCGAAGTCCTCGAGACCTCGAAGGGAGCGGCTCAAGGTGACTGATTTACTCCTGCGCCGGCCGCGCCTGTTGGTGCTGGCCCTGCTGTTGATTTGCGCGACGGGTTACACGGCCTATCAGGCGCTCCCGCGCGCCGAGGACCCCGAACTCACTTCGCGCGACGCCATCGTGCTCACCCCCTATCTGGGAGCAGGGGCCGAGAAGGTCGAAGCCTTGGTGACCGATCCCATCGAGGACGCCTTGCGCGAATTCGAAGAGATCCGCTCATTCGATTCCGACTCCAACGGCGACGTTTCGAGCCTGCACATCGAACTCAAGGAAGAGATCACGCAGGTCGAGGGCATTTGGTCGCGCATCCGCGACAAGCTCGACGATGTGGAAGCCACCTTGCCGCCCGGGGCGGGACCGATCGATTTCGACGCCTTCGAAATCTCGGCCTATACCATGATCGTGGCGCTGGTTCCCGATGGCGACCATCCGGCGCCTTTGGCTTCGATCAGCCGCAGGGCCGAAGAGTTGGCGGATCGCCTGCGCAGCCTTTCGGGCACCAAAGAAGTGGAACTCTACGGGGCCATGTCGGAGCAGGTCACCGTGGATCTCGACCCCGAACGCCTCGCCGCGCGCGGACTCGGTTTGGGGGATGTGGCCCAAGCGGTCTACGGCCTCGATGCCAAGACGCCGGCGGGCACGGTCCACTCCGCTGGGTACGACTTGCTGGTGGGCGTCGATTCGGAACTCGACTCGGTCCAGCGGGTCGCCCAAACCCCGGTGCGGGTAGGCGTGGATGGTTCGGTCACGTACCTGAAGGACCTGGGGGTCGTGCAAAAGGGAGAACGCACCCCTCCCGCGAGCGTGGCTTTGGTCGAAGGCCGGCGCGGCGTGTACGTGAGCGCGCGGATGATGTCGGGCCAACGGGTGGATCGGTGGGCCGCCAAGGCCCGAGCTGAAGTGCAGGCCTTCCAAGCTGCGCTCCCCAAGGGCCTCCGCGCCGACACGCTCTTCGACCAGAGCACCTACACGCGTGATCGCTTGGGGGCGCTCGTATTCAACTTCACCATTGGAGCCTTGTTGGTGATGTTGGTCGTGTTCTTCACCATGGGATGGCGCTCGGCGCTGATGGTGGGAACCGCTTTGCCGCTTTCGGTCTTGCTCGCGCTCAAGGGCATGCAGGTCCTCGAGATTCCCATGCACCAAATGTCGGTGGCTGGGTTGATCATCGCCCTGGGGCTTTTGATCGACAACGCCATCGTGATGGTGGATGAGTTGTCGCATCGACTCTCGGCCGGCGAGTACCCGCAGGCCGCCGTCCAAGGAGCCGTGCGCAAGTTGGCTTTGCCGCTGTTCGGGTCGACCGTGACGACGGCCTTGGCCTTCATGCCGATTGTGCTGATGCCTGGGGGTGCAGGGGAGTTTGTGGGCTCGATGGCCACGTCGGTGATCTTGGCGATTTCCAGTTCGCTCTTGATTTCGTTCTGGGTGCTGCCGGCGATCGCGGTGCGCTTCTTGGTGCGCGGTCCTCGCCGCTCGGGCTGGGGATTCCTCGACCATGGGGTGACCCTGGGTCCCATTGCGCGCGGGTATGCGCACGTGCTACGCTTCCTGGTGCGGCGGCCCTTTTGGGCGATGCTCCTAGGCGTCGTGTTGCCCATCGTCGGGTTCACCCGGGCACCGCTCTTGAAAGAACAGTTCTTCCCTCCAGCGGATCGGGACCAGTTTGCCCTGGAGTTGCAGCTGCCCCACCACGCTTCGATCGCGTCCACCACCGAACTGGCCCTGCGCGCACGGGACGCGATGCGGTTGCATCCTCGGGTCCGTGAAATCGCTTGGCAGTTGGGACAGAACTTCCCCAAGTTCTACTACAACCAAATCGAAGACCGGGCCAACGCCCCCTACTACGCCCAAGCGATGGTGCAGTTGGACGGTCCGCAGAATTCGTTGCAGGTGGTGCGCGAACTGCAGGATTTGCTCGATCGCACGTTCCCCGAAGCCCAGGCCTTGGTACGGCAAACCGAGCAAGGCCCGCCCTTCGAAGCTCCCGTCGAGATCCGCTTGATCGGCCCGGGTTTGCAGACCCTGGGCGAACTGGGCGACGTGGTACGGCGTGAAATGTCGAGCTTGACCGATGTGCTTCACACACGGGCCACCCTGCTCTCAGGACAGCCAAGCTTGCAACTGGAAACCAGAGAAGAGGACTTGCGCCGTGCGGGGCTGCATGCCCGCGATCTGGCGGATAGCCTGCGAGCGCAGCTCTCGGGCTTGCCTGCCGGCTCAGTGCTGGAGGCCACCGAAGAGTTGCCCGTGGTCTTGCGCCTAGGTGCCAACCAACGCAACACCCCCGACGACCTGGCGAGTTTGGAATGGGGCGGCCCTCAGGGTTGGACACCGATGGGCAGCCTGGCGCGCATGGAACTGAAGCCCGAACTGGCCAACATCCCCCACCTCGACGGGGAGCGGATCAACAGCGTGCAGGGTTTCATCACGGCGGGCATCCTGCCCAGCGAGGTCCTGTCGAAATTGCTTTTGCGCCTGAAAGCAATCGGGTTCCAGCCTCCCACAGGCTACCGCATGACCATCGGCGGGGAGTCGGCCGAGCGCGATGAAGCCGTGGGCAACCTGATGGGTACGGTCGGCATCCTCGTGCTCTTGATGGGTTCGGCGTTGGTCTTGGCCTTCCACTCGTTCCGCTTGGCGGCGGTGGTGGGACTGGTCGGTGCCTTGTCAGTGGGCTTGGCCTTAGGGGCGATGTACCTGTCGGGCTATCCCTTTGGTTTCATGGGGATCGTAGGCACCATGGGGTTGATCGGCGTCGCGATCAACGACTCGATCGTGGTGCTCGCAGCGCTCGAGGAGGATCCTGAGTGCATGGCCGGCGATCGACCCGCAATCGTGGCGGTCCTGCTGCGATCGACGCGGCACGTACTCTCCACGAGTTTGACCACCGTGGCGGGTTTCCTACCGCTGTACCTGGGCGGGGGCGGATTCTGGCCGCCCGTGGCGGTCACCATCGGAGGGGGCGTGGCTGGCGCGACCTTGATTGCGCTCACCACCACCCCTGCGCTATTCCAAGTCCTGTACGCCAAGCGAGGAAACGGGGCCTCGCGGCCTGTCCCGCCGGGGAGCGAGCCAGACGGCGAGCTACTGGTGGCCTAACCAGGGCCCATCTGCTGCGGACCCTACGCTTCGTCTTCGATCGAGAAGGTCAGCGGGAATCCATTGGCTCGGGCGTAGCCCTTGGCCCGCTGGACGCGCTTCTCAGCCATCGACTTGGGGTAGTGCGCAATCACCGAAGCGCCGGACTTGTGCACGTCCATCATGCGCTCGATCGCCCGGTCGTAGGTCATGCGGAAGTGTTCCATGAACACATGCACCACGAAATCCATCGTGGTGACCGGATCGTCGTGGCATACCACCCGGCACAGCGGGGCCAGGCGCTCGGTCACCTCGACGCTGGTTTCGACGTCGGGTTGGGCCATCGCTTGGGTCAGCATGGCACCATTCTAGGCCCTACAGGGAGCTTCGGCTAGCGGGGTTTGCGATCCGCCGACCCTCCGGCCCACTCCTGGACAAACCCCTCGGGAAGCCGCCACGGTCCGCGCTGGGTGGGAGCTTCCAGGCAGCGGTCCAAGCGCTCCAGATAGGCCTTGCGGCCCATGGTTTGGCCCCCCAAGCGTTCCAAGTGGGGGTTGGACACTTGGGCGTCGAACAAATCGAATCCGCTCGCCTCCAAGTGGGCCAAAAGCACCGCCAGAGCGACCTTTGAGCCATTCGACTTGCGGCTGAACATCGATTCGCCGAAGAAGGCTCGACCCAGCGAGAGCCCGTACAGCCCCCCCACCACGGCTTCCCCTTGCAGCACTTCGACGCAATGCGCCACACCCGCCTGGAAGAGCGCCTGGTAGGCCTCCGCCACCTGGGGAGTGATCCAAGTGCCTTCCCCACGCCCGACGGTTTGGCAGGCGCGCAGCACCCCCGCGAAGTCCCCGTCGAGCCGCACTTCCCACCCACGCTGGCGAACCATGCGTCGCAACCGGCGCGGGGGTCGCCAAAGCGCGGGGTCGAACAGCATGCGCTCGAGCGGGTTGCACCACAGGAGTTGCCCTTCCCCATCGGGCCAAGGAAAAAAACCCCGGACCGTGGCGGCCAACACCCACCACCCGTCGAGTGCGTCGCCGAGATAGGCCTCGGGCGCTTGGGGTTGGTCCCGAAGGTCGGGGAACGGGCTCTCTTCCACGGCCCCAGCATAACGGCGACGGATACGAGCTGCTTGGCGTTTGGAACCGCGCTCGGATCCCATGCCCGGAAAATGGCGAAGGGCGCCGATCGATCGGCGCCCTTCTTTCCAGTCTCCGCTCGACAAATTCGGGGGATCCGCCGATCCCCTCCGAAGCTTCCACCCGGGCCACAAGCATCCGTCGATCCTTGCTTCGTCCCTGGCCAAGCCTGGCAGCGTTCGGTTTGTCATGGCGGCGGGCCAAGGGTCCATTCCCTTACCTTTGACCCGTGCAAACCTAGCCATAGCCAGGTTGCTCGAACGACCCCTAGCTGCGCGCACCAGCGCACAATGGGGGTCTGGATGAATGGGTCCAGACTTCGCCGAGACCTTGGCAACGCCCCTCTTGAGGCCCCATTTGAGGCCCCTCTTGACGGTCGAGTCACCCAGGCCGGCGAGGCGGACACCGCTCGCAAAGAACCAGCACCCGCAACGGGCGGGCGCTCAAGGCTCCTTCATCGAGAACCGCCCGAATTGGCCTGAACTTCGTTCTCCGCGACCATCCCATCGGTGGGCCAGCCCCAAAGCCCGCCCGCCGATCCGCGTCTCAAGACGAAACGAACCGGAAACCGATTCGCCCCTTGCCCCCATTTCGCCTCTGATCCCAACAGGGGGCCTCTACCCCTGCAGAGGTCCCACGGCCGCTTCGACCGCCTGGACCAATTCCCCGCTGGCCACTAAGTGGTAGGCAGCTTCCAAGTCTGGGGCCAAGTAGCGGTCCTCTTCCAGCTTGGGAACGTGTCGGCGCAGTCGATCGTGGGCGGCCTGGGCCCCCTTGCCGGCGCGCAATTCGGGATGGAAGTCCCGCGCCTGGGCGGCGCACAGGAGTTCGATGCCGAGGATGCGCTCGGTGTGGTCGAGGATCGTGCGCACCTTGCGCACGGCCGTCATGCCCATCGAAACGTGGTCTTCCTGGTTGGCGCTGGTCGGGATCGTGTCCACCGAAGCCGGGTGCGCCAGGGGCTTGTTTTCGCTGGCCAAGGCGGCGGCCGTGTACTGGCAGATCATCAAACCCGAGTGCAACCCCGGATGGGGCGTCAGGAACGCGGGCAAGCCCGAGAGGTCGGGATTGACCAGCTGCTCGATACGCCGCTCGGACACGTTGGCCAGGGTGCACACCGCCAAGGCCAAGTAGTCCTGGGTGACCGACAAGGGTTGTCCATGGAAGAGCCCCGCGCTGTACACCGCACCGGTTTCCGGATCGACGATGGGGTTGTCGGTGACGGCGTTGAGCTCCCCATCGAGCACACTTTCCACATGCTCCAAGGCGGTCTTGAAGGCCCCATGGATCTGCGGCACGCAGCGCAACGAATAGGGGTCCTGGACTCGAAGGCAGTCCGCGTGGGAGGCGAGGATTTCCGAGTCCTGCAAACACAAACGCACGTTGGACGCCGTGCGGCTCTGGCCGGCGTTCGCCTTGAGTTCGGCCAAGCGCTCTTGGTAAGGCGCCACTGAACCAAACCGGGCTTCGAGCGTCAACGCGGTGATCGCATCGGCGGCCTTCGAGAGGTTGCGCGCACGCAATACATTGCAGACGGCGATGGCCTTCATCACCTCGGTTCCGTTGATGAGCGCCAGGCCTTCCTTGGCGGACAACTCCATCGGGGGCAGGTCGATGGCACTCAAGGCATCGCGTGCGGGCATACGCACCCCCGCCACCGAGGCGAAGCCAAAGCCCATGTAGGCGGCCACCATGTGCGACAGGGGGGCCAAATCGCCACTGGCGCCGACCGAGCCCTGCCCGGGCACTTCGGGTACGAACCCACGGTTGAAGAGTTCGACCAAGTCCCGAGCCAAGGACACGCGGATTCCAGAGACCCCGCGCAACAGGCTGTTGAGGCGCAATACCTGGGCGATGCGCACCTCGTGTTCGGCCAAGGGCGCTCCCACCCCCACGCTGTGCGAGAGCACCAAGTTGCGTTGCAGTTGGGCAAGGTCGGCCGGATCGATGGCCACACTCTTCAACTTGCCGAAGCCCGTCGAGATGCCGTACACCGGCTTGCCTTCGGTCAGGCAGCGGTCGACCATCGCGCGCGAAGGTTCGAGGCCTTGGTAGACGGCGTCACGAACCACGAGGCGGCAGTCACGGCCTCGAGCCAGGGGGGCGAGGGCTTCCAAGGTGAGGGCGGTGCCTTCGAGTTGCAGAGAGATCGCGGCCATGGATCGTTGTCGGAGTGGACGGGAGCGGACGAGACCGCGATTCTACCCCTAGCCAAGCCCCATCGTGAGCCCTTGGGCGGAGACTTGCGATCCTAGTCAAGAACCTGGGTGGTCTAGCCAAGTCTCCGGCCGCCGTCAGCACGCCTCAGCGCACAATCTTCCACAGCTCTTCGTCCAGCCGCAAGGTTTGCTGGGTCTGCACGCCGTCTTCGATCCAAAAGCGCTGCCCTCGGGTCGCATAACGCTGGAAACGCGAGGCGTCCAAACGCCACAGCCCGCAGGGCAAATCGGGCACCAGCAGCGTGTCCCCCAAGGGCAGCGTCTGGATCTCCCCCACCTTGCCCTGGACGCGGACGCGATAGGGAAAGCTCACTCCGACCCCCGGAAAGTCGATCGCCAAACTTCCCGAGCCGTCGACGACAGGCAGCAACTCGATCGCCAACTCGCCGTTGAGCTGCGCGCCTCCGACCCGTTGGATGGCACGTCCTTTTCCGTCGGCACTCGTCACGAACAAGAGGTACTCAGCCTGCAGGTCCGGTTGGGTGGTGAGCTGAAAGCGTCCGGCACCATCCGCCACCACACTTTGGTTCGCGGGCGGCAGTATGTCGACCACCATCTCCATCAGGAACGAAGGGCGCCGCCCGAGCGCGAGCATCGAAGCCTGGCTGGCGTCCAAGGCCTCCAGCCGAACCCGTGCACCCGCCGCCGGCTTGCCCTGCCACGTGGCCTGGCCGAGCAGCGCTGGCCCCGGTTCAAAGGCCACCTTGGTCGAAGTACGCTGGCCGCCGATGAGTTTCACGTTGCGTCGCAACGGCGTCGCGATCGCCCCGCTCTGAAAGCCCATGACCGTGACGGCTCCGGGCGGGAGATTGCGCACCGTAGTGGTGACGCCCGGTCGCACTTCGATGGGGTTGACGGTGTACCAAGGAAACGTGCGTTGGCCACGCTGGGTGTTCACCCGTTGGCCGCCGGCCGGAAACAGATAGATTTGCACGGGATCGCTTTGGCTGCTGATCCCCGTGACTTCCAGGTCCAAGGTGGCTTCCCGCTCGAGCTGGAACACCAAGCGATCGGGTTCCACGACGGTCCCGCGACTGATCGAGAGCTCCTCGCGGTAGCGTGCGTAGCCATCGGCCTCGATCACGATCAAGATCTTGCCTGCTGTGGTTTGGTAGACCTCAAAGCGTCCTTCTTCGTTGCTGATGGCGGCCTGCCCATCCACCCGCAGCCGTGCCCCCGTGATGGGCTGGCCAAACTCATCTTGGACGCGCCCGGTCACGCGGGCGCCAGACCGCGAACCAAACGAGATGTTCAACTCGGTGTTGCCAAAGTTGCCCAGGGTGACTTCGCGCTCGGAAATCTGCCCCCGGCCGGACTCGATCCGGACGATGGCCAGCCCCGGGTACAAATCGTTGGCAAGGAAGGTTCCGTCGCTGGCGCAGGGCAGCTCCCGGTTCTTGTTGGCTCCCGCGATGAAGACCACGCTGCCCGGCAAAGGGGTGCCATCATCGGTGTGCACGCTGCCGCGCAAGATGGCCTTGGCACCAGCCCCAAACTCCCCCCCCGCTGATTCGGCTTTCGGGCCGGGCTGCACGAGCACCAGGTCCAACTCCAGCGGGTACCGCAGATCGATGTTATCCGGAGCCGGAGCCTCGGCGCGGGGCTCGCTGGCCAACTCGCGCAACGGAGCGACGGGCGTGGGTTCACTCGCGACCGGTGCCACTGGCTCGCCCTCGAGTTCGATGCCCGTCTGCAACGCCGTTTCGGGTCCCTGCGAAGGGGTCTGCCGGGAAACCCAGAAGTACAAACCACCCACCAAAAGCAGCAGGGGCAAAAAGATCAAGAACGCGCGCATGAAGGGAGCAGAAGGACTCCGCTGGGTCCCATCCGGACCCAGCAGGCACCTTATCATAGACCATGGGGACCGGATCGTTTCGCAATCGGAGACCGGAATCAGGCCGAATGCCTGGTCAAGGGCCCCCATGCCAGGGCTCGCTCGTCGAGCGCCAACGAAAGGGTGCTTTGCTGGGACTCGGTCGCTATGGTGTCTGCCGATTCGGCCAAGTGTGCGAACCCGCACGCGCAGCCCCCCGATCCGCGCATCCTATGGTTAGTTACGAAATCGTTGAACTCCTCGGGGACGGCATCTCCGCCGAACTCTCCACCGCGGTCCATTCGGTCGCAGAGGCCCTCCCCTTCGAATTGCGCTTCTTCCCGATGGACCTATCGGATGAAAACCGCAAGCGCGCTGGGGATGCGCTTTATGACGAAGTCGAAGCCAAGATCCGCCAGGTGCGCACGGCGCTCAAGTACCCCACGGCGACGACCCAGGAAAGCCCCAACCGAGTGCTTCGCACGCGGCTGGAGTTCTCGGTCATCCACCGCCCCGTCCAAACGATTCCAGGGATCAAGACCAACTTCACCCAGACCATCGACATCGACGTGGTACGCGTGGCAACGGGCGGCACGTACGAAGATCCGGGTATGCGGATCGGCCGCGACACCGCGGTTTCCGTGCGCGTGATCGAACGCCATCCCACAGCCCATGCGGCGCGCTTCGCGTTCCAGTTGGCCGAGCGCCGTGGAAAGGGAGTCTGCTCGACCAGCAAGTACACCATCCAACAAGCCACCGATGGACTCTTCGAAGAAACCGTCGGCAGCATCGCGGTGGATCACCCGGATGTGCCCTACCGGCGCGAGCTCTTTGATGCCCTGCTTGCGGGCATCATCATGGCCCCCGAGCGCTACGGGGTCATCGTCTGCGCCAACGAGTATGGCGACTTCCTCTCGGATGCGGCCTGTGGGTTGATCGGCTCGGTGGGTTTGGGGGACAGCGCCTCGTTCGCATTCAATGATGCGGGGGAAATCACCACCGCCCTGTTCGATCCCTCGGGCGGCACGGCCCCGGACATCGCGGGCAAAAATCTGGCCAACCCCACGGCAGCGCTCTTGGCCATGGGCAACATGCTGTGCCACCTCGGCGAAGTGTCCACGGGAACCCACTTGCGGCAAGCCGTGCTCGGCGCCATTGCGGAAGGCGCCCGGACGCGCGACATCGGTGGCGAGCTCAGCACCACGGATTTCACCCAACACGTGGTGGGCCGCTTGCAAGCCGCGTTGGCTTAGGCCGCGCTTGGAGCTTGGCCTGCGGTCGCCCCGGAACGCCTACAGGCTCGTTCCAGGATCCTTCCGGCTCAGGCCGTATCCGACCAGCGCAGACGCTGGGTCAGGAAGCTTTGGATGAAGTGTTCGAGCAGCGCATTCTCCTGTTCCGCCTCGGCTCCCAAGAAGACTAGGCCGACGTAGTCGCGGGCGCCGTGGCTTTCCTTGCGGGCGACTTGCACGCGCCCCTGCACGAAGGAATTGTCCTCGCGCGACTTGAGCCGGAATTGGAGCGTATCCCCCACGCCCAACTTGACGGCTTGAACATGGTCGACCCAAGCGCCGATTCCCATCTCCGAAAGATCGTGGACGCTCGCTTGGAGGCGCATGGCCTTGCGGCTCAACCGAAGTCCTAAGTTGCCCGCGCCCACGCGAATGCGATCGTTCTCGCGGCGGTTGAAGTACTTGCCCAATTGATCGTCCAACTGGCTGTACAGGTCGCCCGAGTTGATGAACTCGATCCCCACCTTGACATAGAAACGAGCGGTGGTCTCGATCGAGCGTACCATGCAGGGTGAGGTCACCGACCAGCCTTCCTTGATGTGCTCGATGCGGGCCGCGATGACTTGATCGATGTGCAGGTAGGGTACCGCATCGCGGGAGACCCGTACGTTGGCCCCTTGGATGCAAAGGTCATCCAGCCGACCTTCGAGGCTTCGATCGAGGGTCGAGTCCAGGTTCAGCAACACCACCCCATCGAGCTGCCCGACCATCGCGCCGTCCTGGACGGGCTCCAGGGTTACGCGGAAGTCCTCACGATCCTTCGGGCTCCGGCGCAGAACGCGCCGACGATCGTCGTTGTTGGGATCGGGGGTATCTTTCTTTCGGAAAAACAAGAGGATGCTCCGGCGTCGATCACGCTTGGCAGTGGTCAGGGCTCAGCAGTCATTGGGTTGGGTGGACCCAAACGCCCCTACCTGATAAGGGTGGGCTCCCATGCTTCGACCTGGGAGGATTGGGATCCTTAGCCAAATCCAGAGCACCCGCTGCGACCCAAGCACGGGCCCAGCGCGAGACACCCGTCAGGGCCTACCTGGGAAAAACTTCCCGCCTACCTCCCGTGCCCCGCCCACGGCTGCGGACCCGTCCAACACAGATTCCGCCCCTGCGCCCCAGGCCCAGCATGGGAGCCCCCGGAAAATCTTC
The DNA here is from genome assembly GCA_020638855.1 of Planctomycetota bacterium. Lineage (GTDB taxonomy): Bacteria > Planctomycetota > UBA1135 > UBA1135 > NORP259. The sequence continues at coordinate 333,694 of JACKHT010000001.1, forward strand.
CCCCCTGCGCGGTTCCTGCTTTCGCTCCATCGAACCCAGCACCCGTCCCGTCAAAGCGCCCCGGAGCCGGGATTCGGGTGCGCTCCACGCTAGACTCGCACTCCCCCATGTCTGCCACCCAACTTCCCACCCAGCCCCCGACCAGCGCGCCAGCCTATGCGCGGATGTTGGGGAGCACGGGGTGGTTGGTCGCGGGACGAGTGGTGGGATCGCTGTGCACCCTGCTCGTGTTGCTCCAATTGGCCCGGGGCCTGGAGTTGGCGGAGTTTGGACGGCTCACCTTCTACTTGGCGGTGATGGCGGTCATGGGCAGCGTGGCCGACCTCGGAACGGGGCAAACGGTGGTGCAACAGAGTTCCTCGGGCGTGGCCGACTTGGCCAGCCTACTGCGCACGGGCCGCCAAGTCCGTGGCGTGACAGCTTTGGCGTGTACTGCGGCCTGGGCGCTGTGGTGCTTCGTGGCTGGAGAACCCGAGCCCATGTGGTTGGTAGCGGCAGCGATCAGCACCTTTACCTACACCTTGGAGCTGACCATCGTGCCCGCTCGCAACGCCATGCGCTTGCGGGCCCCGGTGCTGATCCGGGCGGCCACTTCGCTCGGAACGCTTGCGATCGTCAGCCTGGTGCTTGGATTCGGTGTGCGCGGAGTCGGGCCGCTGCTGTTCGCCATGACCGCATCCACATCGCTGGGTCACGGCGCCTTGCACCTGATGTTGCGTCAGCATCTGCCCCCGCGAGCGAACAAAGGGGTCCCGCTTGGCCCGTACTTGTGGCTGACTTTGCCGCTGGGGCTCGGAGCCCTTTGCCAGCAATTGTACTTCTGGATCGACAACGCCTTCATCCGCCAACAACTCGGCGAGCAGGCGCTCGGGCTCTACAACCTGCCCGTCCGTCTGTTCTCGTTTGCCATCCTGGTGGCCGTACTCGCTCCGCAGGCAGCGCTTCCCTGGCTGGCCCGCGCGCACGCACAGGGTCGCATGGGGCCGGCCTTGGCCCGAGTCGGTTTTCCATTGATCGCCCTGGGAATCGTGAGTGCGGGGTTCTTTTGGATGGCCGCCCCAGACCTGCTGCTCGCCTTTGGTCCCGAATTCCCCCAGGCGGCAAGCGTGCTGCGGATCCTGGTGGTGGCTTTGGTGTGCGTGCATGCGGGGGCGCTTTGGATCACCGGCATGATCGCCGCAGGAAAAACGCAAGCCATGCTGGGGCTGGCGGCTTCCGGCCTAGCCATCAACGTGGTTGGCAACGCCATCCTTTTGCCCCGTTTGGGTTTGGAAGGTGCGGCGGTGGCCACTGCGCTGACCGAAGCCTGGGTGGCGGGATACGCCCTGGTTTGCTTGGTGCGCATGGGCGTTCGCCCAGTCGGAGCCCTATCGCCCAAGGCCGTCGCTTGGCTGGTGGGGGCCTGTTTCTTGGGAATGGGCTTGGGGCAAATTGCCCGCCCGCTGCTTCGGGCTGCGGCCGATTTGCGCTAGCATCGGCATCCTATGCCGCTCGCCATCGACTATCGGCCTGCCCTGGTCAACCGGGAGGGGATCGGCCGTTATGTCCGTGAAATGGTGCGGGGCTTGCTCTTCGATGGCATCGCCCCGGACATCACGCTGTTCGCGGGAACTTTGAAGCCCTCGTACTACTCGAAGTACCAACTAGGGCTGATCCACTCGCAGGTGCACATGCTGCGACCCCGCATTCCCACGCGTTGGTTCAAGAAGTGGCTCGAGCTACGCAAGATGGGTGTGGATGACTATGTGGGCGGGGTGTGCTTGTACCACCAAACCCAATGGAGTCCGCTGCCCGTCCGCCGAGCTACCGAGGTCGCCACGATCTTCGACTGCATCTACGCTTTGGACGCGGGCAGGAACGATGGACCCGGGTACCTGCCCCGCGATGCGGCCGAGCGCATGTTGGCCAGCGCCCGTGAGCTGGCGCGGCGCAGTCAGGTGCTCTTGGTCCCAAGTCAATACGTGGCCAAGCAAGTGGTGGAACACCTGGGAGCCAAACCCGAGCAAGTGCGCGTCACGCCCTTGGGCTGCGACCACCTGCCCCCACCATCGAGCCCGGCGGTGCACCTGCCCCACGGGACCCGCTTTTTGATCACCGCCGCGCGCATCGATCGGCGCAAGAACCATGTCTTGGCCCTGCGCGTCTTCGAACGTTTGGTGGCCAAAGGATTTCCGCATCACTGGGTCGTGGTCGGCCCGCTCGGTTACGGGTACCAAGACTTCGTCGAAGCCCTGCGCCAATCCCCCGTGCGACATCGTGTGCACTGGCTGCGGATGGTCGAGGATGGTGAATTGTCGAGTTTGTTGGCGGCGGCGGATTTGATGCTTTGGCCTTCGCACAACGAAGGTTTTGGCCTGCCCCCCTTGGAAGCTATGGCCAATGGAACCCCGGTGGTCACGAGCCGCTGTACGTCGCTCGAAGAGGTCTGCGGGGATGCAGCCATCCTGCTCGATCCCAGCGACGAAGACGGTTTCTTCGAGGCCTGCTGCCGGCTCCTGGAGGACCACGATTACGCGCGGCACCGCGTGGAAGTTGGCTTTGAGCACGCCACGCAATTCACATGGCGCCATACCGCCAAAGCCACCCTCGCCGTATACCGCGAATTGCTGGCCGAACACGAAGCCCAAGCGGGTTCTTAGCGGCCCTAGGGAAGCTCGAACCAGCGCACTCGACTGCGCTGCCAAGCTCCCGCCCCATCGCGCCCCCACAGCTGCGCCCAGCGCGGACTTCCGGCCCATTCCAAATCGGGCACGCCCCCCTTGTCCGAATCGGGGGGTCCTTGGTCGTAGCGCACCAATCCATACGTTCCGATCGCGGGCCGACCGGGGAAGGGCGTACCCTCCACCTCGCGTCCCGCCCAGCGCCACAGCGCTACCGGAGTGGCTCCTCCGGCAAAGGCCCGCATCCAAAACCCGCGACCTTCGTCGCGCTCAGGCCCCAACGCGCAAGCGACCTCCCCGGCCCACAAGAGGTCGGTCGCATGGCGATCGGGGTCGGGGCTCAGGCGGATCCACTGCATGCCCACCAAGCGCGTCTCGGACCGGTGGCTAGCCACGTGCAAGGTGACGCCCTGCGTTCCTCCCCAATGACGTACCCATAGGAGGCGACTCTCGCGGCCGAAGCCGCTGGTATCGGGCTCCATGCAGGCACGATCGGGTTCGCCATTGGCCAATTCGATCGAGGTCGATTGCGCCTGGCAGTGGGGCCGCGCGTAGACCAACAGGGCATAGCTCCCCGCAGGCAGGTCGCGCAGCATCCAGGTTTGGTCCTCGCCGATCGAATGCACCCCGTCTTGGACCAGTTCGGGCCAGGCCCGAGGTTCGGGGCATTGCACCCAGCTCGCGGCACCTTCGACCGCCAAGCGCACACCGGTCGAACGGCCATGGGTATCGAACAGGGGCCATTCCTCTTGAGCGGAGAAGCGGATCGGGTTCCAGAGACCAGGCTCTAAGGCTTCGGCTCCCATGGTTTCGGGCGCCAATTCGCCATCCCCAAAATCGATGTTGATGGCCAAGTCCGCGGGCGGACTTTGGGCCGCTTGCAGGCACAACGACAGGCTCAGGCTCAGGATCCACATGACAGCCAGGGCAGCGTACACAAGCTGGGTGCCCCGGGAACGGGGCACCCAGCGCGTTCTCTCAAGGGGACTATTCGGCGGTGGCCTGGAGCTGGGCCAAGAGCTTCGGATCCCCGGGGAAGCGCTCGAGGCCCTGGTTCCAGACCGCCCGCGCCTTGTCCAGGTCGCCCATCTGCATGTGCATGTTGCCCAGGAGCAGGTAGGCCACCTGGTGCTCGGGGGCCAAGGGATGCGCGTTTTGCTTCTCGATCAAGACCTCGAACTGGTGGATGGCTTCGGCCTGCTTGCCGGTCACGGGGGGCCAAAACGAAAGGGCGATGGCCTTGCTACGGCGGGCTTCGAGGTGACCCTCATCGAGCTTCAGGGCCCGATCGAACGACTGGTCGGCCTTCATGGCCAGCAACCCGGTCTTGTTGGAGTTGGCGCCGTATTGCTGCAAGCGCTGCAGATAGGCTTGCCCCAAATCGGTCTGCAAATCGGGGTTTTGCGGATCGGCTGCCGCCCGCGCTTCAAACAGCGCCAAGAGCTCGTCGGCCCGGCCCGCCAGCTTGGCCGCTTCCCAAAGGTCGGCCGTTTCGGTGTTGTCCAACTCGCCGCTCACCAAGCGAGCCAGCCAATCGTCGAGCTGGGCCTGCTGGGACTCGGGGGTGGCTTCCACGGGCGGGGTGTCCTGCGCACCGGACGATGCTCGAGCCACTTCCTGGGTGGCGTCGGGACCTGCCTGGAGCGCCACGCGCGGGGCCTCGGCCAAGGCTTGCACCTCGCGTTGGAGCTCTTGGATTCGGCTCTCCAAGTCGGCCATCGGCTCACGCCACGGTTGGCTGGATTCGGGCTCGAGCGTCGCAGGGGCAGGGTCGTCGGCCGCGGTTCGAGAATGGTTCCACTGGCTGACCAGGGCACCCCCCAAAGCGCCACCCAAGAGGGCGAGTCCGGAGAGCGCGAGCAGGGAATTGGATCGAGACGTTTCAGTCATGGGGGTCTGGGGGGGGCTGGGGGGGAGAACTGTGTGCGGGAAAGCTCCCTACGCCATGTCCGGCAAGTCATTCAGCTTGCTCAGCGGAATCCACCACCGAGGACACCTTCACGCGAGTGCTGTACAGGCTAGAGCCCGCGCCCATGTCACTCAAGTCTTGAGGCACTAGTGCGTTGACATTGGTGCGCTCGGGCACGAGTTCCTCATGGAAGAAGCCCGCCAAGGAAAGGGCACCGCGGGGCACCCCCTCGCTGATTTCCACCCGAACGGTCAGCTGCCCCACTTCGTTGTGCAACCGGATCTGCCCCCCATCGACGAGGTCAAGGCGTTGAGCGTCGAGTGGATGCATCGAAACCCTGGGGGCCCCGAGCCGCGCCAAGTGGCGCTTGCTGTGCAAGAAGGTGCTGTTGTGGGTCGCTTTGGAGGGGCCCGGCCACAACCAAAAGTCTCCATCGCCCCCTCTGCCTTCGTCGGGAGTGTATTCCGCCATCGGTGCGTGGCCAGCAAGCTCCAATTGCGCGCTGAACAGTTCAATGCGGCCGGTGGACGTACCCCGGTCGGCGTGGACCTGCGCGGCCAACTTGACGGGCTCGTGCGCAAGCAATCGCTGCCACTCCTCATCGGTGAAACGCGTCCGGTTGTTGTTCAGGACACGCTCGCACCAAGTCTCGGGAGACCCCTCCCAAACCGAGCGGTCGAGGCCTAGCGCCTCCCCAATCGCCGCAAACGCAGCGACGTTGCCGCGCGTTTCCCCAATCGGGTCGAGGACCTTGGGAACGTAGTGCAGCACACGGTGACCATAACTGCGTAGCAAATCCGCTTGGTCCAAGAAGGTCGTCGCGGGCAAGACCACGTCGGCGAGTTGCGCCGTAGCGGTCCACACCAATTCGTGCACCATCAAGAAGTGATTCGGGTCCGCCAAACCGCGGCGCACCATGTTGCTGTCGGGCACCGTGACCGCCGGGTTGTGGCCCCAGACGAGCGAGGCTCCAAAGCGGCCGCTGGCCAACTCGTTGCCCAACTGCACCAGCCGGATCGGGGGCTGGTCGAATCCTGCCGGGCGCAGGTCGTGCCCGTCCAACTCCGCAAGGTCGAGGCCAAAGTGCGCGCCGCTCTCCCAATGGGTTCGGTCGGCAATCCCCAAGACGGCCGCGTAGGAGGCCAGCGCGCGCATCGACATGCCCCCCACCGCGCGGCGTGACATGCCGATCCCCAGCTTCAGGAGCGGAGCCTTGGAGGCGTGGAAGCGCTGCGCGAACGCCCGCAGCTCCGCAGGCTCGATTCCCGTAACCGCGCTGACCTCCTCGACCCCGTAGCGCCCCGCCAAGTGGGCTCGGAATTCGGCCGAGCCCACGCATGCGTGCTTCAAGAAGCCAAGATCCGCACGGCGTTCCTCAAAGGCCAATTGGCATAGACCCAAAGCCAGCGCCGCGTCGGTCCCCGGACGCAGCAACAGCGCGGTCCCACCGTGTTTGCGCACCCATGCGACCGTGTCGGACTCGTAGATGTCCACGACGGCTACCCAAGCACCCGCCTTGACCGCGCGCGCCAGCCGCGGCATCAGGTGCGACATGGTGCGCGCCACATCGCAGCCCCAAATCACGATGCCGTCGCAGGTTTCCAAATGCTCGAGGTCGAACCCAATCGCACGCCCGAGTACGGCTTCAAATCCCGCTTCCGCAGCGGCATCGCAGATGCCCCCATCGTTGAGCGTCGCCCCTAGGGCATTCAGTATGCGCTTGGGAAAGCGCCGACCGAGGACCCCCATGTTGCCCGCATAGTCCAGGCTCAGGATGCGTTCGGGAGCGAGCGGCGCCAAGGCTTCGACGATGCGCTCGAGGGCTTGCTCCCAGGTGGCTTGCTGGAGGCGTCCGGACCGGTCGCGAATCCAAGGCGTGACGATGCGCTGCTCGTCGCGCACCAAGTCCCCGTACTGCGACGTTTTGGTGCACAACACCCCAGCTGACCAGGGGTGCGCGGGATTGCCGCGCAGGGCCACGAATTGTCCCGCTGCATCGGTTTCGACCCGGATCCCGCAGGCATCGGGGCAATCAAAAAAACAGGCGCTGGGGTGAACGGCCATGGTGCGGTCCAATCGTTAGTCTTCGAGGGGGGCGGCTTTGGGACGCTGGACGTCGATCAGGTCCGCCAAGCGCCCTTCGTTGCGTGCCACCAATTGTTCCTCGCGGTCGAAGCGCAGCGTCACGCCACGTCCTCCGCGCTTGGACTCTGCATAGGAGAAATTGCCATCTCCGCCGCGGTCCGCCAGGGGCAAGCGAAACGTCAGGCTCCAGCCCCCCGTACGCTGCCAACCCCAGATCAGCTCGGTTTCTTCACCACGGGCTCGCACCACGAGTGGCGCGCCGAGGGCATCCAAACAGGTTTGCAAATCGCTCTGACCTGGCTGCAGGAGCTCGAGAACCGCTTCGGACGGGGGCGTTTGGCGGTCTTCACGGGAGTAGGTTCCCGTGATGCATGAGCTGACAGCCAGAGCGAGGCAGGCCGCTAGCCCAAGGGCGCTACGCGGCTCAGTCATTTTCCCCCAGGTAGGGCAATTCGTATTCGGCCCTGTCTCCCTCGAAAGTGGACCCCACGTGGGTCAACACGTCGTTTTCGTCGAAGAACACCCAAACCCGGTCCGAGCGCTGGTCGACCCCGCGCAACCCCACCAAGATGGCAAAGAACCCGGTCATCTTGATGCGTTCGTACTCATAGCGGTAGGCGCTACGACGGCCCAACTGCACCACTTCCACCGGAGCGCCGAGCGCTTGGGTGACCTGCCCCGCTGTGGTTTCCCCGGGCTTCAGCGCCTGGACCGCATCCCGCGGGATCGGCTCGTTGACGTCGGATCGGGAGAGAAAGCAACCACTCAAGCCCAACAGGGCGGAAGCAACGAGCAGCGAACGAAGAAAGGTCATGGTGCGTAGGGAAAGCGTGACGGGAGCCGTGCGAAGCGACGAGGGTACTGGGGCGTATCGATGGCGTCGAGGGCCACCTGCAACGAGCCCCGTCTTTTCGCTGGGCGGGCGCACGGATTGGGCGTGATGCGGGATTCGCCGCGCCATCGCTGGATCCATTGTTTGCTGGCGGATTTCGTCCGTGACCCGGCATGGGCTGCATGCAAACGAGTTGTGGAAGCCGAGTTGTGGAAGCGCGCCCGCGCGATTGTAAGGAATCTGTGGCAGCCTGGCTGGGTTCTGGGTGGAGACCCAGCCACCCATGGGGGACAATAAGCCCCATGCGCATTGGCTTCGACTGTTCGCCCTTGGTGGTCCCCCACTCCCCGGGGATCGCCCGGGTTCTGGCGGCCAGCCTGGCCGAGCTCGAAGCCCGAGGAAACCTCGAAGTGGTGCGATTGACTCCCGAGCCCGGCGAATCGTTGCGCACATGGCGCCAGTGGCGACTACCGCGCTCGGTCCGTCCGTTGGGCTTGCACGGACTGCACACCTTCCAAGCCGCGTTCCCCTTGCGCGGAGACTGCCCGCGCGTGCAAACCGTGCACGAACTCAGCTGGCGCCATGGGGTGCAGGAGTCGGGGGCCTGGCGCCGCCGGGCCTGGGTCGCCTACGGCAAGCGCCACGCTGCGGCGATTGTGACCGCAACCCAATTCACCGCGCGGGACTTGGACCTGCCCCTGGCGGACGCGGGCGGTCGCGTACACGTGGTTCCCTGGGCGAATTCCCCATGCTTCGGCGCCAAGCCCGAAACCGCCGACTTGCCCTACTTGGAACGCTTGGGCCTCGAACCCCTTCGCTATGTCTTGTCCCCAGGTGGATGGCGAGCGAAGAAGCGTCCCGATGACTTGTTGCGCGCCGTCGAAGCGCTTCGAATCCAAGGCTTTCCCGAGGTGCGTTTGGTGATCACGGGACCCCGTTCCCCGAGGACCACCGCGCGGGATCGCTGGTGGACACAGCGTGCGCCAGCTTGGATCGCGTTGGAGTCGGTGAGCGACGCGGAACTCGCGGGCCTCTACCGCAACGCGGCCGCTACGGCGCTGGTGGCGCGCAGCGAGGGATTTGCCTTGCCGGTGTTGGAGGCTTTGGCCTCGGGTTGTCCCGTCGTGGTCCCCGCCCAAACCGCCCAAGCCGAAGTGGCGGGAGCCCACGCGACGGTCGCAACTACCTTGGAGCTGGACTCCTTGGTCGAGGCCCTCAGCGCGACCTTGGTCGATCCCCCCGATCCCGCTGGAGGCATCGACCATGCGGCCGGCTTCACGTGGAGTCGGACAGCCCAGGCGATCGAGACCCTGTGGGAAGGCTTGCGATGAGCCAAACCCATGTGCTGGTCGATGGTTTGGTGCTGCGCCCCCCGATGGGAGGCGCGTTGCGTTATGCCCAAGCGATCCTGCCGCACATGGCCCAGCTGGGACGCGCGGCGGATGTGCGCGTGACGCTCCTGTTGTCGAATCGCCCGAACTGGTCACCGGAAGCGCTTTCGGCCTGGGAAACCGCCGGCGTGCACCTCGCTTGGCGTGCGGAGCCCATGCATCCCGCTTGGCGTCGAGCCCTGCGCGAAGGCCACGCGCTGCACCAAACTCTGCGCGCCTTGGAGCAAGCGGGAACACCCGCGCAGATCGTGCAGACGCAGAGTTTGCCAGGCATTCGGATTCCCGGTCTCGCCCATGTGCACCTATGCCACGGGCTTCGCCGGGTGGAAACGGGACCCGCTTGGCAACGGGGATTGGCATACCGGAGCTTGGGGCGCGCGTTGGAAACGGCCCATTCGGTGTTGGCGGTGAGTCAAACGCTTGCTAGCCAATTGAACCCTTGGGTACCCCCAGCGAAGGTGCACGTGGCCACGCCGGGCAGCGAACACTTGGCTGTTCTGCCACGCGATCCCGCCTCGCACGTGCTCTGGATCGGCCCCGCTACGCCCCACAAGAACCTCGCTCTGGTCCTCGAGGCTTGGTCGCGCAACCCGGATTTGCCACCGTTGCGCTTACGAGGCCTCGACACCAAGGCCGCGCAAAGCGCGGGGGCGCAAGACCCTAGAGTGCACCGCGAGCCCGCATGCGAAGCTAGCGAGGTGGCCCACGCCCTGGCCCACTGCGCCGCCCTGGTGCTTCCCTCGCGCCTGGAAAGTTTTGGCCTGCTCGCGCTCGAAGCCCTCGCGGCGGGAACGCCCTTGGCGCTCAGCGATTTGCCGGCCCACCGCGAGGTGGTCGGTGCGGCGCAGCATCTCGTCCACTGGTTCGATCCCGACGATGCGCAGGCTTGCGCCCAGGCGGTGCGTGCTGCCGTGCTCGATCAGGACGCCTCGCGCGCGGCCGAACGGCGCCATCGAGCCACAGCCTTTTCTTGGCGAGCAAGCGCGGAAGCGACCCTGGCCGTTTGGAAAGCGGCACTGCCCATGCGCGACTGAAGTCCAGGGCCCCGGTCAGGGCTCCTGGGTGACCTGGCTGCGCGAAGCCTTGACGCCCTGGGTCAGCCGGTATGCCCCATAGGCAAGACCTGCCATCAGGGTCGCCGCTAGCAACAAGGCCAACGTCCGCTGCCACGCGGGGCGTTGGGCGAGGTCCCCACCCAGCGCCCCGGAATCGGCCGTTTGGCTGTACTGCAAAACGCGACGACCCGAGGTGGTGCGCGATTCCTTGTTGGGTATCCCAGCGAGTTGGGCGCTGGTGGGTTTGGACGGAACCGACGGTTTGCGCTTCGGCGAAGAGCTTGCCGCAGGCTTCGATAGCGGCTGGGAAGAACTTCCGGGGCGGTATGCGCCCGCAGCCGGTTTGGGTGCCGTCGCTCGCGTTTGCGGGGCTTCCCACTCGCCTTCCAGCTCGAGCTCCAGCCCTTCGTCGTCCGCTGCTGCCTCCTTCCCAGGGCTGGTGCCTGCGGCGTTCGTTTGCTGAGCTCCCATTTGCACGCGAACCCGCAATTCCACGTCCCCCAGCCGAATTCGATCGCCATCGCTCAGCCAACAGCGAGCCACCCGCTCCCCCTTAAGGAACGTGCCCGCCGTGGAACCCAAGTCCTCCAACTCGACCGCTCCCGTTGCATGCCAACGCAAGCGAGCATGCTGACGGCTGACCGTCACTTCGGTCAGGCGCAGGTCCACCTCGTCCCCGCGCCCCACCACGACCGTGCTGCGATCAAAACTCTCTGTTCGGCCCAATTCCTTGCCGGAGAGCACGTAGATCCAAAGTGTCATAGGGAGTTGGGAGCCGGGTTCAAGGGAAGCGCAAAGGTGCCGAATCTTGGGCCAAAATCTGGGCCCGGCTCTGGATCGAGCAGACCACAGGGGTTGCCAAGCGGGAGTTGCCAAACGCGAACGGCCACCCAATTGGCGCACTCCGGGCAGTGTAGTGGTTCGCGCAGGATGGGTGGAGGCTGACCATCGATTCCATCCAAACCTGCGCGTGGGTGGGACCCAACCCCGAAAAGCCCGCGCGAGCGGCCGGGGAGTGCCCCCTTCGCGGGCTACAATCCGAGCATGCCGGCGTCTCCGACTCCCAGCCAATCCATGGACCTTAAGGCAACCAACGCCCTGGAAGTGCAGGGGCTCACGGCCCGCTTGCCGGTGGGGTTGGGTTGGCGCCGGAAGACGATCCTTGAGGACATGCAACTGAGCTTGCCCCGGGGCCAAGTGCTCGGGCTGTTGGGGCCGAATGGATCGGGCAAGACGACGCTGCTGCGGCACTTGGCCGGTTTGCTACGCGCCAGTCGGGGAACGGTGCGACTGTTCGGCCAACCGGCCACCGACCCGGCGGTCCTGGCGCGGGTCACCTACTTGCCCGAGGACTCCCCCTTTCCCGAAGAATTGAATGGGCCCCAAGTCCTGGCGCTGTTGACCAACCTGCGCGGGAAACGCGGACCCGCGGTGAGGGCGGCCCAGGATCTGGCCCTCGAGCGCGCGGGGCTCGCGAACGTTCGCAAGCTTCCCCTGGGCCGCTATTCGCGCGGCATGCTGCGTCGCTTTGGGTTGGCCCAAGCATTCCTGCTCGAGCCCGAGCTCGTGCTCTTGGACGAACCCACCGCCGGCCTCGATGCGCCCGGGCTGTTGTTGCTCGATGCATGGATCCGCGAACACCGCGCGCGCGGTGGCAGTTTGGTCCTGAGCTCGCACAGCTTGAGCGATTTGGTCGACCATACCGATCGCTTGGCGATCCTGTGGCAAGGACGCGTGGCTGTCCAAGGACCCACGCGCAGCCTGCTGACCGATCCCGAGTCCAAGCGCACCCAATGGCGCGGTCCGGTCGACGTGGAAGCCGTGCGCGCGTTCCTAGCCGATCAAGGTGCCACGGACATCGCGACCGACTCCGTTTCGCGCAGTGTGTTCGACCTGTACCGCGAAATCCAGGCGAGGGAACCCCTTGGGCATTGACCTGCGCGCGCGCGGCACTTTGGTTTTCTGGGCCTCCCGCCGTTTGGTGTGGCAGCCCCTCTTGGGCTTTGCCTTCTGCTGCGCTGCCCTGTGGCTTGTCCCCAGCGCAATGCGTGGGGATGCTTGGATGGGCGAGGTGTCTCCCGCGGCACGGGCTGGGCGGAGCTTGGAGCCTTGGTTGGTGGCCTGGTGGTGCGTGTTGCTCGTGCACCTTGCTGGCTTGGGGCGCCGGGTTGCTCGGCGCGACGCAGCTTGGTTGGCCCCCCTCGGTTTGCGCCCCGGAACCCTGATGGTCTGCACTTGGCTGGGCGCCATGTTGGCGAGTTCGGGCTTCTTGGTGCTTTTGATCGGCGTGGATTGGAAATGGCCGGGTCATGGAACACCGGCCCTGAGGATCCACTCGCAGGCCGCCTTGACTAGTGACCGGGTCCTTGCGGCAGGCGAAACCCTGGGGGCGCCGATGCAAGCCGACTTCGCTACGGATCAAGAAGGGGGCCAGCTCGCGCTGTGGGTCCACCCGGTGCTTGGAGAGAGCCCCACCACCCGCTGCCGGGTGGCGGTGATGCGCGGGGAAGTCCAAGGGCCCGTGCGCGAGTTCGCCGTCGATGGCTTGCGCCTCTTGGCGGCGGACCTGCCCCAGGGCACCGGCCCGATTCGCTTCGTCGTGACGAACGTGGGGCCCGGTTCGATTGGGCTCTTGGGCCGGCGAGGTTTGATTGGGTTGGTGCCGCAAAGCCCGCTCGAACATGGGATTCGATTGGGTTTGGGGGCGCTGTCGGTTTGTGCGTTGGTGGCGAGCCTGGCTCTGAGCGCGGGGGCTTGGCTGCGACCCAGCATGGCGGGTTTCTTGGCGGCGCTAGGTGCTGGAGGGCTGGCGCTATGGCAACCGGGTTGGACTCAGAACGTGGTGTCGAACTTGGAGGCGATGGCCTACGGCGTGGGTACCAAGCCGCTCGATGCAGGCGGATGGTTGGCTTTGGGATCGTTGGTGGCGGGGTTCTTGCTGGCGGGCACCTTCGGCCTGCGCGCCTGGGGGTTGAATCGATGAAGCGCCGGACGGGTACCTGGATCCTGGGCTTGGGGGGCCTAGCGCTGCTTGGGATCGCAGCCATCCAAAGCCCCCCGCGACGTTCGCGTGGCCCCTTGGGGCCCTTGGCCAGTTTGATTTCCAGCTGGGAGTGGATCCAGTTCGACCGCGAAGTCCGCCATGGCGCCTGGCAAGAGGCCTACGTGTACGCCCGGCGGGCCTTGGAGCTCGACCCCCACTCGGTCGAAGGCTGGTCGCAGCTTGCTTCGCACCTCGTCTTCTTGCGCGGGTCGCTCGAGAACGAGCCCCGGGGTGACCAACGGGTGGCCTGGATGCAGCGGGGGTTGGCGATTCTGGAAGAGGGCGAGCGCCGCTCGGACCGACCCGCCGAGTTGGCGCTGATTCGGGGCCAGATCCTGGCCTTTTGGATCACCTCCCAGGCCCAGGATGCGGATGCAGCGCTGCCCTGGCCCGGGGGCGCCGAAGCCGCCTGGCAGGCGGGGGTCGAAGCCTTGCAACGGGCCCATGCCGCGGGATTGCATGCGGCCGAAGGCCCGCTCGCCTGGGCGCTCGAAGCGGGGCAAACCCTTAACTGGTTGCCTTCGAGCCAACCCCGTTGAGCGATGGCTCCGGTCCCCCAGGAGGCGGACGCGCGGCCGGTCCCTTTCCCCAGCCAAACGATTGGGAGCCAAAGCGATCCAGGCCGAGCCACGCGGGCTTTGCTATCCAAGCGATGCCCGCCTAGGATGCCCGCGTGTGGCTGGCCATCGTCGAAGAGAGTTTCCTGAGCTCGATCTACAATCGATTGGGGTATTGGGCTCCCTTCCTTGTGCTGGTCGGCGCTGGCTGCGGGTTGCCGGTGCCCGAAGAGGTCACCATGGTGGGATCGGGCTACCTGGTTCACCAAGGCTTGGTCGAGTACTTTCCCGTGGTCGTGGTCTGCTGGGTTGCGACCTTGTTGGGTGACTCGATTCCCTTCTGGCTCGGACGGACGCTCGGGACCCGCGCCCTCAAATGGCCGTTCGCCGGCAAGATCCTGCACCCCGAACGGTTTGAGCTGATCGAGAAGCGCTTCGAACGCCATGGCAATTGGGCCGTGTTCACCTGCCGCTTCTTGCCGGGCCTGCGCCTGCCGGGCTTCTTCGGAGCGGGCTCCATGGGGATGAGCTACGGGCGGTTCATGCTGTTCGATTCGTTGGCCGCCTGCATCATGGTCCCAATCTACGTCTTGGTCGGGCGGATCTTTGCGCGTCACATCGGGCAGCTGGAGCAAGGGGTCAAGGACTCCACCGCCACCTTGGGCTTCCTCCTCCTGGTGGTCTTGGTCTTCGTGGCGGTAGGCTTCCTGGTTCGGCGCCGCGAACGCCAGGTGGCCAAGATCCACCCCCACGATCCGGAAGCGCCCCATGGGGCGGCGCCTCCCTCCTCGGGGCCTCCCGAGGATCCCTTCCAGCACTAGGCCCCTGGCCCGCAAGACATGCCCCCCAAGCGCTCCCCCGAGCGAAAGCGCGCCCAGGATGCGGGCTGGTTGTTGACCTGCCCGATCGCACCACTAAGGTAGGGCACCCTCAAACCCCAGATAGACCCCAAAAGGGGTCCCTAAGGCCCCGCTGACCGAGCGGCCAACCGCCCCAGCCATGACCGACCAAATCCTCTATATCTCCTGTGTGTGCGCCGTGCTCGCCCTGGTTTTTGCCTTTGCCAAATACAAGGGCATCATGGCCAGAGACGCCGGCTCCCAAAAGATGCAAGACATCTCCAAGCTCGTCCAGGAGGGTGCCGCCGCCTTCTTGCGCTCCGAGTACATTTGGTTGTCTTTCTTCGTGGCCGCCGTGTTCGCGATCATCTTCATGATCCCGGCCGAAGGCTTGGGCCCCAAGACCGCCTACGCCTTCGTGGCGGGTGCCATGGCCTCGGCCTTGGCGGGCTACTTCGGGATGCACACCGCGACCCGCGCCGCCGTGCGGACCACCCAAGCGGCTACCAAGGACCTGGCTAGCGCGCTCGACGTGGCCTTTAGCTCGGGAACGGTCATGGGCATGTGCGTCGTGGGCCTGGGCCTTTTGGGCGTTTCGGTTTTCACCCTGGCCTACGCGCATGACGGCCTGATCGATGAGCTGGTGCTCAAGCAAGTGCTGGGCTTCAGTTTCGGTGCTTCGTCCATCGCGCTCTTCGCGCGCGTGGGTGGCGGCATCTTCACCAAGGCCGCCGACGTCGGCGCCGACCTGGTGGGCAAAATCGAAGCCGGTATCCCCGAGGACGATCCCCGCAACCCCGGCACCATCGCCGACAACGTCGGTGACAACGTCGGCGACGTGGCGGGCATGGGTGCCGACTTGTTCGAGTCCTACGTGGGCTCGATCATCGCCGCCATGACCCTGGGCGCGTTTGCCTACGAAGGCGTGACCGGCCAAGCGGGCATGATCCTGCTGCCGCTCGCGGTGGCCGCGTTCGGCATCATCGCTTCGGGAATCGGCACCTTCTTCGTCAAGGCGACCGACGAGCACAGCCTGCACTCCGCCCTGTTCAAAGGCTTGGTGGTGGCTTCGGTGATCGTGATCGGTGCCACCGCGCTGCTCACCTACTCGGGCTTGGTCGCCCTGCCGGAAACGCTCACCAACGGGCGTACGGCCTCGCATTCGCTGTTCATCGCGGTGATCTCGGGCCTCGTGGTCGGTGTGTTGATCGGCAAGGTCACCGAGTACTACACCGCCAAAGAAGCTGGCCCCGCGCAGTACATCGCCAAGCAATCGCAGACCGGACCGGCCACCAACATCATCCACGGTCTGGCCACCGGCATGGAATCGGTTGCCCTGCCCGTGATCCTGATCTGCGTCGCCATCTGGCTTTCGTTCTACATGGCCGGGGTGTACGGAGTGGCCATCTCGGCCGTCGGTATGCTCTCGACCCTCGGCATTTCGCTGGGTGTGGATGCCTATGGCCCGGTGGCCGACAACGCCGGTGGTTTGGCGGAGATGGCCGAGCTGCCCAAGGAAGTGCGCCAGCGCACCGACGCTTTGGACGCGGTGGGCAACACCACGGCCGCTATCGGCAAGGGCTTCGCGATCGGTTCGGCCGCGCTGACGGCCTTGGCCCTCTTCACGGCCTTCACGGCGGCCGCCAAGCACCTGAACGGTGGTACGCCGCTCAACCTGCAAATCTCTGACTCCAACGTGATGATCGGGCTTCTGATCGGGGGCTTCCTGCCCTTCCTATTCAGCGCCATGACCATGCGTGCGGTGGGTCGCGCGGCCAACGAAATGGTCGAAGAGATTCGCCGCCAGTTCCGCGAGATCCCCGGCATCCTCGAAGGCACCACCAAGCCCGATGCGGCCCGTTGCGTGGCGATTTCCACCAAGGGTTCGCTCAAGCAAATGGTGCTGCCCGGCGCCGTGGCCGTTTTGGTTCCGGTGATCGTCGGCAAGTGGCTCGGGGTCGAAACCCTGGGTGGCATGCTCGGTGGCGCCCTCGTGACCGGCGTGATGATGGCCATCTTCATGGCCAACGCCGGTGGTGCTTGGGACAACGCCAAGAAGTACATCGAGGACGGCAACGAAGGCGGCAAGGGCAGCGATGCCCATAAAGCCGCCGTCGTGGGTGATACCGTGGGTGACCCCTTCAAGGACACCTCGGGACCGGCCCTCAACATCCTCATCAAGCTGATGACCGTGGTCAGCCTGGTGTTCCTGCCCTGGTTCATCGGGTAGGCTGGAGCTGGGCCCCTGGGCCGGCCTGCGCCGCGCCCGGGGTCCCACCAGGAACAGACCGCCCGCCACGGGAGTTTCCCGGCGGGCCGGGCGCGGCCGGTCCTGGGACCCGCCGCGCCCTTGTTTTTCGACCCCCCCCATCGGAGTACCGTCATCGAACCCCGTCAATTAGCCGCTGCCGCAGCGTGGATCGCCGATCAGAAGAAAGGCGAGGACATCTGTGTGTACGACGTTCGCGAACAGGTGAAGTTCGCGGACTACTTCGTCGTGATCACCGGCACCTCCCGGCCCCACGTGCGGGCCATGTACGACGACATCCACTACCGACTCAAGGCCGCGGGCCGCACCCATGCCCGCGCCGAAGGCGTCGAGTTGGGCTGGTGGATCCTGTGCGACTTCGGCGATGTGGTGGTGCACATCCTGCAACCCGAAGCGCGCGAGTTCTACAGCCTCGACGACTTGTACGGCGACTGCCCCAAAGTCGATTGGGCCGCCGAGGAATTGCCCACCCTGCCCCCCGAGCGGGTCTGATCGTCCATGGAGTGGCACGCTCCGGGAGCCCAAGCGTGGCAGCAAGCCAAGGAACGCGGTGTTCCCGTGGTGCTCCTGTTGGAAGCCGAATGGTGCCCGCTGAGTCGCCGCTTCCGCGAAGGCGCGCTGGCGGACCCCGCGGTCCGGTCGCTGCTTCTGGAGCACTTCGTCAGCATCCGCGCTGACGCAGGCAGCGAGCCCGAGCTCGACGCTCGCTTTGGGTCGAGCGGCTGGCCGACCCTGGCCTGGATCGATCCTGAGGGCAACCTGCTCGAACGTTCGGGACCGCGCGACGCAGCGGCGCTGCGAACCCTGCTCGAACGCTGGCGCGATCGCTCGCCCATGGCATCGGAGCCGGACGCGGGCTCGCGCGCTCGTTTTGCGAGCATCTCACGCGAGGTGATGGAGCGCCTTTTGGCCAGCGCCGATCCCAAGTTCGGCGGCTGGGGTACGCGGCAGAAGTTCCCCCACCCCGAGGCCCTGCACTTTGCGCTGGTGCGCTGGTCGCGCGAAGGCGATCGGGCCACGCTGCAATTGGTGAACCACACGCTGCAGTACATGCAAGCGGGCGCGATCCACGACCGCGTCGAAGGCGGCTTCTTCCGCTACGCGCGCACCGCGGATTGGAGCGAGCCGCACTACCAGAAGATGCTGGGCTCCAACGCGCAGCGCCTCTTGGCCTATGCGGAAGCCTACCAAGCCCTTGGCACCGAATCCTTCCGCGAAACGGCTTTGGGGATCCAAGCCTGGATGGAACATAGCCTGCTCGACCCCGCCACCGGAGCCTTCCGCGCCAGCCAGGACGAGGATGCGGAGTACTACCACCTGCCTACGCGCGAGGCCCGCATCCGGCGCAAGCCGCCCGAAACCGATCCCTGGATCTACACCGACCGCAATGGCGACGCGGTCTGCGCGTTGCTCAAAGCGGGGCTCGCCTTGGGGCGCGAGGACTTCCTCGAACAAGCGCTGACGACGCTCGACTTCCTCGTGACCCAGCTGTACCGCCCCGGTCGCGGGGTAGCCCACGGATTCGATGGTATGCCCAAGCAATCCGGTTTCCTCAAGGACCAAGCCGCACTGCTACGCGCACTGACCTGGGCCATGCACTACGTGGGATCGCGGCGCTACATGGGGACCGCCCTCGAACTCGCCGAGCACACATTGCACGCCTACGGCGCAGGTCTGCCCAGCGCCCAGCGCCCCAAGGACGGCAGCTTGGCCGACCGGCTGCACGACATCCAAGAACGCGGCAGCCTGGGCGAACGCCCCGAATCGCTCGAAGCCAACGCGATGCTCGCCGAAGGCCTACTCCGCTTGAGCTACATGGCCGACCGCCCCGACCTGCGCCGCGCCGCCGAAACCATCCTGCAAGCCTTCGCAAACGATTGGCCGCGTTTTGGCAACGGCATCGCGGGCTATGGTCGCGCGGTCGACCTGTGCGTGCACGAGCCCGTACAGATCACGATCGTCGGATCCCGAGAGGACGATGCCACGCGCGCCCTTCGACGCAGCGCTTTGGCGCCATACATCGCAAGCCGGGTGGTCCAAACGCTGAATCCTGTGGAAGATGCCGACTTTCTACAGCGCAGCGGCTGGCCGCTGCCTGACGGAGAGCGGCAAGCGGTGGCCTACCTCCACCAAGCAGGGCAAAGCTACGGACGGACCAGCGACCCGGCTTCCTTGCCAGCTTTGATGATCCGGTTGGGTCGTTCGGGCCAACAAAGTTGAGCGCTCAAGCGCTTGGACGCATGGGCGGCGCGTCGAAGTTGCGGTTGCGTACGATGCGGTAGGCTAGCCAAGCGGCGGCCAGGATCGTGCCGATGTTGGCGACCCCAAACCATGCGGGGTGGCTGAGGCGCGTCAGGTTGAAGACCGCCAGCACGACCATGACCGAGCCGATGGTGCCGCAGACGCGCATCAGTTCCTGGCGGGCTAGGAAGCACGCGCCGATCGAACCGATCAAGGTTCCCAGCGCTTGACCCGCGATGATCCACCAGTAGGCGCTGGCGGGTAGGGTCGCCATGAAGGCCTTGATCTGCTCGGGATCCTTGGGATCGAACCCCTCGGGCGGCGGATAGAGTTTGAGCGAAAGGCCTTCCACCATCAGCATCACCACCATGGCGGTGATCATGCCGGCAAACAGGGCTGAGAAACGTCGAAACATGGGATTCGGGGGCGTTGGAAGCGGGAAGGGAGCCCATTCCAGCGGCGCCGCGCGCTGGGGGCAAGCGGAAACCGAATTGGCTGGTTAGGCGCGCGGCTCCGGTCGCAGCATCTCAAGGTGTGGGATCCCATCGAGCAGGTACGACTCCCCCACCGGATCGAATCCGTGGCTCTGGTAGAAGGCTTCGAGATAGGTTTGCGCGTGCAAGCGGACCGCCGTGCCAGGCCACAAGTCGGCCACCAGAGCCAGGGCGCTTTGCACGAGCCGATGCCCGAGCCCCTGGCCGCGCACCTCGGGCGCGCATACCACGCGCCCAATCACCGGTTCGTGGGCGTCCAGTCCCGGGGGCAGGACGCGCAGGTAGCCCGCCAAAGTCCCCGAAGCGCTACGGGCCAACACGTGCCGCGTTTGGTCGTGCCCATCGGCGTCATCGGGGTCTAGGTAGAAGCACTGCTGCTCGACCACAAACACACGCGCACGCAGGCGGTACAACTCCCAGACCTCCCGCGGGCCCAATTCGTCGAGGGTGGCGGCGCGCAGGGTGAACGGAGCGGCGCTCAACTGCCCCCCTTGAAGAGCGGCAGCAGGGTGCGCGCCAAGCGGCTGTAGAGTTGCCCCGTGGCGCGTACGTCGCGCAGACAGTACTCGCCGATGTCATCGATGCGCCCCTCGCGGTAGGCGCGCCCGACTTGGCTGCCATCGATCGAACTCTTGGGGCTCTCCACGTCGAAACGGCGGCACCAATAGTCGAGCGAGTAGCGATCGCGGGTCGAACCTTGGAAGGTCAAGACATCGAACAAATCGCAGTGGTCGGTCAGGTCGTAGCGATAGGGAACCAGCTGACGCGACGGCGCGATGTCCATCTGCGCCGAACGCACCATCAAGACCGGACCGTCGTAGCCGCGCCCATTGAAAGTCACCAACCGCGAGGAGCGGCCCATGGCGTCGCGGGCCCCCACGATCTGCCAAAACCGCTGCAGGATCTGGGCTTCGCTGCCGCGGTAGATCTTCGAGTGCGGCACCTTTTCCCAAGGGTGTTCCTCCTGTTCCTTGCCCTCGAGCAGGATCATGCCGCGGTCCTTTTCCATCAGCCAAAGCCCGATGGCGATCACCTTGCCCAACCCCGGA
Organism: Planctomycetota bacterium; assembly: GCA_020638855.1. GTDB lineage: Bacteria > Planctomycetota > UBA1135 > UBA1135 > NORP259. The sequence goes on from JACKHT010000001.1 coordinate 354,118, forward strand.
TAGAGCGCCAAGCGGTCGCGCACGCCATCGCGGCGGGTGGGGTCGGATTCGCGCTCGAGCAGGTACCCTCGGGTGCTCTCGTCGACCTCTTCCCAAGGGAAGCCAGCCACTTCGATGTCAAAGACGATGGTGGATCGCGGTTGGGTCATGGGCCCATGGTAGCGCGCCGCCAGCGAGGTTCCACGCCGAGCCGCAGGCCCGGCCCCAGAGACGCTCCAAACCCCGACCGCCGACCCGGGAACCTAGGTTCTCGGATCGGCGGTCAAGAAAGCCCAGTTCCCCTTCCCCAAGGGAAGCTGGACGGGTGGCGACTCGATCAGCGTCGACTGATCCAGTAGCGCACCATCAACCCCCCATAGACCAGGATCATCCAGGCGCTGCTCTCCAGCACCTGACGCCAGGTCATTTCCCCCCTCGGCGCGCCACTGTGGCACGCGCCGAAACTCAGCTCCTCCGAAAAGGAGCCGCCAGACTGATAGGTGAACCCGCTCGGCAGCACCGAGGCTTGGTTGGTCACCACATCCTGTACCAAGACCGAACTCCACGACGAGCTGCCCGCGGGGGTCACCACCAAAATGTGCGTGTCATCGATCACGGTCACTTGGTTGGCGCTGACGCCTCCGGCTCCCGTGTAGGGATCGGCTCCAAAGACTACTGCGGTTTGCCCCGTGAACCCCGTCCCCATGAGCTGCACTTCGGTTCCGCCGCCCTGGGGTCCGGTGTTCGGGTACACCGAAGCGACCTTCGGATCGGACTCGCTCGAATAGGTGTACGAGGCAAAGGCCTGGTCGCCGTCGGGGTTCTCGAGCGTCAAGCCCAACGCCCCACCCGGCACCGAAGCCTCGGTGAAGAACGTCAGCGTGGTGGAATCGAAGACGGTCACCTGGGTTTGGTTCACTCCGTCGATGGCCACGGTCGCGCCGGACACGAAGTTTTGTCCGCGCAGGGTCACAAGGGTTCCTCCCAATGCGGATCCGACCGCAGGGAACACCGAGCTGATCGTGGGCGTCGCCAGCGAGCGGAAGCCATCGTTGAGCCGCCCCTCCACACCGGTCGCATCGATCACCACCACGTCGTGGGGACCGGCCACGGTCGAGGCCAGGGTCAACGCAATCGTGCTGCTGTCGACTACGGTGCAACCCCCCTGCGCCCCATCGACGTAGTATTGGTTCCCGATCACCACCCGGCAGCCAGGACGGAAGTCGCTTCCGCTGATGGTCAGCGCGTAGCCCCCGGTCCCGGGGCCGGAGCCCGGCACGGTTTGGGTCACCACCGGATCCGGCGGGGTCACTTCGAGCGCCCCCGGCAACAGGTCTTGGTCTCCCAAAGCGTTGGCAACCAGCAAATCCACGTGCCCGGGGGGCGAGCCACCCGGAACCGTGGCTTGGAAACTCACGCTGCCGCCGCTCCACACCACCGAACTGAGCGTGATGCTCGGATCGAGCGCCGTGAGCGTCGAGCCAGCCAACAACCCCGAGCCGCGCACCAGACAGTTCACCGTCCGGCCCGCAACGACCCGCAATGGGTAGGTGTCCGCGACGCGCCCCAGCGACACGCTGACATCAGGATCGAGCAGCTGGTCGCCCATCGAAACGGTCTGTCCGGAGCCGAGCACCACTTGGCCCAGGTACTTGGACTCGAAGTCGGTCTGGATGGTGTGACCGGGGGTCAGGTTGCCAGCCGAGACAGGCTGATCGAGCGGATCGGCCCACACGTCGTAGATGCCCGATTCCAGCCCTTCTACCCGAAAGACGCCGTTGCTATCCGCCAGGGCTGTGCCCGTCGTGCGGCCGAAACCATCCTGCACCACCACGTAGCCCCCGGGTACCGTGCTTTGGTCGGCGCTCCGTTTGAGGTTGCCGGTGATCACGCCAAAGGACTGCGAAGGATACATGTCGCGCAGGCCGCCGATGTCGTCCATCGAAAGGCTACGGTGCAGCACGATCGCGGGATCCACGTAGGGATACATCGTCGAACCGGCCATGCCCGAGTGATCCAAACCCAAGAGGTGGCCCAACTCGTGGGTCGCCACATCTTGGATGTCGAACCGACCGGAAGCGCCCTCGGTCGTGAAGTGGTAGTCCTTGCCGTTGAACAAGACGTCTGCGTCCAAGATTCGACCCGTGGTGTAGAACTCGAGCGGGGTGATGGCCACGATGCCCGAACCCGTCGGAAAGAACCCCGAAGCGTTGCTTTCGTCGAAGGTCAAGAGGTGCAAGTCATCGGCGGCCCAGTCGGTCCGCGCTTGCTGCACCGGATCGGTGTTTTCCGACAGCGAAGCGGTCACATCGGTCACGCCGTTCCAGGCAGCGATGGCGCTTCGCAAGGCCACGTCATCCGAATTGCCGGGGACGTCTTGCGACCCCATTCCCTGGATGACGAGCGAGATCCCGGCCGGGTTTTGCCAGTAGAGCTCTTGGCCATTGCCCGAGTAAATCAGCCGGACGTGGGCAGCGACGGCAGCGCACAGGGTGATCGACCCCACCACAAGCGTCAGGTTGCGTAGCGATTGCTTCATGGGAGAACCTAGCGACCTTCGGAGGAAATGGACGCGGAGGCTTCACGCGCGTGGCGATCGACGACCTGGGCTTGGATGCGAGCGCTGAGCTCCGCGTAGGCCAACGACTGGACCCCCGCATGGCCGGCCGTTTGGCCGTTGGCCTGGACCAACTCCAGCTGCGACGAAGCGCGCATCGCCCGGCGCAGCCCGCTGCGGTCGGTCATGATGCGGAATTTGCCCTGGGCCAGCCCCGTGGGCATGCAATCGGTCTGGCCGTTCAAGAAGAGCAGCACCTCCTCGCCGACGCTCAAGCGCGGCATGCCAGGGAGCATCAGGCCGCGGCCATTAGCCAGAACCCCGCCGGGAATTCGGATGGTTTGGGGCGCCTGTTCGGACCCCAGGAACGTGCGGTGAACGTCCAGTTGGTACTCGCTCACGATGCCGCCCCGCCCATCGGGCAGGGTGCGTCGACCGGTGATGCGGGCCTCGACGATACGGTCGGCCGCATCGACCAGGTCCTCGACGTCCATGCGGACGGCCGTGCCAGCCTCCGCCTGCGGGGGGGAATCGAATAGGTGCCCAAGGGCATACGACGTGCCGGCAAGGGCCAAGACAAACAGGATCCAGCGCATGGAATCAGGAGTTGGGGAAGAGTGCTCGAAGGCCTGGGGAAAATGCGCCTTCGTAGCCCGCCATCCATCGCCCGCCAAATGCGCGATCCTTGAGTCGAATGGGCATTCCTGCCGGGGATCTCAGCGCGAGCCAGTGGCCTAAAGCTCCACGCCGAGCCGCGCCTTCCAATCGCTGGTCCCAATGTGGGAGACCTGCCTGCCTTGGAGCACTCTGATTTGCGTTGGCCGCCCTCCCAGCTCGATAAGGACCGAGCCGGTGAGTCCAGCACCTCGTCAGACTCGGCCCCGTTCTACCGCTACCTTGCCCCCACCTCCCGGATGTCCGATTCCCAAGCGCTGAGAAAGCTTCTGAAGAGCAATCTCACGATCCCGACCATGCCGGCGATCGTCCAAAAAATTAGCGCCCTGATCCGCGACCCGAAGACGGGGACGCGCGAGATCGGCTCGCTGGTAGCGGAGGATGCTCCGCTGGCGGCCAAGGTTTTGCGCATCGCCAACAGTGCCTACTATGGGCTGGCGCACGAGTGCCTCTCGACCGAACACGCGAGCACGATTTTGGGCCTCAATGTGCTCAAGAACATCGTGACCCAGGTTTCGGTGATCACGCAGTTCGAAAACCTCGAGAAGGAGACCGGCTTCGACGTCTCCAAAATCTGGCGCCGATCCTCGCTGACCGCGCAAATCGCCGAGCGCATGGCCCCCTTGTGCAAGAAAGTGCGCGTACTCTCGCCCGACGAGTTCTACGTGTGCGGGTTGCTGCACAAGGTCGGGCAAGTTGTGATGCTCGACAGCATCGGCAAGCCGTACGCGCAACTCTTGCAGGTGGCTTCGCACAACCCCAGCTGCACGCAGCTGTTGGAAACCAAGAAACTGGGCTTCAACCACCAAGAGGTAGGCGCCCTGGTGGCCAAGCGCTGGGACCTGCCCGAAGCAGTCGTGGATGCCATTCAGTTCCATGGCCAACCGCTCGAAGCCTTGGGGCCGCGCCTGCACGTCCACCTGATCACCGTGGCCAGCCAAGCCGCCAAGCGTTTGATGGACGGCGACTCGGAAGGGGCGACAGCCGTGCTCCTGCACGCCGCCGACGCGCTGGGGATGGACACCCAAGCCGCCGCAGGATTGATCGACAAGGTCAACCTCGAAGACGAGCTGGCCTAAAGCGGGACAGCCCGGGGCCGGGGACTGGGGTAGGCTTTGCTCAAGCCCCCCTCCCATGGACCCCGAACGATTGCTCAAGCGCATGTGCGACCGACACCGGTTGCCTTTCCAGCCCGCGCACCCCTTGTTGCCGCTCATCGAGCGGGCCTTGATCTCGCCCGATCCGATTCGAGACCGGATCCTGGCCCTCGTGGACCGCAACCTGGCGCGCCAAAACGCCGGCGACAGCCCAGGATCGACGCTGTCCGCGGTGGAACGGGACCTGGACGAGGAAGTCCTGATCTCGGTGGCCCGCGTGCTGCACCGCTGGAAGGGCGGCGGTCGCCCCCAGGATTTTGGCCAGGACCTCCCCGGGCTGTTCCCGGGGGGCCTGGACTTGGGGCTCTAAGACCTAGCGCTCACCGCGCGGCTTGCGCGGACGGGGCTCGGGACGATCCTGCTTCGCCAGCTCGTCGCGAAGTTGCTGGATCTGCTCGTGGAGCTCACGGACTTCCGCACGGAGTTGCTCGAGGTCGCCACCAGGGCCAGGACCGGCCTGGCCACGTTCCATCGGCGGGCGCATACGGTGCGGGCGGCCTTCTCCCGGCTGCATGCCCTGCGGACGTCCTGGTTCCCCGCGCATTTGGGGCGCACGGCCCGGTCCACGCTGCATGCGCAGCCGGGGCGCCATTTCCTCGCCGCCCCGGCGCATGCCGCGCTGGCCGCCCAGCCGAGATCGCAGGCGCTCAAGCAACCCTTGGCGCGGGCGGGGCTCAGGCCGGCACGCACAGCCGCACTTGGGACAAACCATGGGCTTGCTGGCGGGACCGCGTTCCATGCCGCGCCGCTTTCCTTGCTTCATGGCGCGTTTCTTCTCGCGTTTCTTCTCGCCTTGCAGGCCCTGTTTCGGACCCCCCTCCGAAGACCACTCGCGACGATGGACCTGGCCATCGGCGCCGATCCGTTCGATGAGGATCTTGGCTCCAAAGCCTTGGCGATGACGCATCGGGCCGTCGTCATCATCGTCGTCCTCATCCGAGTGCTCGTCGCGGTCTTCGGCCCGGCCGAAGAAGCGGAAATGGGGACCCTCCTCACCATCGGGCATCACCACTCGGATCCGTTCCGGTCGCGGCTCGGCCGGGTCCATTTCCGGCGCGTCTAGCACCACTCCATCGGGAAGCACCCACTCGACCCCTTCGGGACTTTCCAGGGCCTCCCACTCCATGCCTTGGGGAACCTCGATGGCTTCATCGACCCTAGCCTCGGGGGCGATCCTCTCGGCTAGGATTGCCCTCTCGCCTAGGATTGCAGGGTCGGGACGAATGCCAAGGGTTGCCAAAAGCACGACCTCTTGGCCGTCGCGTTCCACGGCGATGGCCACCTGCTCGCCGACCTTGCGGTGGACAATGGCGTCAACCAATTCCGCAGCCGAAGCGACCTTGGTCTCCGCCAATCGAATCACCCGATCGCCCTTCTGGAGCCCCGCTTCGGCGGCACCGGTTCCCTCGCGCACCTTGCTGATCGTCAGGCCATCGCTACCAGCCCCCAGTTCAATCCCCAAGTACGGCCTAGGCTTGGCCGGCAGGGTCTTCGGCGGAGGCGTCTGGCCTTCGTCGGTCTGGACGCGAACGAGGCGTACCCTTTCGGGACGGGTGGCCTGGTCCTGAGCGCTGGACCAGGGGACGAGAACAGAGAGCGCAAGCGCAAGGGCGGGGTATTTCATGGTGCTTTCGATCGGATGAAGACGGTGCCAGCCACGAGGCACCCACCTAGCATACGCCCAGCCCCGATCGGGGTTGGCGGCAAGTCGGGATGCCCTGTCCAGCACCCCCTGGAACCGCTAGCCACGCCCCAAGTTGCGTCCCCGTACCGTTTCCTTACCCCAACTTGCGTGGGACTGGCAGGTCCGAAAGCCGGCCGGGGCGCGGCAAGGGTCCGACGAGCGGGGCGAGGTAATCGACGAAGGCCTCACTCACATCGTGATCGCCCAACAGAAACTCAGGCGGCAAGACCTTGGTTTTCTGCGCTACGTTTTCGAGAGCCGTCACCCCATAACCTGCCTCGTACCGACTGGGCGTCCCGCGCCGCTCGATGATGATCGACCCGTGGAGAACTTCGCCCCCCACCGCAACGCGCACCGCATGCCGCCCCACTTCGCGCGCCTCTAGGGCGTCCTGCTCGGAAACGACTCCAAAGTACGAGCGCTGCAGATACCCAAACGTGTCGGCCCGAACGCGGGCGCCTTTGCCAATCGTGGCTTGGATGCGCTCGGAAAGGAAGTCCCCCAGCACGCCGGTGCCCGAGAGTCGCATGTTGCCGTGCGCATCGATGTCGCCGGAGCTGGCGATCAGGTTGCCTTCCAAGTCATGGATCCCCTCCGAGACGGCGATGACGCAACGCCCATGGGTGTCGAGGGCGCGTTGGACTTGGTTCGGAAAAGCCTCCAACGAAAACGGCCGCTCGGGCACGTAGATCAGGTGCGGCCCATCCGCGGTGGTCGTCCGCGCCAGACGCGCGGCCGCCGTCAACCAGCCAGCGTGTCGACCCATGATCACGTTGACTTTGATGCCCCCCAAGCTGCGGTTGTCTTCGTTGTCGCCCAAGAAAGCCTGAGCCACAAACTTCGCTGCCGAGGGAAAACCCGGGCAGTGATCGGTCACCATCAAGTCGTTGTCGATGGTCTTGGGGATGTGGAAAAGGCGCAGGTCGTAGTCGTGGGCCAGGGCCACCTGGTGCAGCAGATGGGCCGTCTCGGCCGAATCGTTGCCACCGATGTAGAAGAAGAAGCGCACGTTGTGGGCCCGGAAGACCTGGACCACGCGCTCGCACTCCTGGGCGGTGGGCTTCTTGCGCACCGAGCGCAGGGCCGCGCAGGGAGTCTGTGCCACCCGCTCCAGGTCCGCCGGGCTCTCCAAGCCCAGGTCGATCAGGTTCTCATCGAGGATGCCCTGAACGCCCTGGAGCGAGCCGTAGACGCTCCCGATCTGCGGGGCGGCCACGCAGGCCTCAATGACCCCCACCAGGCTCTGGTTGATGACCGCGGTGGGCCCCCCTGATTGCCCGATGAGGGCATTTCCGATGCGCTGACTCATTCGCTGATTGCCTCCTATGGCCCCCGCAAATTAGTGCCTCGGCCCCTTCCCCGCATGGGGATTCCAGGAGGAATCGAAGCGTTGGCCCACCCGACCGCCCCGGAAGGCTTGCATCCCCCCTCGAACCTGCTATCCTCTGCGCCGATCTGGTGGCGAGAGCCACCGCCAGGAGCCTTCCAGGCCTAACGGCCGGTCTACCGGGCTCCTTGGTTCACGGTTGCCCGGGTGGCGAAATTGGTAGACGCGCAAGACTAAGGATCTTGTGGGGTAAAACCCATGCTGGTTCGATTCCAGTCCCGGGCACCACCTTCCGACACGCCAGAAAGCACTCCGATAGCGTGAAGAAGAAGAAGGCCACCCAGAAAGTCTCCAAGCGGGCGACCACCATCGCTGGGCGAGCGGAAAGTACTGCGGAGGCCTTCCTCGCTACTTGCAAGCACGCCCTCCTGGAAGAAATCCTCGCGCTGCGGGTGCAAATCCGGCGAGCGGCGCCCAACTTGGAAGAGGGGATCAAATGGAATGCCCCCAGCTACCGGATGGCCGGCGAGGACCGCATCACCTTCAACCTGAGCGCCAAGGACCGGGTTCGCTTGATCTTTCACTTGGGAGCCAAGCCAAAGACTCGCCCTAAGGGGCGCGTGATCGAATTCGAAGCCGATTGGCTCGAATGGCCGGCGGAAGACCGCGCCATCGCAACCTTTGCGAGCATGGCCGAAATCCGCCGCGCCAAACCGGAACTGAAGCGACTCGTCCAGGGTTGGTTGGCAGCTGCAGCGCATCCCCAAGATTGAGAACGGGGAGCGGCAACGCGCCCTACTCCGCCAGCGGAGTCACCGCACGCAGGGCGAGTTTGAAGGTGCGTTGGTCGAGTTGTAGCTCGAACAACAAACTCTCCATGCTCTCCATGTAGGTGATCTCACGATCGCGCTTGGCGGTCATCAGCGGGACCTGTTGCCGACGGTACTCCTCGCCCCATTCGGAGAGGCGTTGGTCGACGATGGCACGCAACTGGTCGGTCTCTTGGGTTTGGAGTTGGCCGATCGAGCGACCCCCAAAGGTATCCGCCAAGACTTCGCGCTCGACGATGGGGCGTTGCCGGGCCCAGTTGATCGAGCTCTGCACGCTGTCCTCGGCCCATTGCTTGGCGATCTTGCGCAAAGTGGGTGCCGCCTTGCGCGGGTTGAACCATACGATCAGGTTGGCGTTGTCGAGGGCTGCGGCGGCTTGCACGCGGAACGACGGCAACTCGGACAGCCGTGGAAATCCGCGCGCTGCCCCCTGGTAGTACGTTTGACGCACCGCAGAAAACATGCGTTCGTGGTTGGTGATCCAGAAGTGCCCCTCATCGGTGATCATGGTGGCCATCATCCCCGTACCAGGGATCAGCGGCGACCAAAACTCGCGGGTGGGGAAACCATCGGAATCGAAGACGTAGTAGCCGGTGTCGTTGGGGTTCGAGGAGTCGTACCCCTTGAGGCCGAACTTCTCGGGGTTGCGCCCGACCATGTCGCGAATCTCGTCGAGTTTGGCGTACGACTCGTTGCCCTGGGTCCAGGTCACCAAGGTCATGGCGAACACGGGCTTGCCATCGGTCTCGGCCGGGAACTCCTGGCCTGCGCTGTTGCGCGCCACCACCGGGCCGTAGTCGTTTTCGCGCACGATCAACGCCAAGCGATTGCGCAACGAAGACCCCAGGGCATCGAGCAAATCGTCGAGACTCTTGAAGTGCCCGGTGCTCTTGACCGCGTCCTCAAAGTTGGATCGCATGGCGGGTTCGACCGAATCGAACACTTGGCGCAGGAGGTCTGTCACCGGGCCGTGCATGTAGGCAAAGAGCACGCAGTCTGCCGGAGCCAAGCGCGCCGCGTCGCGCAGCATCTGGTCCCGATCGAAACCGTTGACGCGGTACAGGCGCGATTGGAAGGGGGTCACGCTTTCCGAGGAAAACGAGCCCGCAAGGTCGACTTGCACCCCTTGGTTGAAGCGCAGCACCCCGAGCACATCCTTGCAGGAAGGAGCTTGGATCAGGCGGCCCAGGAACGCTTGGCTGAAGGCTGGGCTCTTGGTATTGGGCCAGGGGCCGTCCTGCCCCATGGCAGCAAACGTCTTGCCCACGTCGAGCAACACCTGCAGCCCCTTTTCTCCCGTCTTGGATTCGACCCCACGGATTTGGTCGAGGTAGGGTGCGCTGAGAGCGAGCGAGTCGGTTCCGCCGATCTCCTTCAAGTTGGGCCCCTTCGCCACCAAGTCACGGTCGTTGCCGATCAGCACCACGTCTTGGACGCGGGTCACGTACAAGGGCTGCTTGAGGCTTCCGCCCTTCAGACTGTACAGCCCATCCTCGGACTGCACATCGAAGGCTTGGCCCGAAGCTTTGCGCAGCAGGCCGGGGTACCGCAGCATGGACTCGGCCAGCTTGCCGGACCAACCGACCCGGCCGTACACCACCCAATGGGCTTGGTCCAAGCCCTTGCCTTGGAAGTGGCCGGCCACCGCCACTTCCTTGCCTCCGAAGACGTCGAGCGGCGTCAGGCCCAACGGCAACTGGGCGGTTTGCTGGCGGATGTCCGCCAGCAACTGGTCGAGGTGGTTCTTCTTGGACCAGTCGGCGAACTCGGGCGAATTCGACCAGGTTTGCCACCCCTTGGTTCCGGCGATGGACTTCCAGGCTGCCAGCTCCGGGAACTCGGCAAAGTCGTACTTCAATCCATCCTTGGCCAAGTAAAAGTCCACTTGGCGCGGGATCAAGCCTGCGATGGCGTGGGGCCAAGCCGATTCGAAGGGCTTGAACAGGAACGTCGAGAACGCGAAGTAGCCAAGGAACAGGATCACGGCCAGGCTGATCCCGGCGATCTTGAAGATGCGTTTCTTGATGCTCATGGGTCTAGGTGGGGCACTGCCCCGTGCACCTTGCAGGTTCGGGCTGCGTCGAGCAAGCCTCAAGCCTGCGAGCACCCAGCTCCGTGGGACTCACGGGGGCTGGGCGGCTAGAGCGAGCAAAACCCAAGGGGTGCTGGGACGACCCACGCGCGACCGACTTCCCTGTGTCCGACCCATTCCGGGGTCGGGCCCGCCCCCCCATGCGGTGCACCGCTGTGGGGCAGGTCGGGAGCTCCCCAACACGCCCAAGCCCCCCAATGAGCCCTCTAGCTCGGCTCCTAGCTAGAACTTGCCCAAGCGGGCGATAGGATGCCCCCCATGCAAGAGAACCAGCGGTCCCGACGTTTGCCCGGCTCGGCCACTTTGGAGCTGGCCGCGCGAGCCAAAGCCCTCGCCCTCGCGGGGCGCCCTGTGGTGTCGATGGCCGTTGGCGAGCCCGATTTCCAGGCCCCGGCGGCCGCGCGCAAAGCCGCGGTGGAGGCCATTGAGAGCGGCCAAGTGCGCTACACCCCCGCCGCCGGCATGCCTAGCCTGCGCGCAGCAATTGCCCGGCACGTATCGGCTACGCGGCAGATTCCCGTCGAGCCGGCCCAGGTCGTCGTCGGCCACTCTTGCAAACACGTGCTATCCAACGCGCTCCTGCTCTTGATCGAGCCCGGCGACGAGGTGCTGCTCTTCAGTCCCGCGTGGAACAGCTACGAAGCTCAAATCGAATTTGCGGAAGGCAAAGCGGTCTGGGTTCCGAGCCTTCCCAACCTGCGCCCGGATTTCGAAGCCATTCGCGCGGCGATTGGGCCCAAGACCAAAGGCATGGTGCTCAACACCCCCACCAACCCGACGGGCTGCGTGTGGAACCGGGCCGAAATCGAAGCCATCGCGGCGCTGGCCGAAGAGCACGACCTTTGGATCGTCTCAGACGAAATCTATCGCCGCCTGGTGTACCACGGCTCCGAATTCCACTCTCCCACCAGCTTGTCTCCATCGGTAGCTGCGCGCACGGTCATCGTCGATGGCGCGAGCAAGACCTATGCGATGACGGGCTATCGGATTGGCTTTGCGGTCGCGCCCATCCCGATCGCCGACGCCATCGAACGCATGTCGAGTCAAATGACCGGCTGTCCGAACTACGTGTCGCAGGTGGCATTGCAGGCCGTCATCGGGACCGAGCCACCCGAAGTCGAGGCCATGCATGCCGAGTTCGAAGCCCGGCGCGACGTGCTCATCCCCGGCCTGCGTAGCATCGGCTTGGCGGTGGAAGAGCCGGGCGGCGCTTTCTACGCCTTCCCTTCGGTTCGCGAGCACCTCCAGGGCCGCACCGTAGAGGAGTTCTGCTCGGCTCTCTTAGAAGAGCAATCGCTGGCCGTGGTTCCGGGCACGACCTTTGGCTCGCCGGATCACATTCGGCTCAGCTATGCCCTGGCCATGGCCGACATCGAATCAGCCCTGGAACGGCTGGGCAAGTTCCTGAAGTAAGCTCCTCCAACCCTCCGCGATCAGTCGAGGGTGCGGCGGAAGCGCTTGATGCCCACCAGCATCACCACCAGGATAAAGACCAGGATCGGCCAAACGTTGGGCCAGACTTCGGCCATCCCATTGGATTTGAGCAAGATGCCGCGGACCATCCTCAAGAAATGGGTCAAGGGCAAGACTTCCCCGATCCACTGGGCCCATTCGGGCATCCCGCGAAAGGGGAACATGAACCCCGAGAGCAGGATCGAGGGCAGGAAGAAGAAGAACGACATCTGCATCGCCTGCAGCTGATTCTGCGCCACGGTCGAAAAGGTGATCCCGAGCGCCAGGTTCGCGGTGATGAAAACCAGGATCAGGGTCATCAGCAAGACCAGGCTCCCCAGCATGGGGACATGGAACAGGAAGTGGGCCGCCAAAAGGATCAAGCCTGCCTGGATGTAGCCCACGGCGATGTAGGGCAGAATCTTGCCGATCATGACCTCGCTGGGTCGGGCGGGCGTCGAGAGCAGATTTTCCATGGTCCCCCGCTCGCTCTCGCGGGTGATCGCGAGCGACGTGATGACCACCATGGTCATGGTGAGCACGACTCCCATCAGCCCCGGGACAATGTTGTACTGGGTGATGCCTTCCTCGTTGTAGCGCCGATGAAGGACCAGTTGGACGGGGCCGGGCTTGGGACTCAGGTACGCCAAGGGCCCATGCAGGTCGCGGCGCAGCGCCCCGTCCATCAATTGCGCGAGCGCCGAGAGCGCGGGGCCGGTGGCTGCGGGGTCGGTGGCGTCGGCCTCTACCAGGAGATCGGGGCGCTCCCCGCGCAATAGCTTGCGGGAAAAGTCCTCGGGAATGTGCAGCACGAACTGCACCTCCCCATTCTTGAGTAGGGTGTCCGCTTCCTCCTCGGTAGGCGCAACCCCGGTGAAGTGGAAGTACTGGCTGCTGCGCATGGCCGCGATCAGCGTGCGCGCAAAGGGCCCATGATCGGCCGAAAGGATGGCCGTGGGCAGGTGCTTGGGGTCCGAGTTGATGGCAAAGCCAAACAGGGTCAGCTGTAGCAACGGAATGCCCACCATCATCCCGAAGGTCAGCCGATCGCGGCGCATCTGGATGAACTCCTTGATGAACACCGCCCAAATGCGACGCAGCGATATGGCGTGCAGCTTCACGCGAAGTTGTCCTCCGAAGACCCCATCAAACCGATGAAGGCGTCCTCAAGACTCGAGGGGACCGGGCGCCAGCGATAGGGATCTACTTGGAAAGGCGCGATGGCAGCCTGCAACCCCGCGGAGTCCTTGCCGCTGACGTGCATGGCGCGGCCAAAGGGCACGACCTGTTCAATGGCCGCAGCCGCTTGCAACTTGGGCATCAGGTCGTTGAGTTCGGGTCCCGTGACCTCCCAGGTTTCGAAACCCGCTTGACGGACCACGTCCTCCACGGTCCCACTCGCGAGCAGCTTCCCATAGGAAATGTACGCCAAGCGATGACACCGCTCGGCCTCATCCATGTAGTGGGTGGTGATCAGCACCGTCATGCCGTCGGCCGCAAGCTGATGGAGTTCCGACCAAAAGTCCCTGCGCGCCTTGGGGTCCACCCCGGCCGTCGGCTCGTCCAAGAGCAGCAACTGCGGTGAATGGATCAACGAGGCGGCCAAGGCCAGGCGTTGCTTCCAGCCCCCTGACAGTTGGCCTGCCAACTGCTTGCGGCGACCTCCCAAACCCAGCTTCTCTAGGCTTTGCTGCACGGCCTCACGACGCTTGGGGACCCCGAAGATGCGTGCCACGAAGTCCAGGTTCTCTTCGAGGCTCAAGTCCGCGTAGTAGCTGAAACGCTGGGTCATGTAGCCCACCCGCTCCTTGATGGCAGCGGCTTCGGTGAGGATGTCGAATCCAAGGCAATGTCCGTGCCCGCCGTCGGGCCGCAAGAGACCGCAGAGCATGCGCAGGAAGGTGGTTTTGCCGCTCCCATTGGGCCCCAAGAAGCCATAGATCTCACCGCGGCGCACCTGCATGTTGATGCCCTGGACCACGGTGCGCGTTCCAAAGCGTTTGGTGACCCCCTCGACGTCGATGACCAGCTCGTCGCGTTTCATGGCTTCGGCCGCCTCGACACCTCAACGGGTTGTCCGGGGCGCAGATCGCGGCCCACCTCGGGCGCGAAGGTGGCTTCGATGCGGTACACGAGTTTGGAGCGGGTTTCGCGGCTGTAGATCACCGGAGGGGAATACTCCGCTTCGGTGGATAGGTACGAGACGGTGGCCTGCAAGGCAGCCGGCCGCCCATCGATGCGGACCTCCACGGAATCACCCGGTGCGAACGAAGCCAGCTCGGTCTCAGGGACGAAGAAGCGCACCTTGAGGTTGCCTGGCGGCAACAGAACCACCACGGGACTCCCGGGGCTGACCCATTCGCCAGGCTGGTAGAGGGTGTCGTGCACGATCGCTGCAACGGGCGCGCTGCGCTGCTTTTGGTCCTGGGCCCACTCAGCTTGGTCCACCGCGGCCTGGGCCCCTGCCACGGCGGCGGCGAGCGCGGACACTTGCCCTTCGCGAGCCCCGAGACGACCGGTTTCCAGGTCGGCACTGACCCGCAGCAACTGCGAACGCAACGAAGCCACCTGGGAGCGGCGCTGGTCCAACTCCTCCTCGGCAAACGCCCCCTTCAATTCCAAGAGCGCCTTTTCGCGTCGCTCGAGCGATTGCCGCGCGAGATCGAGCTCGACCTGGACACTTTGGCGCAGGGCCTCAATGGCTGCGATTTCGCTGGGGCGTAGCCCGGTTTGGGCGTCTTCGAGTTGAGCCTGGGCCTTGGCCAGCAACTCGCGGGCTTGCAGGGTGGCATGCGCTTCGGGTTCGGGATCCAGTGCGAACAGGCGCTGCCCAAGGGTCACTTCTTGGCCGCGAGTGACGGACAGCGAGTCCAACTGGCCCCCATAGGGAGCAGCGACGTACACGTACTCGGCCTCGACGTAGCCCTGGCTGTAGGCCGCATCGGATCGTTTCTGGCAGGCACACAGCCAACACAAGAGGCCGAGCCACAACCCCATCGAAGAAGCCGTGGCGGAAAAAGCGCGGAGGATCATGACGAAGGGCGGCCAGTGGGCCGGGCCTCGGTTCTAGCCCATCGCCCCCCAGCTGACCACATCCAAAGGCATCTTGGGCCGCGGATTGCCCGACATGAGAAATGGCGCCTGGATGGGGTGGGTGCGACCGGCAAGCAAGCCGTTCGCTGGGGCACGGCCCGGTTCCCCGGGGGGCCGCGAGTCTCCTCCGAGCGGGTCAGCCCTTGCTGGGCAGCGTGTACACGTTGCGCACCCCGGCGAACTCTGCCTGGGAAACCCGCTGAACCTGGTCCAGAATGGCCGGATCGCTGTCGCTGCACAACACGTAGAACTTCCACAGGTTCTTGTAGCCGCGCTCCAAGTCCGCCAGCCGCGGGACCCGGTCGCCGAACCGCGCCAGCGGGAACACGCCTAGCTCACCGGGCCACTTGACGTGGATGCGGGCTTCCTTGAGCTGCATGTGCTTGGCCGGACAGTACACGATGACGTGGGTGTGCTTGCCGGTGGCAAAGTGCACGGCGTCCTCGATCCGCTGCTCGACCGCTTCGCGTTCCTTGGCACCGCCGGCGGCAAAGAAGCGCTCGACCAGTTTCTGCTGGACCGCTTCGTTCTCGTAGGCAGGGAAGACGCAGGCGCGTTTGTACAACTGCCGGTTGCGGAAGCGCTGCAACAACTCGCGCACCCGTTGGCCTTGGGCTTCGGGCAAGCGCTGCGAGGCCTTCTCGAGGGTGATGGCCATGGAGTCATCGGTGCAGTCGTACAGATTCTCCTCGCTCAAGGCCCCCCCCCGCACGCACAGGTCCACCGCGCGCGCCACCAGCGCCCCGGCGCTCACTTTGGCATGGTGGTAGTACACTCGCTCCGAAAAGAAGTAGCGCGCGTCGAGCAGCCGCACGACTTCACTCAGGATGTCCTCGCGCAGCAAATCATGCTTGGAGAGATCGATGTACAGGTTGCCGCTGGCCCGATCGATTTTGAAGTAGCTCGTGACGCGCTGGTCGACCGAAAGCTTGAGACCGGTGAAGTAGGCGTCACGGGCCAAGTAGTCGAGGATGTCCGCCGCGATCGTTCCCGAGAGCAACTGCATCCAGTACAAAGGCACGTCCTGGCGGCCTTCGGTTCCGGGCTTCGTCAGGATCGAAAAGATTGTTTCGCGAACCCCCAGGTCGTCGAGTACGCGCCCCAAACCACGGCCCGGCGCCAGCATGCGCCGATAGCGGTAGGCCGAATCGTGGCGTTCGAAGATGCCATCCTGATCCTCGATGTTGTGCCCATAGGGGATGTGCGTCACGTCATGCAACAGTGCGGCCATACGGATGACGCGGGTCTCCTCTTCGCCAATCGCCAGCGATGCAGCGGGGTGCAACGAAAACGACAGGTTGACCGAATCGATCAACTGCTGGACGCAGTGCACGGTCCCAATCGAGTGGTCGAAGCGGGTGTGCAGGGCCCCCGGAAACACCAAGTACGTAGTCCCAAGCTGCTTGATGCCCCGCAAACGCTGCATTTCAGGCGTGTCCAAAAGCCGCATTTCCTCGTGGCTTAGGTACACATCCCCGTGGACGGGGTCTCGGATGACGCTGAATTGCTTGCGGGCCATGCCAGTTGGCTGGGGAGCGAGAGGAGAAGCGAGGAGAAGCCAGGAGAAGGTAAAGGAGCGGCGGCTCGGGCCGCACAGTCTAGCTCGAATCCGCCCCAGGCCTTGGGGCCGGTGGGCAAGAATTTGGACCACGGCTTGCGGGCGACGCTATGGTGGTCCCCATGCGCATCTTGGCTCTCGATCCATGGCTTGGTGGAAGCCACGCAAGGCTCCTGTCGGCCTGGAAAACCCACTCACGTCACCAAATCCAGGTCGAGGGATTGCCCGACCGCCATTGGAAGTGGCGACAGGCGGCGGGGGCGCTCACGCTGGCGCAGCGCATCAACGAAGCAAAGCTCGAGCCGCCGGATGCCTTATGGGTCTCCGACTTTGTGGACTTACCCCAATTGCGCGCGTTCTTGCCACACGCTTTCGACCGTGTGCCTGCGTTCCTGTACTTCCACGAGAACCAGCTCACCTATCCACGCTCGCCCGAGGAAGCCTTTGCGCCCGACCTGGGTCCCGCCTGGAGCAACTTGGTCTCCGCCTTGGCCGCCGATCACGTGGCGTTCAACAGCGCCTACCATCGCCAAACCTTGCGCTCCGCCGCCGAGTCCTTGCTCGAGCGCTTGCCCAAACCCAAGCCCAGCGCGGCGATCCTGGATGCCTTGGATCGCGCTTCGGTGGTGTATCCGGGAATCGACTGGCACGCCATCCCTTTGGGTCCCGGCTCCCCCAGCAAGGGGCCTTTGCGCGTGCTTTTCCCACACCGCTGGGAGCACGACAAGAACCCCGCAGAGTTCCTGCGCTGGATGATCGACGCCCAGCGATTGGGGGCGGAGTTCGAACTCTACCTGCTCGGCGAGTTCAGTTCCGCCCCTCCCCCCGACTGTGCCGAGCCGCTGCGACTCCTCGCTCCGCGCATCCGCAGACAAGGCCCGCTCGAAGATCGGGCTGCCTACTTCGCCGCCATCGGCAGCTGCGACGTCGTGGTATCCACCGCCCTGCACGAAACCTATGGGATGGCCCTGCTCGAGGCCTGCGCCGCCGGCTGCACTCCCCTGGTCCCGAACCGCCTGGCCTACCCCGAGGTACTCGGCCCGGCCTGCCAGCCCTGGGCGCCCTATGAAACCCAAAGCGAAGCGGTGCGCGCCTTGGTCGATGCGGCCTCGGACCCCGGCGAGCTGCGCCGAGCGGCCCAACGCGCCGGGGTGCGGCAGGCCGTGGCCAGCCAGAACCATGGGCCCACATTGCAAACCATGGACGCGCTGATGGAGCGGCTCTAGCCCGGGACCTGTTCGCGCTGGAACATGCCCGGGTGGTAGGCCGTGATGCGGCCCATGATGGCGCTGGCAGCGACCGTGAGCGGCGAGGCCAGGTACAACTTGCCGGGGCCACTGCGGCCCTGGAAATTGCGGTTGATGGCGCTGACGGTGACTTGGTCGGCCGTGTCCGAAACGCCCGGACCACAACCGATGCAGGCGCCGCAGCCGGGCTCGATGACGCGCACGCCAGCTTTGGCGAAGATCTTGTCGTAGCCCTTGGCCTTGGCATAGTCGCGCACGGTTTCGGATCCGTATTGGACGATCATCGAAACGCCTTCGGCCACTTTGAGCCCTTGGTCGAGGGCCTCTTGCAGCACGCGGGCGTAGTAGTCGAAATCGTCCTCCTTGCCCGCGGTACAGGACCCCGCGTAGGCAATGTCGATGCGCACATCACCCAAGTCGGCGATGTTCTTGCCATAGGTCGGGTCTCCGGGCTCCGCGACCATCGGCTGGATTTGCGAGAGGTCGATCGTGAAGCGCCCGCCGTCGTACACCGCTTCCGCATCGGGAGCCACGGTGCGCGCCTGCAAATCGGCACGCTGGGTCCCCGGGCGGTGGGCCACGATCCAGTCGATCGTCTTGGCGTCGGCTTCGCAGATGCCCGACTTGGCCGAGCACTCGGTGGCCATGTTGCACAAAGTCGCGCGCTCGTCCATGGAGAGCGAAGCGAGCCCCGGGCCACCGAATTCCATCACGCGATCGAGCGTGTCCTCGCGCTTGGCGTAGCGGTCGAGGATGAACAGCATCACGTCCTTGGCGGTGCAACCGCTGTCGAGCTCCCCCACCAGATCGAAACGGATCGACTCGGGCACCTGAACGAAGGTGAACCCCGAGTAGATCAATCCGGCGTACTCGGTGGCCCCCACGCCATAGGTCAGCGCGTTGCCGCCGCCCCCCATGCAGGTGTGCGAATCGGTCGCCTGAATGAAGTCGCCTGGATCGACAAACTGCTCGCGGGCCACTTGGTGGCAAATGCCAGGCGAAATCCCGTTCTTGGCCGAGTAGTCGCGCACGCCCGTGTGGCGTTGGAACTCGTTCTGCAAGTCGCGCAGGGTTTGGATCTTGTCCGCGAAGGGAGCCATGCGGGCCACCCCGGTGGCGTACAGAAGGTGATCCTCAAACACCGCAAACTTGGAGGGGTTTTGGACCTGGTAATCCGATCCGTACTCCTGGGCGAGGAAGTGGTGCACCTGCGCGGTGGTGAACTCGTGGCTGTAGCCACCATCGACCGACACCAAGCACACATCGCCGGGCCGAACAAAGGTGTTGCCGTCGGTTCCAACCAGCTTGTGTGCCAAGATCTTCTCGGCCATGGTCATGGGCCGTGCAGGTGTTTGGGGCACCGGCACCGCAGCCTCGCCGCGCGCGTACATGGCGTTGAAGGCGAACAGACCGCCGCTCTCAAGCATGACCCGGGTGACGGGATCGTACTGGCCGGTCAGTTCCTCCAAGGGCAGGCTTTCCCCAGCCTGGAGCCGCGCCAGCTGCCCGTAGTTCGCCATCAATTGACCCAAGTTCAAATTGTTGCGCTCGTGGATTGGCGCGAACGACGAGGCCACCACCAGGTGGATGCCCGACCACTTCTCGCACTGCGGCGCCGTTTCGCGGCTCGAGCCGGTTCCCTTACGCTGACCCGAAACGATGACTTCGAAGTTGCCATCCATCAAGGCGCGCGTGCCAAAGACCCGTTCGCCGTTGGCATCCACGAGCCCTGCGTAAGCGTCCAGCGCGATGTCCTCGGGCTTGTGCCGGAAGCACACCCAAGCCGGGGTCATCGTGTCGGTGTTGATGTCGTCGAGCAGGTCCTCGGGTCGCACGTCGGCCATGGTCAAATCCACCTCCCCCGCGAGCTGCTTGCGGATCAACTCCAGATCCTTGGTGAGGAAAAGGATGCGCTTGCCGGGCGTAAGACGCACCACGCGGGTGCCGTCGGAGGATTGGTGGATGAGGGGGTTCATGGCAATCAAGCAGGTAAGGCCGTCAGACGCTGGGGTTCTCGATCAACATGGCGATGCCTTGCCCGCCGCCAATGCAGGCGGAGGCCACACCGAAGCGCTTCTTCGAGCGGCGCAATTCCATGCCGAGGGTCAGGAGCAGGCGGGTGCCCGTGGCACCCAGGGGGTGACCCAAGCTGACCGCGCCACCGTTGACGTTGCAGCGGTCGCGATCGAGGCCCAATTCCTTTTCGCAGCCCAAGTATTGGGCGCTGAAAGCCTCGTTGATTTCCACGCGGTCGACCGCGTCGAGCGGCATGCCCATGTCCTTCATGAGCTTCTGGATCGCGGGGACCGGGCCAATGCCCATTTCCTTGGGGTCGACGCCGACGTAGCTCCAACCGCGCACGTGGGCGAGGACTTGGAGGCCTTGGGCCTTGGCTCGCTCGGCGGTGGTCACGACCACCGCTGCGGCCCCATCGACGATGCCCGAAGCGTTGCCGGCGGTTACCGTGCCGTCCTTACCGAAGGCCGGACGCAGCTGGCTGAGACCCTCGAGGGTGGTGTCCGGGCGAATGTGGTCGTCCTGATCGATCACGACTTCCTTGCCGCGCACGGAGATCGTCACCGGGGCGATCTCCTCGGCGAAGCGCCCTTCTTGCACGGCTTGCGACCCCAGCATGTGACTACGCAACGCGTACTCGTCCTGGGCGGCGCGGGTGATGCCGAGCCGCTTGGCGATGCGCTCGGCGGTTTGGGCCATGTAGGATTCGGCAACCGGGTCGTACAGGCTGGCGAACAGCGAGTCCTGCATCTGCGGCGCTTGGCCCAAGGGAAAGCCGGTGCGCGCTCCGTACAGCACGTACGGCGCTTGGCTCATGTTCTCGGTTCCACCCGCCAGCACCGTGGTGGCTTCGCCGAGCTGGATCATCTGGGCTGCGTTGATGACCGATTGGATCCCGCTACCGCAAAGGCGATTGACGGTTAGCGCGGGCGTCGCTTGGGGCACGCCAGCCTTCAAACCCACGTGACGGGCGCCGTAGAGCGCGTCCACCGAGCTCTGCAGCACGTTGCCCATCACCACGTGATCGATGGTGGCGGGGTCGATGCCCGAGCGCTCGATCGCGGCACGGCTCGCGTGCGCGGCCAAGTCGATGGCGGAGATGTCCTTGAACTTGCCAAATCCCTTGGTGCCCACGTATTCGCACATGGGGGTCCGGGCACCGGCAACGATGACAACGTCTTGTTTCATAACTCGATGGGAGGGGGTGGACGGAGGAGCCGTCGCAGGGGATTCGGTCGGGGTTACTTGCCGGTGAAATTGGCTTTGCGCTTCTCGAGGAAAGCGGCCATGCCTTCGCGCATGTCTTCGGTCAGGGCGGCTTTGCCGAAGTAGTCGGTCTCCATGGCTTCGCCAGCGGCTTGGTCCATGTCCCAGCCGCGCAAAACGGCTTCCATGCCGAAACGCAGAGCGATCGGTCCCTTGGAAAGCATCGCATTCACGAGCTTCATGGTGCCCTCGAGCAATCCTTCGGGCTCAAAGACACGGTTTACGACGCCCATGCGGTGGGCTTCTTCGGCGCCAAACATGTCGCCGGTCAGGATCCATTCGCGGGCGATGCCCGGACCGGCGATGCGGGCCAAGCGTTGGCTGCCACCGTAGCCGGGGATGATCCCCAGGCTCACTTCCGGCAGACCCAAGCGCGCCTTGCTCGATGCCGTACGCAGGGTGCAGGCCAAGGCCAATTCGCACCCGCCACCCAAGGCGAACCCGTTGATCATGGCGACCGAAGGCTTGCCGAGCTCGTCCAGGCGGCGGAAGACGCTCTGCCCGAAACCTGCCAACTCAGCGGCGCCGGTGTCGTTCCCCGCCACGTCGAGCAACTCCTTGATGTCCGCACCTGCCACGAAGGCTTTCTCGCCCGAACCGGTCAAGATCAGTGCCCCCACCGAGTCGTCGGCCTGGACCGCGTCGAAGGCATGGGCCAACTCGCTCAACGTCTGGTGGTTGAGCGCGTTCATCTTATCGGGGCGGTTGATGGTGATCGTGGCGACCCGACCGTCCTTCGCCAGCAGGATGTTTTCGTAGGCCATGGGATCAGTCCTCCGTGGTGGGAGTGGTTTCGATGGTGATGGACTCGATCGTGACAGGATCCTTGGGGCGCGACCCCTCCCCTCCTGGAATGCACGCACCGCCTGCGATGGCATCGAGGGTGCCGAGGCCCTCCACCAAATGCCCAAAGGCCGTGTACTGCTTGTCGAGGAAGCCCGCCTCGCCGTGGCACAGGAAGAACTGGCTGCCGGCCGAGTTGGGATCCTGCGAACGGGCCATCGAGAGCACGCCGCGCTCGTGATGGATGTCGTTGAATTCGGCCTTGATTTGGTAGCCCGGTCCGCCGGTGCCCCACGCTCCCTTGGCGCCTTCCTTCGTGTTCGGATCGCCGCCCTGGATCATGAAGCCGGGGATCACGCGGTGGAATCGGGTGCCGTTGTAGAAACCCTCGCGCGCCAGCTTGAGGAAGTTCTCCACGTGGCCGGGGGCTTTGTCGGGACGGAATTCGATGGTCATGGAACCGGCGCTGGTCTCAAGGATGGCGCGGACTCCGGTGGTGTTTTGGGTCATGGCAAAGGGTTGGAGAGGGCCCGGAAGGGATGCGGGCCAAACGGAACGAAACGGAACGGGGAAACGATCAGTCTTCTTTCGCCTTGGGGGGCGCAACTTTCTTGACGACCAAGACTCGCTCGATGATTTGGGGCGTGGTCGGAACGTGACCCCGGGGGTCGTTCGGGTCCATGCGCAGGAAGAACTCGTTGCCGGTGCGCACGATCCGATCGATGACTTCTTCCCCTTCGACGAGCTTGCCGAAACCCGTGTAGAGTCCATCCAAGGAGGGATAGCGGGCATGCATGAGAAAGAATTCGCTCGAAGCCGAGTTGATGTCGTTGCCCAGGCGAGCCATCGAAAGCACCCCGCGCACGTGCTTGCGGTCGTTGAATTCGGCTTGGACGGTGCGCGGCGCCTTCGTGCCGGGTTTGGGGCCCCCACCTTGGATCATGAAGCCAGGGATCACGCGGTGGAACTTGGAACCGTCGTAGAATCCCGTGTACGCCAAGTCGAGGAAGTTGCGCACGTGCTGCGGCGCGACTTCGGGCCACAACTCAATCCACATGTCGCCCTGGTTGGTGCGCATGATGACTTGGTAGTCCTCCAATTGCTTCGCGGGCAGGTCCATGAATTCGATCGCCTTTTCCGCGTGCTCGAAGTAGAGCACTTGCTGGCCTTCGCTACCCGCCACCCCGTGGTAGGTCAGCCGGAAGGCGCGGTGATCCCACGCCTCCAAAGCCTGCACTGCGGGAGCGATGTCGAGCGTCGTCTCGACGGTCTGACCCGGTTCGAGGGCAACGTCCTTTTTCCCGGTGCGGCTACCCAGCGAACGTCCATCGACCGAAAAGGCGGCTGCGGAAAGGGCCCACGGCTCCAATTCGACCGGCTTGTCCCCGGTCACCACGAGCTGGAGGGTCACCTTGAGCGGCTCGCCGTCCACGAAGTAGCGCGAGACCTTCCAAGTCGCCTGGACCACGGGCTCGTCGCCCGAACGTCCCATGGCCTGGTCTGTATGCATGGCGAGGAACACCCCGGCCACCAGGACCCACATGCCGCGTAGCAAAGCACTCATTGTTTCTTGTCTCCTTCCCACTTGTAGTACCCCTCGCCGGTTTTGCGACCGAGCTTGCCGGCCCGGACCTTCTCGCGCAGCGAGGCGGGAATCTTGAATGCGGGCTCGTCCGGGTAGTTTTCGACCCAGCCCTCGAGGATCGCCAGGGTCGTGTCGAGGCCCACGTAATCGGTCAGGGTGAGC
Organism: Planctomycetota bacterium; assembly: GCA_020638855.1. Taxonomy (GTDB): domain Bacteria; phylum Planctomycetota; class UBA1135; order UBA1135; genus NORP259. Next base: position 377,581 of record JACKHT010000001.1, read on the forward strand.
GGCCCCATCGGGTAGCCACAGCCGAACTGCATGGCTGCGTCGATGTCTTCCTTGGAGGCGTCGCCGCGGTCGAGCATCAAGATGGCCTGAACCATGTAGGGCACCAGGAGCCGGTTCACCACGAACCCGGGGGTGTCCTTGCAGGCGACGGCGGTCTTGCCACAGGCTTCGCCGAAGCGGCGGGCGGCGTCAAAGACCTCGGGTTGGGTCTTGTCGGTGCGCACCACTTCGACCAAACGCATCAGTTGAACCGGGTTGAAGAAGTGCAATCCCACGAAGCGGTCGGGGCGGCCCGAAGCCTGGGCCATTTCGCGGATCGGGAAGGACGAGGTGTTCGAAGCGAAGATGGCGGAGTCCTTGACCAACTGTCCCAGCTCGCCGAAGAGCGACTTCTTGATCTCGAGGTTTTCAATGATGGCTTCGACCACCAAATCGCAATCCTTGAGATCGGCCATGTCCGTGCTGCCGTGGATTTGCGCCCGGGTAGTGCGCACCCATTCGGCGGCCTGATCCTCGGTCATCTTGCCCTTCTCCACATTCTTGCCGGCTAGCTTGCTCAAGCTGCCCTCGATGCGGCCCAACCCCTTTTGCAGCGCGCCCGCGTCGGCCTCGAAGGCTACGACTTGGAATCCGCCCTGGGCGGCCACTTGAACGATGCCGTGGCCCATCAGGCCACATCCGATGACGCCTACTTTCTTGATTTGCATGGTGATTTGGGGTGGGAAGATTGGAGGGGATTGGAGTGGGGAGTTTGGGGGTGGTCCGCGCGGCGCGCGGCTTGGAGTGTGCCCTGGGCGCGGTTCGTGGTTAGCGCGGGGAACGGTGGAATGCGGTGGCGAGCCCCATGCCGCCGGAAATGCACAGGGTTGCGAGCCCGTGCTCCCCTCCGCGGCGGGCGAGTTCGTGCAACAAGGTCACGACGATGCGTGCACCTGTGGCGCCGATCGGGTGACCGAGGGCGATCGATCCTCCGTTGACGTTGAGCCGGTCGAGGGGCAGGTGCAACTCGCGATCGCAAGCCAACACCTGGGCGGCGAAGGCCTCGTTCAACTCGATCAGGTCGTAGTCAGAAACCGCCAGGCCATTGACCGCTTGGAGCGCGCGCACGGCCGGCACGGGGCCGATGCCCATCACCTTGGGGTCGACGCCCGCGGCGCGGGTTTCGCCCAGGTAGGCCAAGGGCTCGATGCCCCGCTCGCGGGCCAGGTCGGAGTCCATCAAGATCAACGCGGCGGCCCCATCGGTGATGCCCGAGGAGTTGCCCGCGGTGACGGTGCCTTGGCGATCGAACACGGCGGGAAGCTTGCCCAAGCTCTCCATGGTGGTGTCGGGGCGTAGGTGTTCGTCGGCGCGAATGATTTGGGTGCCCTTCCTGTGTACGACTTCGACCGGAGAGATTTCCGTGTCAAAGGTCCCCGCCGCTTGGGCGGCGGCGGCCTTCTGCTGGCTCGCCAGGGCGAATTCGTCCTGTTCCTGACGGCTGATTTGGAGGCTTTGGGCCAAGCCCTCGGCGGTCGCCCCCATCACCATCCCGGCCAAGGGGCAATCGAAACCATCGCGGTACATGGCGTCGACGACCTTGTCATGACCCAACCGATAGCCCTGGCGGAACTTGGGCAGGAAGAAAGGCAAGCCACTCATGCTCTCCAAACCGCCGGCCAGAACCGCCCGGGCACGGCCCAGGCGAATCGCATCCTGACCCAGCTGGATCGACTTCAGCCCGCTGCCGCAAGCCATGTTGATCGTGGTCGCGTAGACGCTCTCCGAGAGCCCCCCGCGCACGGCAACTTGGCGCGCCGGGTTGGGTCCCCCGCCCGCCTGCCGACCGTTGCCGAGGAAGACCTCATCGATCAGCTCGGGAGCAACGCCCTCCCGGGAGAGCAAATCACGCACCAGGGACACCCCCAAATCCACGCCGCTCATGTCGGCGAAGGAACCAAGGTACTTGCCGATCGGGGTTCGGAGGGCGTGGGTGACCACGACCTGGCGTTCTGGGCGGGACGTCATGGGGCTTGTGGGGGCTGAACGGAATTTGAGGCGACTAGAATAGAACTGCCCCAGGGACCCCGCAACCAAAGCTGCCGGCTTTGATGGGGAGAGGCCCTTTTTGGCCTACCAGACCCCACCCAGGGGGCCTACTATGGTCCGAGCGCGCCGCGCAGACCAGAGGAAAGCCCATGAGCGAGATCCCCGAAACTTGGCCCCCCCGCCCCTCGGCGGCCCTGGGAGCCTCGGTGGTCCCCCTGTTTCCGCTGCCGGGGGTTTTCCTGTATCCCCACCAGCTCATGCCGCTGCACGTGTTCGAGCCGCGCTACTTGACCATGATGCGCGACATCCTGGACAGCCACGGCCAGCTGATCCTCGGCACCGTGTTGCGCACCGACCGGGCGACCCTGGAAGCCCCCGATGCCCCGCCCAAGGTGCTTTCGGTCGCAGGGCTCGGCGAAGTGGCGCGCTACGACAAGACCAAGGATGGTCGCTACTTGATTTGGGTCCTGGGGAAAGGACGGGTGACCATCGAAGAGGTTGCTTCGGACCACCCCTACCGCATGGTGCGCTACACCGAATTGCCGGAAAGCCTCCCGCGCCACAGCGAAGCCACGCGCCTCGACGAGTCGTTGCGCGAAGCGGTCCTGAGCCGGCACAAGACGCTCGAGCACCTGCCCGAAGAATTGCCCGTGGGCGTGTTGGTCGACTTGCTGGCCCAGCAACTGGATGTGCCGCAGTCTGTTCTCGAGCGCATCTTTTGCGAGCCCGACGTCGAAGAGCGCGCCGAATTGGCGCTGGCGGCCCACGTGGGCTACCCCTCGACCAAGTGAGGCTTGGAGTAAGGCTTGGAGGCCGGCCCTAGGCTGCTTGGCCGGTTGCTTGGCGCCTCCTGCGTACGGAACACTGCTTGCTGAGCTCTGCTTAGTGAACCTTCAGGAACACGGGCGCATGGTCCGAGGGCTTGTTGCCTTCGCGGAACTCGGTATCCACCCAAACATCCTGTGCCTTGGCCAGCGCGGGCTCGGACAAGAGAAAGTGGTCGATGCGCAGGCCATTGCCCCGTTGGTAGCCCCGCGTGCGGAAATCCCACCAGGTGTAGACGCCCGCTTCCTCGTGGAATGTTCGGAAGGCGTCCTTCAAGCCGGGCTCCATGACCTTGGCCAGGGCTTCGCGTTCGGGCGTGCTGCACAGGATTTTCTCGCGCCACGCTTCGGGGTCGTACACGTCGCGGTCATCGAAGGTGATGTTGAAGTCCCCGGTCAAGACCACTTTCTCCGACATGGGGTACTCGGCGCGCACGTACTCGGCCAACCGCTCCAGCCAAGCCAACTTGTAGGCGTACTTCTCGTCTCCGACTTCTTTGCCGTTGACCACGTACAGATTGAGGATCATCCAGTCGCCGATGGTCACGCCGATAGCGCGCCTGGGCTCTTCAGGTCCGTCCCCCGGAAAACCCATGCGAATGTCCTCCATGCTGTGCTTGGAGAGCACGGCCACGCCGTTGTAGGTCTTCTGACCGTACATGGCGACCGAGTACCCGCGCTCTTCGATGGGCTCGAGCGGGAACAACTCGTCGAGGACCTTGGTTTCCTGCAAGCAGACCACATCCGGCTTGCGCGCATCGAGGAATTCGAGCACGCGCTCAAGGCGGGCCCGCACGGAATTGACGTTCCAGGTGACGATTTCCATCCGATCAGCATAGCCGCCCGACGGCCCCATCGACACAATCGCGGTCCATGCAAGCGCGCCTCCGCGAAATCTGGGCTTCCCTAAGCCGTGGACAGCGCGTTCTCATGGGCTTGGCGCTGCTCGTGTCGATCCTGGCGGTCGTGCAAGGCATGCACCGCGCAAGCAAGGGCCGCAATGCGCTGATCAAGTGGGGTCCGGTCTTCGAGGCGGTCGAGCGCGGCGAGCCCATCTACGGGGTCGGCGAGGAGGGGTACCCTACCCCACCGATCACGCTGATGGGCATGGCACCGTTCCATGCGCTGGGTCCCCAGCTGGGCGCGTTGGCTTGGGCGATCGCGCATGTGCTGCTCGCCTGGTGGATCCTGCTGCGCTGCTTCCGCATGGCGGCGGGCAGGGCGCGCGATGTGCCCTGGGGCCAACAGGCGCTGGTCCTGTTGCTTTGCACTCGAATCCTGCACTCGGAAGTCCAGCACGCCAACATCAACCTGTGGGTGGCCGCGTGCGTGACCCTGGGGGCTTGGCATTGGGGACAGGGTCGCCCGTTGCGCTCGGGTTTGGCTTTGGGGTTGGGCGCGGGACTCAAGGTCACCCCAGCCTTGGCGGCGATCTTCTATCTGCGCCAAAAGAGCGCCCGTGCTTTGTCGGGGATGGCCGCAGGCCTTGGTTTGGCCCTGGTGACGCCTATCGCCTGGCTCGGTCCAACGCGCACCTTGGCCATGACCCGCTCCTGGGCCGACCAAATGTTGCTGCCCTACCTGCAAGGGCGCGACCTCGCCCTACGCCAAACCGAACACATCAACCAGAGCCTGTTGGGGTTGCTTGGGCGGCTGTTTGCCGATTCGGTCGCGATCCCCGCCGGAAAGACCTGGCCCACCGTGGATGTGAGCATCACGCTTTGGGCGCTCGATCCGGGCACCTTCCGCATGCTGCACTTGACGGCGGCGGTGGCGGTGATCGCGTTCTTGTGGTGGGCTTGCGCCCGGCCGCGCAGCACGGACTTGCGACCCCTGCGCGCGCTGGGTTGGTTTGGACTGGTGGGACTTTCGATGCTGCTCTTGTCGGAGCGCTCCTGGAAGCACCACCACGTGGTCTTGCCCTTGGCGGGCACCTTTGTGGCGACCTTGGCTTGGGGCGCGCCGGGGTTGCGACTGGCCGCGGGCTACCGGCGGTTCGCTCGGGCCGCGCTGTTCGTCGCGATCGTGCTCATCCTGGGGAGCGGCGAGGGCGTGCTTGGCAAGCACGGAGCCGACTGGGCAGAAGCGTGGGGCGCGTACACCTGGGCTACCATGGTTTTGACCGTGGCGGTTGGACTAGGACTTCAGGCCCTGGACCGGACCGCCCGGGGTCCTCAGCCAGAACCTACTTGAGCGCCCCCGGAGCGTGGTCGGTGAAGCGGCCCAAAACGGCCTCCAAGTGTCCTCTGGGGGCCAAAAAGCCATGGATCCGGAGAAGGTTCGCCAAGTCCTACCCGGTTCGACTTATGCTATTCGGCTGGCAGATTCCTGCCCCTTCGCCCTAGTACCCCTGAATTTGCCATTGAGCCCCCAAAACAATCGCGGGAGAAGGCCTTCGACCGCCCGCAAGCCGCGCAGCAGTCGCCCGGCCCCCGCCCCCCTGCAGCCCCTCGAATCCCCCCCCGAAGTCGCCAGCTTCGCCGAATGGCCGGGATTGGGCACCGAAGTCCTTGGTGCCATCGCCGAGATGGGCATCACCGTGCCCACCCCCATCCAAGCGCTTTCGATTGGAGCCGTGCTCGCAGGCAAGGACATGATCGCCAAGGCCGAAACGGGGACTGGTAAGACCTTGGCCTTCGGAGCTCCGATGGTCGCCAAGGTCGACCCCGCCCGTCGCTCGGTGCTGGGCCTCGTGTTGAGCCCCACCCGCGAACTGGCCGAGCAGGTTTTCCAAGTGCTCGCCACCCTGGGCGCCAAGCGCGGTCTCAAGTGCAACCTGATCGTCGGCGGCGAGCCGATGCAGCCTCAGGTCAAGAACCTGAAGGACGGCGCGCAGATTGTGGTCGGTACGCCCGGGCGCGTGCTCGACTTGATGAACCAAGGCTTCCTCACCTTCCCGTGGACCGAGTTTGTTGTGCTGGACGAAGCCGACAAGATGCTCGAGATCGGGTTCATCGACGACGTCAAGAAGATCTTGGAGGCCTCGAACGAGTACCGACAAACCCTGCTCTTCTCGGCAACCTTTCCCCCGGCCCTGCTCGAACTCGCGCGCGCCTACACCCGCGACCCGCTCGAAGTGGCCACGGCCAGCGGGGTTTCCACCGCAGACACGGTGGCCCAATACTACCTGGAGGTCAACGAAGACGACCGCGCCCAGGACCTACGCAACCTGATCCGCGCCAGCGGTCCCAAGGACGTGTTCTTGGTCTTCTGCGACCGGCGCACCGACGTGGATCGCATGATCCGACGGCTCGAGCGAGAACGGTTTTCGGTCAAGGCCCTGCACGGAGGTTACGACCAAGCCTCGCGCTTCCGGGTGATGGACGCCTTCCGCACAGGCGACGTCAAAGTGCTGGTCGCCACCGACGTCGCGTCGCGGGGACTGGACGTGAACCACGTGACACACGTGGTGAACCTCAACGCGCCGCGCGACGTTTCCGACTACACCCACCGCATCGGCCGCACGGGCCGGGCCGGGCGGACCGGTACGGCCATCACCTTTGTCGGCGGTGTGGACCGGCGTCGCTGGCGGGATGTCGAAGACGCTCTGCCCAAGCCCGTGGGCAAACTGCAAACGGTGTACGAACTGTTTGAGGAAGCCAAGCCGCGCCGATCGAGCCGCACCCGAGAGGAATCCAGCGAGCGCTCTCCGCGCGAGCGGGATCGCGATGGGGATCGCAACCGGGATCGAGAGCGCCCCACTCGCCCGGCCCGCGGTCGCAACAGCGAAGAAGCCCGGGACACCGATCGGGACGCCCCCGCCGAACGGGGACGCTCGCGTCGGCCTGCCAAGGAACCGGCCTTCGAGGCCCGTGAGAAGGACGAGGAACCGCGCCAGAACGAGCGCCCCCCCCGGGCCCGGCGCTCTCCGCGCCCCAGCGAGGAATCCGAGGGAGGCCGGCCTCGCAAGGGTCCGCGCCCGCTCAAGGACCGCGAGGAAGAATCCTTCCCCACTCCCAAGCCGCGCGAAACGCCCAAGCCGCGAGCCGAATCGAAAGAGCGTCCCGCGCGCACCCGGCGCGAAGAGCGCCCGACGCCCCCCTTGCAAGAGGTGCCCCGAGAGGCCAAGAAGCCCAAGTCGCAGGGCGCTCGGCCGCCCAAGCAAAGCCCCGAGGCTCCGGGTGGATTCGGAGCTGGCCTCTAACACTCACCGAACCATGGGCGGAATCAATCCCTACCAGGACACCACCGAACCGGCCTTGCCCACCAAGGCCTACCGGATCACCTTCGAACCGCTGGGGAAGACCATCGAGGTCGACCCAAGCCAACTGCCCGTTTCCGATGAGGGCTTTCCGGGCTCGATCCTCGACATCGCCATGGGTGCGGGCATCGAACTCGACCATGCCTGTGGCGGCGTGTGCGCGTGCTCCACGTGCCATGTGGTGATCGAGCAAGGAGCGGCGTCTTGCCAGGAAGCCAGCGAAGACGAGGAAGACATGCTCGACAGCGCCCCCGGCGTTCAGTTGAACTCGCGGCTCGGCTGCCAAGCGGTCCCCAACGGGCAAGCGGACATCGTGGTCCGCATCCCGGGCTGGAACCGCAACCACGCCAAAGAACTGCACTAGTCGACATGGCCGATCCGACCGATCATCGAGCTGAGAATCAAGCCGCGAACCCAGGCGTCGACAAGCAGGTGCTGCTCGCCAACCCGCGCGGCTTTTGCGCTGGCGTGGACCGGGCCATCGAAATCGTCAAGCGCGCATTGGAGTTGTATGGAGCTCCCGTCTACGTGCTGCATGAAATCGTGCACAACACCCACGTATTGATGGACTTGCGTTCCCGGGGAACTGTGTTTGTGCGTTCGCTGGAGGAGGTCCCGCCGGGATCGGTGACGATCTATTCGGCCCACGGGGTTTCCGACGAGGTCGTCGCCCAGGGAAAGGCGCGCCAACTCAAGGTCATCGACGCCACCTGCCCGCTGGTCACCAAGGTGCACTTGCAAGCCGTAAACTATGCTGGCCAGGATCGCGAAGTGATCCTGATCGGACACGAAGGCCATCCCGAGGTTGAGGGAACCCGTGGACGCGTGCGCGGCACGGTGCACGTGATTTCCACCCCCGAGGAGGTCGCTCGGCTTGAGGTCAAGGACCCCGCCAAGCTGGCCTACGTCACCCAAACCACGCTATCGGTGGACGACACGCGGCAATGCGTCGAAGCACTCGAAGCTCGCTTCCCCTTGATCCAAGGGCCCAACCTCAAAGACATCTGCTACGCGACGCAGAATCGGCAGAACGCGGTCAAGGACCTGTTGCCCCAGGTGGACTTTCTGCTGGTGGTTGGATCCGCCAACTCTTCGAACTCGAACCGCTTGCGTGAGTTGGGCGAGCGCGGAGGGGTGCCCGCCTACCTGGTCGACCACCCCGACCAAATCGAGCCCGCTTGGCTGGCGGGCCATTCCCGCATTGGGGTGACGGCTGGGGCTTCGGCTCCCGAGGCCCTCGTGGATCGCATCCTGAGCCGGCTCGAAGAGCTGGGCGTGGCCAAGACCCGCGAGAACGAGGGCCAAAAGGAAACCGTCGTGTTCCAGATGCCGCGCGAGATGGAGGCCTACCTGCCTTAGCCGGGAACGACGTGAGATCTCGGGCTCCCGCGTGGCCTCCCGAGCGTCCAGGTGAAGCCGATCGTCCAACCAAGAAGTCCGCCGACCCCAGAGGATCGGCGGACTTAGGACTGCGAGCAGGGGCTCGGCTTTCCCGAGCTCCGCTCCCCAATCGTGGGCACTAGTACTGCCAGCCGACCGTCACGAGGAACAGGTTGTCCGAACGGTCGCGCCCCACGGCGGGGTTGTTGTTCCAATCCCAAATCCACTGGAACTGGGCCAGCATCGACTTGGTCATTTGGTACACGGCGCGCGTGTCCATGCGGCCATACACGTCGCCCGAAGTCTCCACGCTGGGGAAGATTTCGGTGACCTGCCCAAAGCTCAGGCGTTCGGAATACGTCCAGTGGGCACGGTAAGCCAAACGAGCGGCCACGTAATCGTTGGTGCTACCGTCCTTGAACTCCTGGTTCAGGTAGGAGAGACCGGCTTCCCCAGCGAAACGCCACTCCTCGTTGTCGAGGAACAGGTGACCCAAACCAGCACCGGCCGCCCAACGCAAATCCAAGTTGGCTTGCTCGTCGGTGTCCGCGCTGGCCGTCAGAAACCAGTAGGTCTTCTCATCGAGCGGCATGTCGTACTGCGAGCGGATGCCGGCACGACGCTGGGTGCGGATACCGCCCTCTTCGGCGTAGTTCCAGTAGAGGTTGTTGGTCCAACGGTCTTTGTTGGAATAATCCTTGATAGCGTCAACCGTGGCAGAGAGGGTCTTGCGCTGGGTGTTGCCGTCGGAGTAGGTCAGGCCCAAAGTCACGCTTCCGGTCCACTGGTCCAACTTCTTGTCGGCATCGGCTGCATCGTCTGCGGTCAAGGGAGCCACGGAGAGCGCCAAAGACTCGACCGGTTGGGTCTGGTCCAGCGAGGGGGTGACCGCGTGGAGCGCGGTCAAGACGAGAGGGAGAAACAGCATAGGTTTTGCAGGATGGGTTGGAGTGTTCCCGGGTTCAGCCCCGCAGAGAGCGCACTCCCTGAAGGAGGTCCCAGGCGTACGAAAGCCCCGGGAGGGTTCTAGATCCGTGCCATGTTAATGCCTCGCCGTCGGCCAAACGGAAGGCCTTTTGTTCAAAACCCGGAAAACCTCTCCACTCTGTCATGTGCTTCTCTTGGAAAGGGAAAGGCTCGCTGCACAACAAGAGCACGTCCGGCTGACGCTCCCGAAGCTCGCTGGGCTCGATGGCCGGGTAGCGTTCCGGCGAGTCGGCGTAGACGTTGACGCCGCCCGCCAGACCGAGCAAATCCGTCAGATAGGTGTCGCCGCCGGCCACCATCCAGGGTTTCCGCCATATCAAGTACGCATAGCGCACCGGCGGAACGGTCTTGGCTAAGCGGGCAATACGCAAGACTTCGCTTTCGATGCGTGCTGCCAATGCTTCGGCCTCGTCGGTTCTTTCGATGGCTGCTCCCACCGAGCGGATCAAAGCAACCGAAGCCTCCACCGTCTTCGGAAACGACAGATGCAACCGCAAGCCGTGGGCACGCAAGGCTTCGCAGTCTTCCAAGCGATTCTCTTCTTCGTTGAGGAAGACGAGGTCCGGCTTCAGGCGCGCGATGCGCTCGACATCGGGATTCTTGGTCCCACCCACCTTCTCGATCGCAGCCACCCCCTGTTTGGGGTGGATGCACCAATCGGTGATGCCCACCAATTGGTTCCCTGCACCGAGCTGAAAGATGAGCTCGGTGGTGCTCGGGCACAACGAGACCAGGCGCTTCGTCATCCGACCGGCTGCAAGGCGTAGCGTCGCCCATCGGGGACGATGCGAGCGAACGGCACCTCGGGATCGTGGTAGAACAATCCCAACCAAGCGCCCTCACTCGCGCGACGCAGCCACTCGCTACGCACGTTGTACGACCACTCCGCATTCAAATCGTAGGCCATGATGTACGGCGGCTGGATGTGGTGCGTGGTGGGCACCACGTCCGCCCAGAAAATGGCTTGCTGATCGGATGGGCCGCCATCGACTCGGATCACCGCCACGCCGCTCGAATGGCCTCCCAGCACGTGTCCGTGAATCCCGGGCAACAGTTCGTCGCCATCGTGATAGCCCGTCAGCATGCCCGCATCCAACACCGCTTGGAGGTCCTCGGCGCGGTACGAAGCCTTGCGCACGGGATCGGGGTGCAACGCCGCTTCGATCTCGATTTGCGGGGCCATGTAGGCCGCGTTGGGGAAGCGCGGCAGCAGGGTGTCCCCTTCCTTGACAACCCAAGCCCCGATGTGGTCCCAATGGCAGTGGCTGGCGATCGCATGGGTGATCTCGGAAGCCGTCACCCCCACCATGGCCAAACTCGCCTCCAGATTGCGCCCCCGATCGATGTGGTACATCGCGAGGTGCTTGGCTTCCCAGCGATCCCCCACGCCGCCCTCGATCAGGACCTTGTCGCTGCCCCGTTCGGCCAGAAAGCAGTTGAGCGCCAACTGGATCGTGTTGTCGGCGGCGGGGGGGGTCATCGACCGCCACAGGGCGGCGGGGACCACCCCCCACATGGCGCCACCGTCCAGGCGGAAGGTGCCGTCGGAAATGCAGGTCAGCTTCCAATCCCCAAGCTGCACGCTTTGGGGGGCGGCGTCGTGGGTGGCCATGGTGTTACGCGGGCTGGCGGAAGGTACGCAGGATGTTGCGAGCAATGACTAGGCGTTGGATTTCGCTGGTGCCCTCGCCGATCACGCATAGCTTGGCATCGCGCCACATGCGCTCGACCGGGTACTCGCGCGAGTAGCCGTAGCCGCCATAGATCTGGATCGCGTCGTAGGTCACCTTCATGGCGGTCTCCGATGCGTGCAGTTTGGCCACGGCACCTTCGCGGCCGTACGGCCGGCCTGCGTCCTTGAGACGCGCCGCTTGGTACACTAGGTGCTTGGCGGCCTCGATCTGAACCTCCATGTCGGCCAGTTTGAACTGGACGGCCTGTTGGTCGATCAACGGACCGCCAAAAGCCTCGCGCTCATGGGCGTAGCGCTTGGCGCAATCGAATGCGCCCTCGGCGATCCCCAGCGACAGGGCCGCAATGGAAATCCGACCGCCATCGAGCGTCTTCATGAAGGTCGTGAAGCCTTCGCCCGGGGGACCGAGCAGGTGGTCCTTGGGGATGTGCGCGTCTTCGAAGACCAGGCTCGCCCAATCGGAACCGCGCATCCCCAGCTTGGTCTCGCCCTTCTCGAGCGAAAAACCTTTGGTCTCGCGCGGAACCACAAAGGCGCTGATGCCCTTGGCTCCCAGGCTCTTGTCCGTCACCGCGGTGACGATGAAGACCCCGGCGTAGTTGGCGTTGGTGATGAAGCACTTGCGCCCGTTGAGGACCCAATGGTCGCCGCCGTCCACGGCGGTGGTGCGGGTTCCACCCGAGTCCGACCCGGCTCCCGGCTCGGTCAAGCCGTAGGCGCCCATGTACTTGCCGCTGATCAAGTCGGGCACGTACATCTTGGCGAGCTTGTCCCCACCCCACTTGAAGATCGGGTAGGTGCCCAGGCTCACGTGCGCGGCCAGGGTCAGCGCGGTCGAGCCGCAGACCTTGGCCAATTCCTCGACCGCCAAGGCGTACGCCAACGTACCCCCATCGCTGCCGCCGAGCTCCTCGGGGAAGACGATGCCAGGCAAGCCGAGCTCGACGATCTTTTCCCAAGTGTCCAGGGGGAAGCGATGGTGTTCGTCGATCTCAGCCGCCTTGGGGGCGACTTCGTTCTGGGCGAACTCCGCGACCATTTCGCGGATCATGGTCTGGTCTTCGGTCAGCTCCAGACCATGTTGGATGGGGGGCAATTCGTACATGGGATGCTTGAGGGAGGGTGTCTGGGTGGCCCGTTGGCGGCTCAGTCCATTTCGAGCTGCCAGCCCGCCGTACGGCGAGCGCGGTTCGCCCGGGGGGGCGGGGTCGGCCGAACCAAGTCGGGGTCGGCCGATTCGCCCCGGTAGAAGTCGATCGAACAGCCCGATCCGACCCAGTCGATCAGGGCTTGGCGCGAGAACTTCCACTCGCGACCGATCTTGCGTGCGGGCACCTGCTCGGAGTGCAGCACCTTGTGGAACGTTTTCAGGCTCACGCCCAGGAGCGATGCCGCCTGGTCGATGTTCAGGATTTCGGGTTGGGGCTCGGGTTTCATGCGTCCGCGGCCTCCTTGGCCCAACGTTTCTCCATCTCGCCTTGGATGAAACGGGCGATGTCTTCGGTGTGGGTGCCCGGGCCGAACAGCTTGGTGAAGCCATTGGACTCCAGCGCGGCCATGTCGTCGGCGGGGATGATGCCTCCACCCACGAGCAGCACGTGGTCGAGCCCGCGGTTGTGCAGTTCCTCGCGAACGCGCGGGAACAGCTCCATGTGCGCTCCCGACAGAATCGACAGCCCGACCACGTCCACGTCCTCCTGGAGCGCGGTTTCCGCGATCATGGCGGGGGTCTTGTGCAGGCCGGTATAGATCACCTCCATGCCGTTGTCCCGCAGCACGCTGGCTACGGTCTTGGCTCCCCGGTCATGTCCGTCCAGACCGGGTTTGCCGATCAGGACGCGAATCTTGCGTTGGTTCATGGTGGCTAGAGGATTTTGGGCTCTTGGAATTGTCCGAATTCTTCGCGCAACACCTGGGCGATTTCCCCCAGGGTGCACTCGGCGTGGGCTGCGGCGATGAAACGTTCGAGCAAGTTGCCGCCGGCATGGCAGGCGGTGCGGATCGCGGTCAATTCGCGTTCGACCGCTTGCGGGTCGCGCTCGCTGCGCAAGCGGGCCATGGCCTCGCGCGCTTCGACTTCGGTTTCGCTGCGGATGCGGTGGATGTCGATGGTGGGCCCGCCGTCGTCTTCGACGTAGCAGTTGACGCCCACCACACGCTTCTCCCCCTTTTCGATCGCGCGCTGGTACTTGACCGCCGACTTGTGGATCTCGAGCTGGAAGAAGCCGTTCATGATCGAGGGCACCACACCACCGCGAGCCTCGATCTCCTGGAAGTACTTCTCGGCTTCGGCTTCTAGGCGGTTGGTTTGTGCTTCGACGAAGTAAGAGCCGCCCAAGGGGTCGGCGACGTGGGCCACTTCGGTTTCTTCCGCCAGGATTTGCTGGGTGCGCAGGGCGATCTTGACAGCCTTCTCGGTCGGCAACGAGAGCGTCTCGTCCATCGAGTTGGTGTGCAGCGATTGGGTGCCCCCCAAGACCGCCGCCAAGGCTTCGAAAGCCGTGCGCACGATGTTGTTTTCGGGCTGTTGGGCGGTCAACGACACGCCAGCGGTCTGGGTGTGGAAGCGCAGCATCCACGAGCGCGGATCCTTCGCGCCGAATTCCTCGCGCATCTTGCGCGCCCAAATGCGGCGGGCCGCGCGGAACTTGGCGATTTCTTCGAAGAAGTCGAGGTGGCTGTCAAAGAAGAACGACAGCCGCGGGGCGAAGTCGTCCACGTCCAAGCCCACCGCCACGCCGCGCCGGATGTACTCCATCCCGTTGGCCAGGGTGAAGGCCAACTCCTGGGCCGCGGTCGAACCGGCCTCGCGGATGTGGTAGCCCGAGATCGAGATTGTGTTCCACTGGGGCACGTGCTCGGTGCAATACGCCATCACGTCGGTGATCATGCGCAGCGCCGGCTCGGGCGGCACCAACCAAGCGTGCTGGGCCTGGTACTCCTTGAGGATGTCGTTCTGGATCGTCCCGCGCAGGGCCTTGGGATCGATGCCTTTTTTTTCCGCACAGGCGATGTAGAACGCCAGCATGATCGGCGCGGGGCCGTTGATGGTCATCGAGGTCGAAACCTGATCCATCGGGATGCCCTCGAACAGCGCCTCCATGTCGCGCAGCGAGGAAATCGACACGCCCACCTGCCCCACTTCGCCGGCCGAAATCTCGTCGTCCGAGTCGTAGCCCATCAAGGTCGGGAAGTCGAACGCCACCGACAGCCCTGTCTGCCCAGCCTTTAGCAGGAACTGGAAGCGCTGGTTGGTCTCATGCGCTGCCCCAAAACCCGCGAACTGGCGCATGGTCCAAAGCCGGCCCCGGTACATGCTGGGGTGCACCCCGCGCGTGTAGGGGTACTGCCCAGGCAAGCCCAAGTTCTCGTCGGGATCTTGCTCCCCATCGGCGGGCCCATAGACCGGTGCCAGCGGGGTGCCCGAGATCGTGGTGAAGTTGGCATCGCGCAGGCGTGCCTTGTCCATTTCCTGCTTCCACAGGGCTTGGCGATCGGTAGATGCGACGGGGGTGCTCACGGTTGGGTTTCCTCTTGCACTTGGGCCCATTCCGATGGAAGGGCGGCCTTAAGCTGTTCCAGGATACGCTCTGCGGCCCCGTGCGGGGTGCGCGAAGCCTTGATCATGGCCCGGGCATAGCCTTCTAGCCCGCGGCCTTCCCAAATGGCATGGTCGAAGCCTTCCCGCAGGACCCGCTGGACCTGATCGAGACGCTGCTCCTGGCGGCTGAGCTGCAAGCGCCCTTCGGCCTCCAGCCACGCCCGGTGGCTTTGGATGGCTTCGAGCAAGCCGTCGAGCCCTTGATCGGTTCCGGCACTGACGCTGACCACGGGCGGCATCCACAACCCCTTGCCCGCAGTGCGGATGTGGACCGCTTCCTCCAAGTCGGCCACCATGCGATCGGCTCCGGGCAGATCCGCCTTGTTGATGCACAACACGTCGGCCACCTCGAGCAAGCCCGATTTCATCGCTTGCACGCCATCGCCTGCGCCCGGACACAAAACCACCAGCACGGTGTCCGCCGCACCGACCACGTCGTACTCGGCTTGGCCCACACCGACCGTCTCGACGATCAGTTGGTCGAAGCCAAACGCATCCATCACGTCAAAGGCATCGACCGTCGCGCGGGCCAAACCGCCGCGGCTGCCGCGACTCGCCATCGAACGGATGAAAACACCCGGATCGAGCGTGCGCTCTTCCATACGGATGCGATCGCCCAACAAGGCGCCGCCGGTGAACGGGCTCGAGGGGTCGACGGCAAGGATCCCCACGGTCCGCTCAAGCTCGCGCAGGTGGCGGGCCAATTGGTTGACCAAAGTGCTCTTGCCGGCACCGGGGGGGCCGGTCACGCCGAGTCGATGGCTACGCCCCACCGCCGCGTACACGTCCTCCAGAAGCTGGGGGAAGCGCCGGTCGGCGTTTTCGGCCCACGTGATCGCCCGCGCCAGCGCACCGCGCTGACCTGCAAGCAAACCTTGGGCGAGGGAGGGCTGTTGCGAATTCAAAGCCGAGGGCCCTACGAGCGCAAAAGGTGGCGAGCGATCACGATGCGTTGCACATCGGTCGCACCCTCATAGATCTCGGTGATGCGCGCATCGCGGAAGAGCCGCTCGACATGGAAGTCGTCGGTGTAACCCGCTCCGCCGTGGATTTGCAGGCACTCGTCGGCACAGAAGTTGGCCGTCTTGGAGGCCATCAGCTTGGCTTGGCTTGCCATGCGCCCCACTTCCTGGCCGGTGTCGCGCAGCCATGCCGCATTGTGAACCAGGAAGCGCGCCGCGTCCAAATGGGTCGACATGTCCGCGAGTTTCCATTGGACCGCCTGGAAGTTGGCGATCGCTTGGCCGAACTGTTCGCGCTCCTTGGCGTACTTGGTGGCCGCTTCCAAACAGGCGCGGCCGATGCCCACCGCTTGGCTCGCGATGCCGATGCGACCGCCGTCGAGCGTGTCCATCGCGATGTTGAAACCACGACCGACTTCGCCGAGCACGCTTTCGGGGCCCAAACGCACGTTGTTGAGCACCAGCTCGTTGGTGGAGGAACCGCGGATGCCGGTCTTCTTTTCCTTCTTGCCCACCTGGAAGCCGGGCGTATCGCGCGGCAGCAGGAACGCCGTGATGCCCTTGGCCTTGGATACCGTCGGATCGGTGCGTACGTAGACCACAAACAGGCCCGCTTGCTCGCCGGTTGTGACCCAAAGCTTGGTGCCGTTGAGCACCCAGTCGTTCCCATCGCGGGTTCCCGTGGCCACCAAAGCGGCCGCGTCCGAGCCCGAAACGGCTTCGGAAAGCGAGTAGGCGCCCAGCACTTCGCCGCTGGCAAGTTTGGGCAACCAGGCCTGCTTCTGGGCCTCGGTGCCCCACTTGTTGATCGGAGCGCAGACCAAGCTGGCGTGCACCGATAGGGTCACCCCGGTCGAGGCGCAGGCGCGGTTGATCTCTTCCAGCACCAAGCACATGGCGAGGTTCGACATGCCCGCTCCCCCATAGGACTCGGGAACGGTCAGGCCCCAAAGACCCAACTCGGCCATGGCCGGAAACACGCTGGCGTCGATCTTGGCTTCGCGATCATGCTGGGTAGCCAGCGGCATCAGATGGTTCTCGGCGAAATCGCGCGACATATCGCGCACCATGCTGAGCTCTTCGGAGAGGGCAAAATCCATCGTGGGTGAGTCTGGGAGCAGGAGAGAGGGAGTGCTGGAGGACGGGGAGCCCTAAGCGGAGTAGTCGTAGAAGCCCTTGCCGCTCTTGCGGCCAAGGCAACCAGCGGCCACCATGCGCCGCAACAGGGGGCAGGGGCGGTACTTGTCATCGCCCAGGCCGCGGTGCAGGACTTCCATGATGTCCAGGCACACGTCCAAGCCAATCAGGTCCGCCAAGGTGAGCGGCCCCATGGGGTGGTTCATGCCGAGTTTCATCACGGTGTCGATGCCTTCCTTGGTCGCGACACCTTCCATCAGGCAGAACACCGCTTCGTTGATCATCGGCATCAACACGCGGTTCGACACGAAGCCGGGGAAGTCGTTGGCTTCGACCGGAACCTTGCCGAGGTCCTCGGTGGCGGCGACAATGCGCGCCACGGTGGCGTCGGACGTTTCGTGCCCACGGATGATCTCGACCAGCGACATGAGCGGCACCGGGTTCATGAAGTGCATGCCGATCACCTGATCGGGGCGCTTGGTGTTGGCCGCGATTTCGGTGATCGAGATCGAGCTGGTGTTCGTGGCCAGAATCGTATCGGGCGGGGTGACCGCGTCGAGCGCGCCAAACACCGCCGACTTGACCTCGGGCCGCTCGACCACCGCTTCGACCACCAACTGGGGACTGCCGATGTCGGAGATCGAGTGGCAGCGATGCAGCCGAGACATGGTCTGGTCGACGTCGGATTGGGTCATGCGCTCTTTCTTGACGAGGCGCGCCAGGCTCGATTGGATGGCCGCCATGCCGCGCTCGAGGGCGGCTTCGGAGGTGTCCACGAGGGTCACTTGGCTGCCGCGCACCGCAAAAACTTGGGCGATGCCGTTGCCCATGGTTCCCGCGCCGATCACGGCGACCCTTTCAAAGCTCGGTTGGCTCATTGCAGGTTCTCCACGGCCATCGACACGGCGTTGCCCCCACCCAGGCACAGGCTGGCCATGCCACGCTTGGCCTTGCGTTGCCCCATGGCGTAGAGCAGCGTCGTCAGGATGCGCGCGCCCGAAGCGCCGATCGGGTGACCCAGGGCGACCGCGCCGCCGTTGACGTTGACCTTCTCGGGGTCCAGGTCGAGCACCCGCCGCAGGGCGACCGCCGCCACGCTGAAGGCCTCGTTGATCTCGTGCAAATCGAAGTCCGAAGGCTTCATGTCCCACTTAGCTGCGCAGCTTTGGATCGAACGCTCGGGAGCCATCATGACCCACTCGGGGGCCATGCCTCCGGTGGTGTAGGCCTGGATGCGTGCCAGGGGCTTCACACCCAGCTTTTGGGCCCGCTCGGCGCTCATGACCACCAGCGCAGCCGCGCCGTCGTTGATCGAGGAAGCGTTGGCGGCCGTCACGGTGCCATCCTTTTGGAATGCCGGGCGCAGCTTGGCCATCGATTCCATGCTGGAGTCGGGGCGGATGTTTTCGTCCTTGGCAAAAGGCTTGGGATCGCCTTTGCGTTGGGGCACTTGGACGACGAAGCGTTCGGCGTCGAAGCGACCCGCAGCTTCCGCAGCGGCTGCACGCCGATGGCTCTCGACGGCGAAGGCATCTTGCTCCTCGCGGCTGATCTCGTACTTCTGTGCGACCTTCTCACCGGTGATGCCCATGTGGAAGTCGTTGTACTTGTCCCAAAGGCCGTCGTAGACCATCGAGTCGATCAGCTTCCCGTGACCCAACCGCACACCGGCGCGCGCTTCGGGCAAGAGGTACGGAGCGTTGGTCATGCTCTCCATGCCACCGGCCAGGATGCAGTCCGCGTCTCCCGCGCGAATCGCCTGGGCCGCCAACATGACCGCTTTGAGACCCGAGCCGCAAACCTTGTTGATGGTCAAGGCTCCCACCGTGTTGGGCACGCCTGCGGCCAGGGCCACTTGGCGGGCGGGGTTTTGTCCCAATCCTGCGGTGAGCACGTTGCCGAAGATCACCTCTTCGATTTCCTTGGGATCGATGCCCGCCCTGGACAACGCCTCCTTGGCAGCCAGGGCACCCAGTTCAGGTGCGGACAGCGAAGACAAGCTTCCTTGGAACGTGGCGATGGGGGTGCGGCAAGCGCTCGCGATGACGACGTCTTTCACGGATGGGGAGGGGTCGGGAAAGTGGGTTTGTGGGGCAAGCAGTATAGGGGCCGCCCTGGGGCACTCCTAGGCTTGGAACCCGCAAACGGTCCCGGGGGACGGCCTCCCCCGAATGGGGACGGGAAATGGGCGGCCTTGGCGGTGCCTTTTTGGCGGGTTGCCTCCCGAGCTTGGGAATCCAGGAGGGGCCAAAGGGGGCCCGGCCAGGAATCATAAGTACCTACAAATAAACTAGTTACAGAAATCCGGTGGCACCTTCTCCCTCGCGGCCCCTTCCCCCACCGCTCCCAAGCTCTCCCCCCCGTTGAACCGACCCGTTCAGGGAAGTCTGCTGGGCCCAGGGGAAACCACGGTTCGTGGGGAGAGGCTCGTGCAAGATTTGGAACTTACCGAGGGATTGCGAAGGAGGAACGAAGCCGCCATGGCCGCGTTCCTCGAACGCTATCGGGGCCTCTTGTACCACTGCATCGGCCACTTCGAAGCCGACACGCCTTCGCGCGAGGACCTCTACCAGGACCTCGTGCTGTACGTTTTGGAGCGGCTGGACAAGGGCTCGTTTGACCCCGAAAAGGGTTCGCTGGGTACTTGGCTGTACCGGGTTGCCTGGTGCCGCTGCGTCGACATCAAGCGCCGCGAGCATTCCAAACTGCGCCCCCATCTTGCTCAAGCAGGTGAGGACCTGCCCGAGCAAGTCGACGAAACCCCGGGCCCCCAGGAACTGGCCGACACCGAAGAGCTCGGAGGCTACGTGCGCGCGGCCATGGGTTCGCTCGAACCCGAAGCCCAGGCCTTGCTCGACATGCGCTTCGTCCAGGGTCAGCCCCTAGGCGACATCGCCCGCGAACTCTCGATTTCGCTCGAACAAACCAAATACCGCCTGCGGCGCGCCACCGTGCACCTGCGCTCCGTCTTGCTCCACCAATACGCGCTCGAGGAAGCCTGAAGGCCATGGAACAGGACCCCCAAAAAAGCCGGCCCTTCGATGCCCCGTCCGACCCCTGGGATTCGGATGCAGGGACAGGCTCTGGGCACGAATCACTCCACCACGAAACACTTGCACATCGTTTGGCGTACTGGGACGAATGGACCGACCTCGACCGGGCACGCCTGGGTCGCGACCCTTGGGTGGCGCAGCGGCTGCAACGCCTGCAAGCAGTCGAGGATTGGCTGAACGAGAGCTTGTTGCAAGCCCAGGGTTGCCCCCCCGCCGAGGAACTCTTCGCGCTAGCGGGCCCCCAGCACGCCAGCGAACTCGACGAAGCGCGCCGCGAGGAACTGCGCGAGCACTTGCGTCTGTGCGCTTCGTGCTCGGCCGAAACCCGCACCCTATCGCTGCCCCCGCCCGCCCCCATCCTGGACTTGCCCGAAGAGTTCGAAAACGAGCCCGTGCTTGCGATCCCCGCGCAAGGACTAGGAAATGAGCTAGAAGACGAACTAGAAAAAGAAGCCACCGAGGCCAGCGTCGAAACTTCGCATCCCCGCGCCCGGCGCTTCTACGTGCTGGAGACCTTCTTGCTGAGCGCCGCGGCGGTCGTGCTGGTCTGGATGTTGGCCATGCGCGAATTCCGCACAACCACCCTGGCCGCCGAGAACTACCCCCAGTGGCCCACCCTGCGTTCGGGTACCGACACCGAACCCATCCATCCTGGCGGCAAGGTCCTCGCCCAAGAACCCAACCTACTGTGGTTTGGCATGGCCAGCGTACCGAGCAGCGAACAGGCAAGTCGCTATGGCATCCGGGTCCTCGCCCACTCCGCGTCGGCGTTTGATCCGGGCAACCTCGTGACCACCTGGGAAAACCCGGGGCCCAGCATGCCTGCAGCTCCCGGGCTCCCCCCAGGTCGCTACACCTTGGAGGCCTTTGCCATCGTCCAGGGGGTCGAGTTGCCCCTCGGGACCCAAGAGCTGGAGGTTTGTGATCGCCCCGATGTGCAGAAGGCCCTAGCAAGCCTGCGCGGACTCGATCGCGTGCGCTACTTGCACCGCGAAGGATTCCTCGAAGACGCCCGGCGCGAAGCGCTGCAAATGCCCGAAAGCCCCGCGCGCGACCGGTACCTGGCCGGCAACCCGCGCTGAATCCGTCCATGGCTTCGCGCAGCATGGCGGCCTGGGGGTCGTGGCTCTTGATGGTGGCGAGTGCGTTTGCGGTACCTCAGACTTTGCAGGGTACGGCCCCTGAAAGCACTCCCGGCGCGCCCGGCGACCTAGCCGTGCTACTCGAGCGCTACCAGGACCAACTCACCCAGGTGCGCTTGGGGGCAATCGATGCCGAAGCACCCCTTGCCGAGACCTCCGCTGCCCTGGGCCTCCTCGGGCGTGCAGACGCGGAACAAGTCGCGCGGTTCTACTTGGAAATGCCGCGCGAGCAACGCCGCGCGGGTCTGGAAGCAGAAGAGCGCTTCCTGTCCATCCGTGCCCGCATCCAAGACGCGAGCCGAATGGCCCCCGAACGCTGGATGCTCGACCGCGAACGCATTCGCGGCGAACTCTTGGCCCTGATCGAATCGCAAACCAGCGCCTTGGACCCCACCCCCGCTGCCCGGGCCCACGCCCTGCTCGCCCGGCTCGACGTGGCGCGGCTCGACCGCGATGGCAGCCTCGACGAAGATCGCCGCGAAGAACTCTTGGAGCGCGCCGAACACCACGCGCAAGCCGCACGAAACCTGTTTGGCCAAGCCCACCAGCGCACCCCACAACTCGAACCATTGTGGTTGCAAGCCGAACTGCAACGCCTAGGTGGTGACACCACGCTCGCGGGCCAAAACTACCGCGAACTCGCCGACCTAGCGTCTGCCACGGGACGCGATGAGTACCGCGTCCAAGCCCTGCGCGGGCTGGTGTGCTTGGCGCGTGAAGCTGGGGATGTGTTGGCGCTCGAGCAGCGCTTGCAGGAATGGTCCCAATTGGAAGACCCGCGCGAATCCTGGCCCCTGGCCATGGAACAAAGCCTGTGGCTGCTCGCCCAAGACCTGCCACGTAATGCGCTCACCACGCTGTGGGCATGCCAGCCCAAAGCGGAAGCCGATCGTCCCGCCTGGCAAGCCTTGCTGGCATCCGCCTTGCGCCGGCGGGGCCACTTGCCCGCTGCGAGGCGTGCCTTGGAACGCATGCAGTCGGAGCATCCCGAGGAGATCGAACTCTTGACCTTGGCAGCGGCCGAACAGGAGCGCGTCGAAGGAAATCCCCTCCAAGCGCGGGTCGTGCTGGAAGGCGCCTACCCGTTCGATCGTTGGTCGCCCCGCGGTCGGGTGCAGGCCTTGGCGCTCTTCGGCGAAGTGCTGCTCGCGGTGAAGGAGCCGCGCCACGCGAGCCGGGTGCTGGACGAAGCGCTCGAAAGTGCCCGCACCTGGGAATCGCGCCGCCTCGGACCCGGAAGCGTGGCGGGCGAATGGCTCGGGTTGCACGCCGTGGTGTTGGCTGCACAAGCGCGGGCGGAGAGCGGCGACTTGCTGGGCGCTGCGGCGGTACTCGAGCAAAACCAGGCGCGCAACCTGCGACGCGCGGTCGGTGGCTTCGCACCCACCGAGGCACTCCGCACAGGCTTGGAGGCCGCGCGCGAAAGAGGCGCAGGCCTTTTGGCCTATGGCTTTGGGTCGGACTTCGGCTTGGTGGTGTACCTGGGTCCAGATGGTCGCGAGGCCTTCGCGCGCATCGAGCATGGCCGCGGCGCATGGCAATTGGCGCTGCGCCGCTGGTCGCAAGCCGTACGCACCGCCCACGATGCGCAGGCCTTGGCCCTGGGCGCCGAACTCTCCGCGTCCCTCTTCCCATCCGAGGTGCAAGCGGCGCTGGCAGGCCAGGAAGGCCGCCCCCTGCTGCTGCTCGCCCACGGCCTTTTGCAATCCATGCCGCTCGCGTTGCTTTCTTGGCAGGAGACACCCCTGCCCGAAGCATTCGACCTGCACGCAAGCCCCTCGCTACCCAACGCCTCCGGAGCGGAGCCCACCTGGAACCAAATCCCCTGGCGCTTCTTGGGCAGCCCCGCGCAAACCCAAGAACCCGATCTGCCCGCGGCCAGCGCCGAACTCCAAACCCTAGCGGCTGCCCACCGGGCTGCCGTGCTCGTTCTTGGCGCGGCGCTCAACCCGCAGGCCATGCAAGAGGCCCTTGCCACGAGCGACGCGTTGCACATCGCCACACACCTCGTCGCCAGCACGCAATGCGATGGCCAAGGCTACGCCGGCCACGGCCTCTTGCTCAGCGCTGGCGAAGTCACGTGTGCGGCCGAGATTGCGAACCGCAGTGGTGCGCACCCACTTGTGTACCTCGGTACTTGTTCGTCGGGCACCGGCACTCTGCTCGACGGTGAGGGCACCTTGGGCATCGCGCGCGCCTTCCTCGAAAGCGGCACGCGCAATCTGGTGATCAGCCTATGGCCCGTCGAAGACCTCGCCGCTGCGCGCTTCGCGAGCGGTTTGCACCAAGCCCTCGACCAAGGCCTTGCGCCTGGCCAAGCCGTGCAAGCGGCCCGATCTCTGCTGCGTGCCGAAGGCTTCCCCCTGGCGGATTGGGCCGCTTTCCAGCACCTGGGCTTGGATTGACCAGGTCCTAGCGCGTGGTGTTCGCCGCGACCGGTTCGAGCGCCGCCAAGATCGGTTCCAAAGTTTCGATGTTGCCGAGCTGGCCGGGGTGCCAACGAGCGTAGAGCACGATCGCGTCGGTGCCGCGGGTCATGTTGATGCGCACGACGTCGTGAAACGAAGTCTCACTGCCCTGTTTGCGGAAGTAGCGAATGCGCACAAACGGCAACTTGTAGCCGTTCCAAGCGATGTAGCCCGTGTCCATCGGGGTGCTGCCCCCGGTCTCGGGGATCTGCGATAGGTCTTGGAACTGCAACGCGCCGAACTCCTTAGCCAGGGTCGCTTCGGCGCTGGACTTCGGATAGTGCACGAGGGCCCATTGCCAGGGCTTGTGACCGGGCTCGCCGCCAGGAAGCCTGAGCCAAGGGCTGTTCGGGTTGAACTTGCCCGACATGCTTCCCCCGCCACCGAAGCGGCGCATACGCCAATCGTCGCCGCCTCCACCGCCCATTCCCTTGGGACCACCAAAGGAAGTCTCCGAACCCATTTCGTCGGCAGGCGGCAGATCGCCTGGATCGCCAAAGAGCGCGAGGCTGCGGCCATCTGCAAGTGCCGTCGTGATGAGCGGTTGCCAGTCGACAGGCAAGGCACCGACTTGCATCGTGGTACCCAGCACCTTGTCGATCGTCAGCGGGCCGGCTGGCTTGCGCAGGGCAAAGCCCAAGAGACCCAACAAGACCACCAGACCCAAGGTGCTGCCCAGGATGGCGCCCACACCACGCGGGGCCGGGCTCGACTCGTTAGGGCTCGGGGTCACTGGGCGGACCAATCGTAGAAGCCTTTCCCACTCTTCTTGCCCAATTCGCCGCGAGCGACCATTTGGCGCAGGAGCTCGGGCGGAGTGAAGCGGTCGCCCAGGGTGGACTGCAGGTATTCGGCGATCGAGAGCCGCACATCGAGGCCCACCAAGTCGGTGAGTTTCAACGGCCCCATCGGGAAGCCGTAGCCCAGCACCATCGCCTTGTCGATGTCCTCAGCACTGGCGACTTGCTCTTCGACCATGCGGATGGCTTCCATGCCGATCGCAATGCCAAGCCGTGAGGAAGCGAACCCCGGGGCGTCGCGCACGTCGATCGGCTCCTTGCCCATGCGGCGCGCGAGGTCGAGCGCGGCTTGCACCGCGCTTGGATCCGACTGGTCCGCGCGCACCACTTCCACCAACTTCATGATGTGCACCGGATTGAAGAAGTGCATGCCCACCACCCGCTCGGGGTGCGGGCTGGCCTTGGCGATCTCCGTCAAGGAGAGCGACGAGGTGTTGCTCGCGTAGAGCGCCTTGGGACCCAGCTGCTCGCCCATGCGGCGGAAGAGGTCTTGCTTGAGCGCGATCCGTTCGGGCACCGCTTCGATGACCACGTCGGCGCCCGCCAAGGCCCCCTCCAAATCGGTGTGTCCGGAGAGCTTGGTGATGGCGCTATCGCGCACGCTGGCCTCCACTTTGCCACGCGAGACACCCGCTTCGAGGTTCTTCGCGACGGCTTGCAAACCGCGCTCGACCGCTTCGGGAGCCACGTCGAAGAGGCGGGTTTCCAGCCCGGTCATGGCCAAGACTTGGGCGATGCCGTGGCCCATGGTGCCCGCGCCCAGGACGGCGGCGGTCTTCATATCGGATGCGTTCATGGATTGCTTGCGGGGAGTTAGGCGCCGGGGACGAGCACGATTTTGCCCACCACTTCGCGGCTTTCGACCAAGCGATGGGCTTCGGCCACGTCGCTCATGGGCAGGATGGAATGGACCACGGGACGGTAGGTACCCGCAGCAAGGCGCTCAAGGATCAAGGGCAGCGCCGACCGCGGCCCCATGGTCGATCCCAGCACCGACTGGTTCTTGATGAACAGGTGCGGCAGGTTGATTTCCACTTTGGGTCCGGTAGTGCCGCCACAGGTGACCAGTCGTCCGTTGCGTGCCAAGCTCTTCATGGACTCGCCCCAAGTGGCCGGCCCCACGTGCTCGAGGACCACGTCCGCACCATGGCCGTCGGTCATTTGTTTGACGATGCGCGACCAACCGGGTTCGGCGGGATCCAACACGTGGTCCGCACCCAAGTCCAACGCGAGCTGGCGCTTGGCCTCGGTCGATCCGGTGGCGATCACGCGCGCCCCTTCGCGCTTGGCGATTTGGATGCCCGCCGAGCTCACCCCCGAACCGGCCGCAATCACAAGCACGGTTTCTCCGGAGCGCACCCGAGCCCGCTCCATGAGCATGCCCCAGGCGTCGAGGAACACGAGCGGGGTGGCCGCCGTGGCCACCGGATCCAAGCCCGGGGGCAAGGGCGTCACGTAGCGCTCGGGCAGCACGACGTACTCGACGTCGTAGCCGTTGCCATGTTCGCCGCGGATCTGGTAGTCCGCAGCCAGGTGGTCTTC
Source organism: Planctomycetota bacterium (assembly GCA_020638855.1). GTDB lineage: Bacteria > Planctomycetota > UBA1135 > UBA1135 > NORP259. Next base: position 403,399 of record JACKHT010000001.1, read on the forward strand.
GCCGCGCCGCACTTCGATCGAACCCAAGTTGTCGTTGTAGCCCGGCTCGAGCAGGACTTGTTGGCCGACTGCCGAACCGTGGGTTCCGGGGCCCAACGCGACGATTTCGCCGGTTCCGTCACAACCTAAGATGCGCGGGAACTCGACGGGGAAGCCGGGCATACCACGCCGCACCCACACATCGAGGTGGTTGACCGAAACGGCGAGCACACGGCAGAGCACCTCGCCGCGGCCGGGTTCGGGAATCGGCAGGTCGTCGACCTGCAACACTTCGGGGCCCCCATGGGCATGGATTCGGATGGCTTGCATGGTGCGCGGCTAACGGCCTTCGAAGATGGGTTGGCGCTTTTCTTGGAAGGCGGCGATGCCTTCTTGGGCGTCGCTCGATTGGAACAGGCGCTGCTGCAGTTCGCGCTCGAGCGCCAGCCCCGACTCGAGCGGCAGGTCGAGCCCGCCCTTGATGGCGCGCTTGATCAGCCCCACGCTCATGGCGGCGCGGTTCGGGGTGCAATAAGTGCGCGCCATGCGCAGCACCGCTTCGAGGAAGACGGTTTCGTCCTTGGCATCGATTTGCTCGTCCACCAAACCGAGGGCTTCGGCGCGGTCGAAGTCAAAGGTCTCGCCGCTGGCCATGATCGCGATGGCCTTGCTGGCGCCCACGATGCGCCCCAGGCGTTGGGTTCCGCCGGTCCCGGGCAGCACACCCAGGGCGACTTCGGGCAAACCGCATTTGCCCGAACCGCGCCGAGCCCAGCGCAGGTCCGCGGCGAGCGCCACCTCGAGTCCCCCACCCACGCAATGACCTCCGAGCGCGGCGATCACGAGCTTGTTCGTGTTCTCGAGGCGCAGCAGGGTTTCGTTGGCGTGCAAGCAAAACTGGTACTTGAAGGTCGGGGTGACGTTGCCAAGCATGGAGATGTCCGCGCCCGCGCAGAAGAACTTCTCCCCAGCCCCGGCCAGCACGATCACTTGCACCGCGTCATCGAAGCGGGCGCGCAGGATGGCCCCGTCGAGATCGAGCATCATCTCGTGGCTGTAGCCATTGGCCGGCGGATGACAAAGCGTGATCAGGGCGATGCCTTGCCCGCTTTGGTATTGCACCTTGCCATGGGGCATGGCGGCGGGTTCGGAGAGTTGGACGGTGGTATCCATAGGTTCCTCGGGGGGTTCCTCGGGGGTAGGACACGGCAGCGTAACGCGCCGCTCGGCCGCCGTCCACGGAGGCGCCCGATCCCGGACGGCTTGGGGGTCCTGCGCTGCCAGCGACGGTCGCCAGGCCCCAAGCGAGCCAAACGCAGCGTGAACCTAGGGTCTGCGTACGTGGTAGCGGTTGCCTTGCCACGCCTCGACTTGGCCCTTTTCGAGGAGTTCTTCTTCCATCAAGTCGCGCTGCAGGCGGCCATCGTCAACCCGCTCGGGGATCAACGCGAGCTCGTCCAGGCCATCGCCTCCACCCGCCAGGTAGTTGTTGGTCACGAAATGATAGCTGCGGGCTGGGTCGAGCGGTTGGCCTTCGATCAGGACTTCCACCATTTTCCACCCATCTCCGTCGGCCTGGACGGTGATCTCCGCGCCGCTGAATTCGAGCATGCGCGGGCTGTCGCTCTCCACGCACCTGCGCAGGAAGGCTTCGAGCTCCGCGCCGGGCATGGTCAAGGTCACCAGCGAGTTGTCGAACGGCAGGATCGAGAACACGTCGCGCCGGGTGATCGGACCCGCCTTCCAATCCGCGCGCAGCCCGCCGCGGTTCTGGATGGCGATGTCGCCGCCCGCTTTGGCCAACATGACGTCGGTGACCCAGTTGCCCAGGGGCGAAGTTTGCCACAAGGCTTTGCTGCGCGGCATGTCGCGGGCGATGCTGCCCACCACCACCGCCATGCTGGCCTCGGTTTCCTTTTGGACCTCGGCGCACAGCGCCGCCACCTCGGGGGCTTCGCCGCCCGCCACCGTGTCCTCGAACAGGTTGACCACCTGGGCCTGCATGGCAATCGGCTTACCGGTTGCCCCGTCGAGCGTGACGTCGATACGCCCCACCCCACGGCCCTTGCTGCCCGCCTGCACGATCAAGGTGTCGCCTTGGTGCCGCCCGTGGGGCAAAAGCGTGTGCGAGTGCCCGCCGATGATCAGCGGCAAGTCCGGGACGGCTTGGGCCAAGGCTTCATCGGCTTCGACGCCCATGTGGGTGATCGGGAGCACCCAGTCGCAGTCCTTGCGCAGTTCCCCGCGCAAGCGGGTCAGCGTTTCGGCCTCGCTGTTCCAAGTCAAGGTGCTGGCCGATGGATGGGTGATGCTGGGGGTTTGCGTGGTCAAGAGTCCCACCAGGGCGATGCGACTTCCAGCCCGTTCGACGATCTTGTAAGGCAAGGTGCCCCCGAGCGTCTGCCCATTGGGCTCGCGCACGTTGGCGAGCAGCGCTGGCATCGAAACCGCCTGCAGGTGCTCCAGCAATTGGCCGACCCCATGGTCGAACTCGTGGTTGCCCACGCACAAGACGTCGTAGCCAACCTTCGAAAGGATGCGTACCAGCGGCAAGCCCTTTTCGAGCGCACCTTCGGGGGTTCCCTGGAACCAATCGCCCGCATCGACCACCAAAACGTCGTCGCCGTCGAGCGCGGCTTGCTTGCGGACCAAGTCGATGTAGCGCGCGATGCGTTCGACCCCCCCCACCAAGGGCGGCGGGTTCTGGTCCCGGATCCACGTGGCCGGCAACGGCAGGATCTGCCCGTGGATGTCGTTGGTGTGCAGGATGATCAGATGCCGCGGCTGGGCAGCGGGCGCGGGACCAGGCTCTTGGCCAATCGCTCCACAGGCGCTCCAGATCGCCAAAAGCGGAACGAGGAACAGACCGCCCAGCAAGGAGCGACGGGAAGCGGTGCATCGGATCGAGATGGCCATGGGCCAGAGCCTAGCGGCCGGTGCCTCGACTGGGGAATGGGAAAGGAGTTCCTTACCGGACGCTTAAGAAATCCGAGCAGGCATCAGGTCGGGGCCTCTCCCGACTCGATGCATAGACCGGTGTCCCCGCTCCCCTGGGACCCCCTCTAGGAAGATGATCCAGCGCAACCACCTACTCGCCTTGGCCTTCGGGGCCTCGCTCTCGCTCGCCGCCTGTTCGCACGAAGACGCTGCCCCGGCAGCTCCCGCAGCGCCTGCGGCCCAGCCCCAAGCTCCGGCGGGCCCCGTCGCCCAAGCAACTCCGAGCCCGGCTACCGAGAAGGCGGCCCCCCTCGTGGACGACACCCGGGAAACCTTGCACGACATGGTTCCCGATGACACCGTCCTGTGGCTGGAGATCGACAGCTTCGACCGCTTGGTCGAGGCCTTCCGAACGGCCGCTGGCGACGGACCCGATGCGGAAGCCAGTATGGTCAACCCCGAGGAGGCCTTGGCCATGTTGCCGATGCTGGGCTTGCCGAGCGATCGCCTGATCCGGGACAAGCCGTTGGTGGTGGCGTTGAGCTTGGAGTTGGGGCAGACCCAGCCACGCTTCAGCGTGATGTTGCCGGTGCTCAAGCCCCAACATACCGCCAAGGCGATGAACGAAGCTTCGGGCGGCGAAAACAAGGTCATGGCCCAAGGCGACTATGTGGTGCTGACCAACCGCAGCGTGCTGGAGTCCAGGGGCGACGCCGGCGCGGACTACGCCTCGGTTCGGGGCGACGCGCTCTTGGGCATGCGCATCGACTTGGCGCGGCTGATGCAGCGCTATGGACCCCAAGTCGAAGCCGGCCTGCACGCGGCGGCCATGGGCCAGGGCTTCGGACAGAGCCCGAGCGAAGCCGCCGGTCTCAAGCTGGGCACCGATTGGTTGCGCACCTTGACGAATGGCCTCTCGTCGCTGCAGGTGCGCATGAACTTGGAAGGTTCGAACCTCGCCTTCGAAAGCTCGCTGCAGTTGAAGGAAGGATCCAAGCTCTGCGAAATCGGTAGCGACGATGCCCAAGACCTGGCCAGCATGCTGCGCTATGCCCACGTGGGCCAGGACGAACTCATGGTCGGAAGCCTGCGCCGCCAGGCCTTGGCCTTCGTGGCCGACCCGTTGCTGGCTTGGTACGAGTCCATGCCGGAGACTCCCGGCCAGGCTAGCCCGCGCGGGGCCTACGAAGCCGCCCTCGAACTGCTTTCGGGGGACTCCGTGGACTTCGCGGTGGTCGGCAGCCCGCAGAACTTGGGCGTCTTCGTGCAGGGGATGGAGAGCACTTCGCTCGTTTCTTTCCTTGAACGGACCCTGGAGACCTACCTGACCGATCTGCCCGACCTCTCGCTGATGGCCCCACGCAAAGGCGAGGATGAGGCCAGCCGCTTTGCCCAGTACGATTGGATCCCGAACACGGGGACCCCCGCCGTGCGCAACCTGAAGAACGCCTTCGGCCAGCCGCGCATGCGCTTGCGCCTGTTGGGCCACGGGGACGAAACCATGGCCACCCTCGGCGAGGGGGCACCGTTCCTGACGCGCACCGAAGAGGCGTCCGTCCAGGTACCCACAGCCCTGGCTTGGGCCTTCGAACACGCACAGGGTGCTAGCCCCGCGCTCGTTTCGCACACGCGGTTGAGCGGGAGCGAGTTCGAGCGCATGGGCTCGGAGCTGAGCGGAGGGACGCTTCCTGGGCTACCCACGAACGAAGCAACCCACGATGCGTGGGTGACGAGTTACATGGCCATGGGCAAGAACGAGTGGCGTATGGGCTTCCAAGTCGACCTGAAGGACCTGGCCGAGCAGGCCAAGGCGGTGGTGGCGAGCGGCGCGGCCTTCGCGCTGCCGCGCTGATCGAGTTCGGCGTTCGATGCTGCCGGGGGGCTCCGTAGGGTGCCCCCCGGTTGCGTTTCCGCGGGTCCATTCCCGCGCCTGAACTGGTGCGGGGGCAAAGCGCCCGGTTGGCGGGAGGGACCCTGGAACCGGGGCCGGGGCAGCTCCTAGGGTGGTTCCATGACCCTGGCGCACCCCGAGCGATTCCCCACCCTCGACCTGGGGGCCAAGGGCCCGATCGGTCGAGTGACGGTGGTGTGTCGCACGGCCCGGTCCAGCGCCGACGCGCTGCAAGCACGCTTCGAGGCCGCCGAGTTGGCGGGCTACGCGCGCCAAGCCCCGCAAACCCAAGTCCACCTACTGCCCTCCCCCGCCCAGGCAATCGGGTTGGCGGCGCGCATCGAGCGCTTGGCGCTGACGGCCCCTGACGTGGTGGTCGTTCCCGACGCGGGTCAGCCGAGCGCGAGTACCCAGCGACTGTTGCAGGCCATCGCCAAGGGCTTGCCCCAGGCCTTGCTGGTCTACGCGCGCGAAGACGGGCTCGAAGGCCAAGCCGCGCAAGCTTTGGGTTCGTACCACTACCTGTTGACCGGCGACACCGGACCTGGGTTGGTGGCGTTGCTCGGACACCTCGCGGGATCGGGCGGCGATCCCACGCAACTCGCAGGCCTCGTTTGGCGCGATGCCCAGGGCGAATTGCACACCAACCCCGCTTGGCACAGCGGTTCGGATTTGCCCGAAGGGCCGCTGCCCGCGTGGGATCTGCTGGCGGACTCGACCGGGTCCACGCTCGCGATCCGCACCTCGCGCGCCTGCGCCGCGGACTGTCCTACCTGCCACGGGGCCTTTGGCCGCACGCTTCGCGGTCGCCGCTTGGAAAACGTGGACCGCGAAGTCCGCACCCTGCACGACCGCTTCCGCCCGCGCACGATCGCGATCCTGGACCGGGTGTTCGACTTCGACCCAGGGCGGGCCAAGGCCCTGCTGCGGGGCTGGATCGGGATGCGCCTGGGGGTGACTTGGTCGTTCCCCCACGGCCTGCGCGGGGATCGCATCGACAGCGAACTCGCCCAGCTCCTACGCCAAGCGGGGGTCAAGGCCGTGCACCTGCCGATCGGCTCCGCCTCGCCGCGCATCCAACAGCTCCTCGGCAGCAACCTGGACTTGGCTGGGCTCGAGCGCGGCATCCAGCACCTGGCCGACGAAGGCATCCACGTGACCGGCCTGTTCGGGCTGGGTTACGAACGCGAAGACCCGCGCGAGCGCGAGCGCAGCGTGGCCTTCGCCCGGCGCTGTGCCCTGCACCAGGTGCGCTTCCAAGCCGTCGGCACCCGCCGCCACGGCAACCGCTGGTCCGACCGCGCCAAGGCCGGCTGGTCCTTCTACACCAGCCCCGAACGCCACAAGGCCTGGAAGCAGTGGCTCGCCGACCGCGGCGAAACCACCTGGCAACCCGCATTCCAGCATTGGATGCACGAAGTCGGTTGTCGCCTGCACCTCCGTCAGCGACAATCGTAGCCTTATGGCGCACCTCGACTTCCTACCCATCACCCCCGAGGAAGTCCGCAAGCTCGGTTGGCAGCAGCCGGACATCGTGTTTGTGTCGGGGGATGCGTACGTCGATCATCCGTCGTTTGCCAATGCGCTGTTGGGGCGGGTGTTGCAGGCGGCCGGGTTCAAGGTGGCGCTTTTGTGCCAACCCGCCTGGAAGGACGCCGATGCTTGGCGGGCCATGGGGCGGCCGCGGCTGTTCTATGCGGTCAGCGCGGGCAATATGGACTCGATGATCAACCACTACACGGCGAACAAGAAGCGGCGCAACCAGGACGCCTACTCGCCGGGGGGAGCCATCGGATTGCGGCCGGATCGGCCGACCGCGGTGTACGCGCAGCGGTGTCGCGAAGCATTTTCGGATGTGCCGGTGGTGATCGGTGGGGTGGAGGCTTCGCTGCGGCGCATCGCCCACTACGACTATTGGTCGGATACGGTCAAGCCTTCGTCGCTGGTGACCAGCAAGGCCGACCTGTGCGGGTTCGGCATGGGCGAGCGCCAGATTTTGGAGATCGCGCGGCGTCTCGACCAAGGGCTGACGATCCGCGATTGCCGCGACTTGCGCGGGGTGGCCTATCTGCTCGGCAAGAACGAGAGCTTGCCCGAGCATACCTTTGCGCGGCCGCTGGGCCCGCCGATGGCGACCACACGCGAGCTGCCTTCGTTCGAGGCGGTGCGTGACGACAAACGGGCCTTCGCCGAGGCCACGCGCACCTTGCACCAGGAGACCAACCCGCAAAACGGGGCGCGCTTGGTGCAACGCCACGGCGATCGCTTGTTGGTGGTCAATCCGCCCGACCTTGCGCTCGAAACGCCCGAGCTCGACAGGCTGTACGACCTGCCGTACACGCGCATGAGCCATCCGAGCTATCGCCAGCCGATCCCGGCCGATGCCATGATCCGCGACTCGGTCACGATCATGCGCGGCTGCTTTGGGGGCTGCACCTTCTGCTCGATCACGATGCACCAGGGCAACGCCATCCAGAGCCGCTCCGAGGGCTCGATCCTGCGCGAGCTCAAGACCATGGCGGCCGACCCCAAGTTCAAAGGCGTCGTGTCCGACCTGGGTGGCCCCACCGCGAACATGTACCGCATGCGCTGCACCCAGCCCAAGGTGGAAGCGGTCTGCCGCCGGGCCTCGTGCGTGCACCCGACCGTGTGCAAGCTGCTGGACACCAGCCATGCGTCGACCAAGCACCTGATGAAGAAGGCGCGCGAAATCCCGGGCATCAAAAAAGTCCACATCGCCAGCGGGATCCGCATGGACTTGGCGCGCTTTGACGACGAGTACCTCGAAGACCTCGCCAAGCACCATGTGGGGGGGCACCTCAAGGTCGCCCCTGAGCACGTTTCCGACAAGGTGCTGGGGCACATGAAGAAGCCCGTCACGCAGACCTTCGACCATTTCGCCGAGCGTTTTGCTGCGGCCTCCCAACGCGCGGGCAAGGAGCAGTACTTGGTCCCCTACTACATCGCTTCGCACCCGGGCTCGGGGGTCGAAGAGATGATTGAGCTGGCGCAGTACCTCAAGGCCGCGGGCTACAAACCCCTGCAAGTCCAGGATTTCATCCCGGCGCCGATGGACATCGCCACGTGCATGTACCACACCGGACTCGATCCGATGACCATGAAGCCGGTGGAGACCGTCAAAAAGCTCTCGGATCGCAAGGTTCAGCGCGCGTTGATGCAGTACTTCGCGCCCGAGAACTACTTCGCGGTGCGCAAGGCGCTGCAAGAGGCGGGGCGCGCGGACCTGATCGGTTCCGGCCCCCAATGCCTGATCCCATCCCAGCCCCCCAAGGAGGCGCTGGCCTTCCAAAAGGCGGCGGCCACCGGCAAGCCCATCCGTCCGACCAAGAACCAAGGCAAGCTGGCGACCCGCGCCAAACGCTCGGGAGGCCCCGCCTTCCCCAACGACCGATCCGGAGAATGACCTACGCACCCGATCTCGACGCCTACTTCGCTCGCATTGGTTACCACGGACCGCGCAGCGCCACGCTGGAAGTCCTCGGCAACATCGTCTCGGCGCACGTCCAGTCGATTCCGTTCGAGAATCTGGATGTGCTCTTGGGTCGGGGCATCGACCTGAACCCCGAAGCCGTCGAGGCCAAGCTGGTACACGCCCAACGAGGCGGGTACTGCTTCGAGCAGAATTCGCTCTTGCTGCACGTACTCGAGGCGTTGGGTTACGAAGTCCGGCCCGTGAGCGCCCGCGTGCGGCTGGGGCGCGAGCGTGATTTCATTCCCGCCCGCTCGCACATGTTCCTAGTGGTGCAGTTGGCGGGAGAACGCTTCCTGTGCGACGTGGGGGTCGGCGGGTTGTCCCCTACCGCCCCGCTGCGGCTCGACACGGAAGCGGAGCAAGCGACCCCGCACGAACCCCGGCGCATCGTGCGCGATGGGCATTGGTCCCATAGCGACCTGCGCGACCCCGCCGCTCGCCTCTTCCACCAAGCCCTGCTGGGGGATTCCTGGCAGGACATTTGTGAGTTCACGCTCGAGACGATGCACCCCATCGATCGCGAGGTGGCCAACTGGTTCACGAGCGCGCATCCAGAATCGCACTTCCGCAATCGACTGCTGGTGGCGCGGGCGACCCCCAGCGGTCGCAAGACGCTGCTCAACCGCAGTTTCACCGAGCGTGCCGGCGATGGCTCGACGCAAACCGGGACCATCGCGGATCCCGAAACCCTGCTCGATCATTTGGCCCAACACTTCGGCTTGCGCTTTCCGGCGGGAACTCGATTTGCCTGCGAGGGCCTCGACTGGGCGGCCACTGAGTGACCACCGAGCAGGACCTCCAAACGGGGCGCGCCCGCGAGTGTCTAGTGGGTGCTGACGCGCGCCTCGACCCGCCCCGCGCTGACGGCGACTTGCAACACGGTCCAATCGAGCGCGTCGGTGTTCCAGTGTTCGTGCAGCATCGCGGTCCACAAGAGCAAGGGTTCCCCCACCGCGGTATCGTGCAACCCCGAGAACTCGAGCAGGACTTCCACCAATTCGGGGAGCCAATCCGCCCGGGCAGGACCCTGGGAGGCTTGCAGCAGGCAGCGTGCCGGAAGTGTTTCCACCAGCTTCCAAAGGCTGGCATCGGCGAAGGTCTTGGCGGGTGGTAAGGCCGAGTCGCATTGCAGCACGACTTGCGCGGTCTCTTGGGAGCGGCTGACGGCGACACGCGAGGACCCTAGGCTCGTCCAGATATCCGAGAAGAGGAAGGGGGTGCTCCACAATAGGCCCGTCGGCGTGGCCTGGGCTTTCAAGTCGCCCAATTCAGGACCCACGAGTACCTGGACCGTGGCCAGCATGCGCTCGTAGTTGTGGAACCCGATGCTGACCGACCAGTCGGTTTGGTACTCCACCTCGGCATCGGGGTCCGAGCTGGGCTTTTGGCTGCGCCGTTCGACGACCTGGATCGTTGGGCCCAGCAAATCGAGCAGGTCGCTGCGTAGGTCCAATTGGGTCTCCTCGCGGAACGCGGCACGCACCTCCTTCCAATCGTCTTCCATGCCATAGCGCTTGGGGAAGAAGCTTTCCGCCCAATCCAGCAGCTTGACCATGTCGAGTCCGATGGACATGGCGAAATGACTGTCGGCAGGAATCTTGCGCAAGTCGTTCTCGGGCAGGGGCGTGGGCATGCTCAACACCGTCCCGAGCAAGGTGTCCACCTGATAGGGGAAGATCCCGCGCATGCGCCAGTGGCCCTGGGCATCGGCACTGCCGCCCAGGTAGGCCCAAGTCAGGCTGCGCAGGGTGGCTTCGAGGTCAGCACGAATGGGGGCCAGCTCGGGCTCGGTCACTTCGAACCCCGCCGGGAACAGCGCCCGGAAGTTGAGCACCGCCTCCCAGTCATCGGAGCGACGTTCGCTCGCCAAACCCTGAGCTCCGAAGGGATCGGTGCGCTCGGTTGGCGCGTCGGAACGGGCCTGGCGCAGCATGGCTTGCAGCCGCGCTCCAGCTTCGTGGGCATCGGAGCTCTGCACCAAGAGGAACAAACCCTCCGCCGCCAGATACGTGGCCTGGCCCGAGCGCCAAACCGGCAACGCCTCCGGCTCGGGGAGCGAGGTTGGTACCCCGCCGAGCACCGCTTGGAGGGGCTGGGCCAAGTCCCGGGCTCCACGCAAGGCAATGCCCATCCAGGCAGCGCTTTCCGAGTGGGGGTCGCCCCCAAAGAAGGCCACCACTTCCTCGCAGGGCGTGAGCGCGGCCTCCAGGGCGGCACGCAATTCGGCCTTGCGCACTTCGTCGCTCTCGCCTGTCAACAGCGGCGCCAACCAACGCTCATCGAGCAAGAGTGGTTTCCATACGTCCGCCGTGGGCCCCAAAAGGAGTCCGCCGGGGTCTTGCACGCGCAGGGCCACCAGCGCATCGGCGGGCACCACCATTTCCAAGGCGGGCGCTGGGGATTGCGACGCGTGTGTGGTCGTGGCCTTCGGCATCGCCGTCGGAATGGGTTTTGGGAGGCCCCATGGGGACAAGGCGAACGCTACGGCAAGGAACAGGGAATGCATGATGGAAGCTGGGGGCGAATGCTTGAGGTACACCCATCGTAGCGTGATGCGGCCATCGGCGTGCCTGCCAACCCAAGAGCAGGCTGCAGGGGGCCCTCAACGCTCTCCAAAGGCGAAAAGTCACCTTTCCCGGATTTCCTGTAAGGATCGCCCTTGGGATGCTCACTAATACGGGCAAAGGGGCCTTGACCCCCTCCGTCCGCATGCAAGCTTCCGCACAACGCCACATCCTCGAACAATGGCTGGAATCCCATCAAGGACTCCTGTTCAAGGTGGTGCGCGCCTACGCAGTGGACGAGCACGACCGGGAAGACCTCTTCCAAGAGGTCGTGATCCAGCTTTGGCGCTCGATTCCAAGCTTTCGCGGGGATTCTGCCGTGTCCACGTGGATCTATCGGGTCGCGGTGTTTTGCGGCATCGCATGGACACGCAAGGAACGCCAACGGCCCGCGACGGTCCAACCCGATTCGGAATGGAGTGGGCTGCTCATCCGGCAGCCGGAGGAGTCGGACCCGCGCATCGAATGGCTCTACGAGCAGATCCAACGCATGGAACTCGTCGACCGATCGCTGACGTTGATGATGCTCGATGGGCTCCCCCACCGCGAAATCGCGGGGGCCTTGGGAATCACTGAAAACCTCGTGGGGGTCAAGCTCCACCGGATCCGAGCCTGGCTCAGCCAGCGTGCCAAGGAGGCGAACCAAGATGCGATTTGAAGATCTCCAAGTCATTTGGGACACCCAAGACCAGAAACCCCTGTACGTCCTGAACTCCGAGGCGATGGAGCGCCTCGTCCGACAGCAAGCGCGTCGAGCGAACCGCGAACTGGGGACGATGGAGTTTGGGATGATGGCGATCTGCCTCCTCACCGCGGGGGTGTCGTTGTTCCAGCGGCTTTCCCAGGAGGACGGTGGGTTGGGCGCGCTGCGCACGTGGACTTCGCCGGTGCTGTTCGTTTTGGTCACCCTCTTTGTCGCGCGGAGCCGCCGGCTCCGGCGAAAGCGCGAGCAGGCCTTTGCCCCCACCCTGCTGGGCGACCTGGACAAGGCCATCGCCCAAACGGCGCACCACCTTTGGATGAACCGCACATTTCCTTGGTGGTTCCTGTTCCCCGCTGCGATCGACGTCGCGGTGGGCTGGCTCACCCGGGAGACCGCCCCAGGGCCGGGTGAAATGCTGCTGGTGCTGGCCGCGTTTCTTTTGAGTGCTGGCGTGGTGCGGTGGAGCAAGCGTTGCAGCTTGGCCCCCAAGCACACAGAACTGCTCGCCCTGCGTGACAAGCTGACGCACGAGTGACTCCGACTGGTGCGTCCCCCCTTTCCTTGTATCGAACTCTCAAACGCCGCCCGGCCTCCCATGAAGTCCCTCCCCACTGATTCCCTGCCCACTGATTCCCTGCCCACAAATTCCCTGCTCTCAGATTCCCTGCCCACAGATTCCCTGTCGCCAAGGTCCTTAATTACGATGCTTCGAATCGGCTGCATGCTCGGCTTTGCCTCGCTGACGACGCTTGCCCATGGCCAAGCGGGGCCGGAAACCCATCCCTTTCCGCCCTCGACCCCCTTGGCCGAAGGGCTCTCGCCCGAAGCCTTCGACCGCCTCGCTCAAAAGATCCAAACCTGGGTGGACACCCAAGAAGTGGTCGGCGCGGAGCTGCTCGTCATCAAGAACGGTCGGACGGTTTGGCACCAGGGCTACGGCCTAGCCGATCAGGAAGCCAAGACGCCCATGGGCACCGACCACGTGTTCTGCCTGCGTTCGATGACCAAGCCCGTGGTTGGAACGGCGATCCTGATGCTGGTGCAAGACCATGCCTTGAAGCTCGAGGATCCGGTCTCCAAGTACCTACCGGCGTTTGACCGCGAGGGTTGGCGGACCGTGACCGTCGAGAACCTCTTGACGCACACCGCAGGCTTGCCGCTCTCGTGCGCCATCGGACACTCGCTCGACGAGTGGCCTGGGATCCAAGCCCTGGTCGAAGCAGGCACCCAGTCCGCTCCACTTTTTGAGCCCGGCAGCGCCTTCCACTACAGCGATCAGGGGGCCGACTCGCTCACCGCGCTGGTGGAGGTGGTGAGCGGCATGCCCGCCGCCGAATTTGTGCAAACGCGCATCTTGGATCCGCTCGGTATGCAAAGCAGCGCGTGCTCGATGGCGCTTGACGAGCCCCTGCGCGCCCGCGCTCTGCCCGGGTACGTGGGCAGCCAGGGTGCGTGGAAGCGCTTTTGGGGCCCCAAGGATCCGGCCCTGTTCCCTTTCTTCCTGGGGTCCCAAGGCCTGTACGCCAGCATCACCGACTACGCGCGCTTCATGGATTTTTGGGCCCAGCGCGGTCGCTGGAACGGCGAGCGACTCTTGGGCCCGCGTTGGATTCGCAAGGCGCTCACACCCGGAAGCTTCGATGTGCCCACGGGCACCGGTTTCCCCGATGTGCTCGCCCGCTATGGGTACCTGATGGAGCTGTGGGTCGGGGCGGAGTCCAGCGCGGAAGTTCCGTCGAAGGGTAGCGGCAAGCTGATCGCCTTCGGCCACAACGGATCCGACGGCACCCATGCTTGGGTCTTCCCCGAGCAGAAGGCGATGGCGTTCTACTTCACGCAATCGCGCAACAACACGACCGGGTTTCGCGTGGAAGAGTCCTTGGCCGAGTTGTTCTTGGGCCAGGCCTACGACCCCAACCTGGCTGCTCCGCCGCTGGAGGAATACCTCGGGTACTACTGGGAAGGCCCCGGTGACTTGTACCGGGCGGTGGTCCGCGATGGCGACGACCTGTGCCTCGAGATCCTGGCCAAGGCCGTAGTTCCGCTCACGTACCTGGGCGAAGACCGCTGGAAAATGCGACCCAACCCTTCGGTTGTGCTGCAATTCGACCGCGATGAGTCCGGCCAGGTCACGGGCTACCACATCGGCGACCACCAGGAATTCCGTTTCACCCCGGCGGCGGACTTGCCCAGCGCCGAGTCCTTGGCCGCCCAGGTCGCCAAGGCACATCGATTCGACCGGATCCAAACCCTCGGCCCCCTGGCCATCCACCGCAAGCTAGACCTCTTGGCCATGAAGCGCGCAGGGGATCTGGTCACGTACCTCGAATGGCCCAACCGCTTCCGCACCGACTTGGAGATCGACGGTCAGTTCGAGCGCGTGGCCTTCGACGGGGAGCAAGTTCGCTACGCGACCAGCGCCGCCCCCGCCGAAACCTTGCTGGGAGCGCGTGCCCAATCGCAGCTGGCCCAGTGTCCTTGGTCACAATTTGGCGACTGGTCGCGCTGGCACACCAACCTGCACGTGATCCAAAGCCTCGAATGGGACGATGTGGCGTGCTTCCTGGTTCGCGCTGGGGACACGAGCGCTCCCGCCACGACGTTCTACGTGGAGGCGGACACGGGACGGGTCCTGGGAAGCGATGGGATGGTGTTCATCGAAACGCTGGGCTCGATCGGGCAGCGCATGCGGCTCGAAGACTTTCGAGACTTCGAAGGCATCCTCCTGCCCTACCGCACCCGCATCGCCTTAGCGCATCCCCTGCTAGGTGAAATCGAAAGCACCATCGAGGCCGTCGAAGCCCATGCGGAACTCCCCGCTGGGGGCTTGGAGCTTGACGAAGAGTGAACCCCTCACGCGGCCGAAAGGACCCGGTCAGTGATCGTTGGGTTGTCGCCGACCGGTCCATTTCTTGGTCCAGCGCAGGATCCCAAACACCACGCAGGCCAAGACCATGAGCGGGGTCCAAAAGGGATCCCAAACCAAGCGACCGTACTGGGCCCAATCGCCGCATGCCTTGAGCAGGTACAACGTTCCGACCAACCCCACCAACCCCGCATACTCGCGCTGCACGACTCGGCGCCAGCAAAACGGTTCTGTTGGGGCCACGTAACCCGACCTGCGCGGCAGGAAAACGGGCGTGACCTGGGCCCACTGGGTGTACGCGTCGCCAAATTTCTCCCCGAGGTAGGCTTCCTCAGCCAGCACGATGCGTTCGTGGACCAGCCAGAAGAACTGCACCACGATCACGAGCAGCAGCCCGTCGTGGACGAAGAGCGCGGGGCCCAGCCACAAGAAGAAGTTGCCCAGGTAGAGCGGGTTGCGGGTTAGCGAGTACAAGCCCGTGGTGTTGAGCGCATCGGCCCGCTGGCAAGCCCGGTTGCGCCCCGAGGTTCCCTCCGGCGAGTAGCCCACCACATGCGCGCGCAAGCCCAGGCCAAACAACCCGACCCCCAGGCAACCCACCTGCCAAGCCCCATTCCAAAAGCGGCTCTGGAACATGGGCTCCGCGCGCCACGCAGTCCAGACCAGCAAAACCAGCAGGGCCAAGGGCGCAAAGCTGCGCCACCGAAACCAGCGGTGGCCGGAATGAACGAGCGACGAGTGGTACGACAAAGCGAGTGGGGCCCATGGGCGCCGAACGCATCCTAGGCAGCAGCGCGCAATGCGCCCACGATCTGCCCGCAGGTTTCGGGACAGGAATCCCAGTCCCCGGTGGCTTTTGCGCCTCGGCGAATCCATCCACCACCCGCGTCCAACCAAAACGTGCGGCGCGGACCGCATCCCAAGATCCGGTCCGCGCCGTATGGCCTTGGGCGACTCCCGGTTGGGAGTCCTAGCGACTAGAACCGGCCGCGTCCTCGACCCCGGCCACCGCCTCGGCGGTAACCGCCGCCACCACCGCGGCGCGCGCCGCCACCGCCGAAGCGCGGACGACCGTACATGTTGGGGCCGCTGTAACCGTCGCCCTCATCGGGGTGACGCGGGGGTGCCGTGTCCTGGGCTTGGTAGCTCACGCTACGTCCGCGGGAGGGAGCCCCACCGCGGCGGAAGCCTCCGTGACCCCGGTCGTAGCCTTGCCGGCCGCCGTCGAAGCCCTGTCGGCCCCCATCGAACCCTTGCCGACCGCCTTCGCGCTCGAAGCGCTCGGGGCGCGGATCGCGGCCGAACCGGCCGTGGCCGCCGCCCGGTCCACGCTGCTCGAACTTGCTGGGTCCATGGCTCTCGCGCTCGTTCCCCGAGCGCTTGATCCGAATCCCCGGATCGCGCGGATCGAACTTGTTGGCGCGCTCTTCGAAAGTCGCGGCAACCTTGTCCGAGATCTCAAAGGTGCTCGAGCTGGGGCCCAAGCGGATCGCGCCCACATCTTGGCTTTGGATCCCGCCTCGGCGGCAGATCAGCGCCAGGATGCGACGGGCGTTGCCGCCTTGCTGACGACCCCAGTTGATCGAGAAGCGCGACCCAAACGTCTGCCCCGCATCCTCGCGGTGCGGGCGCACGTCGCGCTCGGCCGCATAGGGGGCTTCGGTGCGCGGGGTGTAGCTCGGGGGAGCCGACTCCACGCGCGGGTTGGGCTCGTAGGTACGCACCTGTTCGGTCCGCTCGACCCGTTCAGGACGCTCGGTCCGTTCGGGACGGGCAAAGCGGTCCGGGCGCTCGAAACGCTCCGGGCGTTCGGATCGCTCGGTGCGCTGGACTTGGAAGGGCTGGGCGGTTCCTTGGGTCGGCAGCACGCGCGAAAGCAGCACGGCCACCACTTGCTCGGCGTCAGCGTCTTCGAGCAATTGGCGCGCGAGTTCGCGGTCCTCGGGACGGATGTGGGTGACTTCGGCCAAGGCTTGGCGCACGGTGTCCGCGGTGCGTTGATGCAACGCTGCGCGCACTTCCTCGGCGCTGGGCGCGTCTTGCCAGTCCATCGGGATGCGCGCATCCTGGATCAGGCGTTGCACCCGGCGACGTTGGTTCGAGGGCGCCAA
This sequence comes from Planctomycetota bacterium, assembly GCA_020638855.1. GTDB lineage: Bacteria > Planctomycetota > UBA1135 > UBA1135 > NORP259. The sequence continues at coordinate 419,943 of JACKHT010000001.1, forward strand.
GAGCACACACAAACCCTTGTTGCCCGCCCGGCCCGTTCGGCCGGAGCGGTGGATGTACACCTCTTGGTCGCGGGGTAGGTCGCCTTGCACGACCAGCGGAACGTCGGGAACGTCGAGTCCCCGCGCAGCCACGTCGGTAGCCACCAGGATGCGGACCGATCCCGAACGGAACGCGGCCAGCGTGCGCTCGCGGTTCTTCTGTTCCAAGTCACCCGACAGCGGAGCTGCGGGGAAGCCATCGGAGGAGAGCTTTTCGGCCAACACGTTGGTATCGCGACGGGTCGCCACGAACACCAGCACCCGCTCCTCACCAGCCAAAAGAAGCTGGTTGACGAGCACCGGATAGCGATCGCCGCGTCCGACCCAATAGCCCACGTGCGAGATGTCTGCGTTGGCATGCCCGAGTCGGGAGCCTTCGACGTGCATCGCGTTCTCTTGGTAGCGCTTGGCGAGCTGCTGGATGGCCGGCGGGAAGGTGGCCGACACCAGGTGCGTGTGACGCTGGGCCGGGGTGGCCTCGAGGATGGCGTCCAGCTCGTCGCGGAAGCCCAAGTCGAGCATCTGGTCGGCTTCGTCCAACACCAGTTGGCTGACCAAGCTCAAGTCCAGCGAACCGCGCTTGACGTGATCCAAAAGACGGCCGGGGGTTCCCACCAGCACCAGGGGGCTGGTCTCGAGTCGGCGCGCTTCGGGCCCAAAGGGCGTCCCGCCGGTCACACATTCCACGCGCAGGTTCGGAATCCGCTTGTACAGCCACATCAGTTCGCGCTGTACCTGGCCCGCCAACTCGCGGGTGGGCGCAATCACCAAACCGATCGGTCCCAACATGCGCTTGGAGGAGCGCTTTTCGAGCGAGGCCTGGATCAAGTCCGGAGCCATGACCATGCCGAGGGCCACGGTTTTGCCCGAGCCGGTTTGCGAGGTGATGCGCAGGTCGCGGCCCGCGGTCAAAGCCTCGATGGCCGACTCCTGGACCGGGGTCAGGTTGTCGTAGCCCTGGGCCTCCATCGCTTGGCGCAGGGGCTCAGGGATCACTCCCCAACTGCCCAGCTCCGGATCCGGGTCGGTGTCGTCGTTGGCATCGTCATCGGCATCGACGTCCGGCGCGACGGACAAGCCTACCGGCACCGGTTCGGCCGGGGCGCAGGCCTGCTCGGTTCCATCGGAACCTTGCTCGGTGGAATCCTCGGAACCCGACGCTTGGTCGAGGTTCGTTTGGGGCAAATCACTTTCCTGGACCCCCGTTTCGGGGCCCTTTGCTTCGTAGTCGCTCATGGGTTTCTCCGCAGGTTCGCGGTTCGGTGCGGCGGAACTCTGAAAACCCAATCGAGAGCACGACGCAGCCCCGGTCCCTACCGCGCCCACATGGACGCGGTCCTACCGGCGGCAAGGAAATGGGTCCCGTATTCCCTAGAGGGAGAGCACGGCCCTTAGGTTGTGAAAGCGATCAGCCCTGGAAAGGCTCCTCGCTGAGTTGATCGCGCTTGCCCTCCACACCCCGGAACTCTTCGGATTCCGGAAGCGGATCCTTACGGCCGGTGATGGTGGGCCAGTGGGCGGAGAGTTTGGCGTTCAGTTCGACAAACTCCGACCACTTGGCGGGCACTTCCGACTCCTCGTAAATCGCCTCGACCGGGCACTCCGGAACGCAAGCGCCGCAATCGATGCACTCGTCCGGATTGATCGCCAGGAAGTTCTTCCCTTCGGTGAAGCAGTCGACAGGACACACATCCACACAGTCGGTGAACTTGCACTTGACGCAGGGCTCGGTGACGACGTAGGTCATGGAGAGATCGCAGTAGGGAGGGATTCGAGGGGGTTGGAAGGGCAGAGATTCTAACCGACGCAAGCGGCCAGTGGGGCTACCTTTCCACCCGTATCCGAACGGAAGCAAGCCCGTGGGGCCAAAAAATGCCCCCGAATGAGCCGCTCAGGCCCGAGACCAGCACCTAGGGCTGGCCCCCACGGCTAGCACCAGGAGTTGTTGAGCACTTCCCCCACCCCACCCGCGCCCGGCACGATGTAGTCGTGCTCGTCGAGGCCCTTCTCCCGCTCCCAAGAGCTGCCGGGGACGCTGGCCAGCACCTCCGGCGGGGACATGCCCCGGTCCAGGCGTCCAGCGACCACATGCAGGTTGGGGTGGGCGGGCAAAGTGGCCCGCAGGAACTCCGGGGTGCTGATCAGCGGCAGGGCGACCACCTTGGCGGGCGTGCCATGGTGCTCGGCCAAGTACTCGAGGGCCCGGACCAGGGTGCTGCCGGTCGCCCCCATCGGGTCGGGCACGATCAGCGTGGCCCCATCCAGGCGCCCACCGATTTTGCTCCCCGAGAGGTCTACCCCCGACACGTGCCCATCCGGCCCCGCGACCCGCGCCATGTTGACGTGGTCGAGTCGTAGGTTGTCGACCGGAAGCACCGCCGTGAGCAGCTCGAAGCAGACTTGCGCGGGAACGATCCCTCCGCGAATCACGTCCAAGACCACGATCGAGGCGCTCGGGTCAAGCCCGCGACCGACCCAGTAGCCTTGCTCCCCATGCTGTTCGGCCATGCGCGTCGCGACCCTTTGTTGCACGGTCGGAAGGTGCATCGCGAAGGCCAACTGCGCCAAGCCGGTGTAGGCCGAACGCACCAAGCTCATCAACTCGGCGTGGCTCGTCTCCTTTTGGCCGATGCGCGCCAGCGCCGAGGAAATCCAGGGGTGGTCGAGGATCGTGACGCGTTCGCCATAGCGATGCTCAACCAGCGGCAGGTTCATTGGATGGCCCCCTGCAGGCCTTGTACACCGCTCGCGAGCGAAGCCACCAGCCGGGCGACTTGGGCCTTGGGGGTGGCGCACAGGGCCACCCGAACGGCCCCACGAATGGGCACCACGAACACCCCATCGGCTTGGCAGCGCTGGGCGGTTTGGATGGGGTCGCTGGTGAAGATGGTCACAAAGAATCCGCCTTCGTAGCGCGGATAGTGCAAACCGTGCTGCACTGCTTCGCGGTTGAAGATCTCGACCCGCTCACCCAGCATCGAAAGCAGCGCATCGCGATCGCGGTCGACGCTGGCCCGCAACTCGGGATGGGACAGCAGTTCGGTGATGGCCAGCATGCCCAGGTGGTTGCAATTCGACCAGGTGCCCCGGCAGGTGTACGAGAGGGCGTTGCCGATGCGCGTGCGCTCTTCCGCATCGCCGTGGGCCACGACGAGGCCACCGATGCGGGCGCCGTACTGTGCGAACGACTTGGAAGCCGACCAAGCAGCGAGGATCGGGATGTCTTGGGCCAAGTCCGCGATGTGATGCACCCAGGCATCGGTGCCCGGCGCCCCGAACTTGGCGTAGGCCAGATCGAGCACGACCGCCATGGGCTTCGAGCGGTCCACGCCCCGCAGGATCTGGACCACATCGCGCCATTCGGCCCCCCCCAGGCTGTAGCCCGTGGGGTTGTGGCAAGGGAAGTTCAGGATCAACAGGATGCGTTCTTGGCGCCCCGCCAGCTCGTGCAATCCTTGCTCCAAGGCCGCTAGGTCAAAGCGGCGCTCGGCGTTGAACATCCGAAAGGTTTGCACCCCGCGCCCCGCTTGATCGGCGATCGTGCTGTAGGGTCCCCAGTAGTAGTCGGTCGTGAGCAGCGACTCGCCGCGCTCCAAGAAGTTCACCACGGCATGGTGCAAGGCCCCGGTCCCGCCAGCGGTCGCCACGCACAGGCTGTCCTGGGCCAGTCCGGCGGGTCCGAAGACCTCTTGCACGACGGCTTGGTTGAAACCCCGCTCGCCGGCGATGGGCGCGTAAGCAGCGGCCTTGGCGGGATTCACTTGGGCCAGCGCCCGGATCACCGTGGGCATCACCGAGAGGCCCCCGTCTTCGTCCATCAGGGTGCCCAAACTCGCGTCGATCACATCCTCGCCTTTGGCCGCGCGGGCCAGCGCGGCCCCATGGATCGCGAAGATCGGATCCTCGGAAGGGCGGTTGCGGGCCGAGGGGATCAGGGCGTGCATCAGGATGTCTTGGGATTGGGTCATCGCGAGGCGGTCAGTATACGACACGGGGGCGATGGGCTCAGGGGAGGGACCCAAAAAGCGCGCCGGACGCCCCATAGGGAGGCGTCCGGCGCGTTGGATTCCGGGGCTCTGGGCCCCCTTTCAGGGCGATCAGGCGAAGGGGCCAGCGGCGTCTTCGCGCGTGTCCTTGGACTCGGGCTCAGGGTACGAGAAGCCACGCTTGGTGGACTCCACCGGCTCGACACCGGGCGTGGTAAAGTCCCAGCCCAGGGCGCCGCCGGTCGGGCGCGTGCGACTGGACGGGAGTTCGCGCTGGGGTTCGGCTTGGGGCTCGGGCGCCCCCTTGGCTTGCCAAATGGTTTGCTCGTCGGTGCCAGCCAAAGGCATGTTTTCGTTCTCGTGCACCGGCTGGTTGGCGGCCGCTTTCTCGCGCCGATTCTTGCGGGCTTCCCAGAAGCGCTTGGGCTCCCAGAAGCGCCGCGGCGGCGGGGGCGGGACCAGCACCGGCTGCGGGGCTTCGCTGCCGGTCGGCATGGATTCCGCTTCGCGCTTGGCGCGGGGCAGCCAGCGGCCGAGCGGCGCCACGGCCGGATTTTCGGTGGAGGTTTCGGTCGGGACGGTGGCGGAATCATCCTCGAACGCATCCCCTGCGTTGGCGGCTTCGGCGACCACCATCGGGCCACCCGATTGGGGCTCGAACTCGAAGACCGGATGGTCGACCAAGTCGAGGGTCGGCTTGGGAGCCTGCGGTTGGGCTTGCTCCACCACATCCTCCACCCACTCCTGCGAACCGGGTTGGGCCTGCAGTGCCCCCACCTCGGGGTAGACGAACGCCGCGGGATCCACAGACTCGGTGACCGGCTCGCGCGGGGCGAGGGGCTCCGAAACGGGCGTGCTACGGACTTCCGCGCGCGGAGCCGACCCTTCACGACGGGCTAGGAATTGCAGCCGCCGAATGCGCGAGAAGTTGATTCCGGTGGCGCGGGCCAGAAGGTTGGCGTCGTGCTCGACCAGGTCTTGCAGGCTTCCGACACCGGCAGCACCTAGCGCGGCCGCGGCGGCACGATCCAGACCGTCGACCGCCCCTACCAGGGCGCTGCCTGCCATTGGAGTGGGAGCCAGCGGCATCGGGCTCGGGTTGTGTTCTTCGATCGCTTCCAGATCTTCCTCACCCGGCCACTCGTCGGCTTGGCCCACTACGCAGTTACCCACTACGCGATCACCCACTTCGCGATCAGGGGTCGGGAACTCCGCGGAGCTGCGGGCGGACCCCAGCACGGCCTGGATCAGCGAACGGTCGAGGTGGTTCAACGCGGAGGGTTGGGCCATCGGGACCGAGGATGCCTCGGGGATCGGGACGATCATGCCATCGGGTGCCTCCTCCGGGTCCAGCCACGTTTCCCCAACGCGCTGCTGGAGAACTTGGGCTTCGCGATGAAGCCGGCGCGCCATGGCCGCAGGAACCTGCAGACAAGCGGCCAATGCCTCCGCATCAAGGCGCAGCAAGTCAGGAAGGGACTGGCATCCAGCACGCCTCAATTGGCCCAAAGTCGCCGGGCCATCGGCATGCAGGGTGCAAAGCAGGGCTAAGGAGTCCATGGTGGTGCGGGCGGGTTGCGGTTGGTTCGGAAAGAAAGGCGGACTAACGGTGGGACTCGGACCCCAATTCCGAAGTCTCCACAGTCCAAGGAATGTTCGTCTCGGCGCCCGCGTGCAGGTGGCTCGCGGGAGCCTCGGGCGCCAACACCGTGCAGACTTCCGCCGCCAAGGAGGCGAAGTCCGCGGTGGCGCGGCTTTGTGGATCGAGCACGTCGACGGTGACCCCCAAGGCTGGCGCCTCGCGCAAGCGCACGCTGGTGCGGATGACCGTGTTGAACATGGCGGCACCGAAGCGGGTGTGCAGGGCCACGAGCAGCTCCCGGGCAAAGCGCGTGCGGCGGTCGAAGAGCGTACCCACCACGCGAATCGGATAACTGCGGCCCTGATTCTCCCCCACTTCCTGCAACACCTTGAGTGCTTGCAAAGCGCCTTGCAGGGCAAAGGCCCCGGTCTCGACCACCAAGACGGCGGTGGTGCACGCGAACATGGCGTTGGCGCACAGGACCCCATCGGCGCGCGGCGGGCAGTCGACGATGACGTAGTCGTAGCGGTCACGGACGGCATCCAGCGCGATACGCAGACGTTGTTCGGGATGGATCAAACGCTCGGAGCGCTCTTCGAATTCGGCCAAACGCGGGCGGGCCGGCAACAGGTGCATGCCGCTCGCCAATTCCCGGATGGCTTGCTCGATGTAGGCCTCGTCCATCAGCACTTCGGCCACGGTGGCGCCTTCGCTGCTGTCGACGCCAAGCCCCATGGTGGCGTGGGCTTGCGGATCGAGATCCACAACCAAGACCCGCTCTCCACGCGCAACCAAGGCCCCGGCCAAGTTGATGGCCGTGGTGGTTTTTCCGCAGCCCCCTTTTTGGTTGACGAAGGTGAGGATTTGCATCTTCGCTCCGGAGTAGGGGCTTTTGGAGGGGGTCATGTCGGGGGGATTCCTTAGCCTTCGGTGCCAGGGGGCGACACCGATCGAGCGGAACGACGCGGGCGAGACCCAAGCCTCGCGCTGCGGTTAGCGCAACGACTTGCGGGCACGATCGTAGAATGCACTTGTGGAGCGGGCGTGGTCAATAGGGGTCCACTCGGCGACCTTCTGGATTGCACGAGCGGCGGCACTTTCGGGATCGCACAAGGTGACCGGGATGCGTTGTTGCACGCTGTGTCCCACGGCTGGGTCGGCGGGCACCCAACCGATCAACTCGGGCTGACTCCCCAAGAAGCGCTGGGAAGCCGTGCGGAAGCGATCCCACCCGGCTTGGGCCAAGCGTTCGTCGGGCGCGCGATTGATCACCACGCCGACGCGCATCGACTTGTTGACCATCATCGCGCGCTTGTACAGCGCGTAGCCATCGGACAGCGCGGTGACCTCGTGGTTCGTGACCAGGATCAAGGTCGAAGTGGCCGCCAAGTGCGCCACCGTGCTGTACCCCAAACCGGCGCCGTGGTCGATGATGATCAAATCGAACTGGTCCTCCATCGGACGCAGGGCCTTGAAAAGCCGGTCGAGTTCGCGCCGGGTCGGGTTCACCAGGGCATCGCGCCCGACCCCGCCCGAAAGCAACTTCATACCCAGGGGACCTTCGACCAGGGCATCCCGGGCGGAAACCCGGCCTTCCATGACGTGGCCTAGGTCAAAGTCCGGGGCCAGCCCCAACAAGAGGTGCGCGTTGGCCAAGCCCGCGTCGAAGTCCACCAGCAAGACGCGCTCGCCCATGCGCGACCGCGCGACGGCTAGGTTGGAGGCCATGATGCTCTTGCCCGTCCCGCCTTTGCCGCTGGCAATGCAGACCACCCGGGCCGAGGCGTTTTCGGGGGAGCGAGGGGCCTGCTGGGGCGGTGCTTGGGGCCGCAGGAGCGGCCGCAGACGGGTGAATTGGAAGCGGTTGAGCATGGAGAACCTCGGGCTGCGACCCTTTGATCGCAGCCACCAATCGTCAGCGTGAGCGGCAGGGGCACCGGGCGCCGGAAGTCCCGTCCGCAACCCCTAGACTAGGTAGCGGCGCGGGGGGTCTCAAGGATGGGCCCCTCTCCCGTCACTCGACCCCCTGATTCTGCCTGGGCCGGGGACCCTGGACCAAGGGGGAAGCGTCAAAAAAAAGAGCTGCGGATCCCTAGCTAAACTTGACCTCTTCCCCAATGCGATGGAGCTTCATCACGTTGGTCGAGCGGGCGACCCCGGGCGGGACCCCGGCCACAAAGACGGTCTGCTCGCCGTAATCGGCGATCCCCCGCACGACGAGCATCTCGGCGGCCATGTAGATCATGTCCTCGAGGCTCGGCTCGCGCCGGAAGAGCAATGCCCGCACGTGCGAAAGAACCGACATTCGGTTCACGACCGATTGGTCGGGGCACAGCGCGATGATCTCGGCCTTGGGCCGAAAACGGGAAAGGTGGCGCACCGTATTCCCGGTTTCCGTGAAGCAAACGATGCGGCGCAGATCGAGGGCGGTCGCCACCTGCACGGCGGCCATGGCCGTGGCATTGTAAAAGTGGGCGTCGTTGGGGGTGAGCTTGAGCCGCGGCACGCGGGCGTAGCGCGGCGATCCTTCGGCAGCCCGGGCCACCTCGGCCATGGCGCGCACCGCCTCCATGGGGAAGCTCCCCACCGCGGTTTCCGCGCTGAGCATGACCGCATCGCTGCCGTCGAGTACGGCGTTGGCCACGTCGGAGACTTCGGCGCGGGTGGGCCGGCTCGAATGGATCATCGATTCGAGCATCTCGGTGGCGGTGATGACGTACTTGCCCGCATGGACCGCACTTTCGATCAAGGCTTTCTGGGTCAAGGGAAGGTCTGCCAGGGCCAGCTCGACCCCCAGATCTCCGCGCGCCACCATGATTCCGTCCGACTCGAGCAGGATTTCCTCGAGGTTCTTCACCGCGACCAGGCGCTCGATCTTGGCGATCAGGTGTTGGCCGTCGACAAGCGTTCGAATCTCGCGCAACTCACGGGCATGGCCCACGAAGCTGATCCCGAAGAAGTCGACGCCCAATTCGTTGCCCAACTGGATCAAGCGTCGATCCTCGTCGGTGGGAAGTGCGTATTCCACCGCCGAATCCGGCAGGTGCACGCCTTTGCGCGTCCCCACGTTGCCCGCCCGACGCACGCGGCCGACGACGGTTTCGCCGTAGCGATCCTCGCACACCAGCTCGACCTGACCGTCGTTGAGGAAGATGCGGTGCCCAGGATGGACTTGTACGGCCAGATCGGGCACATCGATCAGGATTTCCCCGGCGATGGCCTGACCATTGCCCGACCGCAGCCGAACGCTTTCGTTCTCCACCAAGTCGACACTGCCGTTCGCGAACGAACCGGTGCGCATCTTGGGCCCCGGTAGGTCGGCCAGAATCCCGATCGCCGTCAGCCGCTGCTGGGCCGCAGCGCGGATCTTCTGCACCCTGCGGCGATGGTCCTCGTCGGTTCCATGGCTGAAGTTCAAGCGCGCCACTGAGAGCCCCACATCGATGAGCTCCCCTACCCGGTCCTCGGAGGCAGGTCCAATCGTGGCCACCACCTTGGTCAGGGTGCGGGCCTCGTTCGGATCTCGCTTGGGGGGGGTCAAAGGGACACGGTCCAACATGGATACGGCAGGGACAAAGGGGTGCAGCAGGCCTCGGCGATGGGCCGATAAGCCTAGCGGGGAAAAGGTAGCGCACCCAGGTCTCTCCTTCGCCTGGGCGGTGCATTAAAATGTGACATTGCCAATCCCTTGACCCACGCTTTTGGCCTTCGCGGCAAAATCGCACATACTTACCGGGCGCTTTTGCTCTCCTCTGCCCTCCTTCGCTTCGCACCCCCATGGATCCCATCAGCTCCACCAAAGGGTCCGCCCCTACGGCTGCCACCATCTTGCTGCTCTGTTTGGTGGTCGGTTTGGTCGCCTTTGCCGCACGCTAGGCGAGCTTTGTCCCAGGCGCAGGCCACCCTTGCCGCGCCGCCTGTGCCCTTCCAGGGCCGATTTGTGCCGGGCCCTGGCCCCGCAATGCACTGCTAAGACCGCATGACGGGCTTGTCACGGCGGAGGGGCAATCCCCCGAGCCTTTCGGGAAATCTCTTGCAGGGGCCACCGTAAGGGGGGTGTAGTGCTGGCCCTGGCCCTTTTCGGGGCTAGAAGCCGCATGATCTTCCGCCCACAAAGCGTGGCGGAGGTGCTGATCGCCCCCGCAGTTTGGGCACCCTGCCCCCCAACTCCCGCCCCAGGGCTGGAACCTCATCCCAACACTCCCCCCATGAAACGCAACCAAGTCCTACTCGCCGGTCTGGCCCTCGCCAGCCCCTTGCTGTTCGCATTCGACCCCACGGCCGACAAGGTCGCTTTCACCCCGGCCGAAGGCACCAGCCTCACCAAGACCTTCAAGCTCAGCCAGGACTTCGCGTTGGACGACATGTCCATGCAGATGAACGGCGAGGACATGCCCATGGAAATGGAAATGTCCATGAAGCTGACCCAAACCACGGCGGTCACCGACACCTATGACAAACTGGCGGAGGGCAAGCCCGCGAAGCTGACTCGCCTCTACAAGGACGCCTCGATGGAGATGCAGGTCGAATCGAAGACCTCGGCCATGGGGCAAAACTCCGAGCAAGACGCCAAGGGCGAAGGCACCTCCAAGTTGAAGGACAAGATCGTGACCTTCACCTGGGACGCGGATTCCGGAGCCTATACCAAGAAATACGACGAAGAAGCCAAGGGCGAAGACGAGTGGTTGCCCAGCTTGGTCGAAGACATGGACTTGCGCGGGCTCCTGCCCGACAAGGAAGTCAGCGTCGATGACGAATGGACGGCCGACAACGCGATCGTGGCCGACCTGTTCGCCGCGGGCGGCAACTGGCAATGGAACGTCGAAATGGAAGGCGTCGACTCCCCCGGTGGCCCGAGCCCCGAGATGATGACCGACCTGCGCGAGCTGCTGGGCGATTCTTTGGACGGCGATGTGACCTGCAAGTTCGTGGGGTCCAAGGAAGTCGACGGCGTGTCGTACCTGGCCATCAACGTGACCATCAAGATCGGTTCCAAGACCGACATGGCCGAGTTCATGACCGATCAAATGAGCAAGGCCGAAGTCCCCGAGGGTGTGACCATCGAAGTCAGCAAGATGGACATGGATACCACCATGGAAGGCAAGGGAACGCTCCTGTGGGACGGCAAGGCTGGCCTGATGCACAGCTTTGAGTACGAAGGCGAGTTCACCATGATCATGGACATGGGCATGGACATCGACGCCTTCGGTCAGCAGATGAAGAACGACATGCACATGGAAATGTCGGGCGACATGAAGCTCGACGTATCGACCAGCAAGTAGCCGGCCGCCGCAAGATCGGCCCATGCGAAAGGGCCCACTTCCCGCTCGGAAGTGGGCCCTTTTGCATGGAAAGCCCGACGGAGGGTTCGGTCCGGGGATCCGCGGAGTCGGCGCTAAGCGCCGAAGACTTCGCCGTACAGCGCTTCTTGGAAACCGACCAGCAAGGTCTTCCCCATCCGCATCGTGGGTGCGCGTAGATTGCCCGTAGGCCCCAAGAGCACCGCTTCCAACTCGGCCGGTTCCGGAGCGTCCTTCGCCAGGTCGAACCGGACAACTTTTTTGCCCTTGGCGACGATCACCTGGCGGATCCCCTCCAAGACCCGGCTCAAGTCACCCGACCCGATGCGTTCTTTGCTCGCGTTGACCGTCTCACGGACGGTGGCGCCGCGCCCTTCGAGGAAGGCGTCGCTGCGCTTGCAACTCGTTCAGCCCTTGCGGTGGTAGTACCAATCGATGCGTTTTGCCATGGCCAGATCCTACAACGAAGTCTCGACTTGGCGCCAGACCTCCTCCACGAGGCCCCGAACGACGGGAAGCTGTTCGGCCACGGGCAGAATGCCAGCAGGAGGTACGTGCAAGAACAGCGCCGGAATCCCGAACGCCTCGCCAAGCCGCAGGACCTGACCGTAGGTGAAATCGCAAACGTACCCGCCCGCGTCCTCGGAGATCCAAACGGGCAGCGGACTGAGGGCTTGGCAAACCCGGGCACAAGCCTCCACGTCGAAGCGCGTGCTGGCCCGGTGGCGCAGCGCCACGGGAAAAGCCTCACCCCACACATCGAGTCGATCGGAGACCTCCCGCGCACCCGCTTGGCGCTCGATTCGGAAGCCCTCGCCGCGGTGGACGCCCAGGGCCAAGATCGCTCGGAAGCCCCCACCCTCGGGTTCGAGCAGCGCCTGCAGCGCTTCCAACGCTCCCCGGTAGGCGGTGGGCAGCTCGCGCCCCACGACCCGCAGCGAACCGTGTACCTGCTGATCCAACTGCTGATCCAAGCGCCGGGCAAGGGCCCCGCTGGGGTTTTCGGCCACGGTTTCAAACGGACCAAAACCGGTCACCAAAAGCTTGGGGTGCGACATGCGACTAGCTTACCGCCGATTCGATCGGCGCAGAACGGTATCTAGCTAGGGATGGGCCGGCGGGACCTCATCGCGGCGCTCCGCCCGGCGCCGGGCGGCCATGTTCAGTGCCTCGACAAACGCCGAAAACCCCATGGCTGCGTAGATGTAGCCCTTGGGCACGTGCCTACCGAGTCCGTCGGCAATCAGGACCATCCCGATCATCAAGAGGAACGCCAATGCCAACATGACCACGGTGGGGTTCGAAGCCACGAAGCGCGCCACGGGGCCCGCCGCCAAGAACATCACCAAGACCGCCACCACCACGGCGGTGATCATGATCGGCAGGTGGTCCGACATGCCGATGGCGGTCAGGATCGAGTCGATCGAAAAGACGATGTCGAGCAGGATGATCTGGGCCAGGATCGCGCCAAACGAAGCCACCTTGGGCGCGGCCAGCGGGCCCGAATGGCCCCCTTGGGGATCCATTTTGTGGTGGATTTCGGTCGTCGACTTCCACATCAGGAATGCGCCCCCTGCCAACAGGATCAAGTCGCGCCACGAAAACGCGGTCTCGAAGCTCGGCTCCCCGTGGGAGTCCAAACTGCCCTGGAAACCCAAGTCAACAACCGTCTCGGTCATCCCCACCAGGTGGGTCAGGATGGTCAGGAAGCCGAGCCGCAAGATCAGCGCAAGCCCGATCCCAATCTGGCGGGCCCGCGGGCGTTGCTCCTCGGGCAGCTTGTTGGTGAAGACCGAGACGAAGATGAGGTTGTCGATGCCGAGCACGATTTCCATCGTGATCAGCGTGGCCAGGGCCACCCAGGCATCGGGTCGGGTGAGCAGTTCCAACATGGGTCGTAGAGGTCTTCGGAAGGATTCGAATGCGGCGAAGGCCCTCGATCAGCCTAGAGCCCATGCCGCGCCTACGCTCGGACCCCGTGGGGAATTCGCTGGGTGGCCCCGTGACTCGGGAACGATCCCGAGGCGTTCCCGACCCGATTTCTGCGGGGTGGGCCCGTTCCACCGAACATTCCCCGCAGACATGCCTCGGCCAAGCCCCGCGCCCGCTACACTGCCGCCCAGGAAGACGGGCCATTCGGGCCCCAAGCAAGGATCGCCATGACGCAAGGCAAGGAAATGGTTCGGGTAGCCAACGGGCAGGGCTTTTGGGGGGATTCGATCCTCGGAGCCGTACGCCTCACCGAAGAGGGCCCGCTCGACTACCTCACACTCGACTATCTGGCCGAGGTCACCATGAGCATCATGCAGAAGCTGCGCTCGCGGGACCCCAAAAAGGGCTACGCCACCGACTTTGTGGCCCTGATCGACCGCATCCTGCCGCGCATGGTCGAGAAGAACATCAAGGTGATCGCCAACGCGGGCGGGGTCAACCCGCACGCCTGCAAGGATGCGATCATGGCGGTGCTCAAGAAGCACGGCCAAACCGGCATCGGCGTGGCGGTCGTGGAAGGCGACGACATCCTCGGCCAGCTCGACGCTTTGATGGCGACCGGCGAGGAGTTCCGCAACATGGACACCGGGGAACTCTTGCGCACGGTGCGCTCGCAAGTGACCAGCGCCAACGCGTACTTGGGCGCATTCCCGATCGCCCAAGCCCTCGACCAAGGCGCGCAAATCGTGATCACCGGACGGGGAACCGATCCGGGCCTGGTGCTGGGTCCGCTCATTCATGAGTTTGGGTGGAAAACCAGTGACCTGGATCAGCTCGCGGCCGGGACCGTGGCGGGCCACATCGTCGAGTGCGGCGTGCAGTGCACCGGCGGCAACTTCACCGATTGGAAGTCGATCCCCAACATGGCCATGCTGGGCTATCCGATCATCGAAGCCCATCGCGACGGAACCTTCGTGGTCACCAAGCACGATGGAACCGGGGGCCGCGTGGACCGCGCCACGGTCACCCACCAACTGGCCTACGAAATGGGCGATCCGGCGCGCTACATCACCCCCGACGTGATCGCCGACTTCACCAGCTTCGAGCTCGAGGAAATCGGGCCCGACCGCGTGCGCGTGCGCGGCGTACGGGGCCTTCCGGCCACCGACACCTACAAGGTCTCGATGAGCTACGAGGACGGGTGGAAGTCCGTGGGGCAATTGACCGTCAGCGGCCCCGACGCCTTGGCCAAGGCGCGGCTGTGCAGCGAGGTGGTGTGGAAGCGACTCGAATTCGACGGGTACACCTATTCCCCCGAGGAACGCTTGGTCGAATACGTTGGCGCCGGCGTGTGCCATGCGGGCATGCTGCCCGCCGACACGCCCGAGCCCGCCGAAGTCGTGCTGCGCCTGGGGGTCAAAGGTCCGGACCGTGAAAAGGTGGCCCGCTTCGGATCGGAGTTGGTTCCGCTCGTGACCAGTGGTCCGCCGGGAGTGACCGGTTTCGCCGGAGGGCGCCCGAAGGCGACCGAGATCATTGGCTTCTGGCCAGCCCTGATGGACAAGTCCAAGATCGAAACCCGCGTGACCCTCTTCCAATCCTAGCCATGCCCGTCGTATCGCTTTCCCGCATCGCTCAAGCCCGCTCCGGGGACAAGGGCGAAGGCTCCAACGTTGGGGTCATCGCCCGCTCCGAAGAGGCCTATCGCTTCCTCAAGCAGCACCTCACCGCCGAAGTGGTCAAGGCCCACTTTGCGCAGGTCAACCACGGCAGCGTCCAGCGCTTCGAGGCCGACAACATGCGGGTCTTGAACTTCTTGCTCGAGGACAGCCTAGGGGGCGGTGGATCGGCTTCGCTGATCACCGATGCCCAAGGCAAAACCCACGGACTGGCCATGTTGCGCCTCCAGATGGACGTGCCCCAGGCCGTACTCGACGCGACCCCCCACCCCGCCTGACCCATGGACGTGCTGCTCGAACTCCACGAAAAGGCGCGCAGGCTGGGTCGGCGCATCGTGTTGCCCGAAGCGCACGACGAACGGGTCGTGCAGGCAGCGGGGCAATTGGCCGCCCAGGGACTGTGCAAGCCAGTCTTGATCGCAGCGCGGGGAATGGCTGCGGTCCCAAGTGGCGTCGAGGTGATCGATCCCGCGCGCGATGGACGCATGGCCAGCTTTGCCGCCGCCCTGGTCGAAAGGCGCAAGCACAAAGGCATGACCCAAAGCGCGGCCCTCGCGCAGCTCCAGCAGCCCCTATCCTTTGGCGCGGCGCTGGTGGCTGCGGGCGATTGCGCCGGTGGCGTGGCGGGCTCGCTGGCCAGCACGGCCGACGTGTTGCGCGCGGCGCTGAGCGTGATCGGCACCGAGCCCGGGCTCAAGACCGTCAGCTCGTGCTTCCTGATGGTGCTGCCCGACCAAGCGTTCACCTATGGGGACTGCGGCGTGGTCCCCGATCCCAGCGCCGAACAATTGGCGGACATCGCCATCGCGACCGCGCAAAGCCACACGCGGCTCCTGGGGACCACACCCAAGGTCGCCCTGCTTTCGTTTTCCTCGCACGGATCGGCCGAACACCCGCGCGTGGACAAGGTGCGCCAAGCCACAGCGCTGGTGCGCACCCGGGCTCCGGGGCTCACAGTCGACGGAGAATTGCAGGTGGACGCGGCGATCGTGCCCGAGGTGGCCCAGCGCAAAGCCCCGCGTTCGCCGCTCGGGGGTCGTGCCAACGTCCTGATTTTCCCCGATTTGGATTCGGGGAACATCGCCTACAAGCTCACGCAACGGCTGGCGGGGGCCCAAGCCATCGGCCCCTTGATCCAAGGCCTCGCACGCCCTTTCATGGACCTATCCCGGGGTTGCACGGTCCAAGACATCGTCAACGTCGCATGCATCGCCGCCATCCTAAGCCAATGACCTTGCCCCGACTCTCCTCGCTGTGTGCCCTGGCCCTGTGCTTTGGCTTCGGATCGTGCCAACTGCCGAGCTGGTACACCCAAGTCCCGGTGGCGCATCCCATCACCACGACGCCCAGTGGGGTCCAGTACCAAGACGTGCTGCAGGGTTTGGGACCCGAGGTCACGCCCACGAGTGAAGTGACCTTGGACTATCGCGTGACGCTCAGCGACCAAACCGTGGTGGATTCGACCTACGATCGGGGCCAGGCATTGACCTTCCCCATGGGATCCGCGCCGATCTTGGGGTGGGAAGAAGCGCTCTTGGGGATGCGCGCTGGAGGCCGACGGGTGGCCGAGATCCCTCCCGCTTTGGGCTACGGCGAAGAAGGCATTGAGGGTCTCGTGCCTCCCAACGCCAGCCTCTTGTGCGAGTTCGAGATGCTCGAAGTGGCCGATCCACGGCCCGAATAGCCGTGGCCGCTCGCAAAGAGCCCCCAACCGATTGGGAGCGGGAAATCGACCTGCACGGGCTGAACATCGAACGGGCGCAGCGGCGCTTGGGGCAGGACCTCTACATGGCCCGCGCTCGGGGCGAGCGAACCGTGGTCGTCATCACCGGCAAGGGTTGGAACAGCCGCGGGGGCACCGGAGTCCTGCGCCCAGCCGTTGAGCGCTGGTTGCGGGGCCCGGATGGGCAGGCCTTGGGTGTCCATTCGTTAGAGTCCATTGCCAAGGACGGGGCATGGCGGGTACACCTGTTGCCGGTGGGAAGCCAGCCCACTTGATTCCATGCGCTACCTCGTCCTTGCCCTGCTGTTCGTGCTCGCCGCCTGCCAATCCGGAGGGGTGCGCCCCGAAAAGCAATACAAGGCGGTGCTCAAGGAGCTCCGCGGGGAGGGCGGCACCCAAGGGCTGCGCGAAGGCGGCCGCGAAAAACTCGAGTCGCTGTACGTGACCATTGAGCAATGGGCAGCGGACGGGCTCTTGGCCTCGGCCAGCGACAAGCTGTGGGCAGCGGCCAGCCTGATCCATGCGGAATCGCCCGAACGCGTTGGCCTTGCGCTGCAATTGGCGCAGCAAGCGGCCATGGATGGCGAACAGAGAGCCCACGCGATCGTGGCCCAGGCCATCGACAAGCGCGCGCTCCAGGAAGGCCGCCCGCAAACCTACGGAACCCAGTACGTCTACCACACCCACCCGGGGATTTGGGTGCTGTACGACTTGGATCCCAGCACCACCGACGAGGATCGGGCCGCAGTCGGTGTGCCTCCGCTCAAAGAGCTCCTCGCCCTGGTGCAGCGGCTCAACGAACAACGCCAGGACGACTTGCTCAAGTGGGCGGACGAAAACCGGGCGGGGCCTCCTCGCTAGACACACCATGGGCAAGCGGCGAATCTACGTGGCCTATGTGGGCGGAACGATCGGCATGCGGAACACCCCCCGGGGATTCGCGCCGGCGCCGGGTTTCTTGGCCCAACAGTTGGCCGAGAACCCGTTGCTACGCTCGCCCGAATTGCCGGAGTTCGTGCTGAAGGAGTACGACCCGCTGCTCGACAGCTCGAACATGGGCCCCGGAGATTGGCTGCGCATCGCCGAAGACATCCGCGTACAGATTGACCAGTTCGACGGAGTGCTGGTCATCCATGGCACCGACACCATGGCGTACACTGCGGCGGCCTTGAGCTTCATGCTCGAGAACCTGGGCAAGCCCGTGATCATCACCGGATCGCAGATGCCACTGTGCCGCATCCGGAGCGACGGCTTCGACAACCTGATCACTTCGCTGATCCTGCTCGAACGCTACGCCGATCGCATTGCGGAGGTCTGCGTGTACTTTGGCGGTCGCTTCTTGCGCGGCAATCGCTCGAAGAAAATCGATGGTGAGTTCTTTGCTGCGTTCGACTCCCCCAACTTGCCGCGACTGGGCACGGTGGGCATCGATTTTGAACTGAATTGGGACTTGATCCGGCCCCCGATCCCGGGTCGTGCGCCGCTGCGCGTGCAGGTCATTGGCGATGCCACCGTGGCCGCCTTCCGCCTGTTCCCGGGGCTCAAGGCGGAATCGCTTGGGCACATGCTCGAGAGCGTCCAAGGCCTGGTGCTCGAATGCTACGGTTCGGGCAATGCCCCCCACCGCGACAAGGCTTTCATGGAAGTCCTGCGCCAAGCCACGGCCCGCGGTGTGGTGATCGTGGATGTGCCCCAGCCCATTCATGGGTGTGCGGACTTGTCGTTGTACGAAACGGGCCAGGCGCTGCTCGATGTGGGTGTGATTTCGGGGTTTGATATGACCCCCGAGGCTGCCTTGGCCAAGCTCTTGTACTTGCTGGCCCGCGAGGATTCCGTCGAGCAGGTGCGCGCTCTGATGCAAACGGACCTGCGCGGCGAGCTTTCGTTGCCCGAACCTGGATAGGAATCCCATGGCCCTCTTTCGACGCCGC
This sequence comes from Planctomycetota bacterium, assembly GCA_020638855.1. Taxonomy (GTDB): domain Bacteria; phylum Planctomycetota; class UBA1135; order UBA1135; genus NORP259. The sequence goes on from JACKHT010000001.1 coordinate 438,115, forward strand.
TACACCGCGCCTGGCGCGGCCCCCGGGACCCTAAGCGAAGGCCCCGCCGGTGCGGTCGTCCAGGTGATTTGCCACTCGTTCGATCTGGAAACGTGGCAGCGTTCCGAACCGACCGCGGTGGCGGACGTGGTGGCCCTGCGCGATCCCAAGAAAACCCTGTGGATCGAAGTCCAAGGCCTTGGCGATGGATCCTGGGTGCAGGAGCTGGGTGCGGCCCTGGGCATCCACCCGCTGGCCGTCTCGGACATGCACAACGTGGGGCAACGCCCCAAGGTCGACCCCTACGACAACGGCATCTTCGTGGTGCTGCGGCACTTGATCGCGCGCCGGGACGAGCCCTTGGAATGGCAGCAAGTCAGCATGTTCCTGGGGGGCGACTTTGTGCTCAGCGTCCAGGAAGGTCCGTCGGAAGTGCTGCGGCCGATCGAGCAGCGGATCTCGGAAGGGCGCCAGCTGATCCGCTCCAATGGGCCCGACTACCTTTTGTCTTGCCTCATCGATGCCGTGGTCGACGCCTACTTCCCCATTTTGGAAACCTGGGGCGTGCACCTGGAATGGCTCGAAGACCAGGTCTTGGAAGGACACCACGAAGGCTTGCTCGAACAGCTCTACCGTACCCGGCGGAACTTGGCCACCTTGCACCGTGCCGCGCTTCCGATGCGCAGCGCGCTCGATCGGATGACCCAGGACGACACCCTGGGATTCACGAGCCTGACTCGTTTGCACCTGCGCGACGCCGCCGACCATGCCAACCAGGTGGTGGACGTGGATTCGAGCTACCGCGACCTTTCCACCAGCCTGATCGACGTGCACCTTTCGATTTTGGGGCAGCGCACAAATGAGTCGATGCGGCTCCTGACGGTGATTGCAACGGTCTTCATCCTCCTGACCTTCTTTGTGGGGCTGTACGGGATGAACTTCGACACAAGCCAGCCTTGGAACATGCCCGAGCTGCATTCGCCCTATGGCTACCCACTGTTTCTGTTGTTTTGCTTCGTGGTCGCCAGCACCCTGATGTACGTGTTCTACCGCTTGGGGTGGCTGGGCAGGCACCGAGGCCCAAACTAGCGGCCAAACCCATCGCCCCCCGCCAAACGGTTGTCAAACGGTTGCCAAACGGTTGGTGGACAAGGCACCCGGCTTCTTACCGGCCAAAGCCGCCAACGAGCGAAACCATGGCAGCCCTTGGGCAAAATCGGCCCCGTTGGCTTTCCCGGCAAAGTTCGCCAATGGGTCTGTGACCTGGCTGGTTCCCTGCGGCTAGACTGACCCGGTTCCCTCGCTCACCGCTATGTGGCTCACTTCGCTGTTTGGTCTGTTGTTTGTTTTGGCCCTTCCCCAGGGGGAGGCCACGGTTCCCGCTCCGACTCCCATTACGGCTAAGGAAATCCAGCAAGCCCTCGAAGGTTTGCATGGGGACGAAGCCACCGTGCAAGAGCAGCGCGAATTCTACGAGCGGGCTGCAAGCTTCCTCGCCCAGGCCGAGGAGCTGCGCAACCAAGCCGAACAGTTCCAAAACGATGCCAAAGCGGTGCCCGGCCGCAAGGAGGCATTGGAAGCCCAGCGGGCGGTGCTGCCCAACGAAGGTGCATCGGAAGACTTCAGCGGCTTGACGTTGGCTGAACTCGAGTCGCGCTTGGCTCAAGCCCAAGCGGACCTCAAGCAACTTCGCGACGAGAAGGCCTTGTGGAAGAGCCGCTCCGACGGGCGTCCCGCACGCATCCAAGCGTTGCCCGAGGAGATCGCCAAAACCAAACAGGACGCCATCAACAACCAGGACGCCCAAGTAGCCCTGAGTCTCGAGGCGCGCGCAGGTGCCCAGGGGATCCAATGGCAAGCGCAAGCGCAGGCCATCCAAGCCCGGCTCGATGCGCTCGAGGCCGAGCTGCACTTCCAGGAAGCCCAGCGCGATCTCGACCCACTGCTAGCAGACCGCTACCAGCGACAAGAACGCCAATTGGAAACGACGGTCGCCACCTTGCAAGGCTTGGTGGCCGATCGGCGCAGCGCCGAAGCAGACGCAACGGCGGCGGCTGCGACCCGCCGTGCCCAAGAAATCCAGCAAAGGGAGCCCAAACTGGCCTCGTTGGCGGCGGACATCGAGAGGCTCGCCGCTATGCGAACGGGCTCGGGCGGCTTGCCCCAACGCATCACCAACGCCGAGCGGAGCTTGAAGAGCAGCGAGGCCAAACTGATCGAAATCCGCAGCCGCTTCGAATCCACCAGCAAGCGCATGCGGGTCGCGGGTTTGACCGAGAGCATGGGCCGCATCCTGAGCAAAGAATTCGAGTGGCTGGAAAATCCGCGCGAATTGCACCGGCGTGGGATCGAACGCCGCGAAGTCCTCTCCCAATGCGAGCTGCAGCTGCTCGACATGAAAGAGGAGCGCGAAAAGAGCGGGGACCCCAACCTGGCCTACCAGAGCATTCTGGCAACCTTGGGCGTGGAGAACCCCAACGATGACATCGCCCAGATCTGCCTGAAGCTGGTCAATCATCAACGGGAACTGCAAGACCAGGTGATCGAGGATCTCAAAACCCTCAGCTCCTCGCTGACCCGTTTGCAGTCGATCCAAAACGACATCGAGACCAGTTCGAACACCTACCGGTCGTACATCGAGAGCCGCATCCTTTGGGTGCGCAGCGCGGGCAACGCCTTGACGGGCGGGATGAACAGCCTGCCCGCCCAGAGCTGGGCTTGGAGCATGGCTTGGATCCAGTGGTCCAGTTGGAGCTACTTGGTCCCCGCCATCCTCAACAACTCGGGTACCACGGTCTTCGTGGGACTCATGCTGCTGATCCTGCTCGCCGGGCGGCCCTTCTTGGTGCGCAAGCGCGAGGAAATGACCAAAGCTGTGCGGTCGCGCCGTTCCGACCGTTTCTTGCTCACCGTTCGCGCCCTAGTGCAGACGCTGCTGCTGACGATGTGGGGCCCCCTACTGCTTTGGTACGCGGGAATCATCCTGTCGCATTCAGCGCTCCTGGCCGAATCGGCGCGGGTCGCCGAAGTCGAAAGCAACGCCAACTACGGATCGATCCTAGGCCAGGGTATGGGTAGCGCGCTGGCTGACTACGCGGCCATCCTGTGGGTGCTGTCGTTCCTGTACCACTTGGTCTGGGAAAAGGGGGTGGGCGAAGTCCACTTCCGCTGGAACCCCCAAACCACCGCCTTGGTGCGGCGCCACCTGCGTTGGTTTGTACCCATCGTGGTGGTATCTGGGCTCGTGTCCCAAAGCCTCAACGCCCAGGATTTGGTCGCCCCGAGCGGCACCTTGGACGTGGCGGGCCAATCCGAAACCGTGGGCCGCCTGGCATTTTGCATCGTCATGTTGAGTTTGGCGGTCTTCCTGCGCGCCATGGGCCAAAAGGACAGCCCGCTCTGGACGCTCACTTTGCAGCGCAAACCTGGAATCATGATCCGGGTGCACTCGCTGTGGACTTCCGCGGCCGTGTTGATTCCGTTGGCCTTGTTGGTCATGGCCTTGCTTGGTTTCTACTACACCGCCCTCAAGCTGCAAGGCAACTTGATGTGGTCTTTGGCCATGGGGCTTGGGTTGGTGTTGGTGCACTCGCTGCTATTGCGCTGGCTGAACATCACGCGCTGGCGACTTGCTGTCTCCCAGGCCCGCGAAAAGGCCAAGTTGCGCGCCCAGGCCCAAGCCGAAGCCGCAGCCGAAAACGCGGAATCGACCATCCAGATTGCCTTTGACGAGGCGGCCGTGGACTTGCCCGCCCTCGACACACAAACCCGCCAGTTGTTCCGCAGCGGGGTCACCCTAAGCGCGATTTTGGGGCTGTACTTCATATGGGCCAGCGCCCTACCGGCCCTCAAGGGTTTGGACAACGTGCAGTTGTGGCCCGAACTGCGCATCTTGAGCTCCGAGCAACAGATCGATCCGTCCTGGAACATGGGCACTTCGACGGCGGCGGGAAGCACCGAAGTCCCTACGGCCCCCGCAGGCTCCGCCCCTGCCCCAACTCAAGCGCCGTCCGAAGTGGATCTGATGCCTTCCAGCCCAATGGCGATGGCAACACCCCATGCCACGGCCGACAACCAAGGTGGCAACGGACTGCCCAGTTCGCTCACGCTCGGCGATGTGATCCTGGCGATCTTGATCTTGTTGCTGATGGGGGCCGCAGCGCGCAACCTTCCCGGCTTGCTAGAGATCTCGTTGCTCCAACGCTTGCCCCTCGACAGCGGATCGCGCTATGCCGTTGCCACGCTGGTTCGCTACTTGATCTTCATCATCGGTATCAGCGCGGCCTCGAGCACCCTAGGCCTGGGTTGGGATCGAATCCAGTGGCTCGTGGCTGCGTTGACCTTTGGCCTGGCATTCGGCCTGCAGGAGATCTTTGCCAACTTCGTGTCGGGCTTGATCATCCTGCTGGAGCGCCCCATTCGAGTTGGGGACGTGGTGACCGTTGGCACCACCGAGGGTGTGGTGACGCGCCTAAGAATGCGCGCCACCACCGTCCAGGACTGGGATCGGCGCGAGCTTCTCGTGCCCAACAAAGAATTCATCACCACCAGCGTGATCAACTGGACCCTGACCGACCCGATCACGCGCCTGATACTGAAGGTCGGGGTCGCCTACGGCTCCGACATCGACAAGACACGCTCGCTGCTGCTCAAGATCGCCAAGAACAACCCCCATGTGGTCGACGCGCCTTCGCCATCCGTGGTGTTCCGCCAGTTCGGGGACAGCACGTTGGACTTCGAACTGCGCGTGTTCATCGCCAGCCGCGACAATTGGCCGGCTGCGGTCGACACGATCAACTCCGCCATCGACAAGAACTTCCGCGAAAACGCGATCGAAATCGCCTTCCCGCAGCGGGACTTGCACATCCGATCGGGGCTGGAGTTCCTTGGGCACCAAACCCAGCCGAACCCTGTGGCCCCCCCGTCCTAGCGATTGGGACTAGCGTCGCGCGGGCCGGGTCGAAGCAAGATTCGGTAGGCGATCGAGCGCCGCACGCGAAACAAAGGGAACGGCCCCCAGGCCGCGGCTGTTCGCCTCCGCCTGGGATCTTTGCGCAGGTTCGGAAGCAAAATCGAGCGTCCAAACGGGCAAGCCCCGTTCGACTATCGGCACAATCCGTCCCGCGAGCGCTTCGCGCTCCTGCTCGCGGACAACCAAGCCGGCTCCACCCGGGTCTTCCCAGCGCGCGGTGGCCTTGCCCGAAAACGTCAACCCCTCGAAGACCACCGCGTCGAGTAGGTCATACAACTCAGGATGCAGTTGGATCAATCGCCCCGCATCCTGCGCGACCCAAACAAAGCCCGGTTTCTTGGCTTGCGCGTAGGCGTGCAAGGCCGAGATCAAATCGACCATCGCTTGAGCGGGGTCGACGCCGGCCTTCTTGGCGGCGGCGACCACCGTGGGATCGGAATAGCCCAGGACCCCATCCAGGTAGATCCCATCGAACCCAAGCGCCAGCGCGTCGTCGACCAAGGCCTCTTTGGATCCCATCAGGACCGAGCGCCAGGAACGATTCCAGAAGGCCACGTTGTAGCTGCCCTCCCACCCACGCGGATCGGGCCCCAGGAGAAAGCTAGGGTTGCTTGGCTGCGGAGCGCGAGGGGGGCGCCAGGAGGGCTCCCAGTAGCGGCGATCATCTTCCGCCTGCGCCACAGGAAGGTAGGCCAGGACCAGCTTGTTCGGGCGGGAACGACCGGCCGTTTTGTGCAACCGATCGACGACGGCGCGCATCGCAAAGTCCTGCTGCCCGCGCACGGTACGAGTAGGCTCCAACACCAGGACGTCATAATCCGAAGCCAAGAGCGCATCGATGGCGCCGAAAGCATCCAGGCTTGCCCGCTGGATGGCCCAATTCGTGATACCTGCCAGGGGGCCTTTGGCCTGGGAGATGACTGCTGGGGGCGCGGGCGCTCCCCCGCCAGCCGCATGGCAAGCCAAACCGATCAGGGCCAGGGCGCTTCCTAGCCACATCCAGACGCCGGATGCTCCTTGGGGGTGCTCGATCTTGGGGTCCATGCCTTGCCTCGCGAGCCTAGGGCTGCGGATGACTTTGGGAGGACGATCATAGGAGTTCCGCCAAGGATGTGCGCCCCCACGCCGAGGATTGCCCCAACCCAAGCCCGCGTCCGCCAGCCCGGGAAGTTCCTGGGCCGGGGCCGGGTTGGTGGGCAGCCCAGCCCAACCAAGCCCAGCCAAGCCAAGCCAAGCCAAGCCAAGCAAACAGGAGTACAAGTCCCCCCAGAATTCGGAAAAAGGTGATCGGGGCTCGACGCGCTCTACGCCTTGGTATTGCGGACTCCCACGACCTCCCGCCCCCTTTTGGGGCAAAGAGCCCCAAGGCTCTGGGGGCCACCCAACCTAGATTCGCCTAGCTTCCTAACTCTCCATGAACACCCTCCAGAACAGCCTAGTGGCGGCTTGCCTGCTTGGCATGCCCTTGGCCTCGACCGGCCTGGCCGCTCCTCAACATGTCCGGCCCAACCTCGCCCCTGGGGAAACCAACTGGGTACCCCAGTCCAACTCATCCTTCCTGGTGGGCCTGACCACCATCGACCTCACAGCCCAAACGGCCCAGGACCTCGCCGAGGAGTTGTTGGGCGCGGGAGTGACCATCAGCAACGTCACCTTCACCGGCGCCAACGCCGCTGGCGGTACGTTCCAGGGTGGTACGGGAATCATCGGCTTCGAACGTGGCGTGCTGCTTAGCAGCGGCAATGTGGCCAGCGTGATCGGCCCCATGAACGTCGATTCGGGGACCAGCACGGCTTGGGGCCTGCCCGGCGATGCGGACCTGGACACGCTTTCCGGCGTGGGTACCAACGACGCGGCGGTTTTGGAGTTTGACTTTGAGTGCGCAGCCTCCACCACCGTCTCGTTCCAATTCGTGTTCGCATCTGAGGAGTACAACGAGTACGTCTTCCAGTTCAACGACGCGTTTGGCCTGCTTCTGAACGGCACCAACATCGCCATCGTGCCCGGAACCGCGAGCCCGGTGACCATCGACAACGTCAACTGCGGCGATGGCACCCTGCCGGGGGTCAACTGCGGCCAATTCATCAACAACGAGTGCGATAGCCTCCCAGTCGGATCCTATCCCTGCACGAACATCGAGACCGAGATGGACGGGCTGACCCAAGTGTTCTCCGCCGTGGGCACGCTCCAGCCGGGTGTCAACCACCTCAAGATCGCCGTGGCGGACGCCTTGGACGACGAGTTGGATTCGGTCGTGTTCCTGCGCGCCAGCAGCCTGTTGTGCGCCAACCCCGAGCCGAGTTTTGATCCGCCGACCCCCTGTGGCCAACGACTCACCGTCCAAGCCGGAACCCCGGTATCCTTTGACATCGTAGCCCTGGCCACGAACGGTCTCTCGAACCAAGGAGTTTCGATCAGCGCTACGGGCGATGCGGCGGCCTTGGCGGGTGGAACCTTCAACCCCAGCGTGCCGACCGTCTTCGCCCAACCGGCCTCGACGCAGTTCTCCTGGACCCCCACCGAAGCCGATGCTGGGTTGCATGTGATCACCCTGCGGGCCACGGACCAGCTGGGACAGTTCACCGAATGCGACGTACCGATCCTGGTAACCCTGGGTCAAAACTTCTGCCAAGCCGTAGCGAACAGCACCGGGGAACCCGGATACCTCTACGCCACGGGAAGCACCCAAGTCAGCAACAACAACCTCACGCTGGTGGCCGAGAGCGTCCCCAACGGCGAGCTGATGTACTTCCTGGGAAGCCGCGGCCAGGGCTTCGTGATGAACCCCGGTGGCAGCGTGGGCAACCTCTGCTTGGGTGGCGGACAAGCCATCGCTCGCTTGCTCAACACGACCGGCGTCACCGCGGGCAACATGCTGTCGGGCAGTGTCAACTTGTTGAACATCCCCGAGCCCCCGGCCTTCGGAACCATGGTGCTCGCGGGTGAAACCTGGCACTTCCAAGGTTGGCACCGCGACGGTGCCACCCCGGGCAACTTCACCAATGGTTTGAGCATCACCTTCCAGTGATGCACAGGCGGCAACGCCTGGTTTCGGGGGGCAGCGCGGGGAACGACCCGCGGTGCCCCCCACCCATTCCAGCGCCCTCCAGGCGGCCTGCAAACCCGTGAAGCGGCTCCAGGAGCCCATTCGAACACCCAAAGCGGGTCCGCGGGGGCCCCTGGGTGGATAGGGGGTCCAACCGGAACGGGTTTGTGCTACCAAAGCGGTCCCGCGAACGTTCGCGGGGTGTACGAAATCCCTCAAACGAAGCCTTCACGGGCTTCTCCAACCATGAAATTCCTACTTCCGCTCGGCGCGGCGCTGGCCTTGGGCCTGACTCCCGCCTGCCAAAACACCCCCGCTACCCAGCAAGCTCCCGTGGCTGCCGTTGTTCCCGCTGGCCAGAGCATGGTGCTCTCGGTCACCGGCATGACATGAGGCGTTGCATGCCCCCCCCGAGTGCAGGCTGCACTCGCCAAAGTGGAAGGCGTGGACGGTGTCACGGTGGACTATGCCAAGAAGACGGCAGCCGTCCACGTGACCAAGGACGTGAACGTGGGTGAACTTGCTAAGGCCCTTGAGGGAGCCGGGTACGGGTGTACGAACTGCGCCCAGTAAGCCGAGGAGAATCCACCTTGAACGAACCTTGCAAACTGCTACGCCTTGCCCAGGGGAGTCTGCTCGCAGCAGTCCTACTGGCGGGCATCCCCGCCTGCTCGGGGAACTCTTATGCGCCGGCAAGCATGTCGGCGACCGAAGCGATCAAGGCCGGCTGGGCTTCATTCCAGATCGAAGGCATGACATGAGGCATTGCTTGCCCGCCGAAAGTGCGGGCGGCCCTCGTGGAGGGTCTCGGGCTCACCCCCGAAAAAATCTCGATCGACTACGACAAGAAACTGGTTGCCCTGGACTTGGGCGGCCAACCGATGGACAAGGATGCGGTCAACAAGGCCCTCGCTTCGCGCGGGTACTCGGTCGCCCCCTGACGCTCGGCGCAAGTAGTCAAGAATCGGACGGCGCACCGGCTTCCGCGGGTGCGCCGTCCTTGTTCCTACGCGGTTCCGACGCGGTTCCTACGCGCCAGGTTCTTACGCGGCAGCCCCCCCGCCCGGACCCGAATGCACGCGCGGCTCGAATGGGAGCGTCGGGACGAGCTCGGCCTCCATGCGACGCAGGACCTCGAGCCGGTCGTTCACCTTGGCCTCTGGAAAGATGGCCTGCGCGAGCCGCAAGAAGAGCACGCGATGGACCGATTCCGAAGGGAGCAATTCCTGGTACAAGGCCGCTAGGCTCCGGTCTTGCAGATGGGTGGCCAAGAGGTGGAAGCGCTCGGCACTGCGCGCTTCGATCAAGTGCGAGATCAATAGCCTGTCGAGCAAGAGGCTCGTGCGGGTCGCACTCGAGCCGCGGTGCAATCCGTCGGCGTATGGACTCGTGTCGGCCTCTCGCAGCGTACCACCCCGCTGACGCAACTCGGCTTCGACCCGTTCGAAGTGCTCAAGCTCCTCCATCGCGACCCGGGGCAACTTTTGCACAATGTCCGGGATACCTGGATTCTTGGCCACCAAAGCCTGCATGGTCGCCGCCGCTTTGAGTTCGCAGTGGGCATGATCCCCCAAGAGGTCGAGCAAGCTAGTCGCTTCCACGCGCGCCACCCACTCGGGCGGCGTTTCGTACAAAAGCCCAAACACGACTTACTTGGCCTCTTGGCCACCCGGCCGCCAGAGGACATCGAGTTTGCCCCCGTCGTTGGCCCGGCGCGAAAGCACGAAGAACAAATCGGACAGGCGGTTCAAGTAGTGCAGGGGTTCGAGGCCCGTGCGCTCGGGCTCCTCGCGCGTGAGCGTCACGACCCAACGCTCCGCCCGGCGGCAAACCGTGCGCGCCATGTGCATCCACGCGGCCAGGGGATGCCCCCCAGGCAGCACGAAGGACTTGAGGGGTTCGAGCCCCTCGTTGGCCTCATCGATCCAAGACTCCAGCCGCTTGACGTACTCGGGAGTGATGCGCAGCCGCTCGCCTCCCTTGCCAGGAACGGCCAGGTCCGCACCAAGGTCGAACAGGTCGTTCTGGATCTGGCGCACCCAAGCGGCCACGGGCTCCACGCCCGGCAGGGTCATCAGCACCCCCAATACCGAGGACAACTCATCGACGGTGCCATAGGCAGTGATGCGGACTTGGTCTTTGGGGACCCGTTGGCCATCGCCTAGGCCGGTGGTGCCGTCGTCGCCGGTACCCGTGTAGATGCGGTTGATTCGAACCATGGGAGGATTCTAGCGGCCGAGAGAGGCCGAGGAACGGAACGCTCGGGGATTCGTGCCGCGTAGGGTCTTGGATGCCATCCGCTGTCGCCTTTGGGGAATCAGGCGAGTCATGGGATCCCTCATTCCGCCTGGGTCGGATCGTCCTCACGCGCCTGGCGCTCACCAAACAGTCGAGCCCGCCGCCCCCCCTTCTCGTGGGGTCGCAGGCCCAGCTCATCGGGGCGCAGGTCGGATCCAAGCGCCTTGAGCATCAAGTGCCAGGCGCGGGCATCGCGGTTCTCCAGCTCCGCTCGGGAGAAGACCCGCTCGATCGAACTCTCGATCAAGCGCGCGGCTTCCTTCGAACGGGCCACCTGGCCCACAAAGACCTCGATCATGCGCTTCTTGAGGAACTCGCGGCCATCGCCGTTGAGCCGGTGCCCACCGGGCTCCTTGCGCCGATACCCCTCGCCGACGAACAGGCCCGACAGGGTGATCCCCACCGACATCGCCAGGTTGAGCGAGGTATGGTCGCGCGAAGTGCGAATGTGCGCCAGCTGGTGGCAGAGTTCCACCTCTTCACGATTCATGCCCATTTCCTCAGCCCCAAAAACAAGCGCCAAATGGACGTCGCCCGACTCCATGTGCTGCTGGAGCTCGGGCAACAGCTCGCGCCAATCGCGCCGCTTGCGGTGCCCGCGCACGCGAGCCGTGAAGCCCACGGCCATGGTGCAAGGGGCCAACGCTTCCGCGAGGGTGGTGACCACGTGCACCTTGTCCTTGGCTTGGTCGACGCCGTGTGACATCTGCACAAACTCGGGATGCACCAGCATCGAGGGCAACCCTGGATCCACAAGGAACAATTCGCACGGACCAAAGTTCTCGCACACGCGCAAGATCATGCCCACGTTGCGCGGCCCCGCCGGCCGACAAAGCACCACTCGAATCATTCGCCGCGCCCCAACCGTTGGACGAACTCCATCGAGCCCGCCGGCAAAGCACGATGCTCGCCGGCCAATTGCGAAGCACGTTTGAGTTGCAAACCCGGGCACAGGCCCCAGCCCTCGCCCGCATCGAGTCCTTCGGTCAGGCCCGGCCACCAGTCGGGCAGGTAGACCTGTCCCGCCCCGTCCGTGAACAGCGCAGCCTGTTCGAGCCCCATGGCCTCGGGGGCAACCCAGGTGCCATCGATCTGCAGCGCGATCGCCAAGGCATGATCGGGGGGTTCCTTGAATTGGCAGTTGATCGGCGTGCGCGACACGAGTTCGGCGCCACTCGTGCGTCCAGGAATCCACTCGACTTCTTCGTTGGGCCCGGTGGTCCACTCGAGCTCGCTTTCCAGGCGACCCATGTCCTGATAGGCGGGGACCAACGCGGTCCAGAGCCGCAATCCCCGATCGGAAGCACCTTGCGCCCAAATCCGCGTCCACACGCCCCCATCGCGGAGCCACTGGATTTCCGGGGTGGTTTCGAGCAACTCTCCTTGGGGCGCTCCCAAGACCCACAGCCGCGGGCCTTGGTCGCAAATCGCGGGCCCCGTTGCACCGCTCCAACCCAAGACCAACGGTTCTTCGCGTTGGTAGGTCTCGATCCAAAGCGTGCCCTGGCCTTGCAACGTGGCCCGGCCGGCCATGGGCGTCGAGCGTCCCAATTGTGCGCTCTTGGGCCCTTGCGCCGCAGGCTCCAAATGGGCTCCGCGGTAGCGACCTTCGAGCGTGCGCCAGGAGACCTCGACGATTTGGTCCGGAGGCAAATCGAACTCGAGCTGGTACCCAAAGGCAGGCACGGGTCGTTGCAAATCCGCCTCCAATGCGGCCCACTCGGCCTGCTCGTCCTTGCTCAAGCGTTCCGGGCCGAGCAAGGGAGCCCCCACGCGGTCGAAGCTCAAGCTGCCCGCCGCGGAGTTTTGCTCCATTTGCAGCGTAGGACCAAAACTCGCCCAGCGGGTCATCGACGCGTCGCAAACTCGGACGGCTGCGGGGCGTCCCGGGTCCTCTCCAAAGGCGCGCCCGGTCCAACGCCCCATCAGCCAGGCCACATCGCGCGTGGTCAGTAGCCGCTCATCTTGGCCGGGTTGGATGCGGCCCGGTGCCCAAACCAAGAGCGGCGCCCGCAGAATCTCTGGCGCCAAGGCGGGTCCATCGGGATTGGTCGTGCCCAGCTGGCTACCGCGCAACGACACCAACACCACCGCGCAGCTAGCCAAGCGGTTGGCCGCTTCGAGTTCGCTCATGACCGTGCCGACAAAGGCATCCAAGTCCTGCAATTGTCCCGCGTACACGGCTTCTAGAAAGCGTTGGTAGACGATCGATCCGCGCTGGCGGAGCAAGGCCCGGCGCACCGATTCGAAGGCCTCGGGGCCTTTGACGACTTCTTCGGTAGCCTGGGCAAGGCCCGGGTATTGGGGCAACAAAGCACGCAATGCCTCCTGAACCCGGTGGGTCACCGCCGTGGTGGCGCGCAACCCTGCCGGCAGAAAATCCGCCACATGCCACAATGCAAACAGCGGTTTGCTGCGCGGCAAGGCCGCTCGCCATTCCTCCTGCGCCACCATGTGAACGCGCTCGCTGTCGCGCACGGCTTCCGCCAACACATCGGGCGCAGCGAACACGTCAAAGCCCACGTCCATGCCGCCGACTTGCGGGCCGTATTGGGGCAAGGCTACCGAGGCCAAGGTCTGCCCACCGCTAGCCTGCCAAGCTTGTGCGAAGTTGCGCAGGCTCGGCGTCAGGAACGTCCGACCCCGTTCGTGCACCGATCCCACCCCGTGCTCGATCGGCGCAAGTCCGGTCAATAGGGTCGCCAGTTGCGCCTGGGCCCCCGTGGATTGGGCGATGTGGTTGGGATACCCACGCCCCTCGCGCAGCAGCGCGGCCAGGTGGGGATACTCTCCTGCGGGCCATGCGCCGAGCCGCAATCCATCCACCGCTATCACCACCAAGTCCCGCGCCGGGGTCACGCCCACAACGAGATCTCCGTCGCCTTCCACCGTTTGGACTTGGGGGTCCACAGGGGAAGGCGTTTCGGTTGCCTTGTGACCGCATCCAACCCACACAAGGCAGAGGAATGCGATGGCCCAGGATTTGGTCTGCATGGTTGCCATGGTAGCGGTGGGTTGGGACGAAGGCTCAGACTCCGGGATCGGGGTTGTTGCCCCCGCTGACCACGACCAAGACTTCGAGCGGATCGCGGGTCTGACCCGAGACCCAGGGCCCGAACAGACCATCGGGCTGCAACAGCGCGGCATACCCCGCCGCACCAGCCGGTTCTACCGTTTCTCCCGCCGCTTGCAGGCGCTTCCAGCCGTCGAGGATGAGTTCGTCGCGGAGGGTGACCACCCCTGAAAGGGTCTCACGGTTGACCTGGGTGCAACGCTCGCCCGCGTGGGGCGAGGTCAGTCCTTGGATCGAGCTGTCGATGCGCTCCAAGGGAACCGAATGGCCGGCTTCGAGCGCGCGGCTCATCCCAGCCGCCCCTTCGGGTTCGACCCCCCAGATTTCGGGGCCCGAACCCCAGGCCCGGCGCAGGGCCAACGATGTTCCGCTCGACAGTCCTCCCCCGCCGACCGGGATCAACACGAGGTCGACGGGTTCGATCGTTTGGGCGATTTCGAGCCCAATCGTGCCCGCGCCCTCCATGGTCCGTTCCGCATCGTAGCCATGGACGCGTAGGGTACCTTGGGCGGCGAGGCGATCGCACTCGGCTTCGGCTTCGGCGCGTGTATCGAAGAGCAGGACCGTGGCCCCAGCCGCGCGACACCCTTCGACCTTCGACGGATAGGTCATGGCCGGCATGCACAAGGTGCAGGCGATGCCCAACTTCTGGGCCGCCCAGGCCAACGCCAACCCGTGGTTGCCCGAGCTAGCCGCCACGACCCCCCGCGCCCGTTCGTCGGCTCCCCATTGGACCAGGTGATTCCAGGCGCCGCGCGCCTTGAAAGCGCGGCCCAGCTGACGGTTTTCCATTTTGCCGCGCACGCGAATTCCGGGCCAAGGCGAAGGCAGTTCGACAATGGGTGTGGGCAGGATCACCCCTGCGAGCCGTGCGGCCGCCGCTTCAAAGTCGATTTGGGGCCAGAAGCTTGACCAGACGGGTTCGAGTTCGAGTTGCATGGTCGTCCAGTATGCCCCAAGGGCTGCTGGGTCGGTGCGTGCGGCGCGGGAAAACCCGCGGGTCCATCCGGTAGCTCGCAGGCCTACGGCAAGGCCGCGCGCCATGGGTTAGGATGCGGGCGTGTCCCGCCTTCCCTTTGCTTCGCCTTGGTTGTTGGCCCCTATGGAGGGGGTCACCGATCCGGTGTTTCGGCGCTTGGTGCTTGGGCTGCACGGCCCCGATCAGCTGGGCGGAGCCTTCACCGAATTCCTGCGCGTCAGCGTGCATCGACGCACGGAGAAGGACATCCAACGCCACTTGGGACCCATCACCAGCCCGATTCCCGTGGGTGTGCAGTTGATGGGTTCCGACGCCCAACTGCTGGCCGAAACCGCCCGTGCGGCCGTGCGGATCGGAGCGCCCCTGTTGGACCTCAATTTCGGCTGCCCGGCCAAGGGAGCTTTGCAAGGGTGCGCTGGCGCCTCGCTGCTGCAGGACCCGCTCGCCATGGAGCGCCTAGTCGCGGCCGTGCGCCAAGCGGTGGATGACGAGTCGGGGGGCACGGTCCCAACCAGCGCCAAGATCCGCGCAGGCTACGAACACGCCGAACGGGTCGAAGACCTGGCGCGCGCGGTGGAAGCGGGTGGAGCGGACTTGCTGACCGTCCATTGCCGCACGCGCGCCGAAGGCTACTGCAAAGAAGTCGACTGGAGTCGCTTGGCGCGCGCCGCGGCCAGCGTCTCGATCCCGGTCTGCGGCAACGGCGGCATCGAACGCTACGCGGATTTCGAAGCCCTGCGCGAACAAACGGGGTGCGCCTTCGCCATGGTCGGCCGCGGTGCCCTGGGCGACCCTTGGATCTTCGCCGGCCGCCAAGCGACGACCGAGGCCTGCGCGCGCTTCCTCGTGGAGTACGCGGAAGCCATGCTCGAAACCGGAAACGTGACCCTGCGCGGAGCTGCGGGCCGGGTCAAGCAGCTGCTGCGCCTATGGACAGCGGGCGACTTGGTTCCCACCGAAGCCGCCCGCCAAAGCTGGTTGTCCGAATCCGATCCGGCGCGCCTGTTGGCTCGCTTGCGCGAGTACCTGGGCGGTGAATCAGTTCTTGGTGCCGCCGCCAGCGGCCTTCATGATTTCCTGGATGGAGCCCAACCCGCCTAGGGCGGCGCTGGCCTCGAAGGGCAGGAACACGGTCTTGCTGCCCTCTTGTCCCGCGCCGATGGCGGCTAGGGTCTGCAGGTAGGTCGCGATTACGCGGTATTGGGCCCCGTCCATGTTCGAGTCCTTGAGCGCGGCGCTGATCAGCGCCAAGGCTTGGGCTTCGCCCTCGGCCACCGAAAGGCGCGACTGGGCCTCGCCTTCCGCCTGCAGGATCGCCGATTGACGGACCCCCTCGGCGCGGGCAATCTCCGCATCGCGCTCGCCTTGGGCGCGCAGGACTTTGGACTCTTTGACGCCCTCGGACTCGAGGATCACCGCGCGCCGCGAGCGTTCGGCGGTCATCTGCTTCTCCATCGCCTCGCGCACCGATTCGGGCGGCGCGATGTCTTGCAACTCGACGCGGTTGACTTTGACGCCCCACTTGTCCGAAGCGTCGTCCAACACCCGCCGCATGCGCCCGTTGATGTCATCGCGCGACGAGAGCGTCGAGTCCAAGTCCAAGTCGCCGATGATGTTGCGCAGGGTGGTTTGGGCCAGTTTCTCGAGGGCCGAAGGCAGGTTGACGATCTCGTACACGGCGCGCTTGGAGTCCGTGATTTGGTAGTAAAGCAAGCCGTTGACCTCGATCATCACGTTGTCTTTGGTGATGACCTTTTGGCGCGGGAAGTCGAGTACCTGCTCACGCAGGTCGACCGTGGGCCGCTGGATGTACTGGACGATTTGCTCGCCGCGCGCGGTCTCGATGATCTCGCGCCAGTCGATGCCTCGGCTCTTGTCGATCAAGGGCCAAATGATGTTGATGCCGGGCTGCAAAGTCCGGTGGTAGCGACCAAAGCGCTCGATCAGCATCACGTTGGCCTGTTGCACGGTCTTGAGGCCCAAGAGCCCCATGAGCACGACAAACGCGAGCACGATCAGGCCAATCACCAGGAACGGATTCATCGCGGCTGCGATCGGGAGGTAAGTCATAGCAGTTGAGAGGTAGGGAAACGGAAGCTCGACTAAGAGGCGGGAGTGGATGCGGAGGCTTTGGGCACGACCAGCAGCCGGTTGCCCGCAACGCCCACCACGCGCACGGTCTCGCCCACCCGCAGGGTATGCGCGTTCTGGCTTTGGATGCGCCACAACTCGCCGTTGACCTTGGCCAGAGCCACCTGGTCGCTGGGGTCGACTTCCACAATGGTGGTCTCATGCCCCACCAAGAAATCGGTGTTGGTGGCGTCATCCGAATGGACCATGGTGCGCATCACCAGGGGCCGCAGCAGGAAGAACGACAGGAACGTCACCACCGCGCAAACCCAGACCTGCGGCTGGAGCGAGTGGGCCCCAAGCAAGTCCACCAGCGCTGCGCCAAAACATCCCACGGCCAAGCACCCGAGCACGAACCCGGAAGTCAGCATCTCCAGAATGATCACGAAGAACGCGCCGAGCACCCAAAGGTGCCAGGGACTCCACGAACCCAGGTCCAAAAGGGCCATGGGAGCGGCTGGGAGGGCGGTCAAGTAGGACTCCATGGGGGTCAGTATACGGCGGAATGGGAAGCCCGCAGCGCCCCATTCGCGTCAGGCCCGGGTCTATTCACCCCGAAACGCCCCCGGCTCGCGCCCTAAAGGGCCCGAACCGTTTCGGCCAAGAGCCCCACACCAAAGCCAGTAGCGCGGCCCTTGATCGAGGCCGGCCCCGCCAGGTCCACGTGGCCCCAAGCGACCTTTTGGCCGTCGAGGTGGTTGTAAACAAACTGAGCGGCACAGGAGCTTTGCGCGTTCATGCGGTCGGCCACCGAGTTCTTCATGTCGGCGACTTGGCTCGCGAACTCCTTCTTGTACAGCTCGGGCGCGAAGGGCAGGGGGTGCACCAACTCGCCGCTGAGCTTGCCGGCCTGGATCAGCCCGGTCTCCAAGGATTCTTCGTTGGTGACCACGGCGGCGTGGGCCTTGCCGGTGGCCACTAGCTGGGCGCCGGTCAGGGTCGCCGCATCGAGGATGACCGCCGCCTTGAGCTTGCGCGCGGCATAGCTCACCCCATCGCCCAATAGCAACCGACCCTCGGCATCGGTGTTGTTGATTTCCACCGACTTGCCCGAGTGCATCTTGAGGATGTCGTCGGGGCGGTACGAGTTGGGCCCAATCGAGTTTTCCGCCAGGCACAGGAGCGCACTGACCGGACGCTTGCACCCGGTTTGCACCAGCTCGAGGAACGCGCCGAACACCGCCGCGGCTCCCCCCATGTCGGTCTTCATGTTCACCATCGAACCGCCCACCTTGAGGCTCAGTCCGCCGGTGTCGTAGGTCACGCCCTTGCCCACCAAAGCCACGAGCGAGCCCTTCGCCCGCCCCGTCGGCTTGTAGTTCAGCACCAAGAGTCGCGGAGCCTCGGGCGCCGTGCGGCCCACCCCGTGGATGCCCCCGAGCCCGGCGGTGAGCAGCTTGTCCCCCACGATGGCCGTTTTGGTGACGCCGGGGATGCCCTTGAGCAAGGCCCAAACGGCTTTCTGGATGTAGGCCGGGTTGCAGTCCGAAGGGGGCATGTCCACCCAGCTTGCGACCAGGCGCACCATCTCGACCCGGGTTTGCACGGCTTTGGTGGCCGGAATCGGCTCGTCGTCGGGGCCCAGGGCCAAGATCTTGAGCGTGGCCTTGGGGCTGGCAGAGCTCTTCTCGCTGAACAGGGGCAAGCAACGGGCGATGGCAGCCGCAGCAGCCGGATAGTGCGACGCGTCGTCCAGGTAAAGCAGGATGGCCGCGTTGCCCTTCTTTCCGGTTTGGGACTGGGCCACGACCTGCTGGATGCCCAGCGAACGGGTCGGCGAGTTGTGGCGGGACAAGGTGTCGGGCAGCATCCCCAAGGCCAACTTGCGCGGGCTGGTACCCGTTAGCGTACCCGCGGCCGTACCCATGTCCCCCGGCGCCAGGTCGGTGGCCAAGTCTACCGCCAACCGCATGAGCTCTTCGGGCAACTGGTCGAAGCGCTCTCCTTGCTTGAGCACAGCCTGGGAGCCAACGATCAAAAGGGTGTCGGTGCCCTTCAGGAGGGCATCCATGCGGTTTGCAAAGCGAATGGTGGTCATGGACGCAGGATAGCGCAGGCCTTGGGAGGGGGCACGGAACTTCTCGGGGGAGCTGGGTTCTGCCGCTTGCAGAGGAGCTGGGGGTTGCCAGGGGGCAGGGGGGTTCTATACTTCTTGCCCGTTTGACCCGAATTCCCCCTTTGTCCCTTACGCGAGGCACCATGGATCCGTGGACTCCCAGCGACAGCGCCAATCTTTATCACGTAGAGGACTGGGGAAGTGACTACTTCCGCGTCGGACCGAAGGGCCATTTGGAAGTTTCGCCCGAGGGCAAACAGGGTGAAACGATCGACCTGTTTGAGCTCGTAGGTCAAATCCAAGCGCGGGGTGTGCAAGCTCCCATGCTGATCCGCTTCGACGGCATCCTGCGCGATCGCGTGCGGCGCCTGCACGGCGTGTTCAATCGCGCGCGGCGCGAGTTCGACTACGACGCCCCCTACCGCGCGGTCTACCCCATCAAGGTCAACCAGGATCGTTTGGTGGCGGAGTGCTTGCTCGAAGAAGGCCGCGCCCACGGCATGGGGCTGGAAGTGGGCAGCAAGCCCGAGTTGGTGGCAGGTATCGCGTTGCAGGCCGGCGAAGGCTCGCTCTTGATCTGCAACGGGTACAAGGACCAAGAATACGTCGAGATGGCGATGCTCTCGTCGCAGCTCGGCATCACACCGATCCTGGTGATCGAGAAGTTCACCGAGTTGCAGACGATCATCAACGCCCACAAGGCCCTGGGGATCCGACCCGTGTTGGGTGTGCGCAGCAAGCTGACCTTCAAGAGCTCCGGGCGCTGGCAAGACTCGGTGGGCGATCGCTCCAAGTTTGGTTTGACCGCCTCGGAAATCGTGCGGGTCGTGGAGACCCTCAAGAAGCACGAAATGCTGGACTGCCTGCAGCTCCTGCATTACCACGTGGGCAGCCAAATCACCCACATCCGCTCGTTCAAGCAAGCCATGTCCGAGTCGACCAACGTGTTGAAGGGTTTGGCCGCCATGGGCGTCAAGATCCGCTTCTTCGACGTGGGCGGCGGTTTGGGGATCGACTACGACGGTTCGGGCAGCGACGCAGATTCCTCGCGCAACTACTCGCTGCGCGAATACGCCGACGACGTGGTTTGGGCCCTGGTGGATTGCTGCACCAAGCACAACATCCCCCAGCCCACCATCCTGTCGGAGTCGGGTCGCGCGCTGACCGCGCACCACAGCGTGCTGATCGGCGAAGTCGTGGGCGTGACCTCGCTCACCGGCGCCGAAGAATGGGAGCTGGAGAGCACCGAGGCCCAAGAGGAACTGGTCGGTTTGATGGCCGAGCTCATCGAAGGCATCCACCCCGAAAACTACCTGGTGCGCTACCACGACGCCCAGGACATGCGCGACAACGCGCTGACCCTGTTCCAGAACGGCCACTTCAGCCTGCAAGGGCGTGCGTTGCTCGAAAAGCACTACTGGACCTTCATGCAGGCGGTGCTCGAAATCAGCCGCAAAGAGGAGTACGTGCCGGACGAGCTGGAGGCGCTTGAATTGGCGCTGGCGGACACCTACTTCGTCAACTTCTCGGTGTTCCAGTCGATGCCCGACTCGTGGGCCATCGATCAGTTGTTCCCGATCATTCCGATCCACCGCCTGGGCGAAGAGCCCACCCGCCGCGCGGTGATCGCCGACTTGACCTGCGATTCCGATGGCAAGATCAGTCGCTTCATCGACGAGCGCGGCTACAAGAAGACCCTGGAATTGCACCAAGTGGGCAAGGGCGACCCCTATTACGTGGGCTTCTTCCTGGTGGGTGCCTACCAGGAAATCCTAGGCGACATGCACAACCTGTTCGGGGACACGAACGTGGTGCACGTGGACGTGGACGCCAAGGGCCGCCCCCGGCTCAGCCATGTGGTCCGTGGCGACCGCGTCAAGGAGGTCCTTTCGTACCTCGAATACTTCGAAGAGGACCTGCTGCGCAACCTGCGCCGCCACGTGGAGCTGGCCCTCGAGGAGGAGCGCATGACCTACGAGGACTCCGCCCAATTCTGGGCTCGCTACGAGCGGGGCCTGGTGGGCTACACCTACCTGACACGCTCCAATTCCGCGAGCGGAACCAACTGACCGCCCCCCGGCCCCCTGTCCCCAGGGGGTCGGGCCAAGATTTGCCGCCTTGGGCTTTCCCCACCCCCTATCCTGGGTTGGAATGCCCGCTCATCGCCCCTTTCCCCCCATCCCCCACCTGTGAAGATCCAACAAGGCCACTTCGTCCAACTCGAGTACACCCTGCGCAACAAGGATGGCGAGACCATCGAAACCAGCGCGGAAGACGGACCCATGGAGTACGTGCACGGCATTGGCGAGCTCCCGGAAGCCGTCGAAGAAGCTCTCGAAGGCCAAGTCGTTGGCTTCGCGACGACGATCACGTTGCCGCCGGGTGAGGCCTATGGCCCCTACGACCCCGAGCAACTGATCTCGGTTCCGCGCGACGAATTTCCTGCCGACGCCGAAATCGTGAAAGGCGATTTGATCGAGTTGCACATCGAGCCCGAGGAAGGCGAAGAGGGATTCGACGAAGAAGCCGAACTCCAAACCCTTGAAGCCCGCGTCGTCGACATCACCCCCGATGCGATTTCGCTCGACACAAACCACCCGTTGGCTGGCCAAGAAGTCACCTTCGAAGTGCGCGTGCTGTCGATCGAAGAATCGGTCGAGGAAGAGATCGAATAGCCCGTTTGGGCAGTGACCCCGGAACGCGATGACCGATACCCCTGGCGGCCCCGTTCCCCGCGAGGGCTCCGACTCTCCTCCGGGCCAACGACGGGTGCTTTGGCACCTGCTCGGTCTGATTTGCCTGTGGGGTGCGGTGTACCTGCCTTACGCAGGCGCTCCGGAGTGGCACTACGAAGAAGCGCGCCGGGCGGTCCCGGCGCGCGAAATGATCGCCAGCGGTGATTGGGTCCAGCCCACGCTGTTTGGACACACCTACCTGAACAAGCCACCGCTCTACATGTGGGCGGTGGCGGCTGCTTCCCAGATCGTTGGCGCAGTCAACCCTTGGAGTACCCGCTGGCCTTCGCTCTTGGGGACGCTGTTGGGAGCTTGGGTGGTGCTGGCCTTCGCCCGGCGCGCGCTGCATCCGCGGGCGGGGCTCTGGGCCGGTGCCTTCTACCTGCTCACTTGGCAAACGTTCGACACAGGGCGCTTGGGAGAGATCGAAGGTCTGTTCGGGCCCCTCGTGCTCGCTTCGGTGTGCGCGCTGTGGTGGGCTCCGGTTTCCTGGGGCGCGGCCTTGCTCGCCGCTTCCGCGCTCGGTGCTGCCTTGCTCGCCAAGGGACCTCCGGCGTTGCTCTACCTTGTGGCCGCCTACCTGGGTTTGGCCTGGGTGCGCGGCCGGAGCATTTGGAAAAGGCCCAGCACCTGGGCACCCTTGGTGCTCGGCTTGGTACCGGTGGCGATTTGGGCGGCGCTGCTGCTCCAGGAGGTCCCCATGGATCAAGTCCTTGGGCGCTGGGGTGGCGAGCTGCAACGGGCCGGGGACGGCGGGCTGCAAGCCTATGCATCCGATCGGCTGCGATTCGTGGCCGGGGTGGTGCTGGGGTTCTTCCCGGCTTCGTGGCTGGTGATCGGGGCGCTCGCGTCCCGGCGTAAGGAACCGCTGGGAGAAGCGCACCGCTACCTGTTGGCGAGCCTGGGCCTAGCCTTGTTGCTCTTCGCGCTGCCGGTTGGAACTCGCCCGCGCTACGCCTTTCCTGCGTTGGGGTTGGCGGCCCTGTGCGCTGGCCAAGTGGTGGCCGAGTTGCGCGATCGCAACCAACGCTTCCGCTCGCTCGCGGCCTGGCGTCCGGTTGCGGTGATGTGCGGGGTCTTGGGCCTGGGTTTGCTCGTCGCTGTTTTGCTCACGCCCCAGGTCGACTTGCTGCAGGCCGGGCTGCCGCGGGGGATCGCTTGGGTCCCGCTGGCTGTCGCCGCCGCGAGCGGTGCCGTAGCCCTGCGCATGGGGCTTTCGCCCTTGCGCCGGGACTTTCTGCCGCTCGCCCTGCTCACGCTCGCGGCCGGACGCATCTTCCAAAGCGTGCACTTGACCCCGGCCCAAGCCTTGCTGCGTCCCCACCAAGAGCTAGCGCAGGCACTGCAAGAACGCCGTCAAGCAGGCGATACGGTCTGGACCCGGGCAGGCGGACAATTCAACGCCCAGGCGTACTTGGACCCGGCCCCCAAGTGGCTGCCAGAGGACAAGGACCCCGCGCGACCCGGCGATTGGCTGATCCTGCTTCCCGAGCAGGCCGATGGCTGGCCCAAGGGAACGCAGTGGGAAGAGATCCTGCAACCCGAAGCAGACATGAATCGTTGGCGCATCCTGCGCCGGATTCGCTGAACGCTCGCCGGGCAAGCGATCAACCGAGCGGCGCGCGCGAGCGGTCGCGCTCGGGGTGGAGCTTGAGGAAGCGCTCCATCATGTACAGGCCTAGGTACATGAAAGGCGTATCGATCAGCGCCAAGGCCACCTTGCACAGGTACACCGCCAGGATGATCTGCACGATCGTGGCTCCGGGAATTCCCAAGCCAAAGTGCAGGAAGATGCCATTCACGATGATCGTGTCGACGAGCTGGCTGATGATGGTCGAGCCGTTGTTGCGCAGCCACATGTGACGACCGCCCGTGAACTTCCACCAAAAGTGATACAGCCGGACGTCAAAGAGCTGGGCCACCAGGTACGCCAGCATCGAAGCAAACAGCAGGATCGACGGGTTGCGGAAGGTGGCCTCAAAGGCCTGCTGCATCGAAGCACTGTCGGGCATGCCCATGGCGGGCAGCACCCAAATGGGTGACGGGGGCAGGATCACCGCCATCTTGAGCAGGATCAGCATCAAGAAGCTCATTCCAAAGCCCATCCACACCATGAAATCCGCCCGCCGCCGGCCCCAGATCTCCGAAACCAGGTCGGTCAGCAAGAAAGTGATCGGGTAGGTGATGATGCCCGAGGTCAGGGTCCAGGGTCCCCCATCGAACAGCCAGCTGGGCCCTCCGTTCGGGAAGAGCACAAACAGCTTGGTGCCGATGATGTTGGTCAGTACCAGCACCACCACAAACAGGGCCGCGCACAGGGCGTAGGTCGCCTCGTTGCGGTGGAAGCCCAGGGAGACGAGTTCGTGATCTTCGGACATGGGCGGCCATGGTATCGGCGCCCCGGGCCGCTGGGCAGGGGTTTTCCCCTGGGTGGACTTTCCCACGGGCTGGGCAGTAAACTAGCACCCAAACATGAAGGTGATCGAACAACTGAAGTCCCTGAGCGAGCAACGCTTCCAGGAAATCTACGAGTCCTTGGCGCAGAACGGCTTAGGCCCCCTCGACGGCGAAGTGGCCAAGGACCTCAAGTTCCGGCCGCAGGCCATCAAGAAGCTGCCCTTTGCCCAGCGGGCCAAGCGCGCACGCATCTACATGGAGCGCACCCACAACGCCGAACTGTGCTACGAGCTGTTCGGTACCTACTTGATGAAAGGGCACAAGGATCTCGTCACCGACTTCCTCGACGCCACCGGGGTCGAGCACAAGGAAGGCATGCTCGAGGACAACGACGCCCGGCCCGATGCGGCCAAGCTTTCGGCCGCGATTGCGGACCTGGACAAGAAGTACAAGCCCGAGGATGTGACCCTGTACCTTTCGATCTGCTCCGAGCAGTGGCCCGAGCTACCCGAAATCGAGTCGCTCTGGCGTATGCGCATGTAGCCCAACGCGTCGGGCGTGGCGGGAATCCCATGAGCTACCAAAAAGCAAAACGAGCGCTGCACGCCCTTGCCGATCCCGAACACGCCGCGCACCACCAGCGCTTCTTCCGAACCGGACCCGGGGAGTACGGCGAAGGCGATGTGTTCCTCGGGCTGCGGGTGCCCCAGGTTCGCCAGATCGCCAAAGAGCACCGCGAGTTGGGATTGGATGCGATCGGACGGTTGTTGCGATCGGCGATCCACGAGGAACGGTTGCTGGCGCTGGTGATCCTGGTGGACCAGTACCAGCGCGCCCCCGAAGACCGGCGCACGACCTTGGTCGACTTCTACCTGGAGCACCTCGATTCGGTCGACAACTGGGACTTGGTCGACCTCTCTGCGCCCAAGATCCTCGGCAAGCACCTACTCACCCGGAACCGCAAACTGCTGGACCGGCTCTCGCGGTCGAAGAATCTCTGGGAACGGCGGATTGCTATGTTGGCGACCTTAACCTTCATCCAAGCGGGCGAATGGAAGGATACGCTGCGGCTTGCCGAACGCTACCTGGACGATTGCGAAGACCTGATCCACAAGGCCAGCGGTTGGATGCTGCGCGAAGTGGGCAAGGCGGACGAGGGCGTGCTGCTGGCCTTCCTCGACCAGCACTACCCGAACATGCCCCGCACGATGCTGCGCTACGCGCTCGAAAAGGTTCCCGAGCGTATCCGCCAGCAGTACCTCAAGGGCCGCCGCTGAGCGCGGGTTGCCGAGCGGGCGACTACTCCTTGGCGCGCTCGATGAAGTGCCCGTCGCGGGTATCCACGCGGAACTTCTCACCGGCGGCCAAGTAGGGCGGGACCTGCACAATCAAACCCGTTTCGGTCTTGGCCGGCTTGAGCTGAGCTTGGGCGGTGGCGCCTTTGATCGTCGGATCGCATTCCACGGCGGTCATGGTGACCGTCATGGGCAACTCGATGCTGGCCACCACGCCGTCGATCAGCATGGCTTGGACGCCCTGGATACCATCGACCAAGTACAGCTCCGAACCCGCCAGGTCGGCGGCGCTGAAGGCGAATTGCTCAAAGGTTTCGTCGTCCATGAAGTGCCAGCCCGCGCCGTCGCTGTAAAGGTAGCTGGCGTCGTGACGCTCCACGTCGACCTCGTCAAACTTCTCCCCCGAGCGGATCGACTCGTTGAGCAACTGCCCGGTCTTCAAGTGCCGTAGTTTGGTCTTGAAGATGGTGTTGCCGCCGCGCGCGGTGGGTGAACTTACG
Source organism: Planctomycetota bacterium (assembly GCA_020638855.1). Classification (GTDB taxonomy): domain Bacteria; phylum Planctomycetota; class UBA1135; order UBA1135; genus NORP259. Next base: position 463,575 of record JACKHT010000001.1, read on the forward strand.
GTGTAGTCCACAATGATGACGGGCTCGCCTCGGTATACGAGGCAGACCCCTTTCTTGAACCCGGATGTGTCGATCATAGCGGGGCGAAGTGTAGCGTCTAAGTCCGCTGAGCTCGCCTGGAAAGGACCTGACAACGGGGGCAAAAATGGGTTCCCCGCTGTCCCAAGACGATCCTCCGAATGGGTGTCTGGCAGCGGCTACAGGGTTGGCCCGCCCGACCGTAGACCTGGAACAGGTGCTGGTAGGCGCCGGGCTTGCCCTCAGGCGTGCGGTAGAAGCTGTCGAAGCTCGATCCCTCGCGCTCGATGGCCGCGGCCAGGACCCGTTGGATCTCCCCGAACAGCGCTTGGGCCTTGGGAAGCGACACCCGGTCCGAGGGCTGGGCCGGGTGGATGCGGGCTGCAAACAGGCTCTCATCCACATAGATGTTCCCGAGCCCGGCCAGGAACGACTGGTCGAGCAGCAGCGGCTTGATCGCCCGTTTGCGGGCGCGCAAGGCCCGGGCGAAGTCCCTGGGGGACCAAGGCCCATCGAGTGGTTCGGGGCCCAGGTGCGCCAGGGCTTCGGCCGCATCGGGGTGGTAGGTGAAACGCCCGAACTTGCGCACGTCGAGGAAGTAAAGGCGCCCCCGGTCTAGGTCCAACGTGACCTTCGCGTACTCGGGCACCGGCTCGCGGGCACCCGCCACGACCAAACGGCCGGTCATGCGCAGGTGCACCAACACGACCCCCTGGGGCCGACCTCGACGCTCGAGTTCGATCACCACGTACTTGGCCCGTCGCCCCACGCGGGCGATGCGGCAGCCCACCAGGGCAGCCTCCATCTCGGCCACCGAACGACCCCCCAGACTGCGCACCCAGTTCACTTCGAGCCCGCGAACCGTTCGTCCCACGAGCCCTGGCCGGATCAGGCGGGCGGTGGTCTCCACCTCGGGCAATTCGGGCATGGTTTAGATCGTGATTTGGAACTCGCCGTCGCGTTCTTCGATCCGGAAGCAGCGCGCCGAGCGGCAGGCCCCGCGCTCCACCCGGCCGTTGCGCGGGTCGAACTGGAAATTGTGCAAAGGACAGACCGCGAACTTGCCCTGCACCAACGGACCGGGGATCAAATGCCCCCCCTCCCCGTGCGGACAATCGGTGTCCATGGCGTGCACGCTGCCGTCCTCCAGACGGCAGATCAGAATTTGGGTCCCCCCCTCAAGCGGATCCCCCAACTGCACCGTGCGAGCCTGGCCTGGGGCCAGGTCGCGTGCCCCGGGAATGCGGATCGTGGTCTTTTGGAACAGGCGCAAGATGCGTCGCAGCATAGGCGGGCATGATAGCATGCGCCCCATGACCGCTGTGCTTTGGCTCAACCTTGTCGGCCTATCCGCCGAGCAAATCGGAGAACACACACCGCACTTGGCCGAATGGGCCCGCCAAGGGTCGATGGCGCCCATGGGAGGCATCTTGCCGGGAGTGACCTGCAGCGCACAGGCCACGCTTTTGACCGGCACCCTTCCCCGCGATCACGGGGCCGTGGCCAACGGCTGGCTCGACCGACGTAGCATGGAGGTAGGGCTTTGGCGCCAGTCCAACCACTGGGTTCAGGGCGAAAAGATCTACGAGACCGCCCGCCGCCGGGATCCGGCATTCCGCTGCGCCAAGCTGTTCTGGTGGTGGAACATGGGCGCCGCCGTCGATTGGTCGATCACCCCGCGCCCGTACTATCCCGCGGACGGCCGCAAGATTCCTGCGGTCTACTCGTGGCCGCCCGCCTACGGCCAAGACTTGGAGCAAGCGATCGGACCGTTCCCCTTCTTTGACTTTTGGGGCCCCAAGGCAGGTCTGCCCTCGAGCCGCTGGATCGCCGAGGCCGCGCGGCGCACCTTGATCGAGAAGCGTCCGGCGTTGACCATGGCCTACCTCCCTCACCTCGACTACGACCACCAACGCTTTGGACCGCGCGCACCGCGTTCGATCGCTGCCTTGACCGAGCTCGACGGGTTGGTGGGCCTGCTGCTCCAGGCAGCGCGCGATCAAAACGTCGAAGTCCTAGGCGTCTCCGAGTACGCCATCGAGCAGGTCGACCGCCCCATCGCAATCAACCTCGCGCTGCGCCAAGCGGGACTGCTGCACGCGCGCCCCACCCCCACCGGAGATGTGCTCGACCCCTTTGGGAGCCGGGCCTTCGCCTTGGCCGACCACCAAATCGCGCACGTGTATTGCCAGGACGAAGCTGCACTGCGCTCGGCGCGGAGCGTGCTCGAGGCTTTGCCGGGTATCGAGCACGTGCTCGATCGTTCCGCGCAAGCGGGGTATGGCATCGACCACGCGAATTCGGGTGAATTGGTGGCGATCGCCGAAGCGGGCGCCTGGTTCACCTACTACTACTGGGACGACCCCGACGCAGAACCCGACTTCGCACGCACCGTCGACATCCATCGCAAGCCGGGCTACGACCCATGCGAGATGTTGCTCGACCCCGCGATTCGCTTCCCCAAGCTCAAGGTTGCCGGCAAGCTGCTGCAAAAGAAACTCGGCCAGCGCTACCGCATGGACGTGATCCCGCTGCGACCCGAACTGATCCGCGGCAGCCACGGTCGTTTGCCCGCCAAACCCGAAGCGGGGCCCGTGTTTCTATCCACGCTCCCGTTCGGCCCGGGCAACCCGGCCCCCGAAGGGGAGTCGATTGCGATGACCTCGGTCAAGGACCGGGTGCTCGCCGCCTTGGCGCGCTAGCCCGCGCAACACCTCAACCTACCGGTGCTGGCGCCGCACGGTCGAGGGCCGCGTGGATCGAGTCCCACAACCCCAACCGCGCTTGCAAGCTCGCGCGGGCCGCCAAACGGGCGCGTTCCCAGGCGGCTTCGTCCGAACAAACGGCACCCATCAGGTGGCGTGCCATGGGGCCGTGTTCCCCGCCATCGACTTCGATGTGCCGTTCCAAGTAGTATCGCAGGGTGGCGAAGCGGCCGCCGGTTTGCTGGTCGAGGCTTTCCACCACGCGATGGAAGACCTCGGGCAACAGGTCCTCGCGTCCAAACGTGAACGATGCAGCGATGGTCACAAGGTCGCCGCTCTCGATGGCCTCAAAGGTCGTCGTCACAAAGCGCGCCGCCCAGGGCGCCACCTCGGCATCCCGCAAGGCGCCCCGCACGTCCGAGCCATCGCCCAGAATCTCCAAGAAGCGTTCGATGCTATGGGTGCTGGCTCCGGCCTCGCCCATGGCGCGCAGGTAGAGCGCGAAGTGGCTGGCATAGCCGCCCACCCCATCGGCATCGGACTCCTCCGCCAACACGATTTCGTTGACGAAGCGGGTCAAGGTGGGGTCGGCACGCGGTCGCCAGGGCAACCGTACGCACGAAAGTTCGGCCTGCAACGCCTTGGCCAGCGACATGAAATCCCACACCGCAAACAAGTGCTGCTCCATGAACGCCAACAAGTGACGCGGCTCGCGCAGGTCTTGGTAGAGCGGGTGTCCCAAGAGCGCTTGGCGCAGGTCCTGGACGTCGGCTTCGATGCAAGCGAAGGAATCGGGGATCGGCATGACCGAGATGTAGGCGCTGGGGGCGGCCGGGACAAGCCTAATGCCCCGCGCTTTGCCCGAATTGGGTGAGTTCGCCTATTCCTCGAAACCCATTTCGGCGAGCCAAGCCGCTTGGGCCTTGCCCCCCGGGTCGCGCGAAATGCCTTCCACCACGATCGCCGCCAACTGGCCCTCGTCGTCGAGCGCCAGCCACACCAAATTGGGACCCAACCGTGCCCACTCCTTGGCTTCGATCCCATCGAACGCCAAGCACAGCATCCCGCCCGTGGGGCTGTAAGCCACCTTGGCCGATCCGCCCTCGACCACCTCGACTTCGGCCTGGGTCGCGACGGGACAGTCCTCGGGTCGCTCGGGCATCCCCAACGGTTGGTCGGCCGGGTTGATGTTGAGCGACAAGTGATGGAACAAGCCATCCTCGTCCACCCCCAAGGAGAGCGCCCCATCGAACGCTGCGGCGCGCCCGCCCTCGGCCAAGAAACTGGAAACCAAATCCAGCGTCGAGGTCTTGGGGTCGAAGTACGCCTTCAAGATATGGTCGCTATCCCAAAGCACGAGCATGGGCTGAGGGTAGCTTGGCCCGGGTGGAACCCGCTAGGCCGAGGCCCCGAAAGCCGGGGAGTTTCCGCAGCCGAAACGCCGGAAAGCGCCTCCCCGACCCCACGATTGGGATCGAAGGAGGTTCGCGGGCACCGGCTCAATGCGCGACCAGGGTCTCCAGGTGCTCGATCAACTCGGCCGCCAAATCGCGGCCGAGCGCACCGGTGATGCCCGAGAAGCCGGGAGATCCGTTGACCTCCAGGATCTTGTAGCCCTGGCGGGTCTCGACCACGTCAACGCCTGCGGTGTCGAGGCCGATTGCCCGGGTAGCGGCTTCCGCCAGGGTCTTGAGCTCGTCGTTGAGCACGTAGGGAGTGCCCTGGCCCCCCAGGTGCAAGTTCGAGCGGAAGTCACCGGGCTTGCCCTGGCGTTTCATGGCGGCGCGGGCGATGCCGTTGATCAAGAGCACGCGGATGTCGGCGCCGCCCGCGTCGGAGAGAAAGCGCTGCACAAGCCAACCACCGCCCGACTCGGGCTCGACGCGCAAGCGGCGGTCGAGGTCTTCGGCGTCGTCGATCAGGAATACGCCCGCGCCCTTGCTGCCCACGGCCTCTTTGAGCACCCAAGGTCCCGGGCCCAATCCCGCCAGCACTTCGGGCGAGCCTTGCCCTTCGCCTAGCGCGAGCGTTTCGGGCACGGGCAACCCGCGCGCAGCCAGGACTTGGCCGGTGAGCACTTTGTTGCGTGCGATCAAAAGCGCATCGGGATGGTTGACCACCGGGATGGGCAAATTCAGCGCCACGCGCAGCACGAGGAAAGCGCGGATCGGTGCGGCCGCACCCATGCGCGTGAACATCAAATCAGGCGGTTCCAAGAACGCGCCGTCTTCGAGGTACCCCAGCGCCGGATCCTTCCCCATCCACAAGCCCACCTTGAGCGGATGCAAGCGTCGCACTTGGTGCCCTGCGCGCTTGGCAGCCGCGATCACCAATTCGGTGCCGGGAGAGTCTTTCAGCGTGGATACGACCCAGAGATTCATTCGGATATGTCATCCGGAGCGAGACGCTCCAAAAGGCGACCACCCGCGGGTTGTTTGGGCGGGGCGGGCAACCCGATGCGTCCCAAGTGGCAGTAGCGCGTTCCGGGTACCGCGAGCGGGGTGCGACTCATCCCGATCACGATGCCATCCGACGGGGACTTGTACTCGGCGGTGTACTCGCCGAAGGCATTCTTGAGGCGCGCCAAGACTTGGCCCTTTTGGACCACTTCGCACAGCTCAAAGGTCTGCTCGAGGATGCCGCCCGCGATCGTTCGCAGCCATTGCGACGTGTCGCACAGCACCGGTTCGCGGGTGGATACGGGCGAGTGGTCGTTCTCGATCATTCCCAAGGCGGCCATGACGCGTCGGATACCGGCTTCGCCTTCCAAGGCCATTTTGCCCTGAAACACACTCGGGTTGCCGGCTTCGAGGGTGACCGCAGGAACCCCCAAGGCCCGCGCCGCGCTGCGCAGGGTTTTGTCGCCGCTGCGACCGTGCAGGATGATCTGCGGCTGCAACAGGCGCGCCATGTCGCGCGCCGCTGGGGAGTACCAGTCGGCCCGCACGTAGAGCGAATTCAGGCGGCCTTCGCTGGCCGTGTGGATGTCGACTAGGTAGTCGATCGATTTGAGGAATCGCTCCAGAAACGAGCGTGCGTACTGCTGGCTCGGCGTGCCGTTGACCCGCCCGGGGAAGCAGGTATTCAAGTCCCGGTCGTCTTCAGGAAAACGCCGCTGGCCCGCTTCGAAGGCGGGCACGTTGACCACAGGACAACACAACAGGGTGCCATGCAGGTGCTCGGCATCGACCGAGTCGAGCAGGCGATGGATGATGTTGATGCCGTTGAGTTCGTCCCCGTGGGTCGCCGCACAAATCCCAAGCACCGGGCCAGGTTGCGCGCCGCGCACCACGACGAACGGGCTTAGGACCGGGTGGCCCAGGGCGTTCTCGTACACCGGGAGCTGCAGGTTCTGGCGCGTGCCCAGCGGCACGTCCTCGACCACGATCGGCGCGTGGAAGCTCTTGGAGCGGGGTTTCTTGATCGGTTGGGTCATCGGGTCCTAGGGCGCGGCGTCCTTCTTGGGGTCCAACTCTTCGCGAATCTCGGCCAACAGGACCGGGTCGTTGCACAGCGAGGCAAACAGGTCGCGGCGGAAGCCCCCGCCGCGCTTGACCAGCCGTTGGGCCAGGTCATCGATCGCGCGGTGGGCCAAGACAGCCTGCACGAAGGCATCGATCAAGTCATCCAACCCCAAGCCGAGCCGCTCAAAGTCCTTGCGGTCCATCATCAAAAGCCGGGTGGGCTCGGTGGTCCACGAGTCTTCGCCGAGCCTCCTGGAAAGGTTCGTACCGAGGATCGCCCAGGACTTCGAACCATCCTCGAGTTCGTTTTCCAGCGGTTCGGGAGCGCGGCGGGCGTACATGGCGAGCGGTCGGTACTCCCCCTCTTGCCACGAGATCATCATGCGCAGGTCGAAGGCAAAGATCCGCTCCGAACGATCGGGCACCGTACCGATGTGGTAGAGCTTGCCCGAGTGCCCGGTGGACGACCAATGCGCCCCACCGACCAACTGCTGCACGACGAATTCGTTGTAGGGGTGGTCCTCGTCGAGGAACGCCTGGAGTTCGGCATCGTTGACGATGGTGTAGATGCCTTGACCCGCGTTTAGGTAGGGAACCTTGACCACGACGCGTCCGCCGAACTGGGCCACCAAGAGCGGGATCTGTTCCTTGCGGACGTTGGTGTAGGTCTCCGGGAAGTGGATCTCGAGTCCGGTATCGCGCAGGGCTCCGTTGAGCATCTCATACGCCTTGGCTGCCGTGGTCTTGTTGCGACCTCCGGCGAGGCAAGCCACGATCGGGTTCAAGATCGGCGTCAACAAGTCAAAGGGCAGGCGCGTCCAGGGCTTCTGGGTCACGTAGCGGAACGCGCAGGCCACCGGGAGAACCCGCCCGTCATGCTTGACGTACAGCTTGCGATCGCGGATCTCGAGAAACTGCTCGGGGTTGGACGCCATGCAGGGGACGAGCAACACTTGGTGGCTGGTCTGGGTCGCAAGGACTTGGGCATACCCCGACGACTCCATGTGGTTCTTGTCGTAGAGCACGGCCAGAACATCGTCCGGCTCGGCCTTCTTGAGCGCCCGCGCAATCAGCGGCAGGAAGGTGTGCTCCATCATGCGCGCGTAACCGCCTTCTTCCCGGTCGGTGTCCAAGGGTGGGAACGACTTTTGACCCGAAGGACAGGAGTTGGTCTCGATCACCAACTTGCGCTTGATGCCGTTCTCGGTCGACACGTTGAGGATGTCGCTCCCCGACCAGCGCAAGTACTTGGGCTTGAGAGTCAGTAGCGCGTCGAGCACCTCGGGCTTGACGTCCGGGTGCAGGTGGCAATAGCGGCTGATCATCCGCCCGCGACTCATGCGCAGAAAGCTCAGCACCAACGGGTGGATTTGAGCGTTCAGCGCGCGCGGGTAGTAGTGCTTGTCCGCCTCGAAATGGTTGGGCTCGAATACCTCGATTTGCATGACGTCTCCCCCGGCTTGGCTGGACACCCCCTGGCCGGGGGACCGTTGGACCATGCCCCCAGCCGGGGCGCAACGGCTGGCAGCGAACTTTTTGGGCGGCGAGAACCAAGGCGGGGGTGGGAATCACCCCACCCCCGCCTCCAAGCCTGCCCCCGTGGGCGAAAGTTCGCTTCTGCTTAGGCGCCCTGGGTCTGCATTTCCGCTTCCAACTCGGCCATTTCCTCGACCGTTGGGCAGGTGCACATCAGGTGCTTGTCGCCGTAGCCGTTGTCGACCCGCGCCACGTAGGGCCAGAACTTGTGTTCGAGCACCCATGGGGCCGGCCAGGCCGCTTCTTCGCGCGAGTAGGCGTGGGCCCAACCGTCCGAAGTGACTTCCAGAGCGGTGTGCGGGGCATTCTTGAGCACGTTGTCGCGCTTGTCCGCGCGGCCCTCTTCGATGGCACGGATCTCGGCCCGGATGCGGATCATCGCCTCGCAGAAGCGGTCCAACTCCGCCTTGGATTCCGATTCGGTCGGTTCGATCATCAACGTGCCCGCGACGGGGAACGACATGGTCGGGGCGTGGAAACCGTAGTCCATCAAGCGTTTGGCCAAGTCCTCGGCCACCACGCCGGCCGTTTTCTCGAACGGCCGCAGATCCAGGATGAACTCGTGGGCCACACGGCCCGAAGCACCCCGGTAGAGCACCGGATAGTGCTCCGCCAGGCGCGCAGCCATGTAGTTGGCCGACAGGATGGCGACCTCGGTGGCGCGCTTGAGCCCATAGCCCCCCATCATCGTGATGTAGAGGTAGCTGATCGGCAGGATGCCCGCGCTGCCCCAGGGAGCCGCAGAGACCGCGCCGACGGCGTGCTCGCCCCCGCACTTCACCACGGGATGGCCCGGCAAGAACGGCTTCAAGTGCTCGGCCACGCCGATCGGGCCGACCCCCGGCCCACCCCCACCGTGGGGGATGGCAAAGGTCTTGTGCAGGTTCAAGTGGCACACGTCGGGTCCGAAGTCTCCAGGTCGGCAGAGGCCCACCTGCGCGTTCATGTTGGCTCCGTCCATGTACACCTGACCTCCGTTCTGGTGGACGATGTCGCAGATTTCGCGGATGGCCACTTCGAACACCCCGTGGGTCGAGGGGTACGTCACCATCAAAGCCGCCAGGCGGTCTTTGTGCTGCTCGGCCTTCTTGCGCAGATCGGCCACGTCGATGTTGCCGGCATGGTCGCAGGCCACCGCGACCACGCGCATGCCCGCCAGCACGGCGCTGGCCGGGTTGGTGCCGTGCGCCGAGGTCGGGATCAAACACACGTCGCGATGCGTGTCTCCACGCGAACCATGCCAAGCTTGGATGACCAACATGCCGGTGTACTCGCCTTGCGAACCCGCGTTGGGCTGCAAGGAAATCCCCGGGAAGCCGGTGATCTCGGCCAGGTGCTGCTCCAAGCTGTGGATCATCTCGCGGTACCCCTCGGTCTGCGCCGCGGGCGCAAAGGGGTGCATGGAAGCGAACTCCGGCCAGGTGACCGGGATCATCTCGCTGGTCGCGTTGAGTTTCATGGTGCACGAGCCCAAGGCGATCATCGACGTGGTCAACGACAGATCGCGGCTCGAGAGGCGGTTCAAGAAACGCAGCATCTCGTGCTCGGCGTGGTACTTGTGGAACACCGGGTCGCGCAGGACTTCCGCGCTGCGGCGCAGGTCTTTGGGGATGGTGTTCGACTCGCCTTCCAAGTAGGGCTTCAAGTCCACCGCCTTGCCGACCAGGACCGCGACCAGGTCTTCGACGTCGTGCAACGAGGTGGTTTCGGACAGGGACACGCCGACCGTCGAAGCGTCGATCGGGCGCAGGTTGAGCCGCTTGGCGTTGGCCGAGCGGTGCACATCGCCCGCGCGCGCTCCACCCAGGTCCACTTCCAGGGTGTCGAAGAAGGTGGCGTTGCGGACCTTCAGCCCCTGCCCTTGCAACGCACGCTGCAAGACGTTGGTCCAACCGTGCACGCGCCCGGCGATCGCCTGCAATCCCTTGGGTCCATGGTACACCGCGTACATGGCGGCCATGATCGCCAGCAGCACCTGCGAAGTGCAGATGTTGCTCGATGCCTTGTCGCGGCGGATGTGCTGTTCGCGCGTTTGCAACGCCATGCGCAAGGCCATCTTGCCTTGGCGGTCGCGCGAAACGCCGATGATGCGCCCCGGCAGCTGCCGACGGAACTCGTCCCGCGCGGCAAAGAACGCCGCGTGCGGGCCGCCGAAGCCCATGGGCACCCCAAAGCGTTGGCTCGAGCCCACCGCGATGTCCGCGCCCAGCGCACCCGGCGCACGCAGCGCAACCAACGCCAAGAGGTCGGTAGCCACGATCAAAAGCCCCTTCTGGGCGTGGATTCGATCGGCCAATCCACCCAGGTCGTTCACCGTCCCGTGGGTGTCGGGGTATTGGGCCAGCACGCCAAAGCAGCCTTCCAGGTTCGCGCTGTGCTCATCGCCGACCACCACTTCGACGTTCAGGGCCTTGGCGCGGGTCTGCACCACCGCCAGGGTTTGGGGGTGGCAATGTTTGCTGGCCAGGAAGAACCCCTTGCGGCCGCCTGCGGCCCAAGCCAAGAACATCGCTTCCGCCGCGGCCGTGCCCTCGTCCAAGAGCGACGCGTTGGCCAGGGGCAACCCGGTCAGATCGGCGACCATGGTCTGAAACACCAGCAAGGCTTCGAGGCGGCCTTGAGCGATCTCCGCTTGGTAAGGCGTGTATTGGGTGTACCACGCAGGGTTCTCCAACACGTTGCGCTGGATGACCGGCGGCGTGATGCAGGGCGAGTAGCCCATGCCGATGAAGCTGCGGAAAACCTGGTTCTTGTTCGCGATGTGACGCAGGGCGTCGACCTCGCCCCGTTCGCCGCGGGGGCTCGGCACCTTCAACTCCCGTTCCAGCCGAATGCCCGCCGGGATGGCTTGGTCCATCAAGGTGTCCAACGAGGGGGCCTGGACAACCTGCAGCATGTCCTGCACGTCCTGGGGCGTGGGCCCAATGTGACGCGGGTGGAAGGAGTCAGAAGGGGCGAGGTGCGGGGGCAAGTTCAAGGCGCGTTCTCCAGGCGATCTTGGGTGGTTCCGTGAGCGGGGGCGGGTGGTTCCGTGAGCGGGGGCCCAGTCTAGCGCTGGGACCCTCCGAGCTCTGCCCCTCATTTTGAGGAAGCGGACCCCGGTTCGTCGGCTGGGTAGTCCCGATATGACGCCGATTCCAGCCCCGCCGCAAGTCCGACAACCCGACTTGCCGACAAGCCCTTCGGAGACAGGCCGGTGGGGTCCGTCCCCTCGCCCAGCTCGCAAGCCAACATCCATGAACACGAACCACAAAGCGGCCCTCCTCGGGGTCCTCGCCACCCTCGTCAGCGCCTGCTCCGAAACCCGGGGCTCGATCCAGCCCGACCCGGTCGAAACCACCCAAGCCATGCAAATCGTCGAGAGCCCGGCCGAGCAATACCTGCACGGCTTCGAGGGCACCTACGATGTGGTCTACAAGGTCTACAACCGGGGGGACCAGGGCTTTGATTCGTTCCAAGGCCTCGCCCAGTACCAGTGGGATGCCAATTCGCAAATGCTGATGGGCACCCACGACAGCATGTGGGGTTCCATGCCCTTCCAAGGCACGCTCATGGTGGGCTGCAACAGCAGCACCGGGAGCTTCTCGCTGGGCTGGGCCAAACCCGACGGCACCATCGTCCAATCGATGCAGGCCGTGGAGCGCCAAGGCCTGACCGAGGAATTCTCGGTTCCGCGCTACGAACAGGGTCAAGCCACCCGCACCGTGATGGTGCTCGAAGACAACAACGTGCACTTCCTACGTCGCTTCGTGTCGGACGCGGATGGCTGCGAGCACCTGGTGCTCGAGATGATCTGCACCCGCATTTGATGACCCACCGGGTCCCCCTGGGGCCGGGAAGGGCTCTCCAGCCTGCGACCGCAGCCGTCCTTTGGGCGTCTGCGGTCGTTCGATTTCGAGCAAGGTCGGAAACCGCCCGTTCGCGGGCGTCGCTTGGATTCCATCGGAGAGCCGCCAAATTCCGGCCCATTTCGCTGGCCCTGCTCGGCTTGCCTGCGTGGATGGCCTTGCTCGCCCGACCGAAAGGGTTGCTAGCCGCCCAAGAAGCCCCGCCAAGGGGCCATCGGCTCCGGCAAACCTAGCAGCGCGGACCCAGTTCAGGGGGCTGAGTGCAGGGACTTAGTGCAGGGACTTAGTGCAGGGACTTAATTCAGCGGACTTGAGTCACGGCTGTCCAGCGTTCGCGCAGCTTGGCCGCCAGGTCGCGGGCATCGCCGCGATGGTCCAAACCCACGCGTCCCGTGCGGTGCACCCATGCGCTCGGAGCCGGTGGGTTTTCGCCCCAGGCGACCCCCGGCGGGTAGAACAGGAACGCGCGCCGCAATTCGCCCGCCAGCACGGTTCCGTTGGCAAAGCTGCGACCGGCGAGGTGCTTGCAGTCGTGGAAAAACTCGGTGCGCTGACGGTCGAGCGTTTGGCTCGCTGCCCGCGCCGCATCGCAATCGTCCTCGGGCAGCTCGTCCTGCCACACCACCAACCAAACCAAGTCCTGGCCCGGCCCCAGGGCTTCGAGTTCCCCCCGGGCTTCCTGGAAGGCGGCCACGCTCTCGGCGCAACTGGGCGGCACCAGGGCCACCAAGCGGGGGGCGTTCTGGTGCGCGTTGAACTCAGTTCGTAGCGGCTCAAGGTCCTGACTCATGTCCCACAGGGTCGCCTGGGGTACAGGCGGCCGGTTGGGCGTGATGCAGGCTGTCGCCCCCATCAGTCCAGCGAGCAGGACGAGGGATCGCATGGGGTCCCTTTCGACGGATCCCCCGCATCCATTTAAGCTTTCCTTCGCCAAGGGCCCGAGAGGGCCGCTTTGGAGCACTCCGACCAGGGCCAGCGAAGCCCCCCCAGGGCCCCTAGAACACCACTCGGGGGCCGCAGTACCCCCCGCAAGCCCCCTTTCCTATGCTGGCCCCCATGGATCTGATCGGGATCGAAATCGTGGAGGACCGCACCGCCGAAAGCCGCTGCGACCAGGGCTTCCTCACCCTGCGCCGGCTCGTGGTCCAGAACCGCTACTCGGACGGGACCCACTCCGCCCCCTACCCCTGCGATGTGCTCCAGCGCCGGGGCAGCGACGCGGTGGTCGCCGTACTGTACGAGCGCGGGGCCGATGGGCGCATTCGGGTGGTGCTGCGCGAAGCGCCCAGGGTCCCGATCTACCTGCGACGGGGGCAGGCCTTCGTGCACCCCGACCCCCGCGAGTACCTGACCTTGCTCGAAGTGGTGGCGGGCATGGTCGAAGGCTCCGACCCCACCGGCCAAGCGGGGCTGGCCCTGCGCGCCGCAGCCGAAGCCTTGGAAGAGGCCGGGGCGAGCGTGCCCGTCGAGGACTTCGCGCCGCTGGGCAAGGAGACCTTTGCCTCGCCGGGAACTGGCGATGAAAAGCTGTACTTCCAATGCGCCGCCACGCGCCTCGATCAGGCCCGCGGCGGTTCGGGCGACGGATCGGTGATGGAGGAATGGGGCGCGTTGCACGTGTTGGACCTGCGCGCCGCCATCACCGCCTGCCGCAATGGTCGCATCCCCGACATGAAGACCGAAGTGGCGCTGTTGCGGCTTGCCGATCAATTGGGCTACCTGCCGCAGCTCGATTGCTTCGTACAGGAATTGCCTGCCGACTTGGCCCGCAAGCATTCGTACCTCGGCGTCCGGCCGCCAAGCGCCCCATGAGGCCGCGCATCGCGTTGGTCGGCGCGCGCCGGGCGCGGCAAGGGTTGGGGCCTTTCGTCGCACGCTTCCTGGAAGCGGCCGGCGCCGACGTGGTCGGTTTCCTGGGCACCGGTCCTGCTTCGCTGCCTGCCACGGGCGAAGCCTTGGCTTCCGTGCTCGGACATTCGGTCGCGGGTTTCCACGGTTTGGATGCGCTGCTCGCGGAAACCACGCCGGACGCCTTGGCCATCCTCTGCCCCCCCGAGCACCACCGCGAGTACCTCGAAGCCGCCTGCGAGCGGGGTCTGCACGTGCTGTGCGAAAAGCCCCTGGTGATGCAAGGCCGCGACGCCTGGGGCGCGGTCCCCGGCCTGCTCGAGCGCTTCGAGCAGCGGGGCCTACTGCTCGCGGAAAACTGCCAGTGGCCATGGGTCTTGCCCGCCTTTTGGTCGCTCTTTCCCGAAGGCTCCGCTGAGCCCATCGAGCGCTTCGCGATGGGCTTGTCCCCTACCGGGGTCGGGGTCCAAATGGCGATCGATTCGCTCTCGCACCCGCTGAGCCTGCTTCAGGCGTTGCTTCCGGGTCCCGCACGCGTGGAGGCCATCCGCGTGCAAGGCCAAGCCCCGTCCGGCCCACAGACCGTGGAGTTTGCATGGGAGCGTCCCCAAGGGTCCGTGGCCTGCCGGGTGGAATTGGTCGACAGCCCCGAACGGCCCCGCCCGGCCTGGATCGAGATCAACGGGCGGCGGGCCGATCGCCGCATCCGCGAGCACGACTACGCGCTGTTCTTCGAGGGCGGCGACGGCCTGGTGCCCGTTCCCGACCCCTTGCGCCTGCACCTGGGCGCTTTCGTGCATACTCTTGGGGCAGTACTGGAAGGCGATCCGCCCCCCGACCTCGCCGCCGTGCGCTTGCGCGCCGCCCTTTTGCACCAACTCCTCCAGGCCTTCCCCGCATACACACCGTGACCCACGCCATCCACGACTTTTCCGCCAAGCTGCGCCAACCGGGTGCAGTCGACGGCTTGCGGCGCTACGTCGAATGGCGCAAGCAGGTGGCGGAAGCCCTAGCCACCGGTCAGCCCGAACCGCCTGCTCCCGAGCAGGCACCGATTTCGATCAACCTGGATCTGACCAGTGCTTGCAACTATCGCTGCACGCACTGCATCGACTGGGACATTTTGAATTCGGGGCATCGCATGGCCGAGGCCAAGCTGCGCGAATCCCTGCGCTGGATGGCGACCCACGGACTGCGCTCGGTGATCTTGATTGGTGGAGGCGAGCCAACCCTCTATCCGGGCTTTGTCGACTTCGTGGAATTCCTCAAACGCGAACTGGAACTCCAAGTCGCCATTGTCTCCAACGGCAGCAGGGGCGATCGCCTGACCCAAGCCGCCGCGTTCTTGGACGCCCAGGACTGGATCCGCCTCTCGCTCGATTCGGGATCGAACGAGTTGTTCGTGGCGATGCACCAGCCCAACGCCAAGAGCACGAACCTGGACTCGATATGCGCTTCGATGCGCGAGTTGAAGGCTTTGCACCCGACCCCGCGGCTTGGCTTCAGCTACATCATCGTGTGGTCGGGCGCCTCGCGCGAAGGCGAGGCCATCCACGAGAACATCCACGAGATCGTGCTCGCCGCCGCGCGCGCCCGCGAATACGGCTTCGACTACATCTCGTTCAAACCGGTGCTCGAACGCCAACTCGACGGCGCCGAGGTGATGGATCCCTACAAAGCCCGCGAACAACAAGCCGCGGTCGTGGCGCGCATTCGGGCTGCCGTCGACGAGGCCAAAGAACTCGCGAACGACCGCTTCGAGGTGTACGAAAGCACCAACCTGCGGCTACTCGAAGAAGGGACTTGGCAAGACTACACCCACCAACCCCGCACCTGCCACATGCAGGCCTTGCGCCAAGTCCTGACCCCCACCGGCGTCTTCAACTGCCCCGCCCACCGCGGCGTCCAGAAGGCGCGCTTGGCCGATCAAGACGCCTACGCCGGCCCCGAGCGCGCGCACCAAACCGCAAAGAACCTCGCCGGCCTGCTGCAGGAATTCGACGCCAGCGCCGAGTGCGCCCAAGTCACGTGCCTCTACAACCAAGTCAATTGGTGGATCGAACGCATGATCGAGGACCCCCGCAGCGCCGCCGAATGCATTGCGAGCGGCCCGGGGAAAGCGGATTTCTTTCTGTAGCTCGTCCAGGCCCAAGCGGGTAGCAAAGGGCGCCCTTGCAACCTGGGTCGGCAGCGCAAAGGCCTGGGGTTGCTGCCATCGGGGGCTGTGAGTGCTTTCGACCCGCATGCCTTGCTTGGACCCTCAATCTGGGCCCCAGGAAAACGCCTGAAAATCGCGGGTTGGTTCCCCAAAAACTCGTAATGGCTAGTAGGACTGGAAGCTGGGTAGCGCTTTGTCGCTGCCCTCGGCCATACCCTTTCACATTTCGAATTCCTTCCAATCAGGAGAATGCACATGAAGCTCCCCCCTTACGATAGTGTGCGTATGCGTGTGCCTGCGGCGTGAGCGAGGCACTGATTTCGGTTTCTACCAGCCTGTTCGCTCAGATGGTCTATCTGTTGCAATCATCGGAGGCTTCCTTAGCTACAACCCCGGAGGAAGGGGAGTTTCCGAGATTCCTGGAACTGCGATCGCTTGCCAGCGCACGGCACCAACCTGCGAGGTTTCCTCGCATCAGCGTCCGCCTTCGTCAATCGTGGACTTCTCCTCAAACGGATGCACTAGACCCGAACTCACATTTCGTATGCGACACTCTCTTTTGTACTTTGTCCTAGCCGCGCTGGTCTTGACGAGGCTTGGCCTTTCTCAAGCCATCGAAACCCAAAATGTCCAACTTGACCTGAACTCGGAGGCCTTGTCGGAATATGGACATGAAGTTCGAGTGGATGGGGATTGGCTCGCCATTACGGACCGTCTAGGTAGCACCGATGGGAGTACACACGAAGGGCTCGTGCATGTCTATCGCCGGGGCACCGATGGTTGGACGCCCTTTCAAGTGCTTCGAAGCCCACAAACCGGACACGGCTGGTGGTTCGGATCCTCGATGGCCCTTGAGGGAAATCAGCTTTTGATCTCTTGCCCCCGTTGGGGCTGGGTCACGCCTGGTGCGGTCCGGGTCCCCTATTCAGGATCGGGGCGGGTCTTCTTGTTCGCGTTTGATGGCACGCAATGGGGCCTCACCGATACGTTTCGGCCTACGGTTCCTAGCTATCAGTATGGCGACTTTTACAACGCACACTTCGGAGCTGCGGTAGCCCTTCGGGGAGACCGAATCGCTATTTCCGCCGCTACGTCTGCTGTGCCCTATCCCCAGGGAACGGAGGGCGTGGTCTACACCTACAAGCGCGTCAATGGTGTCTGGGAGGAGGATGGCACAGTCGTCGGTCCGGGAGTCCCGGATCCACGGTTTCCTGCCAGCTTTGGGGCTTTTGGAAGATCGATCGACATCGAGGGGGATCGTTTGGTGGTCGGAGCTCCCGCCGATCTGTCGGGCATGGTCTCCACCTGGCTACGTACCCCCAACGGCTGGGAATTCGAGCAGGTCTTCCTCTGCCCCTACCCTGGGATTGTGGGGCAGCAGTGGTCTTTCGGACAATCGGTGTCCCTCGATCACAACGTTTTGGCGATCGGCATGCCTAGGCTTTCCTGTTGGAGCACCAATTGCCCCTCGCTGGTCACCATTGAAGAGCTCCAGCACGGGGTATGGCAGCGCACCCAAGTCCTTTCGAGGTCAATTCCGAACCATACGGCAACAGGGCCGAGTTTGGTTACGAACTTCAATTGATGGCGATTGGCTCGTGGTCGGAGCACCTCGCATGCGATGGGGTGGCCTGAACGTCAATGGGTACGAACGCGGTCAAATCCGACTCTACAAACGGCTGCCGGGCAAGGGTTTGTCCTCCAGCAGCGGTTTCACAATGAACAGCTCTCCTTTGGACCCAATGCAACCCTGGGCAATTCTGTTTCCGCCGATTTTGACCGCGGCCTGTTGGTCGGAGGAGATTCCTCGTTCACCTATCCTCTCCCTCCCGGTCCCTACAACCACGGCCAGGGCATCACCTTACTGTTCGACATGCAGCTTGGCGATGACTTGGCTTGCCCTGCGTCCTACAACACTAGCGGGCACCATTCCCATCTTTCCGTCGTGGGCAGCCTCAACCGACTCGACAACCAACTGACCCTGCATGCCACCCACCTACCGCCGGGGCAACTAGCGATGTTCCTGTACGGATCGGCCGGGGCCCCCTTGCCCTTGCCCACCGGCGGCCAGCTGTGCATCTCCGGCCCCGTCAACCGATTGCAACCGGCAGGCATCGTAGGCTCCACGGGGGAGCGCCTACTCGACATCGACTTCACCGTCCCCCGCGAAGCTGCCAACCTGATCGCTGGAACCACTTGGGCCTTCCAGGCTTGGTACCGCGACTACGCCTTCCAATCCTTTACCGGCACCACCAACGCCGTTTGCGTGGTCTTGGAGTAGCGCTTTGTCGCAGCCCTCGGCCATTCCCTTTCACATTTCGAATTCCCTCCAATCAGGAGAATGCACATGAAACTCCCCCCCTTACGATAGTGTGCGTATGCGTGTGCCTGCGGCGTGAGCGAGGCACTGATTTCGGTTTCTACCAGCCTGTTCGCTCAGACGGTCTACCTGTTGCAATCATCGGAGGCTTCCTGGCTACAACCCAGGAGGAAGGGGAGTTTCCGAGATTCCTGAACTGCGATCGCTTGGCAGCGCACAGCACCAACCTGCGAGGTTTCCTCCCTGCGAGGTTTCCTCGCATCAGCGTCCGCCTTCGGCAATCGTGGACTTCTCCTCAAACGGAGGCACTAGACCCGTACTCACATTTCGTATGCGACACTCTCTTTTTGTACTTTGTCCTAGCCGCGCTGGTCTCGATGAGCCTTGGCTTTTCTCAAGCCATCGAAACCCAAAATGTCCAACTTGACCTGAACTCGGAGGCCGTTTCGATTTCGGATTTGAAGTTCGAGTGGATGGGGAATGGCTGGCAATCACCGATCGAGGCGGGATCGTGGACGGCACCATCCAAGAAGGGCTCGTGCATGTTCATCGCCGGGGCACCGATGGTTGGACGCCCTTTCAAGTGCTGCGAAGCCCCAAACTGGACACGGCTGGGCGTTCGGATCCTCGATGGCCCTTGAGGGAAATCAGCTTTTGATCGCTTGCCCCTGTTGGGGCTGGGTCACGCCTAGTGCGGTCCGGGTCCCCTATTCTGGATCGGGGCGGGTCTTCTTGTTCGCGTTTGATGGCACGCAATGGGGCATCACCGATACGTTTCGGCCTACGGTTCCTAGCTATCAGTATGGCGACTTTTACAACGCACACTTCGGAGCTGCGGTAGCCCTTCGGGGAGACCGAATCGCTATTTCCGCCGCTACGTCTGCTGTGCCCTATCCCCAGGAACGGAGGGCGTGGTCTACACCTACAAGCGCGTCAATGGTGTCTGGGAGGAGGATGGCACAGTCGTCGGTCCGGGAGTCCCGGATCCACGGTTTCCCTGCCAGCTTTGGGGCTTTTGGAGGATCGGTCGACATCGAGGGGATCGTTTGGTGGTCGGAGCTCCTGCCGATCTGTCGGGCATGGTCTCCACCTGGCTACGAACCCCCAACGGCTGGGAATTCGAGCAGGTCTTCCTCTGCCCCTACCCCGGATTGTGGGGGCAGCAGTGGTCTTTCGGACAATCGGTGTCCCTCGATCACAACGTTTTGGCGATCGGCATGCCTATGTTTCATTTGTTCGAGCACCAATTGCCCCTCGCTGGTCACCATTGAAGAGCTCCAGCACGGGGTATGGCAGCGCACCCAAGTCCTTTCCGAAGTCAATTCCGAACCATACGGCAACAGGGCCCAGTTTGGTTACGAACTTCAATTGGATGGCGATTGGCTCGTGGTCGGAGCACCTCGCATGCGATGGGGTGGCCTGAACGTCAATGGGTACGAACGCGGTCAAATCCGACTCTACAAACGGCTGCCGGGGCAAGGGTTTGTCCTCCAGCAGCGGTTTCACAATGAACAGCTCTCCTTTGGACCCAATGCAACCCTGGGCAATTCGGTTTCCGCCGATTTTGACCGCGGCCTGTTGGTCGGAGGAGATTCCTGGTTCAACTATCCTCTCCCTCCCGGTCCCTACAACCACGGCCAGGGCATCGCCCTGCTATTCGACATGCAGCTTGGCGATGACTTGGCTTGCCCTGCGTCCTACAACACCAGCGGGCACCATTCCCATCTTTCCGTCGTGGGCAGCCTCAACCGCCTCGACAACCAACTGACCCTGCACGCCACCCACCTACCGCCGGGGCAACTAGCGATGTTCCTGTACGGATCGGCCGGGGCCCCCTTGCCCTTGCCCAGCGGCGGCCAGCTGTGCATCTCCGGCCCCGTCAACCGATTGCAACCGGCAGGCATCGTAGGCTCCACGGGGGAACGCCTACTCGACATCGACTTCACCATCCCCCGCGAAGCTGCCAACCTGATCGCCGGAACCACTTGGGCCTTCCAGGCCTGGCACCGCGACTACGCCTTCCAATCCTTCACCAGCACCACCAACGCCGTTTCCGTGGTCTTGGAGTAGCGATTCTTGCGCGACGCTACGCTGGGCTCTCCGCATCGTAGTCTTGGCTAGCACGTACCAGAGCAATGGAAAACGAATGCCCAGCGGACTGGTCCAATGGGCAAGGCAAGCAGGGAACATAGAGGCACACCAGGAATCGAGCCGCAATCCGCGCTAGGTGGGATAGGCGGTTCGGAATTCGCTGCGGGTCACAGCTCCTTTTCGTGCCAAGAATGTTTCGTGCCAAGAATGTGCATGGGTTTCCCCCCTTTTGGTGGAGCACTTTTTGGGCGGAAATGTGAAGTCAGGGACCCAGCGCAGTATAGTCTCTGCCGATGGATCCTGAACGCAACTTGCGGGTTCCGCCTTCGCGGGTTTGGACCGGTTGGGGAGCACCCAAGCGGATCCTGGTGCGCATGCCCAATTGGGTGGGCGACGTGGTGATGGGGACGCCGGCTTTGCGGGCGCTGCACAAAGGGTTGCCCGGGACCGAAATCTGGGTGGAGTCGCGGCCGCACATGGCGAGCATCGTGGCGGACTTGCCCTACGTGCATGGATTCTTGGCCGACCCGGGCAAGGGCTTTGCGAACACGGCGGAACGGATTCGGCGCATCCAACAGCACGGATTCGATTGGGCGATCCTGATGCCCGATTCGCCGCGCAGCGCATATGGGCCGTTCCGGGCGCACGTGCCGCTGCGGCTTGGGTACAGCCGGGACTTGCTGCGCCGCATGTTCCTCACCCATGCCCTGCGTCCGCCTGGGCAGGATCGTCGCCGGGTGCCGGTGTCGATGATCGACCGCTACTTGGCCCTGCCGCGCGCCTTGGGGTTGCCCGCCGATGGCGAGCACATGGACGTGCCGATCCGTGACGAGGCGCGCGAGCGAGTGCGCGAGGTGCTGCGCTCAAAGGGCGTCGACCTTATGCGTCCCTGGGTCACGGTCATTCCGGGCGCTGCCTTCGGCGCCAGCAAAATGTGGCCCGTGGAGCACTTCGCGGCCACCTTGGATCGATTGCAGGAGGAATTCGGGCTGCAAGCGCTGTTGCCCACGGGGCCCGGCGAGCAAGCCATCGCGGACCGCATCGCGGAGCTGATGCGCACCCCTTCGTTCGTGCTGACCGATCCGATCCTGCCGCTCGACCAGGTCGCCGCTTTGGTGGAAGCCTCGCGGCTGGTGCTGTCCAACGACACGGGTCCCAGGCAGTTTGCGGTGGCCCTGGGCGTGCCCGTGGTGGTGCCGATCGGCCCCACCGACCAGCGCACCACCCAGCACCACTTGGAGCGCCAACGGATCCTGATCGAACCCGTCGATTGCCGGCCTTGCTGCCTCAAGAAGTGCCCGATCGACCATCGTTGCATGACCCGCATCACGCCCGAGCGCGCCTTTGCTGCAGCGCAGGACCTCTTGGAGACGTTCCCGTGAGCGCGCGCATCGTGCCCGACTACCGCGAGTTGGCGAATTGGCTCACGACCGAGCGCGCGGCCGGCCGACGCATCGCGTTGACCAACGGCTGTTTCGACCTGTTGCACGTGGGCCACATCCGGTTGCTGCAGGCTGCTGCGGCGGAGGCGGACTGCTTGGTGGTGGCGCTCAACAGCGATGCCAGCATCCGCGCCAACAAGGGAGCGGGCCGCCCGTTGGTTCCCTTGGTCGAGCGTATGGAAGTGCTGGCGGCCCTCGCCTGCGTGGACTTCGTGACCAGCTTCGAGGAGGCCACCGCCGACGATTTGCTCGCCTGCTTGCGCCCCGAAGTTCACTGCAAAGGCACCGATTGGACCGTGGACCGAGTACCCGAACGTGCCACGGTCGAAGCCTACGGCGGGCGGATCGCCATTTGCGGCGACCCAAAGACCCACTCGTCGAGCGAACTCGCCAGCCGGATCGATCCGACTTAAGCGAACGGGGCGATTCGATGCGGCAGAATCCATCCAGCCGCGGCCCGAGCGTCTAGCGCTTCGCCTTGTGCAGGCGATCCATGAACTTGGCCGGGTCCGCCCGGAACTCATCCTCGCAGGATTGGCAGCAGAGTTTGACTTCCTGGCCCTCGTAGATGATCACGTACGCGTCCCCCATCGACCCCAGCTCGTTGCCGGTCACCAGGCAAGTATTGAGGGGATAGGGCGCAACGTCTTGCGCACCCTGGGGGCCCTTGCAAGCAAACAAAGGCAGAGCAAGCAACAGCGACAGGATCAGCGGGCGGTTCATGGGGGTGTTGGCTGGGTTGTGGGTTGACGAGGGGATTTCTGGTCGGGTGTCGATCAAAACTGGAAGGTCAGGCCGACCCCAAATCCGTGGTCGGAGTGTTGGTGGGCAATCAGGCCAAACTCGCGGTTGAATTGGTACTGCAACGAGACCTTCCACTCCTCATAGGTGGTCGTGTCGTATTGTAGGCCCACATGGCTCGATAGGCGCGAGGTCCACTGGAATTCCTTGTCCACATCGAGACGCAGGGCTCCTTCGGTATCGGCACTGAGCGTGGTCCACACCAAGTAGGGCATTCGGTACCTCGCCCCCACCACCGCCCGGTCGCGGGTGTTCCGGACCTTGGAGAAGCGGTAGGCGGCAAACGCCGACCAATTGGGATCGATGTAGCGGCTGTAACCCAGATCGACTTCCTGGTCCCTATGCCCATCCATCATGTGCCCCATGTGCATGTTGTAGGCCGCATCCCAACGCACGTAGTAGTCGTTCTTGCCCTCCATGACCATGGCCATCCCCATGCTCATGTGTTGCACCACCATGCCTCGGATCTTGACCATGCGCGGCCGGATCATGTTCGGGTCGAAGGCGGGCTGGTGGTCGTCGCCCAATTCGCGATAGCTGAAGACGCGCGCCATGCCCGCATCCATGTGGTACAGGATGTGGCAGTGGAAGAACCAATCCCCCGGTTCTTCATCGGCTACCCACTCGATCGTGCGGCGCCCCATGGGCGGCACATCGACCGTGTGTTTGAGCGGCGAGTACTCCCCCTGGCCGTTCAACAGGCGGAAGAAATGCCCGTGCAGGTGCAAGGGGTGGTGCATCATCGTGTCGTTGATGAATTCGATGCGCAGCACTTCGCCCTGGGAGACGCGGATGACCGATTCCTCGCTCAAGGTCTTGCCATCGAAGCCCCACAAGTAACGCTGCATTTCGCCGGTCAGCCGCATGGTGATCTTGCGCACCTTGGGTTCGTCCTCGGGGGCCACGAGCGTGGTCACGACGGGCGAGCGCAGGTAGGCATAGGGCGGAAAAGGACGCTCGCGCTCGATGGCTTGACGGGCGCGCTCCTCGCTCTGGCTGGCCAAGCCCGCGGCCATGAACTCGTCGAGCGTGTAGATGTCGGGCTTAGGCGGATCGCTCGCAAGCCGCTTGGGACCTTGCCCGAGCCACACCGAGGCATGACCGGTGCCATCGTGCGCCGTGGCTCGGACCTCCACCTGCGTGAGGGTTTCCGGCATGGTCACCATTAGGTCGTAGGTTTCTGCGATGCCTATCAGAAGGCGCGGCAAATCGAACGGCTCGATGGGGTGACCGTCGGCGGCGACCACTTGCATGGAACCCAGCGCACTAGCCACATAGAAGTAACTCGAAGCCGCCGCATTGACCACGCGCAACAAAACCCGCTCGCCCGGTTGCGCATCCAGGAACAGATTGGGCTCGCCACCAGCTAAGAAGGCGTCGTAGGCCACATCGGAAAGGTCCATCGGCGGCATGCGGTTGCCTTGCCGATCGAAGTAATCCTTGAGATGCCCGGCCCGGTAGGCCCCCCAAATCGATTGCATGCTGCCCTTTTGGATCGAGTACCAATGGGACCCCTGCATCAGGGTCCGCATCACGGTCTTGGGGTCCTCATGGGTCCAATCCGAAAGCACGATCACATGCTCGCGATCCCAAGCTGGAGGACCCTCGGCCGCCCCTGCGCGCGGAGGGTCGATCACGATGGCGCCATACACGCCTTGCTGCTCTTGCAATCCGGTGTGCGAGTGGTACCAGTAGGTACCCTGCTGTCGCAGCGGAAACTCGAACACGCGATCCTCCCCCGGGTGGATCGGCGGCATGGTCAGATACGGCACACCATCCATGGCGTTGGGCAAGAGCAGCCCATGCCAATGCAGCGAGGTTTCGTCTTCTTCGAGCCCGTTGTGCACCGTGATGCGTGCCCAATCGCCTTCGTGGAAGCGCAGGGTCGGAGCGGGACTTTGACCATTCACCGTCAGCAGCACACCGCGTTGGCCTGCGTGCTCGACCGTGGTCTCGCGGATCTCCAGCTGGTATTCGACGACCTGCCCACCTTGGGCCAGCCATACCTCACGGTCCTCGGCAAAGAGCCCATTCGCCAAGCCCACGCAGGCCACCAGAAACGCCCATAGGCAACGCAGGGTACTCGGCATGGTGGCATTGTAAGAAGCAACTTTGCCGGCCGGTCAAAAAAGTAACAAGGACTCGCGCGGCGCCTTCGATTTCAGCTACCAAGCGCGAACTTAGGTCAGGGTAGGCGGAACTGCACGCGCCGGAAGATGTCACGCCCTTTGACCCCTGCCGGGCCCGGATGAAAGCGCCAGCGGCCCAACGCTCGCAACGCCTCACGATCCAAGACGTCGTAACCGCTCGACTCAACCAGGGTCACCTGTTCGACGAAGCCATCGGCGCCGATGTGCAGCCGCACCAGGGCCGTGCCTTCCCAACGGCGCATTTCCGCCAGCCGGGGATAGGTCGGTTCGGGACAGAACGCATCCCATGGCAGAGGCTCCCAAGTGACTTCGATCGGTTCGCCAACCGGCATGTCGGGTACCGCAGGCGTGGGAACCTCTTCGGGGCGGATCGGGTCCACTTCGAACAGCGGCTGTGGATTGAGCGCATCGGGAACAGGCCGCTTCACATGGGCCATGCTCGCCGCCCAGTCGGCCGCATCGCCCACGGTCCAAGGAGCCTCAATCGGTTCCGGGACCGGTGCCAAGTCCAACTCGGCTACTGGGGTCGGTTCCCAGATCGGTGGGGACTCCAGCTCGGGCAAGTCCGGCGCCTGGATGGGCTCCGAAGTCGAATCCTCTGGGAGTGGCGGATCGGTCAGGGGGTCCACGGGAGGCGCCTCCCGATTCCATGTCACCCGCACATCGCGGACAGGACTCGACGTTCCGCCCACCTTCCAATGCAGCCAGCCCAAACCCAGCAGCGCGGGCAACAAGACCAACGCAAACGCATGCACTCCCGAAGAAAGACCCAAGAATGCCCACCAATGGGCACGCCCAGGGCGCGGGGTTCGACGAGGGGAGGTGGGCACGGCGAGACAAACGAGCGGAGCTCAGGACGGTTCATCATGAATCACCATGGGCCCCCAGGGAATCCAGCAGCCCCGATCTTTGGTACGACGGCATCGGAGTGGGGCACTGGAAGCCGCCCGGATCCCCCGCAGTCGGGCAGGAAATCCAAGCCGCCCTGAACCGGCCGGAGCGAACTGCGTTAGCCTTGCTAGCCGCACCCCAAGTCCCCGCCCCAAGTCCCCGAAAGTGGCTGCCGAGTCCAACCAACGCCCTCAAAATCCATTGGCGGGCCGATTCCTACCCTCAGCACTTCGCCCGCCCCATGATGCACTCAGCTCTCTGGCTGCTAGCCTTGCTGCCGCAATCCACGCCCACCCCCATCGTTCCTGAGTCGCCCCAGGGCTCAGACTCCATCCAAACGTTTCCGACGGTGGTCGTGGAGCCCGCCCCATCGAACGCTTCGGGCCCCCCCCCCGACGCCACCACGCGGATCACGATTGGGGCGGACGAAGTCTTCGAGCACAACTACCGCACGCTGCCCGAAGCCCTGCGCGATGTGCCCCAGGTGATGGTCCAAGAGACGTCCTACGGGCAAGGTTCACCCTACCTGCGGGGCTTCACGGGTTTCGGCACAGTGCTGCTGGTGGATGGGGTTCGCTTGAACAACTCGGTGTTCCGTGCGGGCCCCAACCAATACTGGAACACGGTCGATATCACCTCGCTCGATCGACTCGAAGTGGAGTTGGGTCCGAACTCCCCGTTGTACGGCTCGGATGCCTTGGGTGGGGTGGTACGCGCCTTCACCCGATCCCCCTATGGCGAACTCAACACGCCAACGGGCAAGTTGATCTACCGCTACTCACAGGCCGCCGATTACCACATTTTCCGCGCCGAGGGTTCATTCGTCGGCGAGCGGACCGGCGTGCTCGTGGGCTTGACAGCCAAGGATTTTGGTGACATCGAAGGCGGCTCGGAGGTGGGCCTGCAGCCGGGAACCGGCTACGACGAGTCCGACGCGGACATAAAGGTCGAGCACTGGCTCGACGACCATTCGCTGCTCACGCTGGGTCACTATCAAGTCCATCAAAACGACGTCCCGCGCACACATAGCACAGTCGATGGCATCGATTGGCGTGGGCTCACCCGTGGCAGCGACTTGGTCCGCAGTTTGGACCAGGACCGCACGTTGACGTACGTGCAACTGCATCAAAGCGACCTGGATGGGCTCTTTGACGCCATGACCACGAGCCTTTCATGGCAAACCCAGAAGGAAGAGCGCTATCGGGTGCGTTCCAACGGACGCATCGAACGCCAAGGCTTCGACGTGGGCACGGTCGAGCTCTTCCACCACATGTTCCGTGAGGGGCCGAGCGGTCACTGGACCTACGGGCTGGAGTTCGTGCGGGATGGGGTCGACTCGTTCCTCGACAAGGGCAGCTTCCAAACGGCTGCCGACGACATCCAAGGCCCGGTGGCCGACGATGCGCGCTACACCAGCATAGGCGCTTTCGTGCAGGATCGCTTTGCCATCCAGGAGCGAACCGATCTGATCGCTGCCGCGCGCTTCAGCAACATCGTGGCCGATGCGGATTCGGTCCGCGATCCCGTCCTGGACACCCAGACCTCGGTCCACGACACCTACCACAACAACTCGTTCAGCCTGGAGTTGGAGCACCGCTTGACGGAATGGCAGGACTCGGTGTGGTACGGCGGGGTGAGCCAGGGTTTCCGTGCCCCCAATCTGTCCGACCTCTCGCGCTTCGACAACGCCCGCACCAACGAATTCGAGGTGCCCGCCTTCGGCCTCGAGGAGGAAACGGTCACGGGTTACGAAATGGGGCTACGCTCGGAAACCGGTCGCACGCGCTACGACATCTCGGCTTTCTACACGGACATCACCGATGGTATCGTGAGGGTGCCCACGGGCAACGTCAACGGCTCTGGCGAGAGCGAAATCACCAAGGCTAACGTGGGTGATGGGTACGTATGGGGCTGGGCCGGCAGCCTGACCTATGCCCTCAATGAATCCTTCGATGTGCACCTCGATGCGGCCTACCAGCGCGGAGAGCAGGATACCTTCCCCACTAGTGCCCCAGTTCTTGTGCGCGAGCCGATCGACCGCTTGATGCCGACCACGCTGCACGCGGGGGTGCGTTGGAACGCCCCGGTGCGCAATGGCTGGGTTGAATTGCGCCTCACGCATGCCCAGAAGGCCGATCGCCTGTCGACCCGCGATGAACAGGACACGTCGCGCATCCCTCCGGGTGGCACGCCGGCTTACTCGTTGCTCGATCTGCGCGGGGGTTGGAAGCTCAGCTCTCACGCCGAATGCATGGTCGGATTGGAAAACCTGTTCGACGAGGACTACCGCGTGCACGGCTCGGGGGTCAACGGGCCCGGCCGAGGCGTGGTGCTGGGCCTCATTTTCTCATTCTGACCGACCAGCGCGAAGGGCGCTGCAGGCTTGCCAGAATGCTGGGCGTGTCCCGACCTGGATCGGCCCTTTTCGGGAGCATGGACGGCGAGGCATGGGCACGGGGGAGTCGAACGAACGGGACTCGAGTAGGTTCATCATGGGGCCCGAACCGCTTCCGGGGATAGCACCGCTGCCAAACTTTCGCGGGCCCTACGGGCCAAGGATCGTTGGCACCCTCTGGGGCGATCCAAGGCCCACTTGGAACCGCGCTGCAGTCCCCACGTGCCCTTCGGTGTCTCGTCCTGATTGGCTGCCGCCGGTTGCCATGGATCAATCTGATCGCGTTCTGACTGAACGGGATTCCGCATTCAGGGCCATTCCTGGGAGGGTCGAAGAGGTCCGCTAGCCTTGAGGTGCTTGCCGCCGGGCTTTCGTCCTGCTGCGTCCCACAGGACTCGCTATGCAACCTTTCCGCGATCCCAACCAGAGCTCGGGGACCCGTGCTGCCTTGGCAGCGGTCCCGAACTTTGTTTCGAAGCCGAGCTCGCGCGGGTTGGATGCAGCCTTGATGGTGGTCTGCCTGGTACCGGGCGTCGTCCTGGTGGCGGGCATCGCGATCGTCAACGGGTTGGTCTTCCGAGACTTGCGCCGGGTCTTCTTCTTCCAGGAGCGTATGGGCTGGCGCGGCCGAGTCTTCACCCTGGTGAAGTTCCGCACCATGCGCGATGCGGTCGATCGCGAAGGCCACGCGCTGATCGATGAACAACGCGTCACCCGTTTGGGGCGCCTCCTGCGCAACACCCACCTCGACGAGTTGCCCCAGCTGTGGAATATCCTGCACGGTGACATGAGCTTCTTGGGACCGCGCCCAGAGATGCTGTCCGCCCATGAGTGGGCGGTCGCACAGATCCCCGGCTTCGAGCAGCGGCTGGCCATCCGTCCCGGGATCACGGGCTTGGCGCAAATCACCCAGGGCTACGCCCAGGTCGAATTGGCTTCGTACCAACGCAAGCTCGCGATCGACCTGGAGTACATCCGCCGCAAGGGTTGGCTTTTGGACGCCAAGATCCTGGTGGGCACGGCGATTTGGATGCTGCGTGGCAAGGGATGGCGTTGGAACGATCCGGCGCTTTCGGAGCTGGCTGGAGCCGGTGAGGGTGAGCGTCTGTCCGACACCCAGAGTCCGCGCAAAGCAGCCTAGCCAGGATTTTCGGTAGATGGGCTTGGGGAGGCTTCCCCGTCGGTGCTGCTCCACGGTCACCGCCTCCATTCCCTCCCCAAGCCCCTACCCCTTTTCCGCGCTTGGACCTCCCAAGGCCCTGCCCGTGCCTGGGATCTACGGCTGGAGCTTCCGCACTCCAGAGCGTAAGGTGTCATGAAAGGCCCCTAACATGAACGCATCCATCCGATTCCTCGGAGCTGACCGGCAG
This sequence comes from Planctomycetota bacterium, assembly GCA_020638855.1. GTDB lineage: Bacteria > Planctomycetota > UBA1135 > UBA1135 > NORP259. The sequence continues at coordinate 492,612 of JACKHT010000001.1, forward strand.
GTAACCGGCAGCAAGCATCTGGTCACGATCGGCGAGCGCAAAGTGCTGCTCGATTGCGGCATGGTTCAGGGGCCGCGGCGCCTGGCCGATCGCCTCAACCACGAACTGCCTTTCGAGCCCGGATCGATCGACGCGGTGGTCTTGTCGCACGCGCACATCGACCACTCGGGTTCGTTGCCGCGCCTAGTCCGGCTTGGTTACGAGGGCCCCATCTATTGCACGCCCGCAACCGCCGACTTGCTGGCGATCATGCTGGCGGACTCGGCGCACTTGCAAAGCTCGGATGCGAGGCACCTGCGCAAGCGTGGGCGCGCGTTCGATCCGGCCTATGAAATGGTCGATGTGGATCGCACGCTGCGCCTGATCCAAACCATCGACTACCGCACGCCACAAGAAATCCTGCCGGGAGTCCAAGTCACCTACTTGGAAGCCGGTCACATCCTCGGTTCGGCGCAGGTCGTGCTCGACCTGCAGGAAGGTGGCGAGTCGTTGCGCCTAGGCTTCACCGGAGATCTGGGACGCAAGGGAACGCCCATCCTGCGCAACCCCGACCCGCTGCCCCCGTGCGAAGTGTTGATCACCGAGTCCACCTATGGGGACCGCCTGCACCCAACCCACGTGGCGGTGGAAGAACAGTTGCGCGAATTCCTCGTGAAGCGCCAGAGCCAACCTGGGCGGATTCTGATCCCGGCCTTTTCGGTGGGCCGCACGCAAAACCTCTTGTGGTACCTGGGACGGCTCCTGCGCGCCGGCAAGATCGCCCCCATCGACATCTACGTCGATTCGCCCCTGAGCAACAAGACGACCGCCATCGTTTCGCGGCACAAGGACCTCTATGACCCCGAGACCAAGGCCATGCTCGACGGGGGACACAACCCCTTCTACTTCGAGGGGGTCCACACGGTGACCGAAGTCGAGGAAAGCAAAGCCCTCAACAAGCTGCGTGGGGGCATCATCATTTCCGCTTCGGGCATGTGCGAAGGCGGACGCATCCTGCACCATTTGGAGCAAACCGTCGACCGCCCTGAAGATTGCATCTTGATGGTGGGCTACCAAGCCGAGGGCACCCTGGGGCGCAAACTGCTCGAAGGATTCGAGACCGTCAAAATCTTTGGCGAAGCCCACCTGGTGCGCTGCAAGATTGAGCACATGGACGGGCTCTCCGCCCACGCCGATTACCAGGAGCTCCTCGACCACCTAACCCCGCAAGTGGGCAACGCCAAGAAGGTCTTCGTCGTTCACGGGGAAGAAAATGCGGCGATGAAGTTCGTAGGGCGCCTTGAGGCCGCCGGCTTCCAAAATGTCGAGGCGCCCCTCTTCAAGGAAAGCTACCCGCTGCGCGACTGATGAGTATGCCGGCCCAGGAAGACGACGACCTTACGTTGCTGGCGCTTCCGTCGCCCGACGACGCGCTGCACTGGGGGAAACGACCCACGCCCAAGGACGAACGTGAGTTCTTGGGAGGTCCGCTCACACGCCTCAAAGAACTGGGCTCCAGCCTGCGCATCTTCGGCGAGTTCATCCGCGGCTTTCGGCGCATGCACTTTGTAGGCCCCTGCGTGACCGTCTTCGGATCCGCTCGCTTCGGCGCCGACGACCCGTACTACGCCCAGGCCCGCGAGGCCGGCAGCCTATTGGCCAAAGCGGGGTTCACCGTCGTCACCGGCGGCGGTCCCGGCATCATGGAGGCTGCCAACCGGGGCGCCGTGGAAGCGGACGGATTTTCGGTCGGGTGCAACATCGAGTTGCCCCACGAGCAAAGGCCCAACCCCTACCTCAACCTTTGGATCGAGTTCCGCTACTTCTTTGTGCGCAAGGTCATCCTGGTCAAGTACTCGCTCGCGTTCATCGCCTTTCCCGGCGGGTACGGGACCATGGACGAGATCTTTGAAACCGCAACGCTGATCCAAACGGGCAAGATCCAGCGCTTCCCGTTCATCCTGATCGGCCGCGAATACTGGCAGCCCTTGATCCGACTGCTGATCGAAATGAAGGCGAAGGGCACGATCGCCGACGATGACACGCGCTTCCTGTTCGTCACCGACTCGGTCGAAGAGGCCGTCGCCCACATCCAACGGGCTGCCCCAAAAATTAGCGAACGCACCGAACGCCGGCTCAAGAAGATCCGCCGCTGGCTGCGGCCCATCACCCCATCCACCATCGTCTAGCCCAATGCGTGGTGTGCTCGGCTTCGGCTATGGCAAGCCACTCCTAGCACCCGCCTTTGGGGTTTTGTGCGTCGGCTCGTGGGGCATTGGGTCTTCCTTTCGCCAAGCGGACGGGGTTCTCCGGGTCCCCCGCAACGCGTAGTTCGGGCAGCATGTGGCCCCCCCATGCCGTATCCCATAGGGGTTAGGGTACGCATGCAACCATTTCGCATCCCGTGCGAAACATTTCGCTTTAGGTTGACCCCTCCGGACGGTCGAACTATAGTGAGAATCACCATGGTCCGTTTCCTCTCGTCCGTTTGGCTCGCCTTGATGCTCCTCGCGGGACCTGCCCTTTGCTTGGGCGGGCTCTTGGAGCATGCTTGCGACTGTGGCGAGGGCGGAATCGAGATGCAGTGCCAACACGAGGACTCTTGCTCGGGCGATCCGTGCAAGTCCCTCACGGTCACGCAGGGTCGCGACTCCCGCGGCCTATTCGATTTCGGAGCACCATGGGTTCCCGTGACGAATCGCTCCTTGGGCGGCGAGCTAGCTTCCGCGCAAGAATCATGGTCCAAAGAACCGCACGATCCGTCCTGGCGCTGGAATCTGCCCTACGCGCAGAGTGACCGGCCATTGCGCATCTGATCCGAAGCCGCGCGACGTTTCGACGGCCATGGGATTCCTCCGCCTCACTGGGCGCGAGGTGCATGTCGTCGATTTCTTGGCGAAAGGCCTCCTGAATCAGATGAATGCAACTACTAGCAAAACCCACCCATGCGGTGTGGGCGTGCGTCGCGCTGTCCGCCTGCGCAACCTATCGCCCCACCCCCTTAGAGCCGCAACGCGTGCTCGAGGCCCTCGAGTCCATCGAGTGGGATTCCACCCCAAACACTCCGAACGCCACCGATTCGAGCCAATCGAGCCCCGTGGTAGGTCCACTCCAGCTGGCAGCCTTTGCCGTCAGCACCCATCCCGAACTTGCGGCTTTGCGAGCCGAGCTTGGAATCCAACATGCCCTGCTCGTCGAAGCTGGACTCCTTCCCGACCCGGAGTTGGGCTGGGACGCCATGGATGGGTTGGCCTCGCAGCTGGTCACCGGCAGTTCCTCTTCGGTCGACGCCTGGGCGGGGTTCGGATTGCTGTTTCCGCTCTTGGGGCCAGGTGAACGCCAAGCCAGTATTGCCGTCGCGCAGGGTCGAAGCGACGAGGCCCGCTACCGCATCGCCGAGGCCGAGTGGAACCTCACCTGCGACATCCATGTCGCCTTGGAGGAAGTACTGGCAGCGGAAACCCTGCTAGCTCAAACGCGATCCCTCACCGAGCTCGCCACCACCACCAACGAGTATTTTCAGCGGGCCAAGGATGCGGGCGCCGCTACGGCCATTCAGGCCAACCTTGCCCAAGGAGACCTGCAAACGATTCGGCTCGATGGATTGCGCGCCGATGCCAGGGTTCGCCAAGCCCGGCAAGCGCTCAACGCCTTGCTTGGCTTGCCTCCCTCCGTGGACTTGCCACTTGGACCTGGGGTGGACCCCTCCAACCTCTTGACCACCCGAGGCACGCCCGAGCAACTCACGCTCCACGCGGTCGACTCGCGCCCCGACCTAGCCGTCCTACTCGCGGCCTACCAAGCTTCCGAGGAAGGGGTTCGGCTCGCCATGTCCCAACGGTTTCCTCGGATCGCGGTGGGGACCGGCATTCGAATCACCCTACCGATCTTCTCCAAGTTCGGAGGACCCGCCATCCAAACGGCGCGCGCTCGTAGCGAGCAAATCCGCTTGGCCTTTACGGCAAGAGTCCACACGATCCGGCAGGAAATCGCGGCAGGTTACGAGGCTTGGCAGCTCGCGAGCCAGGAGGTGGACCTCGTGGAGAATGGGCTGCTCCCCAACGCGGAACAAAGCCTGCAGTTGTCCCGCGAAGCCCTGGTAGCCGGGGAGGTGACCCTGCTGGAAACGCTGGCACTCCAGCGGTCCCTGGTCGCGGCGCGCACGCGCCACACGGAGGCGCGTGCAGAACGCTCGAAACGCGCCTGGAAATTGCTGGCGGCCAGTGGATGGCTGCTCGGCGCCTCCCCCATGAACACGGAACCGAACCCCGCCGACTCGCAATGAAATCCCACCAAGAACGTATCCCCCTCATCGATCGGCAGCGCGCCCTGCTCGCCTCGACTGCCTTCGTATTGTGTTTGGGCTTGGGCTGCTCCCCCGCCCACGAAGACCACCACGGCAAAGACCACGGCACGGGCCAAGAAGGGGCGGCGCATGAGCCCCACTCCGAATCGATGGCGACGTCCGGTGATGCCCATCCGGGCGAACACCCGGGCGAAGACGGGCACGTCGAGCTATCCGAACAGCAATTCCAAGCGGCCGGTATCCAAACAACCGTGGCCAAGCCGGGGCGCGTGTTCGATGCTTTGACGCTCCCGGGAACGGTGGCCCCCAACTCGGACGCCGTTCTGCATGTCACGCCCCGGGTTTCGGGCCAGGTGCGGAGCGTGACGAAACACCTCGGGGAATCCGTTCAAGCAGGGGAAGTCGTGTGCATTCTGGACAGCGTTGAGTTGGGGGCCGCCGCTGCCAACTACCTGCGAGACCGCGAGCGGGTCCGAGCTGCGGAAGAAACGCTCGCTCGCGAGCAAGAGCTCTACGCAGGCCGCTTGGAAGCGCTCCAGACCGTGTTGGAAGGGGGCATCGCGATTCAGGAGCGCATCTACAGCCGCGAAGAGGACCTGCAGAAGAAGGCCGTGTCCACCGTGCGCCCCCTGCTCGAAGCGGACAAGGCCCTGCAGCTCGCCAAGCTCGAACTGGCCAAGAACCTGACCGAATTGCGCGCCGATCGGGACTCGCGGCTGCTCGAACTCGATGTCGACCTGCGCACCAAGCGCATCGACCTGGCGGCGGCCGCCAACCTGCTCCGGATCATGGGGTTTGACGCTCAAGAGGTGACGGGGCTCCATGCTGAGTCCCCCATCCTCGCCGGTGAGTACCGAGTCTATGCTCCAGGCAACGGCGTGGTGGTCAACCGCCACGCATCCACCGGCGAATTCGTGGAGGCCGGAGCCAAGCTGTACATCATCGAGGATCTCTCCAGCGTTTGGTTTGTCGCTTCGGCCTTTGAAGAACAGCTGCAAAGCGTACGCACCCTCCAGGCAGCGCACATCACCCTGGATGCTTTCCCCGGAACCATCCTGAACGGCGCGGTGAGCTTTGTGGACTACCACGTCGACGCCACCAGCCGCTCGGTGGGTGTCCGCATCACCCTGGACAACACCGAATTGGAATCGTGGCCGGAGGAGTATCCGCTTCGACCGGGGATGTTTGGTCGCGCCCAATTGGAGACGACCGCGCGCCAGGCGGGCATCGTGCTACCCGAAGCCGCCCTGGTGCATGACGATGCGGGTGATTACGTCTTCGTTCAAGTGGAGCCACTAGCCTTCGAACACCGCGACGTGGTCGTGCAACCCGTAGCCGACGGTTTGGTGGAAGTTTTGGCGGGCCTGACCGAGGGCGAAAGCATCGCGGTTTCAGGCACATTCTTCCTGAAATCGGCCGAACGCATGGGCGAACTCGGCGGCGGACACAGCCACTAGCGCGCCCTCCCATGATCAACAAGCTCATCAATTTCTCCCTCGACAACCGCCTGATGGTCCTCATCGGGTGGCTGTTGGTGGTGGCCCTAGGAATCGATTCGCTGCGCAAGCTGCCGATCGATGCGGTCCCCGATGTCACCAACGTCCAGGTCCAGGTGCTCACCAACAGTCCGGGTTTGGCTCCCCAAGAAGTGGAATCCTTCATCACGTTCCCCGTGGAAACGGCCATGAGTGGGCTCCCCAAGATCGAACAGATTCGATCGGTCTCCAAGTTTGGGCTGTCGGTCGTGACCGTGGTTTTTGAAGAGGGGACCAACCTGTACTGGGCCCGCCAGCTCGTCGGCGAACGGCTCGCCGAGGCGCGCGATGCCATTCCTGCGGAATATGGTAAGCCGGGAATGGGGCCCATCTCGACCGGGCTTGGAGAGATCTACCAATTCGAAGTTCGGGGCGATGGGTATTCTCCGATGCAGCTGCGGGACATTCTGGACTGGACGGTGGCCTACCAGCTGCGCTCGGTCCCGGGGGTGGTGGAGGTGAATTCCTTTGGTGGCGAACTGCGCACCTACCAAGCGACCCTCGATCCTCGCAAGCTGCGTTCGTATGGGCTTTCGCTCGGCACCGTCTTCGAAGCGTTGGAGAACAACAACCGCAACGTGGGCGGCGGCTACATCGTGCACGCGGATGAGCAGTACCTCATTCGGGGGGAAGGCCTGATCGAGAGCCTGGCAGACCTAGCCCAGATCGTGGTGGCCAAGGACCAGCAAGGCACCCCGGTGTACCTGCAGAACCTGGGCAAGGTCGAGTTCGCCCCGATGCTCCGCCAGGGGGCCGTAACGCGCGACGGCCAAGGGGAAGCGGTCGTCGGCATCGTGATGATGCTCATGGGGGCCAACTCGCGGACGGTGTCGGAAGATGTCCACGCCCGGATTGGCGAAATCCAAAAGACGCTGCCCAAAGGGGTCACCATCGACACCTTCTACAACCGCACCGAGCTTGTCCAACGCACGATGCGCACCGTCGCCAAGAACCTGGTGGAGGGCGGTCTGTTGGTGGTGGTGGTTCTGTTGTTGCTGCTGGGCAGCTTCCGAGGCGGCTTGATCGTGGCTTCCGCGATCCCGCTCTCGATGTTGGTGGCCGTCATCCTGATGCGCTGGACAAACCTATCGGGCAACCTCATGTCGCTCGGTGCGGTGGACTTCGGAATCATCGTGGACGGCGCCGTGGTTGTCGTGGAGAGCATTGTGGCCTACATCTTCCTGCACAAAGGCGACGACCAACGCTCCCACCTCGAAAAGGTACGCGCAGCATGCCATCAAGTCGCCCGCCCCGTGTTGTTTGCGGTGGGCATCATCATGGTGGTCTACCTACCAATCCTCGCGCTGCGCGGCATCGAAGGGAAGATGTTCCGCCCCATGGCGCTCACGGTCGTATTCGCCATGGGTGGGTCGCTGCTGTGTGCTTTGACCTTGATGCCGGTGCTGGCCTCTTTCTTTTTGAAGAAGCCCATCGCCAAGGAACCTTTCCTGTTCCGCTGGTTGAAGCGCGCCTATGCCCCCCTGCTCGCCAAGGCGATGGCTCGCCCCGCGCGCACCGGTGGATGGGCGCTCGCAGTCTTCGCGGCCAGCCTTGTGGTCATTCCGTTCCTCGGAGCGGAGTTCATCCCCAAACTCGACGAGGGCGCCATCGCCATGCAGGTCTGGCGGCTCCCGAGCGTATCCCTCGAGAGCTCCAACGAGATCAGCACCCAAGCCGAAGCAGTCGCGATGCGCTTTCCGGAGGTTCAAACGGTCGTATCCAGGACCGGGCGGGCGGAGATTGCGACGGACCCGATGGGGGTCGAAATCTCGGACACGTTCCTGATCCTCAATCCTCCCGATACATGGCGCTTCGACACCAAAGAGGAGCTCATCGAGGCGCTCGATGGGGAGCTGCGGGAGACGCTTCCCGGGGTCTTGTTCAGCTACTCGCAACCCATCGAACTACGGGTGGACGAACTCATCAGTGGCGTTCGTTCTGAAGTGGGCATCAAAGTGTTTGCGGCGGGCGGGAGTCTTGAGGACATGCGGACCGTGGCCGAACAGGTCGCCGCAGTCGTGCGCCAGGTCCCTGGAATGGAAGAAGTCAAAGTCGAACAAACCACGGGCCTTCCCACCCTGACCATCCAGGTCGACCGGGAGGCCATCGCCAGACTGGGGGTCAACGCGCAGGACGTTCTTTCGGTGGTGGAAGCCATCGGGGGCACTCGAGTGGGCACGGTCGTCGAGGGTCAGCGGCGTTACGCCCTGCAGGTGCGCTTCGATGAAGCCGTGCGGGGCAACCTGGAAGCCCTTCGCAACCTGCCCGTCCCCTTGCCCGCAGGGGTCGACGGGACCGCCCCTTGGGTGCCACTCGAACAGGTGGCTCACGTGGACATCCAAACCGGCCCCGCCCAAATCAGCCGGGAGAAGATCCAGCGCAAAATCACCGTCGAACTCAACGTCCGCGGCCGCGATCTCGCCTCGGCCGTCGCCGAAGCACAGGACCGGGTCGAAGCGGAGATCTCGCTGCCCACGGGCTGGTTCATCGAATGGGGCGGTCAGTTCGAGAATTTGGCGGCCGCCTCCAAACGCCTCGCGATCCTCGTGCCCCTGGCGTTGCTGCTGATCTTTGCCCTTTTGTACTCGACCTTCCAATCCACGCGGCTGACCTTGCTGATCTACCTCAACGTCCCCTTGGCGCTCTCGGGTGGGATTGCGGCGCTGTGGCTGCGGGGTTACCCGTTCTCGATCTCGGCCGGAGTCGGCTTCATCGCACTCTTTGGGATTGCCGTCATGAACGGCGTGGTGTTGGTCTCAACCATCGTGCAACGCCGGACCGAAGGAGCGGGCATCGAGGCAGCGGCGCGGACGGCCGCCCATTCGAGGCTACGCCCGGTGCTCATGACCGCCCTGACCGACATCATTGGCTTCTTCCCCATGGCCATCGCAGCCAGCGCGGGAGCCGAGGTCCAACGACCGCTGGCCACCGTCGTCATCGGGGGCTTGGTCACCTCGATGTTGCTCACGTTGTTTGTGCTGCCCGCGCTGTACCGAACGCGCATCTTTGCGACCCTACCTTCCGATCCTAGCCCTGCGCCGAGCGGGCAGGGAGCCACCTGATCCTCTCGCTCACGTCCCCATGGGTACCCGCCGAGCGCGGGTTCTCCCTACGCCCCCTACAGGCGGCGGAGAGCCTCGAGGAAGTAGTAGTCTCCATAGATGAGCGACACATCCACTTCGCTGTTGGCCGGCTTGTTGCCCACGCCGTGCAAGAGGATTCCATCGCTGTTGCTGCCTTCAGCCAGGTAGGGAGCTTGGGAGAGCGTGCGTAGGAGGGCAACTCCCGCTTGGCGGTACTTCGACCCCAGCACCGGATCATTTACTGCGGTCCCCAGTTCCAAGAGCCCCGCTGCGGCGATCGCGGCGGCCGAAGTGTCGCGCGGTTCGTTGGGGATCCCCGGAGCTTGGAAGTCCCAGTAGGGAACCCCATCGGGAGGCACGTTCTTGAGCCAGTACTCCGCCACGCGGCAGGCCCCATCGAGGAACACCTGCTCGTGGGTGTAGCGGTACGTCATGGTGAACCCATAGATCGCCCAGGCCTGCCCACGCGACCAAGTCGAGTTGTCGGCGTACCCCTGATGGGTTCCCTTCCAGAGCACGGCACCCGTGGCGGGATCGAAATCCACCACGTGGTAGGTGCTACCGTCAGGCCGCACATGCTCCTGCAAAGTACGCAAGGCATGCGAGCGCGCCATGGCGTAGCCATTCGGGTCGCCCCCGTTTTGCGCCGACCAAAACAAGAGCTCCAAGTTCATCAGGTTGTCGATGATGACCGGAAACTGCCAAGCGCCGAAGTCCCACGAACGCGTACAGCCCACGGTCGGGTTGAAGCGCGTGGCCAAACTCTGCGCCGCCGTCCAGAGCACGTCGCGATAGGCCGGATCGCCCGTACAACGAAACGCGTTGCCATAACTCAAGAAGATCCGGAAGCCTATGTCATGGTCCCCGGTGTTGTTCTGCTGCCCCGCGAGGTCCAACGTCTGCTGCGTCGCCCGCAAGCGCCACTTCTCGCCCTGCGTGCGCTCGTACATGAGCCACTGGCACCCCGCAAAGAAACCGCTCGTCCAATCCTGCGCTCCCACGTAGCGCCAGGCCCCACCCGCCAACGTACTGCGCGCGTGCTGATTCGCCGCCAGATAGCTCACCGAGTGGGCCAACTGAGCCTCCGCGAAGCGAGCCGCATGGCCCAACGAATCCAGCCTCACAAGCCCCCCCTGACCCACCGCGCGCTCACGCGAAACGAACAACGCCGCCAATAGCACGAGCCAACTACCCACACGGGGCCAAACGAAGCGGATACCCATCGTTCCCCCATGGTACCGGGCCCCGCCCATTTGGACGGTGCGAGTCCAATCCTTGCCCCTAGCCAGCGGGCCCGATGCACCACACTCCATCGCGGACCCCACGCCCAAGTCTTCCCCCCCCCAGCGCCCGCACGCTCAAAGCCCCAGGGCTCCCGAGTGTTGGGTGTCATCCCAACACTCCATAAGCATGCACTTTTTCGAGGGAAGCGCCCCCCAAGGCCCGCACGCTCCAAGCTCCCGAGTGTTGGACGTCAGCCCAACGCTCTATAAGCATGCATCTTTTTTGAGGGAGGCGCTCCCAACGCCTGCACGCTCAAAGCTCCCGAGTGTTGGGCGTCAGCCCAACACTCCATAAACATGCATTTTTTTTGAGGGAGGCGCCCCCGGCGCCCGCCTCCCTCAAAAAAAATGGTCGGGGCGAGAGGATTTGAACCTCCGGCCTCTGCAACCCCATTGCAGCGCGCTACCAGGCTGCGCCACGCCCCGACCTAAGGGAGGGGGAGTCTAGGTCTTGGGGGGCGGGCGGTCAATCGTTTCGGGGGCTTTGTCGGGGTTTGCGGCTGGGGTTGGGTGAAGGCTTGGGGCCTGGGGTGCTATGTTGGAGCCATGGCCCGCCCCCTCCGCTCGCTCACCCGCCCCCGCAACTCTTCGCGGCGACGGCACCGCACGTGGATGCGCTCGATGAGCGTCGCCACCCTGGGTTGGGGCATCTGGTGGAGCGCCTTGGCATGGCACCGGGCTTGGCCCGGCGAGCCCCCCCCGTGGGTCTGGGTCTACGTGGTCACCTGCTGCCTAGCGGGCGTGGGCATGTTCTATGCCTTCTTCACCCTGCGGGCGCGCAAGTCCTGGGTGCTCATGGCGACCATGGCTTGGCTGGCCAATTTGGGGCTGTTCCTGCTGCCGTGGTACGTGCACCACGACTTGCTCGAATTCCTGTCGCGACCCAAGGGTTAGCTGCGAGCTAAATCCGCGGCGCTTTCCACAGCATCAGCGCGCCGGTGAGCGTGGCGAGCAGCGTCAACACGATCACGACCCGTGCCACGATGCCGTGCAGCCGACGATGGCGCGGCTGGCGCAAGGTCAAAATCCCCGTCACCACCGGTAGCAAGTAGGCAAACGTCGCCGTGCGGGCCATGAACATGTGGATGGGCGTGATGGCTCCCGCAGCCTTAAGATCGTAGTGCTGGCCCACTTTGAGCGCGAAGCGGATGGCCATGCCCAAGCTCGCCACGGTCAGCAAGACCAGCGGGATGTGCAGCCGCCGTTTGGCGCGGAGCCCGGTCCACGCGACCGCCACCAGCAGCAGGACCGTCAGCAGCAGGAAGCCTAGGAAGCCTTGTTCGTGGCTCATGCGCCGCTGGCTCCCCACAGGCCATCCATCTCGCCGGCCGGTTCCCGGCTCATCAGATCGAGCACCGCGTGCTTGGGATCCTTGCCCTCGAACAGCACCGCGTGGACTTGCTCGGCGATCGGCATGGATATGCCTTCCAGCTCGGACTCGGGGCCGAACAGTGCTTTGGTGGTCCAAACGCCTTCGGCCACCATGTTCATTTCCCCGAGAATGTGTTCGAGGCTACGGCCACGGCCCAGGGCTTCCCCCACCGCGCGGTTGCGCGAATGGCGCGAGAAGCAAGTGGTGGCCAAGTCCCCGATCCCCGCCAAGCCAAAGAAGGTCTCCGGGCGCGCTCCACGCAGTTTTCCGTAGCGCGCGATCTCCACCACGCCGCGGGTGACCAGCGCGCTCTTGGCGTTGTCGCCCAGCTCGAGCCCGTCGCAAATGCCCGCGGCGATAGCGATTACGTTCTTGAGCGCCCCCGCCAATTCCGCACCGATGGCGTCCTGGTGGGTGTAGACGCGGAAGCTGTCCGAGTTGAAGGCGGTTTGGACCTTGGCTCCGAACTCCAAGTCCGAGCATCCCGCGACCAGCGAAGCGGGAAGTTGGCGCGCGACTTCCTCGGCGTGGCTCGGCCCGGTCAGCACGCACAGGGTGCGCTTGCCAAGCACGTCCTCGAGGATTTGGGTGGGGCAGCGCAGGGTTTCGACTTCGAGCCCTTTGGTGGCCGAGACGATCGGTAGGTGCGCGGGCATGGCCTCTTCGAAGCGCCGGGCGACTTCGCGCAGGAATTGGGTGGGAACCACGCTGACCACGAAGTCCACCGCTTGCACCGCTTGGAACGGATCGGCGGTGAGCGTCAGGTTGGCGGGGAACGGGATGCCGGGCAGGTAGGTCGAATTGCTGCGCTCGCGCTGCATCCGCTGGCACGCTTCGGGAAACGCACTCCACAGCACGGTGTCGACTCCGTTGCGAGCCAACACCAAGGCCAGGGTCGTGCCCCAGCTTCCATCTCCGAGCACCGCCACGCGGTGGATTGCGTCAACCACGACTGCTTCCTTCCTTGCCTTTCTTGGAGCCCATCTTGGGCTCGGTTCCTTGCATCAAACGAACGATGTTGGGCTTGTGCCGCACCAAAATGAGCAGCATCAAAGCCACGAGCCCCACCACCAACGGCCAGCCCTCCCGCCCCCAACGGATCTGGGCAGCGATCGGAAACGCGATCCCCATACCCATCGAAGCCAGGCTCACGTAGCGCGCGGTCCCCGCCAGAAGGAGCCAAACGAGCCCGCCACAAACGAACACGACCGGATCGATCGCGACGATGGAGCCGCTGGCCGTCGCCACGCCCTTGCCCCCTCGGAACCCCAGGTAGACCGGAAAGCAATGCCCGATCACAGCCAGGGTTCCGCACAGGACCTGTTCGACCAGGCCCGCGTCCTGGCCCGCCAAGCGCCACAGGAAGTACGAAGCGACGAAGCCTTTGGCCCAATCCAACAGGAAAGCGACCAGCCCCAAGGGCTTGCCCAACACGCGCATGGCATTGGTGGCGCCGATGTTGCCGCTGCCCACCGTCCGCAGATCGATCCCCTTGATGGCCTTTACCATTACCAGCCCGAAGGGGATCGCCCCCAGCAGGTAAGACCCGGCCAAGGCCAAGAACAGGCCCGGGGAAGCGGTAAGAGCGAACGGAAGCGGCATGGCGCACCATGATGGCGCGGCTGGGTCCCGATGGCGAACGGAAAAGGCCTGGGCGGGGCCGGCCTGCCCTGTCGCAGGGCCACGCAGGGCAAGGGCGCAATGGTCGGAGCGCCACCAACGAAGACCCTCCCGCCGGGCAAAAAAAATCCCAGGCAAGCCTGGGAAGGGGGTCCGACCCCGGGAAGGCGCAAGGCCTTCCAACGGGCCTGAAATCCGCTGGGCCTGAAATCCGCTGGGCCCGAAAGCCACTGGCCCCGAAAACGACTGGCCCCGATATCCGGGGCGGGATGAGCGAGTGGAGCGGCTGAAGGGACTTGAACCCTCGACATCAACCTTGGCAAGGTTGCGCTCTACCACTGAGCTACAGCCGCTCGCTTAGGCTGCAAAGGATAGCTCAGGAAGCGTCCAAGGCAACCCCCAAGCCCTCGAATTTCCGTCCCCCATCAAGCCGTTCCGGGGGCGCGACCCTGGGCTCGAATGCGTTCGCCCACCCAGCGCCCCGCCCGGTCGGCCGCCTGCACCAAGTCGAGGCCGAGTCCCAGATTGGCGGCCAAGGCACTGGCGAACCGGCATCCGGTCCCGCGCTGGGTCGCATCCCCCGCTGCGTTGCGCTCGCGCCGACGGGACAAGGTCGTCGGCTCGCCTCCCCGTACCCAGACGAGGTCCTGCAGCGTTTCTCCCGCGCCGTGGCCATCCTTGAGAACCACACCCGCCAAACCCCGCTCCAAAAGCGCCTCCGCCGCTTCCAAGCGCAGCGCGGCCGACCACTCCAAATCCAGGGGCTCCCACCCTAAGAGCGCGGCCGCTTCGGGCAAGTTGGGGGTCCAGATCCAGGGTCGTACCATCGCCGCGCGCAAGGCGGCCTGCGCCGGACCGTCGAGGAACGCGAAGCCGCTCGAGGAAACCATCACCGGGTCGAGCACGATGGGCAAGTCCGGCACATCGAAGCGCATTTGGTCTGCGACGGCCAAGGCACTGGCGATCGCTTCCGCGCTGGGCAATAGCCCGAACTTGAGGGCGCAGGGGTTTTCGACGGCCGCGCTGGCGAGGGCCTCATACAGCCAACGCCAAGGCTCGCGTTCGCCGACGGCACGCACTCCGGAATCGTCCTGATCCGTATCCGCGGTCACGATCGCGACCAAGTCGAGCCCAAAGGTCTCCACCGCTTCTCGATCGGCGCCCAGGCCCGCGCCACCGGACGGGTCCACCCCGCCCACGGCCAAAACCCAAGGCTTGGTCACTCGGTCAACAACCGGCCTTCCTGCGGGATGCCGTCCTCGGACTCGGCTCCGATGACCTGCAAGGCACCAGCGCGCAACTCGCGTTCGATGCTGCGGATCGTGCTCTCTTTGCTGTCTTGCAGCACGATGCGCCCACCGGCGATGTGGCCGTGGCCCCCGAAAGAACCCGAGCCATCGAGCACGCGACGCATCAGCGGGTACGCCTTGCCGAACGCAAAATCGGTGCGCAACGAAAGGATGTAGTCCTCGCCGTAAGCGCCACCCGCCAGGACCCAGGAGCAGCCCCGCATGCGCAGAAAGAAGTCCGCCATCTCGGCCACGGTTTCGGGGTTGTCGACCTTGCCCATCAGGCACAGGATCAACGGCCCGTGCTGGCGAGCCAGCGAAAGTCCGCGCGCCAGCTCCACGTAGTAGTGACGCGGCAGCGGCGGATGGTTGATCTGGGCGATGATGCCGCGATCGGCCTTTTGGAAGGTCTGGTAGTAGGCCTCCTCGTCGAGCGGCCCCGAATTGCGCGAAAGATCCGCCGTGTCGTAGCGCACGCCGCAGAACAGCGCGCCCGCCGTTTTGGGATCGAGCTCGACCTTGGCCTCGCGCAGGTACTCGTACACGATCGAGCAAGTGGCGCCTTGGTTCAGGCGCACATCGCTGTGCGGCACCACCCGGGCTTCGCCCTCTTCGGTTTGCGGCGGCACGTGGTGGTCGAACACGGCTAGCAATTCGCCCTCTTCGGGCACCACCGTGTGGCCGAATTCGGGCTGCGAATCGGCCAACAGGATGCCGGCGAAGTCCTTGGGATCGACGCTTTCGTAGTCCACCAAATCGAGCTCCAGGTGACGCACCATGGCCAAGTTTTCGGCGCGGTGGATCTGGCCCAGAGTGGCCACGGTGACTTCGAAGCCGAATCCCTCGGTCAGCAATCGGCGCAAACCCTCGCAAGCTCCCAAGGCATCCGGATCGGGACCGCGGTGGGTGAGTACGAGGAAGCGACCGCGCACTTCCGGCCGGCAGCGGTCGTTGGCGTCGTCAAGGACAGTGCGAAGGTGCTGGTAGGCAGGCATGCCACCGTAGGGCAGGGTCGCAGTGGGCTGGCCCAAAGCAGAGGTCACCCTGCGCAGGGTCGCCGGTCGGCGGGTGGAAGGTTCCATACGGATTCGGGTAGGCCCCTTATCGGTCAAGGACGCGCAGGCTGGGGGATCTTCTTGGAAGCGATCCCGATCTGGGTCCTGTGGGGCGGGAGAAGGTACGCCCTACACGGCCTTTGCACAGCCCTGATCGCGGACCAAAGCCAAGAAACGGCCATAAGCGACTGGAGCACAAAGGATTAGACCCTCCTCCATTCCATGCTCCGGAGCGCGACGGTTTCGGCCCAGTCTTGGGCCCCATGGCGTGTTTCAGCGCCTCCTACGTCTGGATGGTACGCGTATCGGCGCCCCAGGAAGGAACGCCCAACTAGGACCCCACTCCGACCCCAGCGCCCCGACCCCAGCGCCCCAACCCTAGCGCCCAACCCTAGCGCCCAACCCATTTGGCTTCGCCGGAGCCCAAGCTCGGAGGGCTTGGAGCTAGAACCCGATTCCCATCAGAAACTGCACCGCGGAAAGCACCTCTTCGCGCCCGTGCTTGGAGTGGGTCTCGATGACTTTCGGAATCGTCTTGGGCACGTATTCCACCAGCATGCGGAAGTCGATGCGCCCAGCCCCCGGCGGCAAGTCGTGTTCGTCGTCGGTTGCGTCCTGCAGGTGAACTCCGAGCATGTGCTTGGAATAGGCATCCAGCCAAGCCCCTTGCCCGGGCAAGCCAGCGCGCTCGCGTTGGAACACGCGCCCGGTGTCGTGCCAATAGCCAACCCCTTTGCCCGCGAGGTCGTCCAACACCCACTGCATCGCTTCGAAGTTGAGCAGGTCGTTGAACTGCAACCCCGGCTCGATCGCAATGCGGGTCTCGGGATACTCCTTGCGCAACAGGTGCAGCGAGCGGCAAAAGTGCTCGATCTGCTTTTGTCCACGCTTTTGGACCTTGTGCACGAATTCTTGGATCTTCTCGCGCACGAGGATGGCTTCGTCGGCGGTGGCCTCCTCCAGCTCGACGGACAAGAGGCGACACTCCGCATCGAGCTTGGCGTTGCCCACGTGGCATCCGCGCACCACGACGGTCGGAGCACCCAACAACTGCGCCACGCGGATGTGGCGGCGCGTGCTGTTGAGCGCCATCTCGCGCTCGTTCGGATCCGCGCTGCCCAACAGGCTGCCCGAATAGGCTTCGGACTTGGGCTTGAGCGAACCCACCACCACCGAATCCACGCTCATGCCGGTTTCGCGGCGACAGTCATCCCAGCCGGAAAGGTCCGAAGGGTTGTCGTTGAGCCCCAGCTCCAGACGGCGGAACCCCATGGCCACTGCGGACAGGGCCTGATCATCGATCGCCCTCAATCGAGGCCCATAGCAGGCCGTCGAGAGGGTGTATTCGTTGGGGATTCCGGGTTTCGTCAAGGCACTCAGGGGGCTCGGGGCCCCCCAGGGATGGGGGCAGTTAGGGGTGGTGTGCGCCGGGCAAGCGTCCCCATGGCCCTTAGGGACTAGGAGAATCGCCGATGGTCGGGGTCGCTGTCAATTGCAGTCCACCTAGAACCGCCGAATTCAGGCGCGCAACCAGCCGGACGAAGCCTGGACGCTTCCAAGCGGGGGCGAACGGGGCAAGCCTCCCCCACCCCGGGCAGGCATGGGGGCTTCCCTAGGACGCTTGGCTTGGCGGCTGCTTGCTGCCCCGAGCGCCGCTAGACGCGCACGTCGCCTTGAACGCCCAGGCGATCGCGGTAGCGGTCGAGCACGGGATCCACTTCCTCGGACAGGAACTCCAGGACCTGGGCCGGTGCCCGCCCCACGTAGCGTGCGCCATCGAGCAGGTCGTCGAGCCTTCCCGCGACCTGGGCAAACGCCGGGTCCCCTGCCAGCCGCTCGCGCAGGTCCGACTCGCCGCCTTCCTTGATCTTGGCGGCAGCCGCATGGCTGTGTTGGCGGATGCGTTCGTGCAAGTCCTGGCGGTCGCCGCCGGCTTGCACCGCTTCCATCATCAACTGTTCGGTGGCGAGGAACGGCAACTCGGCGTTCAGGTTGCGCTGGATCACGGCGGGATACACGACGAGGCCTTTGGACACATCCAGGTAGAGGTTCAAAACCGCGTCGGTCGCCAGGAAGATCTCGGCCAAAGCCAAACGGCGGTTGGCAGAGTCGTCCAGCGTACGTTCGAGCCACTGGTTGGCGGCCGTGTGCGCGGTGTTGCCCAAGGTCTCGATCACGAAGCGCGCGAGTGCGCAAATGCGCTCGCTACGCATCGGGTTGCGCTTCCATGGCATGGCGGAGGATCCAATCTGCTGGCTTCCAAAGGGCTCCTCGAGCTCGCGTCGGTGCGCCAAGAGCCGCAAGTCGGTAGCGAATTTGTGCGCCGATTGGGCGATGCTCGAAAGCACTTGGCAAACGCGGAAGTCCAGTTGGCGGGGGTAGGTTTGGCCCGTGACTCCAAACGAACGTTCGAACCCCATTTTGGCCGTGACCCGCCGGTCGAGCTCGCGGACCTTCTCCGAATCGCCCCCGAACAGCTCCAAGAACGAGGCCTGGGTGCCGGTGGTGCCCTTGACCCCCCGGAAGCGGATCATGGATTGGGCGTGTTCCAAGTCTTCCAAGTCGTGGACCAAGTCCTGCAGCCACAGGCAGGCTCGCTTGCCTACCGTGGTTGCCTGGGCTGGTTGGTAGTGGGTGTAGCCTAGAGTCGGCAACTCGCGCCAGCGCCGCGCGAACTCGGCCATCTGGGCGACGATCGTCAACACTTGGGATTGGATCAGTTGCAAACCATCGCGCAGGAGCACCAGATCGGTGTTGTCCCCCACGAAGCACGAGGTGGCGCCCAAGTGCAGGATGGGCCGCGCCTTGGGACACACGTCGCCCCAAGCATGGATGTGCGCCATGACGTCGTGGCGCAGTTCCTTTTCATAGCGCGCCGCCAAGGCGAGGTCCAGGTGGTCTTCGTGGGCCTTGAGCTCGTCGATTTGCTCCTGGCTGATCGCCAACCCGAGTTCGCGTTCCGACTCCGCCAACGCGATCCAAAGTCGGTGCCAAGTGCGGAACTTCTTTTGGTCGGAGAAATTCTCCCGCATGGCGACGCTGGCGTAGCGCGAGCCAAGGGGGCTTTGGTAGTTGGAGGAATCCATTCGAAGTGATTTCGGTCTCAGCAGGTTCGGTACCAGCGGCTTCGGGCTAGGCGGCTTCGGACTAGGCGGCTTCGGTCTGGGGTTTCGGTCTGGGCAGGCTCGAATTGGGCGGCTTGCGACTTTTGGGCTTTGATCTTTGGGCTTTGGGCTCGATGGGCTCGATGGTCTCGGGTCTCGGTCCGGGACCGCCTTGCCTTTTCTACCAAAACACGCTCGCCCATTCCCGGGCTGCGGGGCGGATTCCGATCCGCCCGGAGGGGCTCCCCCGTATACTGCGCCCATGAGCATTCGACGCCTGTTGCTGACTCTCGGTTTGCTCGGGGCCCTCGCCCCCCAGGCTCTTGCCACATGGTCCATCGTGGTGATGAACCGGCGTACGGGGGAAGTGGGCGTGACCTCGGCCACGTGCATTGCGGACCTGGATCTGCGGGTTTATCTGCCCGTCATCGTGCCCGGCAAAGGGGCGGCCGCAGCGCAGTCCTTCATCGACACGCAGGCGCGCAATCGCAAAGAGATCCGGATGATGATCGAGTCCGGATTTGCGCCCGACACGATCCTACAGTTCCTGGCGGCCACCGACACCAGTCACCAAACGCGCCAGTACGGAATCGTGACGCGCTACGGGGATCCGATCACGTTCACAGGAACCGGGGCCGGCTTGGCACGTTTTGGTGTGGTGGGTTCGATCGGCGAATACGAGTACGCGATCCAGGGCAACGTACTGACGGGCGATGCGGTGATCTTGGCCGCCGAACAGGCCTTCCGCTCGATCCAGGGCGACATGGCCGAACGGATGATGGCTGGCATGGAAGCGGCTATGGCTTTGGGCGGCGACGGCCGCTGCTCCTGCAACGACCAAGCCCCCACCTCGTGCGGGGTCCCGCCCCCGAGTTTTACCCACTCGGCCTACACAGGATTCTTCCTGATCGGACGCCTGGGCGACGATCCGGGCGGCTGCGAAAGTGCGACGGGCTGCGCCACCGGGGACTACTACGCCAACCTCAACTTCATCGGCAATGCCACGACGCTCGATCCGGTCGTCGAGCTGCGCAACCAGTTTGATGCGTGGCGCACCGGTTTGGCCGGGGTTCCGGATCAGGTGCGCAGTCAGGTGTTCCTCGATCGCAGCGCGGTGGTGGCGGGCGGAGTCGATCGCGCCACCCTGATGGTCGAGCTACGGGACCTCGCCGATGTGCCCGTCACCTCGGGGGTGGCTACCCTGGAAGTCGAATCGGGAGGATTCCAAGAAGTCGCCAGCATCGGCAGCGTGATCCCGCTAGGGGGCGGTGTGTACCAGCTGGAACTCACGGCCAATACCCGCGCCGGTTCGGAAGACTTTGCGGTGACCGCCGTGCTGCACGGGGGCGAGCGCATCCGGTTGGCCCCCGACCAGACCTTGGTCAGCCGGCCGGCAGGGGAACTGACCCTCGACTCGGGAACCTACTCGAGCGGAGCGGGCACCCTCTTGGGCCTCAACCTGCGGCGCGGAGCATCCCAAGCAGGAGCCCCCTATCGCATTCTAGCGAGCACGAGCGGAACCCAACCGGGGAGCACCTACGCCGGGATCTCGGTGCCGCTCAACGCCGACGGACTGTGGTCGTACACGCAGTCCCTGACGGGCGCTGCGCCCTTCTCCGGGAGCGTGGGCAACCTCAACGCCCAGGGAGCCGCCAACGCCTTGTTCGCCCTTCCGGCTGGACGCTTGAACGAGTGGGTAGGCACCACGCTGAGCTTTGCCGCCGTGGTCCAACTCCCAACGGGCTTCGAAGCCACCGAACCGGTTTCGATCTTGATCGAGTTCTAGGAAACTCCCCCGCCAAAAGGCCAGGGCCCTTCGCCCACCCAGGTATCCCAGGCCGTCGAGATGCCCGCAGCGACCAGGCACGCGAGGGTCACGAACCATAGCGCGCGGAGCAACGAAGGTCGGGTTGCGGGAGCCTGGCCCACCAAGCGAACGATCCACAGGCTGCCAAGGATTCCCACCAGGTCGGTCACCGCATCGAGCAGCGAGGCGCTACGCCCCGGGACCCAACTTTGGTGCCACTCGTCGCTGAGCGCAAACGCCATGCACAGCAAGACCACCATCCAACCAGCTTGGCCTTGCAGTTCGACCCACCCATCCTTCCTGGGCAGGCAAGGCAAGCAGAGGATTGCCAGGATGCCATACTCGAAGGCATGAACGAGGTTGCCCAATAGCGGTACCACTCCGACCGCTGGCAGGCCCAAGTGCACCCGCTGCGAAGACAGCCAAGCGATCAAACAAGCCCAGGCCAAAGGAAAGATCCAAGCGATCCCGCGCGGAATGCGCAACATCCAGCCACCCAAAGCCAAGAGGGTGCGAGCGATCGAATCGTCGGCACGGGCGGTCATCGGTGCAAGGGGCTCAAGCGGGGTGCAAAGGATCGTTCACTTCGGCAATCAGGGCCACCCCAGTACCCGACCGGGCCCCCTCTGCGCGGAGCGAGTCCAACATCGAGCGCAGCAGGAAAAACCCGCGACCCCGTTCATCGTCCAAGTCGGGGACGTCATCGATCGGCGACATGAGCTCGCGCAAAACCGCCGGATCCCCGCCGCCTTCATCGTCGACTTGCAACCGCCAGCCCTGTCCGCGGCACTCGAGCCACAACTGCATGTGCGCGCCGCCTTCCCACTCGCTGGCATCCAGGGCTCCACGGCCCCCGCCGTGATCGACCGCATTGGTCAGCAGTTCCCCAGCGACGAATTCGAGGCGATCCAAGGCCTCGGTGGTCAACCCAGCCCGGCTGGCGCAGGATCGCACCCGGGCGCGAGCGATCAAGACTCCACCGTGATGCGCGGGCACCATCAGGTGCAGACGCCCATGGACCGACAGCGGGTCGGGATCATGCGGGGCGTCAGATTCCACGCAGGGGCTCCAACTCCAAACTGAAATCCAGCGCCTTGGCCGAATGGGTCAAGGCCCCGACCGAAATCCGATCCACGCCTGCTTCGCCATAGGCACGGACGTTTTCCAGCACAATGCCCCCGGAGGCTTCCAGCTCGATCGAGCGTCCAAGCTCTTGGGCGAGGCGGCGCAAGGGCGCGCACCATTCGCGCAACTGGAGCGGCGAAAAGTTGTCCAAGAGGACCACGTCCGCGCCCCCCTGGATGGCGGCCTGCGCCTCCTTTCCATCGCGCGCTTCCGCGGTGATGCGAACGTTGGGGCCCACGTGCTCTCGTAGCCGCTTGAGGGCTTCTTCGATCGAGGAGCCGGCCAACTCGATGTGGTTGTCCTTGAGCATGGCCTCGTCGTACAGGCCGATCCGGTGGTTCTCGCCGCCGCCGCAGCGCACCGCATACTTTTCAAAGATGCGCAGCCCTGGGGTCGTCTTGCGGGTGTCGAGGATGCGCACTTGGGGCAAGTGGGAGACCCGCTGGGTGAATTGAGCCGTCAACGTGGCTGTGCCGCTCATGCGTTGCAGCAGGTTGAGGGCCACTCGTTCGGCCCGCAGCAACGCCCGAGCGTTGCCTGTCACCGTGGCAACCTTGCGACCGGGCGTCACGGCGTCGCCATCGTTCAAGTTCTTGGAAGTCACCACATCCCCATCGACCAGGACAAAGGTTCGCAAGAACACATCCAGGCCGGCCACCACCCCCAGTTGTTTGGCGATCAACGTCCCCTTGGCCTGGGCCAAGTCGGGCACGGCTCCATCGCCAGTCAGGTCACCAGCGCCCACATCCTCGTGCAGCGCGGCCCGCACGATGGGATCGATTTCCTCGGGCAGCAGCGGTTTGGGCAGTCCGCAGCGGGGTGCGGGCAAAAGTTGCGGTGCAGGGTTCAAGGGGGAACGTTGGGGCCGGGGACCGGGGAACGGCTGGCAAGAGTGTACGCCTCCGAGCGACGCTGGGTAACCCACGACCCAACCCGGTGCGCCAGGATCGGACCGATCCCTGGTACGGCCTGCAAGGCTTGTTCCAAGTCGGCTGCTTGCGGTTCCAACCCCCTCTGGCTCGCTTCGCGGGTCAACTGCAAGGCTCGCTTCCTACCTACCCCCACGATCGAACGCAGTTCCAAGGGCAGCCAAGGTGGCTCCACAGGGGCATCGTCCAAGACACAAGTGGGAACCACTGGCGGTGGGAGTGGTGGCCGCGCTTCGAGCCACAGGGCGCACGCATACCAACCCAGGAGCCACGCAAGCGGGCCGAAAGGCGCCAGGGGCCGCTGGGGAGCCATCGGAGGATTCATGACCCCCCTAGGACCCCTCCACCCTCCCTCGGGTTGCGCAGAATTCGGAGCATTCGACCCCCGCAAACCATCCAGCGCTGCTAGCCAATCGCTGGTTACGCAAACAAGTGCTGCGCCAATTGCGCCGCCATGCTGCGCGAACCGCTGGCGGCCCACTGCTCCTCGACCAAGCGCTCGAGCTGCTTCATTTCCTCGACCAACGGATTCGAGGTTTCGTCCTCCACCAGGGGACGCCGCTCTTGGGTCGCCTCGAACGCGCTCGTGTGTTCGGGCAAGTAGGCGAGACATTCCGGCGCCTGCCCCAAGAATCGTTGCGTGACGTTGCACAGCCGCTCCGCCGCCTCGATTCCCTGGTCCCGGTTCTGCACCCGGTTGAGGACCAACCGCACGCGCCCATCGGGACAGCGCGACCAGAGCACTTTCATGAACGCATACGCATCGGTCAACGCCGTCACCGCCGGCGTGGTGACCACCAGAATCAAGTCGCACGCAGCCGCAAAGGCGAGGGTTTGGCCCGACAATCCGGCAGCCGAATCCACGACCATGAAGTCGTAGCGATTTTCGACCGAGCGCAAACCCATCGACAGGCGGTCCATGTCTGCACCCTCCAGATGCGCCAGGTGCGCGAGCCCCGATCCACCCGCGAGCAGGTCGAGGTTCGGCCGGCAAGGGTGCAAGGCTTTCGCCAGTTCGGTCTTACCAGCCAGCACGTCGGCCACCGTATGCCGTGGGCTTACGCCCTGCAGGATGTGGGCGTTGCCCACCCCCAAATCCGCATCCAACAGCAGCGTGGGCCCCCTGCGCGCAAGCAGCGACGACAACGAGGCCGCGATCATCGACTTGCCGGTCCCCCCCTTTCCACTGACCACGCAAACCGACTTGGCCCGGCACGTGGGAGCCAGCGAGGTCCGGCGCGCGGCCCTGCGCCACACGAAGCCACTCTCCTGCGCCGTTTCCGGGCGGCGGAGCGAAAAGAGTCGGCGTGTGGCTTCCCAGCTCAAAGGAATGGACCCTAAGGAAATGAACCCTGTTGGTAGGGCCGGGGAGCGGATGCCCCCTGGCAGCAGGTCTAGATATCCCATGCCCGAGTCCGGAACCGAATGCCTAGCTGCTGGGGCCACCGCTTTCCTGGCAAGGATCCCAAGTCTGGGTCCGTTGAAGGGGGTTTGGTATCCGTTTGGACCTTATAAGACGGTCCGGTCGCAAATTCCCCCGGCTCCTGGTCGACCGCCGCGGTCGTTCCACACGCTACAGAAAGGCGTTCAACTCGTCTTCTGAGAGCACCAACCCCATGCCCTGGGAGACCAGCGAGGTCTTGTCGGCATCGTCTTCTTCTTCGTCGGCTTCGACGACCTCGAAGTAGCGACGCAGGACGTCCTCCAGGAAGGCATCCGCCGTAGGCCCGTCGACCAAAGAAGTCACCGCACCGTTGCCAGTGCGACCTTGCAGACCCCCTTGCCCTTGCTCCAGCCAGCAAACCGGTTGGTTGCCAAGGCTCCACTCGAGCAACTCCGCACCAGAACCCAACAGCACCAACCTTTCGTCCACCCGTTGCAACCGTTGCAACAACGACTGGGCGAGCGGCCGCAGTTCTTGATGGAGGTGCAACAAGAACGCGTCGGGGCCTCCAGGCTCGCCTTCGCCTTGCAGCGGCCAACGATGCACCAAGTGGTGCGAGGCTCCGCTATCGGTGCGAATCTCGTGCACCTCCAGCAAGCCCACGCGGTCGGAACCGAGCACCGCCAACTTGCGCACGGTGGCTTCGGTGAAGTGGGTGGCCACCAAGATCAAACGCGGTTCGGACTCGGCGCGTACGCCCTGGGGTCCCAGATGGCGCAGGATGAACGGCCATTGACGGCGCGAGCGGTGCAAGATCTCGAGCGCCATGTCGACCGGCTCGGCCGGCAACTGACTGCGATCCGACCCCAGCCAAACGACCAAGTTCAAACGACCGCGCGGATCCACCGCCACCCAATCGACCAACAAGTCGCCGATGCTGGGCTCGGGCATCTCTTCGCCCATCGATCCGGCTTCCTGGGACTCCGCGCCCAACACCAGACCGCGGTCCACGAGCCGAAGATCCGGCATCAAGTCATGCAGCGCCGTCTGCAGCTCGGCCAGGAATTCGGGGTCCGCTTGGCGGGCCCCATCCAACGCTTCGTGTTCGTTCACGGGCGGAGTATCGCCCACGGGATGGCCCTTTGGAAGCCCCCGGCCAGAAAGCCCCTCAGGGCTTGGTGAGCCCCAAAGCCTGCAAATGGTGGCGTCGAGCCCAGGTCAAAGCCAAGGCCAAACCATCGGTCGCATCGTGCCGCAGCCCCTCCAATTCGGGCGGCGACCCCAATTCGCTGGCCACGCAGCGCGCCACGATGTCCTTGTCGGCACCGCCGTTGCCGGTCAGGGACTTTTTGACCTCCGCGGGGGTGAATTCGACCACTTGGGCCCCCGAAACCGCCGCGCAGGACAGCACCACCCCACGTCCTTCGCCGATGCGCAGGGCCGAAGCGACGTTCTGGTGCGAAAAGGCCTTTTCGACCACGACCACTTGGGGCTGCAGCTGCTCGAGCAGCTCGTCGATGCGCTGGCGCAGGAACGCGAGCCGCGCAGCGATCGGCGCTCCTGGGGTCGTCCGAAAGACCCCTGCCGCAAGCAACATGGGCTGCCGGCCACGCAGGGCGACCGCTCCATAGCCAAGCACGAGGGTGCCCGGGTCGATCCCGAGGATCACCGAGGGTCGTTGGGCGGGGATGGGCTGGGAGGCGGTCATGGACATTCGGCGGGGACAAGGGTCCCCGCTGCCGAGAGGGTACGGCGTGGGGCTTGCGCAATCCCCAAGGTTTTCTTGCCAGACCAGGCCTTGGGCTCTCTGGATGCCCGGAGCTGCGCGATCTCGCCCAGGTTTGGGATCCACCGGTCAGCGGGGTTAGGATGCCGTGCCCCATGGAAGCTCCCTTCGCCACCGCCATCCTCGTCGCCGCCGGGCGTTCGACGCGCATGGGTTCGAGCTCGGTCCCCAAGCCTTTGCTCCCGCTGGCGGGCCGCCCGATCCTCGATTACAGCCTGCGTGCGATGGCCGCAACGCAGTCTGTGCGCGATGTGATCGTCGTCGCCCAACCCGAACACTTCGCCGCGATCCAAGCCTTGGCCGCGCCTTTTGCGATGAACCTTTTGCCCCTCGTCGCAGGCGGAACCGAACGGTTCCACTCGGTCTGCGCGGGCTCGCGCGCCAGCTTGGAGACGAGCGAGGTCTTGCTCATCCACGACGCCGCCCGGCCGTTGGTCCGCCCCGCAGCGATCGATCAAGTGGCACTCCAAGCGCGCAGCGATGGCGCCGCGGTCTTGGCCTGCCCGGTCACCGATTCGTTGCACCGCTCGATGGACGGTCGCAAGGTGTTTGAGCCCGTGGACCGAACCAGCTTGTGGGCCGCGCAGACGCCGCAAGCCTTCCAACGCCGACCTTTCCTGGGAGCCCTAAGCGACGCAGAGCGCGTGGGCTGGTTGCCCACCGACGACGTGGCCCTCTTTGAGCGGTTCGTCGGGGCCGTGACGTTGGTCCTCGGTTCGCCGGACAACTTGAAGATCACCCACCCCAGCGACCTTTTGGTCGCCGAAACCCTTTTGCGCGAACAAGCACGCCTATGAACCCCTTCGACCTGCGCATCGGCCTGGGATGGGACCTTCATCGCCTCGAAGCGGGCCGTGAATGCCGTTTGGGAGGAATCGTCTTCGCCCACCCCACCGGGCCCGCCGGCCATTCGGACGGCGACGCCGTGATCCACGCCCTGTGCGATGCACTGATGGGAGCTGCAGGGCTCGACGACTTGGGCAGCTTGTTTCCCGACACCGATCCGCGTCACCTGGGCCAAGACTCCGCCGAGTTTCTGGTCGCGGTGGTGGCGGCCATTGCACAACGGGGCTTCGGGGTGGTCAACGTCGACCTGGTCATCGCCACCGAAGGCCCGCGCATCGCGCCCGAACGCGAACGCATGCGGAAACGTCTGGCGGATCTCTTGGGCATCGATTCGACGCGCGTCAACGTCAAGGGCAAGACGCTCGAAGGCATGGGCGCCCTAGCCCACGGAGCAGGCATCGCGGTGCAAGCGGTTTGCCTCCTTGCGCCTCGGACATGACCGGCGCACGCACCGCCCAACGCAGCCGCCGTTAGGCTTGCGGGATTGGCTCGGTTCGGAATTGCAACGAATGCAAATGGGCATAAAGCCCCTTCTTGCGGATCAACTCGTCATGGGTTCCCAGTTCCACCAAGCGCCCATGGTCGAGCACCGCGATGCGGTCGGCGTTTTGGATGGTCGAAAGGCGGTGGGCGATCACGATCGACGTGTGGCCTTCCATCAACCGATCGAGGGCCCGCTGGACCGCGCGCTCCGACTCGGTGTCCAAGGCGCTGGTGGCTTCGTCGAGCAAGAGCAGCGGTGCGCCATGCAGAACCGCTCGCGCGATCGTGATGCGCTGGCGCTGGCCACCCGAGAGCCGCGAGCCCGCGTCGGCCACGTTGGTCCGGTAGCCCTGGGGCAGCGACTGGATGAAGGCGTGGATGTCGGCGGCTTCGGAAGCGGCCTCGACTTCGGCGGGGGTCGCGTTCGGACGCCCGTAGCGGATGTTCTCCAAAATCGACTCGTGGAACAGGAACGGCGCCTGGGTGACCATCGAGTACTGATCCGTCCAGGAGTCGAGCGTCACTTCGCGCAGGTCCTTGCCATCGACCAAGATGCGCCCCTCGTTCGGGTCGATGAAACGCGCCACAAGGTCCACCAGGGTGCTCTTGCCCGCTCCGGAGGGGCCGACCAGGGCTAGGGTCTCGCCCGGTGCTAGGTCCAGGTTGATGTCCTGGAGCGCGGGGGTGCTCTCGCCGTCGTAGGTGAAGCCCAGGTTTTGGATCGAGATGCCCTTGCCCAAACCCGTGAGGACCGCTGCGTTGGGCGGTTCGATGATGTCGGGGGCTTCGTCCACCAGCTCTTGCAAGCGGTCGCAGGCGCCCTGGGCCTCGGCCACGGTACCCGTCGAACGCAGGGTCTTCTTGATCGACTTGTAGGCTTGTGAGATCAGGATGAAGAAGGTCAGCATCGACCCACCGTCCCCCGTCAAGATGCCGGCGATGCTCATGTAGCCGACCATCACCACCATCAGGCCCATGCCCACGTGCGTGTAGGTCACCGTCCAAGCGGCGGACAAGGCCCCGGCGCGGACCATCTTCATGGTGGCTTCCACGTAGCCCATTTGGACCTTGTGGAAGCGGTCCAATTCGCGATCCTCGGCGCGGTAGGCCTTGACCGTCCGGATGCCGCTGAAGATCTGCGTCATCGCCTGGGTCGCCGCCCCGAGTTCGTTGAGGCTCTTGGTGGATCCCTTGCGCATGCGGCGCAACAGGATCGACACAGGGATCAACAGGAGCGGCAGCCCCAGCACGACGCCCAACGTTGCCATGGGCGCGATGATGTACGCCATGCCCAGCGCGATCAGGGCGCTCATCGGCTCTTGAACCAGGTCGCGCAGCAAGATGTCGATCACCGACAGGGTCTTGCTCACGTCCGCGCTCATGCGCGAGAGCAAGTCCCCAAACTTGCGCCGCCCGTGGTAGCGCAACGAGAGGTGCATCAGGTGGTGCACGAGCGCTTGGCGCAGGCTCACCACCATGCCGAGCCCGGCCTTGGCCCCGAGCAAGATCCCTAGGTAGGAAACCAATCCGGCCGCCAAAGCCAGTACCGAAACCAGCCCGGCCACCACCCAAAGCAGGAACTTGCGCCGCTCGGGGGTCAAATCTTTGGGATCCCCCACGATCGCATCGGTGATGCGCATGCGCAGTTTTTCCTTCCAGCCTTCCGCCACCGCGGAGGGGTCGGTTTGGGCCTCTTGCACGATCGCGACCAGCTCCGCCTTGCGGTCGGCCGGGATCGAGCGCTCTTGCATGACCTGTTCGATGCGCGAATCCAGGGCCGCCGAATCGGAGGGGAACAGGATCCCCCACGCCGGGGTCAAGAGCAGGAACGTGCTCTGCATCAGCAGGGCACCGAGGAACGAGCAGAAGAAGACGCCGACCAGCTTCCCGAAGTGCGGCTTGGCGTGCGGCCAAAGCAGCCGGAAGATGCCGTTGGAGCGGAGGAAACCCATGGATTGGATCTCGGCAGTGGCTGCCGAGCGGGGGGTCATCTTGCCTTGCTGCGCCGCGAGATGGGCAAAAAAAATGGGGCCCCGTCCGTGCCTGGATTCATCTCCGGGCTGGGACGGGGCCCCAGGGAATCGCTTCCATTGGGGTTGTTGCGCCCGCACTGGGCGCCCCTTGGATCAATCGAGACCGCTGACGTCGGCTGCGTTGAGCGCGTCGTGGCAGAAGCGGCGGAAAGCCAGCTGGGTGTAGTCCTCCTGCAAGGCCTGCAGCGTGCGCTCATCGCGCAGACTGAGGGTCTTGGTGGGGCCCACCTTGTCTTTCACGTAGGTGATGATGTAGCCCTGGGGACCACGGAAGGGACCGCCCACGGCCCCTTTGGGCACGTCGAAGAAGATGGAGTCGACCGCATTGGCGTCCCACAGGAAGTGGGAGTAGGGGCTCTCGCCCAAGTATCCCTTGAGGTCGTTGCGCGTGGTGGGCGTGCCTTGGAAGCGGCCCTTGTCGCGCATCGAGTTGGCCGGCGGGGACTTGCCGACCGCGGGGAGCGGCGGATCCCAGAAGTCCGAGTTCAAGTCGAGGAAGTTGGCCCACCATTGGTCAAAGGGCAACAGCACTTCTTCGGGCTCAAAGGCCTCGCCATTCGCTTCCGCCTTGGCGCGCGCTTCCTCTTGGGCTGCGAGTTTGTCGACGTAGGCGTCGATTTCCGCCCGCAGGCTTAGGGCGCGCTCGTAGGCGTTCTCCCAGCCATTCTCTTTCCACTCGTTGCGGGGGAAGTCAAACGCCGACACGAGCAGGTTTTCCGACTGCACGCGGGCGATGCCCATGATGCCTTGCACGATCGGGAAGTGCGCGGCCAACTCCGGGGGCAGGTTGCCATCGGCGTCCGGCTGCAAACTGGCTTGGATCGAATCCCGGAAGGAGTCGTAGAGGTAGTTGTAGTCTTCGTAGGATTCGACCGAAGGGAAGCGGAAGGCGTTGGTGGCCACAAAGTTGAAGGAGCCGAAGGTGCCCATGTTGGCCGTGTCGGCCTTTTCCTTGGCCTGCTTCTCGCGGAAGGGTCCTTCGGGCTTGAGCACGCCTTCCTCAGCGAGCTTGTCCTTGGCGGCTTCCATCAACGCCAAGAACAGCTTGGCCTCGTAGATGTCGTGCTCGTCAAAGGCGGATTTCATGTCCTGGTAGACCTGCTCGGTGGTCAGCGAAGCGGTCAAGCCGTTGCCTTCGATGGTCATGAGCAGTTCTTCGGGCAAACCATCGCTGGCGGTCTTGATGGTCACAAATCCGCCCAGGATGGCCTGCACCGCATCGCGCAGGAGGGCCATCATCATGTCCTCTTCGCGGGGCATGAACTTGCCAGCCACTTCGTCGACCATGTCTTCGAGTTGGGCCTTTTGCTCTTCGGTCAGGCTATCGACCGTGGCCCCATCGAAGTGTTGCGCCAGGGCCTCTTCACGCGCCGCGGCGCGCTGCTTGAGCCACTCCTCCGAGCGCATTTCGTAGTACTTCTTGTAGTCCGCCACCAAATCGAATTGGGGCGAGGCTTGGTGGATGGCCTCCAGCGAGAGGTCGGGCCAAGTGTCCGGGTGTCCAGGGAAGAAGAGCTGGTCGAATTCCAGCGTCATGCGGATTTGGTCCTTCCACCAATCCACGCTTTGGTAAGCCCGGCGGATCTCCGTGTCCAAGTCGAGGGTCGGGTAGCGCTCGGCGAAGGTTTTCATTTCCCCGGCCAGCTTGACCTCGAATTCCTCGGGGTCGATCTGGAAGCGAGCCATCTCGGCATCGATCGCCTGCTCCAACTCGGCGCGCTGGGCGTCGGTCAGATCTGCGAGGGCCTTGCCCCCGTAGTTTTCTTCCAGCATCCGCTCGCGCGCCTTGATGTGGCGCAATTCGCGCTCCTGGTCCATCAGGAGGCCCAGGCGCAGGGATTCCAGACCATTGCGTCCCTTGCCGTAGCAAAGGAAGCGCTTGATGGCCAAATCGCTGATGCGCTTGCCGTTGACGAACAGCGGCTCCCCGAATACCGAGGTGGCTTCTTGGGGCTGCGCGGCATTGACAACGGCAGGGGCGGCGGATTCCTGGGCCCCAGCGGGGGCCGCGAGGCACAAAGGGATCAGGGCGCAGGCGAGGCCTAGGCGCTGGAAGAGGGCAATGGAAGACATGGTTGGTTCTAGGTTCCGTCCTGGGTCGGGCGGTCAAAGGGCCGGTAGCATACGCGCCAAGGGGGTCGGAGTTGGAGGATTTCCTGGGCAGGGTCGAAGGAACCGCCCCAAAACCTATATTCTGCTGGGGGGATCGCAATGGGACTCCCTGGCCAGGATTCCCTGCCGGGATTCCTCGCCGGGATTCCTGAATGGGATTCCGGGCCTAGCCCCCGGCTCGCGTTCCACCCCACCCGGGCCCGCCGCGACCTAGGTCTACGCAGGGTGCCCACGGGATTCGGGTGACCCCGAGGCCCAGCCCGCCTATCCCCTCCCCCCACCACCATGCCCTACGAGCCCCGCACGATCGCCCTGCACTGCGAACTGATCCATCCCCCCCTGCCGATGGACCCGCGCCCGGTGCAGCAGATCCACAACGAGCTGTTCCAATCGGGGAACCCGCCCTACACGAGTTTCGCGGTCACCCCCATGGGGCCAGTGCTCTCCAATCCCGATGCGAGCCCGGGGCGCATCTCGCAGGTGCTCTTCCTGCCCGACCAAATCCAGTTCCGCGAGGAACAGGGCCCGCTCACCCACGAACACTTCGCCCGCCGGGTGGAAACCATCGCCGAACGGTTTGCCAAGTCCCGAGGCGTCGAGAACTACGCCGGCCAGCGCGTCACGGTGCGAGCCCTGGTCAGCCCCCAAAACCAGCGCAACGCCAAGGCCTTCCTCGACCAAGCGCTGTTCGCCGGGCGGCTGGGCGAGGGATCCGTGGTCGACCAGTCCTTTGGCCAATCCGCTGCGCTGTATGGCCTGCGACTCGCGTTCGAAGAAGTCGACGAACCCAAGTCGACCATGGGCCTGCGCGTCGAGTCGTACACCCCCGATGCCCGTTCGCTGTTCATCGAGATCCAAGGCACCTATGGTCCGCTCGAGCCCCACCTGGGGTCCGAGGGCTTGGGGCAGCGGGTTCGCTCGGTCTACCATTTCTTGGAGCAGCCAACGATGGACCTCATCGCCAACTTCGACCGGACCCCGCACGCATGAGAAGTTGGCTCGCCCTAGGACTCGTTTTGGCGCTGGGAGCAGGCTGCGGTAAGGCCCAGCCCGGGGCCTCTGAACCCGCAGCCTCGGACGCCCAGCCGCCCCAAGTCGCTTCGCGTCCGCTCCCCGCCGACCTGCCCGAGGACACCGTGCTCGTCATCGAGGACCAGCCCATCACGCGCTCGGAAATCGACCGTTGGCTCGGGATCTATCGGTTGATCGAGCCCGCCAAGTCCGAGCACGCCTTGCGACGGCTGATCGTGACCAACTCTTGCCTCCCGATCGCCGCTGCCCGGGTGCTCGACCCGGAGGGCAGCGCTGCGGCCCTGCGACGCTTGGAACGGGCACGGACCAAGGTCCTGGCAGGCGAAACCCTCTCGCTCGAAGATCCCCAAATCGAGCGCATCGAGGACACCTGGAAGTCGACCATGGGTCTCGATCGCTGGGGTGTGGGCAAAGAAACGCCCCTGGGCGAATGGTCCCCCATCTTCGAAACCCTGGGCGGGTACACCATGGTGCGGGTTGTGCGAGCCCCGAGCCCCTGGTTGCCCAACAGCGTGATCACACTCGAGCACATCACCGTAAACTACTTGCCCCCCGAGCAATCCAAAGAGATCGTCTGGGATGCCCTGAAGAACGTCGAAATCACCGTCGTGGACCCCGAGTGGCGCCGCTACTTGCCCACGATCTACCTGCATCAATGCCGAGTTCCCCAATGAAGCACTCCTGGTTGATCCTTCCGCTGTTGACCGGCATGGCCATGGCCGCGCCGCAGAATCCCCTTAGCGCCACTGCCCCGGCGACGGCGCTGCAGGACCCCGCACCGGCTCCCACCGAGAAGCCCAAAGAGGACCCGAGCGAGGATCCGGACGGCGAGAAGAAGGAGCCCGAGCGCCTCAAGGAATGGCCCGAACTCACCGACAAGAGCGCCCTCAAGGAAGTCCAACGGCTGGTCAAGGCCCGCACCGAGGCCATGGGCATCGACGCGGCCGAAAAACTGCAAGCCGTCGGCGCGCCGGTTGCCCCGCTCTTGATCAAGGAACTCGAGCGCGCCCGCGACAAACAAGCCATCGCCCGCATCGAGGACACCCTGGAAGTCATCACCGGCGCACCCCACACGCGCCTGCTGGCGGAGGAATTCCAGAACAAGAGCGCCGCGGTCCGACGTTTTGCCCTGTACAAGGTCGCCCGCCTGGCCGACCCCGGAGTGCGCGAAGCGGCCGAAGCCGCGTACAAAATCGCCGCCGCCGAAGACACCAAGTGGGAGAGCCGCGACCGCTATCTGACCGCGCTCTGCTGCGCATCGAGCGGATCGCTGGCGGGCTGGGCCGACCTCAAAGAACTCGCGCGCAAGAAGTGGGGTGACTACCGCTCCGACCTGAGCATGGCGCTGCCCCACGTGCGCAGCGACGCGCTGACCGCCGAAATCATCGCCTCGGTCCACTCCGAGGAACGCCAAGACCAGGTCGACTGCCTGCGTCTGCTTTCTGTCGCGGGCACCCGAACCGCCATCGACTACGTCAAACCGCTGCTCGACAGCGGAGACGCGTCGATCCGGGTGGCCGCCATCAACACCTGCCGCGGAATCATCGACGGGGATCCGCCCCTGGCCGAACTGTCCGCCTTCCAAGCCATCGAGCTCGCCAAGAAATGGAAAGATCGCCTCTAATCCGCCTGTCCGCGCTGCTCTTGTGGTTTGCCTGCCTGGCCCTTCCGGCCTGGGCTCAGAAGGCTTCCAAGGTGCCGCGCACCGACCCCAGCCAGTGCCCGTACTGCCACAACGATCCCGAGATCCTGAAGCGGGCCGGGCTCGTGTCCCACGGCGGATTCGACGTGGCGCGCCATCCAACCGAAGAAGCGTCCA
The DNA here is from genome assembly GCA_020638855.1 of Planctomycetota bacterium. Lineage (GTDB taxonomy): Bacteria > Planctomycetota > UBA1135 > UBA1135 > NORP259. Next base: position 526,594 of record JACKHT010000001.1, read on the forward strand.
AGGCCGTCGCCGGCGCAGACATCTATTGGATCGAGACCGAGCACTTTGAGCTGGGCTTCGCGCTCGGACCGATCAAAGTCCGCCAAGAGGAAAAGGAAAAGATCCGTGGCGAATGCGCCAAACTGGCCGAGGTCCTGGAGAACGTCCCCGACAAGCCCAAGGTGCTCGACCCCTGGTTGCGGACCCACATCTACGCGATGCGGCTCGAGCAGATCTACAGCGACATGCTCGAGTTCTTCGACATCAAGCAGGAGGTGTTTCCCGCCCCGGGCACGGTCTGGAATCAAACCGGCGAGTACTGGGGCGAAGGCCCCTACATGGGGCAAAAAGGCAAACTGGAGGTGATGATTTTCCCCTCCGAGGCCTACCACTCGCAGTGGTTGCGAACCAACTTTGGCCTGTTGACCAAGAAAAGCCAACGTTGGCACGTGATCGACACCGGCAGCTTGCACCTGTGCGTGCACACCGAACAAGGCAGCTTGACCACCGACGAAGCCCTGCACGGACACCTCGTGTTCAACGTCTCGATCATGCTGACCAACTCGTACAAGCACTACTCGTACGACATGCCGGTTTGGCTGCTCGAGGGCATCGGCCACTACATGGAGCGGCGCTTGTCGCCCAAGTACAACACCTTTGACTCCGGCGAAGGCGGCTTGGCCGAAACCAGTCGCAAGGAGCGCTGGGAACCCGAGGTCAAGAAACTCGTGGCCAAGAATGAAGCGCCGAGCCTCTCGGCCCTGGTGCGCATGAGCAACTTCGCCGAGCTCGACCTACCCGCGCACTTCACGACTTGGTCGATGATCGATTACCTCCAACGCGCGCACCCGGGCTTCCTGCCCAAGCTGATCCTGCGCACCTCGGACCTGCGCAACGAGCAGAACATCCCCGATGGCACCAACCTGCAGGACGAGGAGCGGGCGGTCTTCCGGGACGAACTCCACATGAGTTACCTTCAGTTCGACCGCGCCTGGGCCGATTGGGTCCTAGAGAACTATGCATCTAAGTAGGGCTTCCAAGTAAGGCTTCCCATTAGGGCTTCCCAGTAGGCCTCGCGGGGCGTTCCGGGGCTGCCCGCCGGGCCGGACCTCCGCCGGGAGGCCCAAACCCCTACCGAAGTGGGCCATTCTGGGGCCCCGGGGGGGCGAATCCCCCACCCGGACCCGGTCGCGTGGGGTATTCTGTAGGCACGGGGAGGCGAAATGCGACGCAAACCCTTACGTTAACGGACGACTCAGAGAAGCCTTCGCTCCCCCTGGGCAAGACGACCCCGCACCGGTCTCCCAATGATCCAACGCAAAAAGCACATCGTGCTCTTCATGCCCCACCGCGCCGACCCGCGCGAGGGAGTCCGTGTGGCTGCGGACCTGCTGCCCCTGGAGCTGCTCCAAATCGCGGCCTGGCCCGACAAGGACGGCTATACCGTCCACATCGTGGACGCCATGGTGCATCCCGACTACATGGAGCGCTTGATGGAGCTGTGCGATGGAGCGCTGCTCTTCGCGAGTTCGTGCATCCTGGGCTACCAAGTGGCCCACGGCGCCGAAGTGGCCAAGGCCATCCGCGCGCGCTTCCCCAAGCTGCCGATCATCTGGGGCGGTTGGTTCCCTTCGGTCGCGCCCGAGCTGTACTTCCAAGAAGGCATCGCCGATGCGGTCGGCTTGGGGCAAGGTGAGCTCACGTTCCGCGACGTGGTGCACGCGATCGACGCGGGTACCGACCTCGAGCAAGTGCCCGGCCTTCTGATCCAGAAGAACGGTCAACTGATCTACACCGAGCACCGCCCGGTGGTCGACTTCACGCACTTCCCCGATGCCCCCTGGCACCTGGTGGATTACGAGCCCTACGCCGAGCTGCAGAACAACCCGGGCAAGTGGAAGGTACGCCACAAGTACCCCGACCCGTGGAACCTCGAACCCGGCACCCCCGTGCGCGGATTCAGCTACTTCTCGTCGTTTGGTTGCCCCGAGCCGTGCACCTTCTGCTGCTCGCCCAAGGTCACCGGACGGCGCTGGAAGGCGATCCCCGGCGACCTGTTGGCCGAACGCCTGCTCGACCTGCAAGAGCGTTTCCAGTTCAACGTGATGCGCTTCCAAGACGCCAACTTCGGCGTGGCCGAAAAGCGCAGCAACGCCTTCTGCGAGAAGCTGATCGAAGCCGACACGCCGTTCTGGTGGTCGGGTTGCTACGAGATCGAGACCATCGACCGCTACAAGGAAGCGTCCTTGGACCTGATGCAGGCTTCCAAGTGCCACATGATCTCGGTCGGCGCCGAAGCAGGCAGCCAAGAGCAGCAAAAGGTGATCGAGAAGGAAATCGACGTCACCCACTTCGAATCCTCGTTGCGCGCGATGAACGAGCGCGACATCACCACGGGTTGCTCGTGGATCATCGGCTACCCGGGCGAGTCCCGCGAATCGATGATGGAGACGATCCGCATGGCGGCGCTGATGAAGCACAAGTTCCCGCGCTCGGCCTCGGACATCTTCCCCTTCCGCCCCATCCCAGGCACGGTGGACTTCCAAAAGGCCGTCGAGCTGGGCTACCAACCGCCCAAGAACCTGGCCGAGTGGGGCAGCGTGCTCGAGTACAAGCTCGAGATCGGCGACCTGCAACTGCCCGACGACGTGCTGCAGATCTGGAAGCGCTACGGCGTGGCTTCGACCTTCTACGGCGAACTCGCCAAGGAAGGCTCGGGCTGGATGCGGCACTTCATGAAGAGCGTGTCCGGTTGGCGCCTGCGCAACAACCGCTACAGCTTCCCGCTCGAGCACAAACTGTTCCACGCCTACGTCAAAGTGACCGGCCAGGATCAGAAGCACATCCTCAACCAGGGCACCGACGAAAACCTGGACCGTACTCCCGGGGTGACTCCCAACGCTCCGGTCTGATCCGAACCACCTGATCGACACCATGATCCAGCGCAAACCCAAGATCGTGCTCTTCCTACCGCACCGGGCTGACCCGGGGCGTGGGGAAGCCTTCAGCGCGGACCTCCTGCCGCTCGAGCTGCTCCAAATCGCGTCCGGCCCGATCGCCGACGGCTTCGAAGTCGTGATGATCGACGCGATGATCGAGCCCAAGTACATGGACAAGGTCCTCGAGGCCTGCGACGGCGCCATGCTGTTCGGCTCGTCGTGCATCCTGGGCTACCAGGTCTACGACGGCTACTTGGTGGCCAAGGCGGTGCGCGAAAAGTACCCCAACTTGCCCATCATCTGGGGCGGCTGGTTCCCCAGCGTGATCCCCGAGATGTACTTCGAGCACGACATCGCCGACGCGGTGTGCATCGGGCAAGGCGAAGTCGCCTTCCGCGAGCTGGTGCAAGCGATCCACTGCGGTGAAGACATCGCCAAGGTGCCCGGCTTCGCCGTCCAACGCGACGGCCAGATGATCATGACCCCCCACCGCCCGGTGGTGGGCTTCGAAGACTTCGCGCCGGTGCCGTGGCACCTGCTCGAGTACGACCGCTACGTCGAGCTGCAACTCCAGCCGCGCCGCAACGAGAAGGTGCGCCACCGCTTCCCGTTGCCGGGCGACTACACCCCCATGAACCCGCCCAAGGGGTTCAGCTACTTCTCGTCGTTCGGTTGCCCCGAGCCCTGCACCTTCTGCTGCTCGCCCGACCTGACCGGCCGGCGTTGGAAAGCGATCCCCGGCAAACAACTCGCCGAGGACATCGCCGAACTCCAGCAGCGTTTCGGCTTCGACATGCTGCGCTTCCAGGACGCCAACTTCGGCGTGGCCGAAAAGCGCACCAAGGAGTTCTGCCAGACCATGGTCGACCTCGAGGTCCCCGTGTGGTGGAACGGCACGATCGAGATCGAAACGATCATGCGCTACAAGAAGGAGACCCTCGACCTGCTCGAGGAGTCCAAATGCCACCTCCTCTGGCTCGGCGCCGAATCGGGCACCGCCGAGATGCAGGACCGCATCAAGAAGCACATCAAGATCGAAAACATCCCGCTCGCCATCGGCGAACTGGTCAAGCGCAACATCGTGCCCGGCACCTTCTGGATCATCGGCTTCCCCGGCGAAACCCAGGAATCGATGGAGCACACCCTCAAGCAGGCCGCGCACACCAAGTTCCTGTACCCCCTGGCCGGATCGGACGTCTACCCCTTCCGCCCCATCCCGGGCACCCACGACTACCGCGAAGCGATCAAGCTAGGCTACGTGCCGCCCAAGGACTTCCGCGAGTGGGGCGACTGCTTCGAGTACAAGTACAACAGCCAAAACACGCCCCTGCCCGACTCGGTGCGCCACACCTGGCAGCGTTACAACAACACCGCTGCCATCTACGACATGCACATCCAAGAGGGCCCCCTCTGGATGCGCCGCTTGCTCTCCAAGATGGCCGGAGCCCGCCTCAAGAAGGGCAGCTACGGCTTCCCCATCGAGCAAAAGCTGTTCGACATCTACGTCAAAGCCACCGGCCAAGGCCAAAAGAAGCACACCGACAACTCCGAGGAGTACCAACAACTCCAACCGGAAACCCACGCCCAGATCAGCGGCAAACCCGTCGCCTGACCTACCCCCCGCAAAGCCAGAGCCGCCAAAGTGGCCGAGGCCCTTCCAACCAAGCCCCGCGCGATTCGCTTCGCGCGGGGCTTTGGGTTTGGGAGGGGCGCTTGCCTACCCTCGACGAGGACCGGGGTGCTTCCATAGTCTAGATGAAGCTACCCACAGGATTTACCTCAGATCTCTATCGAACCTTTGTTTTCCATCGCCCCCCTAAACCTTTCACAGCCGTTTTGTCCCACAGTGGTGGTCGGTACGCGGGGGCTTTGGCGTACCTCGCCGCAAGGACACCTTCCATACCACGGAGGATGTGAGTTTGTCGGCTCTGATTTTCCAGCTAGGGGACGCGAACCGGGCCCAACACGATCCGGAAACCAAGGTCCCAGCGTGTGATGCCTGGATCGTAGTTGAATCGGACTGCCGACCTGCAGTGCTGGGATTCCCAAATCCAGCCACCGCCGCGAAACACCAAGTAAGGGCCCCCTGTAACAAACGGATCTACTTCAGGTCCCGCCGCGTACAGAGCGTACGTATCTAGGCACCATTCGCAGACATTTCCGTGCATGTCATACAGCCCAAAGGCATTGGGTGCATAGCTGCCCACGGGGCCCGTCCCATTGGGTGAGTTGCTGCATGCTGAGTTCGAGTGTTGAGACCACCAGAACCTCGCATCTGCGCAGTACAACGCAGGCCCGACGTTGAACTCCGTCGTGGTCCCCGCCCTGCAGGCATATTCCCACTCCGCTTCGGTTGGGAGTCGATATTCGTAACCGGGCGGTACGTTGCCCAAACTTGTTTCTTGAGCGGTCAGCGCTGCACAGTAGGCCCTTGCGTCCAACCAGGAGACCATTTCCACCGGATGGTTTGGATTCCCAGCAAAATGCGAAGGATTGGTCCCCACCAGCGCTTGGTACTCCGCCTGGGTCACTTCATATTGCCCCATCCAAAATCCATACGTGATCGTCACCGAATGCACCGGTTGGGTGGCGGACTGATTCCCATAGTACGGGGGTCCCGACGCTGCAGCCGAACCCATTGCAAACATTCCTGCCGGAATCGCCACCATGCCCGACAAAGGAACCCCCGGCGGAAGAAACGTCACACTCAGGCCATTTGAGAAATTAGCGGATCCTTGGCCAGCCACGTTGTCGCGGTACCAATACTGGAAATGCCAAGTGGAGCCCAACGTGATCGCAATCGGAACCGAATCGGGGATCGTGGAGGGTACGTCGTAACCCGTCCCGACCGTCGAGGTGCCCCCCAGGTTCTGCATGACGCCCGAGCTATCAAACTGTCCCGCGGAATCCCACTCGCTTCCCAAGCCCACGTTGAGCCGATAGACGCGACTGGTTGCCGTGCCAACTAGACACAAGAGACCGTTGCTCACCGCCAAAGGCGACGTGGCTTCGTTGCCGACGACGAAATAGCCAAACTCGTTCGGAGCCCCTCCGGTCACTTCGAGGTGGAAGCCATTTCCAACCCCGCTCCCAAAGTATCCGGTAAGCGTCGCAGGAATGCCGGTGGAGTTTGGCTGGGCGGGACAGAAGTTGGAGATTTGCGCCGTGGCACTGCTGGCAAGCAGCGCGCTTAGAGCAAGAGGGAGGGACTTCGATAGCTTCATGGAGGAACGTGGGTGTGCGCCGAAGGCTTGATTGCCGGACTCCCGGCCTTGGAACCTCCGCGCTACCCAAATCGATAGGCGAAGGTTCAAGCCACTACCCAGTAGACTCCTCCACCCCGATACTGTCCATTCAGTGGAGCATCCTGGCCGACCTAGAGGCCCCCGGGGCTTCCCAAGATGGCCAGCGCCCGCCTCAAGAAGGGCAGCTACGGCTTCCCCATCGAGCAAAAGCTGTTCGACATCTACGTCAAGGCCACCGGCCAGGGCCAAAAGAAGCAGTCCGACAACACCGAGGAGTACCAACAACTGCAACCCGAGACCCACGCGCAAATCTCGGGCAAACCCGTCGCATAACCCGAAGACGCCACACCCGTAAAAGCCAGAGCCGCCAAAGTGGCCGAGGCAGATTCTACAAAGCCCCGCGCGATGCACTTCGCGCGGGGCTTTGGGTTTCTTTCGGTCGTTTGCTAGGTCTCCGTCTGCAACTCACTGCCACCAAGGGTCGATTCCAACCAGCTTGGATCCCGGCCGCGAATTTACCTGTGGCAACACGATTCGCGCCCGCGAGGGCACCAGCAAAAGCATCTCCGCCGGCGCTCCGCGCCCGGCTCCGTGCTTTCGCTTGTGCCCTCGCTTGACTCTACCCTACGGGATGAGAACTGGGGCCAACACCACCCGGAAACCGATGTCGGTGCGCGTGCTGCTCGGGACGACGACGTAGTTCCGGACCGCAGACCGGCAGCAGTAGGAGTAGTAGAACCAGCTGCCGCCGCGGACGACCCGGTAGGGGCCGACCCCAGTCACGAATGGATCCACAACGGCCCCAGAAGAGTAGCTAGTATAGGAATCAAGACACCATTCCCAGACGTTGCCGTGCATGTCATACAACCCAAAGCCATTGGGGGCATAGCTTCCCACTGGACCCGTGCCGCTCGGAGTATTGTTGCAATTGGAGTTCGAATGGTAGCTGTACGAAAAGCGAGCGTCACTGCAATTGAGCGCCGCCCCCACGTTGAACTCCGTTGTGGTCCCTGCGCGGCAGGCATATTCCCATTCCGCTTCCGTTGGAAGGCGATACTCGAATCCGGATGGAACATTCCCCAATAGAGATTGCTGAGCCGTGAGAGCCGCGCAGTAAGCTCGGGCCATATTCCACGAAACCTGTTCCACCGGATGCGTCGGATTCCCTCCAAAGAAGGAGGGATTGGTGCCCATGAGCGCTTGGTATTCCGCTTGGGTTACCTCGTATTGCCCCATCCAGAAGCTGTAGCTGATCGTCACTGGGTGGACTGGTTGTGTTGAGCCGTCTCCAAAGTACGGTGGACCGCTAGCTGCATTGGATCCCATCTGAAACGTCCCCGCAGGAATCGCCACCATTCCTTGCACCGGAGTTCCTGGCGGCTGAAACGTCACGCTCAGGCCGTCGGAGAAATTCGAGGCCCCCGGGGCGGAAGCGCCATCCCGATACCAGTATTGGAAGTGCCAAGTGGACCCCGCCGTGATTGCAATCGGAACCGTGTCCGGTATCGTCGTTGGCACGTCATAGCCGGTGCCAGTGGTCGAGGTTCCCCCCAGGTTTTGCATGACACCTGCCGCGTCGAACTGACCGACCGAGTACCACTCACTTCCAAAGCCGACGTTGAAGCGATAGACGTGGCTGGTAGCTGTACCGGTCAGGCACAGGAGTCCATTGCTAATCGCCACTGGCGGCGTCGCTTCGTTGCCGACGACGAAGTAGCCAAACTCATTGGGCGGGCCACCGCTTACTTCCAAGTGCAGACCACTGCCGACCCCACTGCCAAAGGAACCCGCTAGAAGCGCTGGCGCACCTGTGGAATTCGATTGCGGGGGACAGAAACTTGTGAGTTGCGCACTCGCACTGCTCGCCAGCAGAGGCGCGCAAGCGAAGAGGAGTGTCTTCGTTCGGTTCATTGTGATTCCATAAAGGGGTCGGGGAGAAGAGTTCGTCGCAACCCCCCACACTTTCCGGTGCCAATATCCGCCAACAAAATGTGGCTCTTGTGTGGAACCTGGGTCATTCCAAACTCAACGGAATTGCCCGCCAAACTAGCGCAGGCTTTCGAGAGACCATACCCCCCCCCCGAAATCCGTCAAGGGGACCCCCTCTAGCGCGCATTCCCACGCCATTGCCAAGGCCGCCTGCTGGGGCACCTACAGCCTGCCCCATCGAACAATAGCCGTTCGACATCTACGTCAAGGTCATCGGCCAGGCCAAATGAAACAGTACTACGACTCCGAAGAGTCCCAGCAACTCCAGCCGGAAACCCACGCGCAAATCTCGGGCAAGTCCACCGCCTAGCCCAACCCCCGCAAAAGCCAGAGCCGCCAAAGTGGCCGAGGCCGATTCCAACAAAGCCCCGCGCGATTCGCTTCGCGTGGGGCTTTGGGTTTTGGGGGCGTCTGGTTGGCCGGCATTGGCATCTAGCGGTGCCAGGCCCCATGGGAATGGGTTCGCAGCCCAGCCGCGGGTCAAGGGCTAAGTTTCGTTTGCTCAAATGCCCTATCCGTGCCTCGGCAGGGCTCCCAAATCCTCCGGGCCCACTCCCCAACAACCGTTTGCGGTCGGAACTCGCCCCTCACCGGCCAAAGCCTAAACAGCAAGCCTTCCGCATCCCAAGGCCATGGAAGACTGACACCTAGGAACACATATCCACCATTCAAGGTTGGGTCTAAGTCGTGGGGGCCAGCCGGGACCTTCCGGCTAGCTTGGCGCGGTGTGCATTCCACTCCAAGGAGACGACCATGGCCACGGGTCCTACAAAGAAGAGCGCGAAGAGGGCTGGGGCAGGGGCAAATGGCATCAGCCAGGAGACCCCGTCCTCCACACCGACGCGGATTAGGTGCTCAGCGAGCGCGACTAGGAATGCGACGAAGATTCGCCCGCGTTTTGTGGAGACCGTTGTCGGCGGATCGGTGACCATGAAGAAGCAGAAGAGTTGGTACATGGGCCCGGTCAGGGGTCCAATCTCTGCGTTGAAGGTGGACGCAAAGGTGCGTGCGTCTTCGGCATGCATCCAGCCTCGGAGGGCTGCAAAGAGTGCAAAGGACGCCGCGTAGGCCAGGGTCACGTGCAGGACCTTTGCGCGACTCACCACGACCAACCCGTAGGCCCAAAGCAGCAGGTTGGTAGCGAGTTGGTTGCTCCATTCGTGGCTCAGGATTGCGGTCACCGGCGCCGCGACGAGCAAAAGCAGGCAAATCGAGCAGTTGGTGGGATTCCAGAGGTGCCGACCGCGCCAACGCAGTACGTACTTCGAGAGGATTGAGAGCATGGCGCCGACTACGAACGGCCAGATCAGACCTGCTTCGGGCTTCAGTAGCAGCGTCAAACTGGTGCCGGAAACATACGCCGAGAGCAAGGGCACCCGTCGTCCGAGAACGAACATGGACAAAACCAGTTCGGTTAGCATGCACACGCCGAGCGCAACGACGAGACGCGGATAGCCGCCGATTACGTGGTACTGCCATTCCCCTACGACCAAAATGGTCGTGATCAGGATCACGACCAAGTGTTTGGGCGTGAGGCGTGCGAAGATGTTAGGACTCTTTGCGTCGTTCTGCATGGTTCGGAAGAGGCTGCGCGAGACTTGGGGTTTGGCGTGGCGTGACGAATCAGGGCGCGGGTTCGACGACTTTCCGATAGGCATTGATCGCCGGCGAGGTAAGGGTCTGCACGATTCCCGATGGCCACGTAATCTGGATCGAGTGGAGTGGCTCATCGCCCAGCCCGAAATGAACTCGTGGGTCGGTTTGTGTGCAGAAACCCTGGCCTGCGGTCACCACCTGGGATTGCACCGATGTTCCAAAGTGGGCGGTCACCAGTGCGCCGACGCCGTCGGGGTTGCTGGACCTGCCAACAAGGGTGAGTCCAATCCAACGCCCCCCTTTGAGTTCGTTTTCGTACAACAAGAGCGGGCCTTCTTGATTCGCGACGAGCATGTCGAGGGCGCCCTCGTTGCGAAAATCGCACAACGCGACTGCGCGCCCATCGTAAAGGTCCGTCACGCCCGCAGCTTCGCCGATGTCGCGGAAGCGGTACCCACGCTTGCGATTGATCAGCACGCGGGTGCGTTGGTAGCCGGAAAGGCTCATGTCCTCAAATGGGGTCCAGTTGGCGGCATCTTCCAGCAGGGAGCCGGTTCCGGTGGCGAGTTTGGACATTTGGTACCAGTACTCACGCTTGGGATTCTTGGAGCGAAAACCATTCACGACGACAAGGTCTTGCCAGCCGTCGAGATCCAAGTCTCCGAAATCAGCACCCCAGGCCCAACCACAATTGGCCGTATCGCCATCCGCAACATTGTCGAGGGCGAACGCGCCACCCGGTCGAACCAGGCGCAGGTTGTTTCCCTGCATCAGCCAGCCAGGCTGGGAGATGTTGGTAACGTAGACCGCTAGATTCCCCTTGTTGGTGATATCGCCTAGGGTCACGCTCATTCCGCTTTTGGCTTTCGCGTCAAGTCCTAGACCTTTTTGTAGCTCGAAGCCCCTCGTGGTCGCGGGATCCCCTGGGGCTATGGGCACGTTCCGGTAGAACTCCTCCTCCCCATAGTCGTTCGCTACGTATAGGTCCTGCCAACCATCGCCATCGAGGTCTGCGGCTCCGACACCATAGGTCCAGCGGGTACTACCCAGCCCAACCTCGTCGCTGACATCGGTAAAGGTGAGGCCCCCGTCGTTGCGCAAGAAAAAGTTGCGCCCGCCGTTTTCCGCAAACTCTTGATCGTTGTGCAGAATGCGCGTCGTTTCGATCGCCCATAGATTGACGGACTCACGGTAGTAACCACCGAGGAACAAGTCCAAATCACCGTCGCGGTCGAAGTCAGTAAAGCATGCGGTGGCGCAGTTCATCCAGGGCACGAGCCCAGCGGTTGTGGTTACGTCGGTGAAGCGGATCGTGTCCTTGGCAGCATCTGAGTCGTTGCGAAAAAGGCGGCTCTGACCCCACATGTACACAAACAGATCTTGGTCCCCATCGCGATCGAGGTCGGCCCAAAGCGCCCCATGGGAAACGCCCCGGCCATTCTCGTTCACGGCGCCGACGCCGGCTTCGGCGGAGCGGTCGACAAATCCGCCTTTTCCATCGTTTACGAAGAGGCCGTTCGACTCACCGCCGCGGCTGGTCACCACATAGATGTCCATCCAACCGTCCCCATTCGCGTCCCCTATGGCGATTGCAGCGCCGGTTCCCGCGATCTGTGGCAAGATGGGTGCGAGGCGCGAATCGAGGTCGGGGGCTCTGTGCTGGAATACAAGCCCGCGGTCAGCGCTGACCTCACGGAAATGGAACGGGCTGGATTGCGCAGGTTGCGCGGAGCCGCGCCGATGGCTTAGGAACCACGCGTAGCCCAATAGACCACCAAAGAGCACTACGAGCAGGAAGTGGCGCCACACGGCACCACCTCGGCGCGGCACGGGACCAGGTCCACGCGGAACTCCGACAGGGGGGGTGGTGGAGGGTTCGGAAGGTTTCAAGATTCGAAGCGTGGTCCGGGGCTCCTGCCAGAATCGGTCCTGGGAACCGCTGGCTGGGTAGGGTGGCTGGGAAGGGCTTGCCAAGGCGATAGGTTACCAGCTTGGCTCTTTCGGTGGCCGTCCAGGACCGCATAGATACAGGCTGGGACGCCTCGCCTCCCATCCACCAAGGATCCACGCCCGGTGACTTCGCGTTCCGCACGGCCGCGCCCCCCCACCACGGAGCCTAGCCCGATCGATCACCTTCGAATCCTTTGGCCCAGCCGGCTGCGAGCAAGAAGCGTTGCTTCTTGGACCTGGCGCTCCAGTACCTGATGACTTGGAAGAATCCCATCAAGCCTAAGTTCCATCGGGACAAGGCGACGCCGGCCCAGTTCGCGGGGTTCCTGCAGCGGCCGCTAACCTACAGCGAGGTCCTGGGGTGGCGTCAGGACCAGGGCAGGCGGAGCATTCCGCCTTGCCCCGGTCGGTGCTTGGTCGGTGCTTGGTCTGGGCGTGTATGCGGCTTGAGGGCAGGCTTCCACACGCAACCCAGTCAGTTACGTTAGAAACTAATGTCCAAATCCAGGCGCAAGCGTAGGGGGTCGTTGGTCTCATCATCGCCCTGCAAACCCCACAGTTTGAGGGTGGTATTGTCGTGCCACCAATACTTGTAGCCCACAATGAAACCGCTCAAGCCCTGCGCGCCCACCGCGATGGGTAGGTCGTCTTGACCGACACTCCACATCGACGCATTGGCGTCGAAATCGAAGTAGTTGGCAAAGATCTGGCTGCTGCCTTGCGAGCCGCCCTTGCCATGCATCAGACCTAGGGCCAGTCCTGTGTCTTCGCCCGTATCATCGTCGAGGTTTTGAATGAACTCGACCGAACCCGTCCAATCGTCCGCCTTTGCGGAAACTACCGTGTCCCAAACCAGATAGTCGATGGGTCCTTCGTTCGTCCAATTCCAAAACGCGGTGTTCACAGCCCAGTCGAGACTCTGGTCAGGAGCCGTGTAACCCAGCTGCAAGACCGTGACGGCAGGATCTGCGGAATCGCCTGTACTGTTTTGTTCGTCGATAATGAAGTACCCCAGGCGCGCGTCGAGCGAGTCAGAGAGCTTGTAGGTGCTGGCCAATCCGCTCGGTTGAATATCATCATCCCAAATCCATTCCCCGTAGACGGGGTTGGTTTTCAACGGAGTGCCCATCTTGCCACCCTTGAAGGTCAAGTTTTCGTCCGGAGTCCAAGTCACGTTGATCCGATCCAGCACAATGTCTGCGCCACCGAGGGTGTCGGTCCCATTGTCGCCGCCCAGGTCCCAGTGCGGGTTGTTTGCAGTGCCTGAGGTCGTGCTCAAGCGCACTTCACTCTTGAGATTTTCAGCGACATCCATTTTGGCGCCCACACGGAAGCGCACTCGTCCGCGATGGCGATCTTCCCCATTGGGCTGATCCAGGGTGCTCTCCATGCGCAGCCGCAGGTTGGCATAGAAATCGAGCCAGTCGGGCAAGGCATGGGATTCCTCTGCGAGCTGGTCGACTAGGGTGTCATTGGCTGGCGAAACAAGGGGAAGCGACAGGGGCATACAAGCGAGTAGCGAAGTCAGCATGGGGGTTGTTTGTGGGGGTGATTGCTTGGGATCTTGGTGGAGACTATCTTTCCAAATGCCAACGCAACCGCTTGGGCAGTTGCGGTGCTTGAGCTGTTGCGGTGCTTGGTCTGTTGCGGTGCTTGGTCTGTTGCGTTGGAGATGCGGTTGATTTCCAGGTAATCGACCGCTTTGCCTGAATCTTAGCGCGGCTATTTGCTTTGCGTGAGGCCTTTGACTTGGACAAATTCAATGGTGCGACTCAACTGGGCGGCTTTGTCCCCTTCGGGGAGCACGCGCGCAGGCTGACCATCGATCTCCGCGTATCCGAAGATCATTGTGTTGACCGCGGCACCGGCTTGTTTGGGCTGCAACGTGAATTCGCGTCCTTCGTTGAGCCATACGCGCCATTCGGTAAGACCCGAAAACCAGAAATCGGGGCCCAATCCGCTGACGGCATCGGCTTCGACGATGTCGGCAGGAACCCAACCATAGTTGGAGATGAAGTACTCGGCCCAGCAGCGATATCCGGGGTTGTATTCCTTGCCTTCGTTGTTGGGATTCAACCGGTAGCCCATTTGCAGCCGCGCTGGGATTCCGCGCGCTCGTGCAAGGGTAATGAAGAGCGAGTGCAGGTCCGTGCAGCAGCCGCCACCATTCAGCATGCAGTTCTCGGCCGAGCCAATGCCGCAAGTGGGCTTGGTCGGGTCCTTCGAGTAGTGGTCCGTCGATGACGCCACGTACTGCATGAGCTTGATAGCCTGCGAGGCGGGGTTCCGATCTTCCCCACAAACCTTGTCCGCCAACTCCTGCATGTGATCGTCGACAAACATGTTCGGGGCGTCGAGGGCAAGTTCTTCCGCGTAGAAAGCGCGGTGATTGTCCGTTAGTGGGGTGGCCTGAGCCGGATCCAGCGCGATGATCACGGGCTCTCTGCGAATGGTGAATTCCACAACAGCTGATAGCGATTCCGCATTGGGATTTTCGGCCTCGACATAGAGAAACCGGTTGCCGTGGGTGAGGTCATGCCCGATTCGCCAGGAGCCAGGAGCATGGACCACGCGAATATCGAGTACCTCCTGTTTGCTACCGTCATCGGGGATGGAGATCCACCAGCGCACCAGCTTTGCGTCGCGATCTATGTCTTGCAAAGTCGTGGTCTGCCGAATGTGGAACACACGGGCAATGGGAGTGGGGGCGACCTCGAGGATCGGAGCCGTGCCGGCTGAGGGCCCAGAAACGGCGGAACCTGCCGGTGCGCTCTGCGCACAAAGTGCGGCGCAAGTAGCTAAGGAGACGAGGGACACGATGGAGCGGAGCATCACAAGCCTTGGAGTGGAAGGAGTTGAACGGGGAGGTGGAAAGCGGCCGGGCCGGGATTGGACCCCCGAGGCCGCCGGGCCGAGCATAGTCTGCGCCAATGGTACCATGCGCCCCACCGATGGCAACTTCTAGACCCAAGTCCCCTCCCAACGGTCTCCCAATGAAGCATTTGTCCCGTACCGCCCCCCATCGGCTAGAACCTGACCAGCAAGCCGCCCCGCATCCGCCAGGCCACGGTAGGCTGGCGCCTAGCAACTCCTACCCACCGAGTCCTTGACTCGTCGCGTTGAGAAGCAACTTCGGCAGCTGGATGCCATGGAGGCCCAGTTCCGCGGCGCTCTCGTCGAGCAGCTCCGGGCCTGTGCTTCAGGGGAGTGCACTTTGCTCTTCCTAGTCTCATCGCTGCGACCTGTGTCGTGGCCGCCGAACGCGAGCAGTGCGGTCGCCGACGAGCTGTTCGGCACCGCTCTCGAGATCCTCGCCCTTCGGTCCGCGCACGGACTCGATGGTGAACCTTGCCTGGCAGCCGACTATCGCGATGCGTGCCACCGGCACGTCAACCTAGCCGACCACCACCGACCAGGGCCTCGGCGGCAGGCGCAGCAACTACTGGAGCGAATCGGTGAACACAGCTAGCTTGCCGGCCCACCAAGACACCTGATTCTAAAAGGCGACCACGCCCTGCGCAAGCGTTTGTGCGGGCACATCACTCGTCCCCAACTCGCCGGGGCCGACTCTCCATCACCGACGGGGGCAACGTCCTCTGGAAGCTGCGCTCCCCTTGGCGCGATGGCACCTCCGCCTTCGTCTTCAAGCCACTCGCGTTCATCGAGCGCCTCGTCGCCGGGCCGCTTCCAAACGCCCCACAGGGGCCTTTCAAAGAGGATTTCTCGAGCCCTAGGATTGCCAACTCAGCCACCGCCTCTCGCACCCGCGTGCGAACCCAGCCGACCACGGCTGCCTTGGGACGTGTAGCTTGAACCGCTTGCCCGAGAATTCCTCAGCCCTGAGCCCCTGGTTGCGGGCCAAGTGCCGGGCTTCGTTTGCTCAAATCCAAACTCGGGTCGTCGACAGGGTTCCCAAGTCCTCTGGAACCGCTGCGAGCGAGCACTTACAGGTCAATTCTCGCCCCCGCACCAGTCAATACCT
The DNA here is from genome assembly GCA_020638855.1 of Planctomycetota bacterium. Taxonomy (GTDB): domain Bacteria; phylum Planctomycetota; class UBA1135; order UBA1135; genus NORP259. The sequence continues at coordinate 542,274 of JACKHT010000001.1, forward strand.
AACCATCACCCCCCCCCCGGCGTTCCCGAGGCTGCGGTAGATTGACACCTTGAATCTCTTATCCGCAATGCTTCGATAAACTCGGACGTTCGGTGTCGCAGTCCTCTGGTGCAGTCCTACTACTCTCACAAGAAAGGAGAAGCTCATGTCGTCCAGAACGCAACATATTGACCTCGTGCGCTCGCTATACCGCGCATTCGCAGACAAAGACATATCATCGATCCTCGGAATGCTCTCTGACGACATTGAGTGGGGTGAGCCTGAGAACCCATTCAACCCAGCAGGCGGGACACGCAAAGGGCATTCAGGCTTTCTTGAATGGATAAGTATCGGCAAGAACGCGGAGGACATCTTGGTACTCTCCCCACAAAAGATGCTCACGGACTTAGACTCTGTCGCGGTAGTTGGCCACATGAAATGCCGCGCGATATCGACAGGAAAGGTCTATGAATCCGATTTCGTTCACTTGGTCACCCTGCGCGACGGAAAGATCTGCAAGTTTCAAGAGTTCTTCGATACCTACGTTGCCGGTGAAGCCTTCCGGCCTTGAGCTAAGCCGCACACTAGAATGAAGCACTTCCCTTCTCTCATGCGGGCGACTGACCCAGCCCCCGACTTGGGTCCACGCGATAGAGGCATTTTCGCTGGATAACACGGGTTGGTTTCATTCCCAACATCGCGGTGCCCTTACTTCGACCTGCCGGCTCCGGGCGCAGCAACAAGACGGGTGCCCTGCGCTGCTATCAACCGAGAAGCTGCGACCCCCTCGGGGCATTGGAGCGCCCGCCTGGCGGACGTTGGTTGCCCTCGGTTTTGTGGACCTAGAGTAGCCCATTGCCGATCGGTTCTCAGCGGCCCAAGCGGAGGCGCGGGCGAGCTTCTCCGAGAATCGCGCGCAGCTGCTTGGCCAAATCTCGTAACTCTGCTTCGCTTGCGTCGGGCGGCGGGGCTGCAAGACCGAGTACTGCCGCTGCCTCGGCGAGTGCCGCCTGGACGCCTTCCAAGTGCCCCAGTTCCAGCTGGCGTTCGGCGCGGATGGTGCAGGACTGCGCGAGTGGCTTGCGGTCGGGCTCCTCGGTGACAAACGGTTGGGCGCGTCTTGCTGCGGCGATCGAAGCTTCGAGGTACGCGTCGCCTTCCTCCCAGGGCAGCCCCATCATTTGACGGATGGGCTGGCCTGCGGCGTCGACGGTCTCGCGTTCGGTCCGGTTTGGATTGCGTCCGTCGGCGCGCAGAGCCTCGCGCAGTTCGCTATCGGAAACTGCGATGGCCCAATAGGGGTCGCCGGGTGCAACGGCCTCCAGGCGATCGAGCAATGCGAGCGGGTCCACTGGGCTAGGTCCCGATGCGCGCCATTCGAAAAGCTTGTCGACTAGGTCGAGCACGTCGTAGCCTAAACCATCGCGGATGCCTGCTAGCTCGGCATGGCTGGAAACCGCGGCGACGAGGCAATCTGCCGCGAGGGTGCGCTCCCCGATCCGGACATGGCAAAGTCCAGCTCCGAGCCACGCCAAGGCTTTGTAGGATTGGCAGCTCAGAGCCATTTCTGGATTCGCTGCGGAAGCGTCTTCGAAGCGGGCGCGCGCGTTGGCGTAGGCCTCAAGCGCTGGAGCGCAAGCCTCGCGCCGCCGCAGATCTTCCGCGGCGAGCATCCAAGCGTAGCCCGCGTGCCACATCGCGTCTGCGGATCCGGCATTCCGTTGTGCGATGGCCTGGGCCAGCTGTGGAGCCAGTTCGATTCGCCCCGTTTGCCAAAGCGCTGCATTGAGTGTCTGGCGCAGCTCGACCGAAGCTGGTAGCCGCTGCGCACCGCACAACGCGACAGCGATGGCCTCGCGCTGTAGACCCAATGCGCCAAAGAAGCTCGCGAAACTGGTCCAATCCGTACCATCCCCAAAGCGACTCACGGCGACCGCGCCGAGCGCGTGCATCCCTTCTCGAATTCCGGCTAGCTCTTCTGTGGGATCCGCGCCCGATCGCTTTGCAAGCAATCGCGCGTTTCCATCGCCAACCCAGCGCAACGCTTCGATCGCGAGCGCGCTCTCCGGAGAGTCACGCACGCTCTCGAATGCTCGCCGACCATATTCGATTTCCTCGGTAAAACGCCCTCGCAAGTAGGCAGTTCGAGCCCGTTCGATCCAGTACTCGGTATGTTGCGGTTCGACTTCAAGCGCCAAACCGAAGTAGTGCTCTGCATCTGCGAGGAGCGTGTCCGCTCCGCCGGCACCCGACTCGCGGCGACGGCGCGCCAAATCGAGCAACGTTTTTGCAAAGCGCGCCCGAAGCGCAGCGTCTTCGTGGGATGCGAGCTCGACCTCTAGCGCAGCTGCGCGGCGTTCGAGTTCTTCGGCCTCCGGCATCGCGTCGCTGATCATTCCAGCCACGGGCAGGGTAGAGTCCCCTGCAGCGCGCAGATTGCTTTCCGCGTTTCCAAGAAGGGTGCGGAGGGCGATTCGGTGTTCGGTACCTGACCCGTCGCCGTATTCCGCCAGGGCGCGGCATGCGAGTAGGAGCGAACGGGTCGCAGGCGTAGCTGAGTCCAACTCGGCTAGCACCGCCAGCAAGACCGCACTTCCTGCGGGGTCCACCACCGAGGGCAGCGGCCCCGGCGCCGCGAGCCTTTGGCGCAAGGCCACCCCCAATGGTTGAGCGAGTCCTAGGGCGCGGGCGGTGGCCACCACTTGGGCCCGGACCGGTTCAGAAACCCAAGCGAGATGCGCAACGGCGATGCGCAGCGCATCGATCGAACCCGCGTCCCCTTTGGCGGCGAGCGCGTCGAGCGCGGTTCGCAAGGTGGCTTCCTCCTGCACGCGCCCCAATGCGTCTTCCAGCCGAGCTCGCCCGCGGTTGTCGCGCAAGGCGGCTAGTGCTAGCCAGCTAGTTGGGCCACCCGATTCGCCTTCCAAACCCTCCGTGGGCTGTCCGATTTGCGTGTCTCTGGCGGATCGCACCAACGCCTTATCGATGTCGTGCAAATCAAAGCTGAGCGAAAGATCCCAGGCCTTCTCGCCACTCGGAAGAATCAGCGCGTGGCGAGGAGCCACGCGCTCGCCATCGGAAAGAAACCGTTCAAAGAGCAGCGGCTCAAGCGCGATGTGCTCTCCACACGTGACTTCCCCCAGCCGCGGACACAGGATCCGCCGACCTTGGTCGTCGTAATCGCGCGGGTTGTGCCGAAAGACGCTCGCGACCAGGCAAACGCTGGTGCGCGTCGCCGCGACAAAAGCGGGATCGCGATATTCCTCGTGCACGATCCGGTCGCTGGCGCTCTCCCCGTCCATGTTGACAGCAACAAGAATCGGCCGATTCTGGGCTTGCGCGAGTTCGAGCGCGTCCTCCAGGGTCCGTTGCCAATGCACTTGGCGCGCGTCAGGTTCACTCGCTTGCGCCCATAGCGGTCCACAGGCGAACCAGAAAAGAACCGTGCAGAACATTCGGACCATAGGTCGGGCCACTGGGTAGCTCATAGATTGCAACCGAATCAACCTTCGCCTCGAGTCTTGCGATCAATGCCAGCGCTGGGCGGCCTCCAAGCGGGCAGCCGGTTGCGCCCCGGGATCGTAGCCGCGATCTTCGCCGTACTGCTTCGCCACCGCCCCGATGGCGATCGTGCGCGCTTGCTCGTCGGGAGACAACAGCAGACCAACCAACTCGCGGCGAGCACCTTCGTCGCCAAGCACCAAGCGCGTGCGAGCGGCCCGGGCAAGCAGCCGGTCGACGTCTTTTGCACCCTGGTCCGCTCCGACAATGGCCGGCACCCGGTTCTGGTACTCACGAATCTGGGGTAGGGTTTGGTCGTCGCCGCAGGTCTCAAGCGCCCAGCAGGCCCACTCGGTCACCACCGGATCCGGATCCCGCAGCGTCGCGGCCAGGTAGGGTGCCGCTTCCAAATTGCCGATGCGACCCAGCGCTTGGCATACCAATGCGCGCTTGACCGCATACCCGGGAGGGAACGTGAGCCCCTCGATGAGCGCAGGCACCGCATCCGTTCCCATGTCGATCAATTCCGCCATCAAGGCTTCATCGTCGCCACCCGCCAGGGTGTCGGTTCCGCCGCCGAGCCGCTGGACGGCAGCCCATGCCTTCTCCTGTGCAGCCGGATCCACGTACATAGGCGCGTAAACCGCCGCATCGCTGCCATGTTCCGACCACCAGGCTTGTATCCGGCTCACGGCCCCCAATCGCAGCAGCGGCGATGTTGCGGGCTCGTAGCCAAAGTGCTTGCCCGTAATGGAATACAGCGTCGCAAAGGTCAGTTCGCGTTGAAGCACATCGGCGGCGTCAAGATCGTCGATCAAGAATTGCACACCCGCCGAAGAACCCAAGATGGCTAGGTCGGTGGCAAAGGATCGCCGACTTTCGGGCCAGCGAGTTTTCTGAAGCTCAGCGACAATCAAAGGAATCGCGCTTGTATCGGCCAATTCGGCAAGGCTCTGCGAGGCAGCCAAAATCACATCGGGGTCGGCATCCTTGAAACAGTGGTGCAGCTCGGGCACTGCGCTATGGTCGGCGAGCTGGCCCAATGCCAAGGCAGCGCTACGCCGATCGAGCGCGGCGGGTTGTTGTAGCGCGCTGTGCAACGCATCAAGGACGGCACCACGATCCTCGCCGAGGTCAAGCATGGCCAACAGCTCGCGGGCGTGGACGCGCACATACAGCCGCTCATCATCCATGGCGGCCAGCAACACCGGGACCGCGGGCGAGCCAATTTCGAGGAATGTCTTCTTGGCTTCATTGAACGTTTCATTGCTCCACCTTGCCAGAGCATGGATCAGCTCAGCGGCAGATGCGGGAAAGAGCTCGGCGAGTCGTGCACGGGCTCGCAAACGGGCCTCGGGTAGATGCGACTCAAGCATGGCCGCCAGCTTCTCAAGATCCTCCGCGTCCTGACCGGGTGGGATCGAGACTTCTGGCGCCCCACTGCGCGCCACATTCGCGAAACCGTGCTGGTTACGAAAGTCCGCGAGGGTTGTGGGGGCTCCCGAATACGCGACTTGGAGCTGCTCCCGAACGGGCTCCGAGGAAGGTTCGATGCCCGAGAAAGGCAGGCGCTGGTCTTCGAGGCAGCTGGACAGGGTCGGGTGCGAGTCGGCGATGGGGCGGTAGCGCTTGAAGTAGAGGCGGCATTCGACCACGCCAGCCGAGACTTGAAGCGGAACGCGATGCTCGGTGGTGGCGCCCGAGGGAATCTGCGAATTCTGCGGCATGCTCATTTGGTGAGGTTCCAGCTCGCTCGCATACGGGTAGCGGCATGTCAGGCGTGAGCGTGCAATCTCCTTGCCTTCCAGGTCGCGCACGATCACCAAAGATTCAACCGCGCGTTGCCGATTGGCGGTCGGGAAGTTGTGCCCGGCGCCCCGGTTGGTAACCCGCACGACCACCTCGTTGCCTTCGATCTTTGCGTCATAGGCATAGGCCTTTTGCAATTGCGACTCCGATCGCGACGCGGGGAACACGTGCGAGCGCACGCGCTTGGGCGGTTGCCCGACAGCCACCGGGCGCGTCACGAATGGCATATGGCAACTCACGCATTCGTTGCCGGCTTCGTTCCCGTTCTTGGCGCGCGACCATTGATCGGGTGTTCCGGCGACGCGGTGGCAGGTGGCGCAGTGTTCGACCGTGCCCACGCTCGGCTCAAACGCAACCTTGCACTCCGCGCCCCCGAGGAAACGGCTGTAGTCGTAATCGGGTCTTCCATGGCAGGACACACAGGTGTTGCCCTCCTCCAGATTGGTCCAGCGCTGCATCGGGGTCATCCCGATTCCGGTTTCGAAAACGGGGCGCGGCGTGTGGCAGCGAATGCAATCCTCACGCCGGAAGCCGCGCGTTGCCATGCGCACTTCCTCATCGCGGAAGGCAAGCCCATGCGTGTTCTGCTGGTGCTCGTCGTAGATCGCTGGGTGGCAGTCGGCACAGAACTTGCTCGACAACACGGCTTCGCGATGGGCCGGGCTTCCGAGCACGTCGACGCTGGTGTCACCGCTGTCCTGTTGTGGCGATTGCTGAGCGGAACCCGATAGCAAAAGTAGAGCTGCAGAAAGGGCTAGCCAAGTCGCGGAGAGAGACTTCATGGTCTTGTGTGGGTTCGAATCGCCTGGATCAAGCCAGGGTGTTGGACAGCATGGTAGTCCCGGACTCCCGCGCGGTCACAAACTCGAATCCTTCTTTATCCTAGTTCGCCGTGGGCATCCAAGTTCGCCGTGGGCCAAACCAAGAGGACCTTATCGCTCGACCCAGTGCGGTGAAGCCCCCCATCCCAGCGAGTATCCCAGCGGGCCGCAGAGATCCTATCCGGCCCCCGCGAATCCGAAAAACCACGGCCGAACAGGCCAGCACAATCCATCCATCATCCCGCAGTCACCCCGCGCGCGGCCCAGCCTTTTCCCGTTTGCAGCAGCTCTTGCAGCAGCTCTTGCAGCAGCTTTTGTAGCAGCTGTTGCAGCAGCTGTTGCAACATATAGGTGGGAAAGCGAGCCATTGTTTTTGACCCAATTTTTACCCGCGCGGGGAATCCGATCGCCGCCCTTGTTGCGGGACAAGGACTGTAGTCCGCTTGATCCAATGCTCTCTCGGGGCAGCGCCATGGTTCGCATGCTCTCCGGGCCCAATCCACCATAGCCGTTTGCAATCAGAACTCGCCCCTCACCGGCAGATACCTCTCCCGCAAGCCTCGCGTATCTTGGCCACGGTAGACGAACCTTGGAATTCTTATCCACAGCCGTTGTTGGATCCATTCACCGAACAAGGCTTGCTAGCCCAAGCGGGGAGGCGCCATCGACTGTTCTCGACGGGTCTTTCGCTCGCCGACTCGATGGTTTCTCCGTTCTTTGCGACCCTGGCTCTGTAGGGAGTTTACGCCCACGGGCGTACGTGAGGCGATTTGCAGCCTCATCGGGACGATTTATCAAGCTCATTTGCGTTTGCAATTAGGAGCCGTGGGTCTTCTCGCCCAGAGTAGCCGCATGTCACCACGGTCCCGCCAAACCGCGATGGCCGCCTCGGACGACGCAGCTCCCCTATCCGTTCATTCGCCATGCAAGGTCCCTCTTCCCATCGGCTCGCGGCCATACCCCTCGAAGCCATCTCCGAGCAGTACCACGAACGCGGAATCGGCGGCTGGAGTGATGCCGAATTGCTGCATGAGGTTGCGGCCATTGTTTCGGTCCCCCGCGAAGAGCCCGGCGGTTCGTTTGTCTTGCATGCGCCGCTCGAATTGGCCGCGAGAGCAAGCCTGTTGCCGATGCTCTCAGGAGAAGCTCGCCCATTGGCGCGCAAACGCATCGTCGCAATCGCCGTGCAATACGAAGCCTTCGAGCCCATCCGCTCCTATGCGCAACACCCCACGGCAATCGATTCCGAGAAGGATCCGATCACTTGGTTGTTCCAGGCCATCGCACGCGGAGACCTCGCCGAAACGGATCGAGCGGCCTGTTTCGTGACAGAACACATGGAACCCAGCCCACTCGTGGCAGCGTTGACCCCAGGAATCCTCACCAGCACCGCGGCTGCCGCCCACGCCCCGATCCTGCTGTACCTTTGGAAAGTGTTGGATGAGGCGCGAGGGCTCGGCTCGGGCCTTCTGCGGCCCCTGGCACGCTCGCTTGCGCGCAATCCGGCTTGGCACATCCAATGGACGCGTGAATGGGCGCCAAAAGGCGTGACCGATGCGGGTGCATTGCGCCACGCTATCGAGGAATTCCCCCTGCCGAGCGAATGCCCAAGCTCTTCGATCCATCCTTTGATGATGGCGGTAGATGGGCCGAATGGAGCCGCTCGGCACTTGGGTTCGGTGCTTGGATCCCGAACGGAGGATGCGGATCGGGTGCTGCTACGCGGCGCGGCGCGCTGGATGCTGACCAGCAACCCAAAAGCCGCGCCCTATGGCTGGACCCACGCCTTAACCATGCCCCAGGCCGTGCTGGGGATCACCGCGGGAACGCCGCTAGCCGATCATGGGCTCGCCATTGCCGCGACGTATTGCCTTGCTTTCCGGGCGGGTCTGGCAAACCCAGAGGATTCTTCCGCCAGCGAGCCAGAGCTCGCCCCCATCGAAACACTTCCCTTGCTGGACCGAGCCGCAACCAGCCACGACGCGCACATCGTCAAGTACGCGCTGGCAACCGTGCTAGCCTCGCGCGCGGATCCACAGGCTGCGCCATTGTACACCGCAGCGCTCAAGCGCTTGTTGGATGTGTGGGATCAAGCGGGCGGCGATGCGAGCGATCTTTTGAAGGCGTAACCGGATTCCGGAAGGTTGGCCTCGTCGCAAAGCTATGGGGCTAGGCGCTTGGATCCGGGATGCCGCTCAAGGCTTGGAAACGGCCTTGATTTCCCCAGGCGCAAAGCCCCATTCCACGGTCCCCGTCTGACTACGAGTTTAGTAGGTCCCCTGCGTCCCATCAGCAAGGGTCGTGAAGCGCACGCCCATTCCGTAACAGCCGTTTGCAGTCAAAACTCGCCCCTCACCGGCGAATATCTGGCCAGCAAGCCCCGCGGCGCCCCCGAGGGCGCGGTAGACTGACGCCTTAGAACTCCCATCCACAGAGGCGACTGCTTTCGGGAGTCGATTACCGTTCTGCCCGTTACCAAGGTGGCTGGGCCACTTTTGTCTAGTTGGCTGGGCCAAAGGATCGCGCATGACTGAGTTCGAACCCAAGCAACCTGAGAAGAAGAAGTCTCCCTCGCTTGCGAGTGACGTGGTGTCGAGTCTTAAGGCAGAGGTTCGTAACTCGCTGCTATGGGCCGTGTGGGGAGCAGGACTCGGCGCCATAGTGCTCGGAGCGGCTGGGTTCTGGTTCTTCGGATCCACGGGGCTCGCATATGGGGCGGGGGTCGGCGCAATTGCGGGTGGCCTCGGAGCCTGGTTCTTCTGTCTGAATGTCTGAATTCCATGAGCTCGCGATTTTGACCAGACCGACGCCCGGGCTGCCAGGTGCGCGCGCGACTGGTTCGATGGCCAGCCAACTCGGCGCAGCAGCCGACGCGCCAACTCCAACCGGAAACCCACGCGCAAATCTCGGGCAAGCCCACCGCCTAGCCCAACCCCCCGCAAAGGCAGAGCCGCCAAAGTGGCCGAGGCCCTTCCAACCAAGCCCCGCGCGATTCGCTTCGCGCGGGGCTTTGGGTTTGGGAGGGGCGCTGGCTTGCCCGGGAAAGCAACCGGCATCCGCATCTCCGCCAGGGCTCCGACCTCGACTCCGTGCTTCCGCCCGTGCCCTCGCTTGCCTTTCCTAGGGGATGAGAACTGGGGCCAACACCACCCGGAACCCGAGGGTTGCGATCGAGATGCTCGGATCGAGGTCGGGCCGCCACGCAGAAGTGCAGCCGGAGGAGGTGCTAGCAAAGCAGCCGCCGCGGACGACCCGGTTGGGGCCGCCGGTGACAAACGGATCCACTACAGCCACAGAAGAGTAGCTAGCATAGGAGTCGAGGCACCATTCGAAGACGTTGCCGTGCATGTCATACAACCCAAAGCCATTGGGGGCATAGCTTCCCACTGGACCCGTGCCCCACGGGGTATTGTTGCAATCAGAGCCCGAATGCCAGCTTTTCCAAAACCGAGCGTCACTGCAATAAAGATTTGCCCCCACGTTGAACTCCGTTGTGGTCCCTGCCCTGCAAGAATACTCCCATTCGGCTTCCGTCGGGAGCCTGTACTCGTACCCTGCAGGAACGTTGCCAAGTCCAACCTCTTGGGCCGTCAACGCTGCGCAATAGGCTCGCGCATCAAGCCACGAAACCACTTCCACCGGGTAGGTGGGATTTCCTCCAAAACCGGAGGGATTGGTGCCCATCAGCGCTTGATACTCCGCCTGAGTCACCTCGTATTGGCCCATCCAGAAGCCATAGGTGATCGTCACGGGATGCACCGGTTGGGTAGTCGTGCTTCCAAAGTATGGCGGCCCCGCCCCAGCATCTGACCCCATCGCAAAGGTCCCCGCCGGAATCGCCACCATGCCAGGAATCGGCACTCCGGGCGGCTGGAACGTCACGCTCAAGCCATTGGAGAAGTTCGAGGGACTCGGAGCAGCTAGGCTGTCGCGATACCAATATTGGAAATGCCAAGTGGCGCCAGCGGCAATCGCGATGGGAACCGAGGCCGGAATGGTCGCTGGAACGTCATAGCCGGTTCCGATAGTCGAGGTGCCGCCCAGGTTTTGCATCACGCCCGAGGCGTCAAACTGACCTGCGGAATACCACTCGCCTCCCATGCCCACGTTGAACCGATAGACGCGGCTGGTTGCTGTGCCCACTAGGCACAAGGAACCACTGCCCACCGCAACCGGCGGAGTTGCCTCGTCGCCGACAACGAAGTACCCCATTTCATTCGGAGGGCCGCCCGAAACCTCCAGGTGCACCCCACTTCCCACCACACTCCCAAGGGTGCCGGTAAGCGTCGCGGGCCCGCCCGTTGAGTTAGGCTGGGCTGGGCAGAAACTCGAAACTTGCGCCAAGGCGCTGCTGGCAAGCAACGGGATCAAGGCGAGGAATGGGGTCGGGGTCCAATTCATAGCAGTTCGGCAAAGTTGTTGGAATGGGTGGTTGTTGGGGGCCAAGGTGGCGGCCCTTGCAAACGCTGGTAGGATGTGAGGGCTGCTGCGAACGATGGTCCTTCCCTGCAGGCTCCCGGTTCGCTCGCCCTCCAAGCAAAAATGCGACCGGGCTCCGATTGTACTCCAGACCCCGAAAGCGTCCATCGGGGGAAGATCGCCGGGATGGAAGGATGCCCCAAGCGGGTGGAACCCGATGTTGGGCCGGTTCTTGGGTACGATGGGTACGTGGCATGGGCTTGCTTCGGCTTCCTGGTTTGCTGGAAGCGGGCTCTGCCTCCTCCGAACACTGCTCACGCGCCAAGTCCCGCCTACCAGGGCCGCTGCAAGAAGACTCCTGAGCCGGAGAGGCTCCCCCGGGTAGCCACCTCAAGATCCAACGCTCGCACGGCAACCTGCCCGTGGCAATCGACCCCCAGAGACCTAGCAGGGAATAGAGACCAAGCTGGGGATTGGGAAGGACCCAACGTGGGGTGGGCCAGCAAGCCCCAAAAACCTTGGATGCCTCCCCTACTTGCCAGCGTGCGTGCTATCGTCGAGGGGTATTCCAATTCAAACCAGTTTCCCAAAAGGACGACCATGAAGACTATTTCCCTTCCCCTTGCCTTGGCCCTCTGTTTGGCAGCCCCGTCCTTCGCAGAAGTGATCGATGTGGGCGGCCCCAACCCCGACGCTACGACGATTGCGGATGCGGTCGGCTTGGCAAATTCCGGTGACGTCATTCGGGTGTACCCCGGCCAGTACGAATCGTTCACGATCGATGGCAAGTCCTTGAGCGTGATCGCCAACACCCCCGCCAGCGTCCGAGTCTACGGGGTCGTGCGGGTACGCAACGTGGGGGCATCGGATTCGGTGGAGTTGAGCGAGTTGCGGTACGGGACACAGGATTTGTTGCAGCTCGTCATCAGCGATTGCCAAGGTTCGGTGAGGGTGCAGGACTGTGCCTTCCGCAACAACCTTGAGAGCTATACGCTCGACTATGCGGTTGGAGTGACGAACTGCTCCAACGTCGCCATGGTGAATTGCTCTGCCACAGCCAGAGACTTCGGAATCACGAGCAACTCGTTCTCGGTTTCCGGTTATGGCTACGTTGGCCAGAGCGGCATCATCGCAACCGACAGTTCGATCGCGTTGTACGATTGCACCGTCGATGGTGGGGATGGGGAAAGCCGCTACAGCGGCACCGTTTGGAACCCCAGCTATGGCGGGAGCGGAGGAATGGGTGTCTTCCTGAGAGGCAGCGGGGAGTTCTTTGCTGCAGGTTGCTTCCTGCAAGGTGGCTGGCCCGGCAATGGGGATGGATTCTTCGGCTCGGATGGCGCTTGCGGATATGCGGTCCAGGGTTGGCAGGCCAACTACTCGGTTCGTCTCCTGAACAACAACATTTCCGGGCTTTCCGGCGCCTGCGGTGCCGGGGTCGCGATCACCCCGGGCTCGACGCTGACGACCATGACGGGATCCGCCACGCTGCTGGAGGGACCGGCCTGGTTGCGCGATACGGACACCCTCACCGTTACGGTCCACGCCGAAGTCGGGGCACGCGTTGGGTTGCTGTTTTCCACGGGGCACGACAACCAATTTACGGCCGTCGGCGGGCCCCTCCTGGTACACCTGCCGGGCGGACCGAACTACCAATCCATGCTCTACCTCGGAAGGGTCGGAGCCACCGGCGCGGTGCAGACCAGTGTGCCCATGCGCGATCTCCCCGCCTTCGACCACGTGCCTTTGCACCTGATGGCCACCAGCGTGTCCCCCCAGGGGCCGCGCTACAGCAACCCGGTGACCCCGATTTTGCTGGACTCTGCTTGGTGATCCTCGCCTCCGTAGATTCCGGCCACGTACGCCATGGCGGATAGACGTACCAAGCAAGCAAGCCCAAGCAAACGGGCCCCTGCGAAGGCCCCAGCGAAGAACTTGGGAGGCTCGGGAAGGGTCCAGGCGAAGCGTTCGCTCGCCAAGCCAGACCACCCCGCCTCCCAAGCGCCCATTGCGCTGGAACCTGCCCAGCGCATCGACCAGTACCTCGCAGACCTGGGGGACTGGCGGGGCGCCCGCCTGGCGGAAATCCGTCAGCTCATCCTCGAGGCCAACTCAAAGGTGGTCGAGGACTGGAAGTGGATGGGATCCCCCGTTTGGTCCTACCAAGGCATGTTTGCCGTCGCCAACGCCCACAAGGACAAGGTAAAGGTCACCTTCTCGCACGGGGCGCAACTCAGCGACCCCAAAGGGCTTTTCAACGCCGGTTTGACGGGGAACAAGTGGCGCGCGATCGACCTGCGTGAGGGGGACAAGCTGCCCAAGACCGCCTTCAAGGCCTTGGTGCGCGAGGCTCTGGCATACAACGCCCAACATACCGTGCCCAATAGCAAAGGGTCGCGTGCCGTTCTACTGGAGAAAGCGCCCCCGACGCGGAAAGTAACCCCAGCCAAAGCATCCGCCAAGAAGGGCTCGCCCCTCCCCCCACCAAGCCAACCCGTCCTGCTCGCTGGCGGCAACCCGCAAATCGCCAAGGCCGATGGCGATGCGCCGGTGCAAACCTACATCGCGGCCATGCCCGGTTGGAAGCGCGACGTGGGGCGCCAGCTCGACGCGCTGATCACGCGCACGGTTCCCAACGTCCGCAAGGCCGTGCGGTGGAACACGCCTTTCTACGGCGCGGGAGAACAGGGCTGGTTCCTAGGTTTCCACTGCGTCACGAAGTACGTCAAAGTCGCCTTCTTTCGCGGTACCTCGCTAAGCCCACTTCCCCCGGTCGAATCCAAACAAAAGGGCGTGCGCTACTTGCACATCCACGAAGGCGACGCGATCGATGCAAAGCTCGTTGCCAAGTGGATCCAGCAGTCCGCCACACTACCTGGCTGGAAGCCATAGCGGGGCGTACTGCGAGCGACCGCGAAGTTCCATGAAACATTCGGGCGCTTGCGCTTGTCCCATCCACGGCCACGTTCCAACACCTGCGGAAGGCCTGCGTTCCGGCGACGCCCTTCCGTTGTCCCTGGAAGCACCGCCCAGCCGACAATGCATCCAAGCCGAGTGCCGGAGTGCAAACGCACGGGCAAGTGGCTCTCAAGCTGGCCCGACAAGAGTGCCAAGGCGAGTGACAAGGCCCGGGGAATCGCCTGGATGAAAACCCGAGCGGGTGCGTCCCGTATCCATTCGGGGGCAGCCCAAGGGCTTCCCGCATGGGATCGCGCGCGTCCGGGTACCTACCCAATGGTTCGAAGTCTCGCCGGTCCGTGCTCCGCGTGCGCATCGAATCGTGATTTCGGTAGACGCTTCCGAAGCCGACTTAGGCAGAATGGCGCGGACCAACCCTGTGAAGCGCCTCTCCAAGACCGTTTGGGTGCTCTCGCTCGTCAGTCTGTTCACGGACATGGCCAGCGAGATGCTGTACCCGATCATGCCGATCTACTTGAAACAGATCGGGTTCTCGGTGCTGTGGATTGGTGTGTTGGAGGGCTTCGCCGAAGCTACGGCGGGGTTGAGCAAAGGCTATTTCGGCCAGCGCTCGGACCGTGCAGGCAAGCGCGTACCTTTTGTGCAGCTCGGCTATGGCTTGAGCGCCCTCTCCAAACCCCTGCTTGCGGTCTCGGTCTTGCCCCTATGGATCTTCCTGGTGCGCTGGACCGATCGGCTGGGAAAAGGCGTGCGTACCGGAGCCCGCGACGCGCTGCTTTCGGACGAAGCCACGCCTGCAACCAAGGGCACGATCTTTGGGTTCCATCGGTCGATGGACACCTTGGGCGCTGCGCTGGGTCCGGCGTTGGCGCTCTTGTACTTGGCGTACCGACCGGGAGACTATCGCACGCTGTTCTTGATCGCCTTCGCGCCCGGGTTGGTGGCGGTGTTGGCCACCGGGTTGCTCAAGGACCGGCCCCCGGCCTCCGTCGCCCCACTTGCAGCGGGTCCGCGCATCACGCTGTTTTCGTTCGCGCGCTACTGGAAGCTGAGCTCGCCCGCGTACCGGCGCCTGGTGGGCGGGCTCTTGGCGTTCGCCCTGCTCAACAGCTCGGACGTGTTCTTGCTCTTGAAAGCCAAAGAAGCAGGTCTCGACGACACCCACGTGATCGGGGTCTACATCTTCTACAACTTGGTGTACGCGTTGTTGGCCTACCCGATCGGTTCGCTCGCCGATCGCATCGGGCTGAAGCGCGTGTTCCTCATGGGTCTTGGCTTGTTTGCCGTGGTGTACTTCGGCATGGCCTTGGGTAGGGGACTGCCCCTCATGTTGGGTTGTTTCGCCTTGTATGGCGTGTACGCCGCCGCCACCGAAGGGGTGGCCAAGGCCTGGATCAGCAATTTGGCTCCACGCGAGGAATTGGCCACGGCGATTGGGACTTTCACGGCATTCCAGAGCCTAGCGGCCCTGCTGGCGAGTTCGATCGCAGGGGCGATTTGGCTGGGGTTTGGAGCCCAGGGCGCTTTGCTCGTGACCGCAGCGGGGGCCCTCGCCGTTTTGGGTTACATGGCTTTGCGGGTCGAGAGCCCGGCCCGAGGCTGACCTGCCGATCCCGCTCGGAATCGAGGCCAGCGGACCGTGGTAGGATCCGAGACTGCGGAGTTTGCCGGTTTTCTTGGAAACGAATGGCCTCCCGGCGCATGGGGACGAGGGGCAGACCTCCCTTCCCATTCCAACCCGGTCCCATTCCAACCCGGCCCTTTCCCCACCTTCTCCATGGATGCCTACCTCGAACACGCCGACTGGGTTCGCAAGCTGGCGCGCGAATTGGTGCGCGACCCTGGAACGGCGGACGACTTGGTTCAGGAAACCTGGCTCGCCTTTGAAACCGCTCGGCCCGATGAGCAGCGCTCGCTGCGCCCCTGGTTGGCCCGGGTCCTGCGCAATGCGGCCGCGATGCACAAGCGCCGCTCCGCCGGGCGAGCGGCGCGCGAGGAAGCCACCGCGTCCTCGGAGCGGGTTGCCAGCACGGGCGACCTCGTGGCGCGCGCCGAGGAGCAGCGGCGCCTGGCTGGCTTGGTGTTGGGCCTGGACGAGCCCTATCGCAAGACGCTCTTGCTGCGCTACTACGAAGGCCTGAGCCCGGCCCAGATCGCCAAGCTGCAAGGCATCCCGGGGGCGACCGTACGCACCCACTTGCATCGCGGTTTGCAAAAGCTGCGCGAGCGCTTGGACGCGGAGAACGGAGGAGATCGCAAGGCTTGGACCGTACTTCTGCAACCCTTGGCTTGGCCCAAACCCTGGCTGCTTACGCCGCAAGCCTCCTGGATCGGCGTGGCACTGATGGCCAGCGTCGGGGTTTGGTGGATCGCCTCGGGCGGGTTCGGCTTCGAGCGCGGACCCTCTTCGTTGTCGGGGACCCAGGTGGCAGCGGGCGTGGCCGATCCTATGGCCGATCCAGCAATCCCCGATCCCATGCGCCGGATCGCAGGCCGCAGCGAAGACGCGACGACTTCGGAATGGAACCTCACGCTGGTGGATTCCGAGCAAGGGCGCCCACTCCCGCACTATCGCTTGCGGACCGCATCGGGTGAATGGGAGAGCGATGCCAGCGGGCTGGTACGGCTTCCTGCGGGAACCGCTTCGATCCAGCCGATCAACCGCGCCGGGCTGCGGCGCGAGGTCGAAGACCTGCACGGATCCCCCACCGAGCAAAGCAAGACCTATGCCCCGACGGCCCTCGAAGGTCAGCCGTCCGCTCGCCAGCTGGTGGTGCCCAGCGGGCCAACTCTGGCCCTGCAGGCGGATTGGCCAGTCGATCCCAAGCGGGTGGACTTCGAAGCACGGCTTGGCTCCCCCTTCGCCAACTCCGAGGGCGAACGGATTTGGGAGGTGGCACCCTTGGCAACGGGCGATTCGCCGTTTGGGAATCCCTGGGTCCGGTTCGGCCACTTCCCCCCACCAACTTCGGGGCCCGACGCACGGCTCCAACTCGAAGTTCGGGACCGAGCGGGGTTCTGGTGGGGCAGCACTTGGATCGATCTTCCGACTCCCGGCCCAGAAGCGACCGTTCGGGTCGAACTGCGCGCTCGCGGAGTTTTGCAAGGGCGCATGTTGGTCCCGCTGACAGCCTTGGGGGGGCTGGCGCGGATTTCGCTCGTGGGATCGGACCCGGCCAAGAAAGTCATTCACCAAGTGGATGCAAGTAGCGATGGCACGTTCCAATGTTTGTGGATCGAACCCGGTGACTACGTCATGCACGTGGAACAGGCAGGATGCGAGCCTTGGGCCAGCGACCTCCACGTGGAAGCGGGCGATAACCCCTGGTTGGAGATTCCGCTCCAAACCCGGCCCTCTGCGGGCATGGTGGAAGGGATCGTCACCAGCACCTCGGGTTCGTACACGGGACAGATTTTGGTGTTCCTCTTGGACTCCGAGGCGAGCGTGCTCGATGTCTTCCCCACGAGTTGGAAGGTCGCCGCCGACGGCGCCCGTCAAGCTCGTTTCCGCTTCGAATACGCTCCGTTCGGGCCGTTGACGATTCGAGCCATAGGGCTCGAGCGGGCGCTGGACTTCGGGGTCGAACCCACCACGTTCGAGGCGCCCGCGAGCAACCTAAGGATCGAAGTGCTCGATGCAATCGCTGGCGTCGATTGGAATCTGCGAGTGACCGACGCGGACACCATGGACCCCATCGAAGTCTTCCAATTCGATGTGGTGCGGCCGCGCTGCATGCCCGCCCGTATGGTTCATGAAGAGGCCCTGGCTGACACCGATCCAGCCAGCCCCCGAAGCGAATCCTGGACGCTGCAAGCCGGGGGGATGCGCTGGAATCGCTGGGAAGGGGCCAGCCCCCTGCGGGGTTTGGCGGTCGACGCAGAGTTCACCTGGACGCTGCAAGCCGCCGGCTTCGCCCCCCAGAGCGGCACCCAATCCGATTTCGACCGCGCGCCTGGCAAGCCACCGACCCTGCATGTCTCGTTGCAACCCGATTGAAATCGGCTGAAACACGCTTGGGCCCAGCGCATGTATCCTGTGGGCCTTGGCCCGTTTTTCCCTCAAGCCACATTCGCACCCCACATTGGCACCCTACAATGGCCATGAAGATCACCCTCCTTTCGCTCACCGCCGCAATCAGCGCACCGCTGGGCTTCGCCCAAACCGACGTTTTGTACGTGTCCTCCCCCCCGGCGGGCGTTTCCATCGGTTGGGGAGCTCGGATCGGTTCGCTCTCGGACGTGGACGGCGATGGGGTTCCGGAATGGTTTGCCGGGATCGACCAGCACGGCGGCGGGGTGGTCGCCACGGTCCACTCGGGCGCGACCGGCACGCCCCTGCTGTCGCTCGTCGCCCCCAACTTCCCCATGTTCTTCGGGCAAAACGTGGCCTGCGTTGGAGATGTTTCAGGGGACTCCGTGGCCGACTATGTCCTCGTGGGTAGCCGCTCGGGGGCCGGTGGATCGCCCAACGGATACCTGATCGTGAACTCGGGCGTGGATGGCTCGATTCTCCAGCAGTACCAAGCTCCGGCGGGGATCGTCTTCAACGCACGCTTCCAAGGCGGGACGCTGCTGCTCGACGATGCGGATGGCGACGATCGGCCGGACTTGTTGGTGCGCACGATCCTAGGAACGAACCCGGTCAGCATGGGCTGGTCGTTGTTTTCCAGCGCGACGGGGCAGGTGCTCTTCACCATCGATCGCAGCGCCACGAGCGACTCGCTCTTCACGCGCGGCGCCGCCCGCCTTTCGGATCATGATGGCGACGGGCGCGCCGACTTTGGCTTGCTGAGTTCGCTTTCCGGTTCCATGCGCCTCGAGGTGCATTCAGGGGCCACAGGAGCTTTGCTGGCAGACTTGGCGCTTCCTGGGGCGCTCGTGAACACCGGCAACGGCGAGCCGTTACTCGGAGTCCAGGATGCGGATGGGGACGGTTTGCGCGATGTAGCCTTGGGCGGCGTGTTCTCGGGCTTCGTCGGGGTCTACTCGTCTGCCACGGGCCAGGCCGTGCGCACCTGGGATTGCTCGCAAGCGGGCAGCACCTGCTTTGGGAGTCGATTGATCGAGACGGGCGACCTGGACGGGGATGGAGCCCCCGAGCTCTTGGCCCTGGAATCCACCTTCGGCAATCCGGGCTCGCTCACGCTGTTCGGCCTCAGCCACGCCACGGGTGCCACTCTGCTGGAACAGGACTTGCCCCAGTTCCTAAGCGGCTACACCAACAGCGATCGATTGCTCGAACTGCCCGGTGCCGACCCCTTGGGCTTCCCCACCTTCGCACTCTTCGATGAGTCCACCGGAACCGTCCAAGCCCGACGCTTTGCCCCCGAGCTGGGCCGCGTGGTGTGCAAGCCCGATGTGACCGCCCCGGTAGCGGAGCTGCGTGCTAGGGGTGTGCTGGGCAACCAACAACAGCTGGTGGCCTTGGAACTTTCGGGAGCTCCTTCCAACGGCGCCGTCCTGTTGATGGCGGGTCAATCGGTCCAGCCGGTTCCCTTTGGAACGGGACGCATGTGCGTCGGCGGTCGGATGTGGCGACTTCCGATCGCGGTTGCCGACGCTGCGGGTCATCTGGAAGTGGGCATCGACCCCGGGGTCCTGAACGCGCTGGGGGGCAGAATCAGCGTTCAGGGGCTCTACCGGGATGGGCTGCAGGCCGGAATCGCGATCACCAACGCCTTGGAGTTGCGCTTGCCGTGATGCGCTTGGGGGGCCCCTGGCAGCGTTTGCCAGGGGCCCCAGTTTCCTTCGCTCGGGGTCACCCCTTGGTGATGGCGTATTCGTCGAGCACCGCGCCGGAGTCATCCAAGAAGCGCGCTGTCAGCGTGTCCCCATCCACGTCGAGCACCACCGAACCCAAGACGCTCAAGCTGATGTGCATGGCCGGGTGGTCGAGGCTTCCCCCTCCCACCTTGCCCGAAGAGCCGGCCACCGTGTAGACGACCCCCTCGTGGGCGCCGGAACCCAAAGTCGGTTTGCTGTAGGCGCCATCGCTCCCGCCGTTGCCCGCATCGAGCACCATGCTGGGCAGGAGTGTTCCGGACAGTCCGTAGTGTCCATCGAGCAGGTACGAACGCTCTTAGCTATGGCTATGCCCAGAGAGCACCACATCCACCCCGGCTGCTTCCAAGAGCGGTAGGACGTTCTCGCGCACGGCTTTCATGCGGCCGCCGCTGTCGGTGAGCGAATCCGAATCGTGCGAACCCTTGGTGTACGGCGGGTGGTGCCAGAAGGCGACCGTCCACCGCTGCGTGCGCTGGGCCAAATCCGCTTGGAGCCAAGTCAGCATGGGACCGGTGGGCACGAGGCTCGAGCCTTCCGAATCCAGGCAGACAAAGTGCACCGGACCGTGATCGAACGAATAGTAGGCCTCGGTTCCCGATGCCACCCCGCCGCATTCCGCTTGCCGCGGCAAGTGGAACACGTCGTAGTACACCCCACTCTCCGACGCCGAAGTCGCGCTCATCGCATCGTGGTTGCCCAGCGTCGGCCAGACAAATGCCTGCCGCAACAGCGCGGGATAGGTTTCGAACACCGCCGTCTGGTACTCCGAATCGGTGCCCGTGGTGTAGGCGTTGTCGCCTAGCATCAGCCACACATCGGTGGTAGCCCCCGCCGCAAACGTCCGGTAGGCGTCGAACACCGCTTTGGCGTCCGCGTTCCCGGTACCCGAATCGCCGATGGCCCAGATACGAACGGGGGCTTGCGAGTTGGCGGGCGGCGCGGTTTGGAAGTGGCAATCGGCGGTGTTCCCAACGAGCATGCCCTGCGACCTGCCCACCGCATAGTAGTAGCGGGTTCCGGGCGTGAGGCCCGTCAAGCTCACGGTGTGGTCGGTGGTGACCGCCCCATCCATGGCCGCGATGGACAACTGACCCACGGCCGAACCCAACCACACCGTCGAATCGGTGGGCGTGTGGGTTTGCCAGCGCAAGACGGCGCGGTCGGTTCCGCCCATCTGCAGGTAGGGGCCCCGGCTCACCGCCCCATAGCGCGCGATCGAAAGGCGCAGTTCAAAGCTGATGTCCGAGCTGTTGGCGGTGGCTTGGTGGATTTCGACGGCCAGCACATTCGTGCCTCCGAGCAGCCACTGCGGGTCGAGGACCACCCGCTCAAAACTCGTCTCGTCAGCTCCCCCGATCGCACTCAAGGCATAGGTTTGGTAGCCGATGGGTCCCGTGGCGGGCAGATTGCTGCGATGGATCTCCAATCCGTTGAGGTACACGACCGCGCCATCGTCCCTCAACAGATCGAACCAAGCCGCACGGGGCGCCACGCCGGGAGGCAGTACGAAGCTGCGCCGAAAGTAGCTGGTGACGTACTTGTTCGAGGCGTTGGGCCCAAAGGAGAGCACCGTGGCTTCGTCTCCATCGCCGTAGCCCAGCTCTCCTGGTCCGCTCGCCCAGGCCGAATCGTCGAAGCCCGGCTGACGCCAGGCGCTGCCTGCATTCGACCCGTTGTCCAAGTAGCGCCACTCGCTAGCCAGTGGAATCAGGTCAACCACGGGGGGCAGCGCCACGCTGGTCACGGGCGCAGCGCTGTGCGAGGACTGCGCAATGGGAGCCAGGGCGAAGCGCTGCGGAACCGACGGGACCCATGGCGTGGTTCTGCCACGGGCTAGGGCTCGACAGATCTTCGCACGGGCGGCAAGGCGCTGCAGTCGAGGAGCTTTCCGAGCGGCCGCATCCCAGTACGCCGCAGCCAGATCGAAACGTGCTTGCCGCTCGGCCAGCTTGGCCCCCACCTCCAGCACACTGATCGGCGAGTCCAAGGCAAACAGCCCCGCATCGATGCACTCGAGCGCCACGCTTCCCTCGCCCAGTGCTGCAAGCGCTTCGGCCAGCTGGACGAAATGGTGAGGCCGGGCATCCTCAAGCGAACCGAGCGCTTGCTCCCATTGCCGCACCGCCCCGCTGCCGCTCGGGAACGAAGGATTGGCGGATTCCCAGCCGGCCCACAGGACCGATCCCAAAACCCAGCGGGCCTGCGCATCTTCGGGGTGCCATTCCAAGTAGCGTTGCAGGTCCACTCGGGCGGCGCGCCATTTCCTTAGTTCCGCGAGCACCATGCCGCGCGCGCGCCAGATGCCATGCTCTTCGGGAGCAAGCCGCAGAGCCTGCGCGAAATCTTCCAACGCTCCACCGGAATCCCCGAGCGCTGCCCGGGCCGCGGCCCTTTGGCACAAGAGCTCGGCGGCCCCGCTGGCGGACCCTTCCGTGAGGGCAAGCGAGCAACGACTGGCTTGAGACGCAGGATCGTGGGCCCAGGCGGGCGCCACCCAGCTCAGAGCGGCCAACAACAGGATCCAACGGGGCGGCAGGCAGGCAGGAATGGGCATCCCACCACTCTAGCGTGGGCTCCGATCTTGGGTATCGGGGTCGGGAAGACAGAAGGGCCCCAGAATTTTGAGGCTGCCTGCGGGGAAATCGGGGTTGTGGGCTTATTCTCGTGGGCATTCTCCCTCCCTCAATGGAGCCTCCCATGAAGTACTTGCTGCTGATCCCCCTCGCCCTCCTCCCCCTGGCCTGCAAAGGCGAATCCAAGCCCCTGGCCACAGCCCAAGAAGCCCCGAGCCAGGCCGACACCCCGCTCCAATCCGGCCCCATCGAAGGCGACTACACCGTCGAGTGCGGCTGCCAAATCAAGGGCATCGACGCGTGTGGCAACTACGTCCACGTGGGCGATCACGTCTACGCCATCGAAGGCGATTTGGGCATTGACAAGCACATGGAATGGTGTGGCCAGGGCCAGAAGACTGCGCACATCAAGGGCACGCTCGAAGGCCACACCTGCCAAGCCACCGCGCTGACCGTCAAGCCCTAGGCTCTTTGGACCGAATTCCTGCGCACGCTCGCTCCATGATCGACCTCAAATTCCTCGAAGGCCAACGCCTGGAAGTGTTCTCGACCCAAACGTGCCCCGACTGCACGCGGCTGGATCAACTGTTTGCAGCCCGCGGAGTCCAGGCGGAAAAGGTCTACATTGAAGGCAACCCCGAAGCCACCGAAGCCCTCGAGAAGGGAGCCGGCAAACGCGCCGTGCCTTTCATCCGGGTGAATGGAACGAAGTGGGTCCGTGGATACCACGTCGAGCACCCCGGTCGTCTGAAGGAATCGGTCTTGTGGCAGGAATTAGCGGCCGCGATTTCCTAGCTCCGCGCCCGATCCTAGCTGCGTTTGAAACCGGTCAAGAGGCCCAGGGCCCCGAGGCCGGCGGAGGGCAAGTTGCCGGTGAGGAATCCCTTGATCCCTTCGGTTTGGGCCATGACCTTGCCGGCGATTTGGTCCCACCAATCGCTCATGGCGGTCCAATCGACGTTGACCCAGCCGACCTTTTGCAGGCCGAACAGTGCAAGGGCTAGCACCCCCACCACGAGCGCCGAGACCTTGAAGAAAGTACGCAAGGCCCAGCCCACGCAGAACGCAATCAGGAACGAAAAGCCGCCTTTGACGAAGAAGGGCGAGTAGCTCGAAATCGATTCGTCTTCCACGGCTTGCCCAGGGGTTTGCCCAGGCGCCGCTCCTTGCCCGCCCCCCACCAAGTTCACCGCACCACCGGTGCTTTGGACCCCCGACATCCCCGATTGGGTCGAGGCCGGATCCGGGGCCTGCGCGCGCAGGGCGAGGCCAACCAGCAGGAAGAGGACGGCAGCTCCGATGGCGACCATCTTCCAACGGGGCATCGGGCTGGGCTCGGGTTCGTGGGTGGACGGTTCTTTGGGCTCGCTCATTTTGGATCTCCTGGGGCAAAAGCCTAGCAACCGCTAGCGGCAGGGGTGCAACCCAATTCCCCCGCGCTGTTCCGGTCGCCAAGGAAGGACATGGAGCCCGTTTCTGGTGGGCACAGATGCCAGGGTGCCGAGCCTGTCTAGCCCCCCGCTTACCGCCCAGGGTGCTCGCAGGAAGCGCGGAAGGAGCCCCAACAAGGTCGGGCGGCAAGCGTTACAACGCTTGCCGCCCGAGCCGGCCCGAAAGCCGGTGTGCCGTCGATACCTATCGAAACGCTCCTGCCAAAGTCATTTCGATCCGACCCGGTTGGACCCCACCTGCCCATGGGTTTCCAACTGGGGCCTAGCCCGACGACGAATCGCTGGGCATCGGCTCTCAAAAGAAAGAACGGGGCGCTCCCGCGCCAAGTCCCAAGCTGGAGGGAACCAGCCTCGGCACTGGCACTCTCTACGTCGCGCACCTCAAACCGTAACGGGCCAAAAGCAAAAAAACCTCCGACTTTACAAACGGCGCGAAAGCGCACACGGCCCGGGAATCGGGTGAGTTGGACCCGCTCAGGGTCTCCGGTGCACCACTTTACGCTGCGACAACATCGGAAGCCGTGTCGCGCACTCGCAGCGGTCATCCCCCCGCTTTCTTGGCGGTGATTCCGCGTCGTTGCAGTTCCATCACGATGCGGTCGCGATGCTCGCCCTGCACTTCAATCACACCGTCGCGCAGGGTCCCCCCTGAGCCGCAGATGCGCTTGAGTTCCTTCGCCAAGGCCTTCAATTCGTCCTGGTTCATGGCGAGCCCCGTCACCGTGGTGACCCCCGCTCCCTTGCGGCCCTGGGTAGCCCGCGCCACGCGCACGATCCCGTCGCCTTTGGGCTGCAGCGGCCGGCAGCGACAGTTCTTTACGGGCTGGAAACAAATCGGGCACAGCGCCCCGTGTTGGGTGGAATACGCGGTCATCGGACTCAGGATGAAAACAGATAGTCGCTTTGCTCCGACCAGGCGGCGTAGCGATAGAGCGGCAGGAGTCGCGCCCACTCCGCCTGCAAGACCGTTTGGGGCCCGGTTGCGAGTACCACCTCGCGCGCCGCCAGATCGTTCGGAATCGGCCAGCTGCGCTCCACCACAAAACCCAATTCTCCGGGTTTGTAAAAGCGCAGCACTTCCTCCAAGGCCTCGATCGAAAGCGATCCGAGCGGCCAGCGCCCTTTCCAATCGTGCAGCCGCAAGGTGAAGCCGTCGAGCTGGTTGAGCAAGCCCAACAGCTCGCGCGCCCCTTCGCGTTGGACCCGATTCAACAGGTTCTGCCCGTCGTACCAGGCATCGGGGTGGATGCGCAGCGACACTTCGAGGGCTTGGTGCTCGATGGCCAAGCACAGGTACGCGTTGCGGTAGGCCGAATCCAAGTCCTTCGCCAGGTCCCTGCCGAGGACTTTGCGCAGGTGGGTCTTCTGGGCCTTGGTGCGGGTCATGTAGGCCCACAATCGCTGCACCCGCATGCCATTGAACGCGTGCGGGTTGTGGATCGAGGTCCGTACATCAAGACCCCCTTCAGGCAGGCCCGCGACCCATTGCTTGGCCCAGGCAAGCAACTTGCGCCGGGTCCTGAGCCGGTATTCGTTGGCCTCGGGATTCTTGCTGTGGACGGGCCCTAGGGCTTCAAAATCCCAAGGCTCGAGCGCGAGCTCCCCGCTCAGGGGCTTGGGTTCGGGTTCGGAACGAGGCATCGAGGGGGTCGGAAGGTCCTTGCAGGGGGTCTGACTTGCTTACAATTCCTATACATGGTTCGCAAATTCAACCTAAGTTGCAAAGCGACCCACGCGTCTGACGACAGTAGTAGGGCATAGATGGCACCCTATGCGCCACCCCCCGGCTGCCGGATCCCCCCTTCCCCATGAAACTCGCCCACTTCGAGTTCGACCCCAAGCGCGACCTTCTCGGTGAAGGCCCGTTGAGCGAAGTCTATCGGGCGCGGGACACCCGCCTCGACCGGGTGGTGGCGCTCAAGATCCTGCGCCCCCAGGTGGAGATCGACCCCCAGGCCGACCAGCGTTTCCTCAACGAAGCGCGCCACACCGCCGCCCAGGGGCACCCCGGAATCACGACGGTCTACGAGTACGCCCAGATCCCCGACGGCCCCTCCTACATCGCCATGGAGTTCCTCGAGGGCCGCACCCTCGACAAGATCATCGGCGAACGCAGCCTGACCTACGACGAGTGCTTGCGCATTGCCCTCGCGCTCACCGATGCCTTGGCGGGTGTGCACAACCACGAGATGATCCACCGGGATCTGAAACCCGCCAACGTGATGCTGCTCAACGATGGTGGCCTCAAGCTGCTCGATTTCGGCATCGCACGGGTCAAGAACGAAGCCAGCATCACCCAGCACGGAATGCTGGTGGGCACCGTCCTGTACATGTCGCCCGAGCAGGTTCGTGGCGAAGAGCTCGATGCGCGTTCGGACATCTTTTCGTTGGGCGCACTGCTGTACCACCTGACCACGGGCGAACTGCCCTACCCCGGAACGAGCTTCCCCCAGGTGTGCATGGCCATCCTCGACGGCGAACCGCGGCGCAAACCCAGCGAGATTCGCCAGGGCTTCCCGCCCGCGCTCGAACATTTCCTGCTGCAGTGCATGGAGCGCGACCGCAACGATCGCTTCGCAAACGCCAGCAAGGCCCACGATGCGCTGCTGGTCTTGCAGCACCAATTGACCAACCGGGTTCCTCTAGGTCTGCGCGGTACGCTGTTCCTGCCGCCCTTTGCCTGCCCGCAGGACGATGCTTGCACGGTCATCGCGGGTGCCTTGCGCAAGGATGCCGCCGCTGAGCTGGCCCGCAACAAGGGGCTGCAGGTGGTGCTGGAAGAGCCCGATCCTTCGATGGGCGCGGGGGCCTTCGTCCTGCGCGCCGCGCTGCGCGTGAGGGGCGGCGAGGGACACCTGGATCTGGAACTTCGATCTTTGGCGGGTGGGGACCCGCTGAAGGAAACCTTTGAAGCTCAAGACGACGACGAGTGGGCCCTGCAAGAAGCCCTAGCCCGGGGTGTGGTACGCTTTGTGCGCCGCGGACTCACCAGCGGCATGGCGGGCGAGGGCTCGGACCAGGGCGAACAAGCCATCCAAATCACGCACAAGGCGCGGCGCATCATCCACAAGGGCACCTCGAAACACCTGCTGATCGGTGTATCGCTCCTGCGCCAAGCCCTCGAAGTCGATCGCTACTGCGCGCTCACCCACGCCATCTTGGCCGAAGCCAAAGTGCGCAAGTTCCTCTACTGGGAGGGCGATCCGTCGTTCCTTGAGGAAGCCCGCGAACACGCTGCCCGCTCGCTCACCCTTGACGCCAACTGCGCCGAAGCCCACACCGCACTGGGCTTTGCCTACCACCTATCGGGGCACTCCGAGGATGCCCGCCGTGAGTACCGCTTGGCGATTCGGCTGAACCCCGGCGAATGGTTTGCCCACCGCCTGCTCGGCACGGCGCTGGTCCGCGAGGGCAACCTGCTCAACGCCGAGCCAGCCCTGCGCCAGGCGATCCGCCTCCGCCCCCAGTACATCGCCTGCTACGATCACCTCTACAACGTCCTGCGCAACCTCGACCGCCGCGAGGAAGCCACCGCGCTGGCCGAACAAGGCCTGCAAGCCGCTCGCATGTACCTCAAGGACGTGCCCGACGACCTCGAAGCCCGCCTCCACTTGGGCCACCTGGCCGCCCGCTTGGGAGACAAGGAAGGCGCGCTGCTCGCCGCCAAACAGTCGCTGCAGCTCGCTCCCAAAGACGGCTACACCCACTTCCACGTGGCCACCATCCGCGCCATCTGTGGCGACGCCGACGGCGCCCTCGACGCCCTGCGCACCGCCCAAGACCGCGGCTACTACCTCAAGAGCGAACTCGGCAACTCCGACCTCGACCTACTGCGCGGCCGCGAGGCTTTCGAAGCCTTGGCGTCGTAACCCAGTTTGGAGCGGGGAGACGCTCATAGTCGGCATCCGCGCCGGGCGGGGGTGCCCCAACGATCCCCCGCCCGGTTCTTTTTGGGAATCACTCCGGACGCAGGTCGGTGCTCGCCTCGACGAATTCGAGCAAGCGACCGCCTGTTGGATCGCCCGGCTTGCCACATTCGTAGTCGGCGGTGAAGTGATTCTTGCCTTCCAAGGTGATGGCCTCGGCAGGAGCTCCGGTGGCGGCGATCGACTCGGCCATGCGCTTGCTGAGTGCAATGGAAGAGGCGCGGCCTCCCGCGGCGCTCACGAATAGGTAGTGCACGGCCGGATTGGCCTCACCCGCATGGGTTGTGGGCGAAGCGTCGCGGAGACCCGCCGATTCGGTCCCGAAGTTGGTTTCGATGTAGGGTTTGTACATGCCGCCTTCGGCCACCTTGGCGAGCAAGTCGTAAGCCCCGCCGCTCCAACACACCACCCCGCGCAATACCTCGGGGCGCAGTCCGAACTTCGCCAACGGACGCGGGTCGAGCCCCACCATCGAAACGATGTGGCAGCCCGCCGAATGTCCCATAAGGACCATGCGGTCGGGCGACCCCCCGTATTCGGCGATGTGATCGTGCACCCATCGGATCGCCGCCGCCACGTCGTCCACTTGAGCGGGGTGTTGGGCCTCACCGCTCAAACGGTAGTTGACGCTCACGAGCAGGATTCCGTTCTCATTGAGGAACTTCGGCTTGTAGGAGACTTCCGACTTGTCGCCCTTGGCCCACTCGCCACGGTGCACATAGATCACCACCGGAGCCAGGTGCGCGGCTTCGGGTGAGTAGATGTCGAGCGATTGGGAATCCCCGGCACCCTCCAGGTAGGGTACGTTCCAAGTGATACGACTACCCACAGCCACGACTGGGGAACGGGGAGGACGATCGGCTTTGGTGGCTGCCTGGGGGCTTCCTGTGCGCAACCCAGCGTATGCCGCCCACCCGGCCAAGGCGCATAGGATCAGGATGGTGAAGTACTTCATGTTCGTCGGATCAGAGCAAGATGGGAGCCACCGAATTGCCGAGCCATGCGCGGCCTGAGGGCTCGATGACCAGCGTTTGGATGTGAAGCGGCCGGCCGCGCAACGCGGAGGCAGCCCCCAACGGAAGGACAAAATCGATCCATCCATCCGCGGGCACCGTGCCCATGGGGAAGCGCCGCACCACGCTGGTCGGGTCGACGAACAACATGCCTAGCGAAGCATAGAGCTGGAAGGTGGGTCGCAGCCCCATGGTCACGAACACTTGGCTCCCCGCAGGTGCGGTCTGCAACAAATGCAACGGCGCCGCGATGGGTTGCAGCCGCGAGAACTCGGGGAAGCGCGAGAACGTAGATAGGGACCCGTGTGCCGAGTAGGTGTAGAGGTGCGTGTCAGTGAGCGCGTAGCCGCACGACGAGTTGGCGTCCAAGCCGACGAAGTTTCCTCGGATCGCACGGGAACTCCAGACGTTGTTCATCAACCCGAAGCCTTGCAAGGCGCGCCCGTCGAAGGCCACGATCGTCTGCCTCCACACATCGTGATCGGTCCAGGCCGGACCGTGAACCGTTCCAGACCAGCGGTCGAGCACCGGATCGAACAGATAGCTTCGCACCCCGTCGAGCGCGACAAAGACATCGCCCGAAGTCGGAGCCAGAAACTGAAAGCTTGTTTGACAGGCCTGGCTGTGCCACTTTCCATGCCTCCCGGAAAGCGCTTGGTAGCCGGCCGTGTCCGCGACCACCACCACATTGCGTAGCACCTGCCGTTGGGATTGCGAGGTCAGCACAAGCGGGTCCGACCAGGTTCCCTCGACCAAGTTGAGCGCGAAGCCCTGGGCGCCATTTTCGGCCCAAACCATGGCCGCATTGGTGTTGGTTGAATAGGTTCCGGGCAGCAACTGCGAGAACTCGCCGCGTACCACGGAAAACCCCAGCACCCCCGTGCTGTCCTGCACCAACAGCACTTCGTCGTTGACATCCACCTGAGGTGCCGACTGCAGGGTGCGCGCCACGAATCGGTTTTGGCCACTGGAGTACGCCACCACATCGGGCCCTCCGGACTCAACCAAGGCCACGTACCGTCCTGCGTCGAGTTGGTACCCAGCCGGTGGTTGGACGCTGACGAAGTCTCCGGTGCACGGACTGTACGCCCAAAGGTCGCCGGCGCCTTCGAACATGGCGTAGCCGCGTTGGTGGCTGAGCAGTTGCGCGGCGGGCAGGCTCTGGCTCGCCCAACGATTGAGATGCGCGGAAAAGCCCACCACCTGCTGGGAGTCCCACGCGATCCCCACGTCTCCGTTGGCCCGCACGGAGGAGCCCGCTTGGAGGCTTGGTCCGGGGACAAAGTCGCCCACATTCGCGCTCACGCCATAGATGTCTCCCCCATCGCGCACCATCGCCACGGTCTGCCCCACCACCACCTCGGGTCCTGGGAGCGCCAGGGTTTGGTGGTGCCAAGTGCCATCGAACGCACCGAACGCCCAAAGATCCGTACCCACTTCGGCCAACGCCATCCAACAACTCGAGACCGAAGCATGGTGGAGCGTAGGAACCGCCGCGAGCGTAAGTGTTTCCAGTTTCCCGGTGCGGGTGGCGTACCCGTGCAACGTTGTGCCATCGACAACCAACACAAACGCGTTGAATTGGATCACTTGGGCCCCCGGGGCTACGGGGACGATCGTCCATGCACGGGTGATGGCGGACCACAAGTACACGTGGCTTTGGGTCTGCATCGTGACCGAAGTACCCAGGCTGCGGACCGAACTTTGGCCCTGAAAATTGGGCGGCAAGGCCAGCTCATCCCACCCACTGGGTCCGGCCTCTAGCTGGGTTGCATCAGCCGCAAGGGGGGAGCGCGGCACGGGGTTCCCCACCACCTGGGCTCCTGCGGGTGAAGTCAGGAGCACGGCGCAAAGGATGGCAACGCCTGGAGCCCACCAGCGCTGCAGCCGACGCATGGCGGCCCTCCACGCATAGGGTGTCGCGATGCAACTCGTCGAAAAACGCTGCACAAACGGGTGGGGTGGCCGCAGGTACGCCGCTCGACACCATTGCCCGGTGTGCGATTGGGATGCCTGGTTGGGGTCGGCGGAAACTGGGCAAACGTTTCGTTGGCCAAGAAAAATTTGGTGCATCATCGGAGAGTGGGACCTGAGGATCGTCGGAAAAGCGCCTACGTGCGGCGCGCTGGACCCCTCCAACGCGGGGGCATGGCCCAAGTTCATCGCGATTGCGGATTTCCGGATTTACCCAACCTTCCCTGCTTCCCGCCCGAAATGTCCTGTCGCCACCGATATCCGGACTGCACCGCCGCCAAGCTTGACAACCGAGCCATCCGTCGGATTCCCACGTGCCTAGATGGAGCGCGCAGCCCGCTAGCCTCTCGCGCGAGAGTACGCACCTTGGCCGCCGATCAGCGGAGAGGCCATCCCCACAAACCCAAGCTTTGTTTTGTATGCGCCGGGGACAGTGACTCCTGTGCCACCGCGAATCCAAACCACTTAGCGATGCAAGCCGCTCCACTCGGCCCGTCGCGGGGTGATGCCAAGCAGTCTCGAGAGGCGGAGGGACGCAGGCACCCATGGATTGGACGGACTGCACGGTCGGAGTCACTCGCCATGCACCGACCTTTCTATGCGAACAGCTTCCGAGGAGACACTCCCCACTGAGCCGCAACATCCATCCGATCCCTACCCTTCCGTTGACGGTAGCCTGGGCTTCGATGGCTCTGCGTCCGAAGCAAACCCTGGAACCATCGACCACGACTCTCGGCGTTACGGAATCCCCACAACAAACCACCTTCGGGTGCTGCAACCCATGCTTGGCCCGCCTCCAACTCGGCCGCAGTCGGTGTTCGATGGGGCTTGGGGCGTTGGTACATGAATTGCTGGTGCCTGCCGTCGTGTCCCAGTCCGATCGGTGCGGCCCATTCGCCGGGCAGGACTCTTCCGACCCGGAGGAGCTTGGATGCGACCGCCCCCCAGCCGGTTTGATCCGTTCCTTTGCCGACCGCCTAACAAGCGTTGCGCACCTCTCCATCCTCGTCCGATGACGCTCCACCTATCGCACGTTTTGCCAAGCAACCTGCCGGGCACACTCCCCTACCGATCCCTTGTCCTAGGCCTAACGTGCCTAGTTTCGGCGTGGTGTCCGACCGTCACCGCCCAGGAACAAGCGACGCCGATCCAACCGCCCCAAGTGCCAACCACCGCGCCGCAAGAAGCCCCGCAGCAGGCCCCAAGAACCAAGAACGCAGCCTCCAACCTACCTTCCCTCGCCGACATCGTGGTGAGCGCCGTTGCCGGCGTGCCGCTGAACTACGCGGGAGGGCGCGACCAGGTCGACAAGGACGTGCTCGACGCCTATCCCGACAAGGAAGCCGGCAGCGTGCTGCGCCGCGTCCCAGGGGTGTACTTCATCCCCGAAAATGGCAACGACGCACGCATCCACATCGGTTTGCGCGGCAACGACCCACGTCGTTCCGGGTTGACGGCGGTGCTCGTCGACGGGATTCCTGTGGCCGAAGCGCCTTATGGGAACACCGACATCGATGGGTTGCCGATCGCTTTGGAGCGGGTCGACCGGGTGGACGTCATCCGTGGCGGAGCTTCGGTGCGCTACGGGCCGAATGCAGCGGGGGGCGTGGTGAATTTCTTGACCGCAGACGTGCCGCTCACCCCGCAGATGACGACCGGATTCCGGGTGGGGAGCTTCGGGGAACGGTCCATGTGGACCTCGGTAGGCGGAACCTACGGCCGGCTCGGTGCCCTCGTGAACGGGGTGTACAAGGAGGGTGACGGTTTCCGAGAGCGCGGGGACTACTCAGACCGCGATGGCTCGATCAAGCTGCGCTACGCGCTGAGCGACACGGAAGCACTGCAAGCCTACTTCAGTCGCTTCTCGGAGCCCCACGCCAACCAGTCAGGAGGTCTCTCGCAGGCGGACTACGACGCCGACCCCTGGCAGTCCACCCGCCAGGACAACTTCTTCCGTTTTGACACCAACCGCTATGTAGTCCAATACGAACGTCAGATCGATGAGGACACCCGCTTCGAGCTGCGTACCTGGCTGCAGGAAGGCACGCGCATCTTGGCCGATGTACGACCGGTTTTGGCGCCCTACACGCAAGCCCGGGCTCAGAACTCTGCCTTTTCCTCGAAGGCTATCGAAGCGCTGTATGGCTGGTCGGACGAAATCGGCGGACTGCAGCACACTTTCTTCCACAGTGCGCGATACCTACAGGAGACCAACGACGAACTCTACACCCGTTCGGACTTGCTCACCGGGGCTCCGCTGGACCCCGACCTGAATGCCAATTTTGAGGGTCGTGCCTTCGCTCTCTTCAACGAGGACCGCATCGCGTTGAACGACCAATTGGACTGGGCCCTCGGATTCCGCGTGGAAAGCATCGGGATGAGTGGGGTGTCCAACGAAGACCAGAACCAAATCTTCAAGAACTACGACGTGTTCCTGCCTGAGACCTCGCTCACCTGGCAATTGCAGCCCGAAACGGCGGTTTACGCGAGCTACCAACAGACGTTCTACCCCCCGCAATACGAGACCGGGTTCGATCCAGCCAGCGTCCTGTACGCCCCGATCGACCCCGAGTCAGCCGATGCCTATGAGCTGGGACTTCGTTCGCGGGAGATCGATGGTCTGGAAGCGACGTTGGCGGCTTTCTATACCCACTACGCCGACAAGATCGACTTCCTCAACACCCCCGATGGCAAAGTACCGATCAATTCGGGCAACGCCCGCAGCGTAGGGGTCGAAGCTTCGCTCTCCTACGACTTGGGGGTTCCATTTGCTGCGCTGGAAGGCCTGTCCACCTATGCCACCCTGACCGAGCAGAGTTCCAAGATCACCAGCGGGGACAACGACGGCAACGACACGCCCGACGCCCCGCGTCACTTGGCGAGTTGGGGGCTCCTGTACCAGCACTTCGCATCGGGCCTGTGGGGGCGGTTGGGGGGTTCGTACTCCTCGTCTTCGTTCCGCGATGCCGCCAACACCCCGGTAGGCACCGCCGACGGGTTGAACGGTCCGGTTCCAGCGTTCACCTTGTGGGACGCAGCCGTCGGCTGGCGGGAGCGAGCCGATGGGTCGGGCTTTTCGGTCGCGGTCGGGGTCACCAACGCGCTCGATGAAGATTACTTCCGCCGCTTTGCCACGGGGATCTATCCAGGGGCTCCGCGGCAATACTCGGCGACGATCTCCTACACTCTCTACTTCTAATGTACTTCTAATGCGCTGGCCGGAAGCAACCTTTGGCGCACCTCGGTTTACGATAGTCTTGGCGGTCGTAGTTGGGCTCGCAGGCTGCGGCCATCGCCCTGCGCAGCAAACATCGTCCAATGGTCCACAGCGCATTGTGGCATTGACCGTAGGGGCCGTGGATTCGTTGGCGCTATTGGGCGAACTCGGGCGCGTCGTGGCGGTCGAGGCAGACTGCTTCGTCCCCGGGACCGAATCGATGGTCAAGATCCGGAACGACGACCACGCCGGGCCTTCGAAAGCGCTCAACGTCGAAGCGGTGTTGGCGCTTTCCCCCGATCTGGTGATTGCCAAAGAAAGCTTGCGGTCGGCCCTAGGCGGTCGCGGGGTGCGGATTCAGTGGGTCTCCAACAAGTCTGGACTGGAAACGATCGTGCCGTTCCTTCGCGAACTGGGTCAGGAATTGGGAGTGCCTGAGCATGCCGAGACCGTGATTGCAGCGATGCAGGCAAAGATCGACCGCATACGCCAGCGTGTCGCCGGACAACCGCCGGTCAAGGTGTACTACGAGGCCGGCGGCATGGGCCGCACGGCGGGCAGTGGCACGGTCATCGACGACATGCTGCGCTTGGCGGGAGGCACCAACATCGCCGGCGACTTGGCCTTGGCCAACCCGATCCTCACCGCCGAAGCGATCGTGGCGGCCAATCCCGACGTGATTGTGCTATCTCCCTGGTGCGATCCGCCGTCCGAGATTGGCAAACGACCCGGGTGGGATCGGATCAGAGCGGTGCAGTCCGGACGCGTGTTCCAGATCCCCGAGCGCGACCGCAAGGTGCAATACCCCTCCCCCAGTTGCGTCGACGGTTGCGAAGCGATGTTGGTGCCATGGTTGCACCCAGGGCTTGCGGCGCCAACACAAGGCGAGGGCCGTTAGCCGATGGTCACGCGTCGTCCGCGCACCATAGCCCTCGTGGGCGGGGCCACCGCCATGCTCGCGCTGCTACTCTCGCTGGGGATCGGCATCATCCACGTTCCCTACGGCGAGGTGGTCCAAGTCCTCTTGGGCCAAGGCGATTCGGCCAGCTTGCATCGCACGCTGATCTTAGAGATGCGGCTCCCTAGGGCGGTCGGGGCGTTGGTTGTGGGTGCGGGTCTGGGAGCAGCCGGGTGCATGCTCCAAGCGTTGCTGCGCGACCCCCTCGCGAGCCCCACCATGATTGGAACCGCACAGGCTTCGGGCTTTGGCCGGGTCTTGGGTGTGTTCTTGGGCATGGGCTACCTCGGTTCGGTGGCGCTTTCGTTTGTCATGGCGGTCACCGGGACGATGATCGTGCTGCTCATCGCCCGCTCGCGACGAGGGTTTCCCGCGCAGACGGTGTTGCTGGCCGGGGTGAACGTGGGCATGCTCTTCGCCGCGCTGATCGGGCTTTTGCAGTACATCTCGCGCGATGAGGGTCAGCTCAGCCGCATGGTGCTGATGTTGCTCGGCGGGCTGTGGCAGGTCACCTGGGGCCCATTGGCGTGGATCGGGCCGATCACGGCGGTGGTGGTGGGCATGGCGCTGCTCTTGGGGCGCAATCTGGACTTGCTCGCGCTCGGCGAGGAGGATGCGCGCCGGTTGGGGCAACACGCTCGCGGCGTGGGAACCCTAGTACTCGTGCTCGCCTGCCTGCTCACCAGCTTGGCGGTTTCGATCGCCGGGGTGATCGCGTTTGTCGGTTTGGTGGTCCCCCACGCTGCGCGACGAATCGTGGGCCCGATCCACGGGGCTTTGCTCCCTGCCAGCGCCATCTTGGGTGGGCTCTTGGTCTTGGCCACCGACTGCATCGCGCGGGTAGCGGTTCCACCCAACGAGTTACCCCTCGGGGTGTTGACTTCGTTGATCGGGGTTCCGAGTTTCCTATTCATCCTGCGCTCGATGGCGCGGGGAGGAGGCGCGCGATGAAACTTCAGGCCCAGAACATCCACTATCGGTATGCGCAGTCCGAAGTCTTGCGCGGCGTGTCGATCGAGCTTGCTGAGGGCGAACTGTATGGGCTTGTGGGTCCCAACGGTTCGGGCAAATCGACCCTGTTGCGCTGCTTGTACGGGGAATTCCGCCCCAGCGCGGGGGAGGTGTTCCTCGACGAACGCGCGCTCCACCTATCCGGTCGGCGTGCGATCGCGCGCGCCATCGGGGTGGTCCCGCAGCGATCCTCGCTCACTTTCCCTGTCTCCGTGCGACAATTCGTCTCGATGGGGCGTTTCGCCCGCGAGCCCATCTTCGGGGGGCCCACCCGAATGGATGAGGCGGCGGTGCAAGCCTGCCTATCCGAGCTCGGTCTCGAATTCCTGGCCGATCGCCCGATCGACGAGCTGAGCGGGGGCGAGTTTCGGCGCGTCTTGATCGCCCAAGCACTGGCGCAAGAACCCAAGGTGCTTTTGTTCGACGAACCCGTGCAACAGCTCGATTTGCGCCACCAGCTCGAAGTGATGGAGTTTGCGCGGGACTTTGCCCACCGCCCAGAGAGCTCCGCCATGATTGTGCTGCACGATCTGGGATTGGCCTCACGCTACTGCGACCGGATCGGCGTGCTGCATCGCGGCGAGCTGGTCGCCGAGGGCAGCCCCGAAGCCACGCTCACCGCCGCGCGCCTGCGTCATGTCTGGGGAGTCGAGGCATCGATCGAGCGCAGTCCGGCGACGGGCAAAATCCAGGTCATTCCGCTCTCCAACGCGGCCCCCTCGCCGCCCGCGGGTTAGGCAGCGCGGATGGGGCAGCGCGGGTCGGGGCGCCACAGTTTGGTAGCCGCGCATCCTCCGTGGATCAGCGTCCGTCTTGGCTGGAACCCTCCACCCACAATCCGGCGACGGAAGGTTGGGAGTCTGCTTTGCTCCAAACGCCGACTCCCCCAGGCCCCGCAATATGGTCGTCGCGTACCCGCAATACGATCGAATCGTTGAGCGTGCAGGTGATTTGGTCGCCTACCTGATCGACCCGAATCGTGTACCAATCGCCGCTTTGGTAGGGCAAGCTGCCATAGGCTTGGATTTGCACGCGCACCCCATCTTGCACGTAGTAGACCCGGAAGTCCTGCTCCAAGGGATTGAAACGACACACGTAGTAGTTGTTCGCATCCTGCACGCGCCAGATGGGGCCCCCACCTTGGTCAATGCGACCTCGATCGGCACGCATTCGCAGCGTGATGGATCCGTCTTGGAACCGCGGCTGTTCGTTCCAAAGCAGGTTGAAGGTCTTGCTATCCCAGGCTCCTGGATCCTGCATGCTGGCGATCGGGCCCAGTTCCGCGTCGTCTTGGACGGTCCAGCGCGCGCGTTCGGAGCCAGCGGGCAAGGTCGCCGCCGAGTGCCAGCCTTCGCCCAGCCGGCCCGCTTTCAAACCCAAGCACTCCGGCGCCTCGGGCGAGTGGAATTCCTGGTCGGGTTGCTTGGCGGGAGGAGCCATGGCCACGAGTTCGCCGGCCACCGCCTGGGCCAAGTCCATCACCGGACCGCGCGCCACGAGCGACACCTGGGTCAGTTCGTCGTCAAATCCAGGCGCTGCGGCACTGAGGGACTCCAGCACAAAGCCCTGGCGTCCGAGGCTGTCGAGCAAGGGAGCCACCTCGCTCGGCCGCAGGGTCCAATCGACCCGCGCGCGAGCCTGCGCATCGGTGCCAGCAAACGCAGCGAAGACCGCGAACCCCATGCGGATTCCCGCGGGCTGGCCCGCAAGGGTCGGGGGCCCCGGCAAACGAAAGAGCGGCACCCCGTCCTTGACCTCGGCTTTCGAGCCGAAGAGGGTCTCGAGCTGTGCCACGCCGATGTCGCTGGGCCCATAGGACTCCGAAGTGGGCAAACGGTCCGGAGGCAAGGCGGTGGCCCGGCGTATGGCTTCGATGCGGCTGTGGGCGGCTGCCACGGGACCCGCCAGCTCGGTTTCGGTACCGCGCCCAAGGAAACGCACGTCAAAGCCCTGCGGGGTGCTTCCAGGAAAGCGCGGAACCACCGAGGTCACGCGCAAGCCCCCTCCAGCGAGCGCGGTCACCACGGGGATGACCTCATCTGAAAAGACCAACCAGCGACCGCTGCCCAGACACTCTTCGCCGTCCTTGCGCACCGAAAACCGCAACGATTTGCCCTCGAAGACTTCGACCGGGCGATCCTGCCAGCTCATGGGAACCTCGTGGCGCCACCAGTAATAGTGCAGCACCCCTTCGTCCTCGATGCGCAGCGCGCCCTTTCCGAGCATGCTGCTCAAGGACGCTTCGTCCGGAAACTTCCCGATCTCCTGGGCCTGGGCCTGGGCCTGGGCGGCGGGAGGAAAAAGCAAAGCGCAAAGCGAGGGAACGAAGACCAGCCAGCGGAGCAAGCGAGTCCGTGGATTGGACAGCGAAGGAGTTTCCTGCATCAGAGTTGGGTTTGAGGAGAGACTTGAGCACTACGGGTCAGCACTGCGGATCAGCACTACGGATCAGCACTACGGATCAGCACTACGGATCAGCACTACGGGTCAGCACTGCGGGTCAGCAGTACGGGTCGCAGGCCATGCACCGGAAGCCGCGCAACATCCGTGCCGATTCTGGCGGCAACCCGATCCGCGAGCTTCGGGGTTGCAAGGGCGCCCGCCAAGAACTCCAGGGCGGGGTCGCGGGACGCCTGGGGACAATGCCTGAGCCTTCGCGTAACACTTGATGTCACGCCAGCGAAACATTTGTTTCCCCTTGGTTGCGGTCCCCGAAGGCAAGCATCGCGCGGACGGGGCAAGCGCTGCTGGAACGATTCTTGCTGGCTGTTTGCTTCGGGAAGTTTGGGTCGGTGCCCCACACGCTCGCTCCTCCCTCCCATTTTCCGCGCCACCGATCCCCGTCCCCATGCTCACCACGATCTGCGCGCTTGCATGGCTTGCGTGCCCACCCCAAAGCCGCGGCCCCGAAGCCATGGCACCCCTCGATCCCGTGGCCGCATCGTTGGTAGCCGCCCAGGAAGCCTACGCCTCGGGCGCGCTCGGTGAGGCGCATGACCGGCTCCGCGCGGCGCTAGACCTCGCTCCCAGCGAGCCGAGCGTTCGACAGTGGCTGGGACGCGTACTGAACGACCTTGGACACTTCGATCAGGCGCTCGGGGTCTTGGCTCCCGCGTTGGAAGCCCTACCGCAATCGGCTTGGCTGCTCGTCGAGCGCAGCCGCGCTGAGCGCGGGCTCGCGCGGTTCGACCAAGCCCAATCCGACCTACGCGCTGCGCTTACAGTGTATCCATCGCTCGACACCGCCCGCCTCGAACTCGTCGGGCTGTTGATCCAACTGGGCCCTCCCCACGCGGCCGAGGCCCTGGCCGAGCTCCAACCGCTCATGGAGCGCCAACCGACCCGCCCGGGGGTCATCCTGCGGCGCGCCGAAGCGCTGGGCTTGCTCGGTCGCGAGCCCGAAGCCGAATCCGTGTTGCGCGAGCAAGTCGGCCAACCCCGCGTGGCCTTGGCGCTGTGCCGCTGGTTGGCCGAGCGCGAGCGCATCCCCGAGGCTTGGGAGGTGGGTGCCTCACTCGTCGAACAGGTACAAGATCCGGCAGGAAGAGTTCTCCTAGCCCAAGTCGCGCAGCGCGCTGGCGAGCCCTTGGTGGCTTTGCAATTGCTCGCCTCGATGCTGACTGAGGATGCGCAACAACCCCTTGCCTTGTCGGAACTCGCTGTCCTGCTGCACGATGTGGAGCCGCTGCGGACCGCACTGGCCGAACGCCGGATCGCGGCCGAGCCCGGTGATGCACAAGCCTGGATCGGACTGTGCGAGGACCGGCTGCGGGCCGGGGACTTCGAAGGTCTGCTCGCCCGCTGCGATGGGTTGCCCGCAAGCCTGTGCGGCGATCCGCGCTTCGTACTCCTGCGCGGCCAGGCCTTGCGCCACCTTGGCCGGGTTCCCGAAGCGCGAGCCTGCCTCGAACCGCTTGCAAACCAAGGGGTGGCGCGTGCCAGCTACGAGCTAGGTCTGATCGACTATGCGGGCCAGGCCTTTCACAAAGCCGCGCAGCGCTTCGAACAGGGCGCTTCGGGGACCTGGGCCGCCGACGCCCACTTCAATCGTGGAGTGTGCCTCGACCGTCTAGAGGACTTTGCAGGGGCTGCCCAGGCGTATCGCGCGGCCACCCAAGCCCGCCCCGGATTCGCTGAAGCTTGGCTGCAACTGGGAAACGACTTGCGATTGCGTCTGGGCCAGGCCGACGAAGCGCGGAATGCCTACCGACGGTTCCTCGAACTGGGCGGGGACGATCCGGAGGTGCGCCGTTTCGTGGGGTCGCGGCCATGATGACCTGGATCCAACGCGGCGGTCCGGTAGTTTGGCCGCTCTTGCTGCTTTCGCTTTTGGCTACCACCGTGGTGATCGACCGGATCCGTTTTTGGATGCGTACGGGACGACAACACGACGAGTTGCTCGAACTGGCGCGGCGCGAGGGGCTCGAAGCCGTCGAGCGCTTGATCGCCCGCGGGATGGTGCTGCTCGACACGGTCATCACCATCGCGCCGATGCTCGGCATTTTGGGCACCGTGACGGGCATCATCCAATCGTTCGAATTACTGGGAGGCGAGGCGCGGCCCGATCCACTGGGAGTTTCGAGCGGCATCGCCGAAGCGCTGATCACCACGGCGCTTGGGTTGGTGGTCGCGCTGTGCACGATCCTCCCCTACAACTGGCTGCGCGCCAGGATCCGGACCGTCTTGTTCGACTTGGAACTAGCGCTGCAGCGCGAAGAGGCTCCATGAGACGCTCTGATCGTTGGAGCGAAGGCCCGCGCATCGAGATGTTGCCCCTGATCGATGTCATGTTCCTGTTGCTGGTCACCTTCGTGTACGCGATGACGGCGATGATCCGCTCGACCGCCATCCCGGTGAACCTGCCCCAGCTCGGCACGGCGCAATCGCAGAGCTTGTCGAGCGTGTTGGTGGTCACCGTGGAACGCGATGGCAGCCTCTTTGCGGGGGGGCAGCCGGTGGATGGACCCGGTTTGATCCAAACAGTCCGCGAACTGCACGAGCAAGACGACGAGTTTGCCGTGCTGCTGAATGCCGATGCGGATGCCCGGCATGGAGCCGTGGCCGCCGCGCTCGACGGGTTGCGAGCAGCGGGTCAACAACGCATCTACCTTGCCGGAGTGGAAGGTGGCGAATGATCCGCACACCCGACTGGCGAATCTCCGCAGGAATCGCGCTGTTA
This sequence comes from Planctomycetota bacterium, assembly GCA_020638855.1. GTDB lineage: Bacteria > Planctomycetota > UBA1135 > UBA1135 > NORP259. The sequence goes on from JACKHT010000001.1 coordinate 582,808, forward strand.
GGGCATGCAGCCATCCTCCTAGGGAGCGCGCGCTTCATGGGGTCTGTGGCGCCCCCGGCGGTCGCCTCGGCTGCTCCCCAAACCGCTGAAGTGGTCATGCTGGACTCAGCCCAGGTCCAGGCGATCCTCCATCCCAGCCCGGCCCCTGTGGTTCCCCGCTTGCGCGAGGCAAGCGAAACCCGGCCAATCCGCGACCTCGCACGCCTGTCGGACCCCGCGCCCAAAGCGGAATCCGTCGCGGTTCCGCTCGTGGACTTGGCGCAGGCCGCTCCCGCAACCCTGACACCGCCGCAGCCGCAGCCAACCGAAGCAGTCGAACGGCTCACGCCGCCGCTTGCCGGTGCTGTCGGAAGCCGTCCAGAGCCTGAATCCACCGATTCTCCAAAGCAGCCGGCCGAATCGAACGCACAACCGGACTCCGAACCCAGGGCCGAATCCCAAACCCTCGCGCCACTGGGTGCCAACGTGGTGATCGTGCATCGGCCGCCGTTGGTCTATCCCGCCAGCGCCCGCAGGGCAGGAATCGAGGGCAAGACCCGGGTGGGACTGGAAATCGGGAACGACGGTAGTGTGCAACGAGCCTGGATCTTGCAAAGCAGTGGAAGCACGTTGCTCGATAAGAGCGCGGTGGAAAACGTCCGCCGCTGGCGCTTCGACCGCAAGAGCGTTGCCGCAGGAGGCGTTTTCCAGCAAACCATCTGCTTCCAACTCCACCCCGGCGGATGACCGTTGGCAAGGGTGGCTCGACTCCTTCTCGGTTAGGAGAGCCAAACTCCCCCTCGCATGTTGGTACCTGTTTTCAAGCAGCGAGAAGTTCTTCGTAAGGCAACCGAAGGTTTGGAGGTAAGGCTGCCCGCTTCCCACAGAAGCAGCCGACAAGCGGCGAAGCGCCCATTGGATGACCTCCCAATGAGGAGGAATGCGGCCATCCCTCCAAAGGACTCTGGATCGCCCTCCAGCGATCTCGCCTCCGATTCGGATCCGACCGAGTGGGTGCCGCGGATGGAGATCGCGTCGAATCGACGTTGCGCCCGCATTTCACTCCACTTGGGTATCCACGGAGCGCCCCATCCGTCGCACCCCAAGTGCCGAGCTGTTGGTACGAAACTAGGGCGAGCACTTTGTGAACAAGGCGGTGACATGCGCGGCGCCGTTTGTTAGGATGCCTGCATCAGCACCCAGGCCCGTTTTTTCACAGGCACTCGAGGGGCAGGCACTCGAGGGTTTCAGGCTATTGAGCGTTTCAGGCTCTCATGGGTAGCGCGTGCATGCTGGGCATCTTTCGTCCCATGTTTCCGCCTTGTTAGGCGGTCGGCGCGACCCGCGGACTCGGCCTTCCGAGGCCCTAGCTGGGCCTCGGACCATTGCATCGCCCCCATCGAACGGCGCAATGCCGGCGGTACTTCCCCTCCCCCGTAGGAAAGGCTCAGAACCATGCTCACCAAGCTTCTCATCCTCGGCGCCTACTTTGCCGTGCTGTTCCTCATTGGCATCGTCGCTTCGCGCAAGGTCAAGGGATTGAGCGATTACTACGTGGGCGGCAAGCAAGTCGGCTTCTGGGCGGCCTCGTTCTCGGCTAGGGCTACTGGGGAGTCCGGCTGGTTGCTTTTGGGATTGACCGGCATGGGTGCCCTGGCTGGCGTGTCGGCGTTTTGGGTGGTGCTCGGTGAACTGCTAGGGGTGGGTGTCTCCTGGTTCTTCATGGCCAAGCGGTTCAAACGCATGACCGATGAGTACGGGGCGATCACGATCCCCGACTTCCTCGAGGGCCGTTTTCAACCCAAGACCCATCGCTTGCGGAGCATTGCTGCGACTGCCCTTTCCGTGTTCGTGATCATCTATGTCAGTGCGCAGATCGACACCACGGGCAAGGCGTTCGAGTCGCTGCTCGACATGAACTACTTCGTGGGTGCGCTGTTGGGCTTTGGCATTGTGCTGGCCTACATCTTCCTGGGTGGTTTTCTGGCCGCGGTGTGGTCGGATGTGTTCCAGGGTTTGATGATGTTCTTTGGCCTCTTGCTGCTTCCCATCATCGCTTGGTTCTCGATCGACAGCGGCTCGGCCTTTGTCTCTGGGCTGCGCACGATCGACCCGGGCCTCTTGAACATCTGGGGTACCCACGAAGATCCCTGGATGAACGTTTTCACGATCCTCGGATTCGCCATGATCGGCCTGGGCTTCCTGGGGTCACCGCAGATCTATGTGCGCTTCATCGCGATCAAGAACGAGGCCGAAATCACCAAGGGTCGCTGGGTGGCACTGGCGTTTACGTTGCTAACCGACAGCGCAGCGGTTTCGATTGGGCTGCTGGGACGGTACCTCTACTCCGAATCGGGCGTGGACCCCACGGTGGTCTTTGGCAACGGGGCTGAAAACGTGTTGATCATGATGGTCGAGAATCTGTTGCCCCTGACCCTCGTAGGGCTCTACATCGCGATCGTTCTGTCGGCGGTCATGTCGACTATCGACTCGCTGTTGATCGTGGCCTCGAGCGCGATCACTCGTGACTTCTACCAAAAGATCTACCACCCGGAGATCGACGAGAGCCGGCTGGCCAACCTATCGCGACTGGTGACCTTCGGAATGGCGCTGTTGGCCTTGGCCCTCGCGTTTGCCGTTGCGGTGCTCACCCCCGACCGCACCGTGTTCTGGTTCGTCATTTTCGGCTGGTCGGGAATTGCGGCCACCTTCTGCCCCGTCGTGATCCTCTCGATCTTCTGGAAGGGCTACTCCGAACGGGGCGCGATCGCATCCATGGTCACGGGGCTCCTGTGCGTGCCCTTCTTCAAGTTCGTGATCCACCCGCTGGACGGGATTGGGGAGTACTTCCAGAAGATCGACGTGCTCGCACCGTCCTTCCTGCTTGCGATGCTCGCGGGTTGGATCTTTTCGCAGGCCCGCGAGGAAAACGCGCTGGCGAAAGCTCCATCCCAGGCTTCCGCCGATCGCTAGTCATGGCGGCGGGCACCCGATTGGTGGAACTCGCATTTTGCTTTCGGGGTGATCGACCACCGCAGATCCCGCGGCATGTCCCTGGCCCCAAGGTCACGAGGGGACGAGGGAACGAGGGCAAGCAGTTGAGCCAGCGTCCGACGCGGCAAACGCAGGGGCTCTCTTCCTGGTGGATCAACCGGAGCGCGTCAGGCGCGTTTGAGCACCCGCACGACGACAAGCAAGATCACGGCTCCCGCTGTAGCCACGAGCAGGCTGGGAACCAGCCCCGAAGACGCGGGCCGGATCAAATAGCCACCTACGATGGCTCCCAGGATTCCGACGACCATGTCGCCGATCAAACCAAACCCACCGCCTTTGACCAAAACGCCAGCCAGCCAACCGGCAACCACACCTAGAATGATGAAATAGACGACTTCCATAGTTCCTCTTGGGGAAAGCAGACTTTCGAACGGGAAACCGTGACGTCACGGCCCTACCACGTTCCAGCCCAATCTAGTGGGATAGAAACGAAAGACTCCTAGTCCAAAACGGATCGAACTGCGCACGAATTCCCACCAGCAACCGTCTTCCTAAGGGCTTCTCAAGGGCATCTCGAAAGAGCTACCGGCCATTTGCCCAGCCTTTCAAGGCCCCAAAGTCTATCCCAGAGGCCGGCTGCAGCAGTTGTGGGTAGGCGTAGCGACGCGATCCACCCTATGAGCACCCAAATCGCACAAGGCCTCCTCCTTTCCAAGGCTGGCAAGCGATCCGCAAACAACGCCCTCGCTCGGCATTCGGCCCTCGCATGGCATTCGACCGAAACCGTAAGATGGCTCACGCACTGCTTCCACCAAAACCAACCCAACGATGATTCCTCTCCTTTCGGCACTTCTCTCGCTGGCCACCATCGTACCGTTTCCCCAGGACGCCCCCGCTGCTAGCGCTGCGGACCTCATCCTCGTGGGCGGGCACGTGGTCACGGTGGATGCCCAAACACCCGAAGCCGAGGCCATTGCGATCCGCGGCGACCGCATCCTTGCCGTGGGCACATCGCAGGCGATCCGTGCCCTCGCCGATGAACACACGCAAGTCATCGATCTTGCGGGGCGACTAGCGATTCCCGGTTTCATCGACGGGCATGCCCACCTGAAAGCGCTTGGAGATACCAAACAAATGCTCGACTTGACCCATGCCACCGCTTGGGAAGACATCGAACAGCAAGTCGCCGAGGCGGTCGCCAAAACTCCCAAGGGACAGTGGATCCTCGGCCGGGGCTGGCATCAAGAGAAGTGGAATTCGCCTCCCAACTCGAACGTCGAAGGATACCCAACCCACGCAAGGCTGAGCGCATTGAGCCCCGATCACCCCGTGATCTTGATCCACGCCAGTGGGCATATGTGCTTCGCCAACGCCGCGGCCATGCGGGCGGCCCATGTGGACGCCGACACCGCCTCCCCGGAAGGCGGTGAGATCCTACGAAACCCCGACGGCACTCCCTGCGGAGCGTTTCGCGAAAAGGCTGCGGGTTTGATCTGGGATGCGTACGAGGCGCCAGCAAGCGGCGCCGAACCCGAATCCACGCAGCATGCCGTCCATTTGGCGGTTCAGGACTGCCTCTCCAAGGGCGTGACCAGCTTCCAAGACGCGGGTTCGAGCTTCGAAACCATCGCGATCCTTCGAGACATGGCCGAATCCGGCGATCTGGGCATCCGGCTTTGGGTCATGGTGCGTGACGAACCCGAACGCATGGCCAAAAAGCTAGGCGCCACCAAGGTGACAGGGGCTGCCGATGGTTTCTTCACGGTGGGCGGAATCAAACTGATCCTCGACGGAGCTCTCGGATCGCATGGGGCATGGTTGTTGGAGCCCTACTCGGATCTGCCGGAGAGCAGCGGACTGAACACCGCCCCCCTGGAAGTGGCACGCCGCTACGCAGATCTTGCCATCCAGTACAACATGCAACTGTGCGTGCACGCGATTGGGGATCGCGCCAATCGGGAAATCCTCGATGTCTTCGAAGCAAACTTTGCCAAGCACCCCACCAAAGCATCGCGCCGCTGGCGCGTCGAGCACGCGCAGCACATCGATCCTGCAGACATCCCGCGCTTTGCCGAACTCGGGGTGATCGCTTCGATGCAAGGAGTGCACTGCACTTCGGATGGGGTGTTCGTCCCAGAGCGACTGGGCGAAACGCGCAGCAAGAACAGCGCCTACGTCTGGCGCGAACTGCTCGACTCGGGCGCCGTCGTTAGCAACGGAACCGACGCTCCTGTCGAGGACATCGACCCAATCGCCAGTTTCTACGCCTCGGTCACCCGCAAGATGCCGAATGGTAAGGCGTTCTATCCCGAGCATTGCATGACGCGCGCCGAAGCGCTCAAGTCGTACACGCTAAGCTGCGCCTACGCTGCCTTCGAAGAGGATGCCAAGGGATCGCTGACGCCTGGGAAACTGGCCGACATCGTGGTGCTCTCCAAAGACATCATGACCTGCCCTCCCGAAGAAATCCGCGAAGCCAAGGTGGTCTACACCATCGTGGGTGGAAAAATCGCCTACCAAGCAACTCAGCAGTCGGCCCCCACCGACAGCAATCACCCTACCGACAGCAAGCATCCTGCCGATAGCAAGTAGGCGAACTGGGTCCTGCCCCCCCCACGTCGGGTGGGGGGCCGTTGGTGTGCGATCAGGCAATCGCTACCATGCGGGTATGCACCGACTTGATCCGCTACCCGCCATCCTGGGGGCGACCGACATCTATGTCGTCGACCAGATCCTGCGCGGCCAGATTGCACCCCCCATGCGGATCTTCGACGCGGGTATGGGCATGGGGCGCAACCTTGCGTATCTGCTCAAGGCGGGGTATCCGGTGCAGGGTTTGGACCCCAATCCCGAAGCGGTGGAGCACGTACAGGCCATGCAGCGCCGCTTCGCACCCACCGCTTCCGAACACAACTTTCGAGCGGAGACGCTCGAAGCGACGAGTTTTCCGGCGGGGTGTTGCGACGTGCTTTTGTGCAACGCGGTTTTGCACTTCGCCCGCGACTTGGCCCAGTGGCAAGCAATGGCCGAGGCCGCCTGGCGACTCCTTAGCCCAGGCGGTTTGTTCTTTGCACGGCTCGCGACGTCGATTGGGATCGAAAGCCTGTTGGATGGCAGGGTGGAAGGCTGGATGACCCTGCCAGATGGCTCGCAACGCTTCGTGGTTCCGGCACAGCGGCTCCACGCTACCGCCCGCGAATGGGGTGCCGAATCGGTCGACCCGCTCAAGACCACGGTGGTCGACCAGGCTCGGGCGATGAGCACCTGGGTCTTGCGCAAGCCACGCACTTAGGCTGCCGCAGCTTCCCAAGGGGCCGAGAACCAGGACTGGCCCGGCTCGTTGCACGCCTTGTGCTCCAAGATTTCCATTCCGCGCACTCCAAAACACCCATTCCCCATGGCTTGCGGGCTGCAACCGCCCAGGCCCGTTCGATAGAATGTTCGGCCATCTCCACCCAAGTGACCATGCAACGTTTCCTCTCCCCTACCCTCTTGGCCCTCCTCGGCCTGTTCACCACGTCCGGATGGGCCCAGCAACCCGTCTTTGTCGAGCCGCTTCGCTCCGAATCGACGCAAGCCACCGAGCGCCTCTTGGGCAGCCTACGGGCCCGCTCGACTTCGGTGATGGCGGCGCTGGAGGAGGGCGTGCTGCTCGGGATGGACGTGCGCGAAGGCCGGACCGTGGCGCAAGGCGACGTGTTGGCGGTCCTCGACGCCCGGCGCCTCACTGCGGAGCGTGCCAAGAAACAGGCGGACTTGGCCATGGGCAGTGCCACGCTCTTGGAGCGCGAAGCGCGACTTTCCAACTCGGAATTGGATCTGCGAGCCCTCGAACAAGCCGCCTCCACCGGCGCGATCTCCGACCAAGATTTGCGCAACGCCAAGACCCAAGTCGCCATCGACCGGGCTCAGCTCGAAGCGGCCAAGCAAGCCAACCAAGCCGCGCAGGCCGAACTCGACTTGTTGGATATCCGCATCCAAGATTGCGTGGTGCGTGCGCCCTTTGCGGCGCGCATCATCGCTCGCCACGCCGAAGTGGGTCAGTGGGTTCATCAAGGGGATCCGCTGGTGACCTTGATCTCCACCGGCCCGCTCGAAGCATGGCTCCAGGTTCCCGAGCGCTTCATGGGGCAAATCGGAGAGACTCCGATGACCGTGCGGTTGGAAGCCACCCAGGCTACGGTTCTAGGACAACGCCCCCGGATCATCCCCATGGTCGATGAGCGGGCGCGGACTTTCCCTTTGCTGCTCGACGTGACCCCTTCCGCCGACCAGGTGGCCAACATGCACGCGGGAATGTCCATCTCCGCGGAAGTGCCGATCGGTACGCGCCAGGACCACCTAGTCATCAGCTCCGATGCAATCCTGCGGCGTGGTGAGTCGGCCCTGGTGGTCAAGGTAGCCGAGGGCAACGTGGCGGCTTTGGTGCCCGTCAAAATCCTGTTCTCAACACCGGGTGGATTCGCACTCGAAGCCATGGTCCCCGGCGACCTGCAAACTGGGGACCAGCTCGTGGTCGAAGGCAACGAACGCGTGTACCCCGGGACCCCCCTGGTCCCCAGCGAACGGGGCGCTCAAGCGCCTACCGGCGAGACCCCCACCCCCCCGTCCGAACCGGCCCAGGAACAATAGGCTCCGGCGTATCCAACCATGAACCTGATCCAACTGGCCGTCCGCCAGCCCATCACCATCGCGGTGGGCGTGATCTTGGCGCTGATTGGCGGCTTGATGACCGTCATCAAGGTGCCCGTGCAAATGACTCCCGAGGTCCAATCGGTGGTCGTCAACGTCTCGACCTTCTGGGAGAACGCCTCGGCCGAAGAGGTCGAAAGCGACGTCATCGACGAGCAAGAGCAGCGCCTGGGCAACCTTTCGGGGTTGGTTTCGATGACCAGCACCAGCCGCGCCGGTAGCGGCGAACTGCGCCTGGAATTCGAAACCGGCACCGACATCCAGCGCGCCATCGCCGAAGTGGCGCAGCGCTTGGACGAGGTCCCCGCCTACCCGCCCGGGGTGTTGCAGCCGACTGTCGAGGGGCTCGACCCCGAGACCCGCGACTACATGGCGTGGGTTGCCTTGGCGAGCTCCGATCCGGACTTCGACGCCACGACGCTGCACGAGTTCATGCGGCGCCGGCTCGAGCCGCGCTTGGAGCGCATCCCCGGCATCGCCGAAGTGGGCATGATGGGCACGCGCGAGAAGGAGATCCACCTGATCGTCGACCCGAGCGAGCTGGCCCGGCGCGGGATGACCTACAGCGAGCTCCTGGCGGCGATCAACCTGAGCAACGACAACTTCTCGGGCGGCAAACTGCCCGAGGGCAAGAACGACATCCGCGTGCGCGCGGTGGGACGCTTCGCGAACGTCGACGAAGTCGGCGAATTGGTCGTGCGCCGCGATGAAAACGGGACGGTCTACCTGCGCGAATTGGCGCAAATCCAGGAGGGCTACAAGGAGCTCACCACCTGGGCCCGTGCCCGAGGCCACGTCATGCCGTTCTTCAACTTCACGCTGGAGCATGGCGCGAACATGTTGGAGACCATGGGGCGCCTGCGGGCGGAATTCGACAAGCTCAACGCGCCGGGGGGCCTGCTCGAACTCGAAGCCAAGCGCCGCGGACTGAACGGCAACCTCAAACTGGTCGTCAACTTCGACGCGACCACCTACGTGGAAGAGGCGCTGGGCCTGGTCCAATCGAACATCGTCATCGGTGGCTCGATCGCCGTCCTCGTGCTGCTGCTGTTTTTGCGCTCGCTGCGCGTGGTCGGCATCATCGGGGTGGCCATTCCGATCTCGGTGATCGCCTCGATCATGGTCATGGTGGCGATGGGCCGCACGATCAACATCATCTCGCTGGCGGGCATGGCCTTTGCCGTGGGCATGGTGGTCGACAACGCGATCGTGGTGATCGAGAACATCTTCCGGCACTTGGAGATGGGCAAACCGGTGCGCAAAGCCTCGCTCGATGGGACCCAGGAGGTGGCCGGCGCGGTGCTCGCCTCGACCTTGACCACCATGGTGGTGTTCCTGCCGATCCTTTTGATCCAGGATTCTGCCGGGCAGCTGTTCCGCGACATCGCTCTCGCCATCATGGCGGCCGTGGGGCTTTCGCTGTTGGTATCGATCACGGTCATCCCCTCGGCGGCGAGCACGCTGCTGGGAGGCGTGGCCAAACGCCAAGCTGCCGCGCGCGCCCTAGAGGCAGCCAAACCCGAGGGCGAGCGTAAGAGTTCCAAGGGCTGGTTCCTGCGCTTGGCAGGTGCCATCACCGGCTGGCTCTTGGGCTCTTGGTTTCGCAGCACCGTCACCGCGGTGGGCTTTGCCGTGATCACGGTTTGGGGTATCCAACGCTGGATGCCCCCGCTCGACTACTTGCCGCTCGGGAACCGGAACATCGTCTTCGGCATGCTCATCCCGCCCCCCGGCTACAACCTTGGGCAGCTGACCGAAATCGGCAAGCGGGTCGAGGAGACCATGCGCCCTGCCTGGGAAGTGGCCGGCACGCGCTTCGACGTGGAGCGCGTGGAGTTGGGCCAACCCTTGGGCGACGGGCCGCAGAGCCTCGAGCCGATCGGCCCCGATCGCCGCAAGCCCTTGCAGATCGTGCCCATGGGACCCGAAGGTCCCCAGCCCGACCAAGCCTTCGAGGTCATCCCTCCACCGATCGAATACTACTTCCTGGTGGGCTTCAACGGACTCCTGTTCCACGGCGCGATCGCGCAGAACGCCAAGCAGGTGGTGGACTTGATCCCCTTGATGAACTCGGCCACAGCGGGGGCGCAAACCCCCGATGTCTTCGGGTTCTCATTCCAAATGCCGCTGTTCAACACCGGAGGCAACTCGGGAACCGCGGTCAAGGTCGACCTGTATGGCGACGACTTGGCCCAGGTCGAGGCCAGCGCGGGCGCGTTGTTTGGCGGCCTGATGGGCACCTTCCCACCCAGCTCGATCATCCCCGACCCGATGAACTTCTCGTTGCCGACGCCGGAACTGCGGCTGACCGCCAACGATGAGGCCCTGCGCGAGTTGGGCATGACGCGCACGGATGTGGGCTTGGCGCTCCAGGCCAACAGCGACGGCTTGTTGTTGCCGCGCCAGTTTGAAGCCGAGGGCGAGCTCAAGGACCTCAAGATCATGAGCCCCGGCTCGCAGGGCGACCACCCGATGGCGGCCCTCGAAGACGTGCCCTTGGCAACGCCCAGCGGGCAAGTCGTCAAACTCTCGGACTTGGCCAGCATGCAACGCATTTCGGTTCCGGAGATGATCAAACACGTGGGGCGCCAACGGGCGGTGACCCTCCAGCTCACTCCCCCGGCGACGATGCCCTTGCAGGTAGCCATCGATTCGATCGAAAGCACCGTGGCCGACCTCCAAGCCAAGGGCGCGATTTCGCCCGACGTGGAAGTAGCCATGGCCGGTTCGGCGGGCAAACTCAACGACATCAAGCGCGCGCTGGTGGGCGATGGCACCCTCGTCAGCACCCTGACGAGCAGTTTGGTGCTCGCGCTGCTCGTGGTCTACCTGTTGATGGTGGTGCTCTTCCAGAGCTGGCTCTACCCGCTGGTGATTTTGGTCAGCGTGCCGCTAGCCACCCTGGGCGGGTTCGCCGCCCTGCGCGCCGTGCACGTTTGGAGCCTCAACGACCGTTACATGCCCGTGCAAAACATGGACGTGCTGACGATCTTGGGGTTCGTGATTTTGGCCGGCGTGGTGGTCAACAACGCCATCCTGATCGTGTACCAATCGCTCAACTTCCTGCGGGAGGGCAACACGACCCCCAAGCAAGCCATCATCGACGCCGTCGAGAGTCGGGTGCGCCCGATCGCCATGAGCACCCTAACCTCGGTCGGGGGCATGCTGCCCTTGGTCTTGATGCCCGGGTCGGGGTCCGAGCTGTACCGGGGCCTGGGCGCGGTGGTGGTCGGGGGCCTGGTGGTTTCCACGCTGTTCACCCTGATCCTGATTCCGATCCTCTTGTCGGCCGTCTTCTGGATGACCGGGGCGGGTCGCTCAACGGACGCAGGCACCCCCGATTCGGGCGAAACCAGCCCGAGCCCCAGCCTGTCCTAGCTAGCCTGTCCTAGCTAGCCGGTACTAGCCAAGCTAGCAGCCCATGCGACCCATCATCTGCCTCGACACCGAAACCGCCACCATGGCGGGGGCCCCCCACCTGTTGGAGTTGGGGGCTGTGCGGGTCGTGGACGGAGAGATCGAAGACACCTTCGAAGCCTTGGTGTGCCCGGCGGTGGCCATCGAACCCGAGACCACCGCGATCCACGGCATCACCAACGACGATGTGCGCAGGGCCCCCTTCGCCCCCGAGGTGTTGGCCCGGTTTTCCGCTTGGGCGGGTGACGATTGGCTGGCGGCCCACAACGCGCCATTCGATACGCGGGTATTGGGCTTTGAGTACGCCCGGGCGGGCTTGGAACCCCCTAGAGGGTCGTTCCTCGATTCGTTGATCCTGGCCCGTCGTTGGATCCCCGAGTCCCCCGACCACAAGCTGGTCACGCTTTGCCAGGTCCTGGACTTCGACGAAGGCGACCACCACCGGGCGTTGGCCGATGCCGTTTGGTGCTGGAAAGTGATCGAAGAGTGCTTCGAACGGGCCGCGGACTTGGGCGAAGACCCTTGGGAAAGCGCCCTGGGGGAACACCGACGCCCTTTGACGATCGCGGCCCGGGGTCCCGCCCGGGCCAAGATGAGCCCCCGGCTACGCCCCTTGGAACGGGCCATCCGCGATGGGGTCACCGTCCGTTTGCTCTACGGCGAGGACATGGGCAACCCCTTCCCCCTGGAAGTTCGGCCCAAAATGCTCTACGAGAGCCACGCCAAGAGCTATTTGGAGGGGGAGTGCCAACGGAGCGGTGAGCTCAAAACCTACCTCCTTCAGAAGATCCGCAAGGTCATCCTGGAATAGGACGAAAGGCGGCTGGGACGCGGATTCGACCGGTCCCACCTTGGCGCGCATCCGGTTCGTCCCTACACTTTGGCGCCCAATCTCTGATTCGACGCCCCGAGCATCCATTCCTATGGCCCGCCCCACCATCAAAAACATCGCCATTGTGGCCCACGTTGACCACGGCAAAACCACCTTGGTGGACTCGATCTTCCGGTTCGCCGGTACGTTCCGGGCCAACCAGAACGTCGAGGAGCGTGTGCTCGACTCGAACCCACAAGAGCGCGAGCGAGGCATCACGATCCTCGCCAAGAACACCGCCATCCGCTACAAGGACGTGCGCATCAACATCGTCGACACGCCCGGACACGCCGACTTCGGTGGCCAGGTCGAGCGTACCTTGGCCATGGCCGACGCCGTGCTCCTGCTCGTCGACTCGTACGAGGGCCCGATGCCCCAGACGCGCTTCGTGCTGCGCAAGGCGTTCCAACACGGGCTCAAGGCGATGGTCATGATCAACAAGATCGACCGTCCTGATGCGCGCCCCACCGAAGTGCTCGACGAGATCTTCGACCTGTTCGTCGAATTGGGGGCCAACGACCAGCAGCTGGAATTCCCCGTGGTCTACGGTTCGGGCCGCGATGGCTTCGCCATGAACGAGCCCGACGAGGTCAGCGACAACCTGGATCCGTTGCTGCAGATGATCGTCAAGCACACCGACTCGCTCAAGGCCGACTCGGAAGGCCCGCTGCAATTCCAAGCCGCGACCTTGGACCGCGACGACTTCCTCGGCAAGGTCGTGGTCGGCCGCGTTTCGCGCGGAACCCTCGAGGTCGGCAACCGCTACCTCCTGTGTCACGAACATCGTCCCGGCGGCAAGGCGGTTTCGGTCAAGAAACTCTTCCGCTACGAAGGCCTCAACAAGGTCCCCGTGGACGCGGTCGAAGTGGGTGACATCGCCGTGCTCACCGGTATCGAGGAAATGGAGATCGGGGACACCCTGTGCCACCCCGAGCACCGCGACCCGCTGCCCGCCATCGTGATGGACGAGCCGACCCTGTCGATGATCTTCCGGGTCAACAACTCGCCGTTCGCCGGCAAGGAAGGCACCTACGTCACCGGACGCCAGGTGCTCGCCCGCCTGCAAAACGCCGCCGCCCGCGACGTGGCGCTCCAATTGGGCCCCGACGGCAGCTCGGACGCTGTCGAGGTCAAAGGCCGCGGGGTGATGCACCTTTCGGTCTTGATCGAGAACATGCGCCGCGAAGGCTACGAGTTCGCCGTCTCCAAGCCCCAGGTCATCATCAAGGAGATCGACGGGGTCAAATGCGAACCGTACGAATTGGCTACCGTCGAGGTGCCCCAGGTCAACGCCGGCCGCATCATCGAATACATGGGGCGCCGCCGCGGCGAGCTGCTCAACATGGAAACCGTGCTCAACACGACCACGCTCGAATTCAAGGTCCCCTCGCGGGGCCTGATCGGCGCGCGCACCGCGCTGCTCACCCTCAGCCAGGGCGAAGCCGTGCTCTCGCACATCTTCGATTCCTGGGAAAAGGACGGCGGCCCGATCCCGCGCCGCATGAACGGCGTGTTGGTCTCGGACCGCACCGGCGACGTGGTGCCCTACGCGCTCGACGGCCTGCAGGACCGCGGTACATTCTTCGTGCCCCCGGGCGCTCCGGTGTACGAGGGCATGATCGTCGGCGCCAACAACAAGGACGACGACTTGCCGCTCAACGTGTGCCGTGAGAAGAAGCTGACCAACATGCGCGCTTCGGGTCGCGACGACAACGTCAAGATCGCCCCCCCGGTGATCCTGACCCTCGAAGAAAGCCTCGAGTACATCGAAGACGATGAGCTGCTCGAAGTGACCCCGATCAGCCTGCGCCTGCGCAAGATCGTGCTGAGCGACAACGAGCGCAAGAAGGCCAAGAAGAAGGTCTTCAGCAACTAAGCTTCGGGCACACAGCCAAACGAAGACCCCCCTATCCGCCGTGGCGGAAAGGGGGGTCTTCTGTTTTGCCCGCAGCGAGGGAACGAATGGATCGTTCCCCCACCGACCGTCGGGGCGTTACAGCGTTCGAATCTCGACCACCACCGAGGGATTGGTCTTGCCCATGCTCCCCAGGCGAGCGGACCAGACTCCCGCTTCGACCTCGGTCAGGATCATGGTCCGATCGAGCGAAATCAGGCTGTACTGGGTCGTTTCGTAGGCCCCATGCATGCGGCAGTCGAAGTCCAGCGTGCGCTTGCTCACCGGAACTTGCAGGAATCCTTGCGACTCGAACAACAACCCCTGGCCGTCCACTCGCTGAAGGCGGAACTCCGCCATGAGCCCCTCCAGCGTCAACCGCACATTGGGGTCATCAACCGATGCCTGGCCTGCCACCTCCACATCGAACTCATGAATCTCCGAGTGCTCGCTGCCACTCAAGAGCGACATGGGCATGCCTTCCTGCGTGACCAACGACCCTACCAAGACAGGCCGTGAGTCCCCAGTTTGGATGGAGACGCGCACCGAGTAGTTGGCAGCGGGAGCCAGCAACGACTCAAAGCGCCGGTTCATGCGATCCAACTCGGCTTCCTGGGCGGACAGGCTGGCATCGGACGATCCATTGGTGCGTAGGCCTGCAAAGTCGGCTTGGCTCCATTCCTGCACCAAGTCCGAGTTGGCATCCTCGGTCAACGCATACACCAAATCGGAACCATTGGAGCGCGGATCGATCGAGAGCAGTTGCGCCTCCATGTCATAGCCAGCGGGATCGAATTCTCCGTCCCAGCCGCTGGCCAGGTACCGGTGCTTGAAGCGCTCGGTTTGGATCCCCAGCATGCGGAAGGGCTTGGTTCCTTCCGACCGGTAGCTCGGAGGAGGCGTCGGGCTAGGCAAGCGCCGGATGAGAACCGTCATCGACCCCGTGCCCACCGCCGGACCCACCGAAAGGACCAGCACTTTGCCATCGGGAACAAAGCCGTTGACCGTCATAGCGCGCGCCATTTGATCCGAAAGATCCAGCGAGCCGCCGAGTGGCGTCCACCCGGGTTGCTTGCCCTCTTCCGCCAGCAGCGCGACGATGTCGAGCGACTGCTTGCGGATCTTGGGCTCCTCGGAATCCATCCAGCTCAAGTTCACATCGGTGCCGCCCGGTTGGGGGCAGGCTTGGAAGATACCCCAGGGGCCAAAACGAACCGGACGGACCGCCTCATCGATGGTTGCGGTGCCTTGGGCGATTTCGACCGATGCGTTCGTGATGAGCCGCGTCGTCGACTGTTCGCGCACGCAAGCGAACGAGTCGACCGGAACCGGCACTTGCATGGTCCGTACCTTGGCCGACTCTCGCTGCCCATCGAGCCACTGGTCGGCCTCGGTCGGCGTCACCCAGGAGGCCAACGGGGAGGCCGCCGACACCCAATCGACTTGCAACACCACGCGCTGTTGGACCCAAGCCGCGTAGAAAGCGCGCAGCCCCTCAAAAGCAGCATGCAACTCGACCGGCCCACGCAGGATCCACAGATCCTCGCCGTACTCAGCCCCCATGCGTCCCTCGAACTCGAGTTCCTCCCAGTACAAATCACCGAACAGCGAGGTGAACTGCGACCCAAATGACTGGGTCTCGGGCCCCTTGAATTCGAGACCGGCGTTCATGATGGGCAACCAACGCGCTTGACCGGGCCAATCGGGGTTCGAACTCCGCAACCCGCTGAGGTCGTAGGTGCGCGTGATCAGCTCATCGGACCCATTGGGAACGGGGGATTGGGGAAAGGCCATCGACGCCAGGGTCAAGCCCCAGCCAGCAAACATCCATTGGTGCATAGGTCACTCCAAAGTTTCTGAGGCAAGCGTCGGCTGCAAGCGTTGCAACCGGCGTTGGATCAAGTAGCCGCGTTCGCGGCGGGTGCGCGGGTTGGGGTCGGTCGACCAAGCGAGCACCTGCTGCTGGTCTCGATCGAGCGCTCCCAAAGGTTCGACCCCCAGGGCTGCGCGGACCGCGGGTTCCCCTCCCAGGATTCCCAGCGTGATCAAGATTCGCGCGCGCAAACTGTCGTCCTCGACGCTTGAAAGCTCGAAGAGGCCCTGCAGCGGCTCGATGCAACGGTCATCGCCGTGTTCGGCGACGAAGGCGAGCGCGGCCGATTGCAGATATCCGTCGAGTCCAGGTTCCGCCACGCATTGGGCCACACCCAGCGCGGCCTCCGGCCCGGGTACGAGCATCAAGGCCTCGAGCCAGGCTTGCGCGGTCAACTCGCTAGGCGCGCCCGAGTCCGGACGGATCGCAGCGACCACGCGTGGCCCATCGGCCTGGACCGCCAACTGCCAAGCCGCCAGCCAGCGCGTCTCCAAGATGGCCGGATCCTGGCGCAAGGCGCACAGCGCGCGGAGGCAGTTTGGCCCCGGTTGCTGGGCTAGGCAGGCGAGCGCCTCGGCGCCGAAGCGCCGATCGTGGGTTTGATTGTGCAGCCACCCCACCCACGAGTCGCTCGGATAGCGCTGGGCCAATTCCAAACCCAAGCTCGTCGCCGAGCGTCTCTGATTGCTAGTGAGCCAAGCCTGGGCCACGGGCTCCCAATGGGGAACCGATCGAAGCAAAGGCAGCATGTTGTCCCAGGGCAGTCGTTGCGCCGCAAGCGCATCCAAGACCCAAACCACCCCGGCGGATTCATCGCGAGCCCAAAGGTCGAGCAAGTCCGCGCAGAACGCTCCGTCCATGCTGTCCCCCGGCGCTCGCGCCAACAAGGCGGCCGCAAAGCCGGCGAGGTCCTCGCTCGGAATCCGCTGCCAAGCTTGGCGAACTTCGGGTCGGTGCGCTGCTTCCCAATACAGTTGGCTCGCAGCTTGCGGGTCCAGGCCCTCTTGCTGCAGCCAAAGGCGCACGGCCAAGGATCCAACGTCCGCCTGCTCGCGCAGCTCCCACAATTCGCGTCGCGCGGCGGTCCCGCGTTCCATGGCCAAGGCCCGGACCGCTCCGCTCGCAATCGTCGCTTGCCCATCGCGGGCCGCTCGCCCCAGCATGGCCACCATCGGCCAACCGGCGCGGCGCAGCGCTTGCACGCGGGTTTCGTAGGCTTCGGGGGTGCTGGGCAGGTCGGCCAAGATGGTTCTCAACTCGGCCAAGGCTTGCGCCCGGCGCTCGTCGTCGAAGGGCTGGCCTTCTTCGCGCAACTCGCCGAACACTTTCGCCTTCCTGGGTGCGTCACCGGCCGGCGAGTCGATCGCCGGGAGCGGCAGAGTTTCGGTGGCGGCGACTTCGAGCCCGTTCGGGTGCGACTCGGGGGTCGGGGCGACCACCGGAACCGTGGGTGTTTGGGCAGGGATCCCTTCCCCGCCGAAGCGCCACAGACCGAGAGCCAGCAACAAGCCCGCTGCCACCGCGATCCAGATAGCCCAGGGCCTACGTGCCTCCGAAGCCTGCGGCACCGGATGCTCGGCATCAAGCGCACTCTGCACCCGCCCGACGAAGGCGTCGATGTCCACGCGGTGCAACGGCGCCTCGCGAAACTCGTGCAGACCTTCGAGCAGCATCGACTGCCTTGCTTGCGCCCTTTGGCAGCGAGCGCACTCGGCCACGTGTTGCTCCCACAGAAGCCGCTCGCCCACGCCGAGTTCGCCCGCAAAGGCCGCCCGTAGCCAACGATCCGATTGACGACAGCTGCTCATCGATCCTCCTCCCCGAGCCAATGGCTGAGCAGGCGCAGCAACAGTCGGCGCGCCTGGTGAACTTGGGTGCGCACGGTCGCGACCTTAACCCCCATGGTGCGAGCGACTTCGGGGTAGTCGCGGCCCTCGACCACGCGCAGGTTGAGCGCCACCTGCAGGTGCTGGGGCAAGCGCTCGATCGCCGCGCCCAACAGGGCTTGGGCTTCGCGTTGTTCCATGGCAGCCATCGGCTCGGGTTCGCGCCCGTCGACTTGTTCGGCGAGCGGATCGAGCTGGACAACGCCTGCCCCCCGACCGCGTTTGCGCAGGTGATCGTAGAACAGGTGGACAGCGATGCGCGTGAACCACGGGCGCAGGTTGCCCCCTTCCTGGGCCTCAGGCAACGCGCCGAAGCCACGCACGAAGGTTTCCTGGGCCAAGTCCTCGGCATCTTCCGGACTCCCCACCAGCCGGAACAGGAGCCCGTAAACCCCACCGAAATGCTGCGCCACGAGCCGCCCATAGGCGTCCCGGTCACCGTCCCGGGCAGCCTGCCAATCGCGGCGCTCCTCCCCGGCCCGGTCGAGCTTCAAGCGCAAGGACCGCCTTTGCATGTTCCCCCCATCATGCCAACCCCGTCGGGGGAGCCTGGCATGGGTCCGGGAGGTTGTTTCGCCATGGGAAGGTTTCATGGGGTGCCCCATACCCTTCCAACGCGCCCTGGCAGCCTGTATCGATGGGTTTCTGGGGTTTCTTGGCGGGAATCCGCGGGCAGCGGAAATGCCCGCCCTCCCAGCGCAGCGCCTCCCGCGCCCAGTAGGCAAACCCAGTAGGCAAACCCAGCAGGCAAAACCGGGTAGCGAGCCCGGATACGTAGCCCCGGCCTGCCCTAGTGGTACCAGGGAGCGAAGGGCAACAGGATCGAAATCGTGATCAGCGCAATGATCACCCACTCGAGGATCTCCAGCCGCCGGGCCGAAACCGTGTCCGACATCTTCTGGTAAAGCCCCTCTGCCACGCCCAACTTGCGCTCGACGCTGCTGGACCAAGCCGGCAGGTCGAGCCGCGCCGATGCCAAACGGTGCAGCCGAGCCAGGTATTGGTTTCCAAGCAGCTTGATGGCGTTGTTGACCCCTTCAAAGAGCACGACCGCATCGGTCTGCACGCTCGCAAAACGCTCGAGCATCCGGTCGGAGGCGAAGCCCGGCCACATCCGTTTGCGTACCAGACTCGCCAGCGTCTCATCGGCATGGTCGAGCAGCGCGTCGAGCTCGTCGTCCAAAACCCGCAGCTCGAGCAGCTCGACGTTGGCGTGCTTGAGCACCGCGATCACGTCGTCGGGCTCCGCATCGATCAGCACCGCAGCGTTCCAATCGATCAAAGCCAAGTCCTCGGGGGAATAGGAAAGGCACCCCTCGCGCACTCGCTGGATTTGGCCCTTGGCCAAGGGCCCGCGCTCGGATTCGACCGTACGCGCCAGCGTTCCCAACGCATCGTCGTGTAGCTCCGCCGGATCCAGCCCCGCGCCCCAACGTCGGATCGAGAAGATCCAGTAGTCCTCGACCGCATCGTGCAACCGCGGCCGCACCACCGCCGGGCGAATCGTGTCGAGCACCTGCTGGATGCGAGCACGGGCCTGTTCCGCCAAAGCCTGGCTGCCATACAGCTTCCAGCTCAATTCAGGCAGCTCCCCCAACGCCTCCGGCAGCGCCCCGCTGTAGGTGATCTGCGCGGCACCAAAGTCGTACAGGATCACCTCCGGGTTCGCCTCCCACACGAGGCCATCGGCCTCAAACGCCTCCGACCGCAACTCAAACCGAATCGGCGCCGGCTGATAATCAAACCAAGGCGGTGCTGCCCGCCGCGAACGCATCGGACTTACCCGTGTCGACTCGCGCGCCAAACTCTCCGCCGTCCGCAGCTCGACCTGAAACCCAATGTCGAACGCGAACACCACATGAACCTGCCCACCGATACGAACCGAATCCGCGGCCACTTGCATGCCAACATCCTGCCCTTCCGCCGCAAAACGTCCACAACCGGGGCCGCCAATCCCAGCCTCCCCCTCCTCCCAAACCCACCTACGGGGCACCCTCACCGCCGCCCCCAAGTCGCCAGGCTAGCCGCACGCCGTCCGGCCATCACCTTCCAGCCCATCCCACGTTGCCCGAGCAGCCACATCCAGCCTGTCCCATGCGGTCCGCTCATCCCCCCCCAAGCGCAACCAACCCCCACCGCCCCTCACTTTCCCCCCAATCCCCTCCCCCAATCCGAAACCGAGGGCTATACTGCCGCCCAACGGGGGAGCCTCTCCCCCCGAGCGGGCGTAACTCAGTTGGTAGAGTGTCAGCTTCCCAAGCTGAATGTCGAGGGTTCGAGCCCCTTCGCCCGCTCCACTCTAACCCCCGGTGAGACCGGCGGTTAGGGTAGTTGGGCTATGTGGAAGCCGCCTGCATGGCGCGGGGGTTGTGTCAGTTTCGTACGCGCATTGCTGCGCACCTGATGGCTTGGTACGGAGCCCATCTTCCAGAGATCGGTGGTACAAGACCCTGCCAACCCGCCGCGTCCCGCCAGATTGTTTTTGACCAAGGTGCCGGAAGTATTCGATGACCCGTGGACCGATGATAGGGGCTGGATCAGACCTGAATCTTAACTAAAAAGCTGAGACCCATTCCCGCCCAAACCCTTCAAGCTTTGTCTTGATTTGCTGCAAATGCTCCTCTTTGAACCTCTGTTTCAATACGATATCAACGCTAGGTGGGTATTGTTTCACCTTCATTTTTCTCAGCACCGAATCAGTGTAGTGCGCCGTTAGTAGGTAGAATCCAATGGCTGCAGAGTAGTCGCCACTAAGTTCCCGCAGTATCGCCATAGTTTGCGCTCCACCTAGAGAAGTTTCCGGCAATAGCTCCTCCCATGAAGTTGATCTAAGTTGAGCCTCCACCCTCGTCGCTTCTTCGCGATCATTCTGCTCAATCCAAGCCGCGCGCAGAGCATGTACCAAAACCATTATCTCTTCAACAGTGCTTTTCATCGTTCCTCCACGACTTGGTTAGGTTTGGCTAGGTAGTGTAACAGTAGCGGTGCAAATTCAATCAAGCAGGTCGCGTAGTCGCTCCGGGGAAGGCCCCGAGGGGGTCTTTCCCGGAGCGACTACGCGACCTGCGCCACGTGGCCATCGGCCGCAACAACTACATGTCCTTCGCAAGCGAAAAGGGCGGAGCCGTGGCCGCACGCCTTTACACCCTGATCCTGTCCGCGAAACACGCAGGCATCGACCCCGAAGCGTACCTCCGCGATGTCCTGGCCGCGATCAACACAACGCCTAACAGGGAGGTCTGGCGCTTGACTCCTTGGGCTTGGGCGAAATCCAACCCCGAGAGCAAAATCTAAAACCGGGTAGCCCCGCTCAGGGCTCTAGGAGCGGGGAGGGGTCGTCACCGGACAGTTACTGAGGATGGTCTTCAAACTGGCTCAGTGCGCCCAGCAAACCTGGCGCAAACGAAACGGATACACGCTCCTCGCGGACATCATTCGCGGACATCATTCGCGGAGTGCATTTCAAGGACGGCATCAAGGTCGACGCGGCGTGAACTCGATATTCCATCCACAGAATTTGACAATACCTCATTCCGAGGGGGGCACTATTCGGGTGGCTGCGTCTTTATGATATTCACTAGCAATAGTTCCTCATCTATAAGGAACGTCGCACACCACGCATTTGTCAGTCCCTCAAGCGGAGTCGCTCCCTTATCAGCGCTCTCTTCAATGCATTCCTCTTTGTACTGTCTTAGTTGCATCTCCCCCAACCCACCATCACAGAAGGCTACAAGCGCATTGTCTATACCGATCGCCCTGCACTGCCAAACGTAAGTCCCCTGCTGATATTCCGAGACAAAGGTGAACAAGGCTTCGTCTCCCACATTCTCTTTATCCACATCTCCATTCATTGCAACCTCACTGTAGCACTCAATTAGAACCTTGCGCCCTTTTCGCATGGGGCTCTGACTTACTCAAGTCATTCCACAGCTTCTTGTAGAGTCTCTCTGCCCTTTTGACGGCTTCTTTCGCTGCCCTATCCTTATTCGGAACCTTGTTGGCCCTATCTAGCTCTTCCTTTGCTTCCTTTATTTTTCTACGTAGGTTTTCCAACTTGTCTTTTGAAAGCTTGCGTCCGGTTTTTCCGTCGGGATTACATAGGGGGCCCCCGGGAATGCAAGCATCTGCCGCGTCAGCCGTAACAAGGGCCAAGAGGACCCAGGCCACCCCAGTAGCAACCCAACCCGCAGGATTAGCATCCGTAACGTCTGGACCCGCAAGTGACGTGAACCCCAAAAGCAGGTCCAGCGATAAGGTGATTTTCCGAGCTTATGACCTGTCCGGAAGTCTCGCATTCCCCATGGACCTAAGACGGTGGCCGGGTCACACTCCGCTAACACTCTTCCCCATGGAGGGGGGGCGGTCCGTTTCGGCCAAGCTCAATTGGACGATTCCGAGCGCCTCAACTCTTGGTACTAGGCTCCGGCTGGATGCGTCATAGACTGCCTCACCATCTAGTCGGTCACGCTAGTGGGTCACGACTGTCAAAAAACTCGAGACCAGTCCCAAGAGTCCAAGAGCGAGTGAAACTTTCACGCTCACCATCGGGGTAAACGACGGTTATCGGGCATTGCAAAGAATCGTCTGCAACACGGATTTTCTATCCCACAGCCACCTAGGTCCGTGCTGCTAGGCCCGCCTCAGCCATTGCTGCGCAATGCTGGTGAGGTCGGGTTGGTCCCCGGCGGGGGTTTGACCGAAGTAGTAGCGTTCGATGCGTTGCACGGTGGCTTCGAGTTCGCGGCGTTGGGGTTCGGCTAGGTGTGGGGCGGATTGGACGCGGCGCAGGAGGCTGATCACGTTGAAGGGGGTCAGGTCCGTGGGTAGCATCAGAGTTTCAGACTGGGTGGGTTCCGGGGCTCTGGAAATGGAGCGCATCAGGACCCACAGGAAGGCTGCCAGGAGCGCTCCGATCGGTAGCCAATACCAGCGGCTGGCTTGCTGGCTCGCGTATTTGGCGAGCAGGTTTACGTCAACTCCGGCAGTGACCAGGTCGGCGTCGTCGTAGCGTTGGTAGACCACCTGGGTCGCGTCGTCCTTGGGGACGGCGAAGCGGAATTGGGTGGGTTTGGCCACGCCTTCCTTGGCGCGCATCTGGACGTTCCAGAGGCGTTCGGTGACCACCGATTCTTCGTCGTCGCTGAAGCGAGCGACCGAGGCGCCCGGATCGTCGGTGCTGACGACTTCGAAGTCGCCCGGCACGAGGTCGGCGATTTGGTCGAGGGCGGGGACCAAGCCTTCGGCTTGGGCTTTGATTTCGAGCCCTAGCACCCCTTCCGCGGCCCGGCGCTCGTCGAGCACTTGGGTCAGCTGCAGGTTCGCGTAGGGGCGGACGGCATCGCCGCGCGAGGCGTCGATCGTGACAACCGGCGAAGCAATCGGCAGGATCACGTACCCGCTGATATCGTTGAAATCCAAGTCGATCTTGAGCGGCGGGATGCGATCGACTTCGGGGCCCTTGGCCTTGAGCAGGATGTACGCGTAGGGCGTGCGACGCCAGCCGTACTCGTTGGTGGCTTTCGAGGTGGCTTCTTCCTTGTTGAAGGTCACCGACAACACGTCGAATTGCTCAGAAAGCACCGTGCGCGCGGCTTCTTCGAACTTGTCGCGGTAGTTCTCCTGGGGCCGGCCGTAGTTGTAGTAGGCATTGACCTGGTTGGCTTGGTTTTGGAGGTACTTCTGGAAACCGCCGCTCTCGCGCTCGATCTCCTTGGTATAGCGCAGTTCGACTTTGACCCCGAAAGGTTCGGTGCCCACGTCGCCATCGCCGTCAACCGTGGCCGCGAGCTCGATCTCGGTCACCAGGTCCGCGTAGTAGTCGTATACCTTGCGGGCCGCGCTGGCTTGGGGGTGCTCTCCCACGATGTCGAAGCCGGCTTCCAGGTAGCGGGTCTTGACCGACGGGTTCACCTCGCCCAACTGCTTGAACAACGAGTTGGCGAACATGCCCATCTGGACTTCGGCCGCTTCGCCCGGAATGGATTCGAGCACGTCGCGGATCTTGGGGATCTCACCCGAGGCCAAGATCGTGTTTTGGTCGATCGCGTCGATGTCCGTGGCTCCCAACGCCGCATAGAACCAAGCCGTGAAGGCGTCGTTCGAATACTCGTCCTGGCGCAGATCCTCGATCCCGGCCGCGTAGTTGGCGGCGGCCTGCTGGAACAACGCCAGCGCCTGTTGGCGGTTGCCGGAGAAGTCCGAGGCCTTTTGGATCTCGTTCTTGTAGTTGTTCAAGTCGTGCATCATGGCCGCCCGGGCCACTTGCAAACGCCAGTCGTCGGGGTGCGCCTCAAGCGCGCGGCCGAGCATCTCCTGGGCCATGGCGTAGCCCTTCTGTACCTCGGCCTCGATGTCCTTCTTCTTGCGGTTGGTTTTGGCGTTGGCCTGGACGTCGGCGCGGCGCCAGAGTCCGGCTAGGTTGGCGCGCATGGTCTGGGCCATGCTGGCCAGGGTCTTGGGATCGAGTTCTTCGAGCGACCCGAAGACCTCCTCCATGGTCTCGATGCGGTAGACCTCGGCGTAGCTGTGGCTCGCGGTGAACGCACGCATCAGAAGGTCCGAGTCCAGCTTGATCCCCGGCACGCTCTTAAGCTTGCCCACCCATTCGGCCAGGTCGCGCAGATTGCGCTCCTGCTTGCTGCGTGTCAGCGGGATCCCGCTCGCCCGATTGTTGTACCCAAACGAGTAGCTGTAATAGTCCATCCGATTGCGGTCGGCGTTCGGGTCGTTGTTGCGAATCCAAACGTTCAGGAATTCCGCCGCCAACTCGTTGGCCTTGCGCGGGTTGGGTCCCACGAGTTGTTCGATGTAGGGGAAGGCCTTCTTCTCTTCGTTGACCTTAAGGAACAGCTCGGCGATGGTCGTGTCGTACACCGGTCGGACGCTATCGCTCAGCAGCTCGCGCCAACGCCCATCGGGTCGGATATCGAGCAGCTCGCCTGGCGCCAAAGGCTGAACCGGGTTGCTGCGGTAGCCGCGGCTGTACGAAGTCCAGTACACGTTGCCGTACGAATCCCTACGGACAGTCGGTCCGCTCTCGTCGGACTCGGAGAACTCGTAGGAGTGTTGGGCTTCGCGCAGCCAGCAATCGGCCAAGAGGCCTAGGGTCTCAGTCCACTCCCCCGCGCGCTCGGGTGCCTTCTCCAACAGGGCGTCGACCGCCGTGCGCATCAATTTCATCGCCGCTAGGCGCCGATCGGGATCGTAGCTAGCCTCAACCATGCCGGTCGAGACATCGCGTCCGATGGTGGCCAGCACTTCCATGCCCCGCTCGGGGCGGCTGGTGAAGGTCTCCATCAACCACTCGTCGCCGTTGCCGTCTTGCAGGCGGGGAGCCAGATTGACCGCACGCTTGAGTGCTTCGGTTTTTTGGTCGTCCTCGATCTTGCCGGGTGCGAGGGCCGCCATGGTGGCCTCCCACGCCTCCTCGAGTAGCTTGGGCTGCTTCTGGCGGTCCGAAACCATTTCCAGGTGCCGCGCCAATAGGTTCAATCCCTCGCGGTCGTCCTCGGTGATGGCCTCCCCGAGGCTGGGCAAGAACTCGCCCATTTCTTCGTTGAGGCCTTGACCCGTGAGCAAGAGGGCCGCTTGGCGACGCGTCAAGCGACGCTCGTCCTCCGACCGGCCGACCTCTTGGCGCAAACGCTCGAGCCATTCCTCCAGGCCATTGCCCTGGTCCAAGCACAAGCGCAGCAAAGGATTGACGAGGTCGTAGTCGCTCTTTTTGAATTCTTTGGGGGCGATCTCGATCAAGTCGAGGATGTCGTCGAACCCAAAGGTGTTCTTCTCCCAGAACTGCTGCAGGTTGCCATTGGGTTGCGGCGGCGACTGCGCCAGCCGGCGCATCATGTTTTCGTACAGAGGCCGCTCCATGTCCGGGCCGAAGGTCTGGAACAGGGCCTGAACTTCGTGCCAGCGCCCCAGGGTCACCATGCGCTGGTAGAGCTCCACATCGCGCTCGAGGCGCTTGCCCTGGATCTCGGCAGTCTTCTGGTCGAATTCCTGCTTGGCCTTGGCGAGGTCCTTGACCGCCTGCGCGTGGGATTTGGTCGCCTCCTCAAACGCGGGGCCCATGAGCAGCACTTGAACCTGGTACCCGGGCAGGGTGGCTGGGAAGGCCCGCAAACCGCGCAAGAGCGCCGCAGGAGCAACGGGGGCGGTCAACGACCCGGGCTTGGGCGGTTCCTCGGGCAAGGCCAACTCGGGGTCCTGGTCGGAGGGCAGCGGCTCGGGCTTCGACCAGATTTCCAGCCGCTTCGAGGCGCGACGATCCAAGGGCGTCTGCTGGAAACGCTGCAGTTTGGCAGGATCGACCTTGGGAGCCTCTCCCTCCGATTCCCCCGGCTCCCCAGGCCCTCCCTCCATCGCCACGCCTTCGAACACCTCGCCATCGATCTCTTGAAAATCGATGAGCTGGACGGGAACCGAACTACCCGAGGAAAGGCTGATGGTTCGAACCACCTTGGTCTGGGCGGCGCTGGGGCCGGCCAAGAGGGTCAAGGGCAACAAGAACGAGAGAGAGCCGCGCTTCGACATGATGAGTGGTTCTAGTAGGTGTGCGAAGAAGAGTTGCATGGGCTGGGTCGGACGAATCCAATGCGCAGATTCCTTCCCAAAACGTCAAGCGCCTCAAAACACTTGGCGCAAAAGCGCCGGGGACGTGGGCTCGAGCTTGCCCAACGCTCCCCGGCTACTTGGAGAGAGCCGCCACGAAAGGGATCTTCCGAATGGGCTCATTCGATCGTGCTCAGTCGAAGGTTGCCGGCCCCGTACTGGGCACAGCAACGCTTGCGATCAGGAGCCCCCTCCGTCAGGCGGGGCACCACTGCTGGCTCCACGCGCATCCTGGGGTTTCGGTCCATTTCCTTGTTTGTTGCCCCGACCGGGGCGTTTTCCGGAACCGTTTCATGTTCCGGCGCCGTTTCATTGGTTGGGCAGGGGGAGGCCCTGCAAGTCCTGCAGGTCCAGCCGCGCCAACCGAACGGTGGACTCGAGGTCCTCGCGACTGGCGAGCGCCAACGCATCGTCCCCGACTTGGTCGGCCTGCTCCGCCAACAGGCGGTACATCTGGCGCGAGATCTCGATCTGCGGCTCCCAGTCCTCGCGGGTGTAGCCCTCGAGTCGCATCAGGTAGGTGATGTAGTACTGGGCGTTGGCGTAGGAGCGACGCGCTTCGGCCAACAGCTCGGGGCTGGCCGTTTCGTCTTCGCTCAGTTCCTTGACCAACTCGGATAGCTCGCGCTGCGCAGTGGGGAGTTGCTTGTGCTCCATGCGCAGCTTGGCGAGTTCCAAGCGGATGCGACGCGCTTCTTGCACGCGATCGGCGGGGAGTTCTTTGAGGGCCAACTCGTAGCCTTGGACGGCGGCGTCGTGGTTGCCACCCTGGAGTTCTTGGGCGGCGTCGGCGAGGGCCGCGTCCACCCGATCGAGCCTGAGGCGTTCCTGCCCCGGCCCTTGATGGTAGGCCCACCCGGCAACGGGTAAGCACAACCAAGCTGCCAATAGGATTTTCTTCATGGGAATGATTCGGTGGATGCAGGGGCTCCCACCTAGGTTTTTAGGCCCAGGCTATCATGGTAAGGCCTTGTGCGATTTTGCGGGGCAAGGATTTTGTACGGGTTCAGGCGGTCCTGCGGTTGGGATCGAGCTGGGGCACGCCCTGGCGCTTCCCAGGCAGGTGTCGGGTTCCCAATAGGTGCAATAGGAGCGGAATCAGGGCCAAAAGCGCCGCCCCCAAAAAACTCGCAAGCAGCGCGTATTCGCGCTGGGTCCAGTGGTCGGTGGGCCCCAGGCTGCCTCCCGACGTGATGTCCTTCAGCACGGTGGAAGCGACTTGGCGCTGGTTGCCGTCGTGGTAGGTGCCGTTCAAGCGCACGGCCATCTGGCGCAGCGCGGACACATCCTGGCGCGATTGCCGGCCATCGATGAAGCTGCCGGTGACCGGGTCGCCCACGCCTACGACCAAGGCTCCCGCAAACGAAATCGGCAGCTTGGGCATGCCGGTGGGCGGTAGGGTGTCCCCATCGCTCAGCACGATCAGGGTGGTGCTGTCCTTCTTCCAATCCTTGGCGATTCTCGCGGCTTCCTCCAAGCCGTCGAACAGCCGCGTTTCCCCGCGCCGGAAGGCGTGGTGCATGGGCAAATCACCGAGCACGTTTTGCAACACCTCCGCATCGGTCGTATCGATCACCACCGGCATCGCGCCGCTGTAGGTGGCTACCACCGAAACCTTGTAGTTCCCGATCGCTACTCGGCTGAAGATCGAATTGAGCACGTCACGGCCGCGGTGCAGCCGGCTTTGCTTGCCGTCGGGACCCGCATCCACAAGCCGCATCGAGGGGGACACATCGAGCACCAAGACCAAGTGGCGGTACTCATCGGTCGGCTTGGCCTTTTGGCCGTGCAACTTGGGCGCAACACCGTACAGCAACGTGAGCAGCCCCCAAGCTGCGGCGCCGGCTGCGGCGGCGCGCAACCAAGGAACCGCCATGGTCCAGGCTTCGGGCCGCTGGCGAGCGCCAAACAACAACCAGCCCATGCGGCGCAAGCGCGTAAGGTGCAACCACTCCCCCAGCAGCGCCAACAAGGCAACGCCAAGCGCGATCCAGATCGGCGCTACCATGGGGTGTACCTCAGGAAGAACTGCAACAGGACGTGCAAGCCCAGCAAGATGGCACCCGCCAGGCACCACGGCTGGAAGTGGTCGATGTGTTCCGCCGCAACCTTCTCCAGTTCGGCCACCTGCATTTCGTCGATGCGCCGGAACACGGTCTCCAAAGCCCCAGGGTCCCCCGCCGCGAAGAATTCGCCACCGGTTGCCGAAGCGATATTCACCACTTCGCCGGGCACATCGCCATCCGCCACGAACACGCCATAGAGCACGATGCCACTTTCCCGCAGCAAACGACCGATCTCCTCGTCCTGCCCGTTGCCCAGGTCGCTCGAGTACCCGTCCGAGATGAGGATGATCATGCGATCGCCCTCCTCGCGCGAAACGAGCACATCACGGCAGGCCTTCAGCGCCTTGCCGATCGAAGTACCCCCGAACCAGGAGGGCAAATTGCCCAACTTGGGATCCATGAAGGGCGGGGCACAACGGAACGCGGACACATCCGAGGTAAGCGGCACCCAGTGCAACACGTTGTTGCCGAAGAAGGTCAACGCAAAGGCATCCCCCGTGCGGAAATCGAGGAACCCGTTGATCGCGCGCATGGCCGCGTCGTAGCGCGTGCCCTCGCCGAACTCGGCGGTCATCGAACCCGAAACGTCGACGCAGAACTGAATGTTGGTGAGCGATCGTTTGGTCTTGGGCGCGTCCAGCTTTTGGGGGCCCGCCAGCAGCACCACGGCCACCGCGAGACTGAGCGGGGGGATCGACTCGGCCAGGTGCAAGAGGATGCGCAGACCGGTCCCCCGCGGAGGGGCCGTTTCGTCCATGGGCAACGCCACACGGCTCCCCTTGCGCATCCAAGCGTACGCCAAAAGAGCGGCCGGGATCACCAAAGCCAACAAATACTCGGGATGCCCGAACGACATCAGGCGCCTTCCCCCGCCAACGTTTCGCCCAACATGGGAGCGTAGTTTTCGGGCGCGTGGAGGTACGGCTCAAGGAGCTTGGCCACATCCACGCTGCCCGATCCAGCACCCGGGCTGTGCAACCAGACCTCGAGTTGCCGAAGCAAAGGGCCCGCTTCGGGGTCTTCGTGGAGCTGGGCCAGGGCCACCGGCATGCGCAGCCCGTGCAGCCCGCGGCGCTCGCGCCAATAGGCGAACAACAGGCGCTCGAGGCTTGCGCGTTCAGCATCATCGAGTTCGCCCCGCTGCGCGCGCTCAACCAGCGGAGTCAGCTTCTGGGCCAAGGTGGTGGCCTCCTTCGCTCCCCGTTGCGCCGCTTGCTGCCGATTCCGATGACCCAGGTAGAAGATCAAGAACAACCCCAGCACCCAAAGGATTCCCGCCAGCACCATTTGATCGCGGTACCCGCCAAGTCGACCGGGGCGTTCGGCGACTACCTTGTTGGGTTCCATCCGCCCCATCGGCAACACCGCCGTAGCAACCACGGTCAGACTCGGCACATTGCCCATCGAACTATGGTCAACGCGTTCGAGGTAGTCCCGCAGGTCGTGGCTTCCCGGAACGTACGGCGTGAATTCGAATTCGTACAGAAATCCATCGCCCTGGGGTTCGGCATCGACCACGCGCAGCAGAGCATCTGCCTTGCCGGGATCGTGGACCTCCACGGCCTGTAGCAAAGTCCCGGGCAGCGGCACACCCGGCAAACGCACGCGCATCCCCACCGTGGTCTGCGCCAACGATGGGCGGGTCGTATCCGCCGTCTGGGCCGTGGCCGTTGGCACCGGCTGGGGCACAACCGGCTGGGGCACAACCGGCTGCGACACGAAGGACGGGACCACGAGGATCCAACTCATAAGCCAACCCATCAGCGACCCCCTCCGGTCAACAAGCCTCGCGAAGCAAAGAAATGGCGCACCTTCTGGGCCACGGGCTGATCGGTGCGCAGCAGCAGGTGGTCGACGCCAGCTCGGCGCAAGGCCTGCTGGGCCTTAAGCGGATCGGTCCAGGTGCGACGGCCATGGGTGGTGAACGTCTCGCCGGTTTCAGCCTCTTGAGCGCGCAAGAAGCCGCTGCCGGGGAAGCCCAATTCGGCGGGGTCTTGCACCTGGATCGCCACCACTTCGTGGGTCTGACCGAGCAGCTTGAGCGCCGAGATCGCAGCGGACTCGTGCAAGTCACTGAGCACGATCACCAACGCGCGGCTCTTCAGGCTGGTGTGCAACTCGGTCACCTTTCGCGCGAGCGAAGTCCCCTCGTCGTAGCGAAACTGACGCAGTTTGATCATCCATTGCAGGACTTGGTCCTTGGAAAGGCTGGGCTGCACGCGCAGCTCGCGCTCGCCCGTTCCCAAAAGCCCGACGGGGCTCACCCGGTCCAAGCATGCCAGGGCTAGGCCCCCGGCCACAAACGTGGCCAGGGCGTACTTGCTCAAGGCGGTCGAGTGGATCATCATCGATGCCGAGGTATCGAGTAGGATCCAGGCCGGCATGCATTTGGGCGCTTCGAACTCCTTGATGTGCACCGTCCCGGTGCGCGCGGTCACGCGCCAATCGATCGACCGCACCGGATCTCCCGGAGCGTAGGGTCGCGACTGCACGTACTCGACGCCCGAGCCCAAGAAGCGCGAACGGTCGGTGCCGTAGCTGAGTGTGTCCGCCAGCTTGCGGATGGCGAGCAGGTAGCGGCGCGTGTTGAGCGGTTCGACCGGCTCCAGCATCCCCACCATGGGGTCTTTCTGGGGCCGGGGTGCGCCGCTACGCGGGTCTCCGGGATGGGCGGCCATGGATCAGGCACCCACGTCTTCGCCGAGGATTTCCTGCAACACTTGGCTGGCCTGACGGCCTTCCGCCAAGGCTTCGTAGGTGGGGCGGATGCGGTGCAGGATCACGTCCTCGGCCAGGGCGAAGAGGTCGCCAGGCACGACGTAATCGCGCCCATGGATGAGGGCGCGAGCGCGTGAGGCCTTGATCAAGGCAATCCCTGCGCGGGGTGATGCACCCAATTCCAAGTCGGGGTGGCGCCGGGTCCTGTCGACGATCTGCACCACGTGCTCGAGGAAAGTCTCCGAAACAAAGACCTCATTGACGTCCTCCATGGCGCGCGCGATCTCTTCCTTTCCCCCCACCGGCTCACCGCCGAGCATGTCGAATTCGGTTTTGACCACCGAGCCGCCATCCGCGTCGCGGCGCACAGTCAGCTTCGAGTTGCGCCGCAAGACCTCTTTCTCGTCTTCGAGCGACGGGTAGTCCAGTCGGTGCAACAGCATGAAACGGTCGAGTTGGGCCTCGGGCAATTCAAAGGTGCCCGCCTGCTCGACCGGGTTTTGGGTGGCGATCACCAGGAAGGGCGCGGGGAGTTTGTAGGTCTCGTTGCCGATGGTCACCTTGCGTTCCTGCATCGCCTCGAGCAGCGCGCTCTGCACCTTGGGCGCGGCGCGGTTGATCTCGTCCGCTAGGAGCAAGTTGGTGAAGATCGGCCCCCGGTGGGTGCGGAAATCCTGGGTGCGTTGGTCGAGGATCTCCGAGCCCAGAATGTCCGAGGGCAACAGGTCGATCGTGAACTGGATGCGCGAGAAGTCGAGGCTGACGGTCTT
Organism: Planctomycetota bacterium; assembly: GCA_020638855.1. Lineage (GTDB taxonomy): Bacteria > Planctomycetota > UBA1135 > UBA1135 > NORP259. Next base: position 614,581 of record JACKHT010000001.1, read on the forward strand.
GGAAACCGCCGCCACGAGCAGCGTCTTGGCCAACCCGGGCACCCCCTGCAAGAGCAGGTGGCCTCCGGTCAAGAGCGCGATGAGCAGGCGCTCGACCACCACATCCTGCCCCACGACAACCTGCCCGACCCGTTGTCGGATGGCATCGAGGAAGGCGGTGGTTTCCGTGAATTTCGGGGCGGGAGAGAGATCGACCATGGAGCGAATAGGAATTCTGGAAGGAAACGGAATGGACCGCGCGCGTCTTGGTGAAGCTGCAGTCTACCTTAGCAAGTGGGAGATCGAGCCCCGTGAGAGCCGGAGGCGCCCCCCACGCTCGTGAGCGGGAATGGGGCCGCGGGCTCTCATAGCGGGGCAAGGGGGCTGGGTAACCCAAGCCGTGGCAGAGAGCCGGCACGACCCACGGTGTCCGGCGAACTTCCCCAAAAACGCGATTTGCTGGGCTAGCAAGTCCCCGATCGCTGGGCCTACACTCGTTGCATGGCCGCATCCCACGATCGATTGGTTCTCGAACCGCACTTCACCGGCCAGCTGCGCGCCGATGCGATCGAAGCCCCTGGGACGCGCCAAGTCCGGTCCGCCCATTTTTCGCGCGTGGCACCCACCCGGGTGTCCGCACCCGAACTCCTAGCCTGGACCGCCGACCTAGCATCATCACTGGGCTTGCCCACCGATCCCAGCGCGGACCCGGGGCTGGCCGCCTTGCTCGCAGGTCAGGAGCTGTTTCCGGGGAGCGCGCCCTATGCCATGTGCTACGGCGGCCATCAATTCGGGCATTGGGCGGGCCAACTCGGTGACGGCCGCGCGATCAACCTCGGCGAACGGCGGGACGCCAATGGCGTCTTGCAAACCTTGCAACTCAAGGGCGCCGGCCCGACGCCCTATTCGCGCTCAGCCGACGGCTGGGCGGTGCTGCGCTCGTCGATCCGCGAGTTCTTGTGCAGCGAAGCCATGTTCCACCTGGGCGTCCCCACCACCCGCGCGCTGAGTTTGGTGCACACGGGCGATGCGGTGCTGCGCGACATGTTCTACGATGGCAACGCGCGCCATGAACCCGGCGCGGTGGTTTGCCGCGTGGCGCCGTCGTTTGTGCGCTTCGGCAATTTCGAAATCTTCGCTGCCCGAAACGAAGTAGCGCCCATGCGCGAACTGGCGGACTACGTGATCCGCGAACACTTCGCGCACCTACTGCCTGCCTCAGGCACGCTATCGAATTCCACCTACCTAGCGTGGTTCCGCGAGGTTTGCGAGCGCACCGCGCAGATGCTCGTGCATTGGTCCCGCGTGGGATTCGTGCACGGGGTCATGAACACCGACAACATGTCGATCCTGGGGCTCACCATCGACTACGGTCCCTATGGTTGGCTGGAGGACTATGACCCGAGCTGGACCCCGAACACCACCGATGCGGGGGGACGACGCTATGCCTTTGGCAACCAAGCGCAGATTGGGCTTTGGAACCTGCTCAAGCTGGCCAATGCGATCTTGCCCCTGGTGGAAGACGTCGAGGCGTTGCAGGAAGCGCTGGGATTCTTTTCGGAGATCTACGACCGTGGCTGGGAGACGATGATGGCCGCCAAGCTAGGGCTCGGATCCTGGGTGGAGAGCACCGACTCGGCTTTGACGGCTGAGTGGCTGCAGATCTTGGGACTCGCGGAGACCGATTGGACGCTGGTCCACCGCCGCTTGGCGCAGGTGCCGATCGCGGGAGGCGACTTCGAATCGGACTTGGCGACCTTGGCCCCCGCCTACTACCGGTCCGAGCAGTGCACACCCGCCTACCGGGAACGGTTGAAGACCTGGCTCGCCGCGTACCGCCAGCGCCTGAGGGCCGACGACCGGAGCAGCGCCGAGCGGCGCCAGGCGATGGACCGGGTCAACCCCAAGTACGTGCTGCGCAACTACTTAGCCCAATTGGCCATCGATGCCGCCGAGCAGGGCGACCGCGTTCCGATCGAGCGCTTGCAAGCGCTGCTGCGAGACCCCTACGGCGAGCAACCCGATCAAGAATCCTACGCCGCCCGGCGCCCCGATTGGGCCCGGAATCGGGCGGGTTGCTCGATGCTTTCCTGCAGTTCTTGACGATGAATCGCACCCCCATCGCCTTCCTCTCCGCTGACTGCATGCAGGCCAGCTCTCCCAATCGGCGCGCGGACCACTGGGAGCACGACCTCGAGTACACCGAGCTCGCGCGCGGTTGCGCGGAAGCCGGCCTGCGGCTCGATACGGTGATTTGGAACCGGGCCGATTGGAACCCTAGCGACTATGCCGCGATCGTCGTGGGGACGACCTGGGACTATGCGCAACAACCCGAGGCCTTCCTGCTGCGGCTCCGCGAATTGGAGCAAGCGGCACCGCTGCACAATTCGTCGGCGCTGATTACGTGGAATTCGCACAAGGCCTACCTGCGCGACTTGGAGCGCGATGGTGCGACCGTGGTGCCGACCCTTTGGCGCGCTGCCGCCGACGAGCAGAGCTTGCGCGACGCGTTCGATGCGCTCGATTGCGAGGAGATCGTCGTGAAACCCCAAGTCGGCGCAGGAGCTTGGCGCCAAGCCCGCATCCGTCGCGGCGATGCCTGGCCTGCGCCCGAGGAACTCCCGCCCGATGCATGCATGGTGCAGCCCTTCTTGCCCGCTTCGGCCGAAGGAGAGTATTCCTTCGTGTTTTTCGGCGGCGAATTCTCGCACTGCGCGCTCAAGGTTCCAGCCCAGGGCGATTACCGCGTGCAATCGCTGTACGGGGCCAAGGAACGACCCCACGTGCCTAGCCGAGAGGAACGCCGATTGGCCCAGGAAATCCTGGGGTACGTCCCGGAAATCCCGCTCTACGCGCGGGTCGACATGATGCGCGACTTGCAGGGCCATTTGGCCCTGATGGAGTTGGAGCTGATCGAACCGTACCTCTATCCCGAACAGGGACCCGGAATGGGCACCGTGTTTGCACGGGCCCTTCGGGGCGTTTTGGGTAGAACTCGCCCGCAAGGACGCACATCATGAAGAAGGCCACCCACGCTACCGACCGCAGCACGCTGCGCGACTTCCGACAGATCATGAATGTGGGCCCGGCCATGGCGGGTGACTTTCGGCGGATGAAGCTGGATTCCCCGCAAGCCCTGATCGGTCGCGATCCCTTGGCCTTGTATGCGGAGTTGTGCCAGGTGGACCGAACGTTCCATGATCCTTGCGTCCTCGACACATTGATCGCCGTGGTGGCCTACATGGATGGGGCCCCACCCTTGGCTTGGTGGAGCTATACCGTGGAGCGCAAGCGGCGCTTCGGCCCCCAGGTGGAAGCCTTGCGGGCTCAGTTTGGAGCCTGATCGAAAATCTCCCTGTTCGCGCCAAACCGCGCGCCAAGGTGTCCGTTGGATGGGTAGGAGATCGACGAAGTGCCCCAGAGGGGCCCCGGTCTTTTCCGCTGTATCCATACCAAGGAGACCCCGTTGGAACCGTCCAAACCCGCTCAGCTTCGCATCCAAACCCCCTGCCCCAAGGCCTGGAACCAAATGCAGGGCGACGGAGCCAAGCGCTTTTGCGACCAATGCCAGCTGCACGTCCACAACAGCGAAGCCCTGACCCGCAGCGAAGCCGAAGCACTTGTGCGCTCCTCCGAGGAGCGGGTCTGCATGCGCCTCGTGATCGATGCAACGGGTCAGCCTAAGTTTCGGGCCGAACCAGAAGCGCAGCCCCCGGGACGGCTGCGCGCAGCAGGCTTGGCCTTCGCGGCCGCTGGCGTCCTGGCCGCCTGCCAACCCACGCCCCAAGCCCCGCCCAACCATGCACCGGGCAAGACCGGCCAGACTTCGAATCCAGCGGACCCCGCCCCCGACTGCGAAAAGCCCGTCTCGGATGCCGGGGTTTGGATCGATTTCGGCGCAGCTTCCGAGGATCCCGAAGGTGAGCAGGCCCTCATGGGTGACGTCATCCTCCAGGGGGAAGTCGAGTACGTGGAACCCGAAGCACCGAAAACTCCCGAGGAAACGCCGATTGGGGCGCTTTCCGACACCCGTTTTGAGCCCGTAGAGGTTCCGACGAAGCACATGCTGGGCAAGGTGATCATGCACAGCCCCGATCCAGTCCTCCCCGAAACCAAAGAGATCCCCCTGGACGGCGCTACCCGCCCGAAGGAGTAGGCAGGGGCCCGAGAATCCGGCCTTAGGGCGCATCCGGACGGGGTGCGGGGCCGAAGGACACCCTATGAAGAACTCACTTTGGGTAGCCCTGTCGTGGATTCCGCTCGTCTTGGGCGCCTGCACCTTCGGCAACGGCGTCAACGTGGCCCAGGAGGGTTCCGTGGACGTCTACTCCCAGAAGGTGAAGACGCTCGAGGGGGAGCCCGCCCCCTTGGACCGCTACCGCGGCAAGGTCGCGCTGATCGTCAACACCGCCAGCAAGTGCGGCTACACCCCCCAGTACGAGGGGCTGCAGACCCTGTTTGAGCGCTACAAGGACCAAGGATTCGTGGTCCTCGGCTTCCCCAGCAACGACTTCATGGACCAGGAACCGGGCACGCCCGGTGAGATCCGCGCCTTCTGCACGGAGAACTACGGGGTCACCTTCCCCATGTTCGAAAAGGTGAAGGTCAAGGACGGCGAAGGCCAAAGCGAGCTCTACAAACTCCTAGGCGGAGCCGCAGGCACGCTGCCTAGCTGGAACTTCGGCAAGTACCTGGTCAACCAAAACGGCCAAGTCGTCAAGTTCTTCGGCACTCGGACCAAGCCGCTCGATTCCGAAATCACCTCGGCCATCGAGGCCCTTTTGTCGGGCAAGCAATCCGCCATGCTCGCCGCGGGCGTGGCCCAGGCGCAAACCGACGGCAAGCCCCAGGACCCGGCCGCGACCGGACCGCTGATCCAACTCGAAAAGGCCTACGCCGATTTCCCGGTCGATGTGCCCACCGCGGGCAAGCAGCTCAAACTGAATGGCAGCGCCCTGTGCGAATGGGGTGTGCTCGGCTTCGACCTGTATCGCGGCGCACTTTACGCCGAGCGGCCGAGCAAGGATGCCAACGCGCTGATGACGGTCGATCAAACCCTGATGGTCTACCTGTACTTCGTGCGTTCGCTGTCCAGCTCGCAGTTGCAAGATGCGTTCCGCGCCTCCGCGCACTACCAGGTGGGCAAGGAGAGTCCGCTGGAGAGCCAGCTGCAGACCCTCTTGGGGTGGATGCGCGATGTGAAGAAGGGTGACGCGTTGGCCTTCGTAGCGAGCCCCCAAGGCGCGCTGAAAGGCTTCTACAACGGCCAGCCGCTGGGCACGATCGAGAGCCCCGATTTCACCAAGCTCTTCGTGAAGTTGTACTTGGGCAACAAGCCCCCCACCGAAGCGCTCAAGAAGGGCATGCTGGGCGCCTGAGCGCGTCCTACGGCTGGGCCAACGGCTGGTCCAGCAGCTGGTACAACAGATGGTCCAATCGGGCTAGGTCCGTCATGGGGTGGATCAAGGTCGTGCGCAGGTACACGCGCCCGCCCAGAGTGGTTTGCACCAGATAGAAATCCCCCTGATCGACCACCGCTTGGCGAATCTGGCGTTGGAACGCATTTTGCGACTCGAGCGATCCCTCGATCTTGCGCCGGAAGCAAACGATGTTGGCCTGCGGTTCGGTCGCCAACTCGAAGTCGGAACTCGACCGAATGCGCTCGGCGAATCCCTGGGCCAAATCACACATGCGCTCCATGTACTCGGCAAAGAACGCCGTTCCATAGGTCCGGAGCAATAGGTAGGCCGTAGCCCCCAGGCCACGCTTGGTGCACTCCAAGGTCCGCTGCCCGAGGTTGAACCATTGCACGGCGGGGTCCTCTCCCGCAAACAGGTAGCTCGCTTCCTGGTGGAACGCTTCGTAGCTGCGGCGTCCGTCGCGGTACAAGACCGCCGTGACCAGGGCGGGCATCAGCATCATCTTGTGCAGGTCCCACACGAGCGAATCGGCCCGTTCGACCCCGGCCAAGCGTGCTCGCAGGCGGTCGCTCAACAGGAACGAAGCCCCGTGCGCCCCGTCCACGTGCAGCCACAAGCCGTACTCCTCGCAGAAGTCGGCAATGGGTTCGATCGGATCGAAGGACCCCGTCGAAGTGGTACAAGCGCTGGCCACGACGGCGATCACGCGCCGCCCGGTGGCCTGCGCGCGCTGCAAGGCCGGCAGCAGCGCCTCCGGCCGCAAGCGATAGCGCTCGTCGACCTCGACCTCCACCAGCCCCGCGCGTCCCCACCCCATCAACCGCACCGCGCGGTCAACGCAGTAGTGGTTTTGCGCCGAAGCCAGGATCGCGAGGGGTTCGCGGTTGCCTTCGGTCCATGCGTCGTATCCGGCCATCGCCTGGCGCGCCGCAAGCAGCGCGGTCAGGTTGCCCACCGATCCGCCATGGGTCAGGATGCCATCGGCCTCCGCGCCCCACCCGACCGCTTGGCACAGCCGCCGGACCACGCGCTGTTCGAAAATCACGTTGGCTGGGCCCATGTCGTAGACCGCCATGCCGTTGTTGAGCAGCGCCGAGACCATCTCGCCCAACCCCGCCAGGGGCAACGGCGGCGCAACTTGGTGGCCGACGTAGCCGGGATGGTGCAAGTGGTGGGCTAGGCGCAACGCCTCGCCGAACCAGTCGACCGGATCCCCAGCGGGTCCCGCTCCGATGCGACCAGCCAGCAGACGGTCCACCTCGTCCGGCGACTTGCCGTGCAAGACCGGCCCGCCCTTGCCCGCCAACTGGTCGGCAAGGTACTGCGCCAACATGTCCACCACGCGGTGGCCTGCGGCGCGAAACGCTTCCGGATCGTAGGCCCCCGCAATCGTATCAGCCACGCAAGCTTCCCTTGGCTTTGGCCTGGCGCAAGGCAACCCACTCGTGCACGCGTTCCTCGAGGATGTCGAGCGGCACGGGCCCCGAGAGCAGGATCACGTCATGGAAATCGCGTAAGTCAAAGGCCTCCCCCAGCTGCGTCTCCGCATACGCGCGCAGTTCCATGATGCGCAGCTTGCCGATTTGGTACGCGGTCGCTTGCCCCGGCATCACGATGTAGCGCTCGACGGCCTTGCGGCAGTCGCCCGATGGGTTGGGGGTGTTCTCTTCGAGGTAGGCGATCGCCTCCTCACGGGTCCAGCGCTTGTGGTGGATGCCGGTGTCCACGACCAGGCGGCAGGCGCGCCACAACTCCATGGCGAGCCGCCCGAAGTCGGACATCGGATCGCGGTAGCAGCCCATCTCCTTGGGCAACCACTCGGAATACAGCCCCCAGCCTTCGGAATAGGCGGTGTAGCCACCAAACTTGCGGAAGCGGGGCACACCGACGAGCTCCTGCGCGATCGCGATCTGCAAGTGGTGCCCCGGAATGCCCTCGTGGTAGGCCAAGGCCTCCATCTGATAGCGCGGCATGTCCGCCATGTTGTAGAGATTGGCGTAGTAGACGCCTGGGCGCGATCCATCGGGCGCGGGCGAGCTGTAGAAGGCCTTGCCCGCCGAGCGTTCGCGGTAGGGTTCGACCGCGCGTACTTCGATCTTGGCCTGCGGCAGCGTGCGGAAGAAGCGCGGAAGCTGCTCGCGCATGTGGTCGATCAGCGCCGTGGCCTGGGCCAAGTAGGCGGCCTTACCGGTTTCGTCGTTCGAGTAGTAGAAGCTCGGGTCGGTGCGCAGGTGATCGAAGAACTGGTTCAAGGTCCCCTCGAAACCCACCTGGGCCTGGATGCGCGCCATTTCGCTGTGGATGCGTTTGACTTCGGCCAACCCCATGGCGTGGATGGTGTCCGCGTCTAGGTTGGTGGTCGTGCTGCGACGCAAGCGATAGCGGTAGTAGGCTTCGCCATCGGGCAACTTCCAAACGCCCGCGTCGTCGGTCGCGAGGGACTCTTGCCGCACAAGGGTCGCGATCAGCTCGCGATACCCCGGTCCTACCGAATCGACCAGCGCCGCCTCCGCTTTGCGCAACAAGGCGCGCCGCCGGGCGGGTTCGAGGTCCTCGATCTTGGCCAAACGCTCTTGGAAATCGGCCCAGATCGGGCTCGCTTCTGCGCCCGGCTCGAATGGAGCACCCGTGAGCAGGTTGCGGCAATCTTGGATCACCAACGGGAACACAAACTTGGGCGGCAAGACCCCCTTGCGTTCCCGGCGTTCAAGGATCTCCACGATCTGGCCCAGCATGGGCGCGGCCCCTTGCAAACGCTCGATGTAGGCCTCGGCCTGGGCTTCGTTTTCCATGGGCTGCACGTTGAGCAACACGTTGGTTGCCAAACGGTGCAGGCCGTGCATCTGGTTGACCGCGTAGTCGTGGTCGCGGAAGCGGTAGCCTTCGATCTCCAGCCCAGCTTGGTATTCGAATAGGCGATAGCTCAAGCGCGCGGCGGGATCGAGGCTTTCGAAGTCGTTCTCGCGGTGCAAGCGCTCGAGGTTGCGCAGGTTGGCAAAGTGCTTTTGGGCTTCGAATTCTTCCGAGAGGTCGGTCCATTCGCCGGCACGATCTTGCATGCCCATGTAACTCATCCGCACGGGATCCTCCGACAGTTCGGTTTGGAAAGCCTCGTCGAAGAATCGATCCAGGCGTTCCGATTCGGTTTCAGTTCGGCCCGCAAGGGCCGCGCAACCGACAGTAAGGAAGCAAGGGAGCCCGAAGAGGGTGATTCGTTGCAGCAGCATGCGGGGAGTATAGGGCTTGGCGCCCCGAATCCCGCCAACCCTGGATTCCGCCCGAGTCCCGGACGGGTTCCACCCCTACCCCTCGCGGGGAGCCTGCCCCACCCGCGCTTGGCGCAACCGCCCTAGGCTTTGGGGAATCCAAAGGCTCAACCCAAACAGCACGAGCCAGGGCAGGGCCCAAACCAGTCCAGAGCTCCAAAGGTTCCCAGTCGGGGCGCCCCCACCCACTAGGCTCAGAAGCAGCGAAATCACCATGGGCCCGACCGCTATGCAGAAAAGCAACGGCGGCCAGAGGAAGCGCAGGTCCATGAACGACTCACGGCGCGTGAGGCAGCCTGCGGTGTACCAGGTCAACCCACCCAGCCCTGCGACCAGGCCCAAACCCCAAACGAGCGAGCTAGCATCCATCACAAACCCCAAAGCCACCCCCAAGCCGAGCGTCGCGAACAGCGCCCCCACTCGCAACCAACCCTCCGCGCGCACCAACCCAGGCTCGCGCGACCAGTAGCGGTCCTGCTGCTGCTTGCTCTGTTCCCAGCCGCAAACGGGGCAAGCCTGGACTCCCCGCTCCACGCGAAACGGCGCGTAGCATACGAGGCAAGTCCGGCGCCCGCGGGCCAATCGAGCTTGCCCATCGCGTTCTGAGGGACGACCCATGCGAGCCAGCATATCGCACCGCCGGGCGCCCGCCTATGCACGAGCCCCTGGCTCCCCGCTGCTTGGGGGAGCCAGGGGCTCGCGCGAAACGTGCCCGGGGCTATTGGAACGTCAGGCTGACGGCGTTGCTGAAGTTGTTGTTGCCGCCGTTGTCGCGGTACCAGGTCTGGAAGTTCCAGGTCATACCCGCCTGCATGGCCACCTCGAAAGGTGCCACCGCGATCGGGATGTGGGCCAGATCGAGTTGGTGGCTGGCCATGCCGAGGCTTCCCGTCGACTGCAACGAGGTGGCGATGCGTCCCAGTCCTCCGCCGGAACCACCCACACACAAAACCCCTTGGCTTCCCCCAGGGAACAAGACCAAGTCCTGGCTCGAACCGGCGATGAACATCGCGAATTGGTTCGGCGGGAGTCCGACCGCGCTCAGCAGCACGTCATTCGCGGCGGCAACGCGGGTACCGGTGGCCTGCATCGAAGCCGCCATGGCCTGCGAGTTGGGTTGGGCCGGATCGCAGTAGGTTTGCCCTAGCCCCTCGGGGAACGGGTTGGCGAACTTCTCGTCGTTGAGGAACACGGGGTCGGTCAGCGTGCCGAAGAAGGCGATCAGCGCGTCCTTTTGGCCTTGGTTCAGGTTGAACTGAATGGGCTGCCCGCCCGGGGTGCGCAGCAAAGGATGCAGGTTCGGGTGGTTCTGGATCCCATTGCTGTAGAAGTTCAGGACGGCTTGCAGCGTTGCGAAGCGACCGTCGTGCATGTAGGGCGCCGTCACGGCGATGTTGCGCAGCGAGGGAACCTTGAACGCTCCCAGGTGTTGCGGCAGGCCGGTCGTTTCGAAGACCCCGAGATCGGTGGTCGAAACCGCGTCCAAACCGTTGTTCATGGGGCCGATCGGTGCGTTGACCTGGGCGTCGGTGGTGTGGCAACCGGCGCAACCCAAGCCCTGCGGCGGGGGCAAGGTGAACAGGTTTTTGCCCGCGTTTTCCTGGGCGGTGAAGTTGGGGAAGTTCGCGCCGGGGTTGCCGACCTGGGCGCGACCCACGTCGTAGCGGCTTTGGTACGACTCGAGGCTGCGCACGAATTGGGCCAAGGCTCGCGCCGTGCGCTCCGAGGTGACGGTCGCATCGCCGAAGGCCTGGGTGTACAAATCGTCGTAGAAGCTACGACCGTCGATGCGCTCGACCATTTGGTTGAGCGTGAGCCCCATCTCGACGCCATCTTGGATCGGCATCAGCACTTGGTCCTCCAAGGTGCTTGCCCGTTGATCCCAGAAGAAGCTGCCATCCAGGAAGTAGCGCGCGTTGGCCAGCGACATCGAGTGGCGTCGGGTGGTTCCACCAGCAAAGCCGTGGCTCAGGACCTGGGGGTCCGAGAATCCATTGGCTTGATGGTGGCATGATGCGCAGGCGACGCGCGAATTGAAGCTCAGCATCTTGTCGTAGAACAACACCCGACCCAGGGTGGCACCTGCATCGGTCACGATGTTGTTGGCCGGCTCATTGTCTTGGGAGACCACCGAGGTCGGCGGCCCCGGAGGATCCACCAAGAAGTGCGTCGGTAAGTTCGGCGCGCTGTAGTTGAACGGGGTGCTGGGCAGATCGGGGCTGACTCCTTGGGCGAAGCCCAGGCTGGCCAGGACCGGGAAGCAAAGCGACGTGATGAGGGTTGCGTTCATGGGGTTGCGTTCGTGATGCGGGTAGGACGCGGGGATCCTTGCCGTCACAAACCTGAATCCAAGGGGGAGGTTCCGCCGAAAGGATTCGAAATGTACGAGAAAAGTACGGAAGCCTGCGGCCGAGGATAGCCTGCGTATCGCTTTCCGGCCCCCCAACCCTCCGTCTTCCCGTTCCGAACCATGCCCGACTCGCCCTTCGTTGTCTCGCTAACCACCGCCCATGCCGTGAGCACGTGGGCCCTGGTGGGCTTGATTTGGGTGGTCCAGCTGGCCATTTATCCGCTGTTTCGCCAAGTGGGTGTCGAGCGGTTTCGCTCGTACCACGCCGCCTACTGCGCCCGCATTGCCTGGGTGGTCGCGCCGTCCATGTTGGTCGAGCTACTGGCCGCAGTGGGGCTCTTGTGGTTGGGCGAAGGCCCCTTCCGCCGCTCCGAACTCGTGTTGGGCCTAGTCGCCATCGCGGGCATCTGGCTCGCCACGGCCCTATTTTCGGTGCCGGCCCATCGCCAGTTGGCCCGGGGTTTTGATGCTGCCGCCCAGCGGCGTTTGGTTCGCACGAACTGGATCCGGACCGTGCTTTGGACCGGCCGTGGAGTCTGGATTGCCTGGGTCATGGACCGAGTCCAAAGTTAGCGGACCGCGCTTCCGAGGAAACGCGGCCCGCTTGGCTTCGCCGTGCCTTGTGGGCGAATTTTGGGTGCCTGGTCGGCGTGAACTACTTCTTGTCGACCGCGTCCTCGGCCACCTGCTTGAGGGTGTCCTCGTAGTGCAGCAGGGGGTCGGTCGTATCGCTGATGCCGAACAGTTCTTTGGTCAGCGGACGCCACTGGTTGCGGTCTAGGCCAGTACGGTCTCCCGAGCTCTGACCCGTGACGCAGTCTTGCGCTTGACGGATCCACCTCTGACCCATCACCCCATCGTGCGACAGGATGTAGTCGTAGGTGAGCCAGCCCTTGGCCATGTGCAATTCGTTGAGATCGTTGAGCGGGACAATCGCGCAGTCGGCAAAGGTGGGAGCCAATAGCGAGAGCTTGTAGAAGCGGCTCTTGTACGAGTCCCAAAGCTCGACGTCTTTCTTCTTGTCGGTGCCTTCCGGCTTCTCATAGGTCGCCTTTTCGAAGTTGGTGCAGCGCATGCTGTTGTTGCCCAACTTTTCGAAGCACAGGTGCATGGCGACGCTTTCCTGGATCAGCGGCAAAGCGTATCCGACCGTCCGCTCGTTGGTGCGGTTGTAGTGCAAGGCGGCCATGCTGTGCCCCATTTGGTGCACGATCCAGCCCGGCATGGCACCAGGCCGGTTCTTGGCGAAGGCCAGGAACAAGGGCTCATCACGGTTCTGCGAAAGGATGGCTCCCGTCGCCATCACCTCAAAGATGCCCGGGTCGTCCCCCGAGCGGTTGTAGTGCTCCTCCCAGAACTTGGCTTGCAGCTGGGTGTTGTCCGGGCCAATGAAGTACTCCTGAAAAATCCCGTCCGGAATCGAGGGATGGTCGCCCGCCTGCTCTTCGCGCATTTCTTTGAAGGGCTCGATCGTGATGCGCCGGAAGTGTTCCAGCGATTCTTCGCCGAGTTGGGCGAGCTGCTTGGCGTAGTCATCGCTGATCCCGCCTTCGCTGACCAAGTACACCATGCGCAGATGGGGCGTCTCGAAGCTATGGAACTCCATCTTCTTGTCGGCACCCAGCTCGATCTTTTCGGGCTTGGCATCCTTGATGGCCTTGGTGAACTCGTCGGTCCGGGCGCCCGATTCCTGGTCGCGGATTTTGGAGGTGCCCTTTTCGTATTCGCTGCGCAGTTTGGGTCCCATCTCGCCGAACAACATCGAACCCTCGCAGTACTGGACCAAACTCTCCCACTTGGTGGTGAGTTGGTTGCGCGTCCGGGCCCACCCATCGGGATCCTCGGCCTGCTTGATGTCTTTGAGGGCATCCTCCAACTCGTTGATTTCGATCCGGCGCTCTTCCAGGTCCGCACACATCGAGAACAAGCCGAAGTCCGAAATGGTGGCCTGTCGAAGGGCTTGCCCACCGTCCACCGAAACCATGGCGAGGTTCTTGGAGGGGATCGAAACCAAGTTCTTCTTGAAGCGGCTGATCAGCTCGCGCTTGCCGTCCTCGTCGAATTCGTAGGGTGCCTCGGCCAACACCTTTCCGATCTTGGCCGACTTCGCCAAGCTCGGCACGTACATCTCCAGGGGCGTGCCAATCGTGTGTTGGCCTTCCAGCGCCACCTCGCCCATCACGCCGACTTCTTCGCCGAAGCGATACAGGGGCAGCGTCTTGGCGAGGGCTTTCAGCTCCTTCTCATCGCTGACTTTGAGGAACTGCACCACCACGGGGGTCTTGGGCGCGCCCTCTTGGGCCCAAAGGGGCTTGAAGGACAGGCCGACGGCAACGAACAGAAAGCACAGGCGCGTGAGGAGTCTACTCATGTGGGTTATGGGTTGAGGCTGCGCCAGAGAATACACAATCCAAACCGAACGGGTGGGTGGTGCCTGGGGATTTCGGGAACATCAAGCCGTGGTCCCGTGGTCCCTAGGCTGGCACGCATCGGGCAAGACCTCGTAAGATGGAACTCCCGCGGTTCCAACGCTTTCCCATGCGATCCCCCCTTGCTCTGCTGTTGCTACTGGCCCTCATCGGTGCTGGTTGGCTGACCTTCCTGTACTTGCCCACGAGCGATTCCGCCCCCACCGGGTCCGGACTGGAGCATCCCGGTGCAAACGAAGCCCCCGATGGCGGACTGGAGCCCAACGCGACCGGCGACTTGCTCGGTTTGCAAGCCGAGGTGACTCCGGATCTGAACGCTGCGGTGCCCCAAGCCGAACGCAGCCTCGTGCGCGGCCCCTCGCGGGAAGTACGGGTCGAAGTCCACCTCCCCGAGGGTGCTCGCTTCTCCCCCGATACGCGGGTGGTCGCGCTTCCCAAGAAGCAAGTGGGTCGGACCAACGGCCGCAGTTCGCTCGACGAGCTGAACTCCGGTCACGACGTGGACTTCGCCTGGACCGCTGCAGGGATTGGTTCTGGGGGCTCGGCTCACCTGACGATCCCTGCGGAGATCGAAGAACCGGTGGTCTTGATCGACGATCGATTCCTCTACATGCAAGCCAGCCAGCCGGTCGAAGCCGACGCGGTATCGGTCGTCATCGAACCCCTGTGGGGCTCCTGCTTGACCGTGCTCTTGGAGAGCCCCGACCTCGAAGAACCCCAAGGCACGATGCGCTTGATGGGTTTCAAAACGTCGGGCATGGGCAGTTTCAGCTCGCGCACCTCCTCGGCGTCGCAACACGATTTCCGTGGCCTCGCGGGCGATCTCACCTGGATGGTCAAGCCGGACCTGGAGCAGCTCTACTCGGACGCCAAAATGGGGGTGGAGCTGCCGGCCGGAGAACAGCGCGAAGTCCGCCTGGTCCTGTCGCGGGGCTGTACCATCATGGGCCGCGTGCTCGATGACCAGGGTCAACCCATGGCCAACATCGAAGTTCGCCTAACCGACAACTTGCCCTGGATGCGCATGCTCGGAGGTCCCCCGAAATCCAAGACGGATGCCGAAGGACGCTATCGCATCGGGCCCGTGGGAGAGGGCGTGCAGACCGTCGAAGCCAGCGAGGATGGCCGCCTGCCCGCCAAGAGCGAAGAGCTCGAGCTCGTCGACGGGGAAGTCCGTTCGGGGGTTGACCTGGTGTTGAGCCTGGGGGCTTCGATCACCGGGCGCGTACTCGATCCTGCAGGCACTCCCGTGGCGCGGGCCCAGGTCGTTGCCGAAACCCGCCAGGCCGCAGACAACCTCGGACCCTGGGGCGGAGGAGGTCGAAAAGAGGCCGCCAGCGCCAGCACCGATTCGGACGGACGCTTTGAGCTGACCGGTTTGGAGCAAGGCAAATTCACGATCAAGGCCAGCCGCCGCGGCGAAGGCACGCTCGGGGAAAAGGCAACTTTCTACGGCGAAGCCAACGCGGTAGCCGCAGGCACCCAAAACTTGGTCTTGCGCCTAGCCGCCCCCATCGTGCTGGCAGGCAGCGTGGTGGACGACTTGGGGCAACCGGTGAAACGCTTCTCGCTCACGGGGCGCTCGACCGTGGACGGGGGTCCGACCGAAAAACAAAACTTCGATGACCCCGACGGGGCGTTCCAATTCGAACGTTTGCCGGCGGGCTCATGGACCCTCGCGGTGGATGCCAAGGGCTACTACCAAGGGGATGCCATTCCGGTCGATCTGCCCGGGGCTCCGAAAGACCTGCGCATCGTGGTCCAAAGGTGCGCGGCGATCAGCGGGGTGGTGCTGGACTCGGGGGGAGCCCCGATTGCCGGAGCCGCGGTGACCGCCAAGGAGCCCGGTGCCAACACCGGTTTCCAAGGCTGGGGCGGTGGTCCGCGAACGGTCAGCGACTCCGAAGGTGCCTATGTGCTCGAAGACTTGGACCCCGTCACCTGGGAAGTGGTCGCCTCCGCCCCCGATTGGGCCGATAGCCCGGCCACCACGGTCACGCTCGCGCCAGGCATCCCTGCCGAAGGAGTTGCTTTGACCCTGCGCCGCGGGGGCCGCATCGTCGGTGTGGTCTCGAGCCCGGATGGAACGCCCCTAGCGGGTCAACGCATCTCGTGGGGCGACAACCCGATGGGATTCGGCGGCCGAGGCGAAGCAACCAGCGATGCGTCAGGACGGTTTTCCTTCGACAAGGTAACGCCCGGCGAATGGCAAGTGACCGCGACTCCTCCCATGGACGTGCTCGGTGACCGCATGCAGAAAGCGCGCGGCCCGCAAGCCTTCACCGCCATGATGGAAGACCTGCTCACCACCACGGCCGACGTGCGCGAAGGGGAAACCACCGAGGTTCTGCTCGGAGGCGATCCCGTCAAGCCCGTGCGCATCGTGGGCAAAGTCGAACGGGGTGGCGCACCGCTGGTTGGGGCCCAGGTCTATGCGGTGTCCGAAGGCTCCGCCGTTTTCCAGGGCATGAAGACCGCCATGACCGCCGCGGATGGAACCTATGAGCTGATCGTCGATCGGCCGGGCGCCTACGCGTTCAGCGCGAGCAAGGCCAACCTAGGCGTGGAATCGCTGGTGGAGGTCCCTCGCAGCGAGAGCTTCCGCGTCGACCTCGTGATTCCAGGTGGAGATCTAGCCGGGATCGTGACCCTGCCGAATGGGGATCCTGCTCCAGGCATCCGCATGGGCCTCGAACGCGAGGACGGGCTGGGTCGCATCCGTTGGTCGGGCGATTCGGTCCGCACCGACGTGGAAGGGCAGTACCGTTTCGAAGGATTGGCACCGGGGGTGTACACCGTGCGGTTGAATGCGGGCGGCTTCAACGGAGCGGCGAGCACCGCTTGGGCCACCCAGGTCAAGAACGGATTGCGCGTGGGAGCCGAAGGCGAAACCCGCATGGATTTCCGGCTGCAGAAGCCGGGAGTGATCGAAGGCATCGTGCGCGGCCCCGATGGACTCCCGGTCGATGGTGCCACGGTCTTCTTCCGCGACACCCAAGGCAACCAAATCGCTCCGCTTTCCTCCACCGAGACCGACGCCACCGGGCACTTCGAGCGCAAGGGTTTGGCCGAAGGCACCTATACGCTGGTTGCCAAGAACGACCGCTGGGCCTCGATCGAAAGCCCGGCGATCCCTGTCCAAGCGGGCAGCACGCGCACGGCCAAGTTGGACTTGGTTGCGGCCACCATGCTCGTGGTCACCTTGGAAGATCGCGAAGCGGGCCAGGCGCGCCTGCGGGTCCAAGTCCTAGACGGTGACGGCCGCGATCTGGCGCGCATGACCACTATGACTGCCATGCGAACCGCCTTCCGCTCGGGCTATTCGAGCACCGAGCGACGCGTCGGACCGCTGGCTCCGGGCGAGTATCGCGTGGTGGCCTCGACCGCCGATGGGCGTAGCCAAGAAGAGGTCGTGCGAGTCGCGGGCCAGGTTCCCGAAATGGCGGTGCGTTTGGTATTGGAACCTTGAGGGCTGGAATTCGGCGGGGCGGTCTGCGGCTAGGGTTGGCAGCCTTGCTTCTGGGATGCGGAAGCCGCAGCCCTCAAGGCCAGCCGCCCTTGATCGTGATGGCGGCGGCGAGCTGCACGGAGGTGGTCGAAGCTTCCCAAACGAGCTTCGCCGAAGGCCCACTCCAAACCCAATTCGCCTCCACGCAAACGCTGGTTCGCCAAATCCTCGACGGAGCACCGGCCGATGTGTTCCTATCGGCGAGTACCCGCTGGAAAGACGCGTTGGTGGAAGCCAGACGGGTCGAGGGAGCGCCGCAGGTGTTTGCGCGCGGGCGGCTCGTGTGCATTGCCAAGGCGGACGATCCGGCCGCGGGCGCCCCCCATGACCTAGCCGACATCGGTTCGCTCTTGGCTGCTAGCGACCGCATTGCCCTGGCGGACGAAGGGGTTCCAGCGGGAACCTATGCCCGGGAAGCGTTGCGCCATGCCGGCCTTTGGGATGGACTACGGGGTCGGGTGGTGGGACTGCCCGATGTGCGCCATGTTTTGCGAGCGGTGGACTCGGGCGAAATCCGCTTGGGCTTCGTGTACCGTACCGACGCGGCGCTTTCCGGGGTGGCCATCCTGTGCGAAGTGGACGCATCGTTGCACGACCCCATCGAATACTGGGCCTGCGTCCTGGCCTCTGCCCCCCAACCCGACCGCGCCCGAGCCTATGTGCAGTTCCTGGTTTCGGGCGAAGGTCGTAGCATCCTCGAACGCTATGGGTTTGAGTGACCCCCCTGCCAGTGCCCCTCGCCGATGTTGGACCCCTCCGAACTCCAAATCCTCCAGCTTGCGCTGACGATCAGCGCTTGGGTCGTGGTGGTTTCGTGGATCCCCGGAGTGTTGGTGGCTTGGTGTTTGGCCCGTTGGCAATCCCGTTGGCGGGTGGTCTTGCATGGGCTGGTGCTTTTGCCCTTGGTGTTGCCCCCGGTGGTCACCGGCTACGGCTTGTTGCACCTTTTGGGGCGCAGCTCTTGGTTGGGAGAGACTTGGTTCGCGTGGACCGGTATGCACCTCGCCTACACCACCGCCGCCGCGGTGATTGCAGCGGCCGTCGTGGGGTTTCCCCTCTTGGTCGAGAGCATTCGACTTTCGATGACCGCCGTCGACCCGCGCCTGGAGTGGATTGCACGCTCGCTGGGGTGGAGCCGCTGGCAGACGTTCCTGCGGGTATTGCTTCCCCTGAGTGCTCCGGGGGTGCTGGCGGGCATGTCCTTGGCCTTTGCCCGCTCGCTTGGCGAGTTCGGAGCCACCATCGTGCTGGCGGGCAACATCGAAGGCGAAACCCGCCAAATCCCCCTGGCGGTGTACACCTTGATGAACCAGCCGGGCCATGAAGCGGCCGTTTGGCGGCTGTGCGGATTGAGCGTGTTGCTGGCTTTGGGCTCGCTGGCCGTGACGGGTTGGCTGCGGCAGAGGGCACAACGGAGGGCCGGGACGTCATGATCCGCGCAAGCCTTCGCAAGCAGTGGCCGGGCTTTGGCCTCGATGTGGACTTCGCTTCCGAGGGGCCCGTCCTGGGAGTGTTCGGCGCTTCGGGCAGCGGTAAGACCAGCTTGCTGCATGCGCTGGCGGGCTGGATCGAGCCGGACGAGGCATCGATCAAGTTGCGCGGACGGACCTTGACCCATGTCCCCGGCGGGGTCCGGCTTCCCATCGAAGCGCGCCGCGTGGCGGTGGTCCCCCAAGATCCGCTGCTCTTCCCCCATCGCACCGTACGCGCCAACTTGGCCTTTGCCCCCGGGGCTGGGGAACGCCTGCGCTCCGCCAGGGGCCAACGCATGGTCGAGTGGCTGCACTTGGGGCCCCTACTCGAGCGCCGGACCGATTCGCTTTCGGGTGGCGAACGCCAGCGCGTGGCCCTGGGACGGGCCTGGTTGGCCGACCCCGCCCTGGTGCTGCTCGACGAACCCGCCGCTTCGCTCGACGCGTCGATGGCGCGCGAGGTGGTCGCTTTGCTACTCGAAGCCAAACAGGCCTGGGGCATTCCCATGGTGCTGGTCACCCACCGCAGTACCGAGTTGATGGCCCTCGCGGACGACTGCCTGCTGTTGGAAAAGGGCCGCATTGTGGCCCAAGGCCCGCCTATCGAAGTCCTACGCCAGGCAAAAGCCCACGACACCGAATCGTGGACGGGGGTGGACAACCTACTGGCGCTGACGGTCTTGGAACACCAACCCAAGGATGGCCTCACTTGGCTGGACTTGGGCGCTGGCGAACGCCTGGCGGCTCCGTTCGTGGATTTGCCCCCCGGCCAAATCCTGCAAATCGCGATCCGCGGAGAAGATCTACTGCTCGCGCAACTTGCCCCCGGCCCCACCTCGGCCCGCAACCACCTTCGCGGCCAAGTGACCCGCCTGGAGTCGATTGGAGGGGAAGTCCTGGTCGAGGTCCTCGTTGGGACAACCCGGTTGCAGGCACGCATCACCCAGGGGGCCGCCCGGGCACTGGAACTTGCACGGGATCAAGCGGTGCACGTTTTGATCAAGACCACCGCCTGTACGCCCCTGTGGGTGTGAACAGCCCCAGCAAGCCGCGCTTCCCGAACCCGTCGAACTCCCGAGGGCGAGAGGGCTCGACTCGCAAACAAAGAATCCGGGCGTAGGGGCTACCACGCCGGCCAGCTTTGGGGAGACTGGTGGCGCTCGTCCCGATGGTTGTTCCGCCTCTTCGCCCTATGGGTACTGTCCGTTTGCTTTTGATTTCCCTGGTTCTGTGGGTCGTCTCGGTCCCCCCGACCGAAGCGCGGGCTTGTGCCGTGCAAGAGCCCACACCGGATGTGCCCGCAGCTTCGGCGGAGGTCAAGGCCCAAGAACTGCGCAGCCAACTCACCTCCGCGCTCCCCATGGTGGGGATCCTGGAAGTAGGTGGCCGGCTGCCCGAATCGGTGGTACGCCAAGCCAACGCCTTCTTGCTCGAGCCTTCGTTGGCGGTCACATCGGCCTGGGTTTTGGCCGGTGGATCCAGCTTGACCCTTCGCTTTGGCAAGGAAGTGCGCCACGCGAAAGTGTGCGGATGGGACTGGATGCAAGACGTCGCGCTCTTGGAGCTCGATTCTTCGCTGCCCTTCGAGCACGGCCTGCCCCTGCGCGAAGGCCCGCTCTTGGGGCAAGAACAAGTGGCCGTGATCGGGACCACCGCCCTGGGCGAACCCATCGCAAAGATCGGCGCGCTGGCTGGGGCCGTGCTGCTCGATCCCCTCCCGCCTGTGGGGCAGATGGCCGATCTGGCGGACTTGGGTTTGGCCGGATCGCCGCTGCTCAACGAACGCGGCAAGGTGATCGGCATGCTCAGCACGCGCGTTTTGGAATCCAGCGGTTTGCGGTTGGTGGTCTCGGGTTCGGCGATCGGGCAGGTGGGCCGGATCGCACCGATTGCGCTCGATCCAGAACTCCTGAAGGATCGGCCGTACCACGGCGCGGATGAGGAGGCTCTGTGGCTGGCGGGAGAACGTGGCATCGAAGAGCTTCTCTCTGGACAGCCTTCCCGCGCCATCGAAAGCCTTTGGAAGGCCCCTGGGGAACAGGCGCGCCTCTGGTTGGGACTTGCGCTGACCCAATGCCATCGCGATGTCGAAGCGCTCGAGATGCTCGAGAGTTTCGAGGATGGAACGCCCTTCGCCGGCATGGCCCACTTGATCCGTGGCCGGGCCTACCACAACCTTCTGCAACATCGCGAGGAGACGCTCGAGTTCGCGCGGGCGCGCGCCGGCGATCCGCTCTCGGCTCCCGCGGTGCTGTCGTTGGCGGAGGCCTACTTCCATGTGGACCGGGGCTTGGACGCTTTGCAATTGCTCAAGGGCATCCTGCAGGAACGTCCAAGGAACATCCCAGCGCTGTTGCTCAAGGGCCAAATTCTGAACAAGCGCCTACGCTTGGAGGAGTCGCGTGCCTGCTTCGAGACCGCCTTGGTCGAGGATCCGGATCAACCCCAGGCCTGGTGTGGCATGGGACAAATCCACCTGCACCAGAACGCCACTGACCGCGCTAGGCAATGCTACGAGCGAGCCCTTGCCGCGGATCCGAATTGCGTCGAGGCCAAGGTCGGATTGTGCCAGGCGGATCTCGACGAACGCGAATGGGAGAAGGGGCTCGCACGCATGGCACCCTTGCTGGAGGCCTACCCTCGCCACGTGAAGCTGCTGACCTTGGCAGCCGAAGCCCACGCACGCCTGCACCACGATGAGCAGGCCCGCGATTTGTACGAAAAGGCGACCTTCCTCGATCCCGACAACGCGGAGGCGTACCTGGGGTTGGGGCTCACCTTCAAAGAATTGCTCGAGTACGAGCGGGCCATTCAGGCGTTCGACGAGGTCCTGCGCGTGGACCCCAAGAACTCGGCGGCCTTGTTCAGCGCCGGCACATGCCATTTGATCTTGGGCAACCGCGGGGATGCCCGGTCCCGCTACCGGCTTTTGCTATTGGTCGACCCGGTTGCTGCGGATCGCTTGTTCCGGTTGATCTACAACAAATAGCCCGTCAAGAAAGCATAGATCCGGGTTCCCATTTTGGCCCCGCCGCGCCCCGTTCGAGCGCTTTTTGGTCGGTCGAGGCCCAAACCTAGGGACCTCTGGTAGGCTTTGGCGCAGGTCACCGCCTGTGGAAGCGAGCATACTCAACGAAGAAACCCTGGTCCTCAACCGGTCGTGGGTCGCCATCACGACCACTTCGGTGCGCGATGCGCTGACCATGTTGTTCACGGGCAATGCGCGGGCGATCCAACCGGACACCTACGAGACGTTTGGGTTCGACTCCTGGAGCGCCTTGGCGATCCCGCCCCACGCTCCCTGCGTCCGCACGGTGTCGATGCGCATTCGCATCCCGGAAGTCGTGGTCCTGACCCGCTACGGAGGCGTCCCGCGCATGACGCCTAGCTTCTCGCGACGCAACCTGTTCCTGCGCGACACGAACACCTGCCAGTATTGCGGGAAGCGACCGGGAACCAAGGAACTGACCATCGACCACGTCTTGCCGCGAAGCCGGGGAGGTCTCTCTTCGTGGGCCAACTGCGTGCTGGCCTGCGTCGATTGCAACCGGCGTAAGGCCAACAGGCTGCCTTCGGAGGCCTCGATGATCCTGCTCAAGAAGCCGGCCTGCCCGGCCTGGACCCCGATCATGGAAGTCCCCCTGATGCGCGTGCGCCAGTCCTGGAAGAAGTTCGTCAGCGATAGCTACTGGAACGCCACCCTCGAGGCGTAGATCGGCCGTGTCCCCCCGGGCTGCGCCCGGGCTCCAAGGAAGCCCTCAATCCTGTTGAAGCGGCCTCGGCGAGACGTACCCTGGAAGGCATGATCCGTCCGACCCGCACCCACAACCTGCTCCTGGGATTGATCGCCACCATCCTGGCGGGCTGGGTCCTTCATACGGGGGCCACCATCATCCAACCGATCGTGATCGCGTTGTTGTTGGCCATCATGCTCCAGCCGGTGGTCGTGCTCCTTTCGCGCTTTGGCATACCGCCCGCGGCGACCGTCTTGGTCTTGACCGTGTTGCTCTTCATGGGACTGGTGCAACTGGGGCTTTTGCTGCAGGCCAACGTGGTCGGATTCTTGGGCAAGGACAGCGTCAGCCCCGCCATCGAAGCTGCCCAAGCCACGCTGGAGGCGGGGCAACGGAGCGTGGGAGGTTGGCAGAAAATCCAGATGCATCTCTCCAACCGCATGGGCGAATGGAACTTGCCTAGCCCAGTGCGCGCCTACCTGCAGAATGCCATCGAAGAGGTCAATTTGTCGGGTTTGGCCCAGGGCTTGGCGCTTTCGAGCTTTGGCTTCATGAAGGGGCTCGTGCTGGTTTTGATCTACATGGTGTTCATCTTCGCGGAGCAAGCCATCTTCCGCCGCAAGATCTTGGCCATCGCTGGGGACCGACGCGAAGAGGCGGCCGAAATCCTGAGCACCATCGGGCGGGGCATCCAGAAGTACCTGGGCGTCAAGACGATCATCTCGTTCCTCACCGGAGCCCTGTGCTATTCGGTGCTGCAAGCCCTCGACATCCCGTACTCGCTGTTGTTTGGGTTGCTGACCTTCCTGCTCAACTACATCCCGACCTTTGGCAGCATCATCGCCGGGTTGTTCCCGACGGTGACGGCGCTCACTTTGGACGACAGCATCACCAAGGTTCCGATCGTGGTGGCTACCTACCTTGCGGTCAACTTGACCCTTGGCTCGTTCATCGAGCCCCGCATTCTGGGTAGGGAGCTCAACCTGTCCCCGCTCGTGGTCGTGATCTCGGTGGTCGTGTGGGCCGGACTTTGGGGAGTCGTAGGTGGTTTCCTCGCGGTTCCCCTGACCGCCGCCTTGCAGATCACCCTGGCCAGCAACGATTCGACCCGCCCTATCGCGGTCATGTTGGGCAGCGGTCCGCCCCGCAAACCGGGCCGGATGCGCAAAATCCTGCCGTCGCTCGGGGCCGATCCCGAGGAGTAGCCCGGGGACCTCGGCCCGCGGCATGGCCCATCCTGGGGCTCCAGGGGCCTATGAAACTACCGTGAACGGAAGATTTTCGGGGATTTCCTAAGCCCGCGCGGCCTTTGGATCGAATAATCTAGATTCCACGATGGATCTAGCCTCCACCACCCGCCTGATCAAAGCCCTGGGGGACGAAACCCGGCTGCGGCTCCTACACCTGTGCTCGCTAGGCGAGCTCTCGGTGTCGGAGATGATGGAGATCTTGAACATGGGTCAAAGCCGGGTTTCGACCCAACTGACCCTGCTTAAAGAGGTCGGATTGCTCCAGGACCGTCGACTGGGGCGTCGCAGCCTCTACAGCCTGGGTCCCGCTGCCAAGGGCGAACCGGTGGATAGCTTGCTTGCGGGTCACAGCGAAACGATCGAGTTCCGGGACGATGTGGCCGGCTGGGAGGCCCTCCTGCAGCGCAAGGAACAGGAGTCCAAAAGCTACTTCGATCGGGTGGCTTCGACCTTTGGCGAACAGGAACTGCCGGGGCGAACCTGGGAGGGCTTGGCCCGAGCCCTCCTGCACTTGGCCCCCCGCGCCCGATATGTGGACCTAGGGATCGGCGATGGCCTGTTGACCCTGATGCTGGCCGAAGTGGCCGCGCAGGTCACCGCCGTCGACCTCTCCCCCGAGATGCTCAGCCAATTGCAATTGCGCGCGCAGAAGCGCGGGTTCTCCAACATCCGCTATGTCGAAGGTCGCATCGAGGCTTTGCCCTTGGATGACGCCCAATTCGACGTGGCCGTATTGAGCCAAGCGTTGCATCACACCGACGATCCGCAAACGACCCTCGAAGAAGCCCGCCGCGTGCTGGTGCCCGGCGGAACCTTGATCGTGATCGATCTCTTGGCCCACAACGAGGATTGGGTGCGCGAACGCCTCCAACACCGACTGTTGGGATTTACCGAACCCGAACTGGAGCAACGGCTCCAACAGGCGGGCTTTGACCATGTGCGCGTATCCCGCGTCGCGCGCGACCCCAGCCCGCCCCACTTCATGACGTTGCTCGCCACTGGAATCGCGAGCGCCGTGCCTGCCATCCATTCGCTATGAGTCACACCCCCTCTTCGCTGACCGTCCGTACGCTCGACGCGGCGGCTCTGGAATCGCTCCTCACCAACCGCATCCTGGTGCTCGATGGCGCCATGGGCACCATGATCCAGGGCTTTGGATTGGGGGAGGCTGATTTCCGTGGAGATCGGTACCTAGACCACCCCGGATCCTTGGCCGGCAACAACGAGCTGTTGTGCCTGACGCGGCCCGACGTCATTCGCAAGATCCATGACGACTTCCTGAAGGCGGGTGCGGACATCCTGGAGACCAACACCTTCGGGGCCAATGCCATTTCGCAGTCCGACTATGGCACCTCCGACCAGGTGCGGGCACTCAACCTTGCCGCCGCTCGCATCGCGCGCCAATCCGCGGACGCGGCCATGGCCGCCGACCCACGCCGACCCCGCTTCGTGGCCGGCGCGATCGGGCCCACCAGCAAGACGCTTTCGCTCTCGGAGAAGGTCGAGGACCCCTCCTACCGCGCGATCACCTTCGACCAGCTCAAGCTCGCCTACCGCGAACAGATCGAAGCGTTGATCGAAGGCGGCGTCGACACGTTGCTAGTCGAGACCATCTTCGACACGCTCAACGCCAAGGCGGCGCTGGTGGCCATCGACGAGACGCTGATCGACTTGGGCCGGCGTCTCCCGATCCAGATCTCGGTCGCGATCACCGATCAGTCGGGGCGCACGCTCTCGGGCCAGACGGTCGAAGCCTTCTGGCACTCGGTCGCCCACGCTCGGCCGCTCTCGGTTGGGGTCAACTGTTCGCTGGGTGCGACGGATATGCGCCCGCACGTGGCGGAGCTGTCCAAGATCGCGGGTACCTTCGTTTCGAGCTACCCCAATGCCGGCCTGCCCAATGCCTTCGGCGAGTACGACGAAGCCCCCGAGGTCACCGGCGCCCTGCTGCGCGAGTTCGCCGAAAGCGGGCTGGTCAACATCGTGGGCGGTTGCTGCGGCACCACGCCGGCGCACATCGAACGCATCGCCGAGGGAGTCCGCGGGCTCGAACCCCGCGAGCGGCCCAACCCCACGCGTCCGCGCGGATGGGTGAGCTTCAGCGGGCTCGAACCGCTGACGGTCGATGGCGATTCGAACTTTCTCTTGGTGGGCGAACGCACCAACGTGTCGGGCTCGATCCGCTTCCGGCGTTTGATCAAGGACGAGCTCTACGACGAGGCGCTCGACGTGGCCCTCGAGCAAGTCCGCGGTGGAGCCAACATCCTCGACGTGAACATGGACGACGGCCTGCTCGACGGTCCCCAGTGCATGACACGTTTCCTCAACCTGATCGCGACCGAGCCCGAGATCGCCCGCATCCCGATCATGATCGACTCGTCGGACTGGCGCGTGCTCGAAGCCGGCCTGCGCTGTGTGCAAGGGCGCGGCATCGTCAACTCGATTTCACTCAAAGAAGGCGAAGCCAAATTCCTCGAGCAAGCGCGCATCATCCAACGCTATGGAGCCGGGATGGTGGTGATGGCTTTCGATGAGCAGGGCCAAGCCGACACGACCGAACGCAAGGTCGCCATCTGCCAGCGGGCCTACAAGCTGCTCACCAGCCAACTCGACTTCCCGCCGGGAGCGATCATCTTCGACCCGAACATCCTGGCCATCGGCACCGGAATCGAGGAACACGACCGCTACGCGATCGCGTTCATCGAGGCCACCCGTACGATCAAGGAAACCTGCCCGGGCGCCAAAGTCTCGGGAGGGGTCTCCAACCTATCCTTCAGCTTCCGTGGCAACGACATCGTGCGCGAAGCGATCCACTCGGCGTTCCTGTACCACGCCATCCAAGCCGGCATGGACATGGGCATCGTGAATGCTGGACAGCTGGTCGTCTACGAAGACATCCCCAAGGATTTGCTCGAGCACGTGGAGGACCTGATCTTCCACCGCCGCGAGGATGCCACCGAGCGCATGATCCAAATGGCCGCCCAGATCACCGGGGGCGGCAAGAAGCGCGAAGTGGACCTGACCTGGCGCGAGGGCAGCGTGGAGGCGCGGCTTCGGCACGCTCTGGTGCACGGGGTCGTCGACTTCATCGAAGCCGATACCGAGGAGGCCCGCACGCACCTGGGACAGCCCATCGACGTGATCGAAGGCCCGCTCATGGACGGCATGAAGGTCGTCGGCGACCTGTTCGGCGCGGGCAAGATGTTCCTGCCCCAGGTGGTCAAGAGCGCGCGCGTGATGAAACGCGCCGTGGCGTACCTGCAGCCGTTCCTGGAAGCCGAAAAACAAGAGGGCTCGAACGCCGGGCGCATCGTCATGGCCACGGTCAAAGGCGACGTGCACGACATCGGCAAGAACATCGTGGGCGTGGTCTTGGGCTGCAACAACTACGAGGTCATCGACCTGGGCGTGATGGTGCCCGCGGACCGGATCCTCAAGACCGCCATCGAAAAGGGCGCCGACATGATCGGCCTTTCGGGACTGATCACTCCGTCGCTCGGGGAAATGGTGGCCGTGGCGAGCGAAATGGAACGCCAAGGCTTCCAGATCCCGCTCTTGATTGGAGGAGCCACCACCAGCGCCAAGCACACCGCCGTCAAGATCGCCCAGCGCTACAGCCAAGCCGTGGTGCACGTGCACGATGCTTCGCGCTCGGTGGGCGTGGTTGGGGACCTGCTCAGCAAGGAGCGGAGCGGCCCCTTCAAGGCGGCGCTTGAGATCGAACAAGAGAAGATCCGGGTCAGCTTTGGCAACCAAACCGCCAAAGCCCTGCTCGGTTTGGAGGCGGCCCGGGCCAATGCCACGCGCATCGATTGGCAGGCTCGCGACATCGCCACGCCCCCCTTCCTGGGTCAGCGCTACCTTGAAGAGGTGTCGCTGCGGGATCTGATCCCCTACATCGACTGGACCTTCTTCTTTTCCACTTGGGAGCTCAAGGGCAAGTACCCGGAGATCTTGCAGAGCGAGAAGTATGGAGCCGCCGCCCGCGAACTCTTCGCCAACGGCCAGGAGATGCTCGAGTACCTGTGCAACGAAGGCACGCTCAAAGCCCGCGGCGTGTACGGCTTCTGGCCTGCCTCGGGTGAGGGCGACGACATCGTGGTCTACACCGGCGAAGACCGTAGCGAGACCCTGTGCCGCTTCCCCATGCTGCGCCAGCAGCAGATCCACCCCGACGAGCGTCCCAACCGTAGCCTGGCCGACTACGTCGCGCCGCTCGAAACGGGTCTGCTCGACTCGATCGGGACCTTTGCCGTGACCGCCGGGATCGGAGCCCAAGAAATTGCGTCGCGCTTTGAGAAAGCCCACGACGACTACAACTCCATCATGGTCAAGGCCCTCGCGGACCGCTTGGCCGAAGCCTTTGCCGAGTACCTGCACCAACGGGTGCGCCGCGAATGGGGCCTCGAGCAGGTCGGAGCCCTGACCTACGAGGACCTTCTGGCCGAACGCTTCCGCGGTATCCGCCCCGCCTTCGGCTACCCGGCTTGCCCCGATCACACGCCCAAGCGCACCCTGTTTTCGCTGATGGATGCCCAGGCCATGGGCATCACCTTGACCGAAAGCCTCGCCATGGAGCCTGCCGCGAGCGTCAGCGGGATCTTTTTGGCGCACCCCGCGTCGCGTTACTTCGGCGTCGGACGCATCGGCAAGGATCAGGTCGAGGACTACAGCAAACGCACCGCCATGGATTTGGCGGAGGTGGAGCGCTGGCTGGCCCCCTATCTCGCCTACACACCCAAAGACTAGCTCCGGTGAACGAGAAGGCTCCACCTAAGCGGGCGCCCGGGTGCGCAGGCTTGGGGGGGCCCCGACTAGGAATGCGGAATTGCCGTGTCTCAGGCGTACACCGCGGGTGTGCTCAACCCTGAGACGCCGGACATTCGAACGAGTATCGACAAGGTAGAAGCCTAGGATTGGCCCCGTCAGCCGTCCTTCGTCCCCGACTACCTCTCCGTGCGACTTCCCCTACCTGCGCCAACCCTGCTTGAGTCCTGGCAAACGCTTTGGCTTCGCTTGCAGCATCGTGTCCGGCATCCTCGCCACGCCGAAACGCTGATCGAGCTGCGGGAGTGGTACTGGGACGGTGCCGCCGAAGAGCTGTCGGATGCGGCCGCTCGCGCACTCCACCAGGACTGCGAAGCCGCTGCGAACTTTGAAGCTCTTTTGGCCATGGACATGGACAGCGGTGGCGACCAAAGCGCGGTTGCGCACATGCTCGCCCGCGAGGAGCTGAGCGAACAGGAGATCCGCCTGTTGCGCGGAGCGTTGCAATCCCGCCTGCGGATCATGCACTTCGAACCGTGTGGGGAGCTGGGCCTGCAGAAGGCCATCGACCGCAACTCGGGGCAATCGTTTTGGATCGAGAGCGGCTCGTGGCCCGTTCCGATCGAAGGCCATCGCGATTACCTGGTGCGCATCGTCGCCTTCGCGAGCATCGCCTTGGTGGCCGGTCCTTGCTTCCCGCTCCCCAGCGAGCGCAGCCATCCCTTGCGGCGCGAGGCCGAAGACATGCTGGCCGCCCTGATGCGCGTTCCGGGAGCCGGACTGCGCTGCCAACGGGAGAGTTGTTTGGTGGATTTCCACCACCAATGGGCCGCCGAACGCTTCGGGGATTTGGAAGGTGACGTGGTGCTGTCGCCGCCCTTCACGCTCTTGCGCGGCGCCTGATCAGCGTCCGCGGCCGAGCGAATCGAGGATCGGCTCGGGCCCAGCCTGGCGCTGGGTGAAGGCGGCGCGCGAATCGATGCCTTGCCAGCGCTCTTGGATCAACACTTGGCCGCAAATGCCGCCCAGGGTGTTGCCCGGACCCAAGAGCACCAGCCGATCAGGGGCGTATTCCTTGAGCGCCGTCACGATGCTGGCGGTCAAGTTGTACGGCTGGGTGACTTGAGCCCCCAAGGTATAGGCCCGCAGCTTGTGCAAGTCGCTGGACCAGGGCGACCAGGCCATGCCGCGACCGTCGACCAAAGGAACCTGGGGCAAGCCAAACTGCAGCCCCTGCAAATGCCGCTGCGCGTCGTCTGCGACCCCCTGCGCCAAGGGCGTGTGGTAGGGACCGTGTTGCGCCAAGCGCAGCGGGTAGTTCACACCGCCCTGCTGTACGGGGGGCAAGGCCTTGCGCAAAGCGGCCAGCCCGGCCTCATCGCCCGCCAAGACCGTGTAGCCCGCCAAATGGATCGACGGAAAGGCCTGGCCAGGAAGCGCTTCGAGCGCCACGCGAACCGCCGCTTCGCGCTCGGGCACAAGGACCCAGTCCTCATCCACCAACGGGTAGATCAGTTGCCCGCCGCTGACGCCCTTCTCCTGCAAGAGCGCCATGTGCTGCACCAAGCGGAACCCGTCCTCGAAGCTCAAGGCTCCGCCGACAGCCAACGCCGTGTACCAACCCATCGAGTTGCCCAGCACGCACACCGCCTCGCCCGTCGTCTGAACCCGCTCCACGTCGAGCATCGACACTACGTAGATCAACGCAGACACGTTGGCGGGGCGCAGGTGCGCGGCGGGCACGAACTTGGGAGCTTGGTCCAGGGCCACGAGCGACTCCAGCCCGAATTCCCCTCGCAGCTTTTCCGCCGTAAGGACCAGCGGGTGTTCGGCGGGCAGCGAGCCCAGCGAAGCCTCCGTGTACGAACCCCGGCCGGGGCAGACCAACGCAAGACGGGTCATGAACACACCTTCTGTGCTCCACGCACGATGTCGTCCTCGGACAAAAGGACCAGGTTGGCCGCTGCGCCCAAGGGCACGTAGCTGTCCACGCTGCGGACCGAAGCCAGCTTTCCAGGGAAGCCCCCCTCGGCCAACTCCGCAATCACGCTATCGGCGATCCCCGCCTGGGTCCGCCGGCATTCATCGGCCACCAGCACCCGCCCGCATTCGTGGGCATGGCGCTGGATGGCCTCCATCGGCAAGGGCGCCAACCAGCGCAGGTCCAACACCCGCGCGGCAATGCCATGCTCCTCGCGCAGACGCTTGGCCGCGCGCAAGGAGAGTCGCAAGCCATTGGCGTAGGACACGATCAACAGATCCTTGGCTTCGGGGTGGTAGACCCCCACGTCGCCGGGCAGCAACGCCGACTCGCTGTTGCCATCGGGGCTGGGGTAGTCGCAGAGCCAGCCGCCGTCCCCATCCTCGTACAAATCGCGCTCGTGGTAGAGCGCGATCGGCTCGAGGTAGACCACGACCCGGCCCGAAGTCGAAGCGATGGCCGTAGCCCCACGCAGAAGCCGCGCCGCATCGTCGCCGCGCGCGGGGACCGCGATCATCAGGCTCGGGATCTCGCGCAGGGCGCCGATCGAATTGTCGTTGTGGAAGTGGCCGCCGAAGCCCTTTTGGTAGGCGAGCCCCGCGATGCGCACCACCATCGGGTTGCTGAACTGGCCGCCCGAGAAGAACTGCAACGAGCAAGCTTCCCCACGCAGCTGGTCGATCGCGTTGTGCAGGTAGGCCAAGTAGGGAATCTCCGGGATCGGCAAGAGCCCGGCCTGGGCCGCCCCCTGGGCAACCCCCAGGATGGTGGTTTCGTCGAGCAGCGTGTCGAAGCAGCGCGCTTCGCCAAAACGCTCCTGGAGGTGCTGGGTGACCCCGTAGACTCCGCCCTTGCGACCCACGTCCTCGCCGAAGACCATCATCTCGGGGTGGCGGATCATCTCGTCGTGCAGCGCATGGTTGATGTGCGAGGCCATCGTCCGACGGGTCGGCGTAGTCACGGTTTCGGGCAAGCGCGTGCCGAAAACCTTGTCGCGGCGTTCGGAGTCGATCGGAGCCGTCGCCACCGCCTTCCAGGCAACGGGGTCCTCGGGAGCCAACGACTCGACGATCTGCGCCACGCTGGTCAACTTGGGCCGCCGCACCGCCTCCTGCGCCGCCGCCTGCACGCGGGCACGGGTCTGCGCGATGATGGCTTGCAACACGGCGGGCGTGGCCGCGCCGGTTTCGATCAAACGCCGTGCGTTGAGCAGGATGGGGTCTTTGGCTTCGGCCGCTTCGATTTGCTCGAGCGACCGATAGGCGGTTTCCACGTCGCTCCCCGCGTGGCCCCAAAGGCGCTCGGTCACGAGTCGCAAGAACACCGGCCCATGGGTCGTGCGGCAGGCCTGGATCGCCAGCGCCACCGAATCCCACACCTGGTCGAGGTGCCCGCGCGCCTCGAAGTACTGCATGTGGGGCCGGTTCGAGTAAAAATCGCGCACCCAGCGGCGCGGGGTTTCCACCGAGATCCCCCGCTGGTTGTCTTCGCAAACAAACAGCACCGGGGTGGGGTTTTCGCGGCGTTTGGCGTAGCGCGCTGCGTTGATCCCGGCCAGGGCCGTAGCGTGGTTGACCGAGGCATCGCCAAAGGTGCAGACCACGATGGCCTGCTGGGCGTTGCCCAACACCGCGTGCGAGTCGCGATCCTGGGGCCGGGGCGTGTAGTGTCCCTTCAGGTACAGCCGCCGCGCCCGCGCCAACGAAAACGCCATCCCGACGGCCTTGGGGATGTGCGAGGCGATCGTGCTCGTTTGGGGCGGAACCCATGCGGGCCGCGAACCCCAAACCTTGTGGCGGCCCTGGCTGATCGGGTCTTCGGACGATGCGCAGAAGGACAAGAGCGTGTCCCACAGGGGCGTTCCCCCTTGCAGCTTGCGCAAACGCGCCATCATCATGGCCCCGGCGCGATAGTGCAGAAAGCAGGGATCGTTGAGCCTCAATTGGGCTCCCAGCACGGCGTTTTGCTCGTGGCCTGCGCTGGAGATCGTGTAGAACCCCTCGCCGGTCCGCTTGAGCTCGCGCGCCATCACATCCAGCGCGCGCGAAAGGTATTGATCCTCGAACAGCTCGATGGCTTGGCGCGCGGTCAGCGATGTGCCCGGGCGCAACGGATCCTCGGGAGCGAGGACGATCGGACTGGGGAGGGCCTGGGCCAGGTAGGAGTCCAGGTTGGACTCGACGATGGCGACGCGATTGGTGGACATGGGCGGGGCGACCGAAGTCCGGAGAGCCTAGCAGGGGCCCTGGCCCATACAACCTTGCACACGCCGGAAGCCCTGGGCCCGGGTCCCCGTGCCCCATTCAAGGGCGCCGGGGCCTCCGGGCCCAGGGTCCGATCCTAGCGCGCGTAGGCGGTCGAAAACCCGGGGGCGTCGCGCTCGGCCATCTTCTCAAGCCGGTTGGCCACCTGGGTCAGGTGCAACGCATCATGGCACACCCAGGAGGCCAAAAGGTCGCCGCCACGGATGGGGTCCTTGCCTGCCCGCTCGTGCACCTCGGTCCACATGGCGGTGCCCAGGGTCTTGAGCCAGGCGATGTTGCGGGCGCGCTCCATCTCGAACTGCTGCAACGCCTTTTGGAAGTTCTGCTCGTTGAAGCCCTGCTCTTGGACGCGCCCTTCGGGATCGATGGGCACCCAAACCTTGCGCGGGTCCTTGAGCAACGACTCGAGCCGCACCCGGAAATCATCGCGGTCTTCGACGGCCAAGTGGCACACGATTTCCAGGATTGACCAGCCTCCATCGGGGGGTCGCCAACGGGCATCCGAATCGGAGAGCCCTTCCAGAAGGTGCCTCAGCCCCCTAGCGAAGAAAGCCAAGCGGCCAATGAGTAGGTCGGGGTTCATGGTGGGATGTGGGCCCGGCGGGGCCGCTGCAGAGTCCAATCGAATCCCTGCTTTAGGAGCCCCACCCTACCAATGGAAGGGCCGATCTCGGGCTTTGGAGCGCGAGAATGCCCCGATCGGGACGCTCTTGTCCCTGGGAACGGGCAAATCGGGTTGAATCAAAAGGGGTGAGGTTCGAATCGGATTGCGTCGACGTACCCTGTGGGGAGTCGCGAGCCACAGTGCCCGTCCGCCCCGTCCCGATTCGGAGCGCACCGAGGGCCCCTTCCAGCGTCCCCGAGTCGGTCCCTCGGGGGCCAGGAAATCGCAGAAACCCTAGTCCCCTACCGCCATGCGCTTTTTCCTCGTACTGATCCTCGCCACCCTGACTGGAATCGCGGGCTGGTGGACGGTGTTCCTCAAGGGCCAGATCGATGGGTTCCACCAGGATCTGGAGGCCAAGAACGAAGAGATCGCCAAGCTCAACGATGACCTGGAGGTCAGCGAGGCCAAACGCCGTGAGTTGGAGCTCTCCAACCACCTGCTCAAGATCGACCATCGGGTGGCGCGCATCCAGGTGGTCGAGCAAGGCCCCGACCCCGAAAACCCAGAGCACGAGCTCACCACGATCCGCTTCCAAGAGCTGGACGAAGCGGGAGCCCCGATCGATGAAGGCCAACTGATCACTGTGGAAGGCAACAAGGTCTACCTCGAAACCCTGGTCATCAAATTCGAGGACCAGTACATCGAGGGTGGCGACTTCCTACGCGGATCCTCGGTCTGCTTGTTCAAGCGCGTGTTCGGGGAAGAGCAAAAGCCCTCGGAAGGACATCCGATCGACTCGAAGGGCGTCCACCCGCACCCGTATGCCAACTCGGGAGATGGCGCGGACGACCTGTACTATGCCGAGCTGTGGCAGCGCTTCTGGGATTACGCCAACGACCCCGAACTGGCGGAGGCCAAAGGCGTTCGCACCATGCACGGGGAAGCTCCGTTTGTGCAAACCAAGCCGGGCAAGGTGTATCGAGTTGAGCTTCGGGCCTCGGGAGGCCTCTCCATCACCCCGGAGTAACCCGGGTCGGGGTACGCTGGGACCCCGCTGACCGAGCATGCCCAATGTCCGCAAACGACCGCGCGCTCGGCGCCTTCTCCGTTGGGTCCTCCGTGGCTTAGGAGCCTTGGCCCTGCTGCTGGTAGCGGTGGTCTTGTTGCCGAACCGCACCCTGAACCCGGCCCTACGCTGGGTGGGACCCAAGATCGCGGGCTGGGCCGGGTGGGACCTGCGCATCGGAAGCCTGTCGGGAGCGCCTTGGTCGACTTGGGTGGTGAAAGGCCTAAGCCTGCGCGCCCGATCGGGCGCGGGCAGTTTTGCCATCGAGCACCTGGAAGAGGCCCAAGTCCAGTGGCAGGGTTCGATTCTGGGGGTTCCCGGCCTGCACAACGTAGCCCAACTCTACGCACGGGGTGGAGACATCCGCATCGACCTTAGGCCTTCGTCCGAGCCTGTGCCCGACTCCTCCTCGGAACCGTTCGACCCCACGACGTTGCCCGATTTGGACCTGGATCGCATCGCGCTCGAATTGGATTTGGGTTCCGCAGGCACGGTCACGGTGCACGATGCGCGGGCGGGGTTGCGGGCCCCGGGCAACTCGGGGAAACGCGCAGCCAGCGTGCGCCTTGACGGCGTGCAATGGGCGCGACCCGGACACCCCACCGAAGCGGTGCGCGTGGAAGCGACCTTGGATCTGGATCATGACTCGGTGGATGTGGCCGAAGCCACCGCGTTCCATCCCAAGCGCGGGCAGCTGGCGACCCAGGGGCACTTCGCTTGGCCTGCCGACCAAGGCTTTCAGGCCGAGTTCCAAGCCCGTTGGAACGAAGGTCACTTTGGCGATTTGGAAGCCATCCAGCTGAACCTGCAGGGCAGCTGGTGCGAGGAAACCCTGCGGGTCGCACAGGTGGATGGAACCGCAAGCGGCGGGGTCAGCTTGCATGGCACCGACCTGGCGATCGACTTTTCAGAGACCGATCCGTGGAAGAATCTCCGGGGCGAACTCGTGGCCGGCGCGGACAGCCTCGGACAATCCTATGCTCAACTGACCGGCGACGAACCGCTCCCGCTGGGCCTTGTGCGCTTGGAAGCCCAACGCACAACCGGCCCGCTCCAGGTCCAACACCTCGCGCTCGAAGTGATCCTTCCGGACTGGCAGCGGCCACTCCAAGTTCGTGCGTCGGGTTCGGTGGATTTCACCGATCCCGCCTGGCCGCTGCAAGCCAAGGGTGACTTGGACTTCGGCACGGGGAACGTACAGCTCCAGAAGGGCCTGATCATCGAAGGCTCCGACCTGACGGCTCAATTCGACCTCGCGGGCCCGTGGTTGACCCCCTCGGGAACTTGCCGGGTGGAGCGAGCCGCGTTTGCCTGCCAGCCGCTCGATCAACCGGCATACCAGGGGACCCTGCGGGGCAACGTGGTCTTGACCGAGGGTGCCTTGGCTTTGGAAAGCACCGTGCTCGAACTGCAAGAAAAGACCCAGTCCCTGGGAAGCTTGTCGCTGCAAGGCGCGGCAGGATCGGTGCAAGCATGGATCGACCATCCGACCCGAGTCCCCGTGGACTTGAACGCGGGCCTGGATTTGGCGCGCCTGGCCGTGGTGGCCGACTGGACCAACTGGGTCCGCCGAATCGATGGCAACGCCTCGGGCCGCGTCCACGTCCAAAGCGATGGTTCCGAGTGGATCTGGGATGGCCGCTTGGATGTGGTGGCTCCCAACATGCGCTTGTCCACGGGCCCCTCTTGGAGCGAAGTTCGTGGTAGCTGCATCTTCCCCGGTACGCCGCAAGCCAACGTGGAAATCTCGGGGATCTACGGAGGAGCACCCGTCACGCTCACCGGCAACGCTCGCTTCGAGCCCGGACCGATCCCCATGGATTGGCACTTGGTTGCCACGGGCATCCCCCTGGTTCGAACACCCGAAGCGAGGATCCGCGCCAATCTGGACTTGACGCTTCACGGCACGGCCGATGCCGCCAAGGTGCGCGGCGAAGCGGTGCTCGCCTATGGCCAACTCGAACACGACTTCGATTTGCCGGGCAAGCTGTTTTCGCTTTTGGAGGGGCAGTCGTCGGGTTCGGGAGCTCCTCCGCAATCGCTGGCCTTGGAGTGGACCGTGCCTGCGGGGTGGGACGTCGATGTGGAACTGCGCAGCGAGGAACCGATCGCGGTGGTTTCCGACTTGGCCAAGACCACGCTTTCGGTCCAAGGACGGTTGATCGCACGCTCTTCGCGGCTGTTCCCCGAGGGCAACGTCGCCATCGGGAGCGGCCAAGTCAGCCTCCCCGGTGCCACCCTGCGCTGGCAGCAAGGATTGTTGTTGCTGCCCCAGGGGGGCGGCGAGCCCACCATCGAGGCATCGGGAACCACCCGACTTGCCGGCTACGACGTGACCGTACGGCTGCACGGACCGCTCCGGGAGCCCGTACTGGAAATCACTTCGATTCCCTCGCGCCCACGTTACGACTTGCTCGTCTTGTTGATGACCGGCGAACTGCCTGGGGACCGCGATTTGGGTCGAACCACGCAGAGCTTGTCGGTCTACTTGGCCAAGGACTTGTTGCGCCGCTGGTTGGGATCGAGCGGAGGAAGCGATGAGGACAGCTTGATCCAACGCTTGGAAATCACCGTAGGCCGCGAGGTTTCGGAGTCAGGGCAAGGCACTTTGGAGGCGATGTTCCGCTTGCAGGGTGCCGCAGATGGCAGCGGGAAAGCGATTTGGATCACCGCCGAACGCGACCGCTACGAGGACATGAACTTTGGGCTTCGTTTTGTGTTGAGGCCTCGATGAAGGGTAGGTCTTCGCGCTTGGCTTGGTGGTGGCTGTGCCTGGGGTCATTGGGCTCCGGCCTGCAGAGCCCTTCGGCCGCAGCCCAGGATGCTGCGCCGGCACCAGCCGCTGCCCCGCGTGGCGACGCGGAACTCGTGTTGGAAGGCGCGAAGTTCTTCAGCAAACAACAGATCCAAGCCACGCTGCGGGTCGAACTTCAAGAATGGAAAGAAGGCCGCTCCGCGCCGATTGTGGCCGACGATTGCGCCTACGAATTGGAACAGGCCTACTTGGCGGAGGGCTTTGAAGCCGTTCTGGTCCATGTGCAGGTGCTCGACAAGCCACCTGGATTGGCCTTCAAAATCGAGGAAGGGGCCCGGGCTTTGATCGCTGAATGGAGTTGGCCGGGCGCCGTTGCGGCCCCTGGCCTCAACCCAAACGACCTCGCCGCCCTGTACGGAACCGAAGATCCTCTGCCCTTTGTGCAGGCTAGACTGCAATCGCTGCCCTCCAAAGTAGAGGACCAGTACCGCGCCCAGGGATATCTCGACGCGCACGTGGACCCGGCCGAGGTGACGGCCCTCGCCAACCCCAGTCAGCGCCGTTTGGTCGTCCGCGTGACCCCAGGCACCCGTTACCGACTGGCGGAGTGTGCACACGACCTGGATCCTGCGATCGCAGCCGAAGCCAAGCTCGACGCGGCCTTACGCGCTGTGTACGGCCCTGCCGATGCCCATCCCTTCTTCCAACCGCGCTGGATGCCCCAATGGGTTCGCGCTGCCGAGCATGCTTTGGGGCAGGCGGGCTACCTCGACGCGCGTGTGCAAGCCGACTGGACCACTTCAGGGGACGAGGTCCGCGTCCAACTGCACATCCAACCAGGCCAAACGGTGCGCCTGGGGAGCATCGTGCTCCCCGAAGAACTGCATGTGCGCGACCGCTTTGTCTTGCACCACATGGGGCTCCAGCCCGGACAAACGCTGACCCCCAAGGAGCTCGACGACGCGGTCATGGGCTTGTATCGGACCGGCCGATTTGGGTCGGTCCGCTTGACGTTGGAGGGCGAAGGGGCCGAGCGTGACCTGCGCGTAGACCTCAGCGAGCAGGCCCAGCGCGAAGCCTTCATCGAGCCGGGGTATGGTTCGTTCGAGGGCCTGCGGCTACGCGGCGGTATTCGTTACCACAACATCGGCGGGGTGGCCCGTTCGTTGCGCGTGGAAGGGGTGGTCGCCGAACGAGCGCGGCGTGTCTTGGTGGGCTGGAACGACCCGTGGACCCTGGGGAACGATTGGATTCTCGACGTGAACTGGGATTCCAGCTTGCGCAAGCTACCCGCCTTCACGCGCACGACGACTTCGTTGAGCGCGTTTGCCAGTCGGTCCTTTGGCGAGCACTTTCGCTGGACAACCGACGTGGGCCTGCGCAATTCGTTCATCGCGGTATCCGATGTGCGGGTCGACCTTCTAGGAGACCCAGCCAGCGATGGCATCCGGGCCGAAGACTTGACCAGCTCCACGCTGGAGTGGGGTTTGGCGTACGACAGCCGCAACCACCCGCTGCTGCCCCGCTCGGGTCAACTCGCCAGCTTGAACCTGCAATACGCCCTGGCTGCCAGCGGCACCACCCCCCGCTACACCCAGGTTCAGTTGGGGTGGTCGGGCTATCGGCGGTTGGGCAAGCGCCAGACCTTGGCCGTCGGGATGCGGGCCGCGGCGATCTTGCCCGAGGGCGACGGGGCATTGCCGCTGGGTTTGCGGCTCTTCTCGGGCGGCGAAAACACCGTACGGTCCTTCCGCGAGGACGAATTGGGTCCGACCGATGCGTCTGGCACGCCTTTGGGGGGCGAGGGGCGCAGCACCCTTTCGGTGGAGTTGTTGCAAGACCTGGGCGACAGCCATTGGCAGGCGGCGGCCTTTGTGGACCTGGGCAACGTGGTGGACAACGCCTCGGACCTCTTTCGCGCGCGCGACGTGGAAACGGCGCTCGGCTTGGGCATTCGCTACGTACTTCCGATTGGGCCCGTGCGCATGGACTGGGGCTTCAACCCCAACGCTACCGACTCGCAGCCCCAATCGGTGCTGTACATCTCCGTGGGCATGGCGTTCTAACCCGCATAGGTGCGGGCCCGCGCTAGAGCAAGAGAACCCGTTCGCGCAGGTGCTTGGGCAAGCGCCTGGACACCAACGAGGCCGCTTGGGCGAGGTCGTGCCGCAGCGAAAAGTGGGTCAACACCAAATGCTCGCAAGCAAAGGCGTCCGCCCGCTCGGCGATGTCGTCGAGGTGAACGTGTCCCATTTGCCGTGCACGCTGGGGGTTGACCCGGTCATCGAGAAAGGTCGCCTCCATCACGAGTCGACGGGCCCGCAAGACTTCCCCGTGGCGTTCGAGGCCTTCGATGGTGGTGTCTCCGCTGAAGGCAATCTCGGGGTGCTTTTCGATGTGGCTCAAGGGCACCCCGGCCTCGCGCAAAGCCGACAATTCCGGGGCTTGCAAGCCCTGGAAGCGCGGATCCAACTTGCTGTGCACCGAGCGGAGGAGGTACCCCTGGCTGGGAACCCGGTGACGGGTGGCAAAGGGCTCGACCTCCATGGTGCGGCTCAACGCCAGCGGAGTGCCGGGGGCCAAGGGCACCAGTTCTCCGTCGAGTTCGGCGCGATCCAAAGCACGCCAAGCGGCCAAGAGCGATTGCACATCCGCCTCGATCGCCGGGGGAATCACGTACCGTCCCGGCTTCTGCCCCATCAGGCTGCGTAGTGCCATGTGGTTGGCCAGCCCTCCCAGGTGGTCCAAGTGCGGGTGGGTGATCAAGACCGTCGAGGCGTAGACCTGACGGTGGTCCACCGAGCCCAAGTCGACCAACAGGTCCAAGGCCGGCAACTCGAGACACGTTCGTATCCCGCCCAGCGAAACGCCCCGCAGGAGCATGCCATCCAAGTTGGCTTCGCCGCGGGCCGCGACCCGTATGCCAGCGATGCGCTCGAGGCCCGACTCGTCGCTCATTCGTAGGCCGAATCCCACTTGGCCATGGCGACCCGGCGGGAATTCAACCAAACCTCGAGCGATCCATGGGCCGGAGTGACCTTGGCATCGGGTTCGTCAAAGGCGATCCCGCCGCGATGGGATCCCTTCAGCTCGGTCAGGTGGATCCTTCGACCCGACCCACTCCAGGCCACGTTGGCGCCCGGAATCTTGAACTCCACGTCGAAGGCTTCGTGCGAGGCCATCCATTCGACTTCTTCGTTGTGCAGCGCCAAGCCAATGCCTTCCTCGGAAAGGTCCATGACTTCCAGGCGGTAGCCGCCCCCGTCGGTGGTGCGTACGTCAGCCTTGAGGCTGCGACCCAGCTCGGGCAAAACGCGCTGCAAGCGGCGACGGTTGAAGAACTTGAGGAAGTAGGGCTCGAGCCGACCGAACAATTCATCCGGATCGGAGAAGGACAGGCCAAAGCGCACCAAGCCATCCTTGGACTCCATGCGGTTGACCACGTGCGCCTGGACCGGCACTTCCGTGCGGGTACGCAGCGAGCCAAAGGCCACCCAAAGCGTGGTGCCCAGACCCAATTCGGCGGCAGAACGTCCTTCGACTTGCAGGCTCACCCCACCCGCGCTGACGTCCATCACGGTCGCGTTCACCACGTCCCCGGACTGGGGCAACTGGACCCGCGCCGTCAGGGCATGCTTCTTCCCAGGCGCCTTGCGGTAGTGCCTGCGGTGATCGGCGGCGGCGCCTTCGTCTTTTTTTCGACCGAAGAATCTCAAAGCAACGTGGGATCGCGGGCCCCAAGGGCCCGACCCGGGTCTGGTTCTATCAGAGCCCAGGGCCCAATACTAGCGGGAGCCACCGGCTCCCTTCTAGACCTTTCAGCAGCCTCCACCCCGGCGGAAGCGCCAAACGACGAAGGCCAGCGCGGCCGCGATGATGACCCACTCGCGGAGCGAGGGGAGTGCGGCGAGGGGCAGGCAGACTTGGAGCATGGGGGCATCGTAGCCCCTGGCCCTGGGGCCTTCTACCCTGGGGCTAGGGAAAAATGGAGCGCTGCAAGCCCCCCGCCCCACGGCGATCCGGCCCCCATGGGGCTTAAGACTCGCGGCGCTTCAGGTGCGGCGAAGACCCGGTG
The DNA here is from genome assembly GCA_020638855.1 of Planctomycetota bacterium. Taxonomy (GTDB): domain Bacteria; phylum Planctomycetota; class UBA1135; order UBA1135; genus NORP259. Next base: position 655,504 of record JACKHT010000001.1, read on the forward strand.
CCAGGCACCGAGGACCGGCACTGATGCAACATCTTTTGGCGGCTCAGAACTTCCTCGAGGGTCTGGATGCCGATCGCCTCCATGGCGATCAGCACCTCGCCTAGCCGGCGACCGTTGATCTTCTGGAGGTCCAGGGCCCGGCCCAGCTGACTGGTAGAAATCTTGCCCGACTGGACCAGGAGTTGCCCCAGGCTGTTCTCGCTGCCCTTGGATACCGGAGCATTCGGCATGCCGCCCGGCGAACTACCGGGGAGGCTTCGGAACGACGAATCCCGGGGCAGGGGCGCCAACTTCAACGACCCGATGGGCGCGAAGCTCGTCTCCCCCACGGGCGGTGCCAAGGAGAAGGTCTCCTCAGGCTTTTTGGACATCAGGTCCAAGAGCGACTCGACCACGCCCCCGATGGCTTTCAGGGCCACCGGTTGATCGATACTGCCCTTGCGAATCAAAGCCATCACCAGCGCTTGCACCGACCAGAAGCCCTGGGCGAGGGCCTTGTCGTGGCGTTGGTCGATCCGATCAAAAACAGCTTTCAACGCTTCGCGACCTTCGAAGAGCGACTGCTCGCTGAAGTCCGAGGGATCTTGAAGAGCCTTCAAGAACGGGCTCAAAAGCGCTTTGATTTCTTCGGGTTGACTCTTCATTCCGGACTCGGGAGGTACTTGGGGGCCTTGCGTCGGGGACGCAGGGGGTGGTTCGAATGTTTGCAGAAGCGCAGTGGAGCCGACGGGGGCTTCCTCAGGCGCTCCCTCGCTTGGTTCCGGCGGCATCGGCCCGCACGCGCATCGAGGCCTTGGCTTGGATGGCCTGCCGTTGCCAATCCATGACCGCACTCACCAAGCGTTCTTCGACGGTCTCGATGTACGCCGTGCGCATGGGATCGATTTGGAATCCGATGCGGCGATGGCTGGGCGTATGAGCTTCGTGCAGTTTCTTGAGAACCATGACCAAGGGCTGGTCCGAATTGGGCAACTGCACGCGGGCTCGAATCGGTCGTTCCTGGGGAACTTCGAGCTCTTCGTGACGTGCGAGACGAATCGACAGGCCCTGCGCGGAAATGTCATGCAGCACATGCTCGCCGCGGTAGCGAGGCCATTCGAGCTCGATCTTGACCGGCTGGAATTGGTTGATGCGCGGGCTGACGCGGAAGTGCCGGCGACGATTGAAATAGCGCCAGGCGGGCGAATTGGCCAATTGGGCGGCCAACGAATCCTGGTCGGTGAAGTGAACTTCCAAGCGCCACAAGTCGTTTTCGTCGTACAGGCCTCGAACCACGCCCGTCACGTCGACCCGTTGGCTGGTGTAGAGGTCATAGAAGACCTGGGTGCACCGGTCCCCGACCTGGACCTTGGACACGTGCACCTTGTTGGCCAGGAACTCGACCCCATCCATGCTCAAGCCGAAGATCTCGGTGGGGATGGAGTCCCCGCCCAGATTCCAAAACATCTCCACTTCGTCGCGGCTGGTGCGCACGCGATAGCGATCCTGGTCGCCGATGGAGTCTTGGGGGGGCATGGTGTGGGGTGGGTTGGCGATGAATTCACCAGGAATACTGGACCCCCACTCCAAACCATGCCCAGTCGCCCTGGTCCACGGTCTCAAGTAGGGTTTCTTCCTGGACTCGGTTGATCGCGGCAATCCCGTACCAGGCGAAACCTGGCCCGGACCGAGCGCGCAATTCGAGTTGCACGAGTGCATCGGAAAAGCCTCGGACCGGCCTGTAGTCCAATTGGTATTCCCCGGCGCCGTCGTCGAAGGGGACTTCCCCGACTCCCAGATCGAGAACGAGTTCCGTGCGGGGAACGAAGGCCGGAACCCCCTCTTGGAGGGCTCCCAAATCACCGCTCCAGTCGAAGCGCAGGTCGCCTTGGCTGGCCGCACCTACGCTGGGCAACTCCGCATGGCCAAGGGGTAGCACCTCCACCACCGTCACCTCTCCCAGATCGGCCCGCGTGGACTGGCTTTCCTGATGGAAAGTTTTGCCGAAGCAGGTGACCCCACAGGAGCTCAAAAGGGCGAGCAGCAGGAGTGCGAAGAGCGTAGATTGCATCAATGAGGCGGCCTAGGGAGAAAGGGAGTTCCTAACTCCTGCTCGCCCATCGGCCCCCCGGCCCCCGCGGCTTGAATGAAACTTCCTAATCCGCCCCGCGACCCATGAGCGACCCTTCCAGCCAGCCCGCCCCCGCCCTGGGCCCGATCGAGTGCTTCGACCGCATCGACTCCACCAACGAGGCTGCCTTTCGGGCCTTGGAAGCGGGCACCGCTGGGCATGGGGCGGTTTTCGTGGCGCTGGCCCAGGACGCGGGCCGCGGACGCCGGGGAGCCCGTTGGATTTCCCCCGCCGGAGAGGGGCTCTACCTAAGCGCGATATGGCGTCCCCGGAGCTGGGTCGCCGCTCCCTTGTTGACCATGGCCACGGGCTGGGCGGCCCTGGAGGCCCTGCGCGGGTTGGGCGTCCAAGGCTTGCGGCTCAAGTGGCCCAACGATGTGGTCCACGCCTCGGGCAAGCTGGCCGGGATGCTCGTGGAGAGCCGCGGCTTGGATCCCGCGAACCCCACGTTTGTGGTGGGTATGGGCATCAATGTGGCGCAGACCGAGTTCCCGAGCGAGTTGCTCGCGCAGCAAGCGGTGACCAGCCTGCAGCTACTGGGATACCCACGGCCGCGCGAGGTGGTGCAAGCCGCGGTGATCGAGGTCCTACCCCGGGCCTGGGCCATGGCCGAATCCGACCCGGAAGCCCTTTGCAAGCTCTTCCTCGACGCCACCGGCCTCGACGGACAGCGCGTGCGCATCGAAGCCGGTGACCAGACCCTGGTGGGGACCATCCAGGGGCTTGACCCCGAGCTTGGACTGGCCCTGCTGCCGGACCTCGGCCCGCTCCAGACCCTGCGCTTGGAGCAGATTCGGTCGCTGAAACCCTTCGCGGGCTGACGTGCCCGCCAGGAAGCCGTAGACTGCTCGGTCCAAACGCTTGGTCGCAATCCTCCCAGCCCGCAACCTCCCAACCCACCCCCCTATTTTGTCTACCTTGCCCCCCCCTTTGCAGCGCATCGACGGTCGCGAACACCATCAGACCCGGGAAATCGAGTTCCTGAGGGGCTTCACCCGCAAGGCCAATGGCTCGGTGCTGGTTTCCTTTGGGGGCACGCGCGTCCTGTGCACTGCGACGGTGACCGAGGGCGTGCCCCGCTTCCTGAAGGGCAAGGGACAAGGCTGGCTCACCGCCGAGTACTCGATGCTCCCCGGCTCGACTTCCGACCGCAAGTCCCGCGACCGCGGTGGGAAGGTGGACGGGCGGTCGGTGGAGATCCAACGCTTGATCGGACGCTCGCTGCGTGCGGTGGTCGACTTCAAGCAGATGACCGAGCGCACGATTTGGATCGATTGCGATGTGATCGAGGCCGACGGTGGAACCCGTACGGCTGCCATCAGCGGAGCCTGGGTAGCCTTGCACGATGCGTTCACTTCGATGGATGAAAACCGCTGGCTGCGTGGCTGGCCCTTGACCGACCAACTCGGGGCCGTTTCGGTGGGCGTGGTCGATCAAACCTGCTTGGTCGATCTCAACTACAAAGAAGACAGCCGCGCGGAGACCGACATGAACCTGGTCATGACCGGCTCGGGCAAGTTCATCGAAATCCAGGGCTCGGCCGAGGGCGCCCCCTTCGACCGCGACGATTTGGATCGCATGCTCGACCACGGCAAGCACGCGATCGAGCACATCTTCCAACTGCAGAAGAAGGCGCTCAGCCTGACGGGCTCTTGATGGAACTTCTGCTGGCATCGGGCAACGCCAAGAAAGCGATGGAGCTTGAGCGCATGCTCGCGCCCCTCGCGATCGAGGTATTGCGCCCCCAGGACGTGGGCGGCATTCCCGACGTGGTGGAAGACCAAGCCACCTTTGAGGGCAACGCGCGCAAGAAAGCTGTCGAGTGCGCCCAAGCCACCGGCCGCGTCTGCCTCGCCGACGACTCGGGCCTGTGCGTGGACGCGCTCCAAGGCGCCCCGGGAGTATGGTCGGCGCGCTATGCGGGCGAACACGGCAACGATCCCGCGAACAACCGCAAGTTGCTCGAGGCCCTCGCTGGCCTCCCCTACGACCAACGCCAAGCCCACTTTGTGTGCTGCCTGTGCGTGGCCCAGCCCGATGGCACGATCATGCTCGAAACCAGGGGCGCAGTGCGGGGCCACATCCTAACCAGCCCGCAAGGCGATCAGGGTTTTGGCTACGACCCCCTGTTCGCACTCGACGAACCTGAGTCCCCGCTGCATGGGCAACCCATGGCGTGCCTCACCCCCGAACAAAAGGCCACCGTCAGCCACCGGGGTCGCGCCTTGCAGGCCTTGGCCCACCGCCTGGCCTCGATCACCTCCCAGCTCCCCTCCCAGGGCTGAACCCCTCTCTCCCAGCTCCAGCGCCCACGTGGATTCGAAACACATTCGCAACTTCTCGATCATCGCCCACATCGACCACGGCAAGTCGACGTTGGCGGACCGCATGCTGGAAATCACCGGCGCGGTCCAAGCGCGTGACATGAAAGCCCAACTGCTCGATGCCATGGAGCTGGAGCGGGAGCGCGGGATCACGATCAAGGCCCACTCGGTCACGATCTACTACGACTACCAAGGCGAGCGCTACGAGCTCAATTTGATCGACACACCGGGGCACGTGGACTTCAACTACGAAGTCGAGAAGTCCATGCAGGCCTGCGAAGGCGCGATCCTGTTGGTGGATGCCGCCCAGGGCGTCGAAGCGCAAACGGTGGCCAACGCCTTCCTCGCGATCGAGGCGAACCTGGTGATCCTGCCCGTGCTCAACAAGGTCGACCTGGCCCACGCCCGGCCCGACGAGATCGCCGAGGAAATCGAAACCAGCCTCGCGATCGAGTCGACCGACGCTCTGCACGTCTCGGCCAAGACCGGCAAGGGCGTCAAAGAGGTCCTCGATCGCATCGTCGAGCGCATCCCGCCCCCCGAAGGCGATCCGAACGATCCCCTACGAGCCCTGATCTTCGACGCGGTCTACGACGAATTCCGCGGGGTCATCGTGTACCTCAGGATTGTCGACGGTCGCTTGCGCAAGCGCGACAAGGTCAAGTTCATGAGCACCGGCACGATCTTCGAAGCCGTCGACATCGGCCGCTTCGTGCCCAAGATGACTTCCTGCGACGAGCTGGAGGCCGGTGAGGTGGGCTACTTCGTCTCCAACATCAAAACCCTGGGTGACGTCCGCGTGGGCGACACGGTGGCCATGGCCGGCAGCAAATCGGTCGAAATGCTGCCCGGGTACCGCGAACCGCAGCACATGGTGTTCGCCGACTTCTACCCCACCAACCCCGGGGACTACGAGGTCATGCGCGATGCGCTCGAGACCCTGGCGCTGACCGACTCGTCGCTGACCTTCGAAGCGGTGACCTCGGATGCGCTTGGGTTCGGTTATCGCTGTGGATTCCTGGGTCTGTTGCACATGGAGATCATCCAGCAGCGGCTGGAGCGCGAGCACGACCTGGACATGATCCAGACGGCGCCTTCGGTGACCTACCAAGTGCTCATGAAAACCGGTGAGGAGATCCTCGTCCACTCGCCCGGTACACTGCCCCCCCCCGACCAATTCCAAGAACTGCGCGAGCCGATTGCCCGGGTCTCGCTGTTGATGCCGGCGGAGTACATCGGCCCGGTCATGCAGATTTCGACCGACCACCGCGGGGTGTTCATCCGCCAGGAGCACCTCTCCGCATCGCGCGTCCAATTGGTGTACGACATCCCGCTGGCCGAGATCATGTACGACTTCTACGACAAGTTGAAATCGGCCACGCGCGGGTTCGGGACGCTCAACTACGACATCTCTGGCTTCAAGTCCGACAAGCTGGTCAAGCTCAACATTCTGGTGAACGGCAAGGAAGTCGACGCGCTTTCGTCGATCGTGCACCACTCGCGAGCCGACGTACGCGGCCGGGCCGTTTTGAAGAAGCTGCGCAAAGAAATCCCGCGACACATGTTCGAGGTGCGCCTCCAAGCCGCCGTCGGATCCAAGGTGCTCGCCCGCGAAAACATCGCCGCCCTGCGCAAGGACGTGACCGCCAAGTGCTACGGCGGCGACATCACCCGCAAGCGCAAGCTGCTTGAAAAGCAAAAAGCGGGCAAGCGCCGCATGCGCCAAGTCGGCAACGTAGACATCCCCCAAAAGGCCTTCCTCGCCGTCTTGGGCGGGGACGAGAAATAGACCATGGCCCCGAAGAAACCGAAAACGAAGTCGGGGCATCCCTGGCGCGAGAACATCGAAGCGATCACGATCTCGATCGTCATCATCGTCCTGTTCAAGTACTTTGTGCTGGAGGCCTACAAGATCCCCACCGGGTCCATGCAGCCCACGCTCATGGGTTGGGACAACGGCAAAGGCGGCGGGGTGTTCGACCGCGTGCTCGTCGACAAGCTTTCGTTCGAGTTCCGGGACCCCGAACGCTTCGAGGTCTTGGTTTTCAAGTATCCGCTCGACAAGTCGAAGAACTTCATCAAGCGGGTTTGGGGCATGCCGGGCGAGGATCTCGAAGTCCGCGATGGCGATGTGTTTGCCAAGAAGCCTGGCGAAGAGTGGCAGATCCCGCGCCGCAGCGATGCCCTGCTCGACTCGATGCTGCGCAAATTGGACAGCAGCGGCGAATGGCACGTGCCGGCCAAGGGCTGGCAAATGAAAGGCGATACGCTGATCGCCGAATCGGGCGGCCAAGCCCTGTTCCCCCGCACGCACTCGGCGGTCAAGGACCGCTACGGCGATGGCTACCCCGGCAAGTTGGGGCCCCTGGTGGAACGCGGCAAGCAAAACCAAGGCATCAACACCGTCGGTGACCTGCGCATCCGCTTGGGACTGTGCGCCAAGCCCGAGTGTCGCGAGGTCGAAATCGAATTCCACGAAGGCGATCGGCGCTACCGCATCCAGATCCCCGGCCCGAAAGCGGTGACGGGAACCAAGGTCCACCTGTGGTCCGCCTTGGGCTCCGGCGACGAAGACGTGGCACCCATCGACAGCGAAGCGGCCTTTGCCCTCGAAGCAGGCGACTGCGTCGACGTGGAAGCCCAGAACATCGACGACCAAATCCGACTCAAGATCGATGGCAAGGTGTTCCTGGAGGTACCCATCCCGCCGATCCGCCAAATCGATCTAACCGACAGCGGCATCTCCTTGCGTACTACGGGCGATGGCGCCGAGTTTCGGGACATCCGAGTGTGGCGTGACATCTACTACACTTCGGACCAGAAATACACGCGCTGGAGCATCCCCGAGAAGCACTACGTGATGCTCGGGGACAACACCCAGGACTCCTCCGACAGCCGGGACTGGTCCCTGGGCCGCTATCGGGTCCACGAAGGGGACCAGGTGACCGAAGTCCAGGGCAACTTGCGCCACAACGACAACCCGCGCTTCTCACCCGGTGCCGAAGGGGGCTCGCTGATCTTCTTCAGCGACGACCTAGGCGAGCGCCACGTGTTCCGACAAGCGGACGCCGAGCAGCTGAATCCGGCCCAAGCCTCGCTCGTGCCGCGCGACTTGATCCGGGGCCGCGCCGTTGTCGTGGTTTGGCCGATCGTGCCATCGCTCGACGTCTACCGCTTCCGCTGGGTCCGCTAAGGGCCGGCGACCGGCCTCCGGTGGCCACTCGGGGGGCCCTGGAATGGGTTCACCGAGCGGGCCCGCCGGGATTTTGGGTGGGGCCTTCGCCCCGGCGAGCTAGAGTACGCAGGTCATGAGCCGCTCAACCAGCGATGCGTTCCTCGAAGTCCAATCCCTGATCAAGTCCTACCGCGGACGCAGGGTGGTCGACGGCGCCAGCCTAAAGGTCGATACCGGGCAGATCGTCGGGCTGCTGGGCCCGAACGGAGCCGGCAAGACCACCTGCTTTCGCATGACCGTCGGTCTGGTCACCCCGGACTCGGGCAAGGTGCTGATCGAGGGCAAGGACTGCACCAAGATGGCGATGTTCCGGCGGGCCCGGCGCGGGATGGGGTACCTGCCCCAGGACACCAGCGCCTTCCGCCAAATGACCGTGCAGGACAACTTGATCGCCGTGCTGGAAGCGATGCCCTACGGGCGCAAGAAGCGGCTGGAAGAAGCCGCGCGGCTCTTGGACGAACTCGAACTGACGCACCTGCACAAGAGCTTGGCCGACACGCTTTCGGGGGGCGAGCGTCGCCGCCTCGAACTGGCCCGTGCGCTGGCCACCCAACCCAAGATCTTGCTCCTGGATGAGCCCTTTGCCGGGGTGGATCCCATCAACGTGGAAGAAATCCAAGGCCTGATTGCCCGCATGCGCGAACGGGGCCTGGGGGTCCTGATCACCGACCACAGCGTGCGCGAGACCCTGCAAATCACCGACCGCTCGTACATCATCCACCAGGGCAAGATCCTGCGCGAGGGCAGCGCCACCGAGCTGATCGCCGACCCCCGCGTGCGCGAGGTGTACCTGGGGCACAGCTTCGACGGGCCCACCACGGGGATTTCGGCCGAGGAAGAGCAGGGGCTCACCCGCTAGGGCTACGGCCCTTGCCTGCCTGGGGCCAGGGCAGTACCCTGTTTGCCCCAAAACCCCCGGTTTGCCCCAAAACCCCGCAAGGCCGCTCGCCGCGGTCCTTGGGTCCCCCTTCCCGCTTTCTGTACCCCCATGAACATCGTCGCCTGCGTCAAGCGCGTCCCCAACACCGAAGCCGTGGCGGAAATCTCCGCGGATGGTAAGGGGCTCGACGCCAAGAACTTCCAGTACATCGCTTCCTTCTACGATGAGATCGCCGTGGAACAGGCGGTTCAAACCAAGGAAGCCCTCGGTGGCGAAGTGATCGTGCTTTCGCTCGGGTCGGCTGCTGGCAGCAAGGAGATCCGCGAGTCCATGGCCAAGGGCGCCGACAAGGCCGTGCTGCTCGTCGACGAAGAGTGGCAAAGCCGCGACTGCCGCGCGACGGCCAAGGCCCTCGCCTGTCAGCTCTCCGAGCTCAAAGCCGATGTGGTTTTCATGGGCAAGGTGGCCACCGACCGCGACAACGGGGCGGTCGGTCCGATGGCTGCCACCTTCTTGGGCTACGCCTGCGTCACCGACGTGGTCGCGCTCGAACTGACCGCCACGGGCGGCACCGCCAAGCGCGAAACCGAAGCGGGCATCGAAACCGTCGAATTCAGCCTGCCGGCCGTGATCACCTGCAACAAGGGACTCAACGAGCCGCGCTACGCCGGGCTCAAGGGCATCATGGCGGCCAAGAAGAAGCCGCTCGACGAAGTCCAAGTCGAAGTGATCGCCAACCAAGCTCAAGTGGTCCGAGCCAGCTTGCCCGCCCCCCGCAAAGAGGGCCGCATCCTGGGAGAAGGCGTGGCCGCCGTTCCGGCCTTGATCCAGGCCTTGCAAACCGAAACCACCCTCCTCTAGCGCCCCTTTCCAAACACCTATCCCATGTCGAACATCGTTGTTTTTGTCGAGCAGGAAGGCGGCAACCTTCGCCAAGCCAGTCTGGAAGCCCTCGGCGCCGCGCACCAAGCCGGTGCCACCGCGGTCGCCGTGTTGTGCGGTGACGGTGCCCAAGCGGCAGCCGCCAAACTGACCGCTCAAGGCGTCAGCGCGGCCATCTGCCTCGACGGTCCGGGTACCCATAGCCCCGACGCCCTGTCCAAGGCTTTGGCGGACATCGTCCAAGCCCAGAGCGCCAGCGGCTTCCTCGCCCCGGCCACCTCGCGCGGTCGTGACTTGGCCCCGCGCGTCGCCGCGCACCTCGATTGCGTGCTGTTTTCCGACGTCACCGGATTCGCCGCCAACGGTGGCGGCTTCGAAGTCACCCGCCCGTGGCTGGCGGGCAAGGCGATCGCGACGTTGACTACTAGCGGGGCAGTCCTGTGCGCCACGACCCGCCTCAACACCTTCCCGATCGCGGGTGGCGGCGCGGCCCCCACGGTCACCAGCCAAACCCTGAACGATGCGGGCAAGGCGCGTGTCACCGGGGTGGAAGCCAAGGGCCAAGCCAAGTTGGACGTCACCGAAGCTCCCGTGGTCGTTTCCGGCGGACGCGGGCTCAAGGAACCCGAAGGTTTCCAGATCATCGAAGACTTGGCCGCCGCATTCGGCGATGCCGCCGTGGGCGCGAGCCGGGCGGTCGTCGATTTGGGCTGGCGCCCCCACTCCGAGCAAGTGGGCCAAACCGGTAAGACCGTGGCCCCCAAGCTCTACATCGCCGTCGGCATTTCGGGCGCCATCCAGCACCTGGCCGGCATGCGCACCTCGGGCACGATCGTGGCGATCAACAAGGATCCCGAAGCCCCTATCTTCAAGGTGGCGGACTACGGCATCGTGGGCGACGCCTTCGAAATCGTCCCGGCGCTGACGGCCGAGATCAAGGCCATCAAGGCCAAGCACTAAGCGCACCGCCTGCTTGGGAGGCCAGTCCCAGAACAGGCTCCCAGCAACGGGGCCCCGCCCGCCGTGTCCTACGGTCGGCGGGGCCCCGCGCCTTGGGGCGGGCTATACTCGGACCGATGCAACCCGAGCCCGAGCCGCCCGCCCCCTTCGGCTGGCGACCGTTCCTGCTTTGGACCCTGGCGCTGGTGCTGCTCAAGGGGCTGTTCATCGTGGGGCTCGCCGATGTGTTCTTCTACGGCGAGGAGCTCGAGAAGGGCTCGGTGGCCAAGGCCATGCTCGACGGCGTGCACGTCGACTTCTATCGGCTCGCGTACCATTACTACGAGGGCGGTGGGTTTTTCATCAGCGGGCTCAAGGCGCTGGCGTTTCTCTTGGTGGGCGAAAACATGCTGGCCCACCGTTTGGTTGGGCTGCTCACTTGTTGGGCGGTGTTCTTTGGGCTTTGGAGGCTCATGAACGCGCACTTCGGGCGGCGCGCGGCGCACCTAGCAGCGATTTTCTTCCTCTTGGGCCCCTCGGGCTTCCAGCGCTTCAGCCTGCTGTCGCTCGGCATCCACTTCGAGGCCATGGCCTTGGGCTTGCCGCTCTTGGACGAGGGCTTGCGCTTGATCCGCTGGCGCGCTTGGCGGCCGAGTTGGGTCCGCACGCTGGGCGTCGGAGTGCTGGCCGGGTTTGGCGTGTTCTTCAGCTACCAGAATCTGTTGATCTTGGGTTGGGTCGGCTTGTGGGTGCTGGCCTTGCGCTGGCGCTGGTTGCTGTCGCGCGCCGGGCTGGTGCTGCTAGCGGGCTTCGCCATCGGGCTGCTGCCCATGGGATACATGGCCTGGAATGTGGGGACGGCGCTGTTGGACGTACACGGCACCGAACTGGCGCAGCTCGAATCGAACTGGACCAGGCTGCAATCGTTCTTGGACTCGCTCTACTTGGGCGTCTCGCCGTGGACGCTCTTGGTGCGCGTGGTCTACCCCTTGGCGGCGGGGATCGCCGTGGGCTGGGCCGTGGGGCTGGCGAAGGCTGGGCGCCTGCCCGAGAAGTTCCTGGGGGGCTTCGTCTTGCTCTGGTTGTTGGCTTGGTACAAGGGTCCCTTCCTGGCCGATCACCACGTGCACTACTTCGCGTGGTTGCGCTGGGCTCCCATGATTCTGGTGGTGCTGATCCTGGCGGCGCGCGGGGTCGATTTGGCTTGGAGTCGGGGCGGACGCCTGGGGCTTGCCGCCCGCGGGCTCGCGCTGGGTGTGGGCCTCTTGGGTTTGGCGGAGGCCGGCGTGATCGTCGCCCGTAGCCAATGGCGCACTCCCCGCACCAACTTCGAACACCTGGTCGAGTGGAAGGGCTACAACTACCGCGGTCACTTCCGGACTCTGCTCCGGCACCTGCCCGATGGGGAGCCCAGCACGATTGCCAACCTCCTGGGCTACCGCGAAGTGCCTCCCGACCTCTTGTACGGGGACCTCGCCACCAGCGTCATCGCCCAGTCGAGCGTCACCCGGAGCATGTCCGAGTGGCTCGAGTGGTTTGCCGCTTTGGACGCCGAGCGCCTCCCCTTGTTTGTGCGTGGCATGGGCCCCGGCCTAGTCATGCCTATGGGTGGGCAAGTGGGCAAGGCTTTGGAATCCCTGGAAAACCAAGATCCCCGCTGGCGCGCCGCCTTCGCGGAAGCGATCGGGTACTTCGGGTCCGGCTGGGCCTTCTTGCCCGAAGACATCCGCAAGGAAGTCGAATCGATTGGACTCGTTGACCAACGGGACAACTATTTGCGGGGGGTCGGAGCTAGGATCTTCCGCGTATGTGTTGTGTATCCCTATGGCCGTGACATGGTTATGAACCCTGTTGCCGCGCAAGCCTACTTGGCCACTATGCCCCCCGGAACGCAGTCCCAGCTCCTTCTTGGGTTCCAAAAGGAAGAGCAGCTTTGGACTTTGGTCGCTCCAGAATAGTCGCCACAGAATTTGGGCAAGGCGTAAGATCGATTCGTTCGGCTCGCCTTCCCGCGGGTGCCTGCCAGCCTGGCGAGCTTTCACGAGTATTCAGTCACAAAGCCCTTGGAGAGGGGCTGCGTTGGAAGAATCGTCATGACCCAGCAACCCAATCATTCTGCCCCTGGCCCACCCACCCATCGAGAAAAGATCGAACGTCCAGTGGACTCCGCCGAGCGTTCCCCTGAGCCGGAACAGCCCGCGGCCAAAAAGGGACGACCCCGCGACGAAGCGGCGCATCAAGCGATCATCGATTTCACGCGCGAGTTGGCCACCACCAAGAAGAGCTACAAAGACATCACCATCGAATCGATCGCCCATGGCGCCAAAGTGGCCAAATCGACGATCTACCGCTGGTGGAAGTGCAAGGCCGACTTGGTACGCGAGGCTTGTTTGGTGGAGCGCTTCGAAACGCCCCACACCGGCTCCTTGCAAGGCGACCTCGAGCAGTTGGTTCGCGACGAGGCGAAGGTGCAGACCACGGCAACCACCCGACCGGTGTTGGCCGGTACTTGGGCCGAGCTCGTCGAAAATCATGTGGCCGCAGAAGTCCCGCTGGGGACGGTCCTCTGCCCCTACGGCTTGGAGCGGCGCAAGATGCTCACCTCGATCTTCCAGGCAGCCACGCGCCGGGGCGAGTGGACGGGCCCGATCGATGTGGAGTCCGCCTACGAAGCGCTGTTTGGAGCGATCTTCTACCGTTGCATCGGCCGCGGGCATTCGTTCGACGAGCCGCATGTGGTGCGCTTGGCCAAGCATATCCAAGCCGAAGCCAAGGTCTCGAAAGCCGGTTGACGCGCCGAGGCAATTCGCAAGCGGCGTCCCCAAACCACGCGGCAGGCTTGGGCCGGTTGGGTGGCCTCTAGGTTGAGCTGTGGGTTGGCCTGTGGGTTGAGCTGTGCGGGTTGAGCTGTGGGTTGGGTGGCCCCGAACGAGAGGCTACGATACGAGCGCTTGAAAGTGCTTCAACCCGTCGTCTTGACCTCCCCTGAGCCGCCCATCTGGGTGCGAGGAGGATGCAGGTGAGCTCGCCCCAACCGCCTCTTTGGTCAGCGTGGCAGGCCGGACTCGCGAAACGCTTGCGCGATCCCCTCACGCCCCACAACCCAAGCGATCGACACGCTGCGGTTTCGATCGTACTCCAGCTAGGACCCGAACCCGACGTCCTTTTCATGGTGCGCGCCCAGCGCGAAGGAGATCGTTGGTCGGGACAGGTAGCCTTTCCGGGCGGCCACCACGAGCCAAGCGACACCAGCTTGCTCGACACGGCTCGCCGCGAAACCCTGGAAGAGGTGGGGTTGGACTTGGTCCACGTGGCGCACCCCTTGGGGCAATTGGCTCCCGTGCAAGCCCGCAGCCACGGCCAACGCCTGTCGCTTTGGGTCACTCCGTTTGTGTTCGTCCAACACACGCCCGCCGAGTGGAACTTGGGCCCCGAGGCCGCCCATGCCTTTCGTATTCCGCTTGCGCCGCTTCTCGAAGGGTTGCTAGCCGCCGAAAAGACGCTGAAGGTGGAGTCGCTCACCAAGCGCTATCCAGCTTGGCGCTTCCAGGACCACTTGGTGTGGGGTATGACCTACCACATCCTGGGTGCCTTCATGGACGAAGTTCGTCCCCTGGGGCCCTTGCCCGAATCGTTGGCTTAGGACCTTTCCGCGCCTCAGGCCTTGGAGTGGTAGAGCGCGCGGTCGACAAACTCCAAAACGCGCTTCTGGGTCACCGGGTCGCGCAGGATGCGGTTGTGGCCCAGGCCGTTGGAGACCTCGACCTTGGCCCACGAAAGTGCGCGCTCAATTTCCCGCGCATCGCTGACGGGGACCTCGGGGTCACTGTGGTCGTGCAAGCAAAGGTACGCCAAACGCCCCGCAGCCATGGGCGCCAAGGACACGGCGATCCCAAAATCCTCCAGTGGTCGGCCCAAGCGTTTCTCGGCGCGCATTTCGAAGAAGCGCGCGGTCGATTCAGGCATCCAGCGATGGGCCAAAAGCCGCAGGATCATCGTCTCAAACGAATTGGGCGAGCCAATCGAAACCAGCACCTTGCAGGCGGGGAGCCCACCATCCGCCATGGACTGGGCCGCGACCAGGCCGCCAATCGAATGCCCGATCGCGACGTCAAAGGGACCGTGGGCTTGATGCAGTGCCCGCACCGCCGCGAGCATTTGGGGTAGGTTCGAAACCCGTGAACCCGTCAGGCCCGAACTGGGTCCATCGTACAAGATGACTTCGGCTCCCTCGCGCATCAGGAGCTTGGCCAGCTCGAGCATCGTGCTGGCACGGCTCCCCCACCCATGCAACATCAGGACGCGCATGCGGGCTGGGCCCGGGGGCAGCATCGAGTACACCCGCAAAGTATGGCCCTCGCACTCGAGGGTCTTGGGGTTCCCATACGAATCGAGGAAGAACTGGTCCTCTTCGACCGGGTCCAAGACAGGCGGTGTGCGTTGGAACTGGGTCCACGCCCAACGCGATCCCAACGGAGGCAATAAGCGCGCCAGCGACGCCATGGCGAAGCGGGTGACTTGGAATCCTAGGGAACGACGGCGGGGCATGGCGACTAGTGGTTGGACTCGCCGGGGGTGACCTCGGGAATGTGGTCGAGCCATTGGGTCCTTTCCACTCGGGAGTCGAGCCCATGGGATCGCTCTGCCAAGGGGACGGGAACCCAGGAAACTTCCAACACCTTCTTCGGTCCGGAAAGCGAGGTGTACCACCATTGTTGGGCCCCGACCCGATCGGGCCAGCCCAGCGCAGCAACCAACTGGGGAGGCGACCAACGGCCCAACCACTCGGCTCCTGCTTCCGGCTGGCGGGCCAGCAAGGCGACCAACGCCGCGCGGTCCGACTGGGCTAGCGGTGGGCTGGCCGCCAAGGCCTCCAGGGTTTCGACCCGACCCGCAAGGGTGGCCGCGCGGGCCGGAAGCTGGCGGCCCAAGGCCCATACCATCACCCCGTAGAGCGCCGCCGCCGCCACCACGATCACGGTAAATCGGACTTTCCAGTTCACGCCAGCAGGGTACCGACTGGGGAGCGGGGGCTAGGCAGTTTCTTCGCCATTCCGACCAGGGAGCCCACTCTTGGTGCCCCTGCGGTTGGGAAAGCATGCCGACTGGGAGGACCGGCGAAGGCCCCCATGGGGATCCCCGCGGAATGGCGGTACGCTGGTTGGGTTCCTTGCCCCAACCCATCGACTCCAGCCATGACCACCTCCACGTTCGTCCACGTCCCAGGCAAGCCCAAACATCAACCGACCCTCGAACGGCAAGTTCGTTCGCTGCCCGGCTGGTTGGTGCTCCTTCCCGCGCTCTTGATCACCGGCTACGTCATGTGGTTCTTGATCGACAACGCCACCTCCCGCGGGGGGCCCCAGCCCGCGGGCCATCTCGGGGGCGAGGCCTACGGCTTGACGGCCGTGTTCACGATGTTCCTGTTCTTCTTCCACTGCCGGGGCTACTTCGTGGTGGAGCCGAACATGGCCCGGGTGTTGATCCTGTTCGGCAAGTACCAAGGGACCGTCCGCAGTTCGGGCTTTTGGTACACGAATCCATTTGCCAACAAGCGACGGATCTCGCTGCGCGCACGCAACCTCGACGGCTCGACCCTCAAGGTGAACGACTTGCTCGGCAACCCGGTCGAAATCTCTGCGGTTGTGGTGTGGCAAGTAGAGGAGACCGCCCACGCCACCTTCGACGTGGACGACTACGAGCACTACGTCAACGTCCAATCCGAAGCGGCCGTCCGCAACCTGGCGATGACGCTGCCTTACGACAACCTGGAAGAGGAGGGCCACTCCACCACCCTACGCGGCAGCACCGATCAGGTGGGCCAACTCCTGGAGGAGGAACTGCGCACGCGGCTCGCTTCCGCCGGCGTGCATGTCATCGAAGCGCGCCTGAAGCACCTGGCCTACGCACCCGAAATTGCGCACGCGATGCTGCAACGCCAGCAAGCCAAGGCCATCATCGCCGCGCGCCGGCAGATCGTCGAAGGCGCCGTAGGCATGGTCGAGATGGCCCTGCGCCAACTCAGCGAGGACAAAATCGTTGAACTCCGCGACGAAGACCGCGCCAAGTTGGTGGGCAACCTCCTGGTCGTCCTGTGCAGCCAGTCCAACGCCCAACCAGTCCTCAATACGGGCAACGGTTAGGCCGGCGGGAGGCGGGAGCAGCCGGGCCTCCTCGGCGGAAACAGACCTATGCGGCTCGGCCCAAGCTGGCTCCGTCCCGGTCCAACCGGCCCCGCTCCGCTCTTACCAGCGTTGTCCAGCCCAGCTCCCATAGGCTGGCTCTTCCAGCATCCATTGGGCTCCGCTCGGGTCGGCCTGGATTGCCTTGGTCAAATTCGGCCAGGGTCGGGGAGTTGCTGTCGACATGGCTCGACTCAACCGTCATCCGGGCGCCATCCCTACCGCATGGCACGCGGTTTCTCGCCACGGTGCTCGTCGCAGGTCCCGTCGCAGGTTCTTGTCGCAGGTCCCGTCGCGGGTTCTTGGTGTGCGATTTGTCTGCAACTTCTGTGCATGCTTCCTAGGGGCACTTTCCCTTCCCGCGCACGATTGGATCGCGCCGCCGAATCGCCCCGCCGGTTCCTCGTTGCGGATCGCGCCTCCGGTCCCTCTTTGCGGATTGCGATGCTGCTCTTGGCTAACGGGTTGCCCGGCGTAGGATCGACGAA
This sequence comes from Planctomycetota bacterium, assembly GCA_020638855.1. Classification (GTDB taxonomy): domain Bacteria; phylum Planctomycetota; class UBA1135; order UBA1135; genus NORP259. The sequence goes on from JACKHT010000001.1 coordinate 672,544, forward strand.
AGCTCCGCCGCCACCGATAGCGCGATCTGGTGCGGCTCTTTGGACGGCGAACCGACACCAATAGGACAAGTGACCGTGGCCAGTTGCTCGTCGGTGAAACCGCGCTGCCGCAGCAAGTTTTGGAAGCGCGCCCACTTACGCTGCGAGCCAATCAACCCGAGATAGGGAAACCCACCGCGGCGTAGGGCCGAGACCAGGATTTCCAAGTCGAGGGGATGGCTGTGGGTCATGACCAACACCAAGGCATCGGAAGCCAAGTCTTCGATTTCGCCTTCGGGCGCGTCAACAAAGCGAATGCTGTAGGGCCTAGCCTGCGGTAGCCGAGGCACGAGCTCGCGCTCCTCGCGCGGATCCACCAGGAGCACTTCGGCATCGAGCCAGGGCGCCAACCCAGCCAAGGCCTGCCCCACGTGGCCCGCCCCAAAGATTACGACTTGGCGCTTGCGCCACAGGAAGGACTCCAAGAACAGGGTCACCTCGCCACCACAGCATTGACCCGCACTGGCAGCCAGGGGGACCCGCTCGGTGCAGGCACGCGGAAGGTCTTCGGCCAGCAGCGCCTGGGCGCGTTCGGTGGCGAGTTGCTCCAAACGCCCCCCACCGATGGTGCCCCAAGCCACACCCTGGCGGTCGACGATCATGCGCGCTCCCGGGTCCCGGGGGGTGCTGCCCTTGGTGTGGGTCACCGTCACCACGACGACCGGTTCCGCCCGATCGCGCAGGCTCCCCAGGGCATCCAGCCAAGCGCTAGCGGGGTCGGACATGGAAGGTCGCGGCGCGGATCCCCGGAAGATCGATCCCGGGCGGGTCATCGGCTAGCCGGGACTCCTGCGGCTGGCTACTCAAAGGCCTGCGCAGAGAAAAAAGGGTCCAGCCGAGTTGTGCGAGTGGTGGGCCATACTGGACTCGAACCAGTAACTTCCACGCTGTGAACATGGCACTCTACCAATTGAGTTAATAGCCCACTCGTGGGGCGAAAGGGTAGCCGCACCCCCCATGCGAGGCAAGCCCGGCCGACTTCTTTTTTGGTGAGGCTGGTTTTTTTGGTGAGGCTGGTTTCTTGGGGAGGCTGGCTTTTTGGGGAGGCTGGCTTTTTGGGGAGGCTTGGCTCGGCGCCCAAAGCAGAAGTCGGGTCGGCAGGCGTTGGGAGCTCGTTTCTTGGGTACGGCCCATTGGAGCGGACCCCCCGCAGGCCCGGGCAGGGCGCGGAAGGTTGAGGGACGGGTCCGGTCTAAGGGCAGGAATCCTGTCCATCGCTCTTATCCCGAAAGCCCAAGGGCTAGCT
>JACKHT010000010.1 GCA_020638855.1 Planctomycetota bacterium
CCTCTCGTCGGGGCCTTTCGGCGGGGCTTTTCTCCCGGCCCTCTCGTCCGGACTATTCCGCGGGTACGTCAACGAAGCGCGGGGGGGCCCCATCGCGTGCGTTGGAGCCCCCCGGCCATGCCACGTATCGCTGTTCGCAGCCTACTGCATCTGCCAGATCACATCGGTCGTGCTGATGCGGCCCTGGATGAGGTCCAAGTCCCCGTCGCGATCAAAGTCGGCCAGGACTTGGCTGCGCACGCCGGTGGCCCCGAAGGACTGACCCGTCGTGGTGAAGTCCCCCGAACCGTTGTTGATGTACACGCCGGAATTGCCGCCCGATTCCACGCCGAGGATCACTTCCAGCTTGCCGTCGTGGTTCTTGTCCACCAAGTCCACCGCCCGCACCAGACCGGCTCCGAACAGGGCTCCCGGGGTGAAGCTCGCGCTCCCGTCGTTTAGGAACGGACGGCCACCCGAGCCAGCCGTGCCGACAACCGCATCCAAGTCCCCGTCGAAGTCCACATCCGCCACGCTGACCACCGTGATGTCGTCGGCCCCAAAGGTCGACCCCTGCAGCGTGAATGCGCCCGCGCCATCGCCCAAGGCGATGCGCGCCCCGCTGGTGGTCCCCAAGAAGGCGTCGAGGTTGCCGTCGCCATCGAGGTCCGCCAAGGTGATGGACTTGGTCGCCAAACCGGCGATGACGTCCATCGAAAGCGTGAAGGTCCCATCCCCGTTGCCCAGGAAAATCGGGTCGTCGCCCGCCAAGAGCCCGGCCACCAAATCCACATCCCCGTCGTGGTCGATGTCGCCAAGAGCGAACCCGCGCGCGACCGTGCCCCCGAAAGCATTGGCGCTCAGGGTGAAGCCGCCGACCCCGTTGCCCATGTACAGCTTGAGCCCGGTGGCTTGATCGGCTTGTACCAGGTCGAGGGCGCCGTCGGAGTCCACATCGACCAGCGCCAGCGAACTGCTGTTGTTGGTCGATCCAGCCAAGGAAGCGGGTGCGGCGAAGGTTCCATCCCCTTGGCCCAAAAGAACTGCGAGGCCTCCCGATCGGGCGGCGACGAGGTCCAAACGACCATCACGGTTGACATCCCCGCGGACCATGCCACTGGTGGTCCCGGAGTCCGCATCGATCGCGGATCCAAGCACCAGCGTCGTCGAGCCGAACACTCCGCTCACCGAAGAGGCCCAAACCACATCGTCGTTGGCCAATCCACCGGGCGCAAAGTAGTCCAAGTCGCCGTCTCGATCAAAATCTCCCACCGCCACGTCGACGCTCGAGCTGTTGCCGATGTTTTGCGACATGCGGCTCGCGAAGTGCCCGGTTCCATCGTTGAGCCACAATTCATCGCGGTCGGTGTACTTGGTCAGCAGGGCATCCAGGTCGCCGTCCTCGTCGAAATCGACCAGGGCGAGACCGCGGTGATCCCCGTTGCTGAACAACTGGGCGCTGGCCGAGAAGTTGCCGAATCCATCGTTGAACGACACCTCATTCTGGCCGGTGACCCCGATGACCGCGTCCAGGTCCCCGTCGCCATCGAGATCGCCCAGGGCCACCCGCGCGGTCTGGGTGGTCAGGACCGAGCTACCAATTGTGAAGTTGCCCGCCCCGTCGTTCTTCCAGATGCGGTTGTCGCCAAAGCCTTGGTTCCCCACCAACACATCCAGGTCACCATCGCCATCCACGTCACCCAGCGCCAGGTCTTTGGAGTTGAAGCCCCCCAGGTTGTTACCGGTTTGGGTGAAGACACCGCTCCCGTTGTTGGTGTAGGTCCGGCCCGGACTAGCAAAGTCGTTGCCACACACCATGTCGAGGTCTCCATCTCCGTCCAGGTCGCCCAGGGCGACCGAGAGGGTGACAGCACTTCCGAGCAGTTGACCGGCATCGACAAAGCTGCCATTGCCGTTGTTGAAGTAGATGCGATTCGGACCCGCATTGCCGGTGGCGATGTCCAGGTCCCCGTCGCCGTCCAGATCGCCCAGGGCGATCCCGTGCACGGTATCCGTACCCAGCGGCGAAAAGCCCGAGAGCGGATACTCGCCCAAACCGTTGCGAGTACGGATGGCGATGCCAAGCCCCGCATTGCGTCCGATCACAAAGTCCACGTCCCCATCCCCATCGATGTCGCCGGCCGCGCAGCACAGGCTTTGGTCGCTCCCCGTTTCCGTGCGGGCGATCACGTAGCCGGTCTCGATGTCGACTCCACCAATCGGGGCCACATCCGTCCCGTTGGTGTTTTCGATCGCATCGGGGGTGATGGAATCGGCCACATCGATGCCCGCCGGGCTGCCACTGGTCAGCACCGTCGGGTCAAAGGTCCCGCGAGCGCGGAAGGAAGCCCCGGTGCCGAGAGCAATCGACATTTCCCCCACCAAGTTCTCGTCGGTGAAGACCCCGCCCGTGCCCAGACTGTCCCCGGTCACGTACATCTGGAAATCGACTTCGCTGGGCGAGTTGAACACGATTTCCTCGTTGAACGCCAGGAAGATCTTGTCGCCGGCGTTGAGCGAGCCGTTGCGGTCCTCGTCGGTGAAGTAGGCGTTTTGCTTGAGCACGATGTTCTCCAAAGCAAAATCCGCCGGGCTGTCGGCAGGCAGCGAGCGGTTGCCAGCCCGGTCGACCCCCACCACCCGTACGCGATAGGTGGTGCCGTCGGGATACACCGCCGTGTTCCACAGATAGGGCCCCGTCGGATTGGCGGTGAGCGTGAGGCTTTCAGGGTACGTAGCTCCCGAATCCGCGGACAAGAACAGCTCCACGTGGTCGGGGTTCGGATCGCTCATCGAGTACACGATGTTTTGCCGCGAAGCCCACAGCTCGCCCCCCACCGGGGAACTCAGCGTGACCGTGGGCGGCGTGTTGTCGACTTCCGCATCGCCCGCGGACGAATCGGGCAAGCCCACATTGCCCGCTCGGTCCGTGGCGCGCACCCGAATCCGATAGCTGGTCCCTTCTGCAATTCCCCTGGCGTCGAAGACAAACACGCCGGTGTCGGGGGCCGCAGCTGCCAGCACGGTGCCGAAGGTGGCGCCGCTGTTCGAGGACAACCGAATCTCGACGGTTCCGGGATTGGCGTCGGTAGTGGTCCAAGTCACCTTGGCCGCAGATCCTCCGAACACATCGCCCGCCTGGGGGCTGATCAAGGTGATCACAGGAGCGGTGTTGTCGATCGAGAAGTTGGCGGCGTTGCCAAACGGCGCCCCCACTTGGCTCTGGTTGTTGGTAGGCGTCAAGAGCAGCCGGTAGGTGCTGCCATCGGGCAAACCCGTCGTATCCCAAGAGAACATGCCGTTGTCAGGGGCGCCGGCGGCGACTTGGATCGCGTAGGTCGCGCCCGCATCGTTGGATAGGGCAATGTCCATCGTCCCCGGATTCTCGGGGGAAACCCAGGTGATCGTAGGCGTTCCGCCCAAGGCGGCCCCATCGGGAGGATAGGTCAATGCAGGCGTGGGAGGCGTGCTTCCGCCGCCACCTCCACCGCAGGCCAGAAACATGGGCAGGGTCAGGCAGGCAAGCAGAGTACGTAGAGTCGGCATCTCAGGCATGGTAGGTAGCACACCGTGTGGCAGTAACTTGGGGGCAGCAATTGGCCCGTTGGCAGCTCGATGGTAAACCGTGGCGGGCCCTAGGGACGAGCACCCAATTCCGTCGGTAGCCCGCGGCTAGCCCCCTTCCCAGCCATAAGAATGACGATTTGGCAAGGATTCGCCACAGCCCCCCCTAGCCCGGGGGACAGAACCAACGATTGGGCCCACGAGAGGGCCAACGACAGGATCAACGAAAGGACCGGCAGCGTCTCGTGCAACAGGATGCGGAATCGGTCGCCACCTACCCGGCCCAGCGTAGCTCGATTGGCTCCTGCCTAGGTCAACCGGCCAGCGCATGGCAAGCCCGCCGTGGATACGCAGCTTGCAGCGCTTTCCGGACCCCGTGAGAGCCCCCCAAGCGGACGTGAGAACCTCCCAAGCGGAAGAGACGGGTTGAATTCGTTTCCAATAGGCCAGCCCTGGGCCCAACATGCTGAATGTACGCCCCTAGGCCATGGGCAGCCCATCTAGGATGGCGGAGTTTTCATGAGTACCCCCACCAGTTTGATCGCGGTCGTTTTGTTGTTGGCCGCCAACGCGTTCTTCGTGGCGGCCGAGTTTGCCCTGGTCAAAGCACGCGGTTTCCGTATCGCTGCCCTGGCCAAGAAGGGCAGCGCATCGGCGGCGCTGACCATGCGCATCCAAGCCAACTTGGAAGCCTACCTCGCGGCCTGCCAGCTCGGGATCACGATGGCTTCACTGGGTTTGGGCTGGGTCGGGGAACCCGCCGTAGCCCATCTCTTGGAGCCCTTGTTTGCCAAGTTGGGGGCTTCCGCATCGGTGGTGCACACCACCTCGTTCGTGGTGGGCTTCCTCTTGTTTTCCTCGCTGCACATCGTGATCGGCGAACAAGTCCCGAAGACCTTCGCCATCCGTCAACCCGAGCCGGTTTCCCTACGGGTTGCGTATCCGTTGCACCTGTCGTACCTGGCAGTGTTGCCCCTCAACTGGCTCTTGAACAAGGCTACCAGCTCGCTGCTTTCGCTGTTTGGAGTCCAGGCCGCCAGCCATGCCGAGGTCCTGACCGGCGACGAACTCAAAGGACTCGTAGCCACTTCTCGCGAACACGGGGAATTCGAAGAGGAGCATGCGGACATGCTGCACAACCTGTTCGAGTTCGATCGCCGCCAGGTGGGACGCGTGATGATTCCGCGCAATGCGGTGCACTGCCTCGACCTGAGTGCCCCTGCGGAAGCCAACCTGGAGATCATCCGCGAAACCGAGCACTCGCGCTTCCCCGTCATCGACGGGGACCAAGGCGACGCGATCATGGGCATCTTGCTGGTCAAGGACATCCACCGCGCCCTTTTGAACGGCGAAACCGAGCCCTGGCTCGATCTACGCCGGTTTTGCCGCGACCCCTTGGTGGTACCCGAATCACAGAAAGTCCCCCAGTTGTTTGAGTTGATGCGCCAAAGCCGCGCCCACATGGCGTTCGTCATCGATGAATACGGGACCTTCGTGGGGGCCGTCACACTCGAAGACTTGCTGGAGGAAATCGTCGGGGAAATCGAAGACGAGACCGACGAGCAAGACGCGCTGACCGGCATCGAACCCATTGGCGAAGGCCAGTGGGAAGCCGACGGCCTGGTCTCATTGGGCGATCTCGACCGCATGATCGGACTGACCGTCCCGGCCACCCTCGATGCGAACACGCTCTCAGGGCTGTTCATGGAGCGGCTCGCGCGCATGCCCGAAGTGGGCGATTCGCTCGTCGAGCGAGGCTTTCTCTTAACGGTCTTGAGCATCCAGGAACACCGGGTGGGACGAGCAACCATCACCCGTGTGGTCGAGCCCAGCGACCCACTGGCCCCCGCGAACCCGCCCCCGGCTAGCGCCCCCTCCCCCTCCGATCCCCCGCCGCCCAACCCCGCCTAGCGCCCTCGCCAGCCAGCGCGCCGCTCCTGACTCCATGCAACCCTCCCACTGGGAACCGGGAATCGATCCGATCGTCGCCGCCCTCGCGGATATCGAGGCCGGCCGATTCGAAGAACTGCGCATCGCCCTGGCTGGCTTGCCAGCCTCCGAAGTGGCGCGCGTGCTCGAGGCCATGCCCCCCGAGCAACGCACCGCCTTGTGGGAAGTGGTGCCCGTCGAGCAGGAGGCCGACGTCCTCAGCGAACTCAACGAAGAGGTCCGCGGAGGCATCTTCGAGGAGATGGACCACGCGGAGCTGGTCGCCGCCACGGGCCAGATGGACGTCGAAGACCTGGCCGACGTCATCGAGGAATTGCCCGAGGAGGTCAGCAGCGCGCTGATCGACGCGCTCGAGGCCGACCATCGCCGGCGGTTGGAAGCGGTGCTCGCCTACGACGAAGAAACGGCCGGACGCTTGATGAGCACCGACGTGTTGAGCGTCCGCCCCGGGGCGAGTTTGGGCGTCGTGCTGCGCTGGCTCAGGCGCCACTCCGAGTTGCCCCCCTATACCGATGCCTTGATGGTCATCGACAACGAGGGGCGCTACCTAGGCAAGCTCAGCCTTGAGCGCATCGTCACCGGCGACCCCGACGCGTTGGTCGAAGCGGTCATGGAACCTGCCGCAGAGACCGTGCGCGCTGATGCGGACGAAAGCGATGTGGCGGCGCTCTTCCAACGCCGGCAACTGATTTCGGTCGCCGTGGTCGACGACCAAAACCGGTTGCTCGGGCGCATCACGGTCGACGAAATGGTCGATTTGATCCGCGACGAAGCCGACAACGCGCTGCTCAAGAGCGCGGGTTTGAGCGAAGACGCGGACTTGTTTGCACCAATCCTGCCGAGCGCTCGACGCCGCGCCATCTGGCTTGGCATCAACTTGATCACGGTTTTTCTAGCCGCCGGGGTGATCGGGCGTTTCCAGGCGGAGATCGACAAGATGGTCGCATTGGCCGTGCTGCTACCGGTGGTGGCCAGCATGGGCGGCATCGCGGGTAGCCAGACGCTGACGCTGACGATTCGCGGCATGGCACTGGGCCAAATCGTGCGCGGCAACATCCGCTGGCTGACCATCAAAGAGTTGGCCGTGGGCGCCCTCAATGGGGTGGTGTGGGCGGTGGTGGTCGCCGTGGCGACCTGGCTCTGGTTCCGAGACGTGGGGCTATCGATCGTGATCGGCTGTGCGCTGGTGCTCAACTTGGTGGCAGCGTCGCTATCGGGCGTGATCGTCCCGCTCACGCTCAAACGCATGGGCATCGATCCGGCGCTCTCAGGAGCGGTGATCTTGACCACGGTCACCGATGTGATCGGTTTCTTGAGCTTCCTGGGCCTCGCCTCCTGGTTTCTGTTGCCTTAGGCGGCGGGTGCCCGGGTAGCCAAGAACCCGACTACTCCGCGATGCGAGCGGCGCGGAATCCGGTCCATGGGCGACCCTTGCGCTCGGTTAGCGAGCGCTGAGCCGAACGGCAGGCACCTGGACAATCGCGCCAACTCCCCCCCCGAACCACCCGGTACTTGCTTGCGGATTCCGTGGTGATTGGGTCGGTGACCGGACCTTCGAGTTCGGACGCGTAGGCATCCAAACACCACTCTTCCACGTTCCCATGCATGTCGAAGAAGCCCCAGGCGTTGGCTCGAAACTGCCCCACAGGAGTCGCTTCCTGGCGGTCGACCCCCAAGGGCTCGTCATGGTCCCCATCCCCTTCGCCATAGGCGCAGGTGCCGTCAAAATTGGCTTGGCTCCAATCCAAACGGGAACCCGTCGCAAACGAGGTGGTGCTTCCCGCACGGCAAGCATACTCCCACTGCGCCTCGCTCGGGAGGTCGGCCCCGATGGCTTGGCAGTACCGGCGCGCATCGTCCCAGGTGACCTGCACGACGGGGTGCTCGGGACTGGAGAACGACCCGAGCTGCGGTCCCATCACACGCACCCACTGCGCACCAGTGGTTTCGGTCACCGCCAAGTAGTAGGGGCGGCTCAAGCGAACCCCGTGCTGGACTTCGTTGTCTTCGCGCTCCAGCTCGAAGGGCGGCGAACCCATCAGGAACGCTCCCGCAGGCACCAAGCGAAACCGGGCCCCGCTCTGGGGATCCTCGGCCCAAACACAAAAGCCTCCCTCGCCCACTTCCTGCCCCAGTGCAACCCACCCATCGGGTACCTTCGGCCCCTTTGGCTCCGTCGCCGACGGGGAAGCGGCGCCACCCCCGGTTGTGTCGAAAGCTCGAATCCCTTTGGGCGGTGCCTGCAAGGTGGCAGCGGTTGACTCGCGGGCGGCTTGCCCTGGGACCTGGTCCAGCGCCTTGGTCCTGGAAAGTTGGCTGCGATAGGACCAAGCGGCCCACCCCAGGAGCGCCCACCCCAAGAGTGCTGTTAGCAGCCACTGACTCCAACGGGAAGCGAATCGCGGCATCACCCAAGACATAGTCGGGTTGACCCGCGCAGTCACTCGAAACGCAACTTCCTTTGCCAGGCCAAGCACTACGGCTTGGGCCCTTCCACGTCCCGTGATCAAGTATCGCTTCGCATGCATGGCCCCCCCCACCACCGGCCAACCCGCTTCCAAGGACCGGGATCCAAAGCGCGAAGCCACGCGACAAGCTAGGCTCGCACAACCCAAAGGGTCTAGGCTGAGCCCATGCATTGGGGAATCTGGTTGGTGGCAGGAGGGGCGGTGGGAACGGGAGCTCTGGTATGGCATGGGTCCCAACCCGTGTCGGCGAGCGATCGAATCCTGGCTCAAGGGCAGGAAGATGGGGCGACCACAACAAGCGTCGAACCGTCCACGGCTCTCTTCTTCGAAACACGAGAGGACCCCCACATCCAAACGCCCATGGAGGCCCTCGACCCCCCCCAGAACCCAGCAAAACCGTTTCCATCAACCGGGCCCGGAGCAGCGGAGCCAAGCCCCATCGAGGCCGATCCACCTCACTCTAGTGACGATGGGACGGCTCCTGGCGAAGCTGCGCAACATCGAAAGGCTTTGAGCGCAGCAGCCATCGCCAAACACGTTCAAGACCTGCACGACGACGACATCAGGTGGAATGCAACGGATGCGTTCCACATGCTCGACACCTGCTTTCCAGCCGCGCAGGGTCCGCTTGAAGCTGCGCTGCACTCGGACGATTGGCAGCAACGTCAACTGGCCGCCTACTTGCTCGCGAAACACTTCGACCCCCAGGCTTCGATCGACCCCAAGTTCTGGGAAGTCCTGGTGGAAGCCCTAGCCGATGACGACCTGCCCGAAACCATCCCCAACGCCCAACAGGCGACCCGCATCTTGACCGATTATGGGGAACCAGCGCTTCCCTACCTGGTTCGAGGCCTGGATGCCATGGACTCGCAGCAGCACTTTCTGTGCGCCTGCATCCTGGCGTGGCGCGGGGAAACGCAGGCCCGCGCCAAGACGATCCAGATTCTGATCGAGCACCTCCAGGACAACGACTTCGATTGCGACGCCCGCCTAGCTTGCCACGCCCTCTACACCCTGGGCCCGCCTGTCCAGCCCTACCTGGAAGCGGCTTGGAGCGACGCGGATGCCCAGGCGCGCCCGTTGATCACCTTGATCCTCGACGAGCTTGTGTTGCCTCCCAACACCTGGGAAGAGTCGCAGCGGCGGCGTGCGGATCTCGAATCGATGGACTTCGCCTGCGACCCCTTCCGTCGCTTGCCCGGCGACATCGAAGGGCTCGACATCCCTAGGACCCCGCGCTAGCAAGCGTGCCGCCCCCCCAGAAAAACTGGTAACCCTGTGGCGCAACAGTACTTAAGGGACAAGCGATGGGTGCAGTACATCGGGGAGCGGAGGACCGTGGCGATTGGCCTCTACTGTCCGAGGCACCCTGAGAAAACAACTGGTGGGCACCGCACGCGGCACCCACCAGCCGTTCCATTCTCCACGGAACCTATCTCAAAACCTGTTCGGGCTTAGTGGTGGCGCGTGACCACCTTGGGCGCCGGAGCGGGCACGAGGCCCACGGCGCGACCCAGCCGCTTGCGGCCGTAGTGCGGGTTTTCGAGGTAGTACAGCCCGCGCTCGTAGAAGCGCCGCGCCCGCTGGGGCATCGAGTAGTACCACTTCTCGTAGGAACGCACCATGCGCTTGCGCAACTCTTCGAGCTCGACCTGGGTGAAGTGTTCGTGCTTGTAACCCGAGCGGTTCGAGGACACGTAGTTCTCGGACAGGTCGGCGATGTCGATCGAGGCCTGGTAGTTGTCCCAGGACTCGGTGCCGATCAGCGGGTTGAAGACCGAGATGCGGATCAGGTCGGGGCCGGCGAGGCGTAGCACCTTTTCGGTCTCTTCGATGTCCTTGGCGGTTTCACCGGGCGAACCGACGATCAGGTAGACCTTGGCCCAAATGCCCGCGCGACGGGTCATCTTGGCGGCCTCGACGATCTGCTCGGGGGTCAAGTCCTTCTTGAGCACGTCCAGCATACGCTGGCTGCCCGATTCCCAACCGTAGTAGATCCGGCGGCAACCGGCGCGGTGCATGTGCTTGAGCAGCGGGAAGTCGACGCAGTCGGCGCGCGTGTTGGCCACCCATTCGAACTTGAGCTTGCGGCGCAAAATTTCGTCGCACATCTCATGGATGCGCTTCTTGCGCAGGGTCAAGATCTCGTCGACGAACAGAATCACGCCCGGGTCGTAGGTCTTTAGGATGTGCTCGATCTCGTCGACGATAGCCTCGGTGCTGCGCACGCGGAAACCGCGGCCGGTAAGCTCCTTCTGGCAGAAGATGCACTTGAAGGGGCAACCACGGGTGGTGAACACGTAGATCAACCGCTCGGGGTTGTTGGCGAAGTACGACTGCATCGGCAACAGGTGCCGGGCCGGGATGGGCAGCTCGTCGAGCTTCTTGATCAGCGGCGGCGCGGGGTTGTCGATCCACAGCTCGCCGTCGCGCATGGCTGCCAAGCCCGCGACTTCTTCCAGCGCACTGTCCTGCTTGCCGTCGATCGCGCGCAGCAACTCGGGCAAGGTGTATTCCGCCTCGCCCTTGAGCACATAGTCAAAGTGGCCGGAGTCGAGGAACACGCCCTGGTCCACCGATGCGTGCGGCCCCCCCATGATGGTGATCTTGCCCTTCTCCTTGGCGTACTTGGCCCAGGCAATCGCACGGCGGATGTTCGGGGTCAACGCGCTGAAGCCGATGATGTCGTTGGCCTCGATGGCCGCCTTCATCTCCTGGTCGGTGCCGATGCGCTCGTCGTGCAAGGCAATCGGAATCTTCTCGCGCTCGAGCATGGCACCCAGGTACCCGATCCCCAGGATCATCGAAAGGGGGTCTTCCTGAACGTGCGGCTTGACGTAGGTGAGCAGGGTCTTGCGCATGATGGGCGGTCGGTGGCTTGGAGAGCGGAACAGGGTCAGCGGGGGCTCTTCGTCCCCTCCAGTCCCCTGGAGGCAACTTTCGAGCGGCGCTGGCTCTCAACTCTACCCCGAACGGTAGATTTATGCCAGTTCCAGCCCCACACCTCGAACAAGCCTATCCCAGCCTGGGGCGAGCCCCCTGGGCGTGTTTCACAATGGTCTCGAATGCCTACCGCTGGGCCCCAGCCAGAAGGCCTAACCGGGCCGCGAAGCCCCCGCCAGGGCAGCCTCGTACTGCGCCATGCAGGCACGCGCGTAGTGCTCGATCGTGAAGAACTCGTACAGCCGCTGGTAGCCACGCTCCCCCATTTCCCGCCGCAGGTCCGGGTCGCGCAGCAACCGCGCCAGCCGCTCGGCGTAGTCGGCCACCTGGAATGGGTTGGCGATGAACCCCGTCACCCCGTCGAGCACGACCTCTTTGGACCCGCCAAACTCGGTCGCCACCACCGGCTTTTGGTGCTGCATGGCTTCGAGGTTGACGAGCCCGAACGTGTCGAAACAGATCGAGGGGGTCACGAACACATCGGCGGCCGCGTAGGCCAATTGCAGGGTTTCCCCATCGAGCCAGCCGGTGGAGACCACGCGCTCGGCGACCCCGAGCCGCTGCGCCTGCGGCCGGAATTCGCGCTCGTAGATGTCGCGCTTGCCCATCACGAGCAACTTCAAATCGGGAAACTCGGGCGCGAGCAAGGCGAGCATTTCGAGCAACTTGCCCACGCCCTTTTGCTCGTGCAGCCGGCCCCCCATGGCCATGACCCGCGCATCGCCTAGCCCCAACCGCTCGCGGAACGCGAGCACCTCGGCCGGGTCGGGCAAGTTCGCAAGCGGCTCGATCGCGTTGTGCAGCGTGGCATCGACCCGGATCCCGTTGGCGCGCAGCACCTCGCCGAGCGCATCCGACACCACCAAGAAGCGGTCGACGGCCTGCTCAAGCACTTGGTGGATGCGCCGATTGCGCCCGGGTCGAAACCGGAACCGCTGGCAGGGGATGCACTTGCTCAGGCGAGCTGTGACATCCCATGCGCGCCCCCCGGCCGCCTCACCACCATGGAAGCAGGTCAGCTTCTGGTAGCAAAACACCATCACATCGTGGGCGGTGAACACCACCCGGGCCCCCGCTGCCTTGGCTTGCTCGAGCGCGTGGTAGCCCAAATGCGTGTGCACCAAATGCGCGTGCACCACATCCGGGCGGAACTCCTCGAGGATGCGCGCCAAGGGTCCGTCGATGGCGCGGTTGTGAAGCGAAACCCAAGCGCGAAAACGCAGCGGGTAGTCCGAGTGCAGGCGAAATACCCGCGTCCCATCGATCACCGTCTCGGTGGCCTCGTTGGCATCGCGCACGGTCGAAACCACCGCAACCTCGTGCCCTTCGCGGCGTAGCACTCGGGCGTGCTGGTACATGAGCCGGACGGACGACCCCACCCCGGGATCGGAGATTTCGGTGAAGAAGAGGATGCGCAAGGCTACTTCCCATCGCGGTCCCACAACTCTTGGTAGAGCTGGAGCACCGACTGTGCGTTCTTCTGCCAGGTCATGGAGAGGGCCCGTTCGCGGCCCTGAACCCCAAAGCGCGCGCGCAGCTTCGCGTCGCCCATCAAGCGACGCAACCCCGCCTCGATCGCGACGGGGGACTGGTCGACGAGCAGGCCGGTCTCGCCGTCGACGATCGCGTCCTCGGCTCCCGAGTCGTTGGTTCCAAGGCACGCCGTACCGGCCGCGCTGGCTTCCAGGTAGACGATCCCGAACCCTTCAAAGCCGCCATCCGCAGCCGTGACCGGGGTGTGCACGAAGACCTCGGCCCGTTGCAAGAGGTCGATCTTCTCCTCCTCGCGCACGTTGCCCAGAAAATGGATGCGACCCGTCAGCCCCGCGTCGGCAATGTCTTGCTCGAGCCGGCGCTGGTAGTCATCCCCAGCCAGGCGCCCCACCACGTAGTGCTGCCATTCGGGGAAGTCCGACGCGAGCCGAATCCACGCACCGAGCCACAGATGGTGGCCTTTGCGCTCCTTGACCTCGCCAATGGCCAAGGTGAAAGGCGACTTAGCCCAGGGCTTGTCCGGTAGTTCACGGGGCTCAAGGTAGCGTTCCGCCGCCACGCAGTTGGGCACCACCGAAACCTTGCGGTCGTCGAAGCCCGAGCCCGCCATGTGCTTGCACAAAAGACGTGCGGTGTAGTGGCTGACCGAAACGATTTTGTCGAGCCCCAAGTAGGTCTTGCGCGCGCGCTCACGATGGCGCTCGGAAAAGAGCGGCTGGATTGTGTACGTGCCGTGGGCCGTGGCCACCACCGGCACCTTGCGCAACTTGGCCACATCGAGCGCGATTTGGTTGTGCGGGAAGTCTTTGATGGCGTGCACCAAGTCCACGTCGCGCGCCGCCCAAAGCGTGCGCAACGTGCCGTAGGCGCGCCATATCCAGAAGCGCAGCGGCGACATGTAGAAGTAGTAGTCGGGGGGCAGCGCCACCTCGACCTTCCAATGGGCTGGCACCTGGTCGGAAGTGGGCCGGTGCTTGCGCGCCAACAGGACATGCACCTCGATATCGGCACGCTCCACCTCCAATGCGGAAATCAGGCGCATCGAATAGCGCCCTACTCCGTCCAAATCGGAAAGGGAGTCGGTGAGGAACAGGACTTTCATGGTTGGCGGACGGTTCCCGAGCGGACCTGCATCCACTCCAGAATACGCTGGGCGCGGGCCTCGAAGGTATGCTCGACCGCCCTGGCCCCCAAGCTCCGGCCGAGATTCTCGCGCAGGGTCGGGTCGGAAAGCAGGCTCGCGATGCCTTGGGCCAAGGCCACGGGGTCATCGGGTGCCACGAAGAGGGCATCCTGGGAACCTAGGATGTCGCGAAGGCTGGGCAAGTCCGACACCACCAGGGGTAGCCGCGCAGCCATCGCCTCAAAGACTTTCAGCGGAGACGTGTAGCGGGCGCTGATCGCCGGTTGGCTCCGGTTGGGTACCACACCCAGGTCACCAGCGGCCAGATAGAGCGGGATCCGATCGGGGGGTTGGAAGCCGTCCAACCGTACGTTGGCCAAGCCTTCGGCCCGCTTGGCCAGCCGGGCCACATCGGCATTCATGCCGCCCGCGACCAAAAAGCTCACCTCGGGCATGCGTTCGGCCGCCCCCAGCAGGATCTCGACGCCCTTCCATGCGAGCAGGCCGCCGGTGTACACCACCAGCTTTTCGCCGGGCTCGATACCCAGCTCCGCGCGGGCCGCGGCCCGGGTGGGCAGCGCTCCAAACCGCTGGTGATCAAACGCATCGTGTTCGACCAGGATCGAGCCGGGTTCCACCCCCAAATCGACGAGGTCCTCTCGCACGCCCCCCGAGATGGCGATCACTCCGGCAGCCCGCAGGGCCGCTTCCCGCAACCACCGGCGCCGCAACGAGCCCCCGGGAACCCGATGGATCTCGAGGAAGCCATCCGCGCGCTGGGCCAGGGCGTGGGAAGTCTCGATCTCCCGCGACAAAACGCGCGCCCTAGGATACTCGCGCACCAGCGTCCGCGCCGCCCGACGGGCAAAGGTCCACTCCTGCAAGCGCGCGGGCAAGAACTGCGCGGCGCGCGGCACACGATCGATCCAGTCGAGGCAGGGCACGGCGCGCACGTGGAGGTCCAGCTCCGGCTCGACCCCATAATAGGCCAGCAACGCACTACGGTCCCCCCCCGGAGTGTCCGCCCGCTGGGCGTGCAAGATCGTGGTTTCCCAACCCAAGCGCGCGAACGCCGCCGCTGCGTGCATCACTTGCAGGCTTTGGGCACGCTGCGAGGGCATGCGGGCGTTGGCGACCAAGACGAGCTGGGGCATGCGAGGAGCCTAGCAAAGCGCTCCGATCGGACCCAGCAGCTGCACGGGTACGCGGCGCTCCGTCCCAAGGGCGGTTTGACCAGCCACCGCCATCCGGAACGCCCGCCCCATGCAAGCCGCCGGCTGACCCCGGGGCCAGACCGAGAGGCCAGATCGGCGGCTAGAGCAGCGACGGAACCGGGGTGCTCGAGACCCGATGGCTCGACACCCGATGGATCTTCGCCTACTCGAAGGTCCCTGACTCGTGGTAGGTGCCCTTCATGACGCGGATCCGCTTGACCTGAACCACCTCGGATCGTTTGTTCAATTCCATGGTCAGCACCACATCGCCCTTGACCTCCAGCGATTGGGCACGATGCGCTTTCAAGTCCCACAAAAGCTTGCCCTCCAATTCGTATTCGAAGCCCATGTCGCGGAAGGTTTCCACCTCTTCGGCCTCCTCGGGCGCATCCTCGGGCGGCTCGATGTCCATGTGCACCTTGGTGGTGAAGGTCCCGGTCAGGAGTACGGTGGCGATTCCGTCCTCGATGCCGTCCAGGGTGCACTCGATGGTGCCATCCAGGTTTTCGTGGAACTGCTCGTCGAAGTCGTCGGATTCGTCCGCGTCCTCGTCCTCGGCGAGCAGGTGCAGGTCCCCGCCCGGACTGGTGATCCAGTAGAAGGCCTCCGCATCGATCTCCCAGGTGTCCTTGAGCTCGACCTCTTCTTTGGGCAAGAGTCCGGTGTAATCCGCCTCCACACGTTGCCCTTCGAGCAAGGCTTCGTCGTATTCCTCGTCCTCAGCCTGGTCGGCGAAAGCTAGCTTGTAGCCTTCCTCGGAGTCGTCCCAGGTGAACTGCACCGTGGCACCCAAGAGGTCGCTTGCCTTCTCATTCTCGGAGTCTTCGACTTTCCCATCCAATTCGGCGTGGCGCTTGACTTGGCTCTCCAGGGTCTCGAAGTGGCGCTTGAGCTTCGTCGGCCGTCCATCGGCACATGCCTGGTAGGCATCGCGGAACACGTAGGTCGAGCTTGACTGGATGGTCATTTCGGGCATGGCTTCGTCCAAGGGATGTTCCTCCCCATGGACGGTCACCAGCACCTCCATGGAATCCAAAGTTAAGTCGAGTCCGGAAGTGAAGGTCTTGGTGACTTCTGAGCCTTCCTCGGGCGCAAAGCGCAGCTCAGGCGAAGCAAGAGAAAGGCAAGCGAGCGAACCGAGCAGAAGCGGGAGTTTCATAGGGTTGTGGGGTACGGGTCGCCCTACCTCGATCCGATTTTTGAGTTCGGTTTGTGAGCTTGAGCTCTGGCTGGGAAGGTCGGGCCGAGGCCTTCCCCTTTACGATAGGACCCCTAGCCCACCTCGCCCAGGCTCCAACAGGAAAAAGCGATGGGCTCCCGGCGCGCTAGGCCCCCACAAAGCAAACGCTCAATCCAGGCAGCTCTTCAGCAAGGCAAGATCGCTCTCCAACGAATCGGCATGCAGCGGCCCAAACGAAAACCGCGCCATGCACCCCATCGGCCCTGCTTCGCCGCGCCGCGCCATATCGCACAGCCGGCCCGGAAGGATTCCTGCCTGCTTTTGGAAGAGTCGTTCGTTGAGGGCATCGGCCGTGATGCCCCCCGGCACGCGCCCCCAGTGGTAGAACCCGCCAGTTCCCGAATACAGTTCGAAACCCAAGCGTTCCAGACCCTCGCCGTACCGCTGGCGTTGTTCGTTGTAGAACTTGCCCACCGCTCGACGCGCGAGGGCAACCCGATCGGGCTCGAGGAGCTCGGTCACGTAGCGTTGCGAAGCCCGGCTGACCCCGCCCATGCCGAACGAGGAGTAGTTGCGGAACAACTCGATGTTGCGCTGCGCAGCGACGACCCAGCCAATGCGCATGCCGGGCACCTGCAACCCCTTGGTCGCCGCGCCGACCACGAACAGGTCGGTGTCGTCGATCGCTTCGATGTGAGCCAGGGCGCTGACGGGTTCGGGGTCGGCGAAGAACTCGTAGGCTTCATCGATCAGCGCAGCCTTGCCGGGCTGGCTGTAGTGACGCACCAGGGCGGCCAGGTCCTCACCTTGGGTCACCACGCCGGTGGGATTGCACGGGTTGCTCTTGATCAGCAGCGTTTGGTCTCCTCGCGGGTGATCGGCAAGTCCCGGACGGAATCGGTTGCCCGCATTGGATGCGATCAGCTTGGGCTCGCGGCCCAGGATCTGCAGCAAGTCGTAGTACGGGGTGTACTCGGTCTCCTCGATCGCCACGCGGACCTCGTCGCGCAGGAAGGCAAGGATGGCGAAGATGGCCGGTCGACCACCTGCAAACACCGCCACGTTGTCTGCGCCAATGCGCGCCCCGTAGAAGCGCTGGTAGTAGGCCGCGATCGCTTCGCGCAGGGCGGGCTGTCCATCGGCCTTCGGATACATGCGGTCGGTTGCGTCGATGGCGACCGAGCCCGGCAAATCGGGGCCCTCGGGCAGTCGATCGGTCAAAGGAAAGCCCTGGGCCCAGGGATGCGTCCCCGGATCGCCCATGTACGCGCCACTGGAAGCCGCGAAGCGGAACAGGATCTCGTAGATCCCCATCGGGGGGAAGGTGCGCAGGATCATGGGACTCGAAGGGCGGCCGAAGGAAGGCGGCGAGGCTTCGCCGATTCGGGAAACAGAAAACGCGCGCCGGTCCGGCGCGCTGGCCGCACAAGCTAGCAAGCCAGCCCTGGGCTTGCAGCCCAGGCCCGGCCCCGGAGAGCACAATTTCTGCCGGAACGTGCAGCCCAAGCCGCCGGCGGGTAGCATCGGCCCCCTGCCCATGCCTACGTCCAACTTCACCCTCTTGGACTGGGTCCTGGTGGCCGCCTACCTCTTGGGTACGGTGGCGATTGGGGTCTACGTCAACCGCTTCATCCATGGGATGGGCGATTTCGTCGTGGCCGGGCGTTCGCTGCGAACGCGCCTCGGCATCGCCACCATGGTCGGCTCCGAGCTGGGCCTGGTGACCGCCATGTACTCGGCCCAAAAGGGCTTCACGGGTGGCTTCGCGGCCTTCCACATCGGCGTGCTGGCGGGCATCGCGACTTTGGTGGTCGGCTTTTCGGGATTCATCGTGGTGCCGCTGCGCGAGATGCGCATCGCCACGATCCCCGAGTACTACGAGCGACGCTTCGGCAGCCGACGGCTCAGGATCTTCGGGGGAGCCATCCTGGCGCTTTCGGGCATCCTCAACATGGGCATGTTCCTAAAGGCCGGAGCGCTGTTCCTGACCGGCTTGACCGGACTCCATGATCCCGAGTTGGTCAACTGGGTCATGACCGCGATGATCGTGTTGGTGCTCGTCTACACGGCCCTGGGCGGGATGGTTTCGGTCATCATCACCGACTACTTGCAATTTGTGGTGCTTTCGATCGGGTTGCTCCTGGCCTGTGGCATGTCGCTCTACGCCGTGGGCTGGTCCAACATCGTGAAGCAAGTCACCGCCGTGCATGGCGAGGCGGGCTTCGACCCCCTGCACCAATCGGGTTTCGGCCCCTCGTACGTGACCTGGATGTTCTTCATCGGGATCATTTCGTGCGCCGTTTGGCAAACCGCCGTGATGCGCGCCTGCGCCGCCGAGAGCACCGCGGTGGTGCGCCGCCTCTACCGTTGGTCCTCGCTGGGTTTTGTGATTCGCTCGGTGTTGCCGCAGTTCCTGGGTATCTCGGCCATGGCCTACTTGGTCCAAAACCCCGATTTGCGCGCGGTGTTCTTCGACGCCCAAGGGGGCATTGTCCAAGGCAAGTCGCTCGAGGCCATGCCGGTGTTCCTGAGCCAAATCCTGCCTGCTGGGGCCATCGGCTTGGTGGGCGCGGGCATGCTGGCCGCGTTCATGTCGACCCACGACACCTACCTCTTGTGCTGGGCCTCGGTGCTGGTGGAAGACGTGGTGGCGCCCTTGCGCAAGGGTCAACTCTCGCAGCGCGCACGGCTCCTTCTGACGCGCCTGTTCCTGGTGGCCATCGCGGCCTTCCTATTGATCTGGAGCATGTGGTACCAGCTCAGCCAAGATCTTTGGGACTACATGGCCGTGAGCGGTGCGATCTACTTCACGGGCGCCTTCGCGGTGTTGGCCACGGGCATCTATTGGAAACGCGCCTCCGCGCTAGGTGCGTGGTTGGCCCTGTTGCTCGGAACCAGCGCCATCCTTGGTTTGCGTGGTGTGCAACAGGCATTCGGCCTCGAAACCGTGTTCCAAAACCATGGGATCGAAGGATCGCACATCGGGCTGGCAGCCGTAGGGCTCTCGCTCTTCGGCATGCTGATCGGATCGCTTCTAAGCCCCGGTTCGGCCCCGCCGGCAACCCCCTCCCAGTCCCCTACCCAGAACACCGCCCCCCAAAGCTAGGCAACCCATGGAATTTTGGATCAACGTCTGGGGCCTGATCTTGGCCGTCGTACTGCTCTTGTACACGGGCTTGTTCGTGTGGGTCACAGCGGGGGGCATGTCCGACATTCGGGCCATGCTCGCCAGCTTGGAGCGTGATGAGCTGGAGCGCACCCACCCGGAGGCCAAGCGCAATGAGCCCCGTCCGTAAGGCGGTGGTCCTAGCGGCAGGGGCTGGCAAACGCATGCGTTTGGCGCAGGATCGGACCCCCTTGACCGACGCCCAAGCGGCGGCCGCGGGGATGGGAGCCAAGGCCATGATGCCGCTCGGCGAACGGCCATTTCTCGACCACGTGCTGCACGCCCTGGCCGATGCCGGCATCAAGCAGGTGGGGTTGGTCTTGGCCCCCGAACACCAGGCGGTGCGCGCACACTACGAGGCCCTTGCACCCCGGCGGATCACGATCGACTACCTAGTCCAAGCCACCCCGCGCGGCACCGCCGACGCGCTGCTCGCGGCCGAAGCCTTCACCCTGGAGGAGCGCTTTTTGGTGTTGAATGGGGACAACTACTATCCTCCTCCGGTGCTGGCGCGCCTGGCTCAATGCGACGCCCCGGCCTTGGCTGCGTTTTCGGCCCAGAGTCTTCTGGAAGGCGAATGGTCCGATTCGGATCGAGATGCTCGCTTGCGGGCTTTCGCCGACGTGCGCTTTGACGCCACGGGATGGCTGGTGGGGCTCGAAGAAAAGCCGGCGCATACGCCTACTTGGATCAGCATGAACGCTTGGTGTTTGGGACCGGAAATCTACCGCGCTTGCCGTGCCATCGAGCCCTCCCCGCGCGGTGAGTGGGAGCTGCCCAGCGCCGTCTCGCATTCGCAGCAGGTCTTGGGCGTACGCTATGCGGTGCTCCCATGCCGCGGTCCCGTGCTCGACCTCTCCCAGCGCGGGGACATCGGTCGGGTCCAGGCGGCGCTCGCACACAGGGTGGTGGACCTGTGACCTTTGAAATGCACTCCCTCGAATTCTGGCTCGACCCCGAGGCGAGCATTGCCGAAGTCATCCAGCGGGGCTTGGGTCCAGTCGCCGCCCAGGCCAAGGCTTTGCTCTTGGCCCAATGCGCCGAGGATCTATTGGCGCGGGGAGCTTCCATCCAAGAGCCCGTGCTCGCGTGCTACTGCCCCGGACGCCTGGAGGTTTTTGGCAAGCACACCGACTACGCGGGGGGCCGTAGCCTGATTGCCGCCCCCGATTGGGGCATCGTTGCCCTCGCCCGGCCGCTACCCAATCGCGAAGTCCGCCTTCATAGCCGCCAGGCAGGACCCGACCACATCCATTTGTTGGAGGCCGATACCGAGGCTCCCGATACCTGGGCCCGGTACCCGGTGACCGCTTGCCTGAGGCTCGCCCACAACAGCGAGCGGCCGCTGTTGGGCGCGGACCTTGCTTTCGCCAGCGACCTGCCTATCGCTGCCGGGATGAGCAGCTCGAGCGCACTCTTGACGGCGACCTTGCTGTTGCTCATGGAGCGCAACGCGTTGGCCCAAGATCCCCCCTTTGCGCGCCAATTGACCAGCCCTGCCCGATGGGCATTGTTCGCCAGTTGCGTGGAGAATGGACAGTCGTTTGGAGGCTTGGTCGGCGACCGGGGTGTGGGGACCTTTGGGGGCAGCGAGGACCATACGGCCATGCTGTGCGCCCGCGCTGGCCGCATGCAGCAAGTGGGCTTTGGTCCGCTGATGTTGGAACGCGAGGTGACGCTGGACCCCGAGTTCGTTTTCGTCGTTGCCCAAAGCGGGGTGCTGGCGGAGAAGGCGCGTGGCGCCCGCAGTGACTACAATCGCTTGGCGCTCATGGTGCGCACCATCGCCGACATCGCCCAAGCCCATGCGGCCGAACTCGCGATGCCCCCCACCCTCGCCACCACGGGTTCGACCGGTCCCGAGTGGATCCCCACCCTGCTGCGCCATGACCCAGAGAATGCCGCGCGCCTGCGACCCTGGCTATCCCGTCAAGGGGAAGGCTTCTTTTCGGCGGATGAACTGTTGCGGCGCTTCGACCACTTCGTGTTGGAGAGCGAGACTTGGATCCCCGCGCTGCCCGATCATTGGAACGCTTCCACCATCGACCAAGTGGCGGGACTCACGGCCCTGTCCACCCAAGCCGCCGAGACGCTGTTGGGCAACCAAGTACCGGCCACCATGGCCTTGGCCCAGGCTTTGCTCGCAGCCGGTGCCCACGCGGCCTCGCCCTTCGGGGCAGGATTTGGTGGAAGCGTTTGGGGGTTGGTGACCCGGGAGCAAGTCCCCAATCTATTGGGCGCCATGCACACCCGGCGTTTGACCGAAACGGCTGCGCCCAAGGGTTGGGGAGAGACCGCGGTGGTGGGGTTGGGACCCGCCGCATGGGTCACGCCTTGGCGGGGCTAGCATCGATGCGGCACACGATGCGCGCATGCTCGGTGGGCGCCTCGAAGCGCAGGTCTTCGGGGACTTCGGTGCGACAGACTTCCTCGATGAACAGGTGCTCGGCATCGATCCGGTAGGTTCGGACCAAGACCGCGCTCCCCGCTCTGGTGCCGTCGTGCCAGACCATGCGGCCTTCCAACCGCACCCCATCGGGCATCCGCTCCAGCGCAGGATCGACGCACCAAGCCGAGCGGGTTTGGTTCGACGCGAAGCCCCAAATTCCCACACGAACCGCACGCAGGGGTTCGCGTAGGGCAGCCAACAACCCAGCGCGCCGGAACGCATTGCGCGCCAGCCACCATGAGAAGCGCAGCTCGTGCCGATTCTTGCGCCAGGCCGCGCGGAGGCGCGGCCAGCGCCCGTGGGTTCCCACCCAGTGCCCATCGGCGCGGGTCGCCTCGGAGTCACACACGAGGTGATCGCGGCCACGCTCTTTGTCGAAGATCCGCAAGAGACCGGCGCCCACAGGGCTACCGTGCATCCAGTTGCTGGGCGGATGGGCGCCGCGCACCCAAGCAACCCAATGGGCGTTCTCCAAGCGCACGAGCCCCGCCTGGGCGAAGCCCTCGACGCGCGGAACCTCGGGGGCTGACGCTTTGGCTGGACCGTCCTCGAACTCGAGCCAATGCAAGTCCTCCAGTGCGCGCGCCATCCACATGGTGTGCCCCGCCCAAAAGGTAGGACATTGGTACGAACGTTGCCTGCCAGGACCGGGGAGATGGTCTTGAGGACGCCCCTCGGGGGTTAGGTGCGCGACCCAAGCGCGCCAAGCCGCAAGGGCTACCCGCCCCAAGGACGCATCCTCGAACAAGCGCGCTCCGCGAGCGAGCGCATACACATCGAACGGATGGCTGGCCACTTCGTAGTGCGCGCCGTGGTACCAAGGCTTGGCCTCGATCGACCCCACTTTGATCCCATCGGGACCATACAGGGCTGCGAGGAACGCGAGTTGTTTTTGCAATGGCTCGCGCCAGCGCGGGTCGCGCAGGTCTTGGCCCACGGCCTCCAGGCTGAACATCGAAAAGGCTGCGATACGCGACTGGTAGAACGCCGAAACATCGGCCGCACCAGGGTGCGCCGGCCCTCCATCGGGCGCGTGGTACGCGTAGCTTCCATCGGGATGCATGGCTTCGAAGAGGGCCTTGACGCCTTCGAGCGTGGCGTACTCCAGTACCCCATGGCCCGATCGCTTCCAAGCTTGGGCCACACCGGTCAAGGCCCATGCCCTTTGAGCCGCAATGCCCTTGTCGAAGGCCGCATAGCGCAGGTAGGTCTGGGCATGCAGCACGCAGGCGCGCTCGAGGATGTTGCGTACCCCCGGGCTCAAGCGCTCATCAAAGGTTTCGAGGAAGGTGCCCAAGGCATCCGAACAGGCCCCCCCGTCGATGACGTTGTTGCTGCAGTTGTAAGGATCGTGGCGACCCGGCCGGAAGGTCCAGCAGGTGCTGTTGCCTTCCCGGTCGAGTCGACCGGCGATGCGCAAGGCTTGCTCCAACGCCAGCGTGTAGAGCTCTTCGTGGTCTCCTACCCCCAACCGAACCAGCTCGCAGGCCATGACCACCAGCCCCGCGTTCTTGCCGGTGTGTTCGATGCGATGCTCGGGGCACAGCATGACCCCCTGGGGGGTTCGCAGCGCTTGCATCCAGCCCAGCACACGCTCGATCGGTTCGCGGAAGGCGGTATCGATCACAGCGCTGCCCCCGTCCCCATGGCCACCACCAGTCGTTCCATCAACCCATCGACTTCGTGGTCTTGGGCGACGATCTCGCGCAGGCGTTCGCCCAACGCGGCACGCTCCACCGCAGGTCGCGCCCACATCGCGGCCACGCGCTCAGCGAGTTCGGCCCCGTTGCCAGCTTCAAAGGCCAACGCCTGGGCCTCCTCGCCCAATCGGGTCCAGAGCGGCGGGTACGCTTCCCCGGAGGCGATCACGGGCAAGCGCGAAGCCATGGCTTCCAAAACGACCTTGTCCACGCTGCCCGTGAGGCTGCTGGACACGAGTAGGTCCGCCGATCGGTAGCGCTCGGCGATTTGGCGGTAGGGAACCATCCCCGACCACTGCACGGCGGACTCCAGCCCGAGCTCCAAAACCCGCTCGCGTACCCGCCTTTGGTATGCCTCGTCGCTGCCCACCAAACCACCACCCACCCATTCCAGGGTGGCCGTGATCCCCCGCCGGCGCAGTTCCGCCAAGGCGTCGAGGGTGGTCATCGGGTCCTTGGCCGGGGTCAATCGGCCAATCGAAAGCAGCCGGGGCCCGGGCACTTCGCTCGGAATCTGCGGGCCTTCGAAGTGCCCAAGGTCGATGCCGTGGCCGGTCACCAGCCTCTTGGGGGTGTCGACCCGCAACGACTCTTGCGAGGCCGTGAACACGCGGTCGACCACGGCAATGGCCTGCAGCAGCCGCTTATCGACCCCTTTGTGCGTGTACCAAAGAAACGTGCGTCCCCCGTGCGCCCGCACCACCCCATCGGCCAAACTCGCATAACGCGGGACCATGTGGGCCAAGAGGGTATCGAATCCATCGACCGCAAAGGCCTTCCTCAAGAAGCGCCGATAGCGCAGCCAACGCACGAGTCGCCCGCGCCGCCCGAGCACCTGGACTTCCACGTTGGCGGGCAAACCCGCCAAGTTGCCCACTTCCAAAGCCAGCACACGGACCCTGTCGCAATGGGCGGCAAGGCCCTGGACCCAGCGCATCACGAACCCCAAGACCGCATCGTCGGCGTCCAGGACTTGGGTCACGAATACCAGCTTCATAGGGTCCGCTCGGGAGCTCCCGCCATCCGGCGTAGGCCATTGGCGTACTTGCCAATCGCACGAGCGTAGGCAAAGGGCTGCACCTTTTCCACCGCCGCCAGGGCCATCGCCCTGCGCGCGGGCTCGTCGCACAACACGGTTTCCAAGGCCAGGCTGAGGCTTGGTACATCAAAGCCACACAAGCGGCCCGCCTCACCGTCCTGAAGCAACTCCTCCATGATTCCCACGGGTGTCGATACGCACGGCACCCCGCAGGCCATGGCCTCCACCGTAAAGCGCGGTCCGCCCTCGCACGTGCTGGCGCATAGCACCAGCCGACTGGAGCGATACAAGCGCGCCAAGTCTTCGGGTGCGTCCACCCATTCGATCCAACGGGTGGCGAGGGAAGCCTGTTCGGCACGCGCCATCCAGCCGGCGCGCATGGGCCCCTTGCCCACAAACAGCGTGCGGAAGGAAAACCCGTGGCTTTCGCAAAGCTCGAGCGCGTCGAGCATCCGCCCTACACCCTTTCCGGCTGCCATGCGTCCCACAAAAATGACATCGAAACGCTCGTCCAAGCTGCCGCCTTCGGGTCGGAAGACCTCGAAGTCCAGGTACTGCGAAGGCAGTACCGCGATCTTTGTGGGTGGCACGCCCCAGGCGCGCAACAGCCTGGGCATGGGTCCATCGTTGACCACCCGAAAGGCGGTGACGCGATCTTTGGCCCAAGCGACATAGCGGCGGGCCAAGAAGCGCTCCACCCGTTCCGCAAAGCTCTCGCAAACCGGTTCGCCTGCGATGTGGTGCAACTCGGAAACGTGCGGGATCGAGAATTTCTTGGCCAACGCAGCGGCGGCGCGACCCCCGGCAAAGCGCCCGTAGTCGTGGCTCACCACCAGGCCGTGGCCATGGGTTGCGAGCAGTTCGGCCCCCTTGCTGCGCACGAACTTTCCGAGTCCCCGGCTCGGGCGATCGCTGGGATGGAAGAACACATTGCCATGGATGCTGCTGACGCGCACCGGACCGCTGGGCTTTGGAACGATCACATCGATGCGGTCGAAGTAGCGCGAAAACTCGCGTTGCATCGAATAAAAAGGGCCCTTCTCGCCGATCACGATTTGGCGGTCGCCACTGATCATCAACAGATTCATGCGCCGCCCCGCTTCAAGTCCCGCTTCAAGTCCCGCTTCAAGTCCCGCTTCAAGTCTCTGTACAACCGGTCGAGCCGATCGGTGAGCGCCGCTGCGCTGTGCCGCTCAAGGGCAAGATCGCGTGCGGCTTGACCTAGCTGGGAGGCCCAAGCGGGGTCCAACCTCAAGGCGACCAAGCCTGCGGCCAGACCTTCCGTGTCGCGCCCCACCCAGCCGGTGACCCGATGCTCGACGAACTCTTCCACGCCGCCCACGGGGGTTGCCACGGCGGGCAGACCACACGCCCCCCCTTCCACGAAGGCCATGGGCAGTCCTTCGTGGCGCGAGGCGGAGAGCAGGCAATCCAAGTCGGGCAGCACGGCCTCCATATTCGCCCAAGCCCCCGCCAGGTGCACGCGCGCCCTGGTATCTGCCGGCCAAGTTTCCAGTTCCTGCTCCAATCCAAGGCGCTCGGAGCCATCCCCCACGAACACCAGGTGCGCCTCGCCCAGTTCCGGAAGGGCCCGTTGGAAAGCGGCCAGGGCTCCCAAGGGGCGCTTGATCGGCGCCAAACGACCCACCACCCCGATCAGCCAGGCCTCGTCTCCGAGCCCCAGCGCAGCGCGCAATCCTGCCGGACCACGTCGAGCGACGGCCAGTCCGCCTAGGTTCGATCCCCCATAGACGACCTCGAATCGGTCGCGGGAAGCCACACCGCGCTGGGCGAGCTCGTCCGCTGTGGCCGCACAGACCGCCACCAGCTGGGTCGTCGTGCGCGCAATCCGCCGCTCCAAGCGCGCCAAGAGCGCCGTGCGCAGCGGGCCGTAATGTCCGTCGAGCACGTGTCCGTGAAACGTGTGCACCGAGGCAACACCCATTTCCCGCGCAACGCGGCGCCCGAGAACTCCAGCCTTGGAAGCGTGCGTGTGCACCACGTCCGGCCGCTGCTCGGCCAATGCGGCGCGCAAGAATTGGAGCGCTCGCCGGTCGCGCCACGGATGTACCTTGCGTCCCAGGTAGGGCACGGACACCACGCGCACGCCCTGATTCGCCAGTTCTCCGCGCAGGTCCCCTTCGCCCGGCTCTGGGCTGCCCGCGTAGACCGTGATCTCGTACCCCCGTTTCAGGAGGTTCGGATCACTGGCTAAGACCTGCCTCGCGGGACCGCCCAGATTCAAGCGGGTCAGGATGCGGGCAATGTTCATGGGAGGGGCTTGGGAGGTGCGAAGCGGGCGGGTCCAAGCGGTTCGCTGCTTGGGGATGGTGCAGCAATCCATCGCGCACGATGGCTTGCAGGGTCCAGGGCGAGCGCACCAATCCTAGGCTTTGGGCTCGGGTCAGGTCAGGCACCCGGTGGCGCACCTCTTCAAAATCTCGGCTGACCGAGCGAGTCGGGTCCACCCACTCGACGCGGTCGGGTGCTTGGCCCAGCCCTGCGAGCACAGCCTGGGCCAAGTCGATGGTTCGGGCTTGGGCCATGCCGCCCAGGTTGAGGATTCCGTGTACGGGATGGGACGCGAGCACCAGCGTCGCCAAGTCCGCGGCCACCGCACGCACATGCCCATAGGTCCGCAGCTGCTCACCATCGCCGTACAGGGCCAGCCGCCGATGGGCGCGCGCCGCTTCGATGAAGCGCGGTAGCACCATCCCGCTGCTGGCAGTCTGCCCTGGCCCGACCACGTTGAAGAGCCTCACGATCAAGGCCGGGATCTGGGCCTCGGCCAAGCGAGCCTCGGTGGCTAGTTTGGCTCGAGCATAGGCCCAACGACCCTGTCCAAAGCGGGGTTCGCCCGCATCGAGCGTAGGGCTCGTCTCCGCCAGCGGGGAGCGACTCTCGCGATACACTTCGCTCGACGAGGCGCACAGGACTTCGGGTTTCCGATCGGCGGGCAAGCCCTCCCAGGCTTCGACGAGAGCCTGGGCCAAAAGGCGATGGTTGCGTAGGCAACGATCCGGATCCGCCAAGACCCGGCGGACTCCCACCGTGCCCGCCAAGTGGACGATGCGGTCCGGCCTGGGGTCCGCTGCCAGGGCCCTTTGCCAAGTGTTCGCTTCACCTGCATCCCCCTCGACGATTCGAAGTCGCGGACCTTCGGTGCCCAACCGCGCGCGCGAACCGCTCGAAAAATCATCCATCACCACCACGCGGGCCCCACGCGCGATGAGCTCGGCCACCAAACAGGACCCAAGGAACCCGGCGCCTCCGGTCACCAAAACCCCCAAGCCCACTTGGGGCGGACCCAGGGGGCTGTGCGTCGGATGGGAGGAATTCACGGTAGGAGTGGCGTGGCTCTGGGCCAGGTGCGGACCGGGGCCAAGTGCGGACCGGGGCCCAGCATTGTAGGCCATGGGACCGGGCAGATCCCCAGCGGGAAGGTGGTTCGACGCCACCAAGCCAAAATCGTTCCCGGCAAGTGGCGGAATCGCATGGGCCGAGCCCTAAGCACCCAAGCGACGGTACAACTCCAAGTGGGCCTCGGCTTCCTGCCGGGGTGTGGGATAACCCTTGGCTTTGCTCTTGGCCGCCCGCCCCAGCCGCAGCCTCAGGTCGGCATCCCGCTGCAACCGGCACAAGGCACGCGCCAGCTGACCCGAGGTCTCGAACAAAAGGCCGTCGACTCCATCCTCCACCAAGCTCTCGTTGCCCGCGTTGCGGCGGGCCACGATGGGCCGTCCCATGGTCTGGGCTTCCATGATGGCGTTGCTGATCCCCTCGCTCTCCGACGTGTTCAAGATCACATCGGACTCGGCGTAACAGGCCCCCATGTACTCCGAGGCGATCGGTCCACACCAACGCGCATGGGAGAGGTGCTCCATACGATCGAGCAACTCGGAGGCATAGGCATCTTCTAGAATAGGGCCAGCCAAGGCCAACTCCCATTCGGGTTCATCGAGCGCGCGCAAGCGTTGGGCTTCCAGCGCCAAATGCGGCGCCTTCACCCGCCGCAATCCCGCCGGCAAGAAGGCCACGAACGCGTCCTCGGCGAGGCCATTCAAGGTGCGGAAGCGGTAGCGCTGCTTGCCGACGGCCACGCCTTGCCCAATCACTTCGCTCGCGGCCAGAGCAAGCCCGCTGAGCTCGCGCGCCCGCTGCAGTTGGTGTTCGTGCAAGGCGACCACGCCATCGGCAAGCGATAGGACTCGGACCACTTCCTGGCGGGTATCCGGCTGAAGCAAATCCACGTTCACGTCGGTTCCGGTCAACGTCACCACCGCCGGGACTTGCCGCGCTTGGGCCCAACGCAAGGCCGTCGCTCCCCCGCGCAGAGCGTGGAATCCATGCACCACCTCAAAGCGCGTGTCCGGGGGCTCTGGATCGTGGGCTAGGTGCACGCTCACCTGGTGCCCCAACGCCTGCATCTCTCCCACCAGGCGCCGAATGGCCGAGGCATTGCCCCCCGGGACATCCAGATGGGTGGGCGAAACGAGGGCGATCTCCATGGTCCCAGTCTAGCTCGCAAGCCGCGCCGCCCCCGCAAGCCCGTCGCTAAAACAGGCTCAGGTGGTACAGGTTCAAAAGGGTGTAGGCCAACGCCGCAATCCACAACCCAAGCCGTGCCAACCAAAAGTTCTTGTGCTGCACCAGCACCAAGAGCGCCAAGGTGATCATCAACCCCTTGGCAGCCACAAATCCGAACCGTCCCGTGCGCAGCAATCCTTGGGCGAAGGGATTCAGTTCGATCCCACCCGATTGCAAATGCACCAGGGTGAAATAGCTATCCCCGGTGTTCATCAGCGCGACCCAGACCGCAATGCCGAGGATCCACAGGCTGTAACGATCGACGTAGGTGCCTTCGACTTCCCATTGCCGGCGCACGGTTCGGCGACGGCCCTTGCCGAACGTGTAGCGCGAGAAGCGGGGAGTCGGCTGGGAACGACGGTCGGTTCCGCGGGCCACCTGGGCCCCGGTGTGGGTGCTTGCGGAAACCTCCATGGGCGAACTGTGGCTATCGTCCCCCGGCGGCGGATCGCTGAATTCGGACTGGGAAGTCACGGGTCGATGGTCTTTTGTGCGGTCCTTTGTGTCTCTGGGCGGGGCTCCAACAGGGGCGAACCGGAAAAATCTTGGCTCAGCTGGGCCAGGAGAGCCGTGGCGTAGCTACCCGGCGGCAGTTGGAAGGTCAGCCAGCACCCTTCCGGAGTCCAGGTAGCACCCAGCTCCCCTACCTCGGCCCGCATCGGGCGCCGAGCACCTTGTAGGTCGCCGTGCGCCCCCCTTCCAAAGTCGCTTGCCTGGAATCCTGCCGCAGCCAGAACGCGCTGCTCGAGCTCGTGCGCAGCCCCGTGGGCCACCGACATGCTGCCTCCGAAGAGGGGTCCGAGCACGCGGGCACCGGGCGGCAATGGCTCGTTGGGGTCCTCCACCCACGTGGTGTCGCGCTGTCCCGCAAAGCCGACGCAATCGCCTTCGATCGGCGCGGGCCACTGCGGAGCTTGCATGCGCTCTTCGAGCCAGAGGTCGAACAAGGCGCTCTGCAAACTGTGTGCGTGCAAACGTCGCTCGGCCTTGGGGATGGTGCGCAGCAGCGAATCCACGTCGAGCGGGCGTCGCTCCATTTGCTTCGCGAGCGCCTGGGCTTCGCGCGGCAATTGCTGCCAGCCATGGGCCGCCTGGCGCCAAGCGCCCTTGTCTTCGCTGCCAAGCACAGCTTGCAGCTCCGCTTCGCGCTCATAAGGCCCCAGGTGGCGCGCACTCAGGTACAACCTCAAGTATTCTTGGTTGGACCCCAGACACAACGCCCGGCCCAGCGCCACATTGATCGCGCCATGGCCGTAGCGCTGCGCTCCGAAGTAGTTGGGCAGACCCTGGCCTGCAAGGATCCGAAGAGCGGCATCAAGGTCCTGGGCTCGCGCCGGATCCAAGCCTTCCAACAGCACCTCGAAGCGATTGCCCGCATGCCCGCCGCGGCGCAGCTTGGCCCGATCCCGGGCCCACTCGAGCACGCGTAGGTGGGTTGAGTGCAGTTCCGAGAGGCGTGCAGGATCCGCACCCTGCACCGAAATCCACTGGCGTGTGACCGCGTGCCGATCCTTCATGCCGCATACGCCAAAGGCCTGGGCGGGACGACCGAGGGCGCGACCCAAGATGCGCACCGCACGATCGGTGGAAAGCGAATCCTTCTCCACCCACAGGTGCAGATGCTCGCCCTCGCCGGAGGGTGGCGCGGCGCGCAGCTCGGTCACCCGAAAGTGATCGGGCTGGGTCTTGATCGAAAAATCGAAGGGGGCGCCCAAGTTGGCAAGGATTCGAGTCATGGGCGGGGGGGAATGAGCGAGCGGTACACTTCGAGGGTGCGGTCGACCATGGTGGGTAGACCGAATGCCGTGCGAACGCGGGCTTGGCCCGCTGCACCCATGCGGGCGCGTTGCTGCGGATTGCGCGACCATTCCACCATGGTCTCTGCCAAGGACTGGGGGTCGTCTACAGGCACGAGCTCTCCGGTTTCGCGCGGGAGGACCACTTCGGGGATGGCGGAGACATCGGTGGCCAAGATGGGCAAACCTGCGGCCATGGCTTCGAGGAAGACCAAGCCCAAACCCTCCCAGCGGCTCGGCATCACGAAGCCATCGCTGGCAGCGAGCAAGGCGGGCACATCGCGGCGTATGCCGGTCAGCACGCAGGATCCATCCTGCAGGAGCCCAGCCTCCGAAGCCCAACCGCGCACCCGCGCCATGCCCTCACCGAAGGGGTCATCCCCCACGATCCAGAGCCGCAGGCGCCCCGCTTCCCCGCGCTGGGTCCAGGCGTCCACCGCTTGGCGCAAGGCCTGGAGCAACACATCGTGGGCCTTTTGCGGGGCTAGCCGCGCCACACAGATCCAAACCACATCTTCCGCCTGCCAGCCAAACTCCTGCAACAGTGCTGGCCGCAACCGACTGCGCTCCGCATGGGCCTGGGCAAATGGGGCCGGATCGATCCCGTAGTAGATGCAAACCATCGACTCGACCGGGAGCTTGCCCACCGTGTGCATGTAGCGACCGACGTGCTCGGAGAGCACGATGGTGCGCCGGGGCAGGCGACCGATGAGCCCGTGCAGGCGTGCCACCCAGGGCCGCTGGAGCGCGCGTTCGTCGTTGTGCTTGCCGCTGACCAGCACCGACCGCTTGCCCCAGATCGTCGCGGCCAGGGCTCCCAAGAAATCCGCACGCAAAAGATGCGTGTGGACCACATCGCACCAGCGCAGCGAGCGGCGCAGGTTCCAAAGGGCTAAGGGCGACTTGCCCACCAGGGTCACTTCTTGGGCACCGGCCGCAAGGAAGTCGGGCCGCAGGGTCCCCTTACCCAGCAAGTAGGCCACGCGCACCGCATGGCCGCGCTCCACTTGCCCACGCACCTGCGCGAGCAAATGCATCTCGGCGCCGCCCACGTCGGCGGTGGTGATCACGTGCAAGAGGTTCACAAGAGCTCAGAGTACACCGCCAAGGTGCCTTGAACCATGCTGGCGAGGGTGTAGCGCTCCGAGACCTCGGCTTGGGCCTTGAGCCCCATGCGCCTCGCGTCCTCCTGGCTCTGGGCCGCGAGCCTACGCCAAGCCGTGCGCAGGGCCTCGACTCCAATGGACTTGCAGAGGAAGCCCGTTTCCCCGTCGCGAACCAAATCCCGCGCCCCATCGACGGGATGGGCCAAGACGACGCGCCCGCTGGCCATCGCCTCCAGCACAACGTAGGGCATGCCCTCCCAGCGCGAAGGCAAGATCAACCCATCGACCGCCGCCAGAATGCCCGGAACATCGTTGCGAGCCCCGCTGAAATGCACGCGCTCGCGCAACCCAAGCCGTTCGGCCAGGGTCAAGTACTCACTGGGATCCCCCGGTCCCACGCACAACAATTGCCAACCGGCCAGCTCGGGATCGTCGAGCGCTTGGATGGCCAAATCGTGCCCCTTGGCCGCATACACCAACCCGACCAGCGCCAGGGTGCGAAGCCCCGGCTGCAATCCCAAACCCGCCAGCTCGGTGGGCGTCGCCGTTTGGAAAGGGCGCGGGTCGATGCCATTGCACACCACGCGGACTTTCGCTGGATCCACCACCCCCGAGCGGCGCAGGGTGTCGCCTTCGCTGGGACTCACGGCAATCATCCGGGCGGTATGCGCCGCTAGGCCACGCTCGATCCGCCGAAAGAGCGCGCGTTTGGGCGGGGAAAACAACTCGGCAAACAGGAAGGACATGGTGTGCGGGGTGTGCACCCGTTGCCCGATGCCCGTCCGTCGGCTGGCTCGCCGCGCCAAGACCCCGGCCTTGGAGCTGTGGCTGTGGACGATCTGGGGCTGCCAGCGGCGCAGGAACTCGCACAGATGCTGGTAGTGCTTCCAGTCGACCAAGGGGCGGATCTCGCGCACCATGTCCAAGCGTTCGACGACCACCCCCGCCTGGGCCAAGCGTTCCAGATCCCCGGCCATCCCAAGGTCGCGCACCACAGCCGCGACCACGGCCACCTCATGGCCCGCTTCCTGTTGGCCCAGTGCGAGATCCACCAGGTGGCGCCGCGTGCCACCGATGGTGCATTCCATGACGTGCAGGATTCGCAATCGAACGCCCCAGCCGGGTCAGTACGCCCCGGTTCCCCGAACCACCGCGATGACCGTCAAGACCATGATCACGATATCGAGCAGGATCGACTGGTTCTCGATGTAGTAGATGTCGTAGTCCAGGTTGTCGTGGATGGCGAATTGGCGGGCGTAGGAAATCTGCCACAGTCCGGTGATGCCGGGCTTGACGAGCAAGCGCTCGCGGTGGCGGCGATCGTAACGCTCGACGATGAAGGTCATTTCTGGGCGAGGTCCCACGAGGCTCATGTCCCCCATGAACACGTTCCAGAAGTTGGGCAGCTCATCCAAGCTGTAGCGCCGCAGCAACCGGCCGAAGCGGGTCACGCGCGGATCGGAATCGTGGCTGGGCGCCACCTCGTCGCGGCAGTCGTCCACAAACATGGTGCGGAACTTCGCGATACGGAAGGGCGCGCCACCGCGCCCGACCCGGGTTTGCCAGAACAGGATGGGCCCCTTGGAGTCCAGCTTGATGCCCAGGGCCAGCAGGCCGAACACGGGCAAGCCCAGCAGCATGACCACCCCCGAGATCAACACATCGATCACGCGCTTGAACAGGCGATAGGACCACGGAACAACCATCCGCGAGCGGGTGATGATCGGCGTGGCATCGAGGTTGGTGACTTGCACACGCCCGGTGTCGAACAACCGGTAGAAACGCGGTACCAGCGAATACTCGACACCGATCGCTTCGAGGTGTTCTACCAAACCTTCCATCTTCTCCGGCGGGTCCTCGGGGCGGGCGATGATCACCTCGCCCACACGATACTTCTCGATCAGGCTGACCAAATCCGCAGGCGTGCCGAGAATCCGCGAGCGCCCCACCTGGGCTCCGACCCGATCGGGGTCTTCGTCGACGAAACCCACCAGGTTCAGCCCCAGGGTGGGCATCAACAGGAATTTGCGCTGCAGGCTGCGGCCCGTGGAACCGGCACCGATGATCAAGAGGTTGCGGTGACCGATGCCACGGCGGTGGCAAGCCTGAATCCAGCGAAAGGACACAAAGCGCCCGATCATCATGAACACAAAGATGAACGTGAACGCAAGCAGCAGGGTGACGCGCGAAATCTGGCTCGGGTTGACGTGCAGCGCGATGCGGGTGTGCAGCTGAACCAGAACGCTGAACGGCCCATCGGCTTCGATCGTGGTCGGGCGCAGGAAGACCAAGAGGATCGAAATCACGAGGAACGCCGCGACCGTGGACTTGGTCACGCCGTAGAACTCTTTGACGTTGAGCAGGCTCTTGATCGGGTTGTACAGCCCGAAGTAGTGGAAGCACAAAAGGCACACGGCCGCCGTCAACGAGAAGACTTCGAAGTAGTAATCGAGGGGCGTCCGGAAGAGGATCGGTGCAAAGTGCTCACGCACAGCCCATGCCAAGAGGCAAGCCACCACGACCAAACTCAGGTCCACCAGAACCTGGGCACACATCGCCACCCCGGCGAAGTTGCGCCGCAAGAAGCCGCCTTGCCGCGAGGGGCGCAGGGCCTTGGCTTGGGCTTCTTTTTCCGTCATCGTTTGTGATGTCGGAAATTCCGAGGCTGAGGGGTGAGCCATACCGGAATGCTACCCGGAAAAACGACCAGAACCATCGAGGAAGGAAAATGCATCCGCCCCGAGCCACTGTCCCGATTCCGAGCAAAACGCCAACAACGTGCGCGCCGCCGCCCCACCCAAATCCCCGAAGTGCCGGCCGAATTCGCGGCGTGCTCCCAATCCCGCCCGGTCGGTGACCACTTTGAGCGCCGCGAAGGGCCGCCCCGCCCGGGCGCAAACCGCGGCGCAGGCCGCGGCCTCCATGTCCGCCAGCAGCGTGCCGGAGTAAGCCATGCGCAGGCGACGGCGGCTCGTCCAGTCCATCACCGGCCGGTCCGAGCTCAAAATGAGACCCTCGCGGCCCCCTGCGTGATCCAGCCAAGTCGTCCGCCAGGGGCCGTGGGTGGGGTTGTGGCGTCCCTCCCGCACTGCGAGATCGGCCTGGATGCACTCGCTGGCGTGGACCAAGTCCCCCACGGCCAGGTCCTTGGAGACGCCCCCACCCGTACCCACCAACAGGACCCCGCTGGCCCCCGCCGTCAGGAGGGCCGCCGTCCCATGGGCGGCCGCCACCTTGCCCACCCCCGTCACGACCAACCAAGGCCCCCCGCCGGGCAGCCGCCAAAGCTCGCAGCCCAGGACGGACTCTTGACGCTCCGCCCGGGCCAGAAGCGGTGCGAGCTCAGGCTCGAGCGCCGCCAGGATTCCCAGGCTAGGGGGATCGTCTTGGGAATGGGGCAGCATGGGAGGAGGGTTCTCGGAGGACCCGCAAGGGCTTGGTCGCAATCGCTCCCGTGCAGGGTATCCTTTTCGGCCCGTTGCACCCCCAACGCCCACCATGAGAATTGCGATCACTGGAGCCACCGGATTCATCGGTCGGTACCTCGTCCGCCGCCTGTTGTCGGACGGAGAGACCGTGCGGGTTCTGTGCCGCCCGGGCAGGCAAGACGCGTTGCCGGTAGCGCCCGACGCGGCGGGCCTCGAAGTCCACGTTGGAGACCTCACCGACCCGCAGTCGCTGGAGGGTTTTCTGACCGATGTGGACTACATGGTGCACCTCGCCAGCGCCCACGACCATTTCGAGGAAAGCCACATGCAAGCGGTCAATGTGGTCGGAACCGAGAACCTGGTGGCGGAAGCCCGTCGCAATGCCCCGCCGCACTTCATGTTGGTGGTCGTCTCCTCGGCGGTGATCGGCGTTCCGGTCTACAGCTACTACCGCGACTCCAAGCGGGTGCAAGAGAAGATCGTGCGGGGCTCGGGCATCAAATGGGCCTCGTTCCGGCCGACGCTGGTGTACGGTCGCGAAGATTTCCGACACACCGCGCCGCTGTTGCGCAAGTGTGGCGCCCAAACCGGGAACTATTGGATCTACCACGAGGGCGTTTCCAAGATCAACCCGGTGCACATCGAGGACGTAGTCGACGCCATCGTGCGTTTCTTCACCTACGAAAAGGCGCACGAGGATTTCCGCGTCTTCGAGATTGCCGGCCCCGAAGGGATTCCGTTCAACGATTTCATCGACTTGACGATTCGCGCAACTGGCGGAAAGGTCAAGCGACGCAACATCCCCCGCCGTTGGGTCCAACGGGCGTTGTTCGTCAAAGGTTTGTTCCGCGACGTGACCAAAGAACGGCGCGGTGCGGGCTATTTCTCATTGCATCACGACCACGACATCACCCCAGCGCGCGAAGAACTTGGGTGGAATCCGCGGCCCTTCTCCGAGGGCATCGTCGAAGTGGCCCAAGGGGATTGGTGGCGCCAGGAAACCCCCTCGACCGGCCAAGCCAAGAGCTTCGGCTCGGGCGGCGTTGGTTAGCGCGCCCCCGCCTCTCCCCCCCATTCCTGCGTCTCGCAAGGGGACTTCGAGTACCTAAGTGAGCATCTCTCCCAGGTACTCGCTCCCAGGGGCATGACCCTGGGATACGGTTGCCCAGCGAGCACCCATTCCGAGCCCCATTGGGGCTCCCAAACCCTGACTGCACTGCCCGATGAAACACATCCCCTTGTTGGCCCTCACCCTCCTCGCGGGAGCGCTGATGGCTGCCTGCGCCCAACTGGAAGACTACGACCAAGGCGAATGGTCGACACGCGAATCCAAGCCAGCCGAAGCCCAACCCGCCGAAGCCGCGCAACCGGCTAGCGGCGAAGCCACCGCGGTCGAAGCCGCCGCGGTCAGCACCCCGGTGGAAGTCCCCGCCAACGACTTGGAGTACCGCCAGACCAAGCAAGCCATTCCCACCGGCAAGGCTTCCACCAGCGCGCTGCTCCTGACCAAGTCGCTGCCCGCAGAAGTGCTCAAGGACGAAGAGTTCGAGTACCGCTTGACGGTCGAAAACCTCACCGGGGAAGCCCTCGACAATGTGTTCGTCGAGGAGCGGCTGCCCACCGCCCTGCGAGCCTTGGACTCCGATCCCAAGCTCATGTCGAACGAAGGTGGCAAGCTGCTTTGGAACCTGGGCACTTTGGCCGCCAAAGAATCCCGCACCATCCGCGTGCGCTCGGTGGCCACGGCCGACGGCCTGGCGGAGAGCTTCGCGACCGCTAGCTACGACAAGGCGCTCAAGGGCGAAGTCCGCATCGTGTCCCCGGTCCTGGCCTTGGCCCTGACCGCTCCCGCCCTGGCGGCGCCCGGCGATCCGATCGAGCTCACGATGAGCCTGAGCAACACCGGTACCGGCACGGCCCGCAACGTCAGCGTGACGGCCACCCTGCCCGATGGCCTAGAGACCATGGATGGCAAGCAACAAGCCACCCTCACCGTGGCATCCCTGGAAGCCGGCACGAGCCGCGAACTGGTGTTGCAAACCAAGGCCACCCGGGCCGGATCGTTCACGCCGAGCATCGAAGCCAGCGGCGCCCGCGGAGCGGCCGTGAGTGCCAGTGCGCCCGCCATTCGCGTTGAGGACACTCGCCTGGAACTGGGCACCAACGGCCCGAGCAAGTTCTTCCTGGGTACCCCCGGCAAGGTGGAGTACACCGTCAAGAACGTGGGCCAAGCCCTCGCCAAGGACGTCCAACTCCGCCAGCCCCTGCCCAAAGGCGTGGAGCTGGTGCGGGCTTCGATGCCCGCCGAGCAAGCCGACGGCGTGTGCAGCTGGAACCTGGGCGACCTGGCTTCCGGCGAGTCCAAAACGGTCACCGTGCACCTGATGGCCGCCGAAGCGGGCACCATGAACCTGGCCGCAAGCGCCAAGGCCAGCAAAGGCCCGCAAGTCGACGGCAGCGTGACCGCGGCCATCGAAGGCTTGGCCGCGCTGAACCTGGCCATCGAAGACCTGCAGGATCCGGTCCCGGTGGGCGAGTCGGTGACCTACCACATCAAGGTCCACAACCAGGGCACCGCCCCGGCCGAAGGGATCACGATCGAAGTCACCCTCGACGAAGGCATGCAACTGGTTCGCGCGGCGGGCCCCACCAACGGCCGGGCCGAGGAGAACAAAATCCTGTTCAAGCCCCTGGACACCCTAGAGCCGGATGCCACCGCCACTTGGCGCTTGGTCATCCAAAGCAAGAAAGTCGGCGACTTGCGCTTGGGCGCCTCGTTGACTTCGAGCCGCCTCCAGCGCCCGGTGATCGTCACCGAGTCGACGCAGTTCTACGAGTGATCTCTGGAGCTGGAGCCAAGCTGCCCACGGGCACCTTGGAACCGAACATCGCGGCCGGGGTACTCCCCCGGCCGCGCTGTTTTCTGGGCCCGTGTCCCGCGCGGGGCTAGGCCTTTTTGCCCCGCAATTGATCGAGCACTGCCGGGTTCTCGATCGTGCTCAAGTCTTGCACTTGTTCGCGCCCTGAGGCGATGTCCCGCAACAGACGACGCATGATTTTGCCGCTGCGGGTCTTGGGAAGGGCTTCGGTCAGACGGATCTCCGCCGGCCGCGCCAACTTGCCGATTTCGTGGACCACGTGGTCGGAAAGCGCTTGGATCACCAGCGGGTCGTCGGTCACGCCTCCCTGGGGGATCACGAAGGCCACAATCGCCTCTCCGGTCAGTTCATCGGGGCGCCCGACCACGGCCGCTTCCACGACCCCCGGGTGACTGACCAGCGCACTCTCGACTTCCATGGTCGACAAGCGGTGGCCGCTCACGTTGATCACATCGTCCACGCGCCCCAGGATCCAGAACAGCCCATCGGGATCCCGACGTGCACCATCACCGGCAAAGTACACCATCTTGCCGGGCCATTTCGACCAATAGGTATCGCGGTAGCGCTTGGCATCCCCCCAAATCCCGCGCAGCATCGAAGGCCAGGGCTTTTGCAGCGCCAAGAGGCCCCCCTGATCGGGTCCCAGTTCGTTGCCTTGGAGATCCAGGATCGCCGCGTCGACCCCAAAGAAAGGCAAGCTCGCGCAGCCCGGATGGGTAGCCGTGATCCCGGGCAAGGGGCTGATCATGATCCCGCCGGTTTCGGTTTGCCACCACGTGTCAACGATCGGGCAGCGGTCGCCCCCCACCAGCTTGCGGTACCACATCCAAGCCTCGGGGTTGATCGGTTCGCCCACCGAACCCAAAAGCCGAAGCTTGCTCAGGTCGTGGCGCTTCACGTGTTGGTCCCCCCACTTCATGAAGGCCCGGATCGCCGTGGGCGCGGTGTAGAACACCGTCACCCCGTGCCGTTCGCAGATATCCCAGAAGCGGTTTTCCGCAGGTGCGTTGGGCGCCCCCTCGTACATGACCTGGGTGACCCCATTGGCCATGGGACCATAGACGATGTAGCTATGCCCGGTGATCCACCCCACGTCGGCCGTGCACCAATACACGTCGTCTTCGCGTAGGTCGAAGATGTAGCGTGCGCTTAGGTAGGCGCCCACCATGTAGCCGCCGGTGCTGTGCATGATGCCCTTGGGCTTCCCCGTTGATCCGGAGGTGTACAACAGGAACAGCAAGTCCTCGGACTCCATCGCTTCGGGCGGACAGTCGCTGCCTACCTGTTCCGCAGCTTCGTGGTACCACACATCGCGCTTTTCATCCCAAGCGACTTCGTTCCCGCAGCGACGAATCACCAACTGCGTGTGGACACCTTTGCAAGTCGCCAGGGCTGTATCGACCTCCTGTTTGAGCGGCAAGACCTTGCCCCGCCGCCAACCGCCATCCGAAGTGATGACCGCGCAGCAGTCGCCGTCGTGGATACGGTCGGCCAAGGCCTGCGCGCTGAAGCCACCAAAGACCACCGAATGCACCGCTCCGATGCGGGCACAGGCCAGCACCGCCATGGTCAGCTCGGGGATCATGGGCATGTAGATGGCGACCCGATCGCCCCGTTGCACTCCGCGCGCTTTGAGCACATTGGCGAAACGCCCCACTTCTTCGAGCAGCTCGCGATAGGTGAAGTCGCGACGGTCACCCGGCTCCCCTTCCCAACGGATCGCTAGTTTGTCGCCTCGGCCGTTGGCCACGTGCTGGTCGAGGCAAATGGCCGAGGCGTTGAGCTGGCCCCCTTGGAACCAGCTCGCAAAGGGGGCATCGCTCCAATCGAGGACCTGGTCGAAGGGCCGTATCCAAGGCAGTTCCTGGGCCACCCGACCCCAAAAGGCCTCCGGGTCCTGCAGCGACTCCGCGTACATCCGTTGGTACTGCTCGAACGAGTTCAAGCGCGCCTGCGACTGGAAATCCTTAGAGGGCGGAAAGGCACGATTCTCGTGCAGGACGTTGTCGATTTGTTCGCTCATGGGGATCCGTTGGTTGGAGCCAAGTGTAGCGCTGGCCCCCAGATCGCTCCACGGCGATGCCCCATCCATGGGAATGGCTTCCCGAATCCTGGGGCCGGCTCAGGGATTCCTGACCCGTGGGGAGGAAGCCCT
This sequence comes from Planctomycetota bacterium, assembly GCA_020638855.1. Taxonomy (GTDB): domain Bacteria; phylum Planctomycetota; class UBA1135; order UBA1135; genus NORP259. Next base: position 40,221 of record JACKHT010000010.1, read on the forward strand.
GCGGATTTTGACCCATAGCCATCGGCCCGAGTGGGCCTTTCCGGACCACCATCTGCACATCCTCTGCGTTTGGGTTTGGTTTTCGACCGATCCCAACAGAACCTTCAAAAAGGCGGGCAGAAGTGCGCAAGAAGCGTGGCCGGGACACCGAAGGGAACCACCATACCCAAACCTTCCCCATGCCCCAATCCACACAAACCGTGCCCGCACCTCAAATGGTCCAAGTCCTCGAACGCTGGAACCATTGGGTCCGTGTACGCTTCCAAGCCAGCGGCCTCGAAACCTGGGTCAATCTCGCTGAGACCCCCTTTGCGCCGCTGACTCCGCCGACCGCTGAAAGAAAAAATCAGAAAGTCGCCCCCCCGTGCACTCACCCCTCGGATTCGAGGCTGTGAAGCTTGATCGTCGATTCCTCCGCCCGACACCCCCCCTCATACGTCGGGGTCGGAGGGAAAGACGCCGCGAAGTCTCCGGGTATCCACCGACCCCTTGCCAAGACTGGAGAGCCCTTGGCCCCGGTGCGATGAGACTCCGCGCGCAACACACCGTTCTTGGTCTGTCGAAGGACAGTCAACGCTGACTCTTTCCGGACCTACCCCCTCCCGAACGGTGTGAACCACCCGAGACCCCCGTGCTGGCTTGCCAGCCACGGGGGTCACTTTTTGGGCCCCCACAGCCCGGACAACCACCAAAAATGAGCCTTCTCGGGCAAAGGGGGACGCTCGGCCACCGTATCCGGCTATTCTGGTCCATCGTCACTGCTTGGTGCGCCTAGCGCCGAGCTGCACCTACCGAAATGGTGCGCCCAGCGCCCCCCGCGCCAAGATTGCCGCCCCGTCTGCACCCCAATTCCATGCTCCAGCCGTCCAGCCGTCTCGTCCTTGCCTGCCTACTCGCGGTGCCCGTACTGGCCTTGGCCCCGCGCTCGGTCCATCCCCAAGAGCGGGTCACCTTCGGAGACGATCCTGAGGCGGATGCTGAGGAGGCTCCCGAAGCTCCCAAGCCCCTGGCGGCCCCCATTCCGGAAGCCATTCGAGAGGCCGTGCTGGCCCTCGAAACGGCCCCTGCGGATTCGGCTCACCTACAAGCGGCTGCCCAAGCGGCGCTGCAAGCCGATTTGCGCGATGAGGCCCTGTGGTACGCCAACCTCGCGCTCGAAGCCCTCGGAGAGGACATCAAGCTGCGCAAGGAACGCGAAGCCCTGGTCGCTTTGCGCACCGAGATCGGCGTCCCAGGCCCCACCCCCGAGGACCTGCAGGCCGATTTCAGCCGAAGCCTGTTCGACATGGCCAAGGCCTGCGAAAAGAAGAAGCTCTACACCAACGCCGCCGACCTACTCCAACTGTGCTACGGCACGTCGATGGAGGCCCGGGCCGAAGAACGGCTGGCCAAGCTGTTTTCCAAGGAAGCCGCGGTCGAAGGGCTGCTCGAAACCGGCATCCCGATCGACATCCCGGTGCGCCGCAAGGTCAACGCCAAGACCAAACGCTTGGTCGACAGCCGCAACACGACCTGGGATACCGCCTACGAGATCAAGGGCAAGTTCTACACGGTCAAGTCGGACATGGGCTACGACTACACCCATGCCTTCCTCGAGGCCATGGACCAGATCAACGGGTTCTACCGCGAGGTCTTCGGCTACAAGACCCGCGGCGGGGACATGCGCACCTGCGCCATCAACGTCTACAAGTCGCGCGAGGAATTCGACGAGTTCGAGAAGAAGAACCGGGGGCAGGCCATCAACCCCAACGTGCGCGGGTTCTTCGTACCCGGGGAAAACCGCGTGGCGACCTACGATCCGCGCGGCGAGGGCGGGACCATCGGGGACCTCTGGTCGACCCTGTTCCACGAGTCTTCGCACCAATTCACCGCGGCGGTGGCACCGGGACTCTTGTTGACGTGGCTGAACGAAGGCACCGCCAGCTACTTCGAGGGAGCATTCCTGCAGCCGGGCGGCAGCGTGGCGACCAACCGCGTGCCCGAGAGCCGCCTGCGCGGCCTCAAGTACAGCCTGGATGCGTTGAACAAGGGCAAGAGCGCACCGACCTTGACCCAAGTCGTGACCTGGTACAAGCCGGGCTCCTACGAGGGCGAGTACTATCCCTATGGCTGGGGGCTCGTCTACTTCATGCACAACTTCGAGGACGAGCATTCCGAGCGGGTCTACTTGCCGGTCTACAAGGAATTCCTCGCCTCGTACAAGAGTGCCAGCCAACACGACGTCTTGGCGCGCTTCACCGAGTACTTCGTGGGCAAGGCCAAGTTGCCCGGCGTTGAGACCTTCGAGCAATTCGACGCCCTGTGGCAGGCCTGGATCCAAGAGCTCTACAAGATCTACTTCGGTGGCCCCGAGCAAGTGGAAGTCTTGATGGCGCGGGCAGAAAAACAACTCGCCAACAAGAAGCCCGAGTACGCCCGCGAAAGCCTGGAATGGGCCGTCGAGAAGGATCCCACGCACTTGGGCGCTCGCTTGAAGCTCGCGGAGGTGCTCACCGACCTCAAGAAGCTCGACGGAGCGGTGTACCACTGGCGCCAACTCGAAGCGGCCGCGCGCGCCCAGGCCGATGCCGACAAGCCGCTCGCAACCCTGCCCGGAGTCACCCCCAACCAACTGCGCGAGCAGGCCCAGGAAGCGCTGACCAAAATCCAGCCGCTCGTGGGCACGGGGCTCAAGGAAGCCCTGGACACCTTCGTGGAAGCGACTTTGGCTGCCGCCAGTGCCTACGTGGAAGGCGAACGACCGCTGGCCGCACTCCAAATCCTCGAGCAGTCCTCGCGGCTGGTGGCCGGCGATTCACGCCTGCGTAAGGCCTCGTTCGACATCCGCGAGAAAACCGGCAAGAGCCTCATCCGAGGCTACCGACCGGTGATTGACCCCGAATTTTCGGGCTGGAACCTCACCGGCGGCGGTGAATGGCAAGTCACCGACGGTGGCATCAAAACCCAAACAGAAGGGCTCATCACGGCGGTCATCGACAACACGCCCCAACTCCCCTATCGCTTCGAAACCAAGATCCGCCTTAGCGAGAAGAGCAAGTTCCCGGTGGCCGGCATCGTCTTCGCCTCGACCGTGGCCAGCGACTCGAACTACGCCTGGCTGCCCGTGCGCGATTGGGTCGGCCACTTCGAATGGACCGACAAGGGGCCCCAACTCAAGAGCACCTTCGATGTGCCCGGGGTGGATGGCAAAGCTCCTTCGAACTCGGTGCTCGATCTCGCCATCGAGGTCTATGAGGACCGCTTGGTCTTCTACGCAGGCGGGGTCTACTTGGGCACCGAAGAGGCAGCCCTGGGAACCACGGCTGGCAAGGTGGGCGTCTTCGCCCAGGGCACGGGCGCCGAGTTCAGCGACATGCGCCTGATCTACTAGGCGGACCAGCGACTTGGGCGGCCTGGCTGGATCGCCCCAGTCCATGGCTGACTGGGTTGCGTGTGGAAGTTCCGCCAGGAAGCCTGCGTTGGGGGGGCCTCCGGGGGTCCTGCGGGCTCATCCGCTGCGACGACGGAACAGCGTGAAGTAGCGCGCGATGCGCCCCGCCAACCGACGCGGGCTCGAGACTTCGCGCAAAAGGCGCTTGGGCCGACCGTAGAAGCGGCGGTAGCCCTCGCGGATCTTGGCTTCGATCTCCTGGGCGCTCATGTACTCGTTCCCTTCGAGCGCCTGGAAACCCGTCATGGTGGCGAAGTCGAAATCGCGCGTGCCGCGCAACATCTTGTAGAGCGGCGTACCGGGATAGGCGGTCACTGCGCAGAACTGCACCTGGTCGGGATCGAGTCGATTGACCAGGTCGATCGTCTCATCGGCCATGGCCGGGGTTTCCTCCGGGAAGCCAATCATGCAAAAGGCGCGGGTTTCGATGCCCAACTCGCGGCAATCGCGGAAGATGCGCTCGGCCTGGTCATGGTCGTTGAGCTTGTTGCCGCAGTGCAACTCTTGGATCTTTTGGTTGCCCGATTCGATTCCGAGCGAGATGTGCTTGCAGCCCGAACGTGCCATCACTTCGAGCGTGGCCCGATCCAGGGTCTTGACCGCGGTTTCGCACTGCCAAACCAGGTCATGGTAGCCGCGCTCCAAGATGCCCTCGCAGATCTTGCGCACGCGGTCTTTGCGCGTCGAGAAGATCGGATCGCGGAACACGATGTGGCGCAGGCCGTGGTTCTGGTACAGGTCGTCGATTTCGCGCAGCACATGCTCGGGACTGCGAAAACGGAACCGCAGACCTTGCGCCAGGGTGTAGCCGCAGAAGCTGCAATCGAACGGACAACCGCGCGACGACTTGATCGTGGTGACCGATCCGCCATAGCCCGGAAAGTGGTAGAGCTGGTTGTTGAGCAGATGCCGCGCAGGCAACGGCAAGTCGTCGAGCTGGTTGATCTTCTCACGGTCGGGTTCGTGCTGGACGTGGCCTTTGGAATCGATCCACGACAAGCCCTCGACCCCTTCGAAACCTCGTCCAGCTTCGACCGCCTCCACCAGGGCTCGCACGCTGTACTCGGGCTCGCCGCGCACGAGCACATCGACGCCTCCCTTGGCAAAGATCTCGTCGGGCGCAAAGGTGACCTGGCTGCCCAAGAGCGCCACGCAGCCCTGGTTCGCTTCGCGCACGCGCTGGGCCAGGGCCAAGTCCGCTTCGAGCGAGGTACTCGAGGTATCGAGGATCACCACGTCGGCCCTGGGTTCCAGGATTGCGGCCAGGGCGGCGTCCGCCGAAAGCTCGAGCGCGTCGGCATCGAGGATCCGCACGCTATGGCCACTAGCCTCCAGCACGGCCGCCACGTGGGCCAACTCGATGGGCGGGTAGAGCAGCTCGCGCCCCACCGCCATGCCAAAGCCCCCCATCAGCCCGCGACTGACGCGGAACTCGGGCGGACTGGGCGGATTGACGAGGCAAACGTGCAGCATGGGGCTCAAGGATATCCCGCTCAAGGGGCGGAGCTAGCGGACAACTGGCCAACATCGTGACCAACCGAGTGACCAACCGAGAGACCAACATAGGCGGTTCGGGGGCTGGAACCCGCGCTTCCCCGTCCCAGGCCTGCGAAAGCCCCAAAATAGGGCAAGGGAGCTCGCCCCTTCGCTTGACTCGCCCTCCCAGGCCCCCTGTAATACCTCTCAGGTGGGCGCTGAGCCAAACCCCACCCTCCCCATGATTCCCCTCGCCGCTTCCCTCGGGAAGCCCGTGCGCGTGAATCTGGCCAGCGCCTCCCGTTCGTCTCTGACGAAACCCCTTCGGAAGGCCTTTCGCGTCCCCCCGCGAAAGGCCTTCCCCTTCTATACTGCTTTCCCATGAATAGGCCCCTGAAGGTTTGTGTGTTTGGCGGGGACGGAATCGGCCCCGAAGTGACTCGCGCTGCAGTGCGGGTCCTACGGGCCGTTTGCTCCCGCGAATCGATCGCCCTGGACCTCGAAGAGCATCCATTTGGCTCGCAGAGCTTCCGCGAAAGCGGGGTCGCCTTTCCCGAGGCCAGCCGCCAAGCCGCCAGCAACGCCGATGCCGTCCTGTGCGGCGCGGTCGGCGACCCCGATTTCGATCACCTGCCCCCCATGGAGCGGCCCCAGCGCTGCCTCCTGGACCTGCGTCAGCTCTTGGACGCTTGGGCCAATCTGCGTCCAGCCCGCATGAGCGAAGGCCTCCTGGATTGCTCGCCGATGAAGGCCGAGTACGTGCGGGACCTGGACCTGTTGGTGGTGCGTGAACTCTTAGGCGGCCTCTACTTCGGCAAGCCCCGCGAGCGCCGCGGCGAGAGCCCGCATCAGGTGGCCCTCGACACCATGGTCTACAAAGAAGAGGAGATCGAACGCATTGTCCGACTCGGCTTCCAGTTGGCCCAAGGTCGGCGCAAGCAACTGTGCAGCGTGGACAAATCCAACGTGCTCGAATGTTCGCGCTTGTGGGAAGCGGTCGTGGCGCGCATCGCCCCCGAATTCCCCGATGTGCAGTTGAGCCACTTGTACGTGGACGCCTGCGCGACCGCCTTGGTCACCCATCCCGCCGAGTTTGACGTGATCGTGACCTCGAACCTATTCGGCGACATCCTTTCCGACCAATCGGCGGGCATCCTAGGAAGCTTGGGCGTGCTGCCTTCCGCTTCCGTTGGCGGTCCCACCGCCCTGTACGAACCCGTGCACGGCTCGGCACCGCCGATTGCGGGCAAGAACATCGCGAACCCCATGGCCGCCATCCTGTCGGCCGCCATGCTGTTGCGCCACTCCGGCGGCCACGAGGACGCCGCCTTGGCCATCGAGCAGGCCGTCGACCAGGCCCTGGCCCAAGGCCTGCGCACCGCCGACCTATTGCCCCGCGAGCGCCGTCACGAAGCCGTGGGGACGATCGAATTCACCGAAGCCGTGTTGGCTGCGCTCGACGTGGCGGTCTGATCGGGCGCCGCCCCTGGTCCGTAGCAGAGAAACGACGGGCGGCCAGCTGGCACGCCCATGGCGCGGCCACGGTCCTTTGAGGCGTGCATTGAAGTCGTTCCCCTGCGAGCCAGGGCCCTCCCTTGCTGGCCGCGCTCGAATGCCGGCCGCGCACAAGGCGGGCCCTAGCTCCTGCGCAGCTCCGCTCCGGCGGCCTCGAGGGTACGCGCGAGACGGTCGAGGAACTTCTGGTTGTCCTTGTCGGTCAGGGTGCGTCCCTCGCTGCCCAGTTTGACGTGGAAGGCGAGCGAACGGCGATCGGCCCCAAGGGCTTCCCCGCGGAACTGATCAAAGAGTTCGATGTCGACCACGATGCCCTTGCCGGCGGCTTCGATCAGCGTCATGACCTCAGACCCCGGCAAGCTATCGGGAGCCAAAATGGCCACGTCGACTTTGACCTCGGGGAACTTGGGCAGTGCGCGGTAGCGATAGCCCGCCGTGGGCTCCTCCAACAATCGATCGATCGAAAGCTCGAGCACGGCCAAGTCGCTGGCCACATCGCCATCGAAGCCCAGCTTCTGCTGAACGGCCGGGTCGGGTTGCGCCACGAAACCGAGCACCTGGCCACCGGCCTTGGAGCGCAAAGCGATGCGTTTCTTGGGGTGCAGCCAGGCCGGGTAGCCATGGCCGTCACCCAGCGCTTCCGCCGGGGCAAGGTCGTGGCCCAAGTGCAGCAAAAGGTCTCGAGCCACTGCGTGCAAATGCTCCAAGGCGGTGCCCTGCGAGGCTTTGGCGGGCCAGGCCAGCACCGCCGCGGTCGTGTGGATTTCCATCGGCTCGCCCTGGGCGTTGGCCGCTTCGGGCAGGTAGCCCTTGCCCACTTCGAACAGGGCCACTTGCCCGTGCCGTTGGCGGTTCTTGAGCGCAGCCTCCAACAGGTTGGGCAGCAAACTGCGTCGCAACTTGCCCTGGCCCTCGGCCACCGGATTCTGCACCTCGACGCAACGTTCCCCGGCCAACCCCATGGCGTCCAGCACGCTGTCGGTCAGGAACGAATACTGGATCGTCTCGCGGAAGCGAGCCGCTCCGGCGAGCCGATCCTGAATCTTGCGCACCAACCGGCGCCGCGGATCGGCCGGCGGAGGGGTCAAATCCCCCACCAAGGCCTGGGTCGGGATGTTGCCATAGCGATGGATACGGCCCACCTCTTCGACCACATCTTCTTCGAGCGCCAAGTCCTTGGTGGCGCGACTCGAAGGGATTTGGATCTCGATTTGGTCGCCCTGCAACTTGGGAGTCAGCCCCAACCGCGACAGGATCGACACGATGGCCGCATCGGAAAGCTCTACCCCTAGTCGAGATCGAATGCGCGCGGGACGCACCGACAAACGGCGCGCCGGGTCGGTCCAGGTGCCCGCGTCCGTGAGCTGGAGCGGAAACTCCACTTGCGGCTGGATCGCACGCAAAAGGTTCGCGAAGTGGCCCGCTGCGATCATGGGCAACACGGGGTCTAGGTGCTTCTCAAAGCGCGCCGAGGAATCGCTGCGCAAGCCAAGCCGCGCCGAAGTGCGGCGGATCACCCCGGGGGCAAAGGTCGCCACCTCAAGCAACAGCTGCGAGGTATCGCCCTCCACCTTCGAATCGGCCCCGCCCATGATGCCCGCCAGAGCCACGGGACGATCGCCATCGGTGATCAACAGGTCCTGGGGCACGAGCGCTCGCTCGACCCCATCCAAAGTCGTCATGCGTTCGCCCTCATGGGCGCGACGGACCACGATCCCTCGCTGGCTGATGCGGCTGCGGTCGAAAGCGTGGTTGGGTTGGCCCAAGTCGAGCATCACGAAGTTCGACAGGTCCACCAACAGATCGAGCGGACGCTGGCCTACCGCCAGCAGGAGGAAGCGCAGCCACAGGGGCGAAGCTTCTTGCCGGGCCCCATCGATGGCCAGGCCCAGGTAGCGGCTGCAGGCCGCATCGTCGACGCGCACCGGGAAGGGGGCTCCTGCCCCAAGCGGGGGCAAGTCGGACGCGAGGGGTTTGAGCTCACGCTCGAAGATCGCCGCCACCTCGCGGGCCATGCCGCGGTGGCCCCACAGGTCGGGCCGGTGGGTCAGCGACTTGTTGTCGATGTCGATGATCCAATCGCCGGCCCCCACCGCCTGCGCGACCGGCATGCCGATCGGTGCTTCGGCGGGCAGGACCCAAATGCCGTCGTGGCTATCCCCAAGGTCGAGTTCGCGCTCGGAGCAAATCATGCCCTCGGACTCCACACCCCGGATCTTGGACTTCTTGATCTTGAAGTCACCCGGCAAGCAGGTCCCGATGGTCGCGACCGCTACCTTTTGCCCGCCGGCCACGTTGGGGGCTCCACACACGATTTGGAGCGGCTCGCCTTGGCCCACGTCCACACGACATACGCCCAGTTTGTCCGCGTCCGGGTGCGGTACGCGCTCCAGCACGTGGCCCACCACCACATCGGCAAGGTGCGGGGCGAAGGGAAACAACCCTTCGACTTCGGCGGTCGAAAGCGTCAGGTTTTCGGCCAGGGCTTGGGGCGTGATGCCCTCAAGATCCACGTGCCGCGCGAGCCAGTTGTAGGAAATGTGCATGGCTAGAATTGCTCCAAGAACCGCAGGTCACCGCTGAGTAGGTGGCGCACGTCATCGATGCCGTAGCGCAGCATCACGAGGCGCGAAAGACCGAGACCGAAGGCGAACCCGCTCCACTCTTCTGGGTCGATGCCGCCCGCGCGCAGGACCGCCGGGTGCACCAAGCCACAGGGGAGGAGTTCAATCCAAGTCGAGCGCTTGCACACGCTGCAGCCGGTTTGACAGAAGGGGCAGCGGGCATCGAGTTCGAAGCCCGGCTCGACGAACGGGAAGTAACCCGGGCGCAAGCGCACCTCGACCTGCTTGCCAAAGATGCCGGCGAGCAAGGTCTTCATCGCACCGATCAGGTGCCCCACCGAAACGTCTTTGGCGACCACCAAGCCTTCCATTTGGTGGAAGGTGTGCTCGTGGCTGGCATCGGTCGATTCCTGGCGGAAGACCTTGCCCGGGGCCACGGCGCGGAATGGGGGCTTCAAGCGTTCCATGGCGCGCACCTGCACCGGAGAGGTGTGCGTGCGCAAGACCAGCGGATGGTCACCCTTGCAGTAGAACGTGTCTTGGCTGTCGCGCGCGGGGTGATCGGCGGGGATATTGAGCGCTTCGAAGTTGTAGTAGTCACGCTCGACTTCGGGTCCATCCAGGATGTGGTACCCCATCGACGCGAACAAGTCTTCGAGCTCGCGGGTGACCTGGGTGATCGGGTGCAGCCCCCCCATGTCAATACGCGGCGGGGGCAGCGTCGGGTCAAAACCCAGTCCTTGGCGGTCGGACTCGATGGCTTGGGTCTCGAGCCAAGCAGCGCGCTCGTCGATGGCGGCTTGCAGGCGGCCCTTGATTTGGTTGGCAGCCTTGCCTGCGGCGCCCCGGTCGGCGGGAGGTAGGCTGGGGATCTGGGCCAGCAAACTAGCCACCACCCCGGACTTGCCGAGGAACTCGCGCTCCGCTGCATGCAAGGCCTCTGCGTTGTTGGCCGCGCCAATGCGCGCAAGGGCTTCGGCCGCAAGGGCCTCATGGTTCAAATCGTGGGTGCTCATGGCGGATACGCGAACGACGGGCTGGGAACGGACCACGGCCGCCAGGAATCCTGACGGCCGTGGCAGAGCGAGCGAACGCACCGAAGGAATCGGGCTTAGACGCGGGCGGCCTTGGCCTCTTGGGCCAGGGCATCAAACGCAATGGGATCGTGGATGGCGAGCTCGGACAGCTGCTTGCGGTTCAGGTCGATTCCTGCCTTCTTGAGGCCGTCGATGAACTGCGAGTAGGTCATGTCGCGCATGCGCGCTGCCGCGTTGATCCGGAGGATCCAGAGGCGACGAAACTGGCGCTTCTTCTGGCGACGGTCCCGGTAGGAGAAGGCCCAGGAGCGCATGAGCGTTTCCTGAACGGTGCGCCAAAGCTTGGAACGACCGCCGCGGAATCCACGGGCCTGCTTGAACAAACGTTGTTTTTTCTTGGCGCGCGGGGCGCCGTAGGTGACACGTACCATGGATCAGCCTCCTGCCAACATGCGCTTCAAGAGTTTGGCCCAGGCACCATCGGTGATCAGGGCGGAGCGTTTCTTCCGGCGGAACGCCGAGTCCTTGTTCGCGTGCATGTGACCACGCTGCGGGCGGTTGGATTTCAACTTCCCCGTCTTGGTGAGGCGGAATCGCTTCTTGACCGCACCCTTGGATTTCATCTTCGGCATGGGACTTCCTCGTGGTTGGGTCCGGCCCAGTGGGAGCAAGACCGACTCGAAACCCTGGTCGCTGGCATACCGTACCGCTCGCAGGGGCCACCGGGCACGCTGCCCGGTCGCTTGGAGGGAAAGATGATACCTGCCAACCCACCCCAGGCAAGGGCCGGGGCACCGGAACCTGGCTCGGATGGACTCCACCGCCCTTCCCAGGACCCCGGTCCGAGCCGCCAGCAGGCGGTCCTCCCGGCCCTGGGATCCCCCGGAGGCCGCCCGAATGGCCAAGGGCGCCTTCCCGGCCAGGGGAAGGCGCCCTTGGGGCATGGCCGGGCTGCTAGGCAGCCGGAGCCCTATTGGAACTGGATCTCGATGCCTTCGGTGAAGTTCGAAGTCGAGGTCAGGATGAAGTCCCGGTACCAGAGTTGGAAGTTCCAGGTTTGACCGGCCATGACCGCCTCGTGCGGGTTGGTGGGCATGTCGGTCAGGTCGATGGCCGTTTGGATCTCGCCAAAGATGCCCGAGCTGGCCACCTGCGCCGAGAAGCGCCCGATGTTCACTGCCAAGCACAGGTCGCCCATGCTGCCGCCCGGGTTCGCCGTGAACCCTTGGCTTTGGCTGCACAGGAAGTAGCCGAACTGGTTGATCGGCAAGTCCGTGGCGGTCAGCGTCAGATCGTTCACAAAGACCAGCGCCGTACCGGTCGCCTGGACCCGGCCCGTCAGGCCGCGCGAGTTGAAGTTCGCCGGGCTGCAGAACAGAGAACCCAGCGAGTTGCCACCCAGGCATTGGCCATCGGCCCCGACCAGCGCCATATCGTAGGTGTTGCAGTTGCCAGCGCTCGAGGGGTACACGCTGACTTCCAACACCACCGTCTGGTTGGTGGCCGAGGTGTTGGTCCAAACGATCGTCTCATCGTTGGTGGCCGAGTAGCCCTCTGCCAACCCAGTTCCAGTTCCCCCACCACACGCGCTCGGGTCGTACAGGAACATGTCCACATCGGCCGTAGCGTGGGTGAAGAAGATGTCCGCTTGGAGGGTCCCGCCGGAGGGGACGCACAGCTGGTAGAAGTCCGAGTCGGTTTTCGATACGAACAGCCCACCGACGAAGCCGTCGGTCATGGGAACCGCGCTACCGCAGGAGTCGTTGTTCTCCAAGGCATCGTCGACTTGCCCCACGCACGGGTCGGTGTTGACCAAGCCGAGCGACATGCTGTAGGCATTGGTCACCGCGCCGCCCGAAATGTAGACCTCCAACACCACCTCCGTGGTGCTACCGCTGGTGTTGGTCCACACCAGGGTTTCGTTGTTGGTGTTGCTGGTGCCGGTAGCCAGAGTGGTGATGCAGGTGTTGTCCGACAGGCGGGCATTGATGTTGCCTTGCGAGTGGGTGAAGGTCAGGTTGACCGTCAACTGCTCGCTCGGAGCCAGGTTGATCGAGTAGTAGTCCGAGTTGCTCGAGCAGGCGTGCAGGTTGTTGTAAGTCCCCGCTCCGACCGCCACGGCCGCGCCGCATGAATCGTTCGGCTCAAACGCATCGGTGGTGCAGCCGCCGCTATAGGGCTGCAAGCAGGAGCTATCCGCTCCGGCTCGCATCACCGTGACGACCTGCGGATGGAAGAAGGTCGTGATGTTGTTCATGCCCCCACTGCACAGGTGGCAGTAGCTCATCACGGTGCCTTGGTTGGTGCAAACCTGCGAGGTTTGGCACGATCCGAAGTACCCATTGGGCGCACACTGGTCGATCGGCGGGCAGTAGTTGTGCGTGTGCGAGGTCCCAAAGTTGTGCCCCATCTCGTGCGCAGCCACCACGAAGTCCCAGGTGTTCGAGCTCTGGGAGATCGGGAATTGAGTCCCCCCATCGACGTTGCCACTCACGCCAAAGCCGTAGCTCTGGTTGCACAAGGCATCCAAGTAAGCGACGCCTCCACCCAGGTTGGCTCCGCTCAGGAAGTGAGCCAAGTTCGCGCCGCTGGGAATGTTGCCAGCCCAAGCGGTGCGGAATTCGTTCAACAGCGCGCTCGAACCACCGCCCTGCGAAGTCCAGGGGTCGTTCGACGAGGTGTAGAACTGCAAGTACGGGTAGGTCAAGACCACGTTGATTTGGCTCAGGTAGCGGTCGCTGATCGCTCCCAAAAGGGTCAACGTGTAGTTCTGGGTGGCGGTGAGGTTGTTCCAGTTTTGGTAGTACTGGTAGTCGGTTTCGACCGCCACTTTGCACTCCAGGGTCACTCCCAGTTGGAAGACCTGCGGGTTGCGCGCCACCGAAGCCATGTCCAGCATGTGCTGCGATTGGGTCGGACCCCCGAGGGCATCGATCTGGCACTGGGGCAGGGCGGGTGCGCCCAGCGAGCGCATCACATCGTCAGGCACGATGCGCGCCTTGGCATGGGCCCAATCGTTGCCGACATCGGGGAAGGACAGCACGTGGTAGAACTCGCCATCGGCTTTGATCCAGCCGTTGCAGCCGTAGCTCGAGAATCCGAGGGACACTTCCGAGGAGTCGTCTCCCACAACCATCCCTTTCCACAGGCTCAAATCACCGGGATCGTAGGGGGTCGGCTGGCCATTGACCTGCATGCCGACGCTTTGGAGGTCGAAGGACATGGGTTCCAAACTGAGCGTCACCGGCGCGTGTCCGGGGAGCTCCACTTGGCTCATCAGGAGCCGTCCATGGCCCTGGAGGTTGGCAAAGGCACCGGGAACGGCCCGGTATTCGAGGGTCCCGGCCACCATGGAGCTGGGCTCCACGGTCAAGGGGAAGGGGACCACCTCAAGGGTTTGGGCAGGGGCGGGAGAAGCGACCAGCCCGGCTAGGAGCAGGATGGAGGCGGAGAGAGCGGGTCGGATGGCCATATTCGATGGATTCGGGGACCGGAAACGGGCGGCAGCTGTCAAAACAGCCTTCAGGGATAGGACGGACCCTCTCCCCAAAAGGTTTCACCCAAAGTCTACCCGCTACCCGGCCCCGGAGCCCATCAGAGCCCCTAGGGCACCCGAATGTGGCTCGTGGCGAGCCAGCCGATGCACGCCAAGGGGGCCCCCATGGGAGCCCCCTTGGCCACTCAAGCGCACAAAGCTAACGGCGCGTACCGCCAGCTAAGTGGTCACTTGCCGTCGTCATCGTCGTCATCGTCGTCGTCATCACCGTCGTCGTCTCCGTCCTCGTCGTCATCGGATTCGTCGCCGTCGAGATCCTCGTCGAGGTCCTCGTCCAGTTCGTCATCCAAATCATCCTCCGGATCGTCCGAGACCGAAGTCGACGTTCCGCCAGCGTCGAGCGCCGTGCCCCCTTTGTTGGAGTCCTTCTTCTCGCGCTTGGGCGTGGTGGAAGCACCCTTGACCTTTTGGCTGCCGCCAAGCGGCGTGAGCAGCATGGTCATGCGCCGGCCCATCATCTTGGCCGGAACTTCGACCTTGCACACATCGACGAGCGATTCGGCCACGCTCTTCATGACGTCGAATCCGTGCTCGGGGTGCGCCATTTGGCGCCCTTTGAAGATGCACACGACTTGGACCTTGTGGCCCGAAGTCAGGAACTTGCGTCCATTGTCCAGCCGATAGGAAAGGTCGTGCTTGTCGATGGCGGGGCGCACGCGCAATTCCTTCAATTGCGACGAGCCCTTGCTGACCCCCTGTCCCTGCTTCTCCTTCTTGCGCTGCTGGTACAGGAACTTGCCGTAGTCCATGATCTTGCAGACCGGAGGACGGGCTTGGGGAGAGACCTCCACGAGGTCCAAGCCGAGTTCCTTGGCGCGACGGCGAGCTTCGTTGGTTTCGACGATGCCAGCTTGTTCCCCGTTCTCATCAATCAGACGGACTTCGGGGACACGAATCCGTTGGTTTTTCCGGTACTGCGGACCGGCAGGTTCTCGAGTCGTTCTTTTTTTGCCCACTGGGCTCCTTGGTTGGGTCTACGGAGAGTCCGGGGACACTGCCCCACTCAGAAAGGAGCATAGGTGGAAACGCGGTTTCCCGCCAGGAATCCCCATGCTCGGTACGAATTGCATCAAGAGTCTTGACGCAATTGGATGTGGACGTCGGCCAGCTGCTGGTCGGTCACAGTGGAAGGTGCTTGGCACATCAAATCGACCGCCGCCAGGGTCTTGGGGAAGGCCACCACGTCACGGATCGAGTCCAACCCCTTGCAAAGGGCCACTAGGCGGTCCAAGCCCACCGCGAACCCCGCGTGGGGCGGCGCGCCGAAGGACAGCGCCTCGAGCAAGAAGGCAAACTTGGCCTGCTGCTCCTCCGGGGTGATGCCCAGTAGGTCGAAGACCCTGCGCTGCACGTCCCGGCGGTGGATTCGGACCGAGCCCGAGCCCAATTCCCAGCCGTTGAGCACCAAATCGTAGGCCCGGCTGGCCATTTCGGCCGGATCGCCGCCCAGCTCCCAATCCTGGGGGGCGGTGAAAGGGTGGTGCGCGGAGAAGTAGCGCCCCTCTTCCTCCGACCACTCAAACATCGGGAAGTGGGTCACCCACAAGAAGTTCCAGGCCCCCGGCTTGGCCAAACCCTGCTCACGACCAATCGCCAGACGCATTTCGCCCAGCACGCGCCAGCAAAGAGCCCGCGGACCGGCCGCGAACAACACCAAGTCGCCCTGGGAACCGCCCACCGCTTGCAGCAGCGACTCGCCCACGGCACCTTCGAAGAACTTGGCGACCGGACCCGCACCCCCGCCCGTCTCGCCCGGCTTCCACCAGGCCAAACCCGCGGCACCACTTTCCTTGGCGCGCTTCTCGAGGTTCTTCATGGCCCCGCGCGAGTAGCTGGTCCCACCACCCGGAACGCAGATAGCCATCACGCGACCACCCCCCGCAACTGCATTTTCAAACACGCCGAAGCCCGAGGTGCTGGCCCAATCGCTGAGGTTCACGAGCTCCATGCCAAAGCGCGTGTCGGGCTTGTCGATTCCGTAGCGCTCCATGGCTTCGTGCCAGGTGAGACGCGGGAACGTGGCCGGTAGTTCGATCCCCATGGCTGCCCGGAAGGTGTCCACCAGGACCCCTTCCCAGGTCTCGAAGATGTTTTCTTCCTCGACGAAGGACATCTCCATATCGAGCTGGGTGAATTCGGGCTGGCGGTCCGCGCGCAGGTCTTCGTCGCGGAAGCAGCGCGCCACCTGGAAGTAGCGATCCATTCCCGCCACCATCAAAATCTGTTTGAAGATCTGCGGAGACTGGGGCAAGGCGTAGAAATGGTCCTTGTGAACCCGGCTCGGGACCAGGTAATCGCGGGCCCCCTCCGGGGTCGCGCGGGTCAGGATCGGAGTCTCGATCTCGAGGAAGTCGCGCGCCAAAAAGGCATTGCGCATGGCCCCGATGAACCGCGACCGAAACGCCATCTTCTCCTGCATGTCCGGTCGGCGCAGGTCCAAGTAGCGATAGCGCAGGCGCAACTCGACGTTGGCATCGCTATCGCGTTCGATTTCGAAGGGCGGCAGGGTGCTACGGCTGAGCACTTCGACCTTCGTGGCGATCACTTCGATTTGCCCCGTCGGCAAGTCGGGGTTGGGCTGTTCGCGCTTCTGGACCTTGCCCACGATGCTCAGCACATCTTCGGGAGCCAGGATGGCGCCTTCGTCCATCGACCAGCCCAGGCGCTCCTCGCTGCCCGTAAGCACCACCTGGGCCAAGCCAAACCGGTCGCGCACGTCGAGGAAGTAGATTCCCCCCATGTTGCGCCGCTTGGCAACCCACCCGTTGAGCACCACTTGCTCGCCCACATTCGCCTCGGAAAGGGCTCCGATGCGATGGGTACGCTGCCAGGACGAGCCGGCCATGGCTAACTGGGGCGCCGACGGGCGGCGTTTTGACGCATCAGGGCGCGGCGCAGGGCCGCTTGGGCTCGAACGAGGTCGAACTCGGCTTGATCGAAGTCCACGCGCACCCCACGTAGGCGCTCGCGCGCACGCTCGGCGGCCTTGTCAGCCCGAACCAAGTCGATCTCGCTCAAAGGTTCGCCGGCTTCGGTCACCACGCGCACGGTGTTGTCACGCACCTCGCAGAAGCCGCCAGCCACGAACATTTGCTGCTGGCCCTTCTCGCCCTTCCAAGTCAGCAACCCGGAATCGAGGGCGGAGACCAGGGGAGCGTGGCCCTTCAGAACTCCCGTCAAGCCGTCGAGGCCAGGGAACTGCACGTAGGAGGCGCTGGCTTCCACCAGCACCTTCTCAGGGGTGATCACTCGCAGGGTAAGGGAATCGGCCATGGGGTCTTGGATAGGCTCCGGTTAGGACTGCATGGACTTGGCCTTCTCGACCGCCGCTTCGATGGTCGAAACCATGTAGAAGGCGTCTTCGGGCAGTTCGTCGTGCTGGCCTTCGAGGATTTCCTTGAAGGAGCGCACCGTATCTTCCCGACCGACGAACACACCGGGCATACCCGTGAATTGCTCGGCCACGAAGAAAGGTTGGGCCAGGAACTTCTGCATACGGCGGGCGCGGTGCACCACCAAGCGGTCTTCCTCGGACAATTCCTCGATACCCAGGATCGCGATGATGTCCTTGAGGTCGGCGTAGCGCTGCAGGGTCTCCTGGACCTTACGGGCCACATGGTAGTGCTCCTCACCCACCACGTGCGGGTCGAGCATCCGGGAGGTCGACTTGAGCGGATCCACGGCGGGGTAGATACCCAGCTCGGAGATGGCGCGGTCCAGAATGATGGTCGAGTCCAAGTGAGCGAAGGTCGCCACGGGAGCGGGGTCGGTGATGTCGTCGGCGGGCACGTACACGGCCTGCATCGAGGTCACCGAACCGTCCTTGGTCGAGGTGATGCGCTCCTGGAGAGCACCCATCTCGCTGGCCATGGTGGGCTGGTAACCCACCGCAGAGGGCATACGGCCGAGCAGAGCGGACACTTCGGAACCGGCTTGCACGAAGCGGAAGATGTTGTCCACGAACAAGAGCACGTCTTGGCCCTTGGCCTCGCGGAAGTACTCGGCCATGGTCAAACCGGTCAGCGCCACGCGCAGACGGGATCCGGGGGGCTCGTTCATCTGCCCGAAGACGAGCACGGCGTTGTCGATAACGGCTGCTTCGCCGCCATCGGCCGTGCGGTACTTGGACTCGGACATTTCGAGCCAAAGGTCGTTGCCCTCACGGGTCCGTTCCCCGACGCCGGCGAACACCGAGAAGCCACCCTTCTCGACCGCGGTGATACGGATCAGCTCTTGGATGAGCACGGTCTTACCGACCCCGGCTCCTCCGAACAAACCGATCTTGCCACCCATGGCGAAGGGGCACAGCAAGTCGACGACCTTGATGCCGGTCTCGAAGACCTGGCTCACGGCCTCCTGCTCTTCGAAGCTGGGCGCCGGGCGGTGGATGGGCCAACGCTCGGTGGCAGCCATTTCGCCGCGGGACAGCTTGTCGAGCGGCTCGCCCAACAGGTTGAAAATGCGGCCTTTGGTGGCCTCGCCCACGGGCACCGAAATCGGCGCGCCGGTGTCGGTGGCGGGCATGCCACGACGGCAACCGTCGGTGGAAGCCATGGCGATGCAGCGCACCACGTCGTTGCCCAAGTGCTGGGCGACTTCGAGCACGATGTCGATGTCCTTGGACTTGTCCACGAGGGTGACGGCGTTGTAAATGGCCGGCAATTTGCCGTGCTCAAAGCGCACGTCGACGACGGGGCCGAAGATTTGGGCGACGGAACCTACGGAAGCGGACATGGGATGCTTGGGGCTAGAGATGGGGTTATCGGGGGGCTGGGAACGGCGCTGGGAGACGGAAGGGTGGTGGGCCTACTTGAGGGCTTCCACACCCCCCACGATGTCGAGCAGTTCCTTGGTGATCTTTTCTTGGCGCAACTTGTTGTACTTGCCGCGCAATTCGTGACGCATTTCGGAAGCCGCGTCGGTGGCGTTGGTCATCGCAAAACGCCGACTGGCGTACTCGGAAGTCAACGATTCGAGCAGCGCGTTGTAGACCCGGGTCTCGAGGTAGCGCGGAACCAGCGAATCGAAGATTTGCCCTGCATCGGGTTCGAGCAGGGTCTCGGACTTGCGGGTCTCTTCGGCTTCGCTGAGCAGTTCGTCCGGAGAGACGGGCAGCAAGGTCACCACTTGGGGCTTGTAGCGGACCATCGACTCAAAAGCCGTGAAGACGAGCACCACGTCGCGGTACTTGCCCGAAAGGAATTCGCGGGCCAGCATGCGCGCGCTGATGGCGGCACTGCGGTAGTCGGTCAACTCGAGCCCCGGCTCCTTGATGTAGCGGGTGATCTCGAAGTCGCGGCGATCCATGTACCCGAACCCTTTGCGACCGTAGACCATGTAGTCCACGGCCCGACCATGCTTCTTGCGCCAAATCTCGAGCACGCGCAAGAGGTTGGAGTTGTAGGCCCCGCACAGGCCGCGGTCGGAGGTGACCACCAGGGCCAGGGTCTTCTCCCCCGCACCGGGCCGCAACAGCGGCTGGTTGGCCGCCCCATCGCCGAGCACGCGGCACAAACGCGCCACGAGACCGGTGATTTCCTGCGAGTACGGCCGCGAGGACACCGCCCGATCCTGGAAGCGACGGAGTTTGGTGGTAGCCACCATCTCCATCGCCCGCGTGATCTGGCGGATGTTGCCTACGGAAGTGATCCTTCCGCGCAGTTCCTTGATGCCTGCCATGGTCGAAAAGCCTGGGTTGGGTCCTAGGCGAGCTGGGACTTGATGAGGGCGAAGGCTTTACGCAGCGCGTCTTTGGCCTCGTCCGGGATGTCTTTCTTCGAGCCCTTGATGGCTTCCGCCACCTCGGGCATGGTGCTCATGTGCTCGCGCAGAGCCACTTCGAACTCGGCGATCTTGGACACCGGCAGGTCATCCAGCGCGCCGGAAGTACCGGCGAAGATCAGCATGACCTGATCGGTCACCTTGGCCGGCACGTATTGGCCTTGCTTGAGGATCTCGACCAAACGCTCGCCGCGCGTCAGCTTGGCTTGGGTGGCCTTGTCCAGGTCCGAACCGAATTGGGCGAAGGCCTGCAATTCGCGGTACTGGGCCAGGTCCAAGCGCAGCGGACCCGCCGTGCGCTTCATGGCGGGGATCTGAGCGGCACCACCCACGCGCGACACCGAGATACCGGCGTTCACGGCGGGGCGGACGCCCGAGTTGAACAAGCTCGACTCCAGGAAGATCTGGCCGTCGGTGATCGAAATCACGTTGGTCGGAATGTACGCGGAAACGTCGCCTTCCTGGGTTTCCACCACGGGCAACGCGGTCAGCGAACCACCCCCCTTGAGGTAGCGCTTGTTGAGTTGGGGCGCGTTGTCTGCCAACTTCGCGGCGCGTTCCAAGAGGCGGCTGTGCAGGTTGAACACGTCACCGGGGAACGCTTCGCGTCCGGGCGGACGGCGCAGCAGCAACATCACCTGGCGGTAGGCCAAGGCTTGCTTGTACAAGTCATCGTAGAAGATGGCGACGTGACGGCCTTCGTCACGGTAGCGCTCACCCATCGTGCAGCCCGCGTAGCAGGACAGGTACTGCATCGAAGCCTCGTCGATCGCGGAGGCCAGCACCACGATCGTGTAGGCCATGGCGCCTTCCGCCTCGAGGCGGCGCACAATGTCGACGACGGTGGATTGCTTCTGCGCCACGGCAACGTAGATGCAAAGGACCTGCTCGGGGTTGTTGGGGTCCCCGCCGCCGGTGTTCTTCTGCGACAAGATCGTATCGATCAAGAGGGCGCTCTTGCCCGTTTGACGGTCACCGATCACCAATTCGCGCTGGCCGCGGCCGATCGGGATCATGGCGTCGATGGCCTTGATACCGGTCTGCAGGGGCTCGCTCACGGGCTGGCGCTCCACCACCGAGGGGGCGGGTTGCTCGATCGGGCGCAGATCGGAGTCGGAGGTGCCTAGGGGGCCCTTGCCGTCGACGGGCACGCCCAGGGCGTTCACGACGCGACCCAAAAGCTGGGGACCGGTGGGCACCGAGATGATGCGCCCGGTGCCGCGAACCGTGTCGCCTTCGCGCACCTTGGCCACGTCACCCAGAAGCACACAACCAACGTTGTCTTCTTCGAGGTTGAGCGCCACACCACGAACGCCACCTGGGAATTCCAGGAGCTCGTTCATCATGCAGTCGTTGAGGCCGTGGATGCGGGCCACACCGTCGCCCACGGTGAGCACGGTGCCCACGCTTTGCATTTGGCTTTCACCACCAAAGGACTCGATCTCCTTGGCCAGGATCGAAGTGACTTCTGCGGGTCGGAGGTCCATGGATAGATTCAGGATTGGGGGCCGCGGAACGGCCCGAGAGAGGAGTTGAGCGGGGAGAAACTACGAATGGGATAGCGGCGCATTGCGCAGCTTCCGGCCGAGGTCTTCTAGGCGACCTTGGACGGAACGATCGATCATGTGGGCACCCACAAAGACCCGCACGCCCCCCACCAATTCGGGGTTGAGTCGGGTGGTGAGGACCACCTTGTGCTGGAATTGGGTCGTGAGGGACGCTTCCAGGTCCTGCACTTCGCCCGCACCCAGCTCGCGGGCACTCTCGACAACACCCTTCAGCACGCCGCTGAGGGCATCTTCACGGTCTTGGAACGCAGCGGGCAGACCCACCAACAGCGCCTCGCGGCGACGTTCGAGGGCCATTTCGACCAGGTTCCGGCTCCAGGTCGAGAACTGGGACAAGAGCGGCGCCAAGGCGCGGCGCTTGTCCTCGGTCGGCACGCTAGCCGTGGTGAGGTACACGCGTACGCGCTCGTTGCGCACTTCCCCGGCCAGCAGTGCCATGTCGCGACGCACTTCCTCAAGGGCACCCTTTTGGGTGGCCAGGGAATGCAAGGCTTCGGCCCAGCGGGTGGCTACGGGATTGGCGACTTGGATTTCGGAGGTCAAAGGAAGGTCTCCAGCTAGTTCTTTCCGCGTACGAGTTCGCCGACCATGCGGCGATCGTCTTCGGAGCCCACGTTGCGGCCCAGGACTTTGGATGCGGCACCCAGGCTGAGCTGGACGACCTCTTCCCGGATCGCAGATAGCGCCTTTTCGCGCTCCGAAGCAATCGCGCTGCGCGCCGAGGCGATCATCGCATCCGCTTCTTTGCGGGCGTTGTCCACGATGTCGCGCTCGCGCACTTCGGCGCGCTCCTTGGCAGCGTTGACGAGCTTTTGGGCTTCGACGCGGGCCTCGCCCAAGGCGACCTCGACCGCAGCGCGCGCCGCCTCCGCCTCTTCACCCGCCCGTTCGGCGGCGACGATGGCAGCATTGGCCTTGCCATCCCGGTCCGCCAACGCTTGAGAGATCGGCCCAAAGACGACCTTCCACATGAAGGGAAGGGCCAAAAGGAAAATCAGCAGCGTCCAGAAGAGTGCGCCAGCTCCGGAAAGGTCGAGGGGATTGTACCCCCCCGATACGGCCAGAACGATCGAATGACTCATGTCGTTAGCTTCGCAGGGATGGAGAAAGGAAAGCGTCGAAAACACCGGGCGCCTGGGCTCCTGGGAGGGGTCGGGCCCCTACCCAAGAATCCAAACCTTGGCGGGCGCCTGTTAGGCAACCACGATGAGCAGCGCCAGAACGATCGCGAAGAGACAAACCCCTTCGATCAGCGCCGCGAGGATGATCGAGGTACCACGGATGTCGCCCATGGCCTCGGGTTGACGCGCGATGCCTTCGTTGGCCGCGCCACCGATGAGACCGATGCCGACGCCGGCACCGATGGCTGCGAGGCCAGCACCAATGGCTGCGCCCATCTTGTCGATCGACATGACTTGGCTAACGACTTCTGTGACTTCTTGCATGACGGAGGTTTGGATAGAGCCCCTAGGGGCGGGATTCAGGGGGTTGGGTAGTGCGGACCGTCGCGGCCACGGTGGCTGCTAGGTTTCCTGCGAATTGGGGGTCTGTTGGGTCGGGCGTGAGCCCCTCCCTCCAGTAGTTGAGGGCAGACAGTCTAGTGTTCGGGGTGCAGGCTCGCACCAACGAACAGGCAAGAAAGCTGGGTGAAAATGTAGGCCTGGAGCATGGCCACAAAGGCCTCGATGATCATGATGAAGACCCCGAAGGCCACGGCAGGGACCGATACGCCCCAGGCCGCCTGGCTGAATTCCGCTCCGGCCACGAAGAAGATCAGACCCATGAAGGAAAGCACCACCAGGTGCCCCCCAGTCATGTTCGCGAACAAACGAATCATGAGCGCGAAGGGCTTGATGATCAGGCCTACGACCTCCATGACGAACATCATGGGCCACATCCAGCCGGGGACGTGGGGCACCAGGTTCTTCCAGAAGGCCAGGGGCCCTTGGCCGGCCATGCCCAGACCCACCATCGAGACCCCGGTGACCAGGGCCAAAGCCATGGTCACGAACACGTTGGCCGTGGGGGTCGACGATCCGGGTACCAAGCCCATCACGTTCATGAACACGATGAAGAAGAACAGCGCGCAGAAGAACGGCAGGAAGCGCCGACCATCGTCCTTGCCCAGGTTGGGCACGACCATTTCGTCGCGGATGAAGAGCACCCAGCCCGTCAGCACGCGGGTGATCCAATCACCCTTGCCGGTGCGCAAATAGGCCGGAACGCCGCTGAAAGCCAGGAAGATCAGCAAAACGGCGGCGAGCTGGAATACCTGCAGGTTGGTGGCCACCAGCTGGGTTCCCGGCAGGTCCGGTGCGCCGTCCATGAAGGCGGGCATGAAGCCAACCGTCGGGGCAAACAGGTAGTCCTTGGGCTCCCCCATGGCGTGCTCGCCACCGTGTTCGCTGGCCGCTTCGCCCTCGCCGTGGTGGGCTTGGCTCTTGAGCAACGGAGCTGGCATGAGGTGCATGTAGAGCCCCTCAAACGCCTGCTCGTTCTTCATCGGGTGGTGCTCGGCGTGGCGACTGACCAAGAAGCAGGCCCCGAGGACCACCGCCAACATCAGGAGGGTTCGAATCGAGATCACGAGGAGGACTTTCCTTCGGAAACGGAGGCACCGGGGCCTCGCTCAGGGTTGGGTTGGAAGGCGCGAGCAGCGCTTTCGCGCAAAACGGCGGCGTTGTCGAGGGCCCCCAGGGTCAGAAGCAGGACCATGCCCAAAGCGGCGGACAACAGGAAGGCTTTGGCATCCAGCCGCGAGGCCATGGGCTCCCACCACAAGACCATCGCCCCCATGCTCGCCAAGACGACGAGCTTGAAGAGGAACCCCAAAGCCATGGTGTCCATGGCCCGGGCTGGATTGCGGCGCAGGGCGCTCTTTTGCCATGCCACCACGCCGAATCCCACCACCAAGCCCGACAGCAAGCCTGCCCATGCGCCCGCCAGCCGGGTTCCCTCCAGTTGGGGGGAAACCAAGCCCATGGCCGCGAGGGCGAGCAGGGTACCGGGCAGGGTTTTGGGCATCGCCGAAGTTGGGAGTTAGCGGGCAGACGAGGGCGGTTTGGGCGGCGACTTGGGGGGTCGCTTGCTGACGGGGAAGCGGATCAGGAGCGAATACAGGCCACCGCCGAATCCTGCCAAGAGCCCCACGATCAGGAGCAACGGACTGGTACCGAACTTGCGGTCCAGCCAGTACCCCCCGAGCGAGAAGAGCACCAGCGAAACCCCGAACTGCAGCCCCACCGAGCCGTAGCGACCGTAGTCGCGCAGCATCTCTTGCCCCGACTCCTCGGACTCGGACTCCCCGGGAAGCCCTCCTGCGTGACCCTCAATCCGATCGCTAGGATCGGAGTCTTGGGGTCGTTTGTGAGGGTCCGTAGACATCGGAGTGCCGGGCAGCCTGGGCGCCTAGCGGGGATGCGCCGGGGTGCCGGCAATCCTGGAAAGATCTGGTTTTCAGCCTCCAGAACGGGCTTCCCGAGGGAATTCCGCGCTGATTTCCTTCACCGGGCGAAGAATGTAGCCATGAGCCCCCGCGAGTCAAGGAAAGGCGGTCCAAATTCACCCGCTTTTGCGGGATTCCCGCCTCCCCGACCGCTGAAACGCAAGCTAGGCCACCGCAAGCTAGGCCACACGGGGGGCCCTGCAGACTGGCGTTGCGCCGGCGGGGCGTTAGACTCTTCGCCCCCGGTACTCCCGGGAACCCGCTTGGGCCCCGCGATTGGGCTCGGGCTTCGATCCTCCACAAGCTCCCAACAAACCATCCTCCGGTCATGGAACGTTCCCTGGTCCTCCTCAAGCCCGACGCCGTCCAACGCGGTCTCGTGGGCACCATCTTGGCCCGCTTCGAAGCCAAAGGCCTCAAGCTGGTCGGCATGAAAATGCGTACCTTCCCCGCCAGCTTGCTCGAGCAACACTACGAAGTGCACAAGGCGCGCCCCTTCTTCAAAGGTCTGGTCGAGTTCATGTCGTCGGGTCCCGTCGTGGCCTTGGCGCTCGAAGGCAAGGACGCCATCGCGGTCATCCGCAGCATGGTCGGCAAAACCAACAGCCGCGAAGCCGCACCGGGCACGATCCGGGGCGACCTGGGAATGAGCTTCTCGAACAATCTAGTGCACGCATCCGATGGTGCCGACACGGCCAAGTTTGAGCTTGGCTTGTGGTTCGCCGACCAAGCCGAGCTGAGCAATTGGACCCCGGTCAGTGAGCCCTGGGTCTACAACGTGGCCGAAGAACTGGGCCGCTAGTCCTGGCTATGGACAAGGGGGGCGCAGGCATTTCGGTGCCAGCGCCCCCTTGGCATGCCCACCCCCCTGCGCATGCCTACGGGCTCGCGGCGATGGACAGGGCTCGCCGCCCCACCTAGGCTGATCCGCATGAAACTCCTGGCCGCGCACATCCCCCCGTTGGCCCACGAGTTGACCGAGCTGTGTGCGGGGCTGGTGGTCAAGGATCTCGCCGCCTTGCCCCCGCGCGATTTGCTGCTCGTGTTGGACAGCAGCGAGCGGCCCGGCCCAGCCGTGCGCCGGCTGCGGCTCTCGGCCAGTCGGTTGGTGCCGCGGCTGCACGTCCAACTCGGCCGCACCTTCCGCCACGGGGGACCGCTCGGACGATTCTATGCCCAGGTGCAAGCGGACCTGGTGGGATCGACGCTCCAGGCGGTTCGCGCGGTAGCCGGTGATCGCATCGCCATCCTGGAATTCCGCGGGTCCCCCAGCGGGGAACCCCGCGCGCTGCTGCTCGAGTTGTTCGGGCCAGCGGCCAACCTCTACCTGCTTGGCAAGCAGGATCAAGTCCTCGCCTGCCTCGTCCCGCCGCCCACGCCCAAAGCCGGCCAAACCCCGCGAATCGTGGTCGGAGAGCCTTGGGCTGCGCCCGCGGGCGCAGGGCCAGTAGGGCCGCAACCCGACCTGGAAGACAGTTTTCCGACTCCGAGTGACCCCGCCCCGCAGGCCGGCGCTCCGCTCTCCTGGCGCATCGAATCCGCGCTCGGCCCGGTGGCCGAGCAGCAGCACATCGAAGAAGGGCGCAAGGACTTGAGCCAACGCCTGCAGCGCAAAATCCAAAGCACCGAAACCCGACTGAAGGGTTTGCACGACCGCCGACTCGCCACCCAGGACATGCAGCGCGTGCAGCAGGACGGGGAGTTGCTCAAGGCAGCCATCGGCCAATGGAAACGCGGGGCCAAGACGATCGTGCTGGCCGATTGGTTCGACGAAGGCATGCCCGAACGCAGCTTGGAGTTGGATCCCAAACTCGACCCCCAAGCCAACGTGCAGCGTTACTTTGCGCGCTTCAAAAAGCTGCAGCGCGCGGCGCAAAACGTGCATGGGGAAATCGAAGAGTTGGAATCCCGATTGGCGCGCTTGCAGGCGGCGTTGGCCGAGGTGGACACGAGCGACGCACCTTGGGATCTCGAACAAACGGCGGTCGAGCAGGGCTTGCTGGACCCGCGCCAAGTCTCCGATGAACGCAAGAAGAAGGCCCCCGCTGCGCGCCTGCCCTACCGCACCTTCGAAGCCTGCGATGGCTCCGAAATCCGCGTGGGCAAGAGCGCCCGCGACAACGACGATTTGACCTTCCGCCACGCCCGCGGTTCTGACCTGTGGTTGCACACGGCCGATGCCCCGGGCAGCCACGTGATCCTGCGCGCCGAACGCCAGCGCGAGCCCGCTCCCGAAGCCATCGTCGACGCGGCCCTGCTCGCGGTCTACTTCTCGCCGCTCAAGGAGGCCGGCCGCGCCTCCGTCCACGTGGTGCACCAAAAGCAAGTTCAAAAGCCCAAAGGTGCCAAGCCGGGCCTCGTGACCCTGGCCGGCGGCAAGCGCATCGTGGTGCGGGCGGACGAGGAACGACTGAAACGGCTCCTGCGGACCCAAGGCTGAACCGGGATCCAATGCTGAACCGGGATCCAAGGCCGAACCGAGATCACGGGCAGCGGGGGCTCTCGGGCACGCCGGATGCATGCACGGGCCCCGGGATCCCCCCACCAGCGACCTGCGTCCACGCTCGATCCCGGCCAAAAAACAAGCTGGGAAGGCGGTAGGTCGTGCGAGCGGCTAGGGTATTGGGTTACAAACTGCCTTCCGACGCTGTGCGAATCCCCACGCCTATGAACCTCCCCCAACGCTTGGCCTGGCTGTGCCTGCTCTCGCTTCCGATCGCCTGTAGCTCCAACAAAGCCAAAGGCGAGATGACTGACGAGCAGAAAGTCGGGCTGTACTACGAACGGGCCCTGCGCTACTACGAGATGCGCGAGCTTGACCGCTGCCAGGACCAAGTTCAGCGAGGACTCAAGATCGAGCCCAAGAACGAGCGTTTGATGCTGATGCTTGGCCGTTGCCACCAAACCCGGGGCAAACTCGAGGACATCCTGATTGCCGAGAAGATCTTCCGCGAGCACCCGGCCAAGAAGGACTACCGGGTGCACCTATGCCTGGGTGGCTGCCTGGAGCGCAAGGGCTCGTACTACATGGAAGCCTCCGAAAAGGTAGCCAGCGGTGAGCGCTTTACCGAAGCGGCCGATCCGAACGTCCGGGCCGACGAGTTGGCAGCCCAAGCCAAGGCATCCTGGAAGGAGGCCCTGACCTCCTACCAAGCGGCCTTGGACCGTTTCCCTGGCAGCTTTGAAGCGCTCAATGGGCTGATGCGGACCAACGTCTTGCTCGAACAGTTCGACGAGAGCTTCGCCTGGTCGGAACGCTTGCTGCAATCGATCGGCGAGTCGAACGAGGTCTTCCAAAAGCGGCTCAAGGAGCTCGAAGCCCGCGGGTCGGCCACGGTGGACATCGAAAAGGCGCTCCTGGCCAACTCGGACTTGCAGGTCCAGGCGCTGCTGTTGCGTTCGGACATCCTGCACCAAAAAGGCCAATTCCGTGAAGCCTTGGCCGAACTCGACAAAGCCGTGGTGCTCGATCCGAGCCTGGCGGAAATCTACGCCCGCCGGGGCCAAGTCCTCAGCCAATTGGGCGAGTACCAGCGTTCCAACGATTCGGTGGAACAGTTCCTGAGCCTTTCCACGGATCCGTTCGAAAGCCCCAACATCCGCCGGGCCTTTGCTCTGATCGAGAGCAACAAGCAAGCGATGAAGACCGCGGTGCGCTGACGCGGAAGCAGAAGCAGCGGGGGCTCCGGCCCTTGGCCAAAGCCCCCGCCACCAAACTACCTACCCCCTTTCCAGTCAGGGTGCGACAGCGCTCACAGGTCCGGCTGCCACTGGAGCATCCGCTCGTTGCCATCAGCCCCTTGGACGCGCAATCGGATCAAGTCCGAATCGCTCCGATCGGCCAAGGCGTCAGCGATGTCTTGGCGGGTCTTGAGGGCGTGCCCGTCCAGCTCAAAGAGCTTGTCGCCAACTTGCACGCCCAAGTGCTCGGCCAAACTTCCAGGCGCCACTTGGTGGACGACCAAGCGCCCCTGGTCGAGGGCTAGGCTGTCGAGGTACACCCCCAAAACGGCGCGCTGCTGGAGCGGCGCCATTTGCGGCGCAACGCGCTGCAAGAGACCTTGGGAACCCAAAGGATCGATGTCCATCGACGAGGCCCCCACCTTGCCCTTCAATTCGGGATGCAACTCGAGCAGCTGCTCCATCGATTCGCCTTCGTACACCTTCACGTCTTCGTTGCCATCGGTTTGGGTGCGCACTTCCACGCGCACCCCATCGGGTCCGGATTCCACCGAGATCGATTCGCCACGCGAGGTTCCTTGCCCCATGGGCGGCATGGTTCCTTGAGGGCCTTGCGGGCCCCATCCGAATCCGCGCAGCATGCCTTGGAGATCCATGTTCGGATCGTCGAACAGCTTTTGGAACGGATCGCCAGCGGCGAAGGGGTCGAAGCCCATGCCACCGTGGGAAGCGAAGGGACTCCCCAGCAGCCCTTGGAAGGGCGAGTGCGCCCGCTCCAGCAGTTCGCGCTGGGCTAGGCGTGCCGTCCAAGCCAAGTCGTCGCTGCCCTTGGCGAGCTCCGCGACCCAGGCGCGCAAACCCGCATCCCCACTGGCTTTCGCCACCAGCCGATCGAACGCCTGTTCGCGCTGGTCGAGATCGGCTTGCGTTAGATCCTTACGCCACGCTGCTTGGGTGTCGTCGTCGAGGTGCGGGATGCTGGCCACTTGCCCCCCCGGAGCGTCCTCCGCCCCTACGCGGACGAGGCCTTGCGATGCACGCGGCTCCTTTCCAGAAGCTCCTTGCTCCTGTCCTACGGCCAGGGACCAACCTAAGAGCGGCAGTGCCGCCAACCAATACAGGGACTTCATGTTGCGAACCTCCATTCGCCAGAACTCCGAACCCCGGCCCTTCCGGGGCTCGCACTCCTAGCTACGCAGGGCCCAAGCCAAGCGTTGGCGCCGCGGCCGGAATCTGAAGCTCGATCGTTGGAGTTCTGTCGGTGGGCGGCCAGGGGCTAGGCCCAACCCAGCGAAGACCACGCAACCCAACCCGGGCTCGCCAGCCCACGGGCCGGAAGGAACCCCCAAACAGCGCTCCCGCCCGCCCAGGAAGCCCCGGGTCGGGCGGGAGCGAGGTCGCTTCCGGTGGCGAGGGTCTCGTTTCAGCGCCCGCTCGCCACGCGCATCGGATTCTCTTCAAAGCGCAACACGGCGGGGGTCTCTTCCAAGCCCCAGGGTCGAGCTTCCTCGAGCAACGAGGGCTCATGGGGCGCCAAGCGCCGCAAGCCGCTCAACGGGGCGGGAGCCGCCGTGGCGGCCTCCAGGGGTTGTGCGTCCGCCAACACCTCGGTTCCGGCCGTTTCGGATGCTTGCCCTTCGATGGGCCAAGCCGGCACCTGGGCCTCAGCCACCGTCGGGAGGCCTTGGTTTGCGCCCATGAGCGCCATGGCGGGATCGGGCCGAGGCCACATGCTGACCGATACGGCCACCACCAAGGCGGCGGCAGCGGCCATCGGCGCCCAACGATGGGCCCAGAGCGAAGGCACAGCGGCAGCGGGTTCGGGCTTCAGGCGCGCTTCGATGGCCGGCCAAAAATCCGGAACCGAGGAGCTCTGGGCTTTCCAAAACGCACGTCGCACCCCCACCAGGGTCACTCCCTGGTCGAATTCCTTCGAGCATGCAGCGCACGCAGCAAGGTGTTCGTTCACCGCTTGGGTCGGACCGCTTTCCAGGTCTCCACCCACGTGCAGCGGCATCAGGTTCCGTACTTCGTTGCAATCCATCATTTGGGCTTCCTCATCCTTGGCGCACCCTAGAGGCACGCCTTGTTCGTTCAGGCTTCCGATTCGTTGTCCAGGTCCCAGGGGCTGGTGACGCCGTCCTCTCCGTGCAGGCGAGTCCAGGCATCCAAGAAGAGCTTGCGACCCCGATGCAACCGCCAGCGAACGGTCACATGGGTGGCCCCCACCACTTCGGCGATTTCCTTGCAGGACAGCCCCTCCAGTTCGCGCAGCACCAGGGCCGTGCGGAAGTGGGGTGCCAAGCCATCGAGGATCTGGCGCACTTGGTCGGCGGTTTCCTCGGAAACCAGAGCATCACTGGGTTGTTCGTCGCGGGGATCGGGCAGGTCGATTTCCAAAAGATCTTGACCATCGTCCTCGAGCGCCCCCGAAAGGCTGTGCAGCCGGCGCCGCTTGCGCAGGTGGTCGATGCACAGGTTCGTGACGATGCGGTACAGCCAAGTCGAGAAGGCGTACTGGAAGTCGAAACGATCGAGCCCCCGGAACACCCGCAGGAAGGCCTCCTGCACCAGGTCCTGGGCATCTTCGTCGGATCCGACCAATCCCCGTGCGACCCGCCAAGCACGCGCCTGGTGCCGACCGACCAGCTGCCCAAAGGCATCCTGGTCCCCGGCCTGGGCGGCTCGAACAAGGCGTTCGTCTTCTTCCCTGGAGGGGGTCTCCGGGGGTTGGATACGGCTCTCAGGATGGGTCATAGGACGGGTGACCCTCCGAGTATGGCGCATGGACGTTCCGATCTGCATAGGACCATCGCGTATACGGGGAGTGCGTCCCCGCGTTGGAACCTACACCATTTTTCCCGCCACGGGGCCTGGAGCCCTGCCCGAGCGCAGGGGAAGCCGACCGAAGACCCGTCCAGGGGCGCTAGGGCCCCCGGACAAGCCCCCGCCCGCGCTACAACCCCTTGCGGAAGCGCTCCAAGGGATCGCTGGGGCGCTGGATCGGCCGCGCCGGCCGGATGCGCACCGGGTTGGGCGATCCCCCCAAAATCTCATGGCCGTTGGGGTGGCAGTTGTAGCAGGCGGAAGTCAGCCAAACGTAGTTGTTGACCCCTTGGTGGTGGTTGTCCATCGACGACTGGCGGTGGGCATGGCAATGGGTGCAACTGAACGCCGAGCTACCCGGAGTGGTGTGGCAATCCACGCAAGCAAAGAAATTGTGCGCGCCGCTCGTGATGGGGAAGCTGTGCTGGAAGTTGGCTTCATCCCAGTCCGAAGTGTTGTGGCAGTCCTGGCAGGTGGTTGGGAAACCAAAACCCGCGTGGTCTGGATCGTTGGCGTTGTTGTAGTCGTTCTGGTGACACCCCACGCAGGTCGTGGGCGTGCCCTGGAAGACTCCGCCCACGTGGCATTGATCGCAGGCCGTGCTGGCGTGAGCCCCCAGCAAGGGGAAGAAGTTGTGGTTGAAGTTGGCGTCGTTCCAGTTGGTGGTGTTGTGGCACCCTTCGCAGCTGGTCGAGTAGCCAAGCTGCACGTGGTTGGGATCGGTTGTGCCTTGGTAGTCCGCCTGGTGGCAGCCCACACAGGTGTTGGGCGTACCCTGGTAGACGTTGCCCACGTGGCACGCTTGGCACGCCGTGGTGGCGTGCGCCCCCAGCAGCGGGAAGAAGTCGTGGTTGATGTTGGCCCCTTCCCACGCGAACGTGTTGTGGCAATTCTCGCAGCTCGTGGAATAGCCCAGCGCTACGTGGTTCGGGTCGGTGGTGCCCTGGTAGTCGGGCAGGTGGCAACCTGCGCAATCGCGGGCGGTGCCCTGGAAGACATCGTTCAGGTGGCACTGGCTGCAGGCGGCCGACGTATGCGCGCCGGTCAACGGATAGGTCGTATGGTTGTAGCGCGCGCCTTCCCAACTGGACGTGTTGTGGCACGACTCGCAACTCGTGGAGAAACCCGCCGCCGTGTGGTTCGGGTTGGTCGTGGCTTGGTAGTCCGCTGTGTGGCAACTGAAACAATCGCGCGGGGTACCTTGGTACACGTCGCCGATGTGGCATTGGCTGCAATCGGTCCGAGCGTGGGCTCCGGTGAGCGGGAAGGTGGAGTGCGTGAAGCCGCCGCCACCCCACTCGGTGGGCAAATGGCAACGCTCGCAGTCGGTGGTCCACCCCAGCGCCGCGTGGTCGGGGTTGGTCGCCTGCGCGATCAGCGCGCCGTGACAAGCCGAGCAGGCCGTCGAAAGCGGCTCCATTTGGCCGCGCTCGATGCCCAAATGGCATTGACGACAGGCGGTGCCCGCATGGGAGCCAACCAACGGGAAGCGCGTGCGCGCATGGTCCATGATGGCGCTGCTCACGTCCCAGCTGGATTCGTTGTGGCAGGACAGGCAGGTACGACCCTGGCGACCTTGGTGCACATCCGCGTGGCACCCGGTGCAGCCTTGCTGCGAGAATTCGACCACCGGCCCGCGGTCGTTGTGGCAGCGCAGGCACTGCGCCGCGCTGTGGGCGCCCTTAAGTTCGACTCCGGTCTGCAACCCGTGGTTGAATTCGAAGTCCGGGCGCAAGGTGTGCCAGTCCCCTTCCAAATGGCATAGGGTGCAATCGGCCGGAAACGACTCATGCGGCACGACCGGCCCGTAGCCATCCCACCAATTGTTGGCGGGGGATTCCTTGGGATCCCGCGTGTCCTGGGTCGCGCACGCGATCGCAAACACGAACAGGACCAGCCCCGTGATGCCTCGGCGCCAGGAAACGGTCAGCCCAGAAACGGTCGGCCAAGAATGGATCGGATGGGTAGGTTGCTTGTGCATTAGAAGCTCCTCAGCAGGGAGAATCCCGCCGAATAGGCGTCCTGATCGCCTCCGAAAAACATCGCGCCGTGCAGGATCAGCGACCAATCATGGCCCACCGCTCCGGTCCATTGGCCACGCCAGACCCCCTTGCTATGGGCGGAGAGCCCACCGAGTTGGTCCAGAATTTCGAACTGGCCGACCTCGAGCGAGGTATCCCAAAAACCCAGGAACGCTCGCCCAGCCAGCCCCAAACGCAATGCGGTGATGTCCGCCAGATCCGTGTCGCTCCAATAGCCGCTGATGCGCCAGCCGGTGAAGCGGTCGCCTTCCAGCTCTTGGTCGTAGCCCAACTCCCCCAGCGAGCCCGAAGAGTCCTCGTCTTCCCAACGTTCGAGCCGGCTCGAGATGCGCGTCGTGTCGGTGTTTTGCCACCATCCATCGACCCCGACCCGTTGAGTGTGCGCCACGAACAGGAAGGTGGGGTCCTGGATCACAGGCAAGCCGCGCAAGGTCTCGGGCCAGCGCTGGTCGAAGTAGTACACCGACGCCGCACCATCGCGATCAAAACGCCGCTCGAGGCGCACCCGAGATTGGGTCCACTCCAACCCAGGGTCCTTCGCGATGTCATCGGAGGTGTACAGATCCCCCTCCAATCCGCCGTCGAGGACCCAGTTTTCCATCTCGGCCATACGCCCCTTGACCAAGAACCACTGCCGGTCCGGTGTCCCGTCGTACCAAGTGGTCTGCGCCGCAGCCCCCACGTTCGAGCGTCCCTTGGCACCCCAAGGATGGTCCCAGAAAGCCGCCAGGGCCAAGTCGTTCTGGAAAGGCAACTCCACGTCGAAGCCCGGCAGAAAACCGGCGCTAGCACCCACGTGCGAGCCATCCGACAGGCGCTCCGAGACTTCGACCCCGTCCAGGATGCCCAACTCGGGGAACCAGCGCGAATAGAACCGCCCGGCTTCGATCCGACGCGGCTCGAAGCGCGTTCCACCCCATGCGTAGGAGGCGCGCTGGATGCGCAGGTAGGCATCCGAATCGTCCACCACGCCGACAGCCGAGTCCCCCACGGAAAGCGAATTGGCCTGGTAGTCGAGCTGCAGTTGCAACTCACCCCCATGACCAAAGGGGTTGGTCGCCACCCAGCCAGTGCGCACTAGGAACTGCCGGTCATCGCGCACGGTCGCCGTGCCATCGCGGAAGAAGTTTCCAGAGAGTTCCAAACGCCCCGTCCAATGGGTGGGGCGTTCCTCCGGCTTGACGGGCTGGATGTCACCCAATAGCGGCATGCCTTCGCGCCACTCTTGGGGTTGGTCGGTCCATACGATCGGGGGCACCGGAGGCTTTGGTTGGGCTTGCTCACCAAGGGAATTGGGCGTCACCCGCACCCGGCCCGAAACGCCCGGTACTACGCCCGGGTCCGAGCGGGTCAACGTGACGGTGGCTTCCAAATCGCTGATCTCCGTTACGACCCCTTCCACATCGGGGCGACCCAGCGGCTCCAAGCGCACCCGATCACCCAGCTGCAGACCGGACTGTGAGCCCAAGTCGATTCGGACTTGCGTTTCGCGCACCCAAAGGACTCGGATCCCGATCTCTTGGGTTCCTTCGACGGTCTCCTGGGCCACCGAATCCGTATCCGCAGCCGAAGCCGAATCCAAAGCCTGGGCCCCAACAACCAGCACCCCCAGGGCGCCGGCCAAGCAAACTCCGCTCCAAGCTCCCCTCCAAGCTCCCCTCCAAACTAGGCTCATTCGTCGCCCCCCTGGCCCCGCCGTGACTGCCCGTGGCAGTCGATGCACCGCTTGCCCAGGGGCTTGTAGCGAACCGCTTCCAGACCGGTTGTGGTCGCGCTGGGCTTGTGGCATTCGTTGCATGCCAAAGGTGCGTGTGTCTTGTCCAATGGGAACCCCGTTTGGTCGTGGTCGAAATCGGGGATCAGGAACGACTCGAAACCTGTGTGACAATCGGCACAATTGGGGGCCGAACCAAACTGCCCCAAATGGGGATCTTGGTGGCATTGGCTGCAGGCGGTGCCGGGGGCGGGGTGCAGTCGGCGCCCTAAAGTCGCCTGGGTTGGCTGGTTATGGCAATCGATGCACTGGGCCTGGGCATGTTTCGCCAAGAGCGCGAATCCCGTATCGGCGTGGTCGAAATCGGGCGTACTGCGGAAGCTCAGATCATTGTGACACTGGGCGCAGTCCTCTTCGCCGCTGGCCAAAACGAGTCGCTTCTCGCGCTGGAACACCTTGCCGTGTGGACTCTCGTGGCACAGGGCACAATGGCGATTGGTCACGTCCCCCTTGGCAGCGAATGCGGAGACGAGCAGGTTGCCGTCCTCGTTGGCTCCGTGGCATTCGCTGCAGCGCACCTGTTGGTGGGCGCCCACCAGCGAAAACGTTGTCCACACTCCGTGATCGAAGTGGGCGTTGTCCACATCATGAAAAGACTGCGTGACGTGGCAGCGCTCGCAGCCCACGCGGTCCTCGACGACCTGAGGCATCCCCACCGCGTCAAAGCGACTGCCGTGCGGGTCGGTGTGGCAAGGCGTACAGTCCAGCACCCCCACCACCCCCGTGGGGCGCGCACGCGCCAAGTGCACCTCCGGTGTCGGATCGTACTTGTGGCAAGTCGCGCACTCGACCTTCTCGTGGGCCCCGGTTAGGGCGTAGCCGGTTTGCGCATGATCAAACGGATCGACTTTCTCAAAGGTATCCTGACCATGGCAACGGCTGCAATCAGTGGCCGGAGTTCCCAGCAAAGCGTTTAAGGCACCGGTGGTCGGCGCGGCAGCAAAGAGACTTAGGTGCGGGTCATTGTGACAGCGCGCGCAAGCATCGCCTTGGCCCGCGAAGCGCACCTTGTCCACCCGCCGCTCCGCGCTGGTCTCGTGGCAGGCAACGCAGTCCAGGCTCTTGTGGGATCCCTCGAGCGCGTAACCCGTGGCCACGCCGTGATCGAAGTTGGGAGCAGGAGCCCACTCGGAAGCGTCCGACTTGTGGCAACGCACACAGCTGGTGCGCCCTTCGACGACCTGGGCAAGCGTCCCGCGGTCGAAACCCGTGCCGTGTGGATCCGCGTGGCAATCCACACAGTCCTGGCGCGCCAGGAAGCGCGCTTCGAACGACCCTTCGGCGGTGTGGCACGCCGAGCATTCAAGCGCTTGGTGCCCCCCCTCGAGCACGAAGCCCGTCTGGCTGTGCTGCAGCCGCATCGTGGCTTCGGCAACCCGCACAAAGCCGGTCTTCTCGGTGGAGTGGCAGCTGGCGCAATCCTGATCGAGGCTCGCGAGCAAGGCCTCGCGGTGCGGCGAGGCGTGGCACTCCGCGCAGGAACGCACGCTTTCGCTGCCCAGCTTCATCGACTGGTCCACCGAATGGGGCCCGTCGGGCGCATGGCACTGCACGCAGGTGAGGCCGGCGTGCCCTCCCTCCAGCGGGAATTCGTCGGTGTGGGCAAAGATCGCCACCTGCGCCCAATCGGCTTCCTGCCCGTGGCATTGCTCGCAGTCCGAACCCATCGAGCCCTTGTGCACGTCGTCGTGACACTCGGTGCAGGTCTGCTGCAAACCCAAGAAGCGGAATTCGCCTTCCGGCAGAATCAGCTTGTGCGCATTGGCGTGGCAGTCTTCGCAGGCCGCCTCGAGGTGGGCGCCGGTGAGCCGGAAGTCCACATCACCGTGGTTGTACTGCTTGGGATCGGGGATGCCCAGGCGAGCGAACGAGACAGCCTCCACCAGCATGCCGTCCTTGCCCCGGTGCTCCATGTGGCAAGCCCCGCAGGCCCCATTGGCCGGCGCTTTGGCGTGCAAGCCCGAACCGTTGGTGGCTTGCTCGGCGATTTCCTTGTGGCACTCGAGGCAGGCGTTGACGAGTTCATGGGCAGCCACCCCTTCGCCATGGCAGGCGATGCATCCGTCCTGGCCCCGCAAATCCTTGACCGCCCCATGGACCGCGCTCAGCGGTCCGGGTGACGTCTTTTCGGAAATGCGCAGGGTGAACCATACGACCGCGCCCAAACCCAAGAGAGTCAAGGCCCACTCAGGACGCCACCAACGATTTCGATCGGTCAAGCTCCTCCTCCAAAACCAATGCGCGCGTACCGCAACGCAGTCACGATGTGGATGGCGAGCACCAGAATCAACAGCACCGCCACCCAGCGGTGGATGTAGCGCCAGGAGGCCATCGCGGCCCGCAGCTCCTCGTGCCAGGTGGTGGCCAAGGAGAGCCGGTGGCTACGCCTGGCCAAGGTCACGAGATCCTCGACGCGATCGTTGGGCACACCCTGTTGGCGCCCGACCTGGCGCACGTTGCGCA
Source organism: Planctomycetota bacterium (assembly GCA_020638855.1). Taxonomy (GTDB): domain Bacteria; phylum Planctomycetota; class UBA1135; order UBA1135; genus NORP259. The sequence continues at coordinate 77,379 of JACKHT010000010.1, forward strand.
AGGTGGCGTGCAAACGGAACGGAGAAGCGACCAAGCCGACCAACCGCCCCGCCAAGTGGCGCGACCAGTGCACGTTGGTCACCAGCGCTTGCATCTGTTCTTGAACCCATTCGCGGTACTGGGGGTGATCCCCTTCCCACTCGCCCTGCAACCCCACCAACGAGGTCTGCAGTTCTTCCAGCGCCATTTCCCGGCCCGTCACCGTGCGCGGCAGGAAGGCGTACAAGTACCGACCGATGGCTCCCGTGCTGATCAAAACCCCGAGCGCCACCAGCGCCACGGTCCCCGGGCTCCCGTGCCAGGCAAAGCCGCAATGCAACAACGCGAGCAGACCCGCGCCAATGCCCGTGACCACGTGCGTGGTCATCCACAAGCGCAGCGCACCAAATTGCATGGGCCAAATCGAAGCGCGCCGCAACAGGTACGCAAGGTTGACGAGGATCGCCAAGGTCGCGACGATGCCCGCTGCCAACCCCACGTTGCGCGCGGGCCGCAGGCTCTGGTACCACTCGTGGGCCGATCGTTCGGCTTGGGACAGCACGTAGTACTCTCGATACCACACCGCCCACAACAGGATCAGCAAGGTGGCGATCGTTGCCCCGCTGAGCGCTTGAGCCAAGCCGCTGCCCCGTTCCGCCACCACTTTTCCGGCGGCCCGCTTGGCGGGGTCGAACGAAACGCCGCAGCGTTCGAGCAGGGGGAAAGGCGGCTCGCCACCTGCCAAGACGAACACATCGTCGTTGGGCAGCTCATAGGTCTGCCCGTCGCCCGTTCCTACGAACACACGCTCGGGCTCAACGCCCAGAATTTGGGTGCCCATCCAAGCGGCCAAGCGGCCTTCCTGGATGGCTTCTCCCAAGCGGCGCTCGTTGTCGGCCTTGAGCCGGAAGAATTCGGGTCGGCGGTACGAGAGGGTGACTTGGGTACCTGGCTGCGAGGAGAGACCCAGGGCCGCCTCGACCGCGCTGTCGCCCCCCCCGACCACGAGCACGCGACGCCCGGCGTAGGACTGCGCGTCGAGCAGCGAGTAGACCACTTTGGTCAACTCTTCGCCTGGCACCCCCAAGCGTCGGGGGGTTCCGCGGCGCCCCATCGCCAGACACACGCTGCGCGCGGGCATCGGCCCGCGGCTGGTCAAGACTCGGAAGGTTCCGTCGCTTTGGGCCTCTAGCCCTTCGAGCGCCGTCCCGCCTTGGAAGGGAAGCTGCTGGCGCTCGGCGATCGATTGCCAAAGCTCCATCAACTCTTCTTTGGTGTACTCGGCCCGATCGAGTCCGCCGTCGAGCGGGAACTCCACCGGGCGGGTCATCACGAACTTGCGGCGCGGGTACTTCGCCACGGTGCCCCCGATTTGATGTTCTTGGTCGATCCAAGCCACGTCGAGGCCCCCTTCGACCCCGGCCAACACACATGCCAAGCCCGCCGGCCCCGCGCCTACCACCAGCAGGTCCGGAATGCCTTCGGGACCCGTGGCGAGCTCGCCCTCTTGTTTGCGCCGACTGACCTCACGCCCCACGGCGGTTCCCTGGGACACGGCGGTACGCACCAGCGCCATACCTGTCACCTCGCCCGCCAGGAACAGCCCGGGGGTGTCCACGACCTGAAAATCGTCCTCGATGGCCGGGATGTCGCGGCGTTGGTCGATTTCGGCCAGGGCTACCGAAATGGCCGTGGTGGGGCATACATCCGCGCACATGGCATGGCCCACACAGCGCGCCCCGTGGACCACCCGGGCCTGGCCGAACACCACCTCGAGCACGCCCTCTTCGGGACAGGCTTTCACGCAGAGACCGCACCCCATGCAGCGGGTACGGTCGATGAAAGGGTGCTGGAGCAGCGCCCGATCGGTTCCCTTGCGCCGGGCCTCACGGATCGCGTGGGTGGTCCGCAGGGCATGCTGGCGCTCACGGCGACGAACCGTCATGAGGCCCGTCAACAGCAGGACCAAGCAAAGGACTACGGCGAAAATTCCCAACAAGAGAGGCAGCTCCTACAAGGACTTGTAGCCACTGAGCTCCAAAACGCCGAGCCGATTGCAGGATTGTCATCTGCCTCGTGGCTTGAAACTCCCAGGCTTGGGCTCAGGGCACTCGATGCGCCCATACGATCGCGGCTCGGCCCCTATCGACAGGGTCGCTAAAAAGCCTTAGGCCGTCCCGATTCCTAGTGCGCGCGCCGATCCGCCCGCGACGGGCTCACAAGCCGCCTGTTGCGACCTAGGCCAGCACGGGGAAGCGTCCCTCGATGGCTCCCACCCGCCGGAATTTCTCCCGGCGCTCGGCGATCAGCCGATCGGTGGGGATCACCGCCAAATCATCCAGGGCATCGACCAGGGCGCGGCCTAGGTTGTCCATGGCTTGGGTCGGGTTGCGGTGGCCGCCGCCGGGGGGCTCCTCCACCACTTGGTCGACGATCTTGAGGTCGATCAGCGTCGACGCGGTGAGGCCCAAGGCCGCCGCCGCATCGGGGGTGCGTTCCGCGTCCTTCCACAGGATCGCGGCGCAGCCCTCGGGGCTGATGACCGAATAGTAGCTGTACTGCATCATCATCACGCGGTCGGCGATGCCGATGCCCAGGGCGCCGCCCGAGCCCCCCTCACCGATGACGCAGGTGACGATCGGGACCCGCAGGCTGAACATGGCCAGGATGTTTTCGGCGATGGCCGCAGCCTGGCCGCGTTCCTCGGCGCCGATGCCCGGATAGGCGCCGGGGGTGTTGATCAAGGTGATGATCGGAATGCCGAGTTTTTCGGCCAACTTCATCTTGCGCAGGGCCTTGCGGTAGCCCTCGGGGTGGGCGCACCCGAAGTTGCACTCGACGCGTTCCTTGGTGGTCTTGCCCTTGCGATGCCCCACGACCATCACGCGCCGGCCCTGCAAAGTGCCAAACCCGGTCAGGATCGCGGGATCGTCGCCGAAGGTCTTGTCCCCGTGCAGTTCCATGAACTCGTCGAACAGGTAGGTCACGATGTCGCTGACCACCGGGCGCTCGGGATGGCGGGCCACGCGCACCTGGTCCCAGGGGGACAGGTCGGCGTAGGCCTCGTCGATGGCCTTCTTGAGCTTGGTCCGCACCGCCTCCATTTCTTCGGTGATGTCGAGCTGGGTGCTACCCGAGAGTTGCTCCAGCTCGGCCAAGCGGCCTTCCAGCTCCTGGATTGGACGCTCGAAGGCCATGGCGGCGAGATCGACCTTGCGGCCCTTGTCTTTGGGTTGTTGGCTCACGTGGGCTCCTAGCTGGGGGCTCCTGGCGGGGCGATGAGGACTCATGGTCCCCCGCGGGGGCCTGGGTGGCAAGTCCAAAGCCCCTTAGGGCCTGCTCGATTTTTCCAGGCTCCGCTCCTCTGGGACGGCTGCCAGGCTTTCCAAGCGAAAAAGCGGGCCCCTGCCATAGGGCGGACGGCGCGAGTGTTGGATGCGAGACATGGCACCCTTACAATGCTACGCCCCGGCCGCGTTCTCGCGCAGCAACCAGCCCGTCCCCACCGCGCACCCCAAAAGCCCCCATGGGTCCCCAAACCGGCGCCGCCGCCCCCTGGCGCATCGAAATCTTTCGCAAGCCCGAGTTCGACGACCCCGAAGGCACCCACGCCCTGGCGCAAATCCGCGCCCTCGAAAAGCAACACGGCCAAGCCTTGGGCATCGAGGCGGTGCGGCTAGGCCGTGGCTTCCTGTTGCCCGGCGAGCTCGACGTGGACCAGGTGCGACGCATCATCGCAGAGCTACTGGCCGACCCCGTGGTCGACGAAGCCCACACCTTTGAGCCGGGGCAGGCCCCCGTGCGCGAACGCCAGCGGGTGCTGGTGGCGCGCAAGCCAGGCGTGATGGATCCCGTGGCCCAGACCCTCGAGCGCTCGCTGGCCCAGTTGGGGCTGATCCCGAAAGACGGTCCGAGCCTGGTGCAGACCTTCCGCGCCTGGGAACTCGCAGGCAGCGCGACCCCAGCGCAGCTGCGCGCCTTGGGTCAGGAGCTCTTCGCCAACGAAGTGATCGAAGACCTGCACGTGGGCGACGAGTCGCTGCACTACGGCTTGCCCCCCGAGCGGCCGCGCATCGGCCGGGTCGAAGTGGCCTTGCGCCATTTGGACGACGCAGGCTTGCTCGAGCTCTCTACCAGCGGCCAGCTGTACTTGAACCTGGCCGAAATGCACTGCGTGCGCGACCACTACCAGGCCCAAGGCCGCGAACCGAGCGCCTGCGAGCTGGAAACCATCGCGCAGACCTGGAGCGAACACTGCCAGCACAAGACCTTCCGCGGCAACATCGACTTCGAAGGCGAGCACATCGAGAACCTGCTCAAATCGACGATTGCCGCCGCTACGCACGAGATCAACCACCCGATGTGCGTCAGCGTGTTCCACGACAACGCGGGCATCATCGAATTCGATCCCGAGGTGCAAGGCGGCATGGACGTGGCTTTCAAAGTCGAAACCCACAACCACCCCAGCGCCATCGACCCCTACGGCGGAGCCGGCACGGGCATCGGCGGGGTGATCCGCGACATCCTCGGCGTGGGCCGCGGCGCCTTGCCGATCGCCAATACCGACGCATTCTTCGTGGGACCCCAGGACCTGCCCCAAGAGCGGGTCCCCAAGGGCAGCCTGCACCCGCGCCGCATCCTGCAAGGGGTTGTGGCGGGCGTGCGCGACTATGGCAACCGCATGGGCATTCCCACGGTTTCGGGTGGGGTTTGGTTCGACGAACGCTACGTAGCCAACCCGCTGGTTTACGCGGGCACGGTGGGGTTGATCCCGCGCCGCTTCGCCACCAAGGAAGTCCACGCGGGCGACGTGATCCTGGTGGTCGGTGGGCGCACCGGGCGCGATGGCATCCACGGGGCGACCTTCTCCTCGGTCGAACTCGACGAGGACAGCGAGATGGTATCGGCCGCTGCGGTGCAGATCGGCGATCCGATCACCGAGAAAAAGGTCGCCGAAGCGCTCATCCAAGCGCGCGACTTGGACTTGTTCCGCGCGGTGACCGATTGCGGCGCCGGAGGCCTGTCGTCGGCGATCGGGGAAATGGCCGAAGGCCACGGCGCGGTCGTGCACCTCGAGCGCGTGCCGCTCAAGTACCCGGGTTTGACCCCTGACGAGATCTGGATCAGCGAAGCCCAGGAACGCATGGTGCTCGCGGTCGACCCCGCCAAACTCGCCGAATGCGTGGCGGTATTCGAAGCCGAAGACGTGGAAGCGACGGCCCTGGGCACCTTCAACGCCACGGGTCGCCTGGTGCTTGAATACCACGGCGAGGTCGTGGGCGACATGGATCTCGAGTTCCTGCACGGGGGCACCCCCAAACCCCTGCGCAAGGCGACTTGGACCCCGCCAAAAATCGCCGACCCGGGCGCGCCCGCCTTGGAGAACCCCTCGCAAACGTTGCTCGACATGCTGGCGCAGCCGGGCATCGCGAGCAAGGAGTGGATCGTGCGCCAGTACGACCACAACGTGCAGGGCGCGGCGGTGATCGGCCCCATGAGCGGCGTGCACCACAACGCCCCCTCGGACGGAACCGTGCTGCATCCCTTGCCCGAGTCCAAGCGCGCCTTGGCCCTCGGCAGCGCCGCCAATGCCCGCTACGGAAGGCTCGATCCCGAGGCCATGGCGCTCGCGGTGATCGATGAGGCCATGCGCAACGTGGTGGCCACCTACGGCGACCCGGGGCGCACCGCGCTGCTCGACAACTTCTCGTGGGGCAACTGCGACAAGCCCGAAAACCTGGGAGCTTTGGTGCTGGCCGCGCGCGGCTGCTACACCGCCGCCAAGGCCTTCGGCACGCCGTTCATCAGCGGCAAGGACTCGCTCAACAACGAGTATCGCGTGGGCGACCAGACCCTGTCGATTCCGCCCACCTTGTACGTGTCCTCGATCTCGATCATCCCCTCGGTCAACGCGGTGGTCACGATGGCAGCCAAGAAGGCCAACAACCTGATCCTTCTGGTGGGTTTGACGCGCCCCGAATTGGGCGGCAGCGAGTTGCACGAACTCTTGGGTCTGTGGGGCGGCAAAGTGCCCAAACCCGACCTACGCTACGCCAAAGCGACCTTCGAAAAGCTGCACAGCGTGATGAAGTTCAAGCAAGTCGCGTCCTGCCACGACCTTTCCGAAGGGGGCCTCGCGGTCGCCCTGGCGGAGATGTGCTTGGCTGGTGACCTGGGCGCAGAGATCGACCTTTCGGTAATCGACCACGACAACTTCCCGGAAGGCTACGACGCGAACACGACGCTGCTTTACTCCGAAAGCCCTTCGCGTTTCCTGATCGAAGTCGAGGTGGGCAAGAAATTCCACCTGCAGAGCAAGATGAGCGGCATCGCGGCCACCCCAATCGGGCGCTTCCTGCCGCGCGAAAAGGGCATCAAGATCAAGGATCACTTGGGCCAGCCCCACGTTTCCGTTTCCCTCGACCAGGTCCGCGACGCGTTCACCGCTTCCCACTGAGCCCCATGTCCCGACCCAAAGCCCTTGTCTTGCGTTCGACCGGAACCAACTGCCAAGACGAAACCCAGCGCGCCCTCGCCCGCGGCGGAGCCGACGCAGAAATCCTGCACACCAACCGGGTGATCGAAGACCCGAGCCGCCTCGACCCCTACTCGATCTTGGTCTTCGCCGGGGGGTTCTCGTTTGGCGATGACCTCGGCGCCGGGCGCGTATGGGGTGCCCAATTGCGCCACGCCCTGGGTGACCGACTGCAGCGCCACCTCGAGCGCGGCGGATTGGTGCTCGGGGTTTGCAACGGCTTCCAGGTGCTGATGGAGACCGGGATCTTCGAGCCCGACAAAACCCCCGCCACGCGCGACATGGCGCTCTACGCCAACGCCTCGGGCCACTACGAGTGCCGTTGGGTGCACCTCAAAACGCTCAACACGCTGTGCCCCTGGCTGACCCCGGGCGAGTGCTTCCCGGTCCCCATGGCCCACGGCGAAGGGCGCTTCGTGGTGCGCAACCTGGCGGCCATGGAGACGCTGGCCGCTGCCCGCCAACTGGCTCTGGCCTACACCCCGCCCAGCGGCGAGGGCGAGCCCAGCTACCCCGACAACCCCAACGGCAGCATGGGGCACATCGCCGGGGTGACCGACCCCAGCGGTCGGGCCTTGGGCCTGATGCCGCACCCCGAGCGCAACTTGGATCCCTGGAACCACCCTGAAGCCGCTTGGTTGGGTCGCCGCAGCGAAGGCGAGGGGGCGCGCTTCTACGCGCGCATGGTCGAGGTCGCCAAGGCAGAAGCCTAGGGGTCGCACCCAACGTTTCGTTCCCACTAGGGGGAGGCAACCCCGATTTGCGCCCCCTGGAGGCCCCTGCGGTGGATCCGGGAGTCTTGTGCGCCTAGTCTCGGAGGCGATCGAGGGGCTCTCCACTTTCTCGATCCCCACGCGTCCTGATCGCGATCCTACCCGAGGGGGGCAGGAACGGTCGAACGCCCCCCCTATCCAGGCATTTCTCATGCAGAAGCTCACCCTTGTCGCGTTGCTCGCCTGCCCGCTCTTCGGCGGCTGCGCGGCTGCGGCCCTTACCGCTGGGGCCGTGATCCTCAACGAAGACTTCCAAGCCAAATCGGTCTCCGCCATCGTGCCCTCGGATCCCCAGTTCGTCTGGAAGAGCACGCTCAACAGCCTGTCGAGCATGACGCGTGCGATGATCCACCGCGACGACGATTTGATGCAGGCGCGCACCAACGTCGATTACGGCCAACTCCAGGTCCAGGTGCGCGAAGTCGCCGTCGGACAAACCCAGATCCAAGTCCTGGCCAAGAAGGCCATGGTCTTCAGCCCCGAACTGTCGACGCTGACCCTTGAGCGGATCGTAGCCGACTTCGACTCGCTGCGCAGCCGCTCCGAAATCGGCTCGGAGTCCGCCAGCTACCGTCCCGCCGAAGATTGGCAGGAAACCGTCCCGTCGGGCGTGTACGTGGGCACGGGGGGCATCGAGCTCGAGGCTCCCCAAGCGACCAAGCCGAGGGGGAACCGCTATGACGACTAACCTGCGTACTTGGGCCCTGGCCAGTTTGGCCGCTTTCGCGCTGGGATCCCCGGCTTGCACCGTGGTGGCCGCAGCGGGGCTGGGCTTTGCCATCAGCCAAGAGTTCACCGACAACGCACACTCGCTGCGCTTGGAAGGCTCGCTCGAGGAGACCTGGCGCGCGACCCGCGCAACCCTGGACGCTTTGTCGCTGGATCCCGTCAAGACCGACGAAAAAGAACACGTCCTGCAAGCCGTAGTCCGCGGATCACAAGTCACCGCGCACGTGCGTGCCCACGACGCGGGCGAGACCGTGCTCTCGGTCACCGCCAAGAGCTACGGCCGCTACCAGAACGAGCTCGCCGAAGACATCCTGTTCCGCGTGCGCGACCGGATGAAGCCCTAGGCGCGCGGGTATCTTTGCTTTACCCGAAGGGGGCCGCGCATTGCGCGGCCCCCTTCGGTCGTTCTAGCCCATGGCGCCGATTCCACCCAGGCGAAACTCGCGTCAGGCGAGGTGATCCGCCCCGGCTTCGCGCCGCGCCGGGCGCGGATTCAGCGGCGACTTGGCTTGGCACTCCCCGCAGTACCCCGAGAGCCGCAAGAGGTGCGACACCAAGGTGAACCCCTTCTCGCGCGCCGCCTTGAGCTGCAGTTCCTCGATCGCATCGCTGTGGAACTCCTCGATGCGACCACAGCCCAAACAGATCAAGTGATCGTGGTGCGGCTGGCCGAGCACGTGTTCGTAGACCAACCCCCCATCGCCCGTATCGAGGCCTTCCACGAAACCTGCCCGGGTGAGCACATCGAGCGTGCGGTAGACCGTGGCGCGGCTGACCTTGGGGCCGGCCTCTTCGCGCAACCAGCCGTACAGCGTGTCCGCGGTAAAGTGATCGCGGGTCGCAAAAACCCGGTCCAGGATACGGCGCCGCTGGGGCGTGAGCTTGAGGTTCTCGCTACGCAAGAAACCCTCGAACTTTTGCACGACTTCGGAGTGTTTCACGACGTTTGCCTTGGGTTCGTAGGAAAGCAGGGTGCGGATCAGCCGCGGTCGCCAGCGGAAGCAGGGGTTTGGGTGCCCCCGGGACTGCGGAGGCCAATGTCGCGCCGGGCGAACTTGTCCTCCCAATGGATCAGGTCGTAGGCTTGGTAGGCGCTGGCGCGCGCGGTGTCCAGGTCTGGCCCCATGGCCGTGACGCACAACACGCGGCCCCCGGCGGTGACCACTTGGTCTCCCACGGCCTTGGTTCCCGCGTGGAACACCACGACTTCGGGAACCTCGCCGGCCTTGGCCAGGCCTTTGATCGCGTCGCCCTTTCTGTACGAGCCCGGGTAGCCCCCCGCCGCGGCCACGACCCCCACACAGGGGCGCGCATCCCATTCGGGCGGATCGATCGACTCGAGCTCGCCTTGGGCACAGGCGAGCAGGATCGGGACGATGTCCGACTTCATGCGGCGCATCAGCGCCTGGCACTCGGGGTCGCCGAACCGCACGTTGTACTCGATCACGCGCGGCCCGCCCTCGGTCATCATCAACCCGACGAACAACACGCCGCGGTACTCGATGCCCTCTTGGCGCATGGCGTGCACCGTGGGGATCAGGATGCGTTGTTCGATTTGGCGATGCAGGCGGGTGGACAGGCTGCGCAGGGGCGAAACCACGCCCATGCCGCCGGTGTTGGGGCCGGTGTCGCCGTCGCCCACTTGCTTGTGGTCTTGAACCGATTCGAGGATCAGGATCGTGCTGCCGTCGATCAGCGCGAACACCGAAGCCTCCTCACCCAGGAGGAATTCCTCGATCAGGATGCGCGCACCGCTGTCGCCGTGGCGCCGTTCTTCCATCACGGCGTCGACCGCTTGGCGCGCTTCTTCGAGCGTGTGGCAAACGTAGACGCCCTTGCCGGCCGCCAGACCTTCGGCCTTGATCACCTGCGGCCAGGTGCTGCAGCCTTCCAGGTAGCCCTTGGCCTGGCCCGAACGATCAAAGATGCGCGATGCGGCGGTCGGGATCCGATGGCGTTCCATCAAGTCCTTCGAGACCACCTTGGAGGCTTCCAAGCTGGCGCCCTTGGCTCCGGGCCCAAAGGTCGGGATACCCGCCGCCCGCAGCTTGTCGGCCAGCCCCGCCACGAGTGGGTCTTCGGGTCCGATGACGACCAGCCCCACCCCCTCGCGCTTGGCGCAAGCCACCAGCGCTTCGACGTTGTCGGCCGCCAAGGCGATGTTGCGCGCCACCGTTGCGGTGCCCGCATTGCCCGGTGCACACAGCACTTCCTCGACCCGCTCCGACTGGGCGATCTTCCAACACAGGGCATGTTCCCGCCCACCACCGCCAACCACCAGAACTTTCATCAAGCGCTCCTTGCCGCCAGCGTGGGTGCCAACCGCCTGCCGGAACCATCCCGGACGCCCATCGACCCGTTGCCAACGCCCCGCACCCTAACCGCCCATCGCCCGAAACCCAAGCACGGATCCTCCCCTAGCCCCCACGTTTTGGGTATCTTGACGGACAACGGGGAGTACCTCAGTTGGTAGAGGCGTAGCTTTGGGTGCTACGAGTCGTGGGTTCGAGTCCCATCTCCCCGACCACCGCTGTTTGCCTAGTTGGGCTTCCAGGAGCCTAGCGGCCGCGGCCCGTCCAGTCGACCAGCTGCTGCACGGCAGCGGCGAGCATGGTTTGGGTGCGGGGGTTTTGGAGGTTTTGGCCGTCCTCGTGGAAGGCTTGGTCGGCGCCGCCGACGGCGACTTGCATCGGGAGCACCAAGGTGCCGATGCCGCTCAAGATGTCGCGCACGTGGGCTAGGCCGCGGATGCCACCGAGGCCTCCGGCGGAGGCGGCGAGCAGAGTCGCGGTCTTGCCTTGGAAGGCGGCCAGGGGCGGAACGCCGGCTTCGGGGCGCGTCATCCAATCGAGGAAGTTCTTGAGCAAGGGCGTGATCGAGCCGTTGTACTCGGGGCAAGCCACGAGGAAGCCATCATGTTCGATCATCAAGTGGCGCGCTTCGGCCACGGCCTTGGGAGGCCCGGGATCGAGCTCAAGGTCTTGATCCATGATCGGCAGGTTCAGGTCGCGCAGATCGAGGTGGTTCACCTCGGCGCCCAGGGTTCGGGCTTGTTGGCTGGCGACCTGCAGGAGTCGTTGGTTGTACGAACCGGTGCGGGAGCTTCCGGCGAAGGCGAGGATTCGGACCATGGAGGTGCGGTGGATGGGGAGTGGGTCGAAGCGGGCAACGGGACCGTGGTGGACTCGATGCCGGCGGGAATGGTGGGCCAGGGCTCCGGCCATGCGGAGCGACGAAACCGGGAGCGGAGCCGGTTCGAAGGTCGCTTCGATGCGAGCTTCGCAATCCTACAAGCAGCCCTTGGATCGGTGCCGACTGAGTACATTCCGACTGAGTACATTCCGGCTAGGTAGCTGCCGACTGGGTAGCTGCCGACTGGGTAGCTGCCGTATGGGTCGATGACAGGGTATAGTGGGCCCCACGCCATGATCAAAGCTTTGCTGCTGACCTTTCTCCTGCCCCCCGGGGCATTCCTCGCGCTATGGATGCTGGGTTGGCTCATGCGCCATGGATGGCCGCGCCTGGGCAAGACCCTGCGCGTGAGTGCGGTGCTTTTGCTCTTGGCTGCCAGCCTGCCCTACGTGGCTTCGGCCGCCCTGGGGACGCTGCAACACATCGAGCCGCTGGCCGAAGTGCCTGCCGAAGCGCAAGCGATCGTGGTGCTGGGCGGCGACTTCCTGCCCTACGCCCCGGAGTACGCCGAGGGTCGCGTGGGACCGCTTTCGCTGCAAAGGCTGCGCCACGGCGCGACTTGGGCACGGGCCAGCAAGCTCCCGGTGCTGGTGAGTTCGGGAGTCGTGCGTTACGACGGTCTGACCGGTGCGCGCGCCATGGCGGAGTGCCTGGAGCAAGACTTTGGGGTGCGGGCTCGCTGGCAGGAGGGAGCTTCGGGCACCACGGCCGACAACGCTCGACTTTCGCGCGCCATGCTCGAGCCCGAGGGCATCGAATCCATCATCCTAGTGACCCACGCCTGGCACATGCCGCGCGCCAAGGCCTCCTTCGAGCGCCAAGGATTCCGGGTGTTTCCCGCCCCCACCGCCTACCACCCGCCCCCCAAGCTGCGCTTTGAGTCATTCCTACCCAGCGCCAGCGCCCTGCGCGATGTGTACTGGGCCGCGCACGAGTGGGTCGGCCGGGGCTACTACTTGCTGACGGGGCGCTAGGGCATCGCAGCGATGGGCCACAGGCTCGGGCCCTACTTAAAGATCCGCCTAGCGGGAAGCCGACAAGGGAGGCCCCCCCAGGGTTGGATGCGCACCAGGCCAGAGGCACAATCGCCCGCCTAACGCAGCCCCCCTTCCCGGCCCAAGCCCATGCCCCTTTCGCTCGAAACGCTTCCCTCCCAAGCCCACGCCGTAACCGATCTCACCGGTTCCGCCTATGGCATCGCCGCCCTGGTGGCCTTCATCCTGGCCTATCTCCTGGTCGTGGTCGAAGACCTGCTCAAACTGCGCAAGTCCAAACCGGTCATCATGGCCAGCGGCATCATCTGGATTCTGGTCGCCCTAGCGGCCGGACCCCACGGGGACGTCAGCGGCAAGGTCAAGGAACACGTGGCGGACTTCGCCGAACTGTTCTTGTTCTTGATGGTCGCCATGGCGTACGTGCATGCGTTGACTGAGCGCCATGTGTTCCTGCGACTCAACTCGGTGCTGGTGAGTTCGGGGGCTGGGCTGCGCACGCTGTTTTGGGCCACGGGTTGCTTGGCCTTTGTGCTGAGCCCGGTGGCCGACAACATGACCACGGCGCTGGTACTGGGTGCGGTGGTCGTGTCGGTCGGGCGCGGACGCCCGGCCTTCATCGCTGCAGGTTGCACCAACGTGGTCGTGGCGGCCAACGCCGGCGGGGCCTTCTCGCCCTTTGGGGACATCACCACCCTGATGGTGTGGCAAGCGGGCAAGGTCGAAACCATGCGCTTCCTGGAGATCTTCATCCCGTCGCTGGTGAGCTGGTTGGTGCCCGCGATCGTGATGAGCCTGTCGCTGCCCAAGATCAAGCCCGAGCCGCTCAAGGAAGAGGTCAAACTCGGCCAAGGTTGGTGGGTCGTGGTTCTCTTGTTCACGGCGACCATCGCCACGGCAACGCTGTTCCACGTGTTGCTGCACTTGCCGCCCTTCTTGGGCATGATGACCGGCCTGGGTTACTACCTGATCTACGGCTATATCTGCCGCGTGCGCAGCTCCAAATTCCAAAAGGGCGAGCCCGTCGACGCCCTCAGCGCCGTGGCCCACGTCGAATGGGATACCTTGCTGTTCTTCTTCGGGGTGATCATGTGCGTGGGAGGCCTGGCGGAACTGGGCTACCTGGAACTCGCCTCGACCAAGTTCTACGACGGACTGGGAGCCTTCTGGGCCAACGTCTGCGTGGGTTTGCTCTCGGCCGTGGTGGACAACGTACCCGTGATGTTCGCTGTGCTTGGCATGGATCCCAACATGGATCCCAACGAGTGGTTGCTCGTGACCTTGACCGCTGGCATCGGTGGCTCCTTGCTTTCGGTGGGATCCGCAGCCGGCGTCGCGCTGATGGGCGTGGCGCGCAAGGAGTACACCTTCATGGCGCACCTCAAGTGGACCCCAATCATCGCGGCCGGATTCGCCATGGGCGTCTACACGCTCAAGCTCATGCACGGAATGCACAACTGAACCGAGACGCGTTTCCGGGTCGCAACGTAGAACGCCAGGGGGTGGTGCGCCCGCCAGGATTCGAACCTGGGACCGTCGGATTAGAAATCCGATGCTCTATCCAACTGAGCTACGGGCGCAGCGCCTCGCAAGGTAGCGCATGGCGCGGGCGCTGTCCTCGGGCCAGATCGTTTTTTGAGACAGGGCCGCTGCCGCTTCCAGCAGCTAGGACCCTCCCGCTGGCCCTCGAAAATCGTCGCCCCTACGGCCCTTCGCAAACCCTACAATCCAAGCTCCGTTGGCCAAGCTCCGTTGGCCAAGCTCGGTTGGCCAAGCCCGGTTGGCCGTGGCCCCCTCCACTCCGACCGTCGGGCAATCCTTCGCTCTTCGCCTATGGCCACCCAAGACCTTGAAGCCCGCCTCGCCGCCGAAGCCGAGTACCAGAACCGTCGTTCGACCGGACAACTCGACGAATTCGAGGAGCGGCGCAACAAGTTCTACTATTTGGCCGATCGTGCCCGGGCCCTGTACATGGAACGCATCCAGACCCTGTCCAAGGGCCGGCGGGTGGTGGTGGTGGGCTGCGCCGAAGGCGGCGTGACGCCCCTGGCTCGCGGAGGCGCGCGCAGCGTGCTGGGCATCGACATCGCCGACGAAGCGATCGCCAACCTCAATCGCGCCATCCAGGACGAAGGGCTGGCCCAGGTCGCCAACGCAGTGGTCGGCAACGCCGAGGCTTTGGACCTGGACCCGGCTTCGCAGGATTTGATCTGCTGCTCGGGGGTCCTGCACCACCTCGACATCGAGGCTTCGATGCGCAGCTGGTCCCAGACCCTGAGCGACGAGGGTCAAGTGGTCATGATGGAGCCGATGGCCTACAACCCGCTGGTGGCGCTTTACCGGGTGTTGACCCCGGCCATGCGCACCGATGACGAACACCCCTTGGTGCCGCGTGACGTGCGCATCATGGAGCGCTACTTCCAAAAAGTCGAAGTGCGGGGCTTTGTGCTGACTTCGCTGGCTTCGGCGGTCTTCTCCTATTTGCCCGGGATGGGTAAGCTGCGCGGTTGGACTTGCACCGCGCTGGAAGCGTTCGATCGGGTGCTGCTGGGGGTGCTGCCTCCTTTGCGCTACCTGTGCTGGACCTCGGTGATCACCTTGCAGCACCCCAAGCGCAGCTAGCAATCGCAACTGACTGGGTTGCATGTGGAAACCCACCCTCAAGCCGAATACACGCCCCGACCAAGCACCGCCCGGGGGCAAGGCGGAATGCTCCGCCTACCCTGGTCCTGACGCCACCCAAGGACCTCGCTGTAGGTCAGCGGCCGCTTCAGGAATCCCGCAAACTGAGCAGGCGTCGCCTTGTCCCGATTGAACCTTGGCTTGATGAGATTCTTCCATGTCATCAGGTACTGAAGCGCCAGGTCCAAGAAGCAACGCTTCTTGCTCGCCAACCAAGACTGACGCCTCAAGCGACCCAAGAGGTCTCGAGCAATCGCCTCCGTTTGATTGATCGGAAACAGCGGATTCGCAACCGTCCGTGCCAACTGGCTCGAAGTCTGTTCATGAATGACCCTTGCCTCCCCAAACGCGCTCCGCAACAGAGTCGGATACGTCAGCTTTTCATCGGTCTGCACCCGAACCATATCCAGCCCCGAGACCATAGGGATCGCCCGCTGAAGTACCTTACGGACCGCTACCTTTGAGTTGTCCTTGCGGGGACCAAACTGGGTCTCCTCAGCAGCCAGCGCCTGAAGTCTCGAGGTGCTCATCCGGCCGCGGGGGCTTAGCGTATCCGATTCCGCCCAAATGATGAATCGGCTTAGCGCATCGATGAGCACCGGAACCGTCACCGGCCGCTCACGACGACGGGTCTCAGAGGTCTCGAACTCGTCCATCTGCAGAACCGTGGAAGGACCCAGCTTCCCTCGAACATTGAGATTCAGATGTCGTAGGTGGTGTCCGATCTTGCGGAACTTGAGCTCGGTGCATCGGAGCGTGAGCGGAAGCATCCGCGAAGACTGACGCAGACCAACTCCCGAGATCAGCAACCGAAACAACTGCGTGTTTAGATGTGGCTTGTGATCCCGATAGTCGGCTCGAAAGGTCTGGCGGGAGTAGGTGCGCTTGCAAGTACGGCAGCGGAACCTCGGGACTGGGTTTGCTCTACAAAGAGGCTTGTAATAGCCGTAGCGCAGGTAGTGCCGCTTGGATGGATGCTTGTGGGCCAGGCATGTGGAGTAGGGGCAAAAGGGAGGGACGAACATGGCACAGGTCTTAGTCGAGGGCCCCGCTTGGGGGGAACGACTCTAGGACCGGCCGGTAGGGCTCCGGGTGGCACCTCAACCCGAGTTTCTTGGCGGAGCTTCCACACGAAACCCAGTCAGTTACCTAGGGACACAGGTGGTTTGCTAGCCGCTTGCGCATGATCGCGACGGCTTCAGGGTTTTCGTCGACCAAGAGAAACCTCCGCCCGTGCCGCGCAGCGGCCGCGCCGGTCGTTCCCGAACCCGCGAAGAAGTCGAGCACCGTGTCTCCCGGACTCGAATGCACGCGCACGATGCGCTCAAGCACTCCCAGCGGTTTCTGCGTGGCGTAGCCGGTCTTTTCCTTGCCCGTGGGGCTGACGATGGTGTGCCACCAAACGTCGGTGGGCGTTTTTCCGCGTGCGGCCTTTTCCTTGCCGACGAGGCCCGGGGCCATGTACGGAATGCGATCCATCTCCTCGAAGTGGAAGGTGTAACGCGCAGGGTGCCGCGTGTACCACAGGATGTTCTCGTGCTTGGCCGACCAGCGACTGCGGCTGCGAGCCCCAAAGTCGTAGGCCCAAATGATTTCGTTCTGGAAACACTCGCGCCCAAAAATCTGGTCGAGCAACACCTTGCAGTAGTGCACTTCGCGGTAGTCGATGTGCAGGAAGAAACTCCCCTCGCTCGCCAGGACGCGGTGGGCTTCGCGCAACCGGGGCTCCAAGAAGCCCAGAAAGTCCTCGAACCGATCGGCATAACCCGTGCGCCCCACCTGTTCGGTGGCGTAGCGCTTGCCCCCAAACCCCTGCCGATCCCCAGCGGGGTCTTGGGTGGTGATCAAGGTGCTGCGTTCTTGCCGTCGGCCGGTGTTGAAGGGCGGATCGATGTAGATCAAGTCCACCGCCCCGTCGGGCAGCGAGCCCAGGAACGGCAGGTTGTCCCCCAACACGATCTGGTTTCCGGACGTCACCGACTCTTTGTACCCGCCAGCCAGCCACGCATTCCAGGCTCGATGTCGCAACTCGCCCCCCATCGGAGAGCATTGGGACAGCGCCCCCTTCTGCAATCCGAGCACAGGTCGTATAGGATGACCTGCCACCCGCCCTCGCAGGTGGATCCCTCGGCCCGTACCATAAGGTGCTCCCATGAAATCGCAACTCGCCTCGCTCGCCCTCCTCAGCCTCGCACTCCTCGGGTGGTCCACAGCCCAACCGGCAGCCAACTCGGCAGCCAACTCGGCGGCCAACTCGGCGGCCAGTTTCGCAGCCACCCCGGCCCCGGCCCCCGCAGCTACGCCGGTGGTGCACTGCCAAGTCCCTTGCGGCATCTACAGCGACAAAATGCGCATCGAGATGTTGCTCGAAGACTGCGCAACGATCGAAAAGGCCATGGGCCAGCTCAACCTGCCGCTGGAAACCAGCCTTGACCGCAACCAGATGGTGCGCTGGACGATCACCAAGGAAGAGCATGCCAGCGCCATCCAAGAGCGCACCGCCAGCTATTGGCTCGCCCAACGCATCAAGATGCCCGCCGCCGATGCCGACGCGGCGACGCGCGAGAAGTACTACCAGCAGCTGGCCATGATGCACGGCATCACGGTCGAAGCCATGAAGTGCAAGCAGGGCCTCGACGTGGCCCACGTGCAAGCCATTCGGAACTTGGCGCGCGATTTCAGCGCGACCTACTTCTCCAAGGAAGACCTCGAGCACCTCGAAGGTCACGCTTGGAAGTAAGACCCTCGGTGGAAGTTAGACCTTCGGTGAAAGTTAGACCTTCGGTGAAAGAAAGACCTTCGGTGAAAGAAAGACCCTAGGGTTTCCGCTCCCGCGTGCGAAGGGCCCGCCCACGAGGGCTGGCCCCTTCGCGGCGCGCGGGAGATTGGGCTGAGGGGCGCCGGGTTCCAACTGGGGTGCGCGAACCCGTGCGTTGGCCGCTGATCACTCGCTGGCTTTCTCGGAGGCCGGCTTCTTGGATGCCGACTTTTTGGCGGCGGCCTTTTTCGTAGCGGGCTTCTTGGCCGCCTTCTTTTTCCCAGCCGGTTTCTTGCTGGCCGCTTTCTTCGCGGCGCTCGGCTTGGAAGTGTCTTCGCCGGCCTCGGCTTTGGACGAAGTGGCCTTCTTGGCGGCCTTTTTCTTGGATGCGGGCTTCTTGCTCGCTGCCTTATTGCTCGCTGCCTTTTTGCTTGGGGCTTTCTTGGCGCTGGCCTTTTTCTTGCGCTTCTTGCTGCCGCCCATGGCGCGCCGCGTCTCGATCAACTCGAGCGCCATGGTCACCGTGAGCGTGTCCGGATCGAGGTCCTTGGGCAACGAGGCGTTGGTATCGCCATCGGTCACGTAGGGGCCGTAGCGCCCTTGCAAGAGCTGGATCTGGCCGCCTTCCACGTCGGGCACTTCGGTGAAGGTCTTGATCGGTGTGGCCGCCCGGCGACCCCCGCGGGTCGGCTTGTCCTGGGCCAGGAGCTCCAAGGAACGGGCCAGGCTGAGCTGAAGCAAGTCGTCTTCGGGCGCCAAGCTGCGCGTATCGTCGCCGCGTTTGATGTAAGGGCCGTAGCGGCCGTTGTAGGCCACAATGTCGACCCCGTCGGCGTCTTGCCCCACCGTGCGCGGCAGCGCGAGCAGTTGCAAGGCCGTGTCCAGCGGCAGATGCTCGGCATCCATGCCTTTGAGCAGCGAGACCATCTTGGGGCGTTCGCCTTCTTCGCCTTCCCCTAGCTGCACGTAGGGACCGAAGCGACCGGTCTTGACGTACACGGGCATGCCGCTCTCGGGATCGGATCCGATGGGTTCCGCTCCGCGCTTCTTGGCCTCGAGCCGTTCCAACGCAAAAGGCAGCGTGACCTCGTCGGGGCACACGTCGTCGGCCAGGGGCGCCGAGTCCTCGCCGCAGGAGAGGAACGGGCCGTAGCGCCCCACGCGTACTTCGACCTGCTGTCCCTCCGCATCGTTGCCGATCGGGATGGTGCAGATGGTACGTGGGTCGATCGATTCGATCGATCGCTCGACGAGCGGCTTGAGCCCAGGGGTTCCGTTGCCCGAGTAGAACGAGCGTAGGTACGCGGTGCGGCCCCCCTCGCCGCGGGCGATGGCGTCGAGCTGCTCTTCCATACGCGCCGTGAACGCGGTGTCGACCAGAGTCGGAAAGTGCTGCTCCAACAGGGCCGTGACGGCAAAGGCCGTGAAGGTCGGCACCAGCGCGGTGCCCTTCTTGAACGAGTAGTTGCGGTTTTGGATCGTGTCGATGATCGAAGCGTAGGTCGACGGCCGGCCGATTCCCGACTCCTCGAGCGCCTTGACCAGCGAGGCTTCGGTGAGCCGCGCCGGGGGCGAGGTCTTGTGCTCTTCGCAGTGCAGGTCCTTGGCCCGCACCCGATCGCCCTTGGCCAGGGGAGGCAGCACGTTTTCCTCGTCCCCGAGGGCGTCGTCGCTGGCTTCATCGCCTTCGACGTAGGCCCGCAGAAATCCGGGGAAGTCGATCACCGAACCGCTGGCCTGGAACACGATTTCGCGGGTGCCTTCCTGGGTCGCCACGCGCAGGATCATGCGCCGTCCGTGCGCATCCTTCATCTGCGAGGCCAAGGTGCGCATGCGAATCAGCTCGTAGAGCTTGGCTTCGTCGCTGCCCAGCTGCTTGGCTACCGCCTCGACCGTGGCGACCTCGTCGCCCGCCGGACGGATCGCTTCGTGGGCTTCCTGGGCATTCTTGACCTTGCCCTGGTACACGCGCGGCTTGTCGGGCAGGTACTCCGCGCCGTACAGATCGCGCACGGCCGTGCGGGCTAGGTCGATGGCGTGGGTCGAAAGCACCACCGAGTCGGTCCGCATGTAGGTGATGAAACCGTTTTCGTAAAGCCGCTGGGCGGCACGCATGGTGCGCTTGGCTTCGAAACGGAGTTTGCGGCCGCCTTCCTGCTGCAAGGTCGAGGTGGTGAAGGGCGCGGCGGGTTTCTTGGTGAAAGGCTTTTCCTCGGCGCTGATGACCTCAAAGGCGCCCGAGGCGATGGCCTTGCGCAAAGACTCGGAGGCTTCGCGATCCAGGTGCACCACGTCGCGCTTGGTGAGCAACTGGCCCGAATCGGGGTCGAAGTCCTTGCCGACCGCCACGCGGGTGCCATCGACAGTGGAAATGCGGGCGGCGAAGGTCTTGTCCTGGGTGGTTTCAAAAACCGCCGCAAGGTCCCAGTACTCGGCCTCCACAAAGCGCATGCGCGCCCGTTCGCGCTCGACCAGCATGCGTACCGCTACGCTCTGGACCCGACCGGCCGAGAGCTTGGGCTTGATCTTGCGCCACAGGGTGGGCGAGATTTCGTAGCCATACAGGCGGTCGACGATGCGGCGGCTTTCCTGGGCCTCGACCAGGTTCAAGTCGACCTTGCGGGTGTGCTCGATGGCCTCCAGGATGGCGCTTTTGGTGATCTCGTGGAACACCATGCGCTCGACCCGCACCTTGGGCTGGAGCACCTCCAAAAGGTGCCAGGAAATGGCCTCCCCTTCGCGGTCTTCATCGGTCGCTAGCAAGAGCAGGTCCACATCCTTGAGCGAGTCCTTGAGCTCGCGGATCATGGCCTTCTTCTCGGGCCGGACGATGTAGAGCGGCTCGAAATCGGCGTCCACGTTGACCCCCAGCCGGGACCAGGCCTCGCCCTTGAGCTTGGCGGGGACCTCCGAGGCGTTGGCGGGCAGGTCCCGGATGTGGCCCACCGAGGACTCGACGATGTAGTCCTTGCCCAGGAACTTCCTGAGGGTCCGGGCTTTGGTCGGGGACTCGACGATGACGAGGGTCTTGGGCATGACGGCGGGAGAGGTCCGTGGAACAGTCGGGGCACGAATCTATGCGCCTCCCCCCCCGCCGCGTCAACCGTTGCGTTGGTTCCCCCCCCGAAAAGGGGTCCCATAGGCCCGGGAGCCCGTCCCAAGCCCGCAGATTTCTGGGCGCGGCCTTCAGGGCTTCCAGGTCACCCAAATCGCATCGGACAGGTTGATGCCCGTCCCGCAGGCCCCGCCGGGATCGCGATAGATGCCTTGGAACGACCAGGAGGAACCAGCCAAGAGCGCCCCGGGCAACCCCTGCGAGGCGGCTACCAGGCCGGGTCCTGTGCGCAGAACCCCATCGCTGCCGGCGATCGACACGCTCCAGCGGAAGATCCCGATGCTGCCCGCCGAAACGCATAGGTAGCCGTTGTAGAGCGCCACTTCGGAGGCGCCGTCCCCCATCCAGAAGAAGCCAAACTGCCCAGGAGCCATGCCGCTCATGGTCAGGACCAGGTCGTCCTGGCCGATCGAGACCGATCCCTCGATCCCCATCACCGCCCCATGTCCGAGGCCGTTCGGGCAGCCGTGCGGGTCCCCCGTTCCTCCGCAGGGCGGGCCTTGCGAGCAGCCGCAGAACGAAACCGCGTCGGGCGCCTCGAAGCCGCTGGGGTCGAGCCGCTGCACCGCCCCAGCGCTCCACCCTAGGCTCGCATCACGCATCGCCCCGACGAGCCCCCACCCCGAACCAAGCGCCACGGACACACCCACGAAGTCCCCCGGCTGGGTGCCCGCAAAGTCGGGCGAGCGGGTCTCGTACCAACTCCCCTGGATCGGCTCGAAGAGGTACGCCGCGCCGCTACCCCCGGTCAACGGCGCGCCCACCAGCAAGCGATCCCCCGCCAGCGACACCGCAAATCCGAACGCGTTGCCAGCCTGCGGAAGATTGGGCTGCACGCTCGCTTCGAGGGTCCAGGCGTTGCCGTCAAAGCGGAACAACGTCACGCGCCCGGACTCCTGCAATCCGGCTGAGTCGTGGGTCGCGCCCACGGCCAAGCGATCCCCCGCAAGGCTCACGCTGCGCCCAAAGTTGGTGTTGGGCATGGGCGAGGGTTCGGTGACGCGCGCCGCGAATGCGTAGCTCCCTCCGCTGTGGTCGAACAAGTACGCGGCGCCCTCGTTGTACACCACCGAGTTCGCGCTGTAGGCACCCACGCAAGCCCAACGCTCACCCAAGGCGACCGCGTAGCCATAGAAATCCCCCGGGCGCGTTTGGTTCACGGCGAGCTGCCCATCCGCGATCCAAACCCCTGCTTGTCGGCGAAACGCCCATACCGCGCCGGCCTGGATTCCAGCGGTTGCATCCCAGGGAGCGCCCACCAGAATTCGGTCGCCGTGGACGGCCACCGAAGTCCCCAGCCCATCGCCCGCTGCCCCAGGGGAACCTTGTAGCTGGGCGACTTGCTGCCAACTTCCGCCAAGGTACTCGAACACGTACGCCTTCCCAGGAGCTTGGCCGCCGAGCCCATCGGCCGGAGCGCCGACTACGAGCGTATCCCCGTCGAGGTCCACCGCGCTCCCGAAATGGCCACCGGGAGCGCTCGAGCTGGGCAGCAGTTTGACTTCCACCCCGCTTGCTTGATCGAGCACGTACACCGCCCCAGCACGCGCACCGGCCTCGGATTCGAAAGGTGCGCCTGCCACCGCCCAGTCCCCTTGCGTTGCGACCGCGTAACCAAACCAGTCGAGTGGAGCCCCATCGGAGGCATTCCACTCGGTTTGGGCCTGGGCAGTGCCCAAGAGGAGTGCGAACGCAATAGCCAGCGCACACGGAAACGGGGAGCGAAGAATGCAGAGCATGGGGAATGGGGCAGGACCGGGGAGAGACCCTCGGAACGATCGGGTTTCCCAGGGGGGTGAACTTGAGCCGGGGTGTGCGCGGAAATTCTCGACTCCGCCCCAACACCATCCTGGACGGGTCGTAGGCCCCCCGATGCACCCCACTGGGGTGCAGAGGAGGGCGCTGGGCTTCGGCCCATTCGCCCTTGCCCACGGGCGTCTGTCCCTGTATGACTCAGGGCTTTGCCCGCAGTCCCAAGACATGGATGGAGCTCCTCCACCCCAATTGCCCCCGCTAGGCCGACCCCCAGCGCGCCATGATCGAAATCCAGCACCTCAGCAAGCGCTTCGGCAACCTCCAAGCCGTCGACGACTTGAATCTGACTGTCTTGCCGGGCGAAGTGCTCGGCTTCCTGGGCCCCAACGGGGCGGGCAAGTCGACCACCATGAAGATGGTCACCGGCTTCCTGCAGCCCGACGCCGGGCGGATCTTGGTCATGGGCCACGACCTGGCGAAGGACCCGATCGCCGCCAAGGCCTGCATGGGATACCTCCCCGAGGGTGCGCCGCTGTACCCCGATATGACGCCCACCAGTTTGCTGCGCTTCGTAGCCGCCGCACGCAACATTCCCTCAGCCCAGCGGGCCTCCGCCATCGACCGTGCGATCGGGCTGTTGGAGCTCGAAGCGGTTCGCGACCAGCGCATCGAGACCCTTTCGAAGGGCTTCAAACGCCGGGTCGGCTTGGCGCAAGCCATCCTGCATGACCCCGATGTGTTGATCTTGGACGAGCCCACCGACGGCCTCGACCCCAACCAAAAGGAACAGGTGCGCGACCTGATCCGCTCGATGGCCAAGGGCAAGGTGATCATCCTCTCGACCCACATCCTCGAAGAAGTCGAGGCGGTCTGCTCGCGGGCGGCGATCCTTTCGGAGGGCCGCCTGCGTTTCAATGGCCTGCCTTCGGAGCTGCGCGAGCGCTCGCGCTTCGCCGGGTCGGTGGAGGTCCGCTTCGAAGGCGACCTGCCGACCGAGGCCTTCGATGTGCTTTCGAGCTTGGCCAACGTTGCGTTGGTCGAGGCGCTGGCTGCCGAGGAAGGTGGCCAGGGCTGGCGGGTGTTCCCCGCCAACGGCCAGCCGATCCTGTTCGAGGTCACCGACCACGTGCGCAGCCACCGCTGGAAGGTGCGCGACATGCACGTGGATCGCGGTCGACTCGACGATGTCTTCCGTGAAATCACCCGCCCCGGCGAGACCGCCAACCAAGCCCAGCAAAAGGCCTGATCCCCATGCGCGGAACCTTCGTTGTCCTCAAGCGCGAGTTGGGCGCCTACTTCGGCACCCCCGTCGCCTACGTCTTTTTGATCATCTTTCTGGTGCTTTCAGGCTATCTGACCTGGAACCTGGGGCAGTTCTACGAGTTGGGGCAAGCGGACCTGCGACCGTTCTTTGCGATCCACCCGCTGCTCTACTTGGCGCTGATCCCCGCGCTTTCGATGCGCCTGTGGGCCGAGGAACGTCGCTCGGGAACCATCGAGTCGTTGCTGACCTTGCCCATCACCATGGGCGGGGCCGTACTGGGCAAGTTCCTGGCGGCCTGGATCTTCATCGGGGTGGCGCTGTTGCTCACCACGACCAATTGGTTCTCGGTGCTCTACTTGGGCGAACCCGACAACGGGGTGATCCTGGCCGGCTACCTGGGCTCCTTCCTGATGGCCGGGGCCTACCTGGCGATCGGATCCTTGGTTTCGTCATTCACCAAGAACCAGGTGATCGCCTTCGTGGTGTCGCTCGTGGTTTGCCTGCTCTTCTACCTGGCGGGGCAACCGGGAGTGATGGACTTCGCCAAGGGCGTCCTGCCCGACGTGGCGGTCGAATGGGTCCGTTCGCTCAGCCTCTACACCCACTTCCAGGCGATCGCGCGCGGCGTGCTCGACCTGCGTGACCTCGTGTTCTTCCTCTCGCTGATCGGCTTGCTGTTGTTCGCCAACGCCGTCGTCATCGACCAGACCAAAGCCCGCTAGGCAGCGCGCCCCACGATCCCATGGTGAAAAAAATCTTCTCCCTGTCGGGCCTTTTGGTTGCGTTGGCGCTGTTCATTGCGGTCAACGCCTTCGCCAAGGTCGCCCTGCGTCGTTCGCACATCGACCTGACCGAACGCAACCTCTACAGCCTGAGCCAAGGCACGCGCAACATCCTGGGTGCCCTCGAGGAACCCCAGAACCTGCGCTTCTACTACACTCCCGAGCAGGCTCCGGATGGCTCCCCCATCCCCGCCTACGCCCAGCGCGTGCGCGAGCTTCTGGAGGAATACGTCAGCGAGTCGAACGGCAAACTCCGCATGGTGGTCATCGATCCCAAGCCGTTCACCGAAGAGGAAGACCAAGCCGCCCAGGCCGGTTTGCGCGGCATTCCGGTCAACGAGGTGGGCGACAAGCTGTACTTCGGGCTGGAGGCGACCAACAGCGTCGATGCGCGCGAGACGATTCCGTTCTTCGACCCCAGCCGCGAGGAATCGCTCGAGTACGACATCACCCAAATCCTCTACCGCCTCGGGAACCCCGACCGACCGGTGGTCGGCGTGATGTCGAGCCTGCCCCTGACGGGCGGCACTCCGGACCCCCGCACGGGCCGGCAATCCCAGCCCTGGACGGTGTACTCGCTGCTCAGCCAGGCGCTCGAAGTGCGCAATGTGGAGACCACCGCGGAAACGATCGATCCAGAGATCGACGTCTTGATGCTGGTGCACCCGAAAGAGCTTTCTGACCAGACCCTGTACGCGATCGACCAGTTTGCCTTGGCTGGGGGCCGCATCCTGGCCTTCGTCGACCCGTACTGCTTCTTCGACCCCAGCGCCCAAGGCGATCCGCGCATGGGCGGCATGGGGGGCGATCACAGTTCGCACCTCGACCGCCTGCTCGAGGCCTGGGGTGTGCGGCTTGATGCCAGCAAACTCGCGGGCGACAAAGACAAGTCGCAGCAGATCGATTCGCCGGGCGGCCCGATCTACTGCCCCGTGGTGCTGGCCCTCGACCAGGATTGCATGGATCCCAACGACGTGGCGATCCGCGAGCTCTCGAGCCTCAACCTACTCTTGGCCGGATCGTTCGACAGCATCGAGGGATCGGGCGTGACCGTTGAGCCCCTCTTGCAAACCTCCGCCGATGGGGCCGGAACCGTCGACGCGACGCTTTTGCAATTCGGTCAACCGGACTTCGTGCGTTTGACCGAATCGTTCGTACCCGACGGCCAGCGCCGGGCGGTCGCCGTGCGCCTGACCGGCGACGTAAAAACCGCGTTCCCCGATGGCCCTCCCCCTGCAAGCGAGCCCAAACCCGAAGGAGCCGACGCTTCCACCGAAGCCAAGCCCGAACACTTGGCCGCTTCGAAGGTTCCCTTCCACGCGGTGCTGGTGGCCGATGCCGACATCCTGGCCGATCCGCTTTGGACCAGCGATCGCGGCTTCTTCCGCCAGATCACGGCAGGCAACGGCAGCTTGGCGGTCAACGTGCTCGAAAACCTATGCGGGTCCTCGGACTTGATCAGCCTGCGCAGCCGCGAAGGCTTCCAGCGGCCCTTCACCAAGAAGGCCGAACTCGAGCAGGCCGCTGGAGAACGCCTCAAAGCCAAGCAGAAGGAAATCGAAGCGGCGCTGCGCGAGACCGAATCGAAGCTGGCCAAGCTGCAAGGCCCCCAGGACTCCCCCGGCGGCGCCCTGTTGTCGCCCGAACAAGAAGCCGAGCTGGAACGCGCCAACCAGACGTACCTGGAGCAGCGCCGCGAACTGCGCGACGTGCGCAGCCAACTCAACACCGATATCAAGTCGTTGGGCACGCGGCTGAAGCTGTTCAACACCATCCTGATCCCCTTGATCCTGTTGGTCGTGGCGCTGGTGTCGGCCCGCAACCACGTGCGCACGCGGAGGGCCCAATGAAAGCCAAAACCCTGATCCTGATGCTCCTCGGAGCCGGACTCCTGTGGGCCGGAACCCTCTACTTCCAAAATGGCGCGGGTCAGACCCAAGGGGCCAGCTCGGGCCTGTTGCTACCCAAGCTCAAGGCGGAGGTCAACGACGTGCGCAAAGTCAGCCTGGAGGTCGAAGGCGAGACCTGGACCTTCGAGCGCAGCGCCGACGGCAACTGGACCGATCCAGAGCGCGGTGATTACCCGGCCGATCGCAAGAAGCTGGACTCGCTGGTGTTGGCCTTGGCCCGCTCGGAGCGCCTCGAGGCCAAAACCAAGCGCCCCGAGCTGTACGCGGAACTCGGACTCGCCGAGGAACCGGCCCCCGCTGGCGACCCCACGACGCCCCCCGCCACGGGCGCAAGCCCCGGCCCGGTGAAGGTGCAGGTGTTCGACGGCAAAGACACGTCCCTGGGCTCCGTCTGGATCGGCAAGCGCCGCGCAGGCACCACCGACGAAGCGTACTTCACCCGCATCGACGGCGAGCCGACCTGTTGGCTGGCCTCGGGCAACCTCCGCGTCGAAACCAAGCGCGCCAACTGGCTCGACACCAGCTTGGTCGACGTAGCCGCCAACGACATGCTCGCCGTGCGCATCCAGCATCCCGACGGGGAAGAAGTCTTGCTGGCTCGTCCCAAGGACGGCGATGCCAACCAGCCGCTGGCGATCCTCAACCTGCCCGCGGGCCAAGAGCCCCAGAGCGAATGGGTCACCGCGCGCTTCGCCTCGGCGCTGCAGGCGCTACGCATGGAGGATGTGGCGCCCGTGGATTCGATCGACTTTTCGCCCGAGTCCACCGTCACCAGCGAATTCTGGACCCGCGAAGGGTTGCACGTGACCGTACGCAGCGTGGACCTAGCGGGCAAGATCTACGCCACCTTCGCCGCGGACGCGAACGCCGAAGGCGCACCAAAACCCTATGCGGGGCCGGTCGAGGACACGCTTCCGAAGGAACTCGACCCTGCGGGGGCCACCAACGAAACCCCCTCCGATCCGGCGGCGGTCGAAGCCCAGGCTCAAGCCATCACCCAGAAATCCAAGGGCTGGGCTTACTTGCTGCCCTCGTGGAAAGCCACCGCGCTGCGTGGTCACATGCAAGAACTGCTCAAGCAAGTGGGCGACGAGCACGACCCCTTCGCCGACCCCGGTGGACCTCAGGGATCGCAAGGGGCTAGCGTGCAACCAGGCCTGCCGGAGAATCCATTGGGCCCTGACGCCACGACTCCCGCGCCCGCGCCCGCGACCACCAGCGAAGAGGCCCAACCGGCGGTGGATCCCCAACCCACCGTGAACCCCGGCCCCGAAGCCACCCAGGAAGCTCCGGCGCCCGTGTTCGAAATCGATCCCAAGGCGGTGCAGGACAAGGGTCCCGATCAGGCCCCGAGTGCGGCCCCCCCCAAACCCGAATCTGCCGTTCAAGACGCGAACACGCCCGAGCCGAAGTAGCTTGCCCCGAGCGGGGGCAAACTCCCGATCGGTTGGCGGCCGGAGGACAGCAGCAAAGCGCTGCCTCCGGCCGCTTCCTTGAATCGCGCTTCCGGCCGACAAGTTTCGCTCGCAACCTTGGGCCAGGGGGTTCCCATCGGCCCGCCCGATCGGGATGCTAGCGCGGTGAAAGCCGCGCCCTACCCCGAACCCCAAAGCGACCGGGTCACCCTGCGCCGGATCTTCAAGCTCTGGTCGCCGCTGGCGCTCTCGTGGCTTTGCATGGCGCTTGAGTTGCCGCTGATCACCGCGGTGGTAGGCCGCATGGCCTCGCCCGAGGTTCAAATGGCGGCGATCGGATCGATCGCCTTCCCCCTGGCGCTTCTGATCGAAGGCCCGGTGGTGATGATGCTCTCCGCTTCGACGGCGCTGTGCCGCGATCGACAGAGCTTGCAGCGCGTACGCCGCTACGCGATGACCCTAGGGATTGGGCTGAGCGGGGTGCACGCGTTGGTATGCTTCCCGGCGCTCTACAACCCACTGGTGGGCGACCTGATCGGGGCCACGCCCTTGGTGCAAGCCGCCGGCCATCCCGCGCTGTGGGCTATGATTCCGTGGACCGCCGCCATCGCCTACCGCCGCTTCCACCAGGGCATCTTGATCCGCGCCGAGCGCGGTACCCATGTGACCCAAGGAACCCTGTTCCGTTTGCTGGGCGACGTGGTGGTGCTCAGCCTGTGCTATCACTTCGAGATTCCCGGAGCGCTGACCGCGGGGCTCGCGCTTTCGGTGGGCGTGTGTTGCGAGGCTTTGTTTGTGGGCTGGGTCGTGCGACCCAGTGTGCGCGAACTCGAAATCATCGAGCAAGGTCCCGCCGGTCCGATCGATTTGCCGCGCTTCGTACGCTTCTACGCACCCTTGGCCGTGACCCCCATTTTGGGGTTCATGGCCATGCCGCTGGGGGCCGCAGCCATGAATCGCTTGCCCTTTTCGATCGAGTCCCTGGCGGTCTGGCAAGCCTTGCATGGGCTCGTGTTCGTGCCGCGCAGCTTGGCCCTGGCCTACAACGAGGTCGTGATCCGGTTGAGCGAGGTGCGCGGCAGCCTGCGCCCGCTGATGAATTTCTCGCGCATCCTGGCGCTCTCGAACACCGCCCTACTTGGAGTCTTTGCCCTCTCGCCCTGGGGAGTTTGGCTGTTTGAATCGATGTTCGACATGCACCCCACCCTGGCGGTCCTGGGCGCAGCAGGATTGCTCTGCAGCCTCCCCCAACCGGGTTTGATGGCCGGACAGAGCTTCCACCTGGGCTGGTTGGTGGGCCACGGGCAAACCGGCGCGATCACCAAGAGCATGTTGATCTTCCTGGGGTGCGCCGTGGGTGGCATGCTGCTCGCCCTACGCTTCGGTCACGAACCGGGCTTGATCTACGTGGCCGGTTCCTTTTCGCTGGCGACCCTGGCGCAAGTGACTTGGCTCAGCCTGTGCAGCCGCCCATCGCGCCTCGCGGTGGCGTCACTCGAAGCCGACTCGGACTAGCTGCGCCACGATTTGTGCCGAGCAACCATCATTGGCCGGATTGCGACGGGGCCGGTGGTTCGGGCGCGTGGGATTCGGCGCCGCGCAGCAACTGCACCACGGCTTTCGCCTGCGCGTTCGGAATCGCGAAGGTCATGCTGTAGTGGGCGATGCGCCATTCCTTGCCCTCGAGTCGCACCACGCCCGTACCGCGCAAGACCCCGTAGCCCGTATTCTCGAGCCGTTCGTCGAACCAAGCGATGCGGCCGTCGGGGGAAAAGATCACCTGCCGCCGGCTGGGCACGTAGGTCCAACCGCGCTTCTCGTCGTCAAAGTAATGCCGCACGTACTGGGTGAAGGCGGGCTTGTCCCAGCGTTCTTCGGGATCGGTTCCCATGAACACCGCATCCGCAGAAAGCGCACCGAGGTAGGCATCGGCGTCCACGGCAGCGGCCGCAGCATGCCAAGCGTCGATCAAACGATGGACCGCTTGGGCATCCCCTGCGGCGCTGGGCAGCGCTTCGGTTTCCTCCATGTTGGACTTCTTGGTGGATTGGCAAGCCACGAGGGCCACGAGCAAGCAGAGGGAAAGGAATCTCACGGTGCGTTGGGATCAGGGTCCGGCCTAGCGATCAGACCAGCCAGCGATCGGACCCAAGGAATGGCGAGTGTACCCAATGGTTGCCCCGGGGTTTCGCCGGAAAGGCCGCCCCCCCACGGGCGCTGCCCAAGGTGGTGGCACGGGGAGGCTGCACCCCCCAAGATCGATGGTGGGGCCCCAGTTTGGGTCCGGGGTCCCAGGGGTGAACACCCGTTCGGTGATCCCAGCCCTCAGGCCTACCCAGCAGGCTAGGCTGAACGGGTACCCATGCGACCTTTCTCCTGCCTCACCCTCAGCCTCCTTTGGCTGTGCTGCGCCTGTGGGTCGAAGGGAGCGCACTCCAATTCGCGTACCGATCCCGACCGGCCCAGCGCGGATGCCGTCCTGGCCGAGGTCCGGCGCGATTTGCTCGAGCCGCTGGCCGAAGCCCTGGCCCATCGCCGCCAAGGGAGCCTGCAAGAGTTGCTCGAATCCGGCTCCGAGCATCGCTTCCCGATCCCCGGTGCCGGTCGGCAAGTCGAAATCGCGGGGATGTCGCTGCACCTTCTGGAAGCGAGCGATGATTCGGAGCTGGACGCCGAAAACCTGGCCCGGCAGTGGATCGCGCACTTTGCAGGTTGGGAGGCCCCGGCCGTGGGCCAATGGCAACCCCTAGGGGTCGCACCCGAAGCCAAGGGGAACGGCTGGGTGTTGGACTGGTCGGTTCGCTTCGCGGGGCACCAAACCCAAGGACCCAACGAATGCGTTCAGTTCGAAATGGCCTGGGAGGTGCGGCGTGGACGCGAAGGGGGCTGGAAGATCCACCGCATCGAGGTCACCCGCGGCATGCGCGGCTCGGCGCAACGGGCTCGCTACCAAGAGGTCGCCCCGTGGATCGGGGCCACGCTGCCCCTCACCGAAGAGAGCCGCTTGGGTCTGGCCGACGGGGGCAAACGCGGAGAGCTGGACGCCGTGGGACTCACCAGTTTGGATAGCAACGGCGACGGTCACCCGGACTTCGTTTGGACGCGCTATGGCTGCGACACCCAGCTCTTCGAGAACAACGGTCGCGATGGGTTCCGACCCGCGTTGCTTCCGCTGCGCATTCCCGAGGAATCCCCGGGGCAATTGTGCTGGGTCGACTTGGATGGCGATGGGCTCGAAGAATGGGTCGGGACGCGCTTCCTGGCTTTCGAGGGAGAAACGGGCTACTTGGGACTGTACTCGCGCTCGCAGAATGGATTTTGGTCGCTGCTCGACCACGCCATCGGCCTTCCGGTAGGCAAAGGCAACCGTTCGGCCCGGGTGCATGCGGTCACGCCGCTGGACGTGGACTCGGATGGACGCCTGGACTTGGTGTTCGCTATGGGTGGCGACGGGCCCGCATGGGATTCGGGCACCTACCGTCCCGAGTGGCAAGGCTCGCAGGGCGGCCTGCGCAACTTCGTGCTCCGCAACCTGGGCGAGTTGGCCTTCGAGGAAATCGGCGAGTCCCTAGGCTTGGGCGGTGCGACCTGTACGCGCCAATTGGCGCCGGTGGATTGGAACGGCGATGGCAAGGTCGACCTGTACGAATGCAACGCCGATGGGCAACCCGATCGCCTATGGCTGGCCAACGCTGCGGGCCGCTTCGAAGCGGCCGAGCTAGGTACGGAAGTGCCGTCGTGGACCCTGGGAGAACATGCCATGGCGCTCGCCTTCCCCAGCTTGGGCGCGTCCCAACCGCGACTATGGATCGTGGGGCAAGACCCCGCGCTGGTAGATACAATCCGCGATCCGGAGAACCCGGTCGGACAGGAGCCTTGGACCGAATCGCCGGGGGTCTTCGAGCTCGAGCCTGGCCCGGGGGGGCTCGCTGGTGCGCTTCGAAGAACGGGGCTGCACACGGGAGCCGCGCAAACTTTGCTGCGGCTCGATGTGGGCAACCGCGGGGGGTCCGATCTCGCGGTCGGTTCGGCGAGCGAATCCAGGGGGCTGCAAGTGTTCCTCGAGACGGTGCCCGCGGAAGGTCGCCGGGACGAAGTGGCGTTCCTATTGGGACTCGGTGAGTTGCCTCCGATCCAAGCCGGACTTGCTAGCGACGTGGATGGCGATGGAGACTTGGATCTGATCCTGGCGGGCGCCGATGGGAGTTTGCACCTGATGGCCGACACGGGGCCCCACGGTGCCGCGCTCGAGTGCCTTCCCAGTGCAGCGCAAGCGAGTCCGTGGCACGGTCGCATCGAGGTCGCGGCCGCAGGCCAAACGCAAAACACCTATTGGAATCCGCTTGGGACTCCAGGGAGCCAGCAAGGGCCCGCCTGGCATGTGGGCTTGGGCTCCATCGAATCCAGCGAGCCCATCACCCTGCGTTGGCCGTCGGGCTCTTTGCAATCGCTGCAAGGAATGCCCGCCGCATCCGCCCGCTCGCTCGTCGAGCCGGCGCCCGAGGCGAGCGAGCGGGCGGCTTGGCCCACGCCCCTCGAGGCGCGGGGTCGGCCTCCTGTGGTCGGTGGCTACGCGCGGCTCTTGGACGGCAGCAACCACGCCCTGGGCGCCCCGGGAAAGGCCAACGTCGTGGTGTGGGTCGCCGCCGTAGATCGTGACAAACCTTGGCCCTTCGAACGGGTGGCGGCGTGGTCGCGGGCCGACCTGGCTCGGTCGCTGGTGGTGATCGACTCCGACGGTTGGCTGCCCCCACCCGATGCCCCCTACCTGGCCTACGTGGGCGATCGCGCTCTGCGAACGGAATACCTAGGAACGAGCGAAGAGGTCGCCTTACCAGCCACCTTCGTGTTCGACGCCAGCGGCCAATTGGCCCGCCGCTTCGGACCCGAAGCCAGCCAGGGCGACATCCTCGACGCGTTGGATCGCGCCGCGAATCCCAAGGACTACCCGGAAGTGTTGGTGCGCGAGGGATTCCGGGCCTTGGAACTGCGCCAGTATCCGCGCGCGCTGTCGGGCTTCGTGCGCGCGGTCGAGCGCGATCCTTCGCGAGCGGATGCGTTCCTAGGTTTGACCTTGGCGCAGCGCTACTTGGGCAACAGCAAGGATGCTCTGGTGGCTGTGACACAAGCGGCCCGTTGCGATCCCGACTTTGCCCTGGCGCACCAGCTGATGGGGACGCTGCTGTTGAGCCAAGGGGAGGGGGCGCAAGCGGCCGACGCCCTGCGGCGGGTCTTGGAACTCGAGGGCGACCAACCCAAGATTTGGTATGCCCTGAGCGAAGCCACCCTGCAAGCGGGCCAGTGGCAACGGGGGATGGAAGCAATCGGCAAGACCCTCGAATTGCTGCCCTTGGAAGCGACGGCCATGCGCGCGGATGCCCATTGCCTGCGCGGAAAACTCTTGGAGCACCTGGGCCGCGACTCGGAGGCACGCGAGTCCTACGAGCGCTCGCTAGCCCTCGACCCTGCCCACCCCGAAGCGCTCGACTGCCGCAACCGGCTGCTCGGGCGGGCGCCCGAGTGAAGCGGAAGCGCGTCGAGCGGCGTCACGCTTTCAAGAAATGTAACTGACTGGGTTGCGTGTGGAAGCCTTCCCTCAAGCCGCATAGATCCCCTCTCCCAGCACCGCCCGGGGGCAGAGCGAGATACTCCGCTTACCCTGGTCCTGACGCCACCCAAGGACCTCACTGTAGGTCAGCGGCCGCTTCAGGAATCCCGCGAACTGAGCT
>JACKHT010000011.1 GCA_020638855.1 Planctomycetota bacterium
TAGGGAGGGACGAACATGGCACGGGTCTTAGTCGAGGGCCCCGCTTGGGGGGAACGACTCTAGGACCGGCCGGTAGGGCACCGGGTGGCACCTCAACCCGAGTTTCTTGGCGGCGCTTCCACACGCAACCCAGTCAGTTGCCTTTGTTTTCCCAGCTAGCGCTTGCAAGGGCAAGCTTCGCTGTTCCATCGTATGACCATGGGCCTATTGATCGGGTTGGATGCCGGAACCACGGGTGTGACCGCCATCGTCTATTCCAAGGACCTCGTACCGGTCCGTCGGGCATACCGCGAATTCCCACAGCACTTTCCTGCTTCGGGCTGGGTCGAGCATGAGGCCCACGAGATTCGAGCTGCGGTGGACCATGTACTTGGCGAAGTTCTCGCGGGCATCGACCAACCCGTTGCCGCTCTAGGCATCACCAACCAACGCGAAACCGTGTTTGCCGTCAACCGTCGAACGGGAAAGCCCTATGGCGCCGGGATTGTCTGGCAGGACCGTCGCACCAGCCAGCGCTGCCAAGCGCTGCGCAGCGAGGGAGTGGAACCGCTGGTCCGTGCGCGCACGGGCCTGGTTCTTGACCCGTACTTCAGTGCGACCAAGATGCAGTGGTTGCTGGAAAATCGCGAAGGCGTGCGCGGGGCGGCCCAATCGGGCGATTTGGTTTTCTGTACAGTCGACAGCCTCGTCTTGCAGATGCTGTGCTCCGGGGAACGTTGGTACACAGAACCGACGAACGCCTGTCGGACGATGCTCTTCGACTTGGATCAACGCGCGTGGGCGAGCAAGCTCACCGACCTGTTCGAGATCCCACACGATTGCTTGCCCGAGGTTCGGCCATCGGCCGGGATGTTCGGTATGGCCCAGCTGCCCGGAGGGCGCAACGTGCCGGTGATGGGGATGGCCGGGGATCAACAGGCAGCACTCTTTGGGCAAGGCTGCTTGGCCGAAGGCGACTTCAAAATCACGTACGGAACCGGCTGTTTCCTCGTGCTCAACACGGGGAAGGTCCGTGTCCAGCCGGATGGCGGCCTGCTGACGACTCTTGCCCTCGACGCGCAGGGACAGACCTGCTACGCGGTAGAAGGGTCGATTTTTGTTGGCGGCGCAGTGATCCAATGGTTGCGCGATGGCCTGGGGATTCTTTCGAGCGCGAGCGAATCTGAGTCTGTGGCCCGGAGCGTGCCCGATACGGGCGGGGTGGTTTTGATCCCAGCCTTTGCAGGTTTGGGTGCACCCCACTGGGATCCAGACGCTAGGGCGGCACTCTTGGGCATGACGCGCGGGACCCAGCGAGCCCACATTGTGCGGGCTGCTTTGGAAAGCATCGCTTGGCAGTGCACCGATATTGTGGAACTCTTGCGCGACTCCACGGGCTACCCCGTTCCGCACGTCCGTGTCGATGGGGGCGCTGTGCGCAACGACTTGCTGATGCAAATGCAGGCGGACTTCGCCCAGGCCGAGATCTGGAGGGCCCAGGACATCGAGTCCACCGCACGCGGAGCCGCTGCATTGGCTGGATTGGCGGCGGGGATCTGGTCGCCGGGACCCACCGAATCGGCACCCCGAGACGATGCCGATCGCTTCCGCCCAGGAGTTCCACCGGAAGCTTTGGTTGCGCGTCGCGAGGCCTGGTTGGATGGGTTGCGCAGGGTGAGCAGCCATGCGGCGCTCCCCGAGCGCTAAGGCCCTTGCCGGCGTAGACGCTCGGGAAGCGGGATTGGCTGGAACGCTGTGCCCAGGGTTCGCCAACGGGGCTGATACCAGGCCCATTGTTCGGGGTCCTCCAAGATCCAGTTTCCATAGATGCGGTTGAGTTCCGCCAAGCACTCGCTTCGAGCTTGCTTGGGAGCGAGGTCTTGGCGGTAAAGGATCGGTGGCTCCACCGAGAGCAGGTAACGGCCAGTGTCGCCCTGAAGCACGCAACGGACCGGAACCAGAGGAGCCCGGGAGGCGCGTGCGAGCGCTGCAGGCGCCAACATGGTCAATGCCGGTCGGCCTAGGAAGGGAACGAACTCCCCAGCCAGTCGCCTCACTTCCAAATCGCACAGCAGTCCCACGATTTGACCATCGGCTAGTCGTCTTAGGAGCTCCTTGGGAGGTCCATCTTGCGGCAAAGTGGGGACACCGTACTGGGCCCTCATGCGAACAAACCATGCTGCCGATGGGTCCCTGCGGCGGTAGCGCCCGACCACCGAACCCTGAAATCCCTGCTGTGCGAGCGAGGCAGCTAGGAGTTCCCAGTGGCCCAGATGCGCGGTGACCACCAGGGCACCGCGCCCTCCGGCCAGGGCTTCGCGTAGCAGATCGATCGAAGAATCTACCGTGACGCGAGCTGCTAACCACGCGTGCAGCCGAGCGGGCTTGGCATGGGCCAAGAAAATGGTCTCCGCCGTTTGGCGCGCCGCGTGTCGGAACACACGGTTGCGAAGCGCGCGCAAATCAGAAGGGGAACGTTTGTTCCCGTAGGTGTCCTGCAGGTTGCCGAGTGCGATCCGGCCTGGGCCCCAACGGGCCATCATCCAGGCCGCGGGCAGCAAGGACCTGCGAATCCCCTCCGGTGGCATGCATGCCAAAGCGCGGGCTAGGCCCGCAAAGCAAGCAGCGCGCACCTTGCGCCGGATCGGAATCGGCGGGTCAGCCACGCAGCAAGTGCGCGGCCAGTTCACGCTGGATGGGGCGAGAGGCTCGCTGGGCGTGGCAAAATGCTTGGACAAACCGCTTCCAATCCTGAGGTTTGGCGCGCAGCTGGGCAGCCCCGGGTCCCAGGTTGGGGTCCATCCAAGCAATGGGCGTTCGGTGTGGCCCATCCCAGGCTTCCGGATCCAAGAGCAACGTCCCGTCGGCCATGGTCCAAAGGCGCTCGATGGGGTGCGACCCCATTCCCATTCCACGGTCGTGTAGCTTACCCATGAGCGTACCAAGTGCCCCCGGCTCGGGAAGGCTGGCGCATGGGTGGGCGCCGGTGGGGATTCGGGAAACCAGAGTCGGGGTGGAGTCCACTTGCATGCTCTCTGGAAGCAGGGCGGGGATCCCCATTTCGCTGCACAGGCCGTATCGCAGCCATAGGGCTTGCGTTTGTTCCCGCGTGAGGCCGCGGCGCACGCGTGCAGCGCCGCCCGGAACCGATCGCGCTTCCAGGCGGGTTTCCGACCGGGTGGTGACGCCGCTAGTCCGAAGCCACCGATGCCCGCGTCGGAGCGCCTCAACCAAGCGGCCAGCTCGAGCCCGATGTTCCCATTGGATCCAAGCCTCTTGGGTTTCCGGGATGGGGGCGGGTCCCCCCTGTTGCCGATACGCGACGAGGACCCGGCGACGAAATCCCGGGGTGCTGATCTCGCGCAACTGGGCGCATAGGCGCAGCCAGCGATCCGGACCGGGGCGCGATCGCCGGGACAGAATGGGTTGCGGCGTTGGATCAACCAACCACAGTCCGCCATCGTCGTCGCGCAGGCAGTTGCCCGCGTGCAGGTCACCTTGGATGGCACCCGAAAGGTCGAGCCGCGCTAGCAAGGAACCCACGCGCTGTGCGAATCGAGCCTGGGCCCCGGTACTTGACGTGCGCAACCATTCATCCAAGCGGACGGCCCCCTCAATGCGGGGCATGTAGACTTCCCAGTATCCTGCTTGGTTCCGTACTCGGGCAGGGTGGGGGACGGGCAAGCCCAGGGTCGCCCAGTGGTTGAGTGCACGAGCTTCGCGGCGAGCGCGCAATGGATCACGCAGAGCTTGCCAGCTGCCCGGGGCATGGAAACGCTTGACCACCACGAGGCCCAATTCCTCGTCCAGGTCTTCGTACAGGCTGCGCTTCGGGCGTACCTTCAGGATGGTCTTGTGGGCTAAGTCCCGCACGGGGGTATCGTATACGCAAGCCATCCTCGGGCGAGGCCCCTGGCGGTGGTAATCCCAGCCACGACAGTGGATAATCCGGCGCCACCAGCTGGGGCACCCTGACCTTGAAGGACCCGTTTCCCTTGCCCCCGCGACATCCAGGAGCCTCAAGCTCCTTCCTGGGCTGTGCGCACAAGCCTTGGCTATGAAACGGCGCCACCTTCCCTTGTTTGGGCGGCTGGATCGTTACGTGACTAGCCACTTCATCGCGTCGTACAGCACGGCTTTGTTCCTGCTGTTGGGGTTGTTCCTGATCATGGACTTGACCAGCAACCTGGATGATTTCCTCGAAGTGGATGCCCAGGGGCACAAGGCCCCTGCCGGGGTGCTGATACGGTACTACCTCCTCAAGCTGCCCTTCCTGTTCTTGGAGGTGGCCCCGTTCATCACCTTGATGGCGGGGATGTTCACGGTCAATCGGCTGCTCAAGAAGAACGAAGTCACGCCGGTGCTCTCTTCCGGCGTCTCGGTCCATCGCATGTTGGTGCCGGTGTTCTTGTGTGGATGTGTGCTGGCGGTCTCCATGTTTGCCCTGCGCGAGATCGTGGTGTCCAACATTGCGGACAAGCGCGATGCGCTGCAATTCCAACTCAAACACCCCTCCGAAGAACGCGTATTGGAAGCGGTGGCCGTGCACGAGCTCTCAGGCAACACGGTTTTTTTGGAGCGGTTCTACCCAGATAGCAATCCGCCCAGGGTGGAGGAACTGTCTGCTGCCTTGCTCGATGGGGATCGGACGATCAGCATCCAAGCGGAAGCAGCCTACTGGGATCCGGAGGCCAAAGTACTACGGCTGCAGAACGGTCACCGCAGCGTGGTGGGCAGCAAGGAGGTCGTGCGCGAAGACCTCGATGTGCTCGAGGGGTTTGCCTTCACGCCCCAGCTCGCCAAGACCTATTACCGGGCCCGGAATCCCATGGACCTCTCGTTTTCCGAAGTCCAGGAGCTCATGAGCCGGGAGCCGGAAGATTCGGCCTTCAACACCCTTTGGCATTACCTGCTGACCTTTCCCCTCGCCAATCTGGTCTTGCTCCTGGTGGGTTTGCCCGTCCTTTTCCAGTACGAGCGGGGCAAGGGGGCTGAGCGCATGGCCCTCGGCGGGATTTTCTGCATCTTCTACTTCGCGGTTGACTTCGTGTTTCGAAGTCTGGGCCTGGGGGGGGGCCTTTCCCCGATCCTTGCTGGATGGATCCCCATCCTGATCGCGGGCAGCCTAGGAATCGCCCTCACCGACGGTATCCGGACCTAAGGCCGCCTGGGAGCGGATCGAGGCATTGCATCCCGGCCGCTTGCCGGGGAAGATGGGTCCAGGACCGTCGTCCAACCTCGCGCCATGCTCCAACCCCGCTTTTTTGCCCCCTGGTGGGGATTCAGTCCCGTCATTCTCCTGTTGGTCGCCTGCGCGAGCTCCAAGCCCGAAATGACCCCGGCCGAACGGGTGGACGTGTTGGTGCGCCACGGCCAGTTCGCCCTGGCCGTCGAGGAAGCCGCCCGGCTGCGCCAGGAAGACCCCGTCAGTGCCGAGTACGAGCTGCTCCACAAGCAGGCTTCCATGGCCTATCTCTTGGAGCAAGCCCGTCGCGCGACCTTCGCGGACAACGACGAGTACGCCATCCGCCGCTTCGAGGAAGTCCTTGCCCTGGATCCCAACAGCCGGATTGCCCAGCGTTGGTTGATCAAGACCAGGACCAAGCTGGCCGATCGTTTGACCAACGAAGGAATGGAGCTGGCCAGTGGCA
Organism: Planctomycetota bacterium; assembly: GCA_020638855.1. Taxonomy (GTDB): domain Bacteria; phylum Planctomycetota; class UBA1135; order UBA1135; genus NORP259. The sequence goes on from JACKHT010000011.1 coordinate 5,631, forward strand.
ACCAGTTCCAAGACGCCTGGAACCGCTACAACCAAGCGGTCCAGGTCCTCCCGGACTACCCGCGCGCGGTGGAAGCCATGGGGGAGTTGGATCGCAAGATGGCGCACCGCGAAGACATGGGGGCTGCTTACTACGACCAAGGCGTCGCTGCGCTGGTGGAGGAAGAGTACGCCATCGCCGCCAACCGGTTTGGCTACGTGCGCAAGTACCGAGCGGAAGACGAGCGCCTTACCCGGCGCAGCGGACAGGTGGACGTGGCGCGTTCCGCGGAACACAGCGACTTGGGTGCGTTGCTCGAGACCGAGCGGCTCTTCTACGCGGCTCAAGCCGAATTCCTGGCGGCCCTGCGCTTCAGCCCCGACAACGAAAAGGCCCGCGATGGCGTACGCCGCTGCGAGTTGGAGACCGACGTGGCGCTCTTGATGGCGCGCGGACAAAGCGCCTTGACGCGCGGCGAATTCGTCAAGGCCCGGGCCCTTTTGGAAGAGGCCCAGGGACTGACCCAGGTCCAAACCAAGGAAGTCCAAGACTTGCTCGACGCCGTCGAGCAGGGACGTTTGACCGCCGTGTACGCCGGAGCGGTCCACCTAGAAAACGACTTGCGCATTGAGCAAGCCATCCAAGCCTTCGAAGAGTTGTTGGTGCAGGCCCCGGATTTTCGGGATGCCCCTGCTCGCCTCGAAGCGTTGAAGGCGCGCTGGAAACAAGCCGAAACGTTGTATGGGCAACTCGAAGGGGAGTCCAACAGCGGCAATCGACTCACCATCCTGTTGAAGATCGAAGCCCTCTGCCCCGACTTCCGCGATGTGCCCGAGCGCATCGATGATATGGAGCGTCGCGGCATCAAGCCCAACGCTCCTTCGACCGAAGCGACCGTGCAATAGCCTGCTAGGCGGTCAGCGACCCGCTTCCAACAACCAGGCCAGCACACGCTTCGGTTCCAGCTGCGCAAGGGGCTTGTTGGGACCCATCCAAAGGGTCCGATGGCCCGGCGGGGAGGGCCCGTAAGGCCAGGGTCCAGTTCGGGATGGATCGGTGGGTCCTGCCAGCAGGTCCACCGGTAGGCCGACCGCTGCGGCCACGTGGCTAGGCCCGGAATCACAGGCCAAGAGCCGCATGCCCTGGTCCGCCGCGTTGGCGAACAGGCTCGCGAGTTCTCGCAGGCCCCGTTGCCCCACCACGTGATGCAGGTTGGCGACCTGACCGGCCGCCTGGCGAAGTCGTTCTCCTTGGGCCTGTTCGCTGGGGCCCGACAACAACAACGTCGGGCAACCGCGTGCGGCCAGATCTCGGGCGACGGACAAGAAGCATTCGGCGGGCCAGCTGCGCGGATCGCCGAGAGTCGCCAAGTGCAAGATGCGCCCCCCCGCGGCACTCTGGCCGTTCAGGGCTTCCCTAAGCAATGCACTCCCCGTCGCATGTTCCGCGGCCGTGAGCGGCAGGTGATACTTCACGGGCCCCTGGTATCCGATGGCCGCGCCCAGGGCTTGCATGCGATGCATGGCGTGGGGTCCCGTCGCTTGAGCCGCCCAATGGTTCATGCACCGCGCTGCACTGGGTTCGCGCCAATCCTTGGGCGCCATCCCTAGGCGGTAGCGCGCCCCGCTTTGGTGCGTCACCAGCGCGCTCTTCCAGTTGCCTTGGGCATCGATCGCCCAATCGAATCCCACCGAACGCATGGCTCGCCGAATGCGGGGCCATGCCCGCCAACCCCCACGGCGGTCGAAGTGCACCACTCCCGCGAGTTGGGGCAGGTTCTTCAAGAGGCCCGCAAACTCCGGTTGGATGGCCCACCACAACTCGGCCGCAGGAAACCGATCTCGCACCGCGTGGTACACCGCCAGACCATGGCAGGCGTCCCCCAGGTGCGATAGTCGAACCAAGAGAATCCGCTGGGGCGGAGCTGAGTCCGGGGTCTTGGTCGTGGGATTCATGAAAGGGCGGAACGACTCTAGGGCGTGCAGATCTCGGCAGAAGGGGCCGCCCATGGGGGTTCCGGGCTATGATGGATGCGCATGATACGCGGCATTTCCACAAAATGGTTGCTCGGAGTGCTCGCAAGCTTGGCCCTGCCTTTGGTGGGGTTTGCTTGGTACACGCGCACCGAGGTGACCTCGAAGCGAGCCGACGAGGTGGTGCGCTTCCACCTGTTGGGGACGGCTGCGGATCTGGCGGACCAGCTCCAGGCCGAGCTTTATGAGCGGTACCAAGACGTGCAGATGCTCGCTTCGATTCCGACGGTCAATTGGTACGTGGCCGACCGCAACTTCATCCATGAGGAGCAGCCGGAAGATACCGGACCCGACAACGGCGATCGCGATATCTTCCGCGAGGCATTCCTCTCCGTGCTGGGGGACCAGGTTGCGCTGAGCGGTGTCTACGATCGTTTGCTCGCCCTGGACAGCAAAGGCGAGGTGGTCGGTTGGGCCCAGACGACGCCCGACGGTCCTCTCAGCGAGGAAGATGAGCTGATCATTCGGAGCCTGTACTACGGAGACGAATCTTGGTTTGCCAACTGTATGGAAAATGGCTCGGCTGTCTTGGACTTTCACCACTCGGACTTTGCGCCGCTTGAGGGGCCTGGATCGCAGGTCTTCCACATCGGGTTTGCGGCTCGGATCAAACCGTTTGGACAGGGCGAATCACCCGGTGCCGTAGTGGCTTTCATGGATTGGCGCAATATCCAGAGGATGGTGGACCGTTACGGCGTGCGGCGCTTGGGAGCCGCGGCCAACGGCGAGCAGCGCGATATCTATGGATCTTCGTACGCTTGGATTTGGGCCAAGGATGCGGACACCATCCTGGCCCACCAGAACAAGAGCTTGTATGGGAAGAAGGTCAGCCAACTCGAAGGGGGCCAATTGCTGCCCTTGGTCCTTGCAGCCCAGGCCAAGCCCTTTGGCATGTATCCCGACTACGAATTTGGTGGTGTCAAAAAGAAAGCGGCCTTCGACCATTTGGATGACACCTTTGGACTTCAATGGGTGATTGGGGTGGGGGTCAATGTCGACGACATCTACGGGCCCCTTTGGGAAATCGATCGATCGCTACTTTGGGCTTCGCTCTTGGCCTTGGCTTTCGCAGGCGCGCTGGCGTTTTGGACGTCCCGGCGCATGACGCGGCCTGTGGTGCAGCTCAAGGATCAGGTGGACCGCGTGGCTGCTGGGGATTTGGATGCTCGGGTCGAGGTGCGCGGGCATGACGAGGTGGCTCAGTTGGCCCGTGCCTTCAACACGATGGCCCATGACTTGGCGGAAAACCGGGCGCTCTTGGTGAAGGCCGAAAAGGAATCCGCGTGGCGCGAGATGGCTTTGCAAGTGGCCCACGAAATCAAGAATCCGCTGACGCCGATCCGACTGTCGGTGGGGCTCCTGCGGCGGGTTTGGCAGGAGCGGCGCGCGGAGTTCGAACCCGTGCTGCACTCCACCCTCGACATGATCGAGCGCCAAGTGGACACCATGCGCGAGGTCACGCGCGACTTTTCGGACTTTGCAGGTACCCACAAACCCGCGGAAAGGGTTCCTGCCGGGCCCTTGCTGCGTCAGGCGTTGGAGCTCACCCGGGCTTGGAGCGAAGAGCTGCACGTGCGCGTGCACGCAGAGGGGACGGACTGCATGGATCCTATCGACGTGCATCCGGGCGAGCTGCAAAGAGCCCTGGTGAACCTGGTCAACAACGCCCTCGAGGCCATGCCGGAGGGGGGCGACTTGTACGTGAGCGCCCAGGTCCAAGGTCCCTGGGTCGTGTACACGATCCGGGACAGCGGCGCAGGGATTTCGGAGGAGGCACGTGAGCACCTATTCGAGCCGCACTTCACCACGCGCAGTTCCGGCACGGGGTTGGGCCTAGCCATCGTGCGGCGCGTCGTGGAGTCGCGCGGTGGAACCGTGGAACTGGTGGATGCCAAACCGGGCCCTGGGGCCATGGCCATCGTCCGCTTGCCCTTGGCGATGCCTTCCGATGCTGCGTGATCCGGCGATCGTGATCAGCGGCGGGACGGGATTCCTAGGACGGTACCTGGTGGATGCGTTCTTGGGTGCCGGTTATCGGGTCGGGGTGTTGTGTCGCGCCAGTTCCCCTCGCGAAGTCCTGGACGGTCAAGAAGTGACCTTCTTCGAAGCGGATATCGAGTCGGCTACCGCTTGCCGGCTGGCCTTGGCATCCGCCCGAGAATCCTTGGGCGATTTCCAGATGGTGCACAACGCTGCCCTGGTCAGCTACCGCGAGTGCGACCGCGAAGCCCTGCGGCGTACCAACGTCGACGGCGTGCGCAATGTGTGGGCCGCCTGCGCCGAAGTGGGGGTACGGCGCGGAGTCCACGTGAGTTCCGTGGTGGCGGTGGGTACTTCGCCCGCGGGGCAGCGGATCGATGAGGAGCACCCGTTCGATGGCCATGCTTTGGGGGTCGAGTACGTCGACACCAAGTGGGCGGGGGAGCAGATTGCCCTAGGCGATCACGGCTCGATGGAGGTCGTGGTGGTCAATCCCGGAGCGATCTTCGGACCGGTGGAAGCCACGTCCAATACGGCGCGCTTCCTGATCGGGATGGCGCAAGGGCGGATTGGGCGCTTGGCTCCCCCTGGCGGCATGGCGGCCGTGGGAGTTTGGGATTGCGCCGAAGGGGTGCGGCTCGCGCTCGAACGTGGCAAAACTGGAAGGCGCTACATCCTGGCGGAGTCGAATCCCTCCAGCCGCGAACTGTTTGCCCTGGTTGGAGAACTGTTGGAAGGCCGCGATCCGGTTTGGTGCACGGTGCCGGGACCGCTTTGGTCGCTCTTGTGCTTGGCGGTCGGACTGACGGCGCGGGTGCGGGAACCTGCCATGACCACCCCGCAAGCCATGCGCATGTTGGGGGTCCGCTTCTGCCAAGATGCCGCACGGGCGCGGACCGAGTTGGGCTGGAATCCCAAACCGTTGCGCGGGGTGCTCAGCGACACGATCCGTATCCTGCGGGAGCGCGGCATCCTGCCCCGCTAACGCGACTTCGCTACTTGTCCTCGAAGCCCCAGGTGCCTTGCACCTTGGCCCGGCGGATCGAGATGATGTCGAAGACCCAGTTCCACCACCCTATATCGGGGGTCAGGGACGCTGCCGTCTCGGTCGTGTTGGCCAAGTGGAAGTCCGCCGCATTCTCACGGGCGATCTTCATGGCGCTGCTCGGCATGTCGATCGAAAACAGGGTGAACGCCCAGCCGGTGCTGGTGTACGTGCCCGAGGTTTTGGTGCTGCGCTTGAGCGAGACCGAGGCACAACCTTGGGCCAACAAGCAAAGGCAGGCCGTGAGGGCCAAGCACTGGAGGGCGGAGGGGCGACGCTGCATGCTCCTACTCTAGCGCGTGATCGCGTTCCAACCCAGTCTGGAGCTTCGAGAGCGCGGCAGGTTGGCCTCTGGGACTCCCAGGGCTCTGTGGTAGGCTGGCACCCATGGTCGACCCGCCCGCCGCCCCCAGCCTGCACGCTCAGCTAGAGCAGCACCGAGCCGCTTTGGTCGCACGTATGGGCGGAGACCCGCAACACGTCCGGGTCTTTTTTGCCCCGGGCCGGGTCAATCTGTTTGGGGGGCATCTGGACTACAACGGTGGCCCGGTCATGCCGACAGCGATCGACCGGGGCACCTTCCTGGCGGTCCGGCCCCGGGTCGATCGAATCCTGCGCTTGGAGAGCCAATTGGATTCGCAAGGGATCCAGTTCGGCCTGGATCAGGTCCCCAAGGATCGCTCGGGTCGCTGGGTGGACTATCCGGTGGGCGTTATCCGCGAACTGCTGCTTGGATCCGGAAGCCCAAGCCCGCATGCGCACTTACGTGGTCTGGACGTCTTGTACGGGGGCAACCTACCGGTCGGGGCTGGGTTGTCCTCTTCCGCTTCGATCTGCGTGGGGACGGCCTTTGCTATGGACCGGGTTTGGGAGTTGGGCTTGGACCGGATGGCTCAGGTGTCTGCAGCGCTGGCCGCCGAGCGCAATTTTGTGGGGGTGCAATGCGGAATCATGGATCCTTACGCAATTGGCCTCGCCAAGCCGGGCCATTTGCTCTGGTTGGATTGCAAGGACCAAAGCTACGAACACTTGGCGGTGGATTTTTCCGCCCTCGCCATCGTGGTTGCCAACAGCGGCGTTCAGCGCGAACTGGCTGCTGGCGAATTCAACAAGCGGGTCCAACAGTGCAAGCAGGCCTTTGAGGCGCTCCAGCCGTACCAACCGGGGGCCACTTGTTTGCGCGACATCGAGCAAGAACTCTTCGAGCGACACCGCGGGCGTTTGCAGCCCGTACTCGCCCGGCGAGCCATGCATGTGGTCAGCGAGGTCAAGCGGACTTTTTCCGCGCGGGCAGCGCTGCTGGCGGGAGACTATTCCGCCCTGGGCGCATCGATGACCAAAACCCACCAATCCCTGCGAGATGACTTTGAAGTCTCGAGTCCGGAGTTGGATTTGCTAGTCGATGCGGCCACGGAAGCGGAGGGGTGCTTTGGCTCGCGGCTGACCGGCGCCGGTTTCGGCGGCTGCACGGTGCTCCTGGTCGATCCCGCCCATGTACCCCAAGTGGTGCAACATGTGCAAACGCGCTACTCGGCGGAAAAGGGCTGGGTTCCGGCCGTGGAGGTCTTCCATGGCGATCAAGGACCCCGCGAATGGAGCGGGGCGGTGGAGGCCTAGCCCCACCGCCCCGCGTAACTCTTTGGCACTTGGCCAAAGGTTTGCTCGGAACCCTCGAGCCCGCACTTTGCCGGATGGTCAGTCTACCGGATCGACTTCGAAGATCGGTTGCGAGTCCGAACCCTCTGGAGTCGTTTGCGGTGCGGATTGCAGCTCCATGCGCGCCCGCTCCATCAGAAGTTTGCCTTCCGCTGATTCCGCCACGGCCCGATTCGCAGGGTCGTTGAGCAAAGCGACGGCCCGTTCCGGCTGGGCCGTGAACAACTCGTTGGCGATCAGCATCAGCAGTGCGTCTTGGTCGGTCGGGTTCTGCAGCACAAAGGTCCGGGCCCGCGTCATTTGCAGGTCCAAGTCCGATGGGACACCATAGAAAGATCGCTTGTTGACCGTGATTTCGACCAGTGCAGGGTCCAACTCCAACGCGCGCCGCAAGGCGAAGGCGCCGTAGTGGTAGTCGGACGTGGCGAACAACGCGTCCGAAAGGATCAGGTACAAGATTCCTTCACCAGGGGAGTACTCCACCGCTTTGCCATAGTGGTGCACCGCATCGCTGTAACGGCCACTTTGGAAAGCGCGATCTCCCAAGGTTAGGTAGTACTCGGCGGCGCGATTGATGGCGGGCACCACCACCGGACCGACGCCACCACCGTTCCCGCCCCCGTCTTCGTAAGCTGGGGCCACCGCTTCCCCGACTGCGGGCGCGGCAGCCGGTTGCGCTTCGACCAACGGTTCTTGGACGACTTGGACAATGACTTGGTACTGGGGTTCTGCAAGGGGGCCGTAGTAGTAGAAGCGCGGACGGTAGCCATAGCTCCAGGCGCCTCCGTAGTACCAGTAGCTATCCCACCAGTAGCTGGAGACCCACATGGCAGGGCAGTAGCCCCAGCCGTAGCCCCAACCCCAAACATTCCAGTTCCAGTAGAAGTTGGACCATGCGCTCCCGCAGTGCCAACGATTGTCGTAGCCACCATGGCCGCCATGACCACCGTTGTGCCCGCCCAGGTAGCGGCCGTTGCCAGATCCCGGGGTGATCAGACCTCCGCCGCCCGTGCCACTGCCCGGCGAAATTCCGCCCCGGGGGCCGGAACTCGGGCGATACAGCCCGCGGTCCAAACCGGGGTTCCGACCGCCCGTAGAGCCGTCAACGGTCAAGCCACCGCCGGGAACGATCTTGGAGTTCACCGAATCGAGGTAGTCCTGGCGCGCGCGCTTGGCACGGGCCTGTTCCCGCGCATCCAAGGTTGCGCGTTCTTTGGCATCCACCGAGCCCTTGGCTCCACGGTCGGTACGAAGGCCGCCACCGCGTTGGCTATCAGGCCTGACGCTGGACGAATCACCCGACGCAAGCTTGGTGCGGTTGCGAGCCGCTTGAATCCGACCCGCGGCGATCGAGGTCGGAGCCTTGGTCGAACCATTCGGCGCCGTAAGGCCACCGCGGGTGAAGCGGGAATCCGAACCGCTGGTGCGACGTGCACGGGAAGCACGGTCTTGTTGGATGCGCTCCGCGCTGCTGGGAGCGGTGGGGGTGATCGAGGTCCGATCCACGCCTTGGGTTTCCTGGGCCCGCTGGCGAGCCCGCGACAGCGCCGAAGGACTCGAAATCCTAGGAACTACGGTACGGACCGAACCGCCACCGCGTTGGGTATCGGGAGAACCACCCAGCGAGCTGCTTCCCCGGCCCGCTTGATCAGGAGCGACCGAGGGGCGCGAAGTGGTTTGTGCGCCGCCCGATTGGGAGCCACCCGCCTGGGAAGACGAAGATCCTGGGCGCGAACTCGGCGCAACCGCCGGCCGCTCTTGGACGGGCGCTACGGGCCGAACTTGGGTTCGGCTGCTGGGTTGGACTGCCGGTCGCGAGCTCGGTTGGACAGCGGGACGCGAGCTGGGCTGCGGCGCCGGACGTTCGGCCGGGCGCGACGTCGGCTGGACCACCGGACGCTCTGCCGGACGCGAGGTGGGGCGCGGTGCGGGTCGCACCGCAGGGGCCGGCCTCGATTGGGGCTGCTGCGGGCGCGCCTGGGGTTGTTGTGGGCGCGATTGCTGCCGCGTTCTGGCAACCGGAGGGGATGAGGCCGGGCGCGCTTGGGGCCGGGCCGCTGGACGCGCTTGAGGCCGGGCAGCCGGCCGCGATTGTGGCCGGGCTGCAGGCCTGGCTTGGGGACGTGCTGGGCGATCCGAAGAGGTTCGTTGGGGTGCCATAGCCAGCGAATCGGACGGGGAAAGCGATCGCTGGGCCAGGGCGGACCCGGGCAGGGTCCACGCCAAAAGCGCCAGGAGGGTGATCGAAAGCAAGCCTTTCTTCATAGGAGGATTCTCCCGAGGGGACTCCCGGTAGGTGAAGGAGGAGTCCACAGTCTCTAGGCCATAGAACTAGCAAGTTGGATGCCAGACCCCGGATACCCCTCGGGGAGCCTCCTGGGGCCCGCTCGAGTCCAAAGGGGTGCACTGTCCCCGCTGGAGGACACAGAGACCTGCACCACCCAGTGGGCAGGGGGCGCTGGCTTGTGCCCCGCTACCCAGGTCCTTGACCCTCTCAGTCCCCGCTGCGCCGGGTGGCTTGCACCCGGTCGGTTGGGTCCCTGCGATCTGGGGGTAAGAAGAAATCCGAGCGCAGGGTTAAGCCCCGCTGAACGGAGAAGCGATCTTCGTGCCAAACCAGCTGGTCGCCCTGATACATGTCGAGCGCGGTTGGCGTCGGAGGGCCCGGGCCGGGTTGCCATTGGATGTGTCGCAGGCTCTGGATCGGTTCGCCCGATTCGTCCCAGGCGCTCAAGGTTTGGGGGTTGCTAGAGTTGGGCTCCCACTCGGCCTCCAAGCGGCCTACTCCAGGGATGCGCAAGGTGCGCCTCGTGGTTCCCGCTGGATCCGCTTCCCAAGTTGCGCCGGAGCTACCATCGTAGAGCTGTTCGCGTAGGGCGGCCCACAACATCACTTCGGTGGACCCGGCGCCTTCCAGTTGGACGCTCGTTGCAGAGCGCGCTTCGGTCACGTACGCGCCGGCGGGAAGTAGGTGGTGCAGAATCCGGCGGCCTTGGGTTTCGGGATCCGAAGCGAGCCGAAAGCGCGCGTAGCCGGAACCGGCCAGGGTGATTTGCAGTTGGTGCGGGTCTTCTGGAGCCGAAGGGTACACCACACGCGACGTGGCGCGGAGGGCAGCAAGCGACTCGGTGTCCACCTTGCTGGCGGTTGGCGCAGGCTTTGGCTGCGAGGGCTGTTGGGGGGCTTCCCCGCAAGCCAACGCAAACCACACAAGGACCAACGAACAGCCCTCCCGAAAGCCAAAGCGCCGCAGGCGCCTTGGCCTGGGCGCGGGGGAAGCCGTTCCGATATTCAACGCCAACAAACTCCGCTAGCGCAGGCTCTCGGCCCAGCGCTTCCACTCTTCGTCGGCTCGTTCGCCGTAGTTCCGGCCCGACAGGTTGGTCAGGTTGCTCATGATGGCGGCCCGAATCTCCGGACGAACTTCGCCCATGGCGGCCGTCAAGGCCCTCACGCAGGTTCCCTTGAGATCGTCGTTGCGGCTGGCCATGAAGGAAAGCGCTCGCACCGCAGCGGCGGCAGGCAGATTCTTCTCATCACGCAGGAGCAAACTTAAGGCAGGAATGGCCTCGGCATCCTCCAGGCGCGCTACGATCAAAGCCGCCTGGGCCCGGACTGCGGGCTCCTCATCGGCCAACGCCCGCTGGACGACTGGTCCCACTCCTTCGAGCGGGGCGCCCGCGTCGGCCAGTTTTTTGAGCGCCCACGACGCGTTGATGCGCAGCGTCGACTGGGGGCTGGTTGCCAAGAGATCGACGATGCGCGCCGTTGGCATGTCCCGGTAGGCCTGCAACCCGAGTCCCAGCAGGGCATTGGACACGACTTCCGGTACTGGATCGTTGAGGGCGGCCAACAGGGGGACCACCGGGGAGACCCGATGGGCCCGCCCGGGGTCGCGGGCGTCCGAGGGAAGGGAACGCACCTCGCTGAAACCCAGCGCAAGGGCTGCGATCTGGCGGCGGAATGGGGGACCCGACTCCAAGGCTTCGATCAAGTCCACTTGGTAGCGGGTCGCGTTGAATCGAATGTCTTCTTCGAGCTTTTCAGCCCGGTGAGCTTCCGCCGGTACAGCCGCAGTCAGGAAGTACTGGTTCCAGGCCTTGAGGGCCAAGTCCAGGTGCAGGAACACTCCGTTGACGTCCGTAGCGGAAGTATCGGAGGTGCTGACCACGGGCTGGGTCATCTTGGGTTCGGGCTTGTCGTTCTTGGCCGGTCCAGAGCAGGCCAAGCAGCCAAGGATCAAGAGAATCGAGGGCCGCAGGGCAGAGGGGGGGTGTTGGAATAGCATGGGAGGGGTTGGACGCACGGACGTGGGCCTAATTCCCACCGGCTGGGAGGCACCGGGCGGCCCCCTAAGCGCCCCAGTGTAGCGGTGTCCCGGGTTTTGGCACCGGCCCGGTGCGGCCAAATTCTGGTGATCGATCCAAGCGGCCGCCAGTACCCTAGGAACATGCACCTATTGGATGCCATGACCCGGGAAGGGTTCGAGGAAGTCATCGCGATTCACGATCGTGATTCGGGCATGCGCGGTTGGATCGCGATCCATGACACTTCCGAGGGGCCGGCGTTCGGTGGTGTGCGTCGCTACGAGTACCGCTCAGAAGCCGAGAGCATGATGGACTGCTTGCGCCTTGCGCGCGCGATGACCCACAAATGCCGTTTGGCCGAATTGCCCGCTGGCGGAGCCAAGGCGGTCTTACTCGATGAGCCCGGAGTCGACTGGCCCGCCGCCTATGCGGCCCTGGGGCGCATCGTGGAACGCATGGGGGGGCGTTTCTACACGGGCCCGGATGTAGGGACGGGCGAAGCGGAACTCGAAGTGTTGGCGGCCCACACCCGCTTCTCGACCGATCCAGGTCCGGCGGGGCCAGGGGAGTTGGAGCAATCGACCGCAGAGGGCGTTTTTAGGGGCATAGGGGCTGCCCTCCACTACTTGGACGGGGGTCTTGACTGGAGCACCCAGCGGATCGTAGTTCAGGGACTGGGAGCGGTGGGGATGGAATTGGCCCGACGCCTGATGGCCCACGGGGCCAAGGTGGCGGGATCGGACATCGACCCGGAGCGGCTGGAATGGGCGGTTCAAGAGCTGGGGATCGAGGGTTTGGACCCCAACGAGGTGCTCAGTTCCCCCTGCGATGTCCTGGCTCCCTGTGCGATGGGGGGCTTGCTCCACGATCTATCGCTGGAGAAGCTGCGGACCAGGGTGGTGGCGGGGGCTGCGAACAACGTGTTGGCTAGAACTTTGCACGGGGACCGCCTACATGCCCGCGGTGTACTCCATGTCCCGGATTTCGTACTCAACAGTGGCGCCTTGATCCGGGGTACCATTTTTCACTTGGAGGGGCGTAGGGAGCCCGTGTCCGCTATCGGAGAACGCGTGGCCCGCATGGTGACCTCGGTTTTGGAGGAGGCGGGGCGTACCCAGGCCCCTCCGACCCGGGTAGCTCGCCGTATGGCCGAACGCCGCCTCGCTGAGCGGCGCGCAAGCCGCTGATTTGAACGCCCTCGACCGAAGACCCTGAAGAGCCTACCCGTCATGTTCTGGAATGCCTTTGTACCCGTTTTGTTGGCCGCCATCGCTTGGCCACAGGCGGGTAGCGATCCCCAGCCCGCCCAGGGCTCCATCGCTTCGGAGCCGGCAAAGGTCCACGACCTGCGTGTGCCCACCCATTTGGAGGGGCTCGACCTCGTGATCCCCGCCCAGGAGCGGTTGGTGTTCTACGTGGAGTTGGACGTGGCCGTCCTGGGCAAGATTCGAGTGGGCTCGCTCGTGATCACCTCCAACGTGGAGGAGTACCGGGCCGGACTTCCCCGACGGGGAGAGCGCGCGGAAGATCAGCCGTTCAGCCAAAGAGGGTTCATCCAGGCGAAGGCCGCCGGCGGCTACATGGGATACAACGTTGAGCATGAGATCAACGCTCGCATCCTGCCCCAGGAGTGGCCGCGCGTGATCGTGCACGACTACCAATCGGGGTCGGAGAACCGTCGCCGCGAAGTGATGTACGGAACCCGCCAGGGCAAGCCCATGTCTTGGTACCGTCGCGATCGCCATTGCGAAAACTGCGAACGACGCGAACACTTCGTCTCCGGCCTCTTTTCCGACGCGAAGCACTGCGAAGGCTGCAAACGCGCCGAACACCGCGATTGGGATGCGCCGGTGATGCAGCCGATTCCGGAAGGGGCATTGGATATGATTAGCGCCATTTTCCTTGCCCGGGAATTGGTGCGCACCCAAACCGGCCGGGTGGACTTTCCCTTGCTCGACAAGGAAACTTGGTGGGACCTCTCGATGGTCTTGGGGGAGAGCGCCTTCATCGACACTCCGGCGGGTACGTTTGCCTGCCGCGCGGTCAAACTCGATCCGCGACCGCCCAAGCCGGGGGACGACCTCAACGAGTTCAAAGGACTCTTTGGTATCCACGGAACCCTCAGCATTTGGCTGGATGAAGCAACCGGAGTGCCGGTCATGATCGAGGGTTTGGTGCCGCTTGGCCCCATGAACCTTGACGTGGCCATCGTCCTGGCCGAGTATCAGGACACGCCTGTAGGCTTCAAGCCTGCGGACCCGACCCGTTAGCAGGCAAATCCGCGATCGTGGCGGAATGGCCCGAATCGCCCAATTGGAAGCAGGTTTCCGGGGTTTGGTGCTTGCGCTTCACGTACGCCAACACCACGCCTCGGTCGAGGGCAAAGGAATAGGCCCAGCTGGTGACGACGCCCAGATCGCGAATCTCCTCGGCCTCGACTTGCAACAGCCGAGTGCCGGCCGGAATCGGATCGTCGGAGTCGACGGTGAGCAGCATCAGGCGCTTGTTGAGTCCACCGTAGGTGTCGATCTTGGCCACGACCTCTTGGCCGATGTAGCAGCCCTTCGTCAAGCTGAAGGCGTCTTCCAGCCTAGCTTCTTGAGGATAGATCGAGTCGTCGACGTCCACGCCCCAGAGTCCCCAAACCGTTTCCGCGCGCAGCGAGTCATAGGCCACCAGCCCGCAAGGAGTGCAGCCGCTTGCGATCAGCGATCGCCATACCGGCTCAACTGCTTCGTGCGAAACGCGCAGGCGTAAGCCCGGTCGGCCCGCGACGGGAATCGCTTGCGCGTGCACGCGGTGCGTTCCCAACGCCCCTTCGGACCAAGTGTTGGGTTGCGTCGGCAGGGGTCCGTCCCACTGCGCCGCAAGGTACTCAAGCGCCTTGGGGCCCAAGAGTTCCAGGTAAGCCCACTCGGAACTCGTATCCCGCCAGGTGATCGCTTCCCCAAAGTGGTAACCGTCCAAAGCTTGCAGCAGTGCAACCGCCCCGCCTTCGGGGGTCGTGGCCGTGAATCCGCTGGCATCGCGCTCCAATTCGAAGAGGTGCAGGACCTTGCCCTTGGGGGAAAGCAGCATGCAGCGTTCGATCGATCCCTCCTCCAGGTGCCGCACATCCCCAGCCAGGATGCGGTTCAAGAAGCCCGCCGCCTCCGCGCCTTCGATGCGCAGGGATCCCAAGTTGCTGCGGTCGAAGAGGGCGCAGCCTTCGATCGCCGCGCGGTACTCGCCGGGGACATCCCCGTGGGTCAGGACCGGGAGGGGCGCCCCGGGGGGCGCTAGGCGAGCTCCTTGGGCGGTGTGGAGGGGGGCGAGCAGCGTCATGGGCGGGATCGGTTGGAGGGCAACTTGACTTCGCCAAGCAGGGCGGCACCATAGCTGCCCGCTTCGCCAACTCCTAGGCTTGGCGCCAGTCTACTCACCCATGAAGAGCCCGGTTCAACCCCTGCGCATCGGCATTTTGGCCCTGGGTTGGACCTTGGTCTGCTTGGGATCGTGGCTCGCGGGGTGTTCGATTGACGAGGCTCTGCCAAGCGCCTGGGTTTTGGGGCCGACCTCCAAGGAACGACTGGCCCAAGGCACCCAGGACCCGAAGGCTGCCGAACAGGAAATCCTGCGAGCCCTGGAGTCGCTCTTCGGGACCGCGACCGCGCCCCACTGGCCCCTAGGGGACTCCCAGCCGGAGGGCGCCAAGGTCCTGGCCCAGGCCGCCCAAACCTACCGCGAGGAATGTTCGCATTGCCATGGATTGGAAGGTTACGGCAACGGGCCCTCCAGCCAGTTCATCCAACCGAAGCCTTGGAACTTCGCGTTGGGCGTGTTCCCCCGCAGTGCGCCCGATGGAAGCGAGCCCAAACTTCCGGCCCTCGTGACGCTCCTAGAGAACGGAATCGCAAGTTCGTCGATGCCGCACTTCGCACGCTTGGGCAAGCCCGTCTTGATGGGGGTGGCGGGCCACGTTTTGTTGCTGCTCAAGCGAACGCAGGTGGAAACCAAACTGGTGGACGCCTATCTGCAGGGCGGTCCCGGAAGCCTGACTCCCGAACGGGTGGAGGGCATCCTCGAAACGTGGTCTGCAGGTCCCCAATCCCTAGCCCAACCGGGGCGCTGAGCCCAACGCGATGAGCGATCCGAAACCCGTTTCCCCTTGGCCCGGTCGGTGGGCCTTGGCGACCTTGCTGGCAGCCATTCCCCTGGTGGTTCTCGGTGGCTTGGTGACGACCCTGCGGGCCGGCATGGCAGAGGATGGCTGGCTGCAGCCCGAAGGCTACTGGCTTTGGATGTACCCGCTCGAGAAGCGCATGGTCAGCCTCGGTCGATTTGTCGAACACCACCACCGCGAGTTCGGCTCGTTGGTGGGATTGCTTTCGATCGCCACCGTCCTGGCTACCCTGTTTGCCAAGGCCGGTGCGCGCGCTTTCTGGATCGCCTTCCTGGGGTTGGTGGCCGTCTCCGGTCAGGGGGTCGTTGGCGGGTTGCGGGTGTTGGAGAACAATCCGCGCCTCGCCTTCCTGCACGGTGTGCTGGGGCAGATCGTGTTCGGGATCCTGACCCTGGTGGCCATCTTGCTCTCGGTCCGCTGGCGACGCTCCGAATTGCCCCGGCTGGCTGCCCCTGTGGGCATGGCTTGGCGGGCCAAGATTCTGCTTGGCGCGTTGCTCATCCAAGTCACCTTGGGGGGCTGGTACCGCCATGGCCACGGGCACACGGCGATCGCGCTGCACGGCTTCGGGGCTTTGTTCGTGGTTTGGTGGGGGTTGCAAGTGGCGCGATCGCTTCGCAAAGCGAGCAAGACCTTCGAAACGGGTTCGGCTGGGGCTCTCCATCTACGCTCCAATGCGCTCTGGTTGACGGGCACCTTGCACTTGCAGTGGTTGCTCGGGGCTACGGCCCTTTACGCCCTATTCGCCCTCTCCGATGGCATGTCCGGGCAGCACATCTCCCGCAGCGAAATCGTGTTTTCTACCCTTCACGTGACCGTGGGAGCTATGCTCACCGCCGTCGTGGTTTGGACGTATCTGTGGACCGATCGCCTCGATTCACCCACCCAAGGATCTTGAGCCAAGGATCTTGAACATGTCAGGCAAGCTAGAATCCAAAGCGGCCCGCCGTTCGCTGATGCGCAATGGCTGGATCGTGCTGCTGCGCCCGAGGATCGCGCTGATGGTGGCCCTGATGGCGATGCTCGGCGCTTCGCTTGCGGGTCAGCCCGGTGGTTGGACCCGTTACTTGGAAGCGGCCCTGTACGTGGTCTTGGTGACGGGCTCCGCGAGCGTGTTCAACCAGGTCTTCGAGCGGGAGACCGATGGCTTGATGAAGCGGACCGCCCATCGTCCGTTGGTCACCGGGGAACTCTCCGTGCCCGCGGTCGTGGCCTATGGCGTTGTGTTGGGGGTGGCTGGCGTCGTACCGATGGCCCTGCGGTTCAACCTGCTAGCGGCGTTGCTGCTGGTGGTGACGTTTGTGGCCTACGTGGCCGTATACACGCCGCTCAAGCGGGTCAGTACGCTCAATACCGTGATCGGGGCGATCCCCGGCGCCGCGCCGCCACTGCTCGGGTATGTGGCCATGGCGGGGGAAGTTGGTCCTTGGGCTTGGTGCTTGTTCGCGGTGCTCTTCGCTTGGCAGTTCCCGCATTTCATGGCGATCGCCTTCTTGTACCGCGACGACTATGCGCTCGCGGGTCATCGCATGTTGGCGGATGCCGAGTCAGGACCCGGGGTTGCCGGGCGCCAAGCGTTGCTCTACGCGTTGGCGATCATTCCTGTTTCCTTGATGCCTTTCCTGGGCCACGTGGCCGGGCCGGTGTACGGCTTTGGCGCCTTGGCCTTGGGCGTGATGTACCTGATTCCCGCCACCGTGTTTGCCCTGCGGGAAACCCGCCAGCGGGCGCGACTCCTGATGTGGTCTTCGCTCGTCTATCTACCGGGTCTGTTTGCCCTGATCCTGGTGGATCGGTGGCTGCGGACCCAAATGGGTTGATCGATGACGAGTTCCCTCCCGCTCATCAATGCGTGCCTGAATGGCACGGCGGCTGTCTTGATGCTGGTGGGGTACCAGCGCATCCGTAGCGGCCACCGAGAGTCGCATGCTTGGTTCATGCGGCTTGCCTTCTTGGCTTCTGCCGTGTTCCTGGCGAGCTACCTGTACTACCACTTCGTCGTGCTGCCCGTGCAAAACGGGCCCACGCCGTACAACGGTACCGGAGCCGCGAAGGTCGCCTACCTTGTCATGCTGGCGAGCCACGTTTTGCTGGCCATCGTCAATCTACCGATGGTGCTGCGCGTTCTCTGGTTGGCACACAAAGAGGACTGGGAGCGGCATAAGCGCTGGGCTCGCTGGACCTTTCCGATTTGGTTGTATGTCTCCGTGACGGGGGTTTTGGTTTACTTGCTGTTGTATCCGTGGAACCCGGATCCGCATGGAACTGCCAACATCCCCTGATCCTCGAAGCCTTTGGAACGGTCTGTTTGAACGCTCACCCCATCGTTGAGTCGTCACCCGCAGCGCGTGCCTACCCCCGCTGGGCTGGCTGGAGGGGGCTCGTGTTGGTGCTGATCCTGGCAGGTGTCTTGCGCTGGCTGGCCATTGTGCGCCAACCGTTGGGAGTCGAAATCGATGGGCTCGGATATTGGACGATGGCGGCCAATTGGGTCGACGGCAATGGCTTCGTCGATCATGCGGGCAATCGTGCCTTCTTGAACCCAGGCTACGGATGGTTCCTAGCGGGCTTGTTCCAGGTGTTTGGAATGGGGTTGTCGGTTGGAGCCTATGCCAATCTGGTCTTGGGACTCTGGTCGGTAGCGCTTTGCTACCGGTTGGGGGGGCTGCTCGGTGGGAAGATGGTTGGGCTTGCGGCCGCGTTTTTTTGGGCCGTGTATGTGCCAGCCGTTGCTTACACGCCATTCTTGGCCAAAGAGAACCTGCAGATTCCTTTGATCCTTTGGTCGCTCTGCCTGGGACTGGAATGGGTGCGCAATCCGCTTGCGTGGTGGCGCGCTGGAGGGCTGGGTGCGGTCACGGGCATGTTGGCTTTGGTCGCGATGACGGGGACGCTTTTCGGAGTGATGGGATTGGTGGTGCGCTGTGCCTTGCCAGGCCATGGGCGCTCGGGTTTGCGTCAAGCCCTGTTGTGGGGAACGGGGGTGTTGGTCTTCGTATTGCCTTGGCTGTGGCGCAACGAGCGTGTTTTGGGCGCCCCTGTGCTCAACACGAATTCGGGGCTCAATCTTTTCCTGGGGAACCGTGAAGGGGCTACGCTCGACTACCAGGGCCTCGAAGGCACCGAATTCCAAGCGGAGTGGCATCGGGTCCGGAGCGCGGAAGGAGAAGTGGCTGTCGACCGCTTGGCTCGGCAAAAGGCCCGCACCTACATTCGAGAGCACCCAGGGCACACCCTGCGGCTTTGGTTCGAGCGCTTCTGGCGCTTCTGGATGCCCCCTGGGTGGAGCTCGGATGGGGTCGAAGGAGCCGAAGCCCATGCCCGCCGGATCTGGTGGATCCAATGGGTGGGTTTGCTCTGTGGGGCGCTGCTTGCTTGGCGTGTGCCTCGGACGGCGGCGCTCTTGTGGGTTTGCGCGCTGGTTTGGGCCTTGGCCCACGCGCCCTTCTTCGTGATGTCCCGCTTCCAATTGCCCGTGGTACCCCTTTTGTGCGTGCTCACCGCCCTGGGGTTGTTCGCGGGGAGCCCCCGAAACGGGAGTGGGCCGGCTCGCGCTTCGGGGTAGATTGCGGTTTCCCGCGGGCAGGGCTACCCTGACCCAACCGCCCATGCCCAATTCTGACCTCAACGCTCTCGTTGCCAAGCGCATCGACGTCCACGCTGGGCTCATGATCATGCGCGTGGAGCCGGATGGGTGGGAGTTGCCCGAGTTCGAGCCGGGGCAGTTTGCGGTCCTTGGGGTGCCCGCCAAGTTTGCGCGTTGCCCGGAGAGCGAGCCCGAAGCCACCCCTCCCGACCCGGAGTCGTTCATTCGCCGGGCCTACTCGATCGGTTCCTCGAACCGGGATCGGGGCGGGCTGGAGTTCTACATTTCGCTGGTCGAATCCGGGGGCCTCACCCCGCGCCTGTTCGCCCTCCAGGAGGGGGATCGGCTGAACCTTTCGCCCAAGATCACCGGGAAGTTCACCCTGGAGGATGTGCCCGAGGATCAGGACCTGCTGCTGTTGAGCACGGGGACCGGAATCACTCCCTACGTTTCCATGTTGCGCAGCACGGACTTAACCCACTCGGGGCGCCGGGTTGCGGTCGTGCACGGCGTGCGCAATTCCTGGGATCTGGGATACCGGGCCGAGTTGGAGGAGATGGCCAGGGCCAACGAGCGCATCACCTACCTGCCCCTGATCAGCCGCCCGAAGGGGGAGTCGACCCCCTGGACCGGTCTGGTCGGGTATGCCCAGGACATTTGGTCGAAAGGGGTCCTCGAGCAGCACTGGAAGCGCATGCCCAGCGCTACGGATTGCCACGTGTTCCTCTGCGGCAATCCGGCCATGATCGACGATGCGGTGACCGTCTTGGAGCGCGATGGGTTCCAGCAGCACTCCAAACGCAATCCGGGAACCATCCATCTGGAGAAATACTGGTAACCCCAGGAGGCCCGGACAGGTCTCTTGGGGGCCTGTTTGGACCCTGGGGCTCTTGGGGGGATCCTGCCCCTGACCGTGGGCTAGGTGCTTGGGGTGGAGTTCCTTCGCCTTACCGGGGTGGGGCCGATCGGAGAACCCATTCAGGCCTGGAGAATCACCCTCTCAGGCCCCAGGATGGGGGGGAGGGCATGCGCATGAACGAAGGAGTGGACACAAGCGAAGTGAGTGGCGAAGAGGGCGAGGCCGCCGAACGTGCCAATGGCGCGGGCGAGGCCTTGCGTCAAATGATTGCCGAGCACGCCAGCCGCCTGGAAGGTGAGGCTGAACAATGGCGTTCCGCCCACAAGCTTCTGCAGCGTTGGTCCAAGCCCGAAGCCCTCACCGACTTCGTGCGCCTGGACCGCGACTTGGCCCAGTGCCAAGAGCGATTTGGGGTGGAAGGAATCGACCGGCTCGGCCTGGCCAAAGTGGTCGAAGCGCTCGGGCGGCATTTGGTCGACGGCAAGAAACGCATGCGACAAGAGCTCGGAAGGCAGCTCAAAGACGTTTGCGCCCGGGCGGGTCTCAAACTCAAGGTCATCAGCCGCGAAGACCCGGTCGAGCTGCGCATCCCGCCCCTGGCTGTGCGCCTCGATTTGGATTCGGGCAAAGCCGAGATCCTGTTTGCCAAGCAAGTGCTGGAAACTTGCCCCGCATCCGCCGAGGCCATCCTCGAGTGCCACCAGGCCACGGTTCGGCGCCTGGAACGAAACTTCGATCCCGCCACGTTCTTCGACCAGTGTTGGACGGCCTACAAGGCTGGATTGGCCGCCGCCGGGAGCAAGCGGGGAGATCGGCTGGAGTTGGTCGACTTCTTGGGTTATCTGGCCATGCGCATGCAGGGCCAAGCCTTCTTCGTCGAACCCGTGGCGGGCAACTACCGCGGCTATTCGCGCGGACAGTTCGCCTTTGATGTCAACCGGCTGCGCTTGGCGCGTGGCTTGCAGCGCGATGGAAAGCGCATGAACTTCGGGGTGGCGACGGGAACGACGGCTACCAAGAAGGGGCGAGTGATTTACATGGAAGACGAATTCGGGCAAGGGGAATACAAGCTGAACATTTACTTCACTGAGGGGGCCTGATGACTCAATCGAAACCACAAATGGATGATCTCGCGGGGCTCAGTGCTCGGGGTGCTCGCAGTATCGTCGAACGCATGGGCGAGACCGGCCAACCTCCGGAACGCGGGGCCCTGGCGGTGAACGTCGGCACGGAGGAGGTGCTGGAAGTCCTGCGGCAGGAGTACCTCATTCCGATCCGTGAAGACGGTCGGAACTCCTCCTTCAAACTGGTTCAGGCGACCTTTGGTGGTGGTAAGACCCACTTCCTTCACTGCTTGCGGGAGATCGGTTGGCGCGAGGGATTCTTGGTTTCCCTGGTGGGGATTTCCCCCCAGGAATGCCCCTTCGACGACACCCTGCGGGTGTACCAAGCGGTTGCCAAGCAATTGGAATTGCCGCCGACCGATGACAGCGCCCAGGCGGTGCGAGGGGTGGAGGCCGTGTTGGCACGCCTGGTTTTGGAAAAGGTCGCGAGCAGCGGCGAGAAAGCTGTGCGCACTTGGCTCACCACCGAATTCCGTAGGGCCCCGATCGAGAGCCATGCCCTGCGCCGGGCGGTCTACTTGTTCCTACTCGCGGTGCTCGATGGAGACGATGCCACCGAGGAAATCCTGGCGGCCTACTTGCGGGGGGACCATGTCTCAGCTGCGGAGCGCGGCCAATTCCAACTGCGCGAGGAATTGGACTCCAAGAGCGCTTTCCGCTTCCTGCGGAGCTTGATCCAAGTGATGCGCGAGCTGGGTGTACCCGGCTTGATTCTCTTGTTTGACGAGATGGATCGCGTCATGTCGCTGTCGGTCAAGCGGCGCAAAGCCATCGGCGACAACCTGCGCCAGATGATTGACCACTGTGGTCAAGCCACTCTGCCCGCCTTGCTCTGGGTGTATGCGGTGCCTCCCGAATTCATGACCACCGTGGTACCCGAGTACCCTGCCCTCGAGCAGCGCCTGCGCGGCGCAGGCCGCTTCTCGTTGGCTTCGCCGCTGGAGCCGGTGATCGACCTGGAAGCCTTGCCGTTGGAGCCAGAGGAGTTCTTCGGTCGCATCGGCCAGAAATTGCTGCAACTGTTCCAACTGGGGCGCCCCGAAACGATCGACATGGATCTGCAAACGCAGAACGTGGCGTTGCTCGCCGATCACATGGCCCTCAACGCTCTGGAATCTGGTTCGCGCCGGATCTTCGTCAAACGCCTCGTGCACATGTTGCACGGTCAAATCCACGATCCGAAGCTGCTCAAACCGGAAGACCTGGAGCGCATGGAAGGATTTGACGACGAGTTGGAAGGGGAGGAGGATCTCTTCTAGTGCTGGGCTCTGGGGAAGGTTGCGTCCTTTGAACGGACTCTCCGGAATCCGTCCCGGTGACCGCGTGCGGCACCGTCAACGGGGGGAAGGGTTGGTTTTGGCCCTGGTTCCTGGTGGCAAGGCCAAGGTTCGTCTCGATGGCGATCCGGGTCTGCCCTGGACCCTGCCGATCTTCGAGTTGCGGGCTCTAGCCCCGCCCCCTCTTGAGCCCTCGACCCCCCCGGCGCGGCGGGCGCCGTCGCCCGGAGTACCGCTTACTGGTCTGGAGCTCACTCAGGTTCCCGAGGTGGAGCCGGCTTCCAACTCGATGGAACGCGCCGAATTGCGCCAGACCATGGAGGCCCTGCGTTTGGGGGTCGTGCCGGCCGAGTACGTGCGCGATTACACGGTGGGCCGGGACGAGACTTTGGCTTCGATCGAGGAGATCCTCGACGTCCAAGGGGGGATGCGCGTGCTGTGGGGCGACTACGGCAGCGGCAAGACCCACATGCTCGACATCACCGAGCGCATCGCCCTGGAGCGGGGATACCTGACCAGCCGAGTGGTGCTTGACCCCAACGAAGTTCCCCCGAGCCATCCGCGTCGTTTGTACTCGGCCATTGTCGAGCGACTTCGGTATCCCGATGACCAAGGGCACGGGCTCGAGCCCATGTTGCAAAAGTTGGCGGGGAGCGCCGAGCATTTGCGGCCCGAGGGCCACTTCTACAGCCGTTTCTTTTCGCCCTTCCTGCATGCGCTCGAAAGCGACGACCCGGATTTGGTCGACTGGATGCGGGACTACGTGGACGGTTGCAACATGGATGTGGCCGATGGGAACGCACGCTTGGCTCGACGGGGATGGCGCGGCCAGCGTTTGCTGACGATGTCGGACTATCGCACCTATGGGCGCATGTACACGCATCTCTTGGGGACTGTGGCCGCATGGGCCCAAGATGCGGGCTACAAAGGGCTGTTCCTGTTGTTTGATGAGGTGGAGTTCGTGGACTCGTTGTCAAAGCAGGAATTGGGCTACGCGCTCGAAGTGCTCAAACACTACGCCGCAGTGACGGTCCCGCGCGAAGACCTGTGCTTTGACCCAGAGGATTTGTACCGTGGCGGCCATCGCGTGCACCGGGACTTGCGGCTCTTCTATCGGGCCAACCAGCCGTTGACGGTCATGTTCGCCCTGACCCCTTTGCCCGACATCGAGAAGTCGTTCCAGCAGATCGTCGGCAGCGAGCAGTACAACATTCCCTTGCCTCCTTTGGGTGTGGGACACGTGGGTGAACTCATGCAGCGGGTGATCCGAATCTACTTGCGCGCCTATCCCGAGATGCGTCTCAAGGAACAGGATCTTCCGTTGATCCTCGAGGGGGTCCAGCGAGCCGCCGACGACCGTGGTTCCTCCCCGCGGGTTTTGGTGCGCAGCTTGGCCTCGCAGCTGGATGCGTTGCGCTGGAAGGCCAAGGGTTGGCGTCCCGCCGAAGGGCTATGACCGTCCCCTTGCGCCGGCAACTGCCCCGAACCCATGGTGCCTTCTTGGGGCGCTTTGATCGTTCTACAGCGATCCAAACCCTGGCGATCCCCGCCATTTTGGAAGGTGGCGATGTGCTCCTGTGTGCGCCCACGGCTTCGGGCAAAACCGAAGCGTACGGGGCACCCTGTGCGGAGCACTTGATGGCACAACCCAGTCCTTCGGGGGATCCCTTGCCCCGCTGGCTGTTGGTGAGTCCCACGCGAGCTCTGGCCAACGATTTGCACCGCCGGTTGTCCGCCAGCATGGATGCGCTAGGGCTTCCCCTCGGTCGCTACACAGGAGAGCACAAGGAGCGCAGCGCCCATGCATGGCCCCAGGCGTTGGTGGTGACCCCCGAATCGCTCGATTCGCTCTTGGCTCGTCGGCCGCACGTCCTTGCGCACGTGCAATGCGTGGTGGTGGATGAAATCCATGTGCTCGACGGAACGGTGCGAGGGGACCAATTGCGCCTCTTGCTGCATCGGCTGGAGCAGGTCGCTTTGGGACCCGTCCAACGAATCGCGGCCAGCGCCACGGTGGATCATGCGGCCGATTTGGCCGCCCGCTATCTGCGCGACGCGAGCCTGTGTGTGGCGGAAGGCGACCGCGCCGTGAAGGGCAAGTCCTTTGCCGGCACATCCCCCAAGGCCGTCGCCAAGCACCTGCGGGAATTGGCCCGTGCGGGGCTGCGCAAGATCTTGGTGTTCGTGCCCAGTCGCCGGGATGTGGACCAGCTCTCGCTTGCCTTGCGCGGTCAGGCGCCGTTTGGCGACCGGATCTTTGCCCACCATGGTTCGCTCTCACAGCCGGTGCGCGAGCGAACCGAGCGCCAATTCCACGATGCTCCCGCTGCGGTGGCTGTGGCGACCACGACCCTGGAATTGGGCATCGACATCGGATCGGTCGACTACGTGTTGCTGTGTTCGCCCCCCGCCAGCGTGGCCAGCCTGATGCAACGCATAGGACGCGGTGGTCGGCGCCGTGGAACGATCCGCTTTGGCTACGCATGGCGCGACAGCGGCGAGGAGTTCCGTTTTCAAGTCATGGCCCGGGCCGGGGTGCGGGGACAGTATCTAGAGGAGCCGTATGGATTTCGGGCCAGTGTCCTAGTGCAGCAAGCGCTGTGTCTAGCCGGTGGCCAGGGGTACGTCACCTTGGCCCGTCTGCAGGCGATCTTGCCGCCGGCCGTCGCCGAAGGGATCGATAGCGGTTGCCTGACCGACCTCTTGTTGTCGATGGTGGACAAAAGGTTGCTCGAGCCCAGCAAGAGCGGCAGGTTTGTGCTCAATGAAGCGACCGAGGCGCGCTATGAGCGGGGTTCGTTGCACTCCAATCTGGCGGATACGGGCGGGATCGATTTGGTCGACCGCTTGACCGGAGAGGTGGTGGGGCAGCTCAGCCGGAGGCCGACCGACATGAATCGTGTGGCCATCGGCGGAGCCGGTCGCCGCTTGGTCCGTTCTGCGGGAGACCGAATCTTGACCGACGCTTCGGGCGACGGCGGCGGCGTGGAC
The DNA here is from genome assembly GCA_020638855.1 of Planctomycetota bacterium. Taxonomy (GTDB): domain Bacteria; phylum Planctomycetota; class UBA1135; order UBA1135; genus NORP259. Next base: position 30,630 of record JACKHT010000011.1, read on the forward strand.
TATGCAGCTCGGGGAACGCCCCTGACTTCGTTTGCCCTGGGACGCGCCATGGCGGAGGCCTTGGGTGCCTCCGCTCAGGGAATGCTCCTGGTGCGGGGCGCCGGAACCCTGCGATTGGTCCATGGGTTGGGGACCCTGGGCGGGCTCTTCCTGGCTTCGCTGCTCGGCGAGCAGGGATGCGTGTTCCCGGGGGGCGTGCCGACAGCGGTTGCTTTGCCATTGGCCTTTGATCCGGGTCCCTGGAGTGACCCGGGACCGCAGGCGGTGCACGAATTCTTGCGCCGCCATCGGGCCAAGCTGGTGCGCCTGGCCGGAATGGGGCCGTATCACCGAGTGCTACCCGCCCAATTGGCGGAAGAGTCGCTGTATGCAGCCAGTGGGTTGGAAGCGGTCGCGGACTTCCTGGCGACTGCCCAGTTCGATGAGCCCGTGGAGCTGTCCGCGGTGCCGCCCGCGTTGTTGCATCTGTAATCCTTGCATCCATCCGACCCTGGAACCCTTCGGATTGGGTTACGCTTGGGGCATGGCGTTGGCAACGTACCGACTCGAAACCCCGTTTGGCCCCATCCACGTGTTGGAGTCGGAACGTGGTTTGGCTTGCATGACCTTGGGTGAGGCGCGCTCGCAAGCGACGCTGGATCGCTGGCGCCGCCGGCATGAGCCTGAGGCTTCGTTGCGTACCCGCAAGGCCGACGGACCTGTAGCAGACCAGCTCGGCGAGTACTTTGCCGGTGAGCGGACGCAGTTTTCGTTGGCGCTCGACCTGCGTGGGACTCCGTTCCAGGTCAAGGTTTGGCAGGGGTTGGTGCGCATTCCCTATGGGAGCGTGCAGACCTATGGGGAGTTGGCTCGGGGGATCGGTTCCCCCAGCAGCTTTCGAGCCGTGGGGGGAGCCAACGGGGCCAATCCGTTGCCGATCGTGATCCCCTGCCACCGCGTGGTGGCTAGGACGGGGTTGGGAGGATTTTCTGGGCCGATGGCCTGGAAGCAAAGTCTGCTGACCCTGGAAGGTGCCTGTTTGAATCTGTCGAAGTAGTCTGCAACCGATTGGGGTGATTGCGGGTCCTTGGTGGGTGCGAACCGCGTGGATTGGGACTTGCTTGGGAGTCGTGGTGGCCTGCTTGGGGTGGGGCCATCGCGGAGGTGCCTTGTGGGCTAGCGCACCAAGCGGTCCCAGCGAATGGTTGGTCTTGGACTCCGCACGTGGGGAAGTGCTTTGGCTGGATGACCCCCTCGAAACCAGGGCACGCATGGAGTGCCCCTGTCCCTACCGGGCGGCGGTGGGCGGCAATCTGCTTTGGCTGGCCTATGCGCCCAATGGGCGTGCGCACGGCGGCCACCGGTTGGTGGCACTCGATGGATTCGATGTACAACTGTCGATTCCGACCGAACCCATCTTGGGGATGGCTTCGGGGCGCGAAGGAGATTCGATTTGCCTCCTTCGTTCGTCACCTGGGGCTGGTCCGGAGTGGACTCCAATCGACGGACAGGGAACGGTCGGCCATTCGATTTCGTTTCCCGGGGCCAGCCGGATGTGGGTGGCCGGAGGCACTCTGTGGATCCTCGCCAAGGAAGGAGTCGCATGGTCCCTCGACGGGCAGCCGTCGGGGTGGGGTAGCCCCAGGGCTTGGACCTTGCCTAGCCCCATCGGACAAGATCGCCTGGTGGGGTCGGAGCTTTGGTTGCGCTGCGGAGCCAGCTCCCAAGGCTGGGGCCGGCTGGATCCCGAGCGCGGTTGGGTCGCGGAGAGGTCGGATCCCTGGATGCCCCCGCAGATTGCTTCCGCATCGACGCGGTCGCCGACTCGCAGAGCCTGGGGGGAAGCCGTAGCCATTCATGGGGTTTCCCAAGGGACCGGATGGCTGGTGGAACAGCCTGACTCACTTTGGCGGATGGACCCGCAAGGACGACCCCTTTGGGGCCAAGGAGGTTTTGGCTACATCGAGCAAGTGCTCGCCCTGGGTAGCACAGAGGTTCCTCAGAACTTAACTAGGGCCAACCCAAAGTAGTTCGAGCCAGATTCGCTCGAAGCGAGTCGCTTACCGGATCAGCGCTCTTGCAATACGTTCTTGGCTTGTCTTTCCAGTGTTGCCAAGAACACGAGAGTCGTGTTTGACAGATCGTTGCGACCATGGTCCACGCACAGTTGCGCGAATTGTGCCAACCGTTTTTTCACACGGGGGATCTCTTTTACAACCGGCATGTCACGCCGTTCCTTCTCTTGAAGGCGGCTTTCTAGAGCCTGGATTTGGTTCCGGTACTCTTCAATCTGTTCCTCAGCGGAACGACGTTTGTAAGTGCGTTTGGCCATACCTTGATTGGTTCGATTCCAAAGGTTCCTCGGATGCAGCCCGCGGTGGGGAATTGGATCCAGGACCATGAAACGCCAAGGCGGAGCACTTCCACCGGTGTTTGCCGGCATCTCCCCGTCGTTTCCTTGGCAGGTGGGCGTTCGGTTGCCCTTGCGAGAAGCTGTCCGCAGCTCTCTCCGTTAGATTCTAACTCGATGAGCAAGGGGTTCAAGCAGGGTTTTGAGCCTATTTCGACCGATTTGGATCGAATGGAAACACCGAATGGAAACATCCTAAGGAAACCGACACAACCAAAGACACCCATACCTTGGCTCCTGGCCTTTCCGATCGAGGATTCCCTAGGGGTGGCCAGAATCTTGGGGTTTTTGCGCCCCCATAGATTCGTCCGTCGGGCCATTCAGAGGGGTTTCGCTGGGGGGAGGGATCGAACTTTCTTCGTCGAACAACATTCGGATCGCCGGCGTTTCCAAGTCATCCATTTGTCCCGTCCGAACCGACCACAGGAAAGCCAACACGAAGAACCCAGCGATTCCCAAGGCCAGGGGAATGGCGATGTACAAGATGTCCATGGTCAGTTCTTGCGCTTGGCAAACGTGTGGGATCGGTAGGAGAGCATGACCACGGTCAACGAACTGATCGGCATCAATGCGGCGGCCAAGAGTGGATGGATCCAACCCATGACGGCCCCCGTCGCCGTGATCGCATTGTAAGCGATCGAAACTCGAAAGTTGCGACGGACAACAGCCATGGTGCGTTGCGCTCCGCGCATCAACTCCACCAAGGCGCCGATGCCAGGCTCGGTCAGGAAGGCATCGGCAGCACGCAGGCTCGCTTCCGCCCCCCCTTGGACCGCGACTCCACAATCCGCCGCGGAAAGGGCGGCCGCATCGTTGGTTCCGTCGCCCACCATGACCACCGGACCCTGCTCGCGAGCTCGACGAACTTCTCCCAGCTTGTCCTCCGGCGTTAAGTTTCCGACGGCTTGCTCGCGTGCGAGCCCCAATTCGCGGGCCACGGCTTGCACGACCTCGGGATGATCCCCGGAAACGATCTTGGGGACCCAGCCCATGGCTTCGAGTTCCGCAATGGCTGCCACCGCATCGGGGTGGGTGGGGTCACCCACTCCGGCGAGCGCCACGATTCGATCATCGACCGAAACCACGACGGGGGTGCAGGCCTTGGCCAAGGTCGCTGCCATGGCCGCGTCCAGCCACCCGGGTCGATCGGTGGTGCCGGCTAGGATCCAGGCTGCGGAACCCACCCGCAGGGATCTTCCGTCCACTCGGCCCTGCACGCCATGGCCCAACTCACTTTGGATGGAATCAACGACGGGCGGCTCGGCATCCGCAGCGAGACTTTGAACGAGGGCTTGGGAAATCGGGTGCGCCACTTGGGCCTCAAGCGCCCGGACAGCGGCCTGCCAAGACCGATCTCCGAACCAATCCACCAGCCGCATGTTCGAGGTGGTCAGCGTTCCGGTCTTGTCCACCAAGAGTTGACCGGGCCGGGCCAAGCGTTCGAGGGCTTCCCCGTTCTTGATCAGGATGCCGCTGCGTGCAGCCCGACCGATGGCCGCTTGGAAGGCGAGGGGGGTTGCGAGGCCCAAAGCGCAGGGGCAGGTGACGATCAGCAACGCCACGGTCTGTTCGGCGGCTCGAGAGGGGTCCACCAACCACCAACCCAGCGCAGTACCCGCTGCCAAAAGGATCACGGCCAGGACAAAGTAATGCGCCAAACGATCCGCCGCCCGCACCATGGGAGGCCGCTCCTGGGCTCCCTGTTCGACCAACCGCATCAGGCTGCCCACCCGGGTGTCGATGCCCGTCCGGACGATTCGCAGTACCAGGGGTGCCGAGAGATTCGTGGTGCCTGCGAACACTTCGTCCCCGAAACCGACCTCGACCGGCCGCGATTCTCCGGTCAGCGTAGCGCAGTTCAACGTGCTGCTGCCCCCGTCGACGACCCCGTCGGCGGGCAGGGTTTCGCTGGGCAGGACTTGGACTTTGTCCCCCGTACGCAGGGCCGCCACGGGCACTTCGACGAAGCTCGCACCGTCCCAGCGGCGGGTGCGGGTTGGAGTGAGCGAAAAGAGCAACTCCACCGCGTCGCTGGCGACCCGCTGTTGGCGGAACTGGATCCAGCGCCCTAGCAAGAGCAGGAAAATGACCGCGGTCAGCGACTCAAAGTACACCTCACCCTGCCCGGTGAACGCATTGAAGCCTCCCCAAGCCGTGCCCACGAGCAGCGCCAAGGCCACCGGCACGTCCATGTGCAGGCTGCGTGCTCGCAATGAGGACCATGCGCCGCGCAGGAACACCCGCCCCGGCCACACGACGGCCAAAACGGTCAGGAGGAAGCTGGTGACCCGGATCAGGCGCGCATAGCGTGGGTCCATTCCAGAAAAGTGCCCCCCATACAGGGCAAACGCCAGCAACATCACGTTGCCTGCTAGAGCCCCGGCGACGCCGATGCGCGCCAAGTGCTGGCGATCCTGGGATTTTTGGATGCGATCGATTTCTGCTCCCCGGTAGGGGTGCACCGGATAACCAAAGCTGTCCAGTCGACGAGCGATGGTGGGGAGGTCGATTTGCGTCGGATCCCACGTGATGTGCGCCACGTGGCGCCGGGCGTGCAGCCGAACATGGACCACCCCGGGCAGGATGTGGGGCAAGCGTTCTACTAGCCAAATGCAGCTGGCGCAGTGGACTCCCTCGAGGTACAGCTCGATCGAAAGCAGTCCTTCGGGCAGGGGCTGGGCGTAGCACGCCAGGAAATCGCCATCGCCAAACTCTTCATAGGCTCGGCCGGTGGTGCGCGCGGCAACCGGGGTTGAGCCATCCTTGGCGAGCCGATAGAAGGCCTCGAGCCCGCTGCCATGGATCGCGTGGTAGACCGTGCGGCACCCTGAGCAGCAGAATTGCCGTTCGCCGGATTCGCTCGCTTCGTTGGCAGGAACGGGCAAGCCGCAGTGATCACAGGCGGAGGCCTCTCGTGCTTTGGATTCGCTGGCTTGTGCCTTGCTCGACTTCACTTGGGTGCGCAGCAACTCGGAACCTCCGAGGTCGCGCGTTGGAGCGCCGAGGCCGGATTGGCTTCGGTCGCCGCGCGCGCCAGATTCGGGGCCGTGACGCTGGTGCGATTCTGCAGGACCCAGAGCCCCGCTGCCACCAGAACCAGCGCGGTGACCGTCGGCAGATGCCGCTCTAGGGGGCGCAGCAGGTGGCGGGCTCCGAGGCCAAAGGCCGCCAGCAAAGGCACCGTCCCCAGCCAGAACGCGCCCATGACTCCCATCCCCAGCCAAGCCTGCCCTGTACCGGCGGCCACAGCGGCAAAGGCATACAACCAGCCGCAGGGCAGAAAACTCGAGAGCAATCCAAGCCCCAGGGCCCGCCGCACGGGTGGGAATCCCGCAGCCCGTCGTTGGAGCGTCAAATAGGCCCGGCCTAAGAACCCGGGAGGCCCACCCGACCGACGACGTACCCAGCCGCGCGCTTTGGCCAATTGGTGCAATCCAAACGCGATCAAGAACACCGCCGAAGCGGTCAAAGCAAAACGTTGGAACCCAAGCAGGGTCCCCCCCAAGTTCAGCGTCCCGCCCAAGGCTCCCGCCAAGGCCCCCAACAGCAGGTACGAAGCCAACCGGCCCCCGTGGTACGCCATTCCCTGGCGCGGGTTCGCTCCCTCCGGATCGCGCATGGCCAAAACGACCAGCGGGCCGCACATGCCCACGCAGTGGGGCGAGCCCACCAAGCTAGCGATCAAAACCGAAGTGAAGAGGGGACCCATACAACCTCACTGGGTTGGGCCCGCGGTCGGGGGCTGGAAGTACTCTTGCCAAGTCTGGGTGAAAGCCTGGCCGGCGTGGGTCAGCTCGATGCGGATCTCCCAATAGCCTTCCTTGGGTGAAGGGATGTCCCAGTCGTAGGTGCCCATCGTGCTCATCGGCGCTTTGCCCCGGTAGACCACGTCCGGGTGGGCACGGTGGAACATATAGTAGGACACGTCGGCATCGAGCAGCGGCTTGTCCTCCGCGTCTTGGAGTTGGAGCCTGACCCGAGCCGGTTCCTGGGACGTATCCCAGCCCTGAATCGAGGCCTTCCAACCCAGCTGGCGGTTGATCGTGTTCTGCAACTGGATGGCGTTCCAGTTTTCCGAGCGTTGCTCCCAATTCTCCTCGAGGGTTTCCGAGGGGGAACCAGCGAACTTGAAGAGCACGTACAAGTTGACCCCAACCGAGAGCGACAAAAGCCCCACGATCATGCCGATCCAACGGGTGCGGGGAGAGATGTTCATGTTGCAGGGGGCCCCAAGGGGCATCAGTCGAATAGGGGGCCGAGGAACTGGCGTTCGGCGGTGTCGAGCACGCGTTCGCCTTCGATCAATTCCATTTCAACGGACTTGCGTCCGTCGTGGAACCCTGCGGCCGGCAAGACCACTTGGATGTTCGCGTCGATGCCGGTTTGGCCTGGGACCTCAAGCGGGAATTGGGGCTTGATCAGCGTCCCTTCGCCCTTGAGCCGGATGTCGTAGGTCGCGGGATGGTCGGTGCGGTTGGTGATGTGCAGGCTGACCACGTTCGAGATTTCGCCCGATTCGAGGGTGCGGTAGGGGTTTTGGCCCCGCGAGCGAAGGAATTCCAGTTGGGCCTCGCCGCGCGACGCCACCGAAAACACCAGGGCGGTGAGCACGCCGGCTAGGAGCAAGGGGTAGAGCACTACGCGCGGACGCAAGCGGTGCTTGGGCTCACCCGCAAAATCGCTCTGCGAGCCGTAGCGGATCAGGCCCCGCGGCTTGCCTACCTTGTCCATCACCTCGTCGCAGGCGTCGATGCACTGGGTGCAGGCGATGCATTCCAACTGCAAACCATTGCGGATGTCGATGCCGGTGGGGCAGGTCGTGACGCAATTGTGGCAATCGACGCAGTCGCCCGCTTCGATCCCTTGGGCGGCCAGGCGACGGGCGTTGCCCCGGGGCTCACCCCGCTTGGCGTCGTAGCCCACGATCAGCGACGAGCGGTCGAGCAGCACCGACTGGAAGCGCGCGTAAGGGCAGGCCAGGGTGCACATCTGCTCGCGCCAAAACGCGAAGTCCCACATCATCAGGCCTGTGGTGACGAACACCACCAGGAAGGGTGTGGGGTGTTCGAGCGGCGATTGGCGAGTCCACTCGATGATTTTGTCGGTCCCTACGAACCAAGAAAGGAAGGTGTTCGCCAAGTGTAGCGAAAGCACCAAAAAGATCGCGTACTTGGCTACCAACCGCCACTTGGGCATCTTGTGACGCTCGGGGCTTTGGTAGTGCTTGCCCTCCATGAGCCGCTCGATCGGCCGATAGAGGAACTCCATGTAGACCGTCTGAGGGCAGGCCCAGCCGCACCACACCCGTCCCGCCAGGGCGCTCAAAAGGAAGATGGCGAGGCAAATCGAGACCACCAAGAGGGCCAAGGGCAGGGTTTCATCCGCATGGAAAGTGGTTCCAAAGAAAATGAACCGGCGGCTGGTCACGTCGAACAGAAAGAGCGGCTTGCCCGCCACGCGGATCCAAGGCGTCAGCGTGAACAAGGCCATCAGCGCCCAAGCCACCACCAAGCGCTTGTTCCAAAGCTTGCCCGGAGACAGCTTGGGACGCAGCCAGCGGCGGCTGCCGTCGGCTCGCATGGTGGAGAGAACCTCCCCCTCCGGGGGGCCGGGGGGGAGGTTCGTTGCGTTGCTGGACTCGTTGGCCATGGCGGTTTGCTCGCGGGTTGCCTACTCGGAACCCTTGCTTTGGGCCTCTTCAGGCCAGGCGGGTACTTCCTCGCCTTCGGGTTCTTTGCCGGCTTTCGGGTTGAGAGACAAGCTTGCCACGTAGGCCGACATCAGGACCAACTCGTCTTTGTTCAAGTTGGAGACTTGCGCGACCATGGCGGTTCCGGGGACCCCGTTGGTGAGTACCCGGTGGATGTCCGTCAAGGATTTGACGTTCTTCCAGTACTTGTCGGTCAGGTTAGGGCCCAACGCCGGCATCCCGGTTCCATCCGGCCGGTGACAAGCTGCACAAAGCGTCTGGAATTTACCCTTCACTAACTCAAGCTTTTCCGGATCGTTCCGCAGAGCCAGGATGGTGGCCCCGTCGGCCGTCAGGTTGAGCGACACCACGTTGGCCTTCATGTCCAGCTCAAAGCGGTCCAGGATGCTGTGCCCGTCCATCACGTGGTAGTAGATCGTGTAGGGAACGCAGAGCACGATCGAGGCCCAGAAGAGCAGTTTCCACCAGCCGGGCAGCGGGTTGTCGTATTCCTGGATGCCGTCGTAGTTGTGGTCCAGGAGGGGATCGTCAACGTCTTTACTCATGGCGTGCCTCCTTGCGGGGCTCAATGACTTGGTCGTCGTGCAAAACGATGGAGGCGTCCTTCTCATAGCACTGCTCCGTGCGGCTTAGAACCCGCACCAGAACGACTAGGAAAAAGCCGAGGAAGAAGAAGAGGGTGCCGGCCTTGGTCCACATCAGCGTGGTTTCGCTGATGCCGAGCAGGCCCAACAGAGGACTACAGAGATTGGCCATGGCCCACCTCCTGCGCTCCCGAGCCGTTCTGGGCGGACTTGTCCTCGACGTCTTTGCTGATGTCGGTGCCCAAGCGCAACAGGTACGCGGTGAGCGCGATCACTTTCTTGTTTTGCATGCCCTTGCCGGCGAATTCGGGGGCTTCGCTGACCAGCTTGGCGTTGACCGCATCGGCTTGGGCCCGGGCTACGGAGACCGCGTCTTGTTTCACCGCGTCCTCATAGGGGGTTCCCAGCTTCACCAAGGCGTTGATCTTGCCCTGGATGGCTTCGAAGTCGAGGTCATCTTTCAGCAGCCAAGGATAGGAAGGCATGATCGAACCGGGGCTCAAATCGCTCGGCCGGTTGAAGTGGCGCACGTGCCAGGAGGTGGTCAGCTTGTTGCCAACCCGCGCCAGGTCCGGGCCAATCCGCCGCGATCCCCACTGGAACGGGCGGTCGTAGATGAATTCCCCGGCTTTGGAGTACTCACCATAACGCAACACCTCATGCCGCATTGGCCGGATCTGTTGCGAGTGGCAGTTGTAGCAGCCCTCCGACACGTAGATGTCCCGCCCAGCAACCTCCAAGGGGGTGTAGGGTTTGACCGAAGCGATCGGCTCGACCACCGACTTGATGGCGAAGGTCGGGATGATCTCGAACATCGAAGCGGAAACCACGGCCAGGGTGGTCATCACCGTGAAGGTGATCGGCTTGCGCTCCCAAGTCCGGTGCCAGGCCATGGCCGCAAAGCGGCCGATGGGGCCGTGGTTGCCCGAAAGTTTGGGGCTGGGACCGGTGTACACCTTTTCCAAGGCTGCCGCCTGGATGACCGGTTCCTCGTAGCGGGACGGTCGCATGCGCCAGGTCTGGAACATGTTGATGGCGGCCATGGCGGCCCCCGCCAAGTACAGAGTGCCGCCGATCACCCGCGCCCAATACAGGGGGCGCAGCTTGGTGACCGTGTCGAGGAAGTCGCTGTACATCAGCGTCCCGTTCTCGTTCAGCGCGCGCCACATCAGGCCTTGGGTGATGCCTGCGGTCCAGATCGGCACGATGTACAGCAAAATGCCTACCGTCCCGATCCAGAAGTGGGTCACACACAACCGGTGGCTCCAGAGCTTGCCGGTCTGGAAGAGCCGCGGCATGAGCCAGTAGAGCATCCCGAAGGTCATGAACCCGTTCCAACCCAGGGCACCGGCGTGCACGTGGGCGATGGTCCAGTCGGTGTAGTGCGAAAGCGCGTTGACGCTCTTGATCGAGAGCATCGGGCCCTCGAAGGTGCTCATGCCGTAGAAGGTCACACCGACCACGTAGAACTTGAGCACCGGGTCTTCCGCGACCTTGTTCCAAGCCCCGCGCAGGGTCAAGAGGCCGTTGAGCATGCCACCCCAGGAGGGCATCCAAAGCATCAACGAGAAGAGCATGCCCAGGGTCGACAGCCACTCGGGGATCGACGTGTAGTGCAGGTGGTGGGGGCCAGCCCAGATGTAGATGAAGACCAGCGACCAGAAGTGCAGGATCGACAAGCGGTAGCTGTACACGGGCCGCTCTGCGGCTTTGGGCAGGAAGTAGTACATCAAGCCCAGGAAGGGGGTGGTCAGGAAGAAGGCCACCGCGTTGTGGCCGTACCACCACTGCATGAAGGCATCCTGGACCCCGGCGTAGGCCGAGTAGCTCTTGAAGAGCGTCACCGGCAAAGCCGCGTTGTTGCCCAGGTAGAGCACCGCGACGGCAATGATGGTCGCAATGTAGAACCAGATGCCCACGTACAGGTGCCGTTCGCGTCGTTTGGCGATAGTCCCAAAGAAGTTGACGGCGAACACCACCCAGATCAGCACTACGGCCAAGTCGATCGGCCACTCCAGCTCGGCATATTCTTTGGATTGGGTGATCCCGAGCGGGAGCGTGATGGCCGCCGCCACGATGATCAGCTGCCAACCCCAGAAATGCAGGTTGCTCAGCGCGTCGCTGAACATGCGTGCCTTGAGCAGGCGCTGCGAGGAGTAGTACACCGCCGCAAAGATCGCATTGCCCGCGAAGGCAAAGATCACTGCGTTGGTGTGCAAGGGGCGCAAGCGTCCAAACGAAAACCAGGGAAGTCCCATGTTCGCTTGGGGCCACGCCAACTGCAGGGCGATGAGCAAGCCCACCAACATTCCGACCAGGCCCCAGACCATGGTGGCTAGGGAGAACTTGCGCACGATGCCGTCGTCATAGCAGAATGACTCCATTCTCGACGGCGCGGTGGTGACCGCTGAATTCGACATTTGAGGTTCCTCGTAGTCCCCGCAAGATTGCGGAGATCAGCCGTTGTGGATACCGATTACGGCCAAAACCATCGCACCAAAGCGCGTGTCACGCAAAGCAATTCAGCGAGAATTCCATTTGTGTCGCGCAATCCACCCGTCGCAATTGGGACCCGTTCGCAATAGGCAAACTCTGCGCCCAAGCGTGCAACCATCGCACTCAAGAACGAGCGTTCGAGCGGACATGGAATCGAGACGTTGAATCGAATTGCAGCGAGGCATCGAATGGAATCTTGTGACTTGTGTCGAGTGACAATTCGCCCTTCAGGCATGCGAATTGGATGGATTGACTGGGCCCGGAAACGGTGGGTGGCGGTGGGTGACGGTGGGTTGGATTCGGTGTACAGGGGAGTCCGTGTCCCAACCCTGGGGTGGGGGAGCCAACCTTCGGAATGGGGACCAAGACTCCCCATCCTGGGGCTCCCGGTGCCGGGCTAGGTTCCCACCAAACCGCCGAAATCCCCGGTGGGGGCACGTTAGGCGGGCAGCCCGGCGTCCGAATTGGCCGCGAGCTCGCCTTCCGGGGGCCAGCCTTTCCGGCCCACTTCGCTTGGGTTAGGATGGTCCGCCCCCTTCCCGGCGCCCAAGCGGCGCCGCCCCCTGCATTACCCATCAAGGAGGCCCCATGCACGCTGACATCGACCGCAAACTGTTCACCGAAGAGGCCATCGTCGAAGGCATCGACCGGGTCGCCAAGGAAGTCACCGCCTGCTACCAGGGCAAGGACTTCACGGTCATCTCGGTGCTCAAAGGATCTTGCATCTTTGCCTCGGACCTCATCCGGCGCATCCCGATCCCCCTGGAACTGGGTTTCTGTGCCACCTCGAGCTATCGCTCCGGAACCACCTCGGGGCAACTCGAGGTCAACTTCCTGCCCGAGGAGAACGAAGTCGTCGGGCGCAACCTGCTCCTCGTCGATGACATCCTCGACACGGGCAAGACCATGTACGCGCTCAAGCAGGAGTTTCTGAAGCGCGGCGCTGCGGAGGTCCGCTCGTGCGTCTTCCTCGACAAGCCCTCGCGCCGAGCCTTGGAATTCGAAGCGGACTTCCGTGTGTTCGAAGTCGAAGACTTGTTCGTGGTCGGCTACGGGCTGGATTTCGCGGGGCGTTACCGCAACCTGCCCTACGTCGGATCGCTCAAGCCGGAAATCTACCGGGAAACCATCGCAGGGGCTTAGGCCCAGGAAAATCCCATGGTGACCTATTTCCCTGTACCCGAGGAGCGGGTGGGGTTGGAACTCGATGAGTTCCTATGCCTCTTGTATCCCGGAGCCTCGAAAGGCTTCTTGCGCAGCGCGATCCGCGATGGGGACATCGAAATCGTGGGCAAGGACGCACTCGTCGCACGCCACCTCAAGGCCCAGGACGTGATCTGTGTGCACTTGGAGGAGCACGAGATCCCGCGCCAACGCTCCACCTCCAAAATCGAGCTCAACATCCTGTTTGAGGACGATCGAGTCCTCGTGGTGGACAAACCCCCGGGCATTGCGGTGGAACCCGAGCGCTGGGACCTCGAAGCGCCGTGCGTCTCTGGCCTCCTGCTCGACATGGCCGCCCGGCGCAGCGAAGGCGGCGACCCCGCCTTCCGTCCGCGGCTGGTGCACCGCATCGACAAGGACACCAGCGGTGCGCTCTTGGTCGCCAAGGACCTCGACGCCGAGCGCGAGTTGCGCCAAGCCTTCGAAGCCCACCGCATCCAAAAAGTCTACTGGGCCCTGGTGGACGGCGAGTTTCCAGCCGAACCCGGCGAGCGCGTGCGCATCGACCTGGCCCTAGCCCCCGAACCCAAGAAGGTCGGCCGCATGCGCGTGGTCGCCAGCCGCGGGCGCGCTTCCCAGACCGATGTATGGGTCGAGCAACGCTTCCGGGGATTCACCCTGGTGGGTTGCGCCCCGATCACCGGCAGGACGCACCAGATCCGGGTGCACTTGGCCCATGAGGGCTTTCCCTTGGCCGTCGACCCCTTCTATGGGCGCCGCGATCAACTGCTCCTCTCCGAAATCAAGGCGGGCTACCGCCACAAGCAAGGTGCCAGCGAGCGTCCGTTGATGCCGCGGCTCACCCTCCACGCACATTCGATCGCTTGGCCCCGTCCCGGAGTGGATGGGGATGTGTTCGATCGGGCCGAAGCGCCTTTGCCCAAAGACTTCGCCAGCACCCTCAAACAATTGGCCAAGGTCCGTCCCCCGGCCTAGGCCCACCACCATGCGACTCAAACAAAAACCCCAGGACTTCCGCGTGCGCGAACTGTTGCGCGAGGACTTCCTGCAATCCTCGGGGGACCATCGCGTCTACCGCGTCAGCAAAATCAAAGCCACTTCGATCGAAGCCGCTCGCGGGCTGGCCGAGCTGGCGGGCGTTTCGCCTTCGGACGTGTCGATGGCCGGGCTCAAGGACCGTCAGGGCATCACCGAACAATTCATGACCATCCCCCGCGGGCGGGAGGTGTTCTTGGACGAGCAATTCTTCAAGATCGACACGATGGGCTTCTCGCACGAAGCCATCACCAGCGTAGATTCCCGGGGCAATGCCTTCGAAATCGTTTCGCGCGGGTTGGGCGAAGTGCAATTGCGTCGCTTGCGCGCGGGACTGGCCACTGTGCGCGAGTTTGGGTTGCCCAACTACTTTGACGAACAGCGCTTCGGCAATCTGCGCCACGGACAAGGCTGGATCGCTCTCGATTTGTTGCGCGGCGATGTGGAAGGCGGGCTCAAGCGCATGATGGCCTCGATCTCCAAGTTCGAGCATCCTGAATCGCGCATGTTCAAGCAGTCGATTTGGCAGCGTTGGGGCGATTGGCGCGGGCTGCGCGACGTGGCCGGGCGGTTTGGCAAGCACCACTCGGTGTTCGACCATCTGCGCAAGGAGCCCACCGACTTTGCCGGGGCGTTCACCCATTTGGCCACCCGCGAACGGGTGATCCACCAGTTCGCCTTCCAATCGCACCTGTGGAACCGCGCCGTGGCCCGTTGGCTCAAGCTGCGCCTGCCCCAGACCCAGCGCTTCTTCATGCCGGGCATCGAGGGCCCGCTGGTCTTCCCGATCGGTCCGCTGCCGATCGAACCCGGGTGGGGTGGGCGATTGCCGTTGCCGGGCACGCGCTTGGAGGGGCTGGTCGACGACATCCAGCGCGAGCTGTTCGTCGAGATCCTGAGGGGCTACGGCGTCGAACCCGATGGCTTCGAGATCGAAGTCCCTGGATTCGCCTTCAAAGCGGACGAACGTGCCCTGGCAGTGATGCCCACCGAGCTGCGCGCCCGTCCGGCGGAACCCGATCGTCTGAACCCCGGTTCGCAGATGGTGCGCTTTTCGTTCGAGCTGCCCCGGGGCGCCTACGCCAGTTTGGTGGTCAAACGCCTGATCGGTCCCATGGCCGAAGGCGAAGGCGAGGTTTCCGATCGCCAAGCGGGAGGATTCCGCGCGCGCCGTGGCGCTCGGCGCGGGGCCGGTCGAGGCCGAGGCGGCGACTCCTACTCGGGTCGCGGTTCCGGCTCCTACGACCGCACCCGCAACGAATCCGGAGGTCCGCGCGCTGAGGGCGGCGGGGAGGATCGCTACCGCAACGAACGATTGCCCGCTCGCCATGAGAACCTCGATCGCGAGCGACGCGGTGGCCATGGCGAAGCCAGCGGCGGTTCTTTCCGCGGGCCGCGGCGAGCTTGCGCTGGGCGCGGGCGTGGCACGCGCCGCCGTGGGGGACCCCCGCGCGGCTGGTAGCACCTCCCAGCAGGGAGCCCCGAGCTGCGCTAGGGTTGCGTGCTTGGACCGCTTGCCGGGACCGTTACACTGGCACCCCTCCGCAGTCGCCGGAAACCCGCTCGCGGGTTTTCCCGTCGTTTCCCAAGATCCCCAACCGCTCTTCCTGCTCCCCAATCCCATGAAACTTGGTGTACTCGGCGGCTCCGGCCTCTACGCGATGGATGGTCTCGAGGACGTGACCGAAAAGACCCTTTCGACGCCTTTCGGAGCCCCCTCGGACGCCTACATCTGCGGGCGGCTCGATGGGGTGGACATGGTGTTCTTGCCGCGCCACGGAAGGGGGCATCGGTTCACGCCTTCGGAAATCAACTACCGCGCCAACATCTGGGGGCTCAAAGCCTTAGGCGTGACCCAGGTGGTGGCGGTCTCGGCGGTGGGTTCGATGCGCGAGGAAATCGCGCCCGGAGACTTCGTGCTGATCGACCAGTTCATCGACCGCACCCGGCACCGTCCCGATACCTTCTTCGGAGACGGCGTGGTAGCCCACGTGATGTTTGCCGACCCCGTTTGCGAAGGCGTACGCCAGGCGCTCGTGCAGGCTTCGCGCACCACGGGCATCAAGGTCCACGACGGAGGCACGTACCTTTGCATGGAAGGTCCCCAATTCTCGACCCGCGCCGAGTCCGAGCTCTACCGCTCTTGGGGCGTGGATGTGATCGGTATGACCAACCTGACCGAAGCCAAACTCGCCCGCGAAGCGGAGTTGTGCTACGCGACCTTGGCGATGGCCACCGACTACGACTGCTGGCACCAAGGCCACGACGATGTCACGGTGGAAGCCATCGTGGCGGTCATGCACGCCAACGTGAGCCACGCACGCCAAGTGCTGCGTGCGGTCGTCCCGGCCCTCGCGAAGCGCGGTGATTGTGCGCACCAACGTGCCCTGGCCAACGCCATCATGACCGATCCCAAGACCATCGACGAGGCCACCCGCACGCGCATGGACTTGATCATCGGCCGCTACCTGGGGCCGAGGGCTTAGCATGCTGCGCGACGGTCTGCGCATCGGGATTCGCCTGGGGATCTTCGTGGGGCTGCTGTTGCCCAGCGCTTGCCGGTCCAAAGGCGTGGAGTTCCCGCCCGCTTGGGAGTTGGGCGGCCAAACTCGTGCCTACCACGATGGCCCGCTGGTCGCGGCGGGGGAGGAGGGGCCGATCCGCCACTTGGCCCCCTTGATCGACGGGTGGAAGTACACCGAGACGCTCCCAGCCGACACCCCCGTGCCGCCCCAGTGGGTTCTGCAAGCAGCTCCTGCCGGCCAACAGATCTATTGGCTTGCGGGCGAGTCGCACCCCAAGGCACCGAGCGTGGTGCTGCACGTGGCGGAAAAGGGCCCCGCCTGGGATGCGCTCGTGCAGGGCTTGCGCGCCTGGACCTATGCGGTCGACAGCTTGCAACTCCTGCCCGCCGAGTCACCGATCGTGGTGTGCCAGGGCGATGCCCACGCGCTCCTCGAAACCATCGAAACCCTCGGCCCCAAGCCCCTCGCTTGGGTCACCGTTTCGACCCAACCGAGCGAGCCGACCACCCTCTTCCGCGGTCCCGACCCCATGGCCAAGCCGTTGGAAGAGGGCGTTGAGCCGCCTTCCAATGGACTGGCCATCGTGCTGCGACTGGCTTTGGTGGATGTGGGGCTCTTGACCCGTCCCTGGCTCAGCCTAGAGCGGCCTTTCGACGGCGATCGCGCGGGTTGGGACCTGGCCGTGGCAGGGATCGCCTTTGCGCATTGGGCGCTTGGCTCGTCGGGCTTGGACCTCGCCAAGTCCGATCACCCCGAATTGGGGGAGACGGCGCGCAACCAACTGGGCCTGTGGGCCGCCGTGCAGTGTTTGGTGGCCCCTTCGCCAGCCGACCTCAACCGCTACCTGGATTCGGTCAAACTCGAAATGCGGCTGCGTTACAACCAGAACGACGAAGCGGAAACCTTGCGCTGGAAAGCGTGGCTCACGGGGGCTCGCCTTTGGTTGCGCAAGCGCGCGCTGCTGCTTGAGGACGAGACGCGCTAGTTCTTGGCGTGCTCGAGGGCCAGCCGCAGCTCGGCCCGATCGAGGACACCGTCCTGGTTTCTGTCTAGGGTGTGCAAGATGGTTTGGGGCCGGATCGGGCTGACCATCGACTTCTCCAAACCCGCCAGATCCTGGGGTGAGATCACCCCATTGCCGTCCAAGTCCAAGCGACGGAAAGGGGTCACGGGACCCTGGATGCGAGGCGGCGCGGTGCGGCTGGGCGACTCGGTGACCTGGATGAAGAACTCATCGAAGGGTTGTTTGGTCTCCGAGGTGGTCGACACCATCTGGGGAACGTTCAGCCGTGAAATCGCCGAGTTCAGCGAAGCCAATTCGACTTCGTCCAATAGCTTGGATTGGTTGCGGTCGGCCTGCGTGAAAAGCACTTCTGCGTCCATGGGGACGCGGCTGTAGTCGACCAGGATGCGCCGTACTTCCGAGAGCGAAATGCCCCCATTGAGGTCCGCATCGTAGGCGAGGAGCAGTTGCTGCGGCGTGCGCTCGGGGGGCAACGCTTGGCTGCGACGGCGGGGAGTCTTGAACTCCTCGCGGGGGCCCGCGTAGCGGTAGTAGGCCACGAACTCGCGCTTGTCCATACGGCCGTCCGCATCGGTGTCGAAGTTCCGGAACTGGTCGCGGGTGAAACCCATGGCGCGTTCGGCTTCGTAGAAGCTGATCCACGAGTTGTCATCGGCATTGCAATCCTTGAACCAACGGTCGAGCTCGTAATCGTCCGCCGGCTCGAAGTCTGGGTTGACCAGGCGCCCAGATCCCAAACTCGGGGCGGGCGTGGTCGTTTGCCGTCCATTGCCCCGATTGACCGGGACGCTGCGCCTACTCTCTTGAGGTTGGGCGCGAACCGTTGGGTTCGCCGGCGCCGAGCCTGAGCCCACCCCAAGGGTGAGCCCCAAGCCGAGCATGGTCCAAGCTAGGGACGGAAACTGCATGCTAGCCCTGGCGATCGAATTCGCCTGATTTGTACTTCGCCCAGTAGTCGTTGAAGGCGTGCCGTACCTTGGAGGACAGCATCACCACCCCGAAGATGTTGGGTAGGGCCATTCCAAGGATCATCAAGTCCCCAAATTCCAAGATGTTCTTGGCTGAGACGAGCGAGCCGCCGAAGCAGGCCGCCAGGAACATGATCTTGTAGGCCATCGAGCTGCTTTCGCCGAACAGCCACACCCAGCAACGTTCGCCGTAGTAGGACCAGGAAATCATGGTCGAGAAGGCAAACAGCACTACCGCCACCGAAAGCACGTAGGGGAACCAGGAAATGGTCTGGCCGAAGGCCTGTGAGGTGAGCGCCGCACCGTTGGCATTCTCCAAGTTGTCGCGGAAGATGCCGCCCGAGGCCGAAGGGTCGTAGGCACCCGTGATCACGATCACGAGCGCGGTCATGGTGCAGATGATCACCGTGTCGATCAGCGGCTCAAGCAGGGCCACGATCCCTTCACGTACGGGGTAGTCGGTCTTGGCCGCCGAGTGGGCGATGGCCGCGGAGCCGATACCGGCTTCGTTCGAGAAGGCGGCGCGCTTGAAGCCTTGGACCAACACGCCCAAGACCCCACCGAAGCCGGCGGCGGGGGTGAAGGCCCCAGCCATGATGGCGCGGAACGCGTCCGGAATGTGCTCCGCGTTGCTCAGAATGACGAACATCGCTGCCATCACGTACACCGCGCACATGGTCGGCACGACGGTCTCTGCGGTTTGGGCGATGCGCTTGAGTCCACCCAAAATCACGGCCGCCACCAGCGCCGTCATCACCGCGCCGTAGATCCACTGGTTGCCCGCATCCTTGAAGAAGGGGACGGTTTCGGCCAGGGCATCCAGCGATTGGCGAACTTGGAAGCTGTTGCCGCCGCCCAGCGAACCCCCAATGCACATGACCGCAAAGATGACCGCCAAGGCCTTGCCGATGCCCCCAATGCCCAGGTCCTTGAGCCCGTTGGAGAGGTAGTACATGGCACCACCCATCACGTGCCCGTCGGGGCGCTGCTGGCGGTACATCTGGCCCAGCGAACATTCGGTGAACTTCGAGGCCATGCCGAGGAAGCCGGCGATGATCATCCAGAAGGTGGCGCCCGGTCCGCCGACGGCGATGGCGATCGCCACCCCGGCGATGTTGCCCAAACCGACCGTGGCCGAGAGCGCGGCGGTGAGCGCTTGGAAGTGGCTCACTTCGCCCTCATCGTCGGGGTTGTCGTACTTGCCGCGGGTGATCGCGACGGCGTGGCGCAGGGCGCGCAACTGCACGAAACCCATGCGCACCGTGAAGAACACCGCACCCAAGATCAGCCAAAGCACCGAGAGCGGGATTCCGGGATGGTCGACCTCAAAGCTTGAGCCCTGGGTGCCATCCAGGATGTCCAAGTCGATGGTGAGGTGGGCGTTGGCTGGATCCAAGCCCTGGGCTTTGGCCGACTTCGCCGCAGCGAGCACCAAGGCCATCACATCCTCGCGGGTTTGGAGGGTCAAACCATCGAACTCCTCCTTCATGTGCGAACCACCCACGTCGTAGAACAGCACCGCGCCGATCACTCCGTTGACCTTGCCGACCTTGTCGTCGAGCTTGTCCTGCCAACCCTTGGCGTCTTCGCTCGCTTCGGTGGGGATGCTCACCTGCTTGACGGTGATCTTGTCGAAAGGGCTTTCCTCGATGCCTCGGATCCAGTCGCGGACTTGATCGACCCGCGTGGGAGCCTTTGCTTCGCCAGCGTCTTGGGCCAACACACCCGGGGAAGAAACGAGGATCGCAACCGCGATCAGCAATGCGCGCAATGGTTGGAATTGAAGCATGGGGGTGGGGCGGGAAGCCTGCGGGGCGGGTGGGGGCTCGCATTTTGCCCGCCTGGGCCTAGGGATGCAAACGACGGCCTAGAGAAGGGTTGTCGCGACCAAACGGGTACGATACGCGCCACCCCAACACGAGCCCAAACGCCGAGCCCATGCCGATGAACCGATTTCTGCTCCTGATCACCGCCTGCACCGCGTTCCAAACGTTTCCTCAGAGCGGATCCGCGGGGATGAGCCAAGACACACCGTCCCAGGCGGTGGAAATCGGCCGCGAGGATGCCCAGCTGAGCGCCATGGCCCAAGAAGTCATGGCGGAGGTCGCGGCCCTGCGCGGGCGCGAGTACCAGGGCCAGGTGCGCGCCCGCTATGCCGACAAGGCGACCTTGCTAGCCTACTTGGAGTCTTCGGAAGTGGACTTGTTTGGCAAGGATCGCAAGCAGTGGGACCAATGGGTTGCGCGCCTTCTGGGTTGGATCCCCGTCGACATGGATTTGAGCCAAGTCCAGGAAACCGTACTCGCTTCGCAGGTGGGCGGATTCTACGACCCAAAGACCAAGGTCTTCTTTGTGATGGATGGGTTGGGCGAGGGTTTGATTCGCATCATCATGGCCCACGAATTGGCCCATGCCTTGGATGACCAAGCTTTCGATCTTTTGGGGCAAGACCGGCTTCGACAAGCGCAAAGCGACGCGCTCTACGCCCACCACGCGGTGGCCGAGGGCAGCGCTCAGGTGGTGATGGGATTGTGGATGGCCAAACACCTGGCCGATCTGGATACCGCCGCTCTGGAGGCATTCCAAGAGCAAATGGACTTCGATCTGCTGTCCAACACCCCCCGCATCGTGTGGCAGCCGCTCTTTGGTTTGTACACCCAAGGGCAGGCGTTCCTTTGTCGCAAAGAACGGCCCAATCCCTTCGCCAAGGCCAAGATTGCCGACTTGCAAGCCGCTTTTGAGCACCTGCCCGTTTCCACCGAACAAATCCTGCACCCGAGTAAGTACTGGGTCGCCGAGGAAGTGGATTTGCCCGTGGCCCTGGTCCACGAGGTTCCCCTCGACAACCGCGGCTGGGACCTGGTGCACACCGACGTCTTGGGTGAGATGCTGCTGGCTATGCTGGCCGAGTCGCGCACCCAAAAGGTGACGGCCTTGGGCCTGATGGGGCTGCGCTTCACCAACCAAGCGGCCTCTGGGTGGGGGGGAGACCGGGTCAGCCTGCTGCGCAAGGGCGAATCGTACGTGCTGGTGCTCGATACGGTTTGGGACCGGGAGCTGGATGCCCAGGAATTCCAAGCAGCCCTCGAGCAGCGCGAACTGGGGCCCGACTCCGCTCCCGGCCTGGTCATGTGGTCGGCACCCGATGGGGTACGCTACGTGGGCTACGTCGGGGTTTCGCGGGAAGAGGCCCTGGAAGTCGCCGCTTCGGTTCAGGTATCGCGGGCCGCATCCGGTAAGATCCCCGCTTCCGAAGCGCCGAAGGCCACCGGGCCCGCCCCCGACCCCCTCGAGCGCCGCTGAGGCCTTTGGCCCTGCATTTCCGCTGACCGACCCCTCGCCTACGACCCTCCATGCCTTTCGTACGCGTTCGCCACCGCGCAAGCCTGTTGCTCCTGCCGCTTCTGTTCGCCTGTGCCACGGGTGGAACCGAAGTCCGCGCTCCCCAGCCGACCGTCCTCGAGGTCCAGCCCGGGGACCCGGTTTGGCCCACGCCCCAGCCGTGGAGCCCCAAGGCCATGGAGTTCGACGTCGAGCATTACGCGCTCGATCTCAACCTCTTGGTCCCAACCCATGAGATTCAGGGCCGCCTCTCGATCGACTTCCTGTCGGTGGACAGCGCCACCCTAAAGACCATCCAGCTCGATTGCGCCGAGCTCCAGGTCCAGCGGGTGCTTGGCGAGCGCGGCGGTGCGCTGCGCTTCGAACAAGCGGGCGATCGTTTGGTGGTCGAGCTCGCGCAGCCCCTGGCCTTCCAGGATCCAGCCTCGATCACGATCGAGTACCGCGGGAAGCCGCGCAAAGGCCTGTACTTTGTGCCCACCGACCCCGTGCACCAAGTCTTCACCCAAGGGGAGTGCGAGGGCGCTCGCTATTGGTTCCCTTGCCAGGATCGTCCTGACGACCGGGCCACCAGCGAACTCACGGTGCATATGCCTGCCGCATGGGTTTCGTTGGCCGCTGGCGAACGGACCGAGTCCCGCGTCGATGGCGATGTGCGCATCGAGTCCTGGCGCATGACGACCCCGCACCCCGCGTACCTGACGACGCTCGTTGCGGGCGAATTCGAGCGCCAAGATGGCTTGGCGGGCCATGTGCCCCTCGAACTCTTGTTGCCCGAAGTCTGGAAAGATTTCGGGCCCTCGCTAGCCCACGTTTCCGGTCAGGCCCTGAAGTACTTGGAAGACTTGACCGGGGTGCCCTATCCCTACGCCAAGTACGGCACGAGTTGGGTCGAGGATTTCCCCTTCGGTGGCATGGAGAACATTTCCGCCACCACCCTCACCGCTCGCTCCTTGGGTGGGGTGCGCGGGATGCGCGACTCGAACCCCTACGGGCTGATCGCCCACGAGGCGGCGCACCAGTGGTTCGGGGACTTGCTCACCTGCAAGGATTGGTCGCACATTTGGCTGCATGAGGGTTTTGCTACCTACGCGGCGGCCGAGTTCCAGCGGCAGTTGGAAGGTGAGGAAGCGCACCTGGCCCGTTGGCGCAGCATGCGCCTGGGCTTTTTGGCAAGCGACAAGGGGGACAACGCGCGTCCGTTGGTCCATGACCTGTGCGTCGATCCGATGGACTTGTTCTTTTCGGGTCATGCCTACCAGGGAGGCGCCCTGTTCCTGGCCTACCTGCGCTCCTACTTGGGAG
Organism: Planctomycetota bacterium; assembly: GCA_020638855.1. Lineage (GTDB taxonomy): Bacteria > Planctomycetota > UBA1135 > UBA1135 > NORP259. The sequence goes on from JACKHT010000011.1 coordinate 53,193, forward strand.
ACGACGTGTTTGCGCGCGGGCTGAAGGAATACGTTGGGTCGAACTACGGTCGGTCGGTGGTCACTCGAGATCTCCAATTGGCCATGGAGCGCGCTTCCGGCCAATCCCTGGATCGTTTCTTTGAGCAGTGGGCCAACACCCCCGGCCACCCGAGCTTCGAGAGTTCGTGGAGCTACGACGCGGAGCGTGGCCGCGTCTTGATTTCGCTCAACCAGGTGCACCCGCGCGACGCGGGCATGCCCAGCGCGTATGCGGGAAGCTTGGACGTGGAAATCCGAACCAATGAGGGACGTAGCCTGCACAAGCTTCTGTTCACCGAGCGGCGCCAGATTTTGGAGTTGCCCTGCCGCAACCTGCCGCTTTGGGTCCGGCTCGACCCCGAAGGCGTGTTCCCTGCCGACCTCGTCGAGAAACGGGGTGAGCGCGAATGGATCGCCCTGGCGGAAGCGGGCGTGGGGGAAGGCGACACCGAGAGTCCGCCCTACGACATCACCGCCCGGCTCATGGCCCTCGACCACTTCTTGCAAGACACCGAGGTCATTCCTGACGGGCTGCGCCAAATCCGCATCGAGTTGGTCCGCAAACTGGCGCAATCGGATCCCAACCCCGAGGTGCAGACCAAGGCCATGCAGGGTTTGATGGCCCTGTCGGGGGAAAACTCGCGCGAGGCCTTGCGTTACCTGGCTCGCAGTGCGAAGGCCACCCAAGTGCGGGTGGCGGCGCTCGAAGCGCTGGCCAGCTTCGAACCGGTGGACATCACCGCGGGGTTCGCCAAAGCCACGTTCGACGTGGGCTATTCGTGGAATACGATGGGGGCTGCCCTGGCGCTTTGGGTCCACGCCGACCCGCAAGCCGGCTGGCAAGCGGTCCAGGATGCTGCGCAGCTGCCGGAAGCCAAGGGCCCCTTTGCCAAAGCCCTGGTGCAGGCTTCGAAGAACGTTCCCGCCGACCAGCGGGCGCCGTGGCTCATGGCGCTCTCCGGTTCCGAACAAGGCGGCGATCAGTTGGCCGTGGAAGCCTTGCGTGCCCTAGGCGACCTCACCGACCGCGCCGAGGTTCGTAGCCACCTCATCGGTGCCCTCCAATCGCCGTACCTCGGCGTGGTGGCGAGCGCAGTGACCAGCCTAACCAAGAACGTCACGCCCGAAGTGCGGTTGGCATTGGTGGAGCACTACCGTACCTGCCTCGACTCGCGCCAGAAGCGCCAAATCGAGGCGGCGCTCCGCAAGGAAAGCTCCCAGGGCTAGGTTCGCCATGGCTTGGATCCGCACCGTTTCCGACGCCGAGGCGACCGGGCGCCTGGCCGAATCTTTCCGGGCCGCACGCGAGCGGGCTGGGCATGTGCATGGGATCGTGCGCGCGATGAGCCTTGCGCCAGCGGTCTTGGACGCATCCATGGCGCTCTACCAGCGCATCATGTTCGCGCCCAAGGGCCTCTCCCGGCACCAGCGCGAGATGCTGGCGGTGGTGGTGAGCCAATCAAACCACTGCCACTACTGAATCCTCTCGCACCTGCGCGACCTCCGGGATGAGGTCCACAAAGAGCAAGGGAATCCGCCAGGTCTGGCCTGGTGGGAAGCTTGGCGCGCGGGTTGGCGCAACCAAGTGTCCGAAGGGCAAGATCGGCTCCTGTGTGAATTCGCCGAGCAGCTGACTCTCAAGCCCCACTCGATGCGCGAAAGCGACTTGGTGCGCCTGCGAGAAGTGGGCTTGGAGGACGAAGCCATCCATGACGCCATCCAGGTGATCGCCTACTTCAACTACATCAACCGCATCGCGGATGCGGTGCATGTGGATCTGGAAAGCGACATGGAACCCTATCCGGATTCCAGCCAGGAATCTTAGAACCGTAGGGTCAGGAGGCGACTGCGGAAGTCGCGCGGGCGCTCAACGCTTGAGCGAGCGTTGCATCATGATCCACGCCGAAATCGAGCCGACGATAGGGACGAACCAGGCTCCCACCCACGGCTCGACCTTGCCCGAGCGACCGATGTCGCGGCCAAGTTCGACGGAAAGCACGTAGTAGAGTAGGCCAAAGCCAATCGCGACGGCCAGGGCGCCGAGCTGGGTACCCTTGCGCAGGATCACGCCGGTAGGGGCGCCAATTCCCAGGAACACCAAGTAGATCGACGCCATCGCCATGCGGTACTGCAGCTCAAAGCGCAACAGCGTGTCGCGTTGTCGATCGTCGACCCCTTGCTTGAGCTCCGCTTGGATGTCCTTGGAAGTCAGGTACGCGGGGTGGTTCCCGACGGCCCCTCCGCCACCCACCAGCTGTTCGAGCGAGAGCGAGTACTCGGCGTAGTCGAGAAATGCCTGCGCGCCGTGCTTGATCGACGCGGTGCGCCCACCATACACGCGCACGACGAGCCACTCTCCCTCGGTGCTGATGTACACCTTGTCGGCGAACACGTCGATGTTCTCGCCGCTCTCCTCATCGGGCTTGCGAATGTGGACGTCGTAGAGGATGTTTTGGTTTTGCGGGTCGCGGCTGCGGGCCCGCAGGTAGAAATCGCGAAACTGCAGGGTCGTGCGGCCTGGTTTGAGGCTCTTGAGCGACAAGGTGGCCACATCCTTGAGCAGCTGCTTTTGCTCGCGTTTCGTGTTGGGCAGATCGGTCGACACCATCCAGTAGGTAAGCCCCCCCAGGGACAGGGCGATCACCAATCCCGGTAACAGCATCTTCCAGGGGTGGATGCCCGCCATCTGGATCGCGGTCCATTCGCGATCCGCGGCCAGCCGACCGTAGGTGGAAACCACCGCCAGCAAGAAGCAGATCGGCAGGGCGTAGGGGGCCAGGGTCTTGAGCACCAGCGGCAGGTAGCGCAGCAACAAGTGCGTGTCCGCAAACGGCATGCGCTGGACGGTCGAAACAGCAATCCCCGGCAAGGCTACAAACAGGATGCCCGACACCGCCAGCAATAGGGCGAAGGAGAGTTGCCGGAGGATGTAGAGCTGGAGCTTCATGGAAGGGCCGCGGCCACGATTCAAACGCGCTGGGCCGGAGGTGCGAACCAACCCCGACGACGGTACAGCTTGAACAGGCCCAAGGCGATCCCCCAACAGATCGCTGCCGAGAACAGATCGTGACTCAGGAAATGGGCGCCCCGTACGAGCTGCGTTCCACCCAGGAGCAGCCCCGTCGCCAAGGCGAACGCCAGGGCTCGCCTACGCCAGGCAGGGCGGTACTGCAAAGCCAAGAAGTACAACGAGAACCAAACGAAGCCCCCAGCCGCGTGGGCCGAAGGAAAGCCCCGCCCGGCGGGCAGCCCTTCTGGGGCGCTATCCAAGACGCGCACGTAGGGACGGGTCCCACCAAACATCTCCAGGTCCCAAGGGATGAAGATGCGCGTGTTGGCCTTGATGGCGCCGATGAGCAGGGGCGCGATCAGGGCCACCAACAGCAGGTACCCGAGTTGGGTTCGCCAGGGCCGCAGTTTGGCCAGCCGGATCGAAGCTAGGGTGGTGAACAGCAAGATGGCGCCGATGCCCACCATGACCGTTTGGAGCCCATCGTGCAGCCAAACCTTGGTCACCGGGTGCAGCTGCCACGGCCAAGTCTGCGTGGGGGCGTCGAAGAAGTGCCGCGCCAACCAAACGTCAAAGCCGGCGTACTCCGAACCCAGCCCGAGGCCAAGCAGGACGAGCGGGGCCAACACGTGCCAGGGCCGGAGCTGCATGGGACTTTGGGGTTCGATGGGGGCGATCACAGGCTGCAATTGAACCGCATGACCCGATCCGTTCCGATCCCCGCGGTCCAAAAACTGAACCTACTTGGCTCGATTCGCGAGTTCGGCGCTCGCTCGGGAAGCGAGCCCCACCGAATCGGCTGTTCCGGTCGGAAGAACCCAACAAAGGACCCCCAGAGCGAGCCAGAGGATTTCGATCGACCATCCGATCACGCCATGCCCCAAGAGCCACCGGGCGGTTCCATGGCCGATCAACCCGGATGTGGTCAGGCCGATGCCAGCCAGGGACATTCCCAGCGCGCTTCCCAACCCTTTGCGAAGCCCGGAAGGTGGAAATCGGACCACCATGACCGCCAAGCAGACCAAACCCAACATCGACCAAAGCATGTGGGCTCGATGTACGACCGGGGCACACAGCAAAACCGTGCACAGGGCCCAAGCCGCCAAGGGTACCAGCGCCATGTCCCGTTGCATGGCCCGTAGGCGCCAAGCCACCACCAGCAAACCCAGGCCGTGCAAGAGGATCAGCAGGCGAACCCCGAGCTGGACCTTGGCGGGATCCCAATCGACCCAATTGCCGCGCAAGCTGGGATCGCTGCCGGAAAGGGGTGTGTCGGTCAAGTTGCGGTAGGCCAGCGCCACCAGACTCTGGCCCGAAACGTTGGGGCGACCTTCCAAGAGCGCGTCGCCGGCCTCCACAAACGGATGCATCACCTGCGCATACCATTCCTGGTGGGTTTGCAGTGCGAGTTTGGGGCCCAGGGCGATGCTCGGCAGCAAAAGCGCGAGCACCGCAAAGGCGGCCAATCCGACCCAAAACGCTCTCCAACGGCGTTGCAGCGCGTACACCAGGAGCAGGATCCCCGGCAGGATCTTGAAGGCCGTCGCCCACCCGACCCAGATCCCCGCACGGGTCGCACGGCCCGCCAAGGCGGCTTCCAACGACGCTAGGATCGCGGCCAACGTGAACGCATTGGCTTGCCCATAGGAAAGGTTCGAATCGAGCAATCGCCAAGTCGCGAGCAAAGCGAACCAACCGATCCAAGGCGAGGCTGCCCGGCCCCCAACCAAGCGAGCGCAGCCCTTTGCGCTCCACAGCAAGGCGGCCCAGGACAGCACCTGCCACAAACCCACCGCCAACCAGGCTGGAAGCCACGCCAGCGGTGCCAAGAAGACCGCAAACACCGGCAGGTACAGGTAACCAAACACCTCAAACGGCGATTCCCCTTGATGCACTGCCTGGGCCGCATCCAAGTAGATGCTGAGGTCGTTCCCGCGAGCGCTGAGCGCATCGTGGTAGCCGCGCACCAACGATCCCAACAGGCTCGCCGCGAGAAGCGCGAAGAGCGCCAAGTGCCACGATCTGCGTGTTTCCGTCGCCCCGCGACCGTTCACGGCATCAACAGGCAAGGGATCAGGGCGCCTTGGACACCAGCTGCAACGTTCCGTCGGACATCAAGAGGTAGGTGCAGTCGAGCGCTGGAAGTTTGACTTCGGTGACCGCACCTGAGCGCCAGGCAACTTCCACCGTGGCCGGGCCTTCGCCCGATCCCAAACCGAAATTGAGCTCGGGTGCGTTGCCACCGAGGTAGCCCATTCCAGCGCGAACCGATTGCACCCAGCGGCGTTCGCCAAGCTGCACGGTCACGCGCGCGCCGATGCCCTCGGTGTTGTTCCCGGAATCGCGCAGCCGCAAGTTGACGTAGCGGTGATCGCCGCGCGGGGCTTCGTTGCGCAGAAGTTGCAGCCAACCGTTGTTGGCCGTCACCACCAAATCGATGTCCCCATCGCGGTCGTAGTCGCACGGAACGGCGGCGCGCGAAGCGCGTCGGACGGCCAAAACCGGTCCAGCTTGTGCCGAGGCCTCGACAAACCGGCCGCGTCCATCTCCCCGGAACAACTGGTTGGGCTGACCGACACAAATGCCGGTGCTCGTGTAGTCCGGGCTTGTGTAGCCATTGGCCACAAACAAATCCATGTTCCCGTCGAGCTCCAAGTCCAAGAACGCGACTCCCCACGAAGTCACGCCGACTCCCGCGGGGCCCAGGCCCGAAGCCACGGTGGCATCCTGGAAGCTGGCCCGCCGCGTGCGCGTGGCGGACCGTCGCGAACCCTGGTTGAGGTAGAGCGCGTTGGACTCGAGTTGCCAATTGGCCAAGAACAAATCCTCGTCGCCGTCCTGGTCCACATCGGCCACATCGAGCCCCATCCCGCCGCGCGGATCGTCCAACCCCGAGCTGAACGAGATGTCCTCGAAGTGTCCGTCGCCCAGGTTCAAGAACAGGACGTTGGGCGAGACGTCGTTGGCTACGTACAGGTCGGGATCCAGGTCCCCGTCGAAGTCCCACCAAACCGACTGCATCGACAGCCCGGCCGCATTGGCCAGCCCCAGTTCTTCCGTCACGTCCACGAACGCGATTTCGCCATCCTTCGAATCGTTGCGCAGCAACACATTGCGCTGGCCGGGAAAGGCGAAGGGCAGCATTTCGATCGGGTCTTCCCGTTGGAATCGCTGCAGCTCGTCGGCCGGGGGCATTTTGGAAGGATCGAAGTCCAGGTAGCTCGTGACGTACAGATCCAGATCCCCATCGCCATCATAGTCGGCGGCGCTGACCGCGGCGCTCCACAGGTCGAGCTGCAGTCCGGCTTGCTCGGAGACATCGACGAAGGTCCCATCCCCTTGATTTTGGTAGAGCACATCGCGACCGTAGTTGGCCACGTACAAGTCCATGTCGCGGTCGCCATCGGCATCGAAGAACAGGCAGCCCATCCCCGCGCCGGTATCGCCCACCCCAGCTAGGGCGGTCACGTCTTCAAAGGTCCCGTCGTGCCGATTGCGGAACAGGTGGTTCGACACCGCTGGCCAACCCTTTCGGCCCGCGCCTTGGACCACGTACAGGTCGTACCAACCATCGCCGTCGTAGTCGCCAAAGGCCGCACCCGGGCCCATCGTTGGGCGGATGTCGAGCTGCAGGTCGGGCCCTTCTAGGTGCATGGTCTGCAAGCCCGCTGCACGCGTCGCGTCGCGCAGCCACCCGGACTTGGGGAGGTGCGCACTCGCTTCGATCGGCGCAGCGGTGGCTTTGGACGCGAGGGGCAGCGCGAGCGAAACCACCAGGGTCCACTGGCTCGCCTCGGGGGCGGACAGGGGCAAGCGGGCGCGCCAGACTTCCGCATGATCCGCCCAAGCTTCGCCGTTCGGCTCCGGGCTCCGATCGCGGAAGTGGGGGAGCGCCGGACCTTCGCCTTGGAAAGGCTTCCATTCCCAGCTGGTGGGCAGCCGCCGATCCCTGCCTTCGACGCGTTGGGTCGTGAGCTCGCTGAGCGCCTGGTCGGGGATGCGGTCCGCTTGGCACAACCAAAGCGCATCCAACTCTTGGCCGCCCAATTCGATCGCGAGCGCTTGGGTGGGTTCGACGATCCAAACCCCATCGCGGGTGGCGGGTCGGTCCATCGGACCGCGATCGGTGATCAAGCGCGTGGTTTGGGGCCCGCGCCAATCGGACTCAAGCGGAACCAGCACCCAAGCCAACCCCTCCTGCACGGGGGGCAGCACCAGCGCCTGGGCGGTCGCGCCGACCCCGTCCCGGCGAATCCATGGCAAGGGGTCGTACGCGACGCCCGCGGGCCAGGGCAGGGGTTCGCCCACCGCCCACAGACCCCGTTCGTCCTGTAGGACTTCGGTTCCCGTGGGGTGCGCGATGGCTTGGACATGCAGCGGGTTGTCCTGGGTGGTACCTACCACCAGAAACTCGGCTTCGTCCATCCATGTGGCCGCGAGGATGCGGCGCTCGGAGCGTGAGGTAAGCGGCACCAACCACGGTCCGGTTTGGTCGAGCGCTGGGCTCAGTCCCACAAAGCCTTCGGAGGTACGGACGGCCAATGCGGATTCGACCGTCGGGGCGGAGGCCTTGGCCAATCCCGGGCGCGTACAGCCCATCAGGAGCAGGCTGGCCGCCAGGAGCAGGTTGGCCACCAGGAGCAGGCTGGCGCAGGTCAATCCGAAGTACCGCATGGTCGAGGGATGTTAACGAAAGACGCCCCTTCCCGGAAGCTGGAGGGGGCGTCTGGCCCGGGATGCACCCGGTTGGGACGGAGGCGTTACAGGAACTTGAGCTCGGCGATTTGGTCGATTCCGAAGTCCACGCTCGTTTCCTGGTCGATATCGATGATTCGGACGCTGCCCTTGAGGGGGTTGAAGACCAACGAACCGGCGATGGCTTTGCCGCTTTTTAGGACAATCTGAACCCGATCGGCGGTCTTGGCGGAGTTCAACGCGTCGTAGACTTTTTCGGAGGTCACGATTTTTCCTAGTGGGGTTGTGGAAGTCATGGGGTAGGAGCTGTGGTAGTGCGCAACGGCGTCGCGCGGTTGAAGGGAGTTTCCAGCAGCCGGTCCAGCTTGGGGATGAGAAAGCTGGACCAGGTTTCGAAGTTGGCGCCGGCAGCGAGCGAGTTGTTCAACTCGGCCACGGTCCGGAACCGACCTTCCAGTTGGTCCACCTCGCGGACCTGGACGTCCCCCTGAACGATCAGGGCTTGCACCCAACCCACGTGCACGGCACCGACCGGGTTGCTGTCGTCGTTGAGCAGCCCGAGCGAACGCAGCGTGTGCGTCCCTTCGATGCAAAGCTCTTCTTCGAGCACTTCCCGCTGCGTGGCGCGAGCGATGGGGTTGCGTGTTCCCTGGCCATTCGGGTTTTCCACCAGGTCCATGGGGTTGATGTGTCCACCTACGCCAATAGACAGTTTGTCGTGCAGGCGTGATTCCCCACCCTGTTTGGTGCGAGTCAGGCACAGAACCTGGCCGTCACGCACCACGATGGTGTAGGGGATGATTTGCTTCCATTCGGGGGTGTGTTCCGCGCGAGCGCGTTCCACAAAGAACCCGAACTCTTCGATCCGTTCCGTCATGGCGCTTTCTAGTCGGGTGCCTCCCAACTGGCTTTCGCCGAACGGCAGAAACCCGTGGGGGTAGGCATCGGGAAACAATTTCTCCCGAGGAACGACAAAGACAAACTCCATGACGAATTGGGTGCGCGAATTGGGTGCGGTTGTGCTCGCGTGCCTTGCACGGTGCGATTGCGGTCGTGTGCGACGAGCGATGGCCGGAGAATAGGTGGCTTTTGCAAATCTGTCAAGGCGAGGTGAAGTCGCGCAAGACGCCATAGATTCCCGGAATTCGAGCCCCAAGTGGACTGCTTTTTGGTAGCCACCATCGAACTTGGGTTGGACGCTGCGTTCCTAGGGGCGTGAACCCCGGTTGCCGCGCATTGCGCAACGCCAAGGTCTCTTATGCGCTGCGATTCGGTTTGCCCCGGCGCGCACCAGTGCGCGTGCTCCCGCGCTGCTTAGGGCAAATCTTGGGGCAAGTCTTAGGGCAAAGGGGTGGACGTGAGTTGCCTTGTAAGCCGGATTCTGTACCCCGAAGGGCAACGATCATTTCTCTAGGACCGCAGTCGCCCGCGGCCTCCAACGACCTACCCGGAAGGCATGGGTGCGGGTCGGTCACCATGCGCCTTCCCTATTTGGTCTTTCTCCGAGTGGGGTTTACCCTGCCACCCCTGTCACCAGGGGCGCGGTGCGCTCTTACCGCACCGTTTCACCCTTACCGCCCGCGTTCCCGCCGAGGCGGGTGCGCGGGGTTGGCGGTCTATTCTCTGTGGCACTTTCCCTAGTCTCACGACCGGTTGTCATTAGCAACCACCCTGACCCGAGGAGTCCGGACTTTCCTCCCCGTAGCCCCTTGCGGGAACCACGCGGCGATCGTCCCAGCAACTCACGTCCGGGCCCAGTCTAACGCCCCTGGGAGCGCCGTGGGTATACTGCCGGGATGGAAGACGACTTTTTCCTGACCAATCTCGAGCTGCGCGAATCGACCGAAACGGGCGAGCAAGCCTCCGGACTGTCCCATAGTTCCATGAAGGGCATGGTCCTCCTGAGCGTGCTCGAATTGGCGGCGCGGGGGGAGCCCAGGGGCGCCATCACCGTGCTGCACGATGCCGGGGACTGGGGGGATCGCTACAAGGAATTGGCCGAAGCCCTGGCGGGTGACCGCTGGGCTGTGGCCTTGCCCGACCTGCGTGGACACGGGCGCACCGAGGGGGAGCGGGGCCACTCGAATGGGATAGCCGAGGTCCTGCGGGACGTGCAAGAGATCCAAAACCACTTGGCCTACCGCATGCCCGACGAACCCAAGGTCCTGGTCGGTCAGGGTTTGGGGGCGCTGTATGCCGCCGCCTTTGCGGTGCAGTATCCCGATGCGGTTCGGGCGCTGGTGCTGGTCGCCCCGCTGGTGAAGCCACCCTTCGCCGAACCCAAGAAGCCCGGCGGCCTTGGGGGCTTGTTCAAAAAAATCACCGGCAAGAGCCCGGGCAAGACGGGGTACCGGGGCCAGGACCTCACCCGGGATGCGACCCGCGCGGCCCAGTGGGATCAAGATCCCTCCAACCACGGCATCATCACCCAGCGGGCCATCGCTGAGGCGCGTCGAGCCGCCCAGGAATACCTGCCGCGCTTGCCGCAGGTCGGAATCCCTGTGCTGATTCTGGTGGGGGATGCGGACCCCTTCGTTCCCGCCGCAGCTTGCAAAGCGCTGGAAGGCGGGCGCGTCACCCTTTCGATCCTGCCGGGAACGCGACACCATCCGCTCCAGGACCAGGGCAGCGCCGCGGTCTTCGACTCGATTCGGCACTTCTTGAACGAGCACTTGCCCGCCTGACCCATGAGCACCCACGCGATTTCTGCGCGCCTCGAGCGCATTCGGGCCGGCGACGATCCCCAAGTGTTGGCGCGCATGCCTTCGGGCTACGCCATCTTGGGCAAGTTCCAACCCGAAGCGGTGCGCGGGGCGTGCATGTTGATTCCCGACCCTGTCGTGGCGTCGCCCAACGACCTCGATCCCGACGCGCGGCGGCAGTTCTTCGCCGACTTGGTGCTTCTCGGGGACGCGATTCTCGAGGTCACAAAAGCCGAACGCATCAACTACCTGGTGCTTTGCAATCAAGTGCCCGAGTTGCACGGGCACTGCATCCCGCGCTTTGCCCACGAGGATCCGGCCAAGCGCTTGCAGGGGCCCTTCGAAGCCTACGATTTTGGTGCAGCTCCCGTGGCCGATGCCCTAGGAAAGGACGCCCGCTTGCACCAGGCGCTGGTCGCAGCGCTCGTGCGTCGACTCTAAGCGAGTTCGTGTGGGCTTGCGCCTTCGTTTTGCTAGGGTGTTTGTTCGGCAGCTTAGGCCAAACTCGCATGCCAACGCGTCGTTTGGGGGCGCCCATGCGGCACCGAGCGCGTGCCCCTCGGCCGCAAGTTGTTCTTTGATGGACGCCTGCCGGTGGACGGCACCGTTTCGTGCGCCACCTGCCCCGAGGTGACGCGGGGCTTTGCCGACCAACGGCCTGCGCCCAAGGGCGCGCGCATCTTCCACAGCGCCAAGGAACTGGGCAGCACGATCGCGGTGTCCTGCGACATGTGCCACCCAGACGCCGCCAACACGCAACCGGAGACCTACCCCAAGTACAAGTCCAGATGGGCAAGACGGTGCTCCTGCGCGACATGATCAACGGGTGCCTGCAGCACCCCGTCCGAGCCCAGCCCATGTCCGAAGACGACCCGCGCATGCGCGCCTGGGAGGCATCCATCTACGCCCAACGGTCGGGCCAGAAGCTGACCAATGGGCGCCACTAGCCCGGCGCTGGGTTCAACCGGGGAAGCGGTCGCGGTGAACGATTTCCTCGTAGGGCAGTTGGCTGCCCCTGGGTCGGGCGGGCTCGAGCGCCTTGCCCACCGAGATGGCGAAGGCGATTTCGTGGTCTGCGGGAAGTTGGATCAGCTCGGCCATCTTGCCGAAGTCGAAGCCGACCATCGGGCAGCTGTCGTAGCCCATGGCTTTGGCCGCCAGCATCAGCGTTTGACCGGCGATGCCGCACGACCGCAGGCCTTCATCGCGCGCCAGCTTGGGGTTGTCGCCATAGAAACGACCGATCATGCCCACGAGCATTTCGCGCACCTTTTCATCGGCGTTGGCCCAATAGCGCATGGGCTCGCGTTCGTGCGCCTTGAGGTCCATCACGAGCAGCACCAACAGCGACGCTTCGCTGAACTGCGCCTGACCCCAGGCAGCTTCGCGCATGGCAAGGCGCAGGGCCGGGTCGGTGGCCACCACGAAGCGCCAGTTTTGCAGGTTGAAGGACGTGGGGGAGAGCCGCACCGTTTCGAAGAGCTGGCGGATCTCGTCCTCGCTCATGCGGTGGTTGGGGTCGTACTTCTTAACGGACCGGCGTTGCCGGATGGCCTCAATCGTATCCATGCGGCCAGTCTAGACCCCTCGGCAGGGGTTCTCTAGGTAGGATTCTCGCCCGCCCGCACCCGGTGGGGCCACCAGCCCAGCACGTCGAGCGTGTCGACGGCGTGGACCAAGGGGGGCGGACCCTCGAGTTCCAAACCCAAGAGGCGCGTCATGTCGCACACTTCCAGGTCCACTTCCGCCTGACGTAGCGGCCAAGCCGCGTGGTGGATCTCGCCGCGCAGGAGCCCGCGCGAACCCAGCGAATAGAGGCAGTAGCGCTCGGTCAGAAAGTGCTCCAAACTCCCTGGCAGGGAAGCCCGAGCCGGTCCCGTCACGCGATAGCGTCCGACGAACCGCGCGCTGGGGGCTCCGGTATGGGTGCGCTCGCTGGAGTAGTCCACCCGATCCAGGTCGCGTTTTAGCGACATGCGCGCATCGAAGTAGGGCAGGTGGAAACCCGCGCGGGCGCCGCGTACGGCCAGCCAACTGGCCGCATCCAAACTGAAAAACCAAACCCCGGGTTTGCCTTCGGCTAGCACGTAGGTGCGCACGTTCAATTCGAGGAAACGGACGGTGGTGGGGATGGGCGGCAGCCAGTGGAACCGGGTACGATCCATTTCAAAGGGCACCACGCCCACGTACGCCTGCCCCTCGAACGTATCCAGCTCAAGCCCGGCTGGGAGCAGCCCTGCCAAGCGTGCCGAATCCACGGGCCAATGCAGAAAGGCCAAGTCGCGCCAGCGCATGCGCATCGCAGCAGCCGCTTTGGGGGGCGGGTAGGGCCGATGCTGGGTTTTCGCGAGCAAGTTGCGCATCCAGCCAGGATACGGGATTCCGGGCGTGGGTGGTGCGAATCCAATCGAGCGCCTATGGAGATGCTCGACTCGGACAGGCGAATGCGGATCCAGCCGAAGCGCGCGCTGGTAGAACCTGCGCGAGTTTCCAAGTCTACCCCCACCGCACCCGTCGCCCTGCGCTAGGCTCGTGTGCCGCTAGTTCGAACCCCGCTACCGAATGACTCGCTCCGACCCGCACCCCGAACCGATCCTCGACGTGGCCCTCGTGGGGGCCGGCATCATGAGCGCCACGCTCGGGACCTTCTTGCGCAAGCTGGAGCCCGGTTTCACCATCGCGGCTTTCGAGCGCCTTGCCCAGGTCGGCGCGGAAAGCAGCGCGGCATGGAACAACGCGGGCACGGGACACTCGGGCTACTGCGAGCTGAACTACACCCCCCAAGCGCCCGACGGTTCGATCGACATCCACAAGGCCGAGCGGGTGGCCCACCAATTCGAGCTCAGCCGCCAGTTTTGGTCGGCGCAGGTGGAGTCGGGCGGATTGCCCCAACCCCGGCTCTTCCTACGCTCGGTTCCTCACTTGAGCTTTGTGATGGGCGAAGAAGACGTGGTGTTCTTGAGGAGCCGGCACGCGGCTATGGTCGATTCGCCCTTCTTCCACGACATGGAATTCTGCGACGAACCTAGTCAGCTGCTCGAGTGGATTCCGCTGGTCATGCGCGGGCGCGACGATCACGAGCCGGTGGCGGCGACTCGCATGCAATCGGGGACCGACGTGAACTTTGGCGCGCTCACCGAGCTCCTCTTCCAGCACCTGGGCCGCGGCCCCAACTTCGAAGTCCACCTCGCTTCGCACGTGGTGGAAATCGAGCGCGGTCGCGACTCGCTGTGGCGCTTGTGTGTGGAATCGTTGGAAGATGGGCGTCGACGCTGGGTGAAAGCGCGGTTTGTCTTCCTAGGGGCAGGCGGCGCGGCGCTTTCGCTGCTCGAGGACTGCGATCTCCCCGAAGGTCAAGGCTACGCGGGCTTCCCGGTCAGCGGCCAATGGATGCGCTGCACGAATCGTGAGGTCATCGAGCAGCACCACGCCAAGGTCTACGGTAAGCAGGCCCAAGGCTCGCCGCCCATGTCGATGCCGCACCTGGACTCGCGCGTGATCGATGGCCAGCGCGAACTCCTGTTTGGACCCTATGCGGGGTTCAACACCAAGTTCCTCAAGCACGGTTCGTACTTGGACCTCGTGGAATCGCTCGACCTGCACAACCTGCGCCCCATGCTGCAAGCGGGGCTGCACAACCTTGATTTGACGCGTTACCTGCTGGGGCAGGTCCTGCAGAGCAAGGACGAGCGCATGCAGGCCTTGAAGCGCTACTTCCCGGAGGCCGAGGCGGCCGATTGGGAGCTGCAGGTCGCGGGCCAACGGGTGCAAATCATCAAAGACGTGCCTGGGAAAGGCGGTACGCTCGAGTTCGGCACCGAAGTGGTCGCAGCCCAAGACGGTTCGTTGGCTGCGCTGTTGGGCGCCTCACCGGGGGCTTCCACCGCCGTCGCGATCGCGCTCGAAGTACTCGAACGGTGTTTCCAACACCGCTACGCCAGTCCTGCTTGGCGCGAAGTCTTGCACCAGTTTGTGCCGACCTACAAGGGGCACACCGACCTCGATCCCGAAACGATCGTCGAATCGCGCCGGCGCACCTCGAAGGTTCTGGGGTTGGATTCGGAGCGAGCCTGATCCCGCGCGGAGCCGCTAGCGTTGGCCTGCGACCCACTCTTCGAGCATGACCAAGGCGCTCCACGAGTCGCGGCGGTCCTTGCGCGCTTGACCGGTGAAGCCTGCCTCGACCAAGCGTGCCTCGGCTTCCTTGCTGGTCAGGTGCTCATCGATGTAGACCACCCGGGTCTTGGGCAGCCGTTCGGCAATGCGGTCCCCGAAAGTCCGCACTTTGGCGCACTGGGCACTCTCGCTGCCGTCCTGGTTGAGCGGTAGCCCAATCAAGATCGCGGCCAAGTCGCGTTCCTCCGCGAGCGCTTCGATGTGGCGCAAGAGGTCAGGCCCTTCGCCGGGGCCGTGGTAGGGGGCGAGGGGCTCGATCAAAAGCCGCAAGGCATCGGTCACCGCAAAACCGGTGCGCTTGAGGCCGAAGTCGATCGCGATGACGCTGCCCCGGGGTAGCGGACTCGCGGATTCGGAACTGGGCGCGTCCATTGCGTTACAGCCGACCGGGTTCTTCGTTTTCCAGCCGCTGCACCAAGCGGCGAACCTCTTGGGCGCGATCCTTGGGGCATACCAGCGTGGCATCGGGGGTGTGCACCACCGCCAGGCCCTCGACCCCGAGCAGGGCGACCAAGTGCCCATCGGGGCCGTACACCACGTTGTTGCTAGCCTCTTCGGCGATCACGTGGCAACCACCTCCGACGCGATTGCCTTGCGCGTCCGGCGCCAAGACTTCGTCCAGCGCCGACCAGGAACCCACGTCGCTCCAGAGGTAGGAAATCGGCAGGACTACGATCGACTCGGCCTTTTCCATCAAACCCACGTCGACCGATTCGAAGGCGAGGCTCGGGTAGCAGGCCGTGATCTGTGCGTGGTCGGCGGACTGGACCGCCTTCCAAGTCGCGGGTGCGTGTTTTTGCAATTGGGCCACGATGGTCTCGGTGGACCAGAGGAACGCCCCGCTGTTCCAAAGGTAGTTCCCACTGCGCAGGAATTGTTCCGCCCTGGCGCGATCGGGCTTTTCGACGAAACGCTGCACCGGCAAGACCTCGTGCCCGAGGACGTCTTCCTCCGCGCGGCCGGCTTCGATGTAGCCAAAACCGGTGGCGGGGTAGGTGGGGCGGATTCCCAGCGTCACCAGGGTACCGGGGCGTTCGCTAGCCACGTGCAACGCCGCTCGCAGGGTGTCGCGGAACGCCTCGGCCGGTTCGATCACGTGGTCGGCGGGCAGCACCACTTGCAGCGCGTGTGGATCGCGACGCGCGATTTCTGCCGCCGCCCAGGCGACGCACGGCAAGGTGTTGCGCCCCACGGGTTCCTCCAACAGGTGACTCGGGCTGAGCGCAGGCAGTTGGTCCAACACCGCCTCCGCCAAGTCGTGCGAAGTCACCACCAAGATGTGCTGGGGGTGAACCAGCCCTTCGAGCCGGGCCCACGTATCCTGCAAGAGCGACGTGGTTCCGCCTAGGGCCAGGAGTTGCTTGGGGTTCGAACGGCGACTCGCTGGCCAAAGCCGCGTGCCGCCGCCGCCCGCCATGATCACGGCCCAGATCGTGCGTTCGCTCATCGGTAGGGTGGTTGGAAAGGTTTCCGGCCGCCCGCAAGAACGCGGGCGGCCGGAAGGGGAGCCGTTACTTGGGCGCGTTGCCCTCCAGGGGCTTGCGCGAGGCGGGCAACACGAGCAGCTGGCTGGCCCGTTTGGGGGTCAGGAATTTTGCGGCGTAATCACTCAACACCTTGGCGTCGATGTGGTCGTAGAACCCAACCAGGCTGCGCGCCGCATCGAGGGTGGTGGGATCCCCTTGGCATTGACCCAGGGCATCCAGCCAGTAGCGGTTCGTGCGCAGCATGTCGCGCAGCGAGTTTTGGATTGGTTCCGCCAGGCGGTCGACTTCGTCCTGGGTGACCCCTTTCTCAGCCAGGGTCGAGCACACGTTGCGGCAAGCCGCCACCAGTTGGTCCACGTCGGCCGGGTTGCCCGCGGCTTGGATCATGACGCCACCGAGGCCCGGGAAGATTCGCGACGATTGGCTACCCGCGAACGGCGAATAGGCTGCGCCCAGGCGCTCGCGCACTTCGAGGCGAATGCGGTCGTTGACAACCTGCCCCAAGAAGAAGAGTTGGCGCCGGCGCATGTCCTGCAGACCGTCGACCGTGGGGTAGACCAGCACCAGGGTCGCCTTGTCGTCCTTGGTGTCGATGTGGCGCACCATCTCAAGCCCTTGCTGGAGCTCCACCGGATTGCGGCCTTCCTCCACAGGAGCGAGCTTCTGACGGGTGGGTAGTTCCCCAAACGTCTGGCCGACGAGGTTCATGGCTTCGGCCTGATCGAAGTCCCCGATGATGGTGATCTCGACGGCCGAGTTCTTCAGACGCGGTTCGAGCAAAGCCCGGACTTCCTCCATTTTGACCGAGACCAACTCTTCGGGGGCGTGCCCCGGGGTCATGCCCATCCAGCTGTAGCGGTTGTTGCCCTGGATCAAGGCCGGCAAGAAGTCCATCACCAAGGGACCTTGGGGCGTGCGCATCATCTGTTCGTGCAGCACCGGGATCTGCGCGCGCACCGCGTACAGCGCATCGGGCCGGTACCCCGCGTGCTCCATGTAGGCGCACATGAGTTCGAGGCTCAAGAGTAGGTCTTGGGGCGAGGTCGCGCAGGTGAGCTCGATGCTGTCGTCTTGGATGCCAATGTTCACGCGCGCTTGCTTGCCCGCCAGGATGCGCCGCAAGGAGTCCGCATCGTGGGCTTCCAGTCCACCTCCGATGAAGACTTCGCTGGCCACTTCCGCGACCACGCACTCACCCGGGCTCATGCCCAAGCGACCGTTGCCGATGCGCGCGCGTACCAGGATTTCACGCTCTTTGAAGTCCGTGGGCTTGAGGTTGAGGCGCACCCCGTTTTCGTATTCGATTTGGCCAATTCCCAGGTCTTCCACTTGGGAGAGGCGCACCACGGGGGGTTGTTCCTGGCCCTTGGAAGCGTAGGCGAAGGGAATCGATTGCTCGGATTCGGGGGCCTTGAGCTCCTCCTCCATGGTCTTGGTGTACACCGCGCCCATGTCCTTGGCCGCGTCGTCGAAGCGCAGCGTGCCGATGCCCACCAGGCCTAGGGTCCCGCCGGTCCAGCTCGTTTGGAGCGCGTCGTGGCACTCTTTCAGGGTCATGGCCTTGAGGATCGCGCCGTGGATGCGCAGGTCGGTATCGGCGTCGGTCGGCACGGTGTCCTCTTCGGCCGCCTGCAGGATGGACTCCATCAACGGCCGGCTGTCGGCGGTGCGCTCGCGTTCGACGGCCTCGCCGAGTTCGCGCAACATGCCGGCGCGGACTTCGTCGAGCTCGGCCTGTTGGAAGCCAAACTCCAGCGCGCTGCGCAGCCCGAGCAAGGCTTCGCGTAGGCCTTCCTGCCACTCATCGGGCTTGGTGATCACCGTCAGCTCGCCGCCCTCAAACACCTTGAGGTTGTCGTTTTCGCTCACTTGGGCCTGCAGGAAGCGGGTTTCGGGCTTCTTGAGCGCTTCGGAGTAACGCAGCTGCAGGATCGCGTGGGCGACCGTGAGTTCCAAATGCCGCTTGCGTTCGGCGACCGAGTCGGCGCGCTTGACGTAGGGCTTCAAGTTCGCGATCACCAACTGCGAGATGGGGATCTCGGGCTCTTGGATCACGAACGAGGTCTCGGCCAGGGTGGGGGTGCCCATGGCGGGCTCGGGCTGGACCGGAGTCCCCGGACCGCGCATGTCGCCAAAGGCCTCGCGCACGAGGGCTTCGGGCTCCAAGTCGCCCAGGTCGCCCACGATGGCCAAGGTCATGTTTTCCGGGCGGTACCAACGCTCGTAGAAGGCCCGCACCGTCGCCGCGGTGAAGGCGTCGCGGATCGGCTTGGTGCCGATGGGAAGTCGGACCGGAATCCGTGTTCCCGCGAACTGGCGTTCCACCAACGCCACAAACGCCCGGAACCCGGCGCTGTCGCGCTCGCGTTCTTCGCCGTCGATGACCCCTTTCTCGGCTTGGACTTCCTTTTCCGCGATGTCGAGTCGCGACGCGAAGTCGCGCAGCACGACCAGCCCTTCCTCGATGCTCTCCTTGGAGTTCTCCGGCAGGTCGAGCTTGTAGACCGTCTCGGAAAACGCGGTGTGCGCGTTGGTGTCGGCCCCGAAGCTCATGCCGTGCTCTTGGAACCATTCCACCAGGGTTCCCGCCTCGAAGTTTTTCGAGCCGTTGAAGGCCATGTGCTCCAAGAAGTGCGCCATCCCGCGCTCGGATTCGTCTTCGGCCAGCGAGCCGACGTCGACATGCAGGCGCAGGTAGACACGTTTCTTGGGCTCCCCGTTCTTAGCCCACGCCACGCGCAGCCCGTTGGGCAGCGTGAAGAAGTGGATGCGCGGATCGACCGGAATGTCGCTCGAGGCAAAGCCCCAGGGTTTCGCGCTCTCAGCCGGGCGCTCGCTGGCAGCGAGGGGCTGGGGGATGGCAGTCACGGGTTTTTGGGGCAGCAAGAGGGCGAGCAGGGCCAGGGAAATGGCGCACATGGGGAATTCCTTGGGGCCTTGGCCCCGGGTCAGGCTTATCGAACGGGCCAGAATAGGTTTTCTGCCTAGGCTTGGAAGGGAAACGGACCCAAAGGTTCGGGTAAAACCTGTGCAGCCATGCATGCAGCTCCCAACCGACCGTCCAGCCGACCGGCCATCCGACCGCCCACTCGAATTGCCCTTACGCTCGGCGACCCCGCCGGAATCGGGCCCGAAATCGTGCGCAAGGCCCTGGTGCGGCCCGGTCGTTGGCAAAACGCCGAGCTGCTCGTGATCGGCCCTGAGTCCCAACGCCCCGAGGGACTGCGCGATGGTTGGCAAGGGGTCCCTGGCCATGCGGGCTTCTGCGCGACGCCGGGGCCGGATCGCTTCGAGATGGGCAAGGCCCAGCGCAGCTGCGGCGAGGCCGCCCTGGCCGCCCTCTGGAAAGGCGCCGAGTTGGCCAAGAGCGGCGAGGCCCATGCCTTGGTGACCGCCCCGGTCTGCAAAGAAGCCTTGCACCTCGCCGGGGAGAAAGTCGAAGGCCAGACCGAACTCTTGGCGCGCTTCGACGGCGCCCAACGCTATGAAATGGTGGGCCTCGCGGGTCCCCTGCGGGTGATGCTGCTCACGCGCCACATGGCCCTGGCTGCGGCGTTGGCCGCGCTCGACACCGATGCCATCGTTTGGCACCTCGAGCTCTTTCACGAGACCCTGCAATCGATCGGCATCCCCGCGCCGCGGCTTGCCCTGGCCGGGCTCAACCCCCATGCGGGGGAGGGCGGCCTGTTCGGCGACGAGGAAGCGCGCATTCTGGCCCCGGCGCTCGAACGGGTGCGCGCGGCTGGGCTCCATGTCACGGGCCCCCAGCCTCCCGATACCGTCTTCCTGGATGGGTTCCACGGCAAGTTCGACGGCATCCTCGCGCTCTACCACGACCAGGCCTTCATCCCGCTCAAGCTCATGTCCCAAGGTCGCGGGCTGACCTTGCTGGCCGGGCTTTCGTTCCTGCGCGTCAGCCCGGTCCATGGCACCGCGTTTGATATCGCCGGCCAGGGGATCGCAGACGAAACCAACCTCTTGGCCGCCCTGGAAGCGGGAGCGCTTTGGGGAGCCGCGCGCCAAGCGCGCTAGTTGCCCTCGATCCGGGGGCGAGGAACGGCCGATCTATGGGTTTGGGCTCGTCTCGCCCCGGGACTCGATGCCCCAAACCTCCCGCGTAGGGTAGACTTTGAGCCCGGCTCGCTGCCCCCGGACCACCGCACCCATGATCCAACGCAAGAAGAAGATCGTCCTGTACCAACCCAAGCAGGTCGACGAGACCCTCGGTTTGGAGTCCAGCAAGGACATGCTGCCGCTCGAAATGCTGACCATCGCGGCCTTTCCGCTCGAGGACGGCTACGACGTGGTGATCGTCGACGGGTCGCTGTTCGCGGGCGATGCGGGGCACCGGCGGCTCTTGGAGGAGTGCGAGGACGCCATGCTGGTGGCCACCACCGGCATCCTGGGCTACATGGTCAACGACGGCTACCAGGCCATGACCAAGGTCAAGGGCAAGTTCCCCAAGCTGCCCGCGGTGATCGGTGGCTGGTTCGCCTCGGTGCGCCCCGACCTGCAGCTCGAAACCGGCTACTACGAGTGCGTGGTGCTGGGCCAAGGCGAGCTGACCTTCCGCGACGTGGTGCGCGCCATCGACGCCGGCGTGCCGCTCGATGACATCGAAGGCCTGGCGCTGTGGCGCGATGGTCAAGTGGTCAAGACCCCGCGCCGCCCGATCGTCGATTGGAAGGACATCCCCGACGTGCCGTGGCACCTGATCGACATCGAGCCGTACAAGCTGCACCAAATGCGCGCCAAGTCGGCCCGCGATGTGCTGCGTCTGCCCACGCCGCCTTGGATCGGTTACGGCAAGCCCTACTTCGGAATCACCTACTTCGGCTCCTACGGCTGCCCCGAGCCGTGCACCTTCTGCTGCTCGCCGATCGTGACCGACCGTCGTTGGAAACCCATGCCAGCCGATCGCATGCTCGACGACCTCGAGATGCTACACGAGCGCTGGGGCTTTGACTCGGTGCGCTTCCACGACGCCAACTGGGGGGTACAAAGACAGCGCTCGCGCGATTTCGCCGAAGGCTTGCTCAACCGCAACCTCCAGTTCGGCTGGAACGCCTTCATCGAAACCCACTCGATCCTGACCTACCCCAAGGACACCTTGGACATGATGGCCGAGTCGGGCATGTACGTGGCTGAGATCGGCGCCGAAGCCGGCACCGACAACATGATGAAGAAGATCGGCAAACCGATCTACGGCGACGACAACATCGAAGCCGCCGTCGAAATGGATCGGCGCGGCGTGCAAGGCTCGATCACTTACATCATCGGCTACCCGCACGAGTCCGAAGAGTCGATGATCGCCACCATCGACCAGTGCCGCCGCCTGCACAACGCCGCCCCGCTGGCGCGCCCCAACGTCTGGCCCTTCCGCCCGATCCCCGGCACGGTCATGTGGGACCAAGCCGTCGCGCTCGGCTACGAAGGCCCCAAAACCCTGCCCGAATGGGGCAGCATCGGCGAATACCACCTCGAAGAGACCTGGCCCGGCGTCATCCCCGAGCGCGTCAAGCAGATGCGCATGATGTACCAGCACTACGCGACCATGAGCTACGGCCTTGCCCGCGGCAAAATCGGCTGGTGGGAGAAACGCGCCCAAGCCCGCCTCGACTCGGGCTCCTACGTCCACGGCCAATTCGAAGCCCGCGCCTTCGGCCTCTACAACAAAGTCCGCAAGAAACTCTTCAACCCCGTCGACGTCCCGCGCAGCTGGGTCGACCCGGGCCACAAGACCGGCACCGCCGGCAACGCCAAGTCGAAGGCCACCGAGGCTATGACGGACGCTACGAAGGGGTAGTCGTCTGCAAAGGCCCGTGAGAAGTAGCCTCGAACGGGGAATCGAATGCCTAGCATTCTTGGCGGGATGGTGCTGCCGGATGGTGCTGCCGGATGGGGCTCTCGTACCATCCGGCCCCGCTAAACTCGTAGCTAGCTAGAAGCTATACTTCGGGTGTATGGTTGACTCCCATCGTCGAACAGCGTGGCTTGCCATCCTGACCGGGGCTGCCGTCGTTTCGGCCCTTTGGGGACCGAAATGGGTTCATCCGAATGGCTTGGTTCCGGAGGATTCGCAAGCATTGGAAGAAACCATGCATCTGGCTGGGCAGATTGCTGAGGAAGCCGATAGGCGGGAGTTGGCAGGGGGGCTCCCTGCTTCGCCAAGCCAAGCCAGGTCCCTGGGGAGCAAGGGACATGGCTGATCGATGAGGTTCCTGTAGGAAGTTATTGGATTGGTCCGCTGGAGTACGTGCAGGGCCGGCGCCATGCGAAGCAAATCCATGGTCTGCTTGGAGATTCGGTCCAATCCCCCGAGTTCCCCGTGGCCGTCCATGCCGGGGAGGAATCTAGCGTGCCTTGGAGTCGTGAATGGGCCAACGCCGTTACCTACACCGGACATGTGCGGGTTACTGGGGGCTCTGCGCGACCATTTGTGATTCCGGTCTATGGTCTGGAGGCGACTTCGGATTCCTTCGGTCCTCGGGTTGCGGTGGCTCGAGGCACACCCGAACGAATTGCGCTCGGCCCGCAAGGGACCTATGAGATTGCTGCAGGAGCTCCGGCCCCGGACATGATGCTGGTTTGCATCCCTACCCCCAGTTTTGGGCAAGCCATCAATTGGGAGGGGGGCTCCGCCTTGATCGTTGAAACGATTCTTCCGGGAGAGTCGTGCGACATTGTCTTGGGAACCTTGGATCTCCAGTGGAACGAAGCACCCGCACAAGAAGGCATCGCCTTCGAGTTGGAACGAAGTCCTTTGCGCCATTCCGTGAGTGGTCCCGCGGCGGTCCTTCGTGTGAATTGGGATCTTGGAGCTGGTCAGAATCGTTTGATCCTGCACAACGTTCCCGTTTCCACCAATGGGGTTCTGTTCACCCGATACACGAAGAACCCAAAGACGGGCGAGAGATCGTCCTGGGAACGGAGAATCCCAATTCGCTGGGATTCCGATCGGCATTGCAAGATGGTCTGGTCTCAGGATTTCTTGGAACGCTACCCATTCGTCTTGATCAACTCGTGGTAGTGCCGTTGCGGCACTTCGTGCGATTTGGTCGCACTTGGCGCGGATTCCAACCGAGCGGAATGGTCCGATTGTCTGGTCCACACTTCATGAGGGGGGAGGGTGACCGGCAATGGGCAGTCCCCAACGCCTCCAATTTGAGCTCTCGGCTTCAAGCCCCCTTCCATCTTCCGCAAGGCAAGAGCGCCTTGGGGTCAACGCCGCGTGTCTAGGTGCCCTTCGAAAGCACGCGGTCCGTGGGGTGGTGTGGATCCGACCCGAATCTCCGGCAGCTCGAACGCGGAATCGTGCACGCGTTTCCGCTCACGGACAGGAAGAGCTAGGATGGGGGCCGGAGAAACGGTTCGCCGGAACTCCTTGTCCCCAAGAACCTCCTTGTCCCCAAGAACACGGCGCGATGCGGAAACTGCTCTATGGCATGAACCGGACCCTGGACGGCTACGTGGCCGCGCCCGGGGACGACCTCGGTTGGAGCGCGCCGAGTGACGAGTTATTTCGGTGGTGGCTCGAACGAGAGCGAGCGATTGGGCTGTTGCTGTACGGGCGCAGACTGTGGGAAACCATGAGTTCTTATTGGCCGACGGGTGACCAGCATCCCGGGGCCACCCCGGCCCAAATCGAGTTTGCGCGGAATTGGCGAGATACTCCGAAAGTAGTGTTCTCCTCAAAGGTCGACAGGGTCGACTGGAACACGCGCCTAGTCACCGGCGACGCCGTCGCGGAAATCGCCCGGCTCAAGTCGGAAGACGGCGAGCCGATGCGGGTGGGTGGTGCAACGCTCGCTGGGGCAGCCATGCGGGCCGGGCTGATCGATGAGTACGAGATCGTGACCCACCCAGTGCTGGTGGGCGGCGGCACGCCGCTTTTCACCGCGCTGGATAGCTGGGTGAAGCTGAACCTGGTGGAGACGCGGACGTTTCCCGGCGGCGTGGTTTTGACCCGGTACGAGACGAAACGTTGAGCGTGATTCTTAGCTTGCTGCCCGAGAGCGAAGCCGCATGCCCTGGCGCAAGCTCGTGAACCACCGCCTGCTCGCCGACCCGCTGCGCTGGATACTGGCTCGCCCGTCAAGCGGGGACGTCCAGTGGGAAGCTTTCGAAACACTAGCGGCGAGTCCGTCCCCGCGCGTAGTGCTTGAGGACCTAGGTCGGCCATCCACGCTCGACATGCTCGTGCGGGCGACCGAGGCCATGGCCGATGCGAAGGAGGACTAGCACCGGAAGGTCGGTTGGCGTACTCGGACGAGCAGAGTTCCGTTGGTCAAAGCCAGGTTCCCCTCCGGTGTAGCCAGGTGGTCCATGCCAGCCTCGCTACCCCGAAGGGGAACCCAGGACCAATCAGCCGAGCGGAGCTTTTGGGAGGTCCGCTACTTTACTCAACTCACTGCCAGGTGACCGCAACCGAGTTGCTGAGGTTCGAAGTCACTTGCTGGCCAGGGGTCGTGCAACCCGTGGCCGTCGAGAGGACGGCATCCCGGTACCAGACCTGGACGTACCAAGCTTGGCCGGCCAGAAGCGTGGTGCTGGGGTACAGGGGAACCGAAAAGTCGACCTGCGAATTCACTTCGCCGTAGACATTGGACTGGAACACATTGCCAGCCGCCCAGCGGTGGATCGTGCCGCCCAGGCAGATGTTGCCGCAGCTCCCGCCGGGATGGACGATCATACCTTGGTTCATGGAAAGCAGCATATAGCCGAAGGAGAACAACGGCATGTCTTCCACGTGGACGGTGAGATCCTGGTTCGCCAAAACCGCGCTGCCGAGCAGGTTGAACGTGGCTGCGACTCCCGTAGAGTTCTCCTCACCATAGCAGGAGGTGCTTCCATACCAAGCGATGTTCTCTTGGCCGAAGGCGTAGACCCGCATGCGGCCCGAAGAACCAATTCCGGCGCCGCCTTGGCCGACAATAGCGTCCGCAATGCCGTTCCCGTCCACATCGGCGAGAGCGGTCGAGGTGACCTCTGCGGAGTCGTTGCTCGCATCCCGGGGGATGGTTGAGAGCACCGCACCGTTAGCACCGCTGAAGATGGTGGCCAGGTTCGTGCTCGTGGCCTCGCCCACGATCAAGTCGTCGTGACCGTCGCCGTTCACGTCTCCACCTCCTGCAACCGCATTCCCGAAGTATTGGAAAACTGTGTTGCTGCCTTGGGCTTGATAGATCGGGGCCAGCGTGGCGCCGCTGTAGACTGCGACCAGTCCGGAGGTGGGCGTGTAGTTCGGGGAGGAGATGTAGAAGTCAGGAACCGAATCGTTGTCCACATAGCCAGCCGAGCCGACTTGCGTTCCCATGAGGTCGCCCGTGCCGCCGGCAAAGGTGGCCATCAAGGTCTGGGTCGCCCCAGAATAAAGATAGGCAGCACCGGAGCCACTGCTGGTGAAAGGAGCACCCACCAAAAACTCCCCGATCCCATCGCCATCCAAGTCGCCAAGCGCGCCGATGGCCGCACCAAATCGAGTGTTGACGGTTGGCGCGTTGATCGTGGCCAGGGGGATTCCACTCGCGTCGTAAACTTGCACGTAGGCAAGCTGGCTGCCTTGGGCGACAAACGAGACCGGGGCACCCACGAGGTACTCATCGATCCCATCGCCGTCTAAGTCCAACGCGGCCACGGCACTGCCGAGTTCGTCTTGCAGGCCACCCGTATCCATGGCGGTGGGGAAGCTGGGTCCAACCCCGCCAATACCCCAGATGCGCCCGGTGGCGGTGGTCATGGCCAATCCCGCTTCCGGCTCGCCGATGACTCCCTTGGTGCCGGTAGTGTCTCGCGTAATGGCGAATTCTCGGCCGAATGCGGTTCCGGTGCCGATGCCGCCGGGTGCATAGATGGTTTCGATGACTTGGAAAGTGCCTGGGGCGGTCCAACCAAGTATCTCCACCATGCCGGCTTGACCGCTACCGGTTGACGAGCCCGAGGATCGCGGCGATGCGACGGCGATGGCATCGCGGCCCGTGTTGTTGATGTTGGGCATGGACTGCAACGTATAGCCAAATTGGTCCTCCGTGGTAGGGCCGTAGGCGTCGAAGATTTTGCTCTGGGCGTCAGCGATCGCGGTGGTCGCCAGGGCAAGGGTCGCGAGGAAACTGTGTTTCCAAAGGGAGTTGTTGTGTTTCATAGCGTTCAGGAGGGGCATGGAGGTCTCCATGCATACGAGGAGTGCGAAAGGGGCAGGTGAATCCTTGTCGTGGTTGGGACGGAGTCCCCAATATTGGCCAGTGCCCTGCGTGCACCGGTGCAGCGTGAATCGCTGCAACAGACTCATTGCCTGATGCCCTGCAATAGTTGCAGGAAACCCGGAATGCTCCTGCGTTGGTCGGCTGGCCAAACCCAGAACAGGATGGGGAATCAAGCCGAGTCTGGTTCGCTTTTGGCAATTTGGGGTCCCTTCCGTTGCGTGGACGCGAGCCATCACCTGCTGGCCAGTTTGCTGGCGATGAGTTGGACGCGAGTCTTTTACGCTCGATCCCCGACCCAACTCACCAGCATAGCTCTAAGGTCGCGTTGATTGGCCCATCGGGCGGATTGCGTTGCTGCGCACCAAGACCAAGGGCACCAGGCGGTTGCTGTTGAGCAAAGGCGAGCTGTCCGTTTACGGGCTAGGCACTGGCAAGCATGAGCATCGAAATGGTCGTCGTGAACACAGGCTGGTTTTGATCTCCAGGCGTCCATTGCCGATACCGCTGCGTCCAACGAGACTTGGCTCCGAACTCCCGCTTGAGATTCGTAGCAAGGAGTCGAAGGTCTTCAGTGTGCGAACGGGAGTGATGGGGCCTTGCAGCTCGAATGGCCAGAAACGCAACTGGGTACGCCCCGCCCTAGACCCCGCTCCAATCCGCACGTAGCAGTCCGTATAAGACGGTATCGCAGATTTCGCCCGCGACAATCCAGCGTTGTCGCAGGTAGCCTTCGCGTTGGAAGCCTAGGCGTTCGACGAGTTGGATCGAGCTTTCGTTGCGCGGGTCGATGTCGGCCTCCACACGGTTCAGGTCCATGGCACCGAAGGCGTGCTGCAGCAGCGTTTGCAGGGCCTCTAGCATGAGGCCTTGTCCCCAGAATTCGCGGTTCAGGGCGTAGCCGATTTCGGCGCGTCGGTTCTGGATGTCGATACTGGCTAGCGTGCAGGTGCCCACAATGCGGTCGTGCCCGAGGGTTGCGAGGCCCCATTGGAATAGGGATCCCGAAGCGAATTGGGTGCGAATCGACGCGAGCAAGTCGCTGGCCTGTTGGGGCTCGGTCATGGGGGGCTTGCTCCAGTAGCGTGCCACCTCCGGGTTGGAGAAGATCGCGTACAGGTCCGGAATGTCGGCGTCTTCTAGCCAGCGAAGTTGCAGGCGCTGGGCTTGTAGGGAGGGGAGTTTGGGGGCGCGGTCCATGGGAACTCGGGTTCGATTGAGGGCTTCGCAACACTCTACAACGGGGAACTTGGGGCTTCCTTGTGGGGTAGGGATTGCCACGTGTCGCAGACCTCGACCCGGAATGGCTCGCTAGGAGGGGCCAGAGGGCTCGCTGATCCGATCTTTTGCGCAGCCCGATCCGGGCGCCTTGTCCGTGCTTGGAAGTCTTGGCTGCGTGGAATCCATGGGCTTGGAGCTTGCGCCCCCAGCGATCTGGTGCAAGAATCTGGTCTCTCACCTGCGGTTGAGTGCGGCCCATTGGCCCCAACCGCTCCACCCCACCCCGTAGATCCAGGAGGCCCAACATGACGAAGACCATTCGCACCCCGCGCGCCTCCGTTCTCGGTTGACCGCTCGTCGGGCCTGATTCGGGTCCACAGGGTCGCGTGAGCACGGAGGCCGGCTGAGCCGCTCCACGCCCCCAGTATGTCCTGCGCCCGGGGTTTGCGCGGTCTACCTTGCTCCATGTGCATGGTTGCGCCTGGGGTCTATCCGGAGTGGGCGCCGGACGAATCCATCCATTGAACTTCGAAGAGAAACGCAAGCAAGCCGAGCGCGCCCTACGCAACGGCAAGAAATCCAAGAGTCTTGCAGAACGCAAGCAACTAGCCGAGCAAAGCAAGCAACGCAAACAGCAGCAATCCGCTCGCAAACGACCCCGGAGAGACTGGTCACAGTACTCCGAGGACCAAGACGAAGAACCGTTCGAGGCCTTCGAGAAGATCGAGACGTACAAGGCGAAGAAGGGGCCGACCGTCCAAGGCAAGCACGACCCCCTGCGCAACCATGACTGGTTGGTGGTGGCCGTGCACCTGGGCGCCGTGGAAATCCGACGAAACGACAAGCTGCGCCGCGCCCATCTCGGTGGAACGCCCCTGTTGGGCGGGCCGCCTGTGGTGGGGGATCGCGTCGCCGTGCTCGAATTGCCGCTCGGCGAGTGCCGGCTTGATTCGATCCAGGAGCGGCAAAGCGTACTGGTGCGGCAAGCTCCCTCGAGCACCCATCGGCAGAAGGTCTTGGCGGCCAACGTCGATGTGGCGCTGATCAGCCTGACGCCCGAAGCCGACGGCCACCTACGCTTGGGCATCGTCGAGCGGATCCGCATCGCCTTGCAAACCGGCGGCATCGCGCCGCTGGTGGTGGTGACCAAGTGCGATCGGCTTGACGCGGCGCAGCGGGCGGCGTGCGACCAGGACCTGGCGCAGCTCAGCGAACGGGGATTGGAGGTGTTCGCCACGTCTTCCGTGACCGGCGAGGGGCTGCTCGCGCTGCGCGAGCGCATCGCGGGAACTTGTGCCATGGTGGTGGGTCACAGCGGGGTGGGGAAATCGACCCTGCTCAATGCGCTGGACCCCGACCACGAGCGCAACACCGGCGGCGTGCGCGAAGCCGACGACCGCGGCCGGCATACCACCACAGCTTCGTCCATGGTGCCGATGCCGGGGGGCGGTTGGTTGGTCGACACCCCGGGCATCCGCAGCTTCGGGCTAGGGGACTTGTCGCCGGCCGAATTGCTCGACCAGTTCCCCGAGTTGGTTGAGCACGCCCAAGCGTGTCCTCCCGCCTGCGCCCACCAACAAGCGGGTTGCGCCTTGCAAGAACTCGCCGAGGTCGACCCCCAGGTTCGGCAGCAGTTGCAGAGCTATCTACGCCTTTTGGTCTGACCCAAAAGCCCTTCCGGGTGCAGCGTTGGATTCCCACGAACCCAGTGGGCGATCGGACGCTGTACCCGGATTTTGGCTCAACCTCGGGTTTCCGCGACTTGCCGACAAGGCTCTCGTCCCGATCCTGGAGGGGCTGGAACCGAGAGTCCAGGGGGATTTGGCTTGGAGCTTGAGCGATCGGGGGCTAGAATCCGATGAGAAGGGTTGGGGCAGCGCTCGATGAGCGCATGTTTCGCCCCTTCCCCAATAGGCCGCGTTTGTGGCGGCCTGGGCGCACGACAGGGATCCTCTGGGACCCGCCGCCCTTTCCAGTTTCTGATTCTTCGCTGTCGTATGGATCCGAATCGTCTCGCTGCGGCGCTTTGCTGCGCGAGATCCCACCGAGATCCGTCATAACGAATCAAACTGCCGAATCCCCGTCCGAGACGGGTTTCCACTCGTTCCACCTCCGTTCGTCGCTGCAAAAAGGCATCGACGCCGCTGGTTTCACCGAACTGCGCCCCATCCAACGGGACGCCATCCCCGCCGCCCTCAAGGGCCGCGATGTCTTGGGCCTGGCCCAGACCGGCACGGGCAAGACCTGTGCCTTCGCCGTTCCGATCATCGAGCGCATCCTCGATGTCGATCCCCCCGGTCCGAGCGCGTTGATCGTGGCACCCACGCGCGAGCTGGTGCTGCAGATCCAAGCCGAGATCCAGTTGCTGGCCAAGTTCGCCGACATCCGCACGGTGACGATCTTTGGAGGCACCGGTGCTCCCGCCCAGATCCGAGGGTTGCGCGCCAAGCCGGACATCCTCATCGCTTGCCCCGGGCGCTTGCTCGACCTGTACAAGCAGGGCGTGGTCAACCTCAAGAACATCGAAACGCTCGTCTTGGACGAAGCCGATCACATGTTCGACCAGGGCTTCCTGCCCGACATCAAGCGCATCATCGCGGTGCTGCCCAAGAAGCGCCAGAACCTCTTGTTCTCGGCCACCATGCCCCGGGAAATCCGTGGGCTCGCCGATGCGATCCTGCAGGATCCCAAGGTCGTGGAGCTCGCCAGCGCCGCTCCCGCAGAAACCATCGATCACGCGCTCTATCCCTGCCAGGAAGGCCGCAAGCTCGAAATGCTTGATCACCTGTTGCGCGAAGAAGGCTTCAAGTCCGCGATCGTGTTCTTGCGCACCAAACGGCGCGTCAAGCTGATCGCGGAGAAACTCGCCCGGTCCGGGCACCGCGCGGTGGGGCTGCAGGGCAACATGTCCCAAGTCCAACGCGTCAAGGCCATGGAAGGCTTCCGCAAGGGATCCTTCGACATCCTGGTGGCGACCGATATCGCCGCGCGTGGCATCGATGTAGCCAACGTGTCGCAGGTGATCAACTTCGACATCCCGAACACCCCTGACACCTACACCCACCGCATCGGCCGCACCGGGCGGGCGGAAGCCACCGGCCGCGCCTGCACCCTGGTGGCCGATGACGACTACGCGATGGTCAAGGCCATCGAGAACAAACTCGGCGCGCAGATCCCGCGGGCTCGCGTCCAGGGTTTCGGCAAAGGCGAAGGGCGCCCCTCCTCGGAAACCATGACCCGTGGCGAAGCCTGGGATGCACGCCCGCCCCGCAGCGGTTCGGGCCGCTCGGGTGGGGGAGGCGGCCGCGGTCGCAGCGGTTCGGGCCAATCACCCAAGGCGGGCGCGGCCAAGTCCTTTGGATCGAGCCCCGCTCGTTCGGGTGGTTCGGGTGGCTCCCGCCGCCGGGGCGCGGGACGCCGCCGGCGCACCTACTAGCCGAGAGCGGGCCTAACGGGCCGCTTCGAACCAGTCGCGCCAGGGCAACTCGCACAACGGGTTGCCCTGGTCGACATGCCGGTGAGTCATCGCCACCCAGGCGTTTTCCGGAGGCATAGCCCAAAGGTCGAGCAGCGACTTGAGTTCCATGTCGCGCAAGCGCAAGAACAACCCCACGTGATCCAGATTCGCGGGTTCCAAGGGGCCTTCGCGCCGATACCCGCGGAAGAACGGAAGTGCGAAGGCTTCGGCTGCCGCCTCCAAAGGGCTCGTTTCGAACACCAGCGCACAATAGGCGGGGATGATCAAGTCGTAGACGAAGTGGCGATAGCAGAGGTCGTCGAAGTCGATGCAGTAGAAGCTGTCCTCGGTTGCCAGGACGTTTTCCCCAAACAGGTCGCCATGGGCGAGTCCAAACGTGGCGTCGTTCTCGCCTAGCGCTTCGATCGCGTGCACGAGCGCTTGGGCTGCGTCTTGGTCGGCGGGAAATCGCCGCCAAAAGTCCGGCCCAATGTGCAGGTGCTCGGGATCGTTCCACCGGTGCCGTGGGTAGCGCGCTGGGTCGTTCGCTTCTTCCCGGGCGAGCCGCTGCATGCGCCCGAGCTGGGCGCCCCAATGCTCCAAGCGGTCCGGGGTCCAAAGCGGGTGCCCCGGGCGGATGCCTTCGCCTGCAACCCACTCCAATACGCTGGCGTGCCAGGTCTTGCCGTCCGCTTGGACCGCTTCGACCCGCCTGTTTGCGCGCGAAAGCTGGGTCTTGGGAACGTCGACTCCTTGCGCACCGACCCGTTGCATCCAGCGAAGTTCGCTGTCGAGGGCTTCAAGACTGCGGTGCCCAGGGTGGGTGAGGCGGATCGCGACGGAAACTCGGCCATGGCGACCCCGAAATAGGAAGCACTCGCCCTCTCGAAACAGCCCTGGAATCGGCTCGGTCTCGAGGTCCCACAAACTGCAGACTTGGAGCAGGTGCTCGGGGCGGTAGTCCGCTCGCCACGCTTGGTTCATGGGGGCCAGCCTAGTGCCTCCCGATCCAAGGGGTTGCGAACCATTTCTGCGAGTCGGGGCGAGTAGGGCTTGCGGGGCACTCGCCGTGCTCGTGAACGAATCGGCCTCCCCAGGTGTCCCGGGTGGTGGGCTTGCTGGGCCGGCGCCCTGAGCCGGTGCTTCCTAGGCTGGAGTCTTGGCACGGACTCTGGCACTCGGCAGGGGCTAGGGGGCTAGGGAGCAGCTAAGGCACGGCTAGCGCTGACTCAAAATGAGAGACTTGGCCCCCAGAGGATTTCCTTGGCTCGACCGAGGATCCAGCGCTAGCCTAAGACTAGATTTCCCGGAAAACATCCAGGACAACAGCAGGGCTTTCCCTACCCCCCCAGAGGCCCATGCAGTGGCCCCCTTGGAACCCCGGCGCAAAGGTTCGGATACCGCGAGCAGGGGTGCCATCCCTCTCCTCCTCAAACCATGAAACTCATCACGATTCTCAGCCTGCCTGCCGTACTTCTTTTGGCCCCCCTGGCCAGTGCCGACCTGATCACCTGGGGCGCGCCCCAGGACGCGACCGCTGCTAGCGATGTCAGCACCAACGGAACCCTGATCACCGCTCGGAACTGCTGGGCCAGCACTTTCGCGGCTCCCACGGTCAACGGCGTCGCCTTCGCTGCCTTCGCACCCAGCGGCTGGACCAATGGTGGTTGGACTTTGTTGAACGGCTCCACCTCCGGTGATGTGGACTACGATGCCCTGCTCGACAGCGCACGGGCCACCAGTTATGGCAGCGCGGGCAACCCCACCGACTGGGGCGCCATCCAGCTCGACACCCTCGGCACCCTGACCATGGGGCAGACCTACGAAATCCAAGTTTGGTACTGCGACCAGCGTCCGGGCAACGGCAGCAACTTCCTCAATGACCGCACTATGACGATGAGCTCGGCGGTCGGTACGGGCATCCTCTCCGGTGGAGTCATCACCAACCTCGGATCGGTGACCCAGGGACCGCTGTCCGCCGTCTTGGAAGCAGACCCCAACAACCTGTCGGGCGCAGGAGACACGATCTTGGGTCAGTTCGTGGTGGGTACGTTCACGCGCACCAGCACCGATTCGCTCTACCTGCTGGGGCAAGGCGCCAACCCGGTGGCCACGGCCACCACCCGCCCGCACATCACAGCGCTACAGATTCGAGAAATCGGCGGGGCGGTCGGAACCAGCTTCTGCGACCCAATGAACCCCAACTCGACCGGCATGTCGACCACGCTCACGGGCAGCATGGGGACCGGTGTCGGCAGCGGCTTGCACTTGGAAGCGGCGCAAGGTCCCTCGAACCAATTCGCGTACTTCCTGGTGGGCACGGGCGTGAGCGATCCGGGCATCGTCATCAGCCAGGGTCGGCTGTGCCTGTCGGTTTCGGGTGGGAATGTCTTCGGCCGTTACAATGTGCCGGGCGCCCTCAATTCGGTGGGCTTGTTCGACGCCGGTGGCGTGCTGCAGAACCAAGTCGGCACCTCGACGGTCGGTAGTGGCTTCGATGTTCCCGCGACCGTGCCGATCACCGGTAGCCCGACGATCAGCGCTGGCAGCACCTGGCACTTCCAGTTGTGGCACCGCGAAGCTGCGGGAGCTTCCAACTTCTCGAATGGTCTTTCCGTGACCTTCTAGAAACACCCACTTTCAACCTGCCATGGGCGCCGATCGACTCTCCGTCGATCGGCGCCCGCTTCTTTGGGAGACGCTTCTTGGGAAGCCTG
Organism: Planctomycetota bacterium; assembly: GCA_020638855.1. GTDB lineage: Bacteria > Planctomycetota > UBA1135 > UBA1135 > NORP259. The sequence goes on from JACKHT010000011.1 coordinate 86,877, forward strand.
CGGCCCGATTGGGCAACCCTCCCCATACTCGCTACGATCGAGGGCGATGATCTGGATTCCCCTTCTGCTGGCTTGCTCGTGGGCCCCTTCGGAGCCCCAGGCTCCCAAACGCCCCAACATCGTGTTCGTGTTTTCGGATGACCACGCACAAGCCGCGATCAGCGCTTACGGCGGCCATCTCAATCACACGCCACACCTCGATCGTATCGCTTCTGAGGGGATGCGCTTCGATCAGGCCTTGGTGACCAACTCAATCTGTACCCCGAGTCGCGCCACCTTACTGACGGGGTTGTACAGCCACCGCAACGGTGTGCCGGTGTTCAACCGCTTCGACGGGTCCCAAGACACCTTCCCCAAGCACCTCCAAGCGGCCGGTTACTACACCGCGATCGTGGGCAAGTGGCACCTGGGCAGCGACCCAACGGGTTTCGACCACTGGGAAATCCTGCCGGGCCAGGGCGCGTACTGGAATCCGGTCCTGTACACGGCGGAAGGCCAAGCCACTCACCAAGGGTACGTGACCGAGGTCCTCACCAACCTCGCGCTGGGCGTGCTTGAGAACCGGCCCAAGGACAAGCCCTTTCTGTTGATGTGCCACCACAAGGCCCCGCACAGGAATTGGCAGCCGAGCCCACGCTACGCGGCCGAGTTTTCCAAACGCACGATCCCCGAACCCAGCACGCTCTTCGATGACTACGCAACCCGAGGCGCGGCGCTGCACGAGAACCGGCAAACGATCGCCAGGGATTTGACGCGCTTTGACCTGAAACTGGAGCCGCCCACTGATCTCCAAGGGGACGAGCGCAACCGCTGGTTGCAAAGCGTGCCCGATGCGGTGGAGATTGAAGTCGATGGCGAGAAGCGGGTCTTGGTGGGGGAAGCGTTGGTGCGCTGGAAGTACCAGCGCTACCTGCAGGACTACCTCGCTTGCGTACAAAGCGTCGATGACAGCATGGGCCAGATCCTGGACTACTTGGACCAGCATGGCTTGGCCGAAAACACCATCGTGATCTACGCCAGCGACCAAGGTTTTTACCTGGGCGAGCACGGCTTGTACGACAAGCGGTTCATGTACGAGCCTTCGTTGCATATGCCGCTCTTGGTGCGCTGGCCAGGGGTCACCCCCCCCGGTAGCGTGCAGTCGGCCTTGACCCTCAACATCGATTTTGCGCCGACGCTGCTGGCCATGGCGGGCTTGCAGGCGCCTTTTGGCATGCAGGGAAGGAGCTTCGTGCCCCTGTTGCGCGGCCAAGTGCCCACCGACTGGCGCCAGTCGATGTACTACCGCTACTACCACGATCCTGGCCACCACAACACCCGCGCCCACTATGGGGTTCGCACGGCCACCCACAAATTGATCCGGTTCTATAGCCGGGACGAGTGGGAGCTGTACGACCTCGTCCACGATCCGCTCGAGCTGCACAATGTGATTGCGGACCCCGATCAAGCGCAGCAAGTGGTCGAGCTCAAAGCCGAGCTGGAGCGCTTGCGCCACGAGTTCCAAGACGACGACCGGTTCCAAGACGCCCAGCCCCCTGATGGGGTCGACGGTTCGGTGAAGAAACTGCGCAACGGCCAGTGAGCCCTCGCCCGGCGAGCTTGGGAAACGAAAATGGAAACCCAGCTCCCGCTACCCTTTCCGCTCGCACGCGCGCCTGCGAGCGGCTTCTCCAAAGAGGGCCGGATGGGATCAACGCTGGGGTGCGATTTGCACGTCCCATAGGGCTGTCGCATCAGGGGTTGGGATCGTACGGTCGAGGGCGCCGGGGATCTGGAAATGCAGCGACTGCGGAATTCCCGGTGAGCGCAGCAGGCATACGCCCATTTGGCCCCCCAACGGTTCGATCGGCGGGAAGGGCGGTGCGTCGAGGGTCAAACCTCCGGCGGCTTGCCACGTGGAGTCCAAGTCTACGCCGCCTTCCACCGCCAAAGAGCGCACGCCCGCAGCCTGCCTGAAGGGCAGCGGAGCGGCACGCGTGACGAGCAGCGAACTCCAGCCCGGCTGCATCGAAGGGTCGAGGATGGCCACCTTGCCAGCGCGGTCCGCCACCAGGTCTTGCATGGTTCCGAAAGCACCTTGGCCTTCCCACGAGACCGCGTACCAAAACCACGGAGCTTCCAGGTCGAGCCGGGTTTTGAGTTTGCGGCCCCGGTCTTCCGGCCAGCTCAACGTGAAGGCCTCGAATTGCACTTGGGTTTGCCCCATGGCCACCTGACCTTGGAACAGGAAGAGCACCAGCGTGCCCGACCAAACGGTGCTGGGTTGTTCGGTCAACTCGAGCAGGCGCGCGGAAGGCTTGCGGCCCTGCGCGCCGAATTGCGTCCAAAACGGGGCTTGCTGGGCCTCCGCCGGAAAGGTCTGCCAAGAGTGCACCGCGCTTCCATCGTCGCCCACCACCAACCGTTGCCAGCCAAAAACCCCATCGCTGGGTACCCTCCACGACGGCAGCGCAGGAGCTTCCAGCGGATTGGTTTCGGGCGCCTCGGGGTCCAAAACCTCCCAGCCTTGCGCGGAGTAGAGATTGCCCAGGGGACCCCAAACCCAACTCACAAACTGCACGCCCCGGGGCCAATCGCGGACCACCTCCCAGGGTTGTTCGCTGGAGGGCGGGTTTAGAACGCTGGTTCCGCCGAGAACCTGGGTTTCGAACAATTCCACCACGCGGGTCTTTCCAGGTTCGACCGTGGTCGTTTGCGCGACGGTGGTGCTGCCGGTAAGCGTTGCCAGGATTTGGATGGAACCGACCGGAACCCCGCGGATGCGGGCCACGCGGCTGGAGAGGAAGGTTCGATGGCTGGGATCGGGGCATGCCAGCCAACCAAGCGCAGCGGTGTGGGTGAGGGCGGGGAACGGGGACTCGGGAATCAGCTGGAGCGCGCTCAGGGTCTGTGCCCCGATTCGATCGCCAAAGGGCATGCCCTGTTCCGCATGGACCTCCACGGTTCCGGTCTTCTGTTCGACCCAGGGCTTGGACACGCAGGCGCGGAGCTCTTGGACGCTCCAGAACTGTGCGTCGATGGCGGAGTCGGCTTCGCGTTCGATGCGCAACAAGATCGTGCGCGCGGGATCTTCCCCAACAAACCGGTCCTCCTCTTGGATGCGGACCACCCATTGGGACTCGAATGGTTCGAGTCCCAGCACCCGCGCCGGCCACAGCTCTCCGCTAGCCGTGAGTACTGCAGCATGCAGTTGGTCGAGCGCAGGTGGAACTCGCTCAGAAGGAACGTCGATCAATAGGCTGCAGACCCGGCTCCAGGCCCAGCGATTTTCGGGTAAGGGTTTGGGGGGCGTGGTGGTTTGGCGGGCAGCGGAGGATTGGGGGGCTGCGGGCTCTCCAGCAGCGGAACCGGGCCCATGGTTCCAGGCAAGTTGCAGATCGGGAGACCAAGACCAAGCATCGACCACCCCCAGGCCATCCGCGCGGCGTACCACCACAGGCGCCGAGTTGGACTGCACTAGCGCGTGCACTAGGGGCACCATCAGGCCCTCCGAGAGCAGCTGAAGCTTGCCCTCCGCCAGAACCGGCCGCGCCGGGGAAATTTCGATCGGTTGCTGGAAGCCGCTCGCGACGGCTCCTGCGGCTCCGAGAATCAGACCCAACCCCAGGAATACCTGCTTCATGTTCGCGTGACGCCTCGAGGGGCGTTTCCTTTCAAGAATTGCTTCCTCTCAAGAAATGCGATGCGCTCGGGAACCTGAGCCGCACCGGTTCCCCCAAGGGAAGTGGAGTTCTAAGATCTGTTTGCCATGCGTCATCCTATCGTCAAAGTCGTTTCCCAGGGGGGCTGCCAGTCCTACTTGGTGGGTTGTCCCGAAACCCGCGCTTGTTTGCTGATCGATCCTAAGGTTGGGCTGGAGGCTTCCTACCGATCGTTGATAGCCCAGTACCGGCTGAAGCTGGTTGCCGTGGTCGATACGCACACCCATGCGGACCACCTCTCGGCCGCCCCGCGCTGGGTAGGGGACGAGGTGACCTTGTACATGTCCAAGCACACCCACGTCGATCGGCCCATGACGCGCTTGGGCCATGGGGATGCGCTGAAGGTCGGCTCGTTGCGCTTTCAGGTGCGCGAAGTGCCCGGCCACACCCCCGATTCGATCGCGCTGTATTGGGATGGTGGCGAGCACCCCGGCGCGGTTTTTTCGGGGGACAGCCTGTTGATCGGTGGGCTCGCGCGCGCGGATTTCCGTGGGAGCGATCCCGTACTCCTTTGGGAGGCGGTTCGCCGCGAGTTGCTGAGTTTGCCGCCCGACACCGTGCTGTATCCGGGGCACTCCTACGACAATTTGCTGTTCAGCACGATTGGGCACGAGCGCGACACGAACCCCGACTTGGCCTATCCGAACGGCGAGGCGTACGCGGCCGCGCGCGGCATAATCGAAGGGGCAGGCAACAGTCCCGCAGTGGACCAAGTACTCGGACTCAACATGGAACGCGATCCGCACTTCCCCGAGCACTCGGCCCCTGCGGCGGCCTGCTGTGCCAGCCCGGGTCAGGCCAGCAGCGTTTGTGAGCCCACACGCATCGAGGGTTTGGAATTGAAGGAAGCCCACGATGGGCTCGAAGGACCGCGTCAATGGGTCGATGTGCGCGACCCGTTTGAGGTCGAGCACGGCCGCATTCCGGGTGTCACCCACATCCCTTTGGGCGAGCTGGGTTTCTACCTCGATCACTTCCGGGGGCAGGATCGCGTGTACATCTCGTGCCGCAGCGGCGTGCGTTCGATGTCGGCGATTCGGACCTTGCAGCGGCTGGGCGTTTGTTCGGATCCGGTCAACGTGGAGGGCGGCATCCTCGCTTGGCAGGCGTTGGGTTTGCCGATCGAAGGCCAGCCCGCGCGCTGAGTCGCCGATTTTGTGGGATCGTTGCGCAACCGTGGCCCGTGGGGGAGGTCTATACTGCCCAAGCCCATGAATGTCCGAATGTTGCTGCTGTGGTTGTGCGCCTGCCTCGCGTGGACGGGGGGTGGCCTGTTGTTGGTGGACCCTGCGGGCGCTGGAGCGGTTGCTTCGGCGTCGAAGGACGAAATCCCATCCAAGCTCCGAAGCGACCTTTTGAGTCGCTACGAAAAGGACCGCCAGGGAGCGGTCAAAAAGCTGGCGGCGATCGGCACCGAAGAGGCCTGGGAACTGGTGATTGGGGCTTTGCAGGATGCCAAGGGGCAAGTCGCCGATGAGGCCCAACTGCAGTTGGCAAGCGACGCCTGTCCGGACAAGGTTTGGCAATCGTTGTTCGGCGCAGAAGGGCTCGGCAGCCGGGATGAATGGGTGGCGCTGCGGGCGGCGGAGATTCTTGGAATGCGTCGCGGCCCCGTGGATGCACAGCCTCTGATGGGGTGCCTGAGCAAGAAACGGCCCCTGCTGGCGCAGGCGGCTTTGCAGTCGATCGAACGCTTGCAGGCCCGGGGCGCCCTTGATTTCGGCAAAAATCCGGACAAGCAGCAGGCGCGGGCTGCCAAGGCCGTGGCTTCCTTGGTGGGAGCCGGTCCTGAGTTGTCGGCGCAAGCGATCGTGACCTTGGCGGAACTCGACGCGGAATCCGCGAGCAAAGTGGCCCGCCAAGCGAGTCGCAGCAAAGAGCCGCTCGAACGAGCAGCGGCCCTGTGCGCCCGTTGGCGCATCGAAGACGCGGGGGCCTTGCAATGGGCGATCGAGTGGAGCGCGGATCCCGACGCGGGGGTCCGCGGGGTGGCGGCGCGCACCCTGGAAGCCATCGGCACCAAGCCGGCCCTCTTGGCTTTGATCGCGCGGCTCGACGTGGAGCCCCGCGAAAAGCTGCTCTTGGAGTTGGTGCCCCGCTTGCAACGCATGACGGGTTTCAAGGCTGGGCGCCAGGGATCGGCGTGGGCGGCCTACGCCCAGGACCTACCGGACGATTGGCGGGCGCAACCCAGTACCAGCAGCGAGGCCCAAAAGGAAGCAGCGGAAGGAGAGTCCATGGTGCAGGGCGCGGGGCTACCGACGTTTTCGGACCGCATTGTGTACCTGTTCGACTTCTCGGGTTCGATTTGGAACGAAGTCCGGGATGGCAAGACCCGCAAGCAGTTGCTCGACCCGGTATTCCACCAGACCCTCGATGCGCTGAAACCCGCCACGCGCTTCAACCTCGGGCCCTACACCGCCTCGGTCAAGCCGTGGCAGGAACGCTTGACCGATGCCGACGAACGCCGCGTCAAGGATGCGCATCGCTTCATCGAAGACATCAAGATCACCGGACCGGGGGATTTCTACGCAGCGGTGCAGTGGGCCAAGACCGATCCCGAAGTGGATACGATCTGCGTGCTGACCGATGGGGCACCGAGCGGGGGCCGGCGCTGGAACATGGAAGCCATGGCCCAGCGGTTGATCGATGAAAATCGTTTGCGCCCGATTCGCTACGACGTGGTGTTGGTCGATTGTCCCAAGGGCCTGGCGCGGCATTGGCGCTATCTCGCCGAGTCCACTGGTGGCGTGGTACAGACGCTCGAGTTCTAGTACCGCCCAAGCACTGTGCCCGCGTCTGCTGACACTGAGTGGTGCGGGGATCCGCGTGGCTAGCAGCCTCTTGTCCGAGCTAGGGGACCTCGACATTCGGGCCGACGGGCCTTCAGGGTTTGCGGTACAGTCGGAACTGAAACCGCCCGCGCGACTTGGCGGCGCGGGAGAAGGCCATGCCTGCAAAACGGGCTCCGCTGCGCAGGATTTTGCCCTTGGCCCCGCGGAAGTTGCGGGTGCGGAACTCGACTTCGTCGGGTTCGGGGGTCGCTTGCAAGCCCAAATGACCCGTGGACTGCAAACCTGCAGCTTGGGCTTCGCGCTCGACTTGACCCGGGGCTAGGGCCCGGAAGGGGCCCACGTTGGGGTCGGGCGCCAGGACGTATTCGACGCCTTTGGGACCCGCACGTCGGGCCCGCATGCGCTCGGTCCAATGGTGGAACGATCGGTCGGAGACAAAGCCCAAGAACAAAAGGCCGCCTGGTTTGAGCCAAGCATGCATGGCCTTCCATAGTTCGATCCGATCGGCAGCGCGGAGTCCTTCCAGGCGGAACAAACACGAGACCACGTCGTAGGTGCCGGGTTCTGGGGCCCTGAAGTTCGCACTGGGGTGGGGCCACGCGAAACCCTGTCCCTTGGGAAACGCTCGTTCGGCGCACCATGTGGCTACCTCGGCGGTGCGCTCGACCACATCGAAGGCGTACCCGCGGCGTTTCTGGCTCAGCGCCTCGGTCAGGATGCCCGTGCATGGGAGCACATCGAGCCAGCGGGGCTTGGATCCCTCGGGCGCGGTGGATTCGGCGGGGACCAACGCATCGAGTGCGGCCTCCAGAGCTCGCCGCTCCCAGGGGCGCGGTTTGTTGTGGCGCAGCCCGTTGAGGACCCGGGCGCGTTGGTAGATCGCGAGCAATTCGGGATCCCAAACCTCGGGATCGATCGAGGAGGGGATCGGTTTGCCCGAGTAGTGGTTGTAGTGGGTGACCTGCTCGAGCGGGCGTCGCTTGGGACCGCGTTTGGGCCGGATCTTGGGGTAACCCAGGGCCAACACGGCCACGACCATCCGGTCATGGGGCAAGCCCACCATTTGGCGTACCTGATCCCCGTCGCCGGTTTGGGTGATCCAAAACGTTCCGAGGCCGAGGGCTTCCGCTGCCAGGCTCATGTTTTGGATCAGGGCGCTGGCGCTTTGGATGTTGGCGAAGTTCTCCTCGGAGAAATCCCGGCCATAGGCGACCACGATGTTGACCGGAGCATTGCCCATCTGCGCAGACAAGGCCGCCAAGGCGGCGTTGAGCGCGGGATCGTCCACGGCGACCAGATCCCACATCTGGTAGTTGCACGAACTGGGGGCCCAAATGCCCGCATGCAGCACCTGGTCGATCAGTTGGCGCGGGACTGGTTCCGACTCGAACTTGCGAATCGAACGCCGACGATAGAGCACATCCCAAAACCCAGCCTGCGGCAAGGGATCGAGCGGATGCCAAGAGCCGTCATCGGGCCCCGATCCGCCGCGGAAGGGTTCCGCTTCGTTGTCCGCAGCCGAGCTCACTGGTACCGCTTGCCCTGGTAGTCGATCCAACCGCCTGGCTTGGCTTGGGTCGGGTAGTCGGCACGGTGTGTGAAGTGGATCACGCCCCCCTTCTCGTTGTACTCGTAGCGGCCCTGAAGCTGGATGGAATCGCCCTTCTTGAGCCCATCCAGGTACGGGGCATCGTCGATGTTGTGCGAGACTTTGACGGTCAAGTCAGGAGCCAACTGGAGCAAGAAATTCTGATGGCGTGGTTCGTAGTTGTCATCCGGCAGGACGAACACAACCTTGCCCTGGGTCTTGACCCAGACGCTCGACTGCTGGGCTTGGAAGCACTTGCGAACCTGGGCCACTCCGTCGTCCGTCTGGGCGGCGGGCTTCGGATCCCCGGGCTTGGTTTCGCGGGAGGGGACCTCTTCCGCTCGGGAAGTCGGTTTGGGTTGGGGAGCTGCGGACTTGCTCGTGTCCGATTTGGCCGGGGCTTGGCCAGCCGCATCGCGGGCCTCCGCTTTGGGGTCCGCGGGTGCCTCTACCGTGGTTGCGCCAGCCGGTGAGGTGTCTTGCGTTAGCTTGGAAAGGACGTCGATCCCCGTGAACTTCTGGATCACATAGGCCAAGCCCAACGCGACGACCAGGGCGACGCCCTTCAGCCCGCTACTCACTCCGCCCGCTGCCTTTTCCGTGCTCATGGTGGAGGACAGGTTAGCCCAGCTCCCCCGCTCCGGCAGCATTCCAGCCTGGGAAAGTGGCTTCCGACCCACGAGCCACCGACCGTGGATGCGCGTTCCAGCGGCCCCTTGGGTCCACCCAAGGGCCGGCTTGGTGCAGGAGCGGTAAGGGTCGGGCGCGGATGCGTGACCTGCCGAACGGGCTCGCGTAGGATGGCCTTGCATGGCTCGTTTGCGTCACGTTGGGATTCTCTTGCTGGGGCTGGCTCCCTGGGTGCTAGGTGCATGCGCCTTGCTACCGGTGACCAAGAACGCCGCTTTGCCCGCACCACTCAAGCCGACTCCTGGGCCCGGGGTTCGCGAGGTACGCAACTCCGAGGGGCAAGTCACCGTACGCGAAGAGTACTTGGTGGACGAGGCGGGCAAGGTTTGGCGCCACGGCACTGAGTGGACCTTCTGGCCCGATGGCACGCTCAAGTCCGAACGCAATTTCGACCACAGCGAGCCGGTTGGGGAATGGAAGACCTATTGGCCGGACGGGTCGCTTCGCTCGGACTACCGCATCGATCCGTGGCAACCCACTCGGATGGTCTACTACCATCCGGGTGGTGCCAAAGCCTCCGAGGGCTTGGCCCAGGCCGGGCGCCGCGAGGGACCCTGGACCTACTGGTACTCCAACGGGGTCGTTTCCGAAGAAGGGCCTTACGCCGAAGGAGAAAGAAACGGAGTTTGGCGCACCTACGACGAGGCGGGCAGGCTCTTGAGCGAAGGAACCTATGCCTTCGGCGCCAAGGTTGGGTCCTGGACCTACTCGGACTCGCCTTCGGCGTCGCCTGCGCGGGATTGAAGCGCGGCGCGCCGAAGCGCGCGTTGGGCGCGCAGGACTCGGGTTTTGGCAAGCGCCACGCGGATGCCGCGCTGGGTGCGGGAAACCGGGAAACGCCGAGTTCCCACCAGAGCCAGGGCCCGGGCCGAACCATGGCCTTGGGCCCGGAAGCCGTCGTAGCGCAGCTGGCGCTCGGCGATGCGCTGCGCGAGTTGGGTGATGCGTAGGGTGTGCGCCGAAGGGGAAAGGGTGGGGAAGCCGGCCTTGTCCACAGTCACGCCCCAATCCACCAAACGCGCGGTCAGGTTGGCTTGCAAGGCGGCGGAAAGTGCATCGGTCGCGCGGATCGAATGGGCATCGGTGTCGCGCAGGACCTCTTGGACCCCGAGGGTCAGCATCTGCAGCATGCCCTCTTGCAGGTTGTCGATCTCGATCACGGCCTTGCGCACATCGTGGATGTGGTAGACCAAGTTCGCGTCGGCTTCGTACACCAAACCATCGCGGTTCACGATGCGTTGGCTGGGCAGGTCCATGGTCCGCGAACGGATGGGAACCACTTTGACCTGTTGGAAGAACGGGATCAGCGGCCGGAACCCGTGGTCCAGCACCTTGGTGGCGCGCCCAAAGTGGAACAAAAGCCCCGCGTGGCCGGTCTGTATCTGGATCCCCATGGCGCGAACCAAGGCCGCCACCGAGGCGAACAGGATCACCATCAGCTGGTCGGAGGACTCCTCCAGGATCTTTTCGATGGCCTTGCGCCAAGCCGGCCTGGGCTTGGGGGCTTCCAGCGCGGGGGGGCGGGAGTAGGTGCCGCTGCGGGGAGACCTGGGTCTCATAGGGTGTATTCGCTAGGTCCGGTCAATGCTTCCGGAGGCGAGTCGGGGTGCACGGAAACGACGGCGCCCGAAATCAGTGCAACCGCAGCCTCTTCAGAAAGCCCCTCGCCGCGCAGTCTTCGGAACAAAGACTCCTTTTCTAGCGCGAGCATCTCGAGTTGGGTGATTTCGAGCGAGGTGGGCGATGGGGAGAGGTTCGAAAAACCGAATTGCAGCACCCGCACTCCCCATTGGTCCTCCACATCGCGCAGTTTTTCGCGCACCGTGGCGCACATGACATCCACGTGGGTCACCGAATGACGATCCTGACTCGAGACCACCTCTTGGACGGCAATCACCACGCGGTTCTGCAGGCCGCTGACCAAGTCATCGACCTCGATCAGGGCCTTGCGCAGGTTGACGATTTGGTAGACCAGCTTGCAGTCGACTTCGTAGACCAAGTTGTCGCGCAGCTGGATGACCTGAGGATTCAGGTCGAGGGTGGTGTGCTTGGTTTCTTCGACCCGAAAGGTCTGGATCAGCGGTACTTTGAAGTGGATTCCGGGACCCACCACAGCCCGCGCCCGTCCGAGCGTGAAGCGTAGGGCGTGTTGTCCGTCGTTGACGATGGTGAAGAGTCCGGTGAGGGCGCCGAAGAGGTCGAGGGCCATAGGGAGGGGGCTGGGAAGATCGGAGGGTTTTGTGGCCTTTCGCCGCGAGCTTGCCCAATGTAGCTTGGTCCCGACGCATTTTGGACCCTTAGCCTTGGGAACCACCCAGGCACATCCAACCGCACCCAATGCACCAACCCACTTCGCCCGAACCTCGCTTGCCGCGCATTCCCCGGGATCGTTCGGACGACTACGACCCAAAAATCGTCGCCCGGCGTAGGGCCCTGTGCGAAGGAGCCGCAGGGCGAGACCTCTTGCACATGGCGGGCAAGCCCCTGGCCCCAGCCGAAGCGCGCGGCAACGTCGAAAACTTGATCGGCTTCATGCAGATCCCGCTGGGCATGGCCGGGCCGCTGTGCGTCCACACCAGTTCGGGTTGGCGGGAGGTGTACGTGCCCATGGCCACCAGCGAAGGCGCCATGGTCGCCTCCTACTCGCGCGGCATGCGCTTGCTCAAGGATGCCGGGGGCGCCCGGGCCCGGGTATTGACCGAAGGCCTCTCGCAGCATCCGATGTTGCTCTACGCCGACGGAGCCACCGCGCAGCGCGGCGGGGAATGGGCTCGCCACCAGTACGCAGAATTGGCGGAAATCGTCGTGGGGCTGAGCCAGCATGGCCGGCTGCGGCAGATCGTTCCCCAGGTGATCGGGAGGCGGCTGATCTTGCGCCTCGTGTTCGAGACCGGGGATGCGATCGGAATCAACATGGCCTCACTGGCGGCCGACCGCATCGCGCGGCGGGTGATGGAGCAAACGTCGGCTGAGCAATACTTCGTGCATGGCCAAGATGTGGAGAAGCGCGCCAATGCCCGGGCCCAGGTCGAGGGGCGTGGTCGCTACACCCTGGCGGAAATCACCATCCCCCGCGATGTGCTGGAGGGGGTCATGCGCGTGACGCCCGAGCAAATGGTCGACATCCACCGCAGCTATTGCGTGGGGTTCGCCCAGCTTGGAACCCAGAACTGGGCGGTGCAGATCGCCAATGGGTTGGCGGCGGTGTTCTTGGCCTGCGGTCAAGACGTGGCCTATCTGACCGAGAGCGCGACCGGCTGGCTCGATCTCGAAGTCGATACCCGGGGCAACCTGTACGCCGCCTTGACCTTGCCTTCGTTGATCGTTGGCACGGTGGGGGGCGGGACCGGATTGTCCTCGGCCAGCGAGTGTTTGGACATCCTGGGCTGTCGGGGCGCGGGCAAGGTCCAGATCTTCGCCGAGCTTCTGGCCGCGACGGCCTTGGCGGGGGACCTCTCGTTGATGGCGGCGTTTTGTGCCCATGAATTCGTCGCCGCCCACGAGGCTTTGGGCCGCAACCGCCCGGGAGGCCAAGCATGAAGGCTCGTTCTTCCGCTCCGCTGCCCCGCCCCGAGTGGTGGGTGCTGCTCTTGCTCACGCTGGTGGTGGCCGTGGTCGTCGGGCACCTGTGGGTCTTCCATGGACCCAACCGGGAGCTCGCGCTTTGGCTGTACAAGAGCGGGCGCTTCCAGGCGGTGATCGCGGCCGGGGTGCTTGGGCTGGCGGGCATCGTGACCGGGTTGTTGCGACCTCCGCTGGTCAACCCCTGGCGCTTGGTAGGGCTTGCCAGCGTGCTGTTCGTGGTTTTTTCCGCTCCCGTTCCCTACGCCTACCCGTCTTCGCACCGGGATCACCCCAGCGAAGTGACCTTGGCCATGCCGGTGGCCGGATCGTGGCGCGTGCTTTCGGGCGGGCGCACGTCGCACAACGCGCTCAGCCTGGAGCCCGATCGGTGCCATGGTTTGCTGCTCGCGCGGGAGGAACATGGCACCCGCTGGCGAACCGAGCAGCCCGAACACGTCGAGCCGGCCGAATCTTGGACCTTTGGGAGCGAACTGTTTGCCCCCGCCCCTGGCCTGGTGGTGGCTGTCCAGGACGGGGAGCCCGACCGTTCGTTCGAATTGCGGGTCGAAGAAGCCAGCAGCCGGGGCAACCACATCGTGCTGCAATTGAGCGATGGGGCCTACTTGGTGCTGGCCCACCTCTTGCAGGGGTCCGTTCGTGTCCAGGTGGGCGACCAGGTCGAGGTCGGGCAGCCGATCGCCCAAGTGGGGTCCTCGGGCCGGGGGATCCCCTTGACCGAGCCCCATTTGGACCTGCACCTGTCCACCCTCCCCGGGGCGGGCCAAGGGGAGGGAATTCCCTTTCGAATCGGGGGCTATCGGCTGGAAGGGGTGGTCCAGCCCGCTGGAGAGCCCCGCGGGGGCCTGGGGGTCGGGGACTCCGCCCACGGGGATCTGCTCGAGGCCATTCCATTCCCAGGCCAGGCAGCCCAAGACCCCGAAGTCCGTTGATGGCAACGGCTTGGCGATAGGCCGGAGCGAATCCGCCTCGTTGGGGGACGCGGGTGCCAACCCGCCGGCCCCTCTGGGCTTGACCTTGAGCCCGCGGTCCTTATGCTTGTCGGGCCCAGAAGCGTCCGAAGGACGCCAATTGGGCTCTAGCAAGGCGTTCCATTCCCACTTGAATTGGGAAGGAACGCTGTATGCATCTACGCGGCCGGCGGCCTAAGCCCCGAGTACACCGCATCGCCCCATTCTACGACCTATCCAACGGCTGCCAGACATGACCGCCACCCTCAAAACCGAGTCCCCCCGCCTTCCCCAAGGGAAGGTCAAAGGCCCCCTGTTCCAGCGCAACATCGGGATCATGGCCCACATCGATGCGGGCAAGACCACGGTGACCGAGCGCGTCCTGTTCCTTACCCAGAAGATCCACAAGACCGGTGAGGTGCACGACGGCGCCGCCACCATGGATTACCTGGAAGAGGAGCAAAAGCGTGGTATCACGATTCAGTCCGCAGCCACCACCTGCGCCTGGAACGGGTACACCGTCAACATCATCGACACCCCCGGCCACGTGGACTTCACGGCCGAGGTGGAGCGTTCGCTGCGTGTACTCGATGGCGCCGTGGCCGTGTTCGACGGGAAGAACGGGGTGGAAGCCCAATCGGAAACGGTTTGGCGCCAAGCCAACAAGTACAAGGTGCCCCGGATTTGCTTCATCAACAAGATGGACAAGATCGGCGCGAACTTCGAGTTCGCCGTGGGCACCATCCGTGAGCGCTTGGGTGCCAACCCGGTGCCGATCCAAATGCCGGTTGGCGCGGAGAAGGAGTTTGAAGGCTTCGTGGACCTGGTCCGCATGAAGTTCATCACCTTCCCCGAAGATGGAACGGGCAAGGAGTACTTCGAATCGGAGGTTCCCGAACACCTGCTCGAGAAAGCCAAAGAGTGGCGCCACACCATGGTGGAGGCCGCCGCCGAGGCCGACGACGAGTTGCTCGACCTGTTCTTGGAAGACGAAGAAATCTCCGAAGAGATGATCATGCGCGGCCTGCGCAAGGCCACCTTGAACATGTCGGCGGTGCTGGTCATGGCCGGGTCGGCGCTCAAGAACAAGGGTGTGCGCTTCGTGCTGGATGCGGTGATCGACTTCCTGCCTGCCCCGATCGAGGTTGGCGACATCACCGGCATGGTGCCGCGCACCGATGAAACGACCACGCGCAAGCCGATTGACGACGAATCCCTGTCGTTGATGGCCTTCAAGACCATTGCCGAGCCCACCGGCGACTTGACCTTCGTGCGGGTGTACTCCGGTACCCTCGACAAGGGCTCGAAGCTTTTGAACCCGCGGACCGGTAAGCACGAGCGCATCGGCCGTTTGGTCAAGATCCACGCCAACAAGCGCGAGCCGGTTGACTGCGTCTACGCCGGTGACATCGCGGCCGTGATCGGCCTCAAGAATACCGTGACCGGGGACACCCTGTGCGACCCCGACAACCCGATCGCGCTTTCGCAGATCGTGTTCCCCGAGGCGGTGATCTCGATGTCGCTCGAGCCCGAAAGCGGCCAGGATCGCGACAAGCTGTCCGAGATCATCGGTCGCATGACCCGCGAGGACCCGACCTTCCGCGCGCAAACCATCGAAGAGACCGGCCAGCTGGTCATCTCGGGCATGGGTGAGTTGCACTTGGAAGTCGTCGTGGGACGCATCCAGAACGATCACAAGTGCGCCGTGCGCACCGGTCGCCCGAAGGTATCCTTCAAGCAACGTCTCAAGAAGAACATCGAGACCGAAGCCCGCTACATCAAGCAGTCGGGTGGTTCGGGTCAGTACGCCGTGGTGAACGTGCGCTTCGAGTACGACCCCGAGCTCAACGGATTCGAATTCGTGGACGCCATCAAGGGTGGTTCGGTGCCGCGCGAGTACATCAAGGCTGTTGGCTTTGGCTTGGAGACCTTCTTCAAGTCCGGGGGCAACTCGGGCATCCACTTTGTGTCGACCCGCGCGACCTTGTTCGACGGCAAGTCGCACGACGTGGACTCGAGCGACAAGGCCTTCGAAGCAGCCGGTATGTTGGCCTTCCGCCAAGCCGTCGAGAACAACACGGTCTTGCTCGAGCCCTTCATGAAGGTGGAGGTCTCGGTGCCCGAGGAATTCCTCGGTGGCGTGGTTGGTGACTTGAACTCGCGCCGGGGTGAAATCTCCGATGTGGCCTCCCAGGCGGATCTGCGCGTCGTGCGCGCTTTGGTGCCCATCGCCGAAATGTTCGCCTACTCGTCCGCCCTGCGCGGCGCGACCCAAGGCCGTGGCAACTACTCGATGGAACTCGCCGAGTACCGCGACGTGCCCGAGGGCTTGGCCAAGAAGATGCGCGAAGAGAACGCCTAGTCGGTTCTCAACGTGTTCGCTGGGCGGGCCCGGTGCGAGTTGCTCGCGCCGGGCCCGCTGGCATAGATCCCGAGGCCCCGTTTCCCATCCCAAGTGCCCCAGGTAGGGCGTGGACCACCGCTCCATGGTGGAGTTGTCGCGTTTGGACGGTACCATGGGGCTCTATGTCCAACACCGCCAAGCGCCGCTGGAGCCGTGAGCTGGATAGCGAAGTCGACGGCATTGCCTTCGGCTCGACGGGTCCTGTTTTGCTCCATGGCTACGACCCCCCCCCGGGGGGCAAGTGGATCGACGATGTGATCCCCGGGAAACTTGGGGCCTTCGATCGCTCCACGGGCGAACGCCTTTGGTTGGCGCCCTGCGAAGTGGGCTATGGCCGCGGCTTCGGCGTGGGCCTGGTGGGATCCGAGCAGGTGATCGTGGTGGGGCCGACGGCCACCGGGCACCGCATCGTGCGTCAATCCTTGACCGACGGCGAGTTGCTCGACGCCGAGTCGATTCCCGCCTTCGACCATGCGGTGGTGGCTGAGCCGATTGTGTTGCTTTCCACCGGCCGCAGCGTAGTCGGCATCGACCCTTTGACCCTTTTGGAGTCTTGGACCTACGCCCGCGAAGGCGAACGCTACCACGAGGTAGTTTGCTTTGAGGGTCGCGTCTACGTCGCTTTCTCCGTGGATGGGGGCTACGGGGTACTCGAGTTGGAAGCGGACTCCGGCGAGTTCCTGCGCGTGCTGGTGAGCCCCAAGCAAAAACCGATCCGCGACCTTTGCGCGACCGATGGCGTCTTGGCGTTCTTGGGATCGGAGTTGGATCGCCTGTTGCCACCCGAATACTTGGCCGAATACACCTCCAGTATCGCGTTGCACGCCGATCGTGGGGCACGCGACACGCTTTCCGTGGCGGCCATCGACACCGTTCGCCCTGGGGATCTTCGCTGGTTTGACGTTTTGGAGACCTGCTCTCCCGATGACGTACCCTCGACCTCGCTGGTGGCCGATAGCGGCAAGTTGTACCTCTCGAGGCGCGCCATGCTGATCGCGCGCGACGGCCTGACGGGGCGCCATCTTGGCAGCTGGACGGTACCGGGACTCGACGAAAAGGTTGGGTTTTGCGTCGCCCACGGTGGTGGTTTGCTTGCAGAGGAAACCCGAGTTTCCCTGTTTGAGTTACCCGCCTAGCGCTGGCCTACGGGGTTTCGTGTGCGCGCCCGCGGGGATTTTGGATCCCACGGCTTCGAATCCCCTACAAATTCCGCGTAGCGGGTATGATCTCCGCTTCCTCCCCAACCGGAGGGCACCCCGACGCATGCGCGTGGTGCCACCAAACCAGGGAGGCTCCGTAACGATGGGGACGTGCTGGATTTCCAGTTCGCCCCCTGCCCAAGTTCCTGGTCCCTGTGGGCCAAAGGAATTCCAACCACACCTACCTGAAACAAGGTACCTCCCGTGACTGCGCAACTCACCCTCAAGACCCTGGCCAAAGAATTCTCCATCAAGGAAGAAGAGGTCCAGGCCGTCCTGGAAATGATGGATGCGGGCTTGCTCGCTCCCTTCATCGCCCGCGTCCGCCGTGCTCGCACCGGCGCCCTCACCGAAAACCAACTGCGCCGATTGTGCCAACGTCGCGAAGAGTTGGACGAACTCGACCGTCGTCGAGGCACCATCCTGCGGCAATTGGAAAAGGTGGAAGGGATCGCTCCGTCGGTTCTGGCTCACATCGAAACCTGCCCGGACCGTTTCGAGTTGGAGGACCTGTACGTACCGAATCGTCGGCCCGAGCCCGAAGTGCAATTGGCCATCGACCGGGGACTCACCCCCCTGGCCGACCTTTTGATCAAGCCGATTCCGAAGGCCGACCGCGTAGGTTCCAGCGAGGAAGGGGAAGACTCCAACGACGAGAACCACGACGA
>JACKHT010000012.1 GCA_020638855.1 Planctomycetota bacterium
AGCGAGGTCTTCTTGCCATGCCACTAGGACTGGCTTCCACCGCTTTGGTTGCGAAACATCTGGCACTATCCTGTCGACCATAGGCGGCAGGGGGTCTGACGCTGTATCCCCGGTGCAACCCAGAGCTGCAGGAACCTCGCCTACATCAGCCCATGAAACACCTCCGCACCCTCATGGATTGGTTTGCGGTTGATGGCATGTACGGCACCCAGAACGCGACGAATAGCCTCGCGATACTCGGGGTTGCGTTCCTGGCTGTATCGGTATCGACTGCGGGCATATACGTGGTTCCAGGCTAGGTGGTCCAGTCCGGGAAGCAGGTCAGGGCGCCTTGCGTAGTCCGCTGCCAGTCGCGTACCCTCCAGGACGTTGAGGCGATTGATCCGAACTCGGTCGAGAGAGTCGGATACCGATTCCAGCATTTCTGCAGTCATGTTCAAATCCTGAACCGTCTCGCCTGGATAGCCTTGGATGACGGTAGCGCGGACGCTGATCCCTACGTCATGAGCATCATGGACAAACGCCACATTGCGATCGACACGGGTTCCCTTGTGCATGCTATCGAGAATGCGCTGGCTCCCAGATTCCAAGCCAAACGTCACGCGGGTCAAGCCAGCAGCCTTCGCTCGCCGCAAATCTTCTATGCTTAGCCCGCAATCGCTATCTGCCTGTACATGCACGGCACCGATCCAGCGCGCTCCGGGTAGATCGCTTCCGATGGCTTCGATCAGTTCCCGCCACAACATGGGGCGAGAGTTTAGCTTGAGGTCCAAGAAGGCGAAGTCCTTGGTTGCATAGCGCCGGCTTTGGATGGCCATTTCTTGAATAACGTTGGAGATGGCACGCGAGCGAAATCCGCGGCCATTGGCCGTGACGATGTCCCCGCAAAAGGAGCACTTGCCCCAACCACAGCCGCGGCTGGCGAGCAGCGGAATGACCCGGTTCTTGTAAGTAGGCCATGGGAAGTCGGCGTAGTCGGGGACGGGTAAGTTCTCAAGTTCTCTCTCTGAAAGGACCTTGGGTCCCTGCCGGCCATCAGGTAGGTATACACCTGGAAACACACCCAAGTCGCCTTCACTTGCTGCCGCCTCTACCAACGGAACGATGCTGCGCTCAGATTCTGATCCGATGACTGCCGTGACTCCTGGAATCTTGGCCCAGGCCTGTGCAACAGGTTCTTGCGAGAATATCGGGCCGCCTATCAAGAGGGGAGTTCCCCGCTGTTGAGCCACTCGTGCGATCTCTTCACAAACCAGCAGCTCATCGGTATAGGCGGAGATCAAAATAGCCGAATATCGACCCTGAAGATGCTTTCGGCAAGCGTCCACAATTTTGCGTTTATTGCGTTCACGCCAGCCCGAACGAAGCTTGCCCAACCAATGGCGTGGTGGCGCGACCCACTTTCTGGTGGAGTACGAGATGCGGCGTTCCCAATAGTGTTGGAACCCCTCTTCGACCTCCCTCGCAGGGGGAGCAACTCCCACGGCAAGGGGAGAAACAACCACTACCTCGTGTTGGGCTGCGCGCAGGGCGGCAACGAGGTAGCCGATGGCAATTGACGGATACCCGGCGAAATTGTTGAGATCAATGAGTAGAAAGCGGCTCATGGGAAAGGGCATGTTTGGGGGACACGACTCCAGGCACCAAAGTGGGGCGCAGAACTCCGAGCTAAGCAGAATCCACCGGAAGGCCTCTCAGCGGCACATACGCCAAGGCACCCTCCGGTGGATTCAAAAGCAGTCGCTCAGATCACTGGAACGTGATCTCGAGTGCATCCGAAAAGTTGTTCACCGACTGCCCGTTGAGCACATCGCGGTACCAGGTTTGGAAGTACCAGGTTTGACCCGGCAAAACCATGACGGGCGTGTTGGGCGTCGGCATGTTGACGAGGTCCACGGGGACCTGCACGGCGCCCAAGCTGCCCGAGAAGGCCACTTGCTCTTTGTGCCGGCCGATCGAGCCGCCCAGGCACAGGATCCCCTGGGAACCACCCGGGAAGGGGGTGTAGCCCGCGGTTTGGCCGCTGACCAGGATGGCGTATTGGTTGGTGGGCAGGCTATTGGCAAAGAAAAGCACGTCGTTGCCGGCCACGGTTCCCGAACCAATCGCGCTCAGGCTCGCGCCCGAGCTGCTGGCAGAGTTCGGGGCCGCGGGGTTGCAGTACACCAAGCCCAGGGTTTCACACTCGTCGGGCACCAGGTTGCCGTTGAGGTCGATGCTGAAACCGTTGGCTAGGTCGCACTCGTCAATCAAGCCGTTGGCGTTGCAGTCCTGCGAGGCGCCGGACGAAAGATCGCATTCGTCGGGGATCCCATTGAGGTTGCAATCGGTGCTGAAGCCGGAGGCCACATCGCACGAGTCGGGGATGCCGTTCATGTTGCAGTCTTGCGCAACGCCGTTGGCAATGTCGCAGTCATCCGGCAAACCGTTTCCGTTGCAGTCCAGGCTCAGGCCATTGGCCACATCGCACTCGTCCGGATACCCGTTGCCGTTACAATCCACCGACGAAACATTGAAGAAGTGCGCCGCGCCCTGTTGCGTGATCGTGCCGTTGGGCCCGTCTTCGCCGCTCATGCCTATCAAAGCTTCGCCCAGGTAGATGTCCACATCGTTGCTGAAGACGTCGCCGAACGAGGCAACCGGAGCCGTGACCGCGTAGGCCTCGGTCCATACACCACTCCCGGGGTTACGCCGGAAGACAAACGCCGAGCCGGTTTCTGGGCCTGCCAAATCGCTGCCCCGGGCGCTCACGATCAGCTCTCCGGCGGTCATGGCCACAGCGTTGCCAAAGGTGTCGTTGGAGTTCGCAAAGGACGGGGTCAGTGTCTGTTCAAACGACCAGAGGCCTGTCGCATTGGGTCGCCCAAAGATGTGAGCCGAGCCCGAGTTCGATCCGTTCGGGTCATCGTACTCGCAGCCCACGACCAAGCGGTTGCCGAAGACGTCCACCGCGATGCCGAAGTAGTCCTGGGTGTTCGGACTGGGGTGATAGACATGCACATCCTGAATCCAGGTCGTGTTGGGCAGCCGTTTGAACGTATACGCTCCACCCTGCTCCACGAATGCGTTGCTCTCATAGGGCGCACCGACGGCAATGGTGAGGTCGTAGATCGATACCGACGTACCAAACCACTGATTGGAGCCCAGGGTTTCGGGCAGCAATTGTCCTTCCAAGTTCCAAACTCCGGCACCATGACGGTAGACGAAGGCGCTACCGACGTTGAGCTGGCCTAGCACAGCCAGTTTCGGAGCGCCCACGACGATCCCTTGGTTGTAGTAGCCCACCGACAGCCCATAGCGGGTGTCCGGCGTCAGTCCGGTCGGCTCCAGGCGTTGTTCGAGCAGCCACTGCGAGCCGTTGTATTGGTACACGTAAGCAGCCCCCGTATCGGCCACAGGCCCATACGCGCTGTCATCGAGCGGGGCACCCACCACGCAGGTGTTGCCCTGGATCGCCACGTCCCAGCCAAACTGGCCACCCTGGCCAGGGTTGGGCGGAGCCAAGCGCGCCACTTGGTTCCATTGACCCATGGCATCGAGGTCATAGATGTACGCGGCGCCATCCGAGTTGTTTTCGCCATAGGCGCCCACGATGGCGCGGTTGGAGGTCAACGAAACCGATTGGCCAAACCGACTTTGGCTAACCGAATTGGAGCCGACGACCGCCTGGCTGCAAAGTTGGGCTTGTGCAGGCACGCAAAGGGCGCCAAGGACTAAGGGAAGAGACAGGATCTTCATAAGAAGGGAGAAGTGTGGGAAGCGGAGCTAGTGAGAGAGTCAAGAATGGCCCGGTGCGGAGGCGCCGCGCGCCTTGGGGATGCACCATGTGAGCCACGCCAACGCCCTTACGAAAATGCGCGGACCAACCCCGGGGAAACTGCTGAAAACTCGCCTGGAATCGTTGGGTAGACGAACCCATAGTTTCCTGGAAAGTCGCGAGGAGGGAGACTCTGCTTCAGGCGCCTTGTTGCCCCGTGGCGGCAGGTCAGAGCCGCACGATTTTTGCACCAACTGGGCGTAGTGGCTGTCACCTAGTTGGAATGCGCTCGACCATTCTTAGGCCAGTGATGGTGGGCGTCAGCCTTCCTACGTACCTGGCACTATTCTGTTGACGATGGGCGGCACGGGGTCTGACGCGGTATCATCGGAGCGTTCCGCTCCACCGAGTTCACTACTTCTGACTAACGCATGGACAAGGCAACCCAGATTCTACAGATTCTCTACTACGTGAGCGTACTACTAGGTCTGCCATTTGGCCTTTATCAGTACTGGCGCAGGCTATGCCAGGAACAATTGAGTCGCGAACTTCAAACGTACGATTCGCTGGATAACAAGTATCTCCAGTATCAGCGTATCTGCTTGGAGCATCCCGAACTCGATATTGCAGACTTTCCACACGAAGTCGCCCCAACTTACACCGACGAGCAGAAGCGTCAGGAAACGACCGCCTTCATTATGTTGATTTCCATCTTTGAGCGAGCCTACGTGCTTTACAACGCCCAGGCCAAGTTTGTTCCAAAGCGCCTCATCCAGAGGCGGCGCACGGAGCGTATGGGCTGGGAGGTCTATATGGCGAGCTATTGCCAAAGGAACAACTTTGCCACGATTGCCGAAGAATGCAGCAAAACCTTTCATTCGGACTTCCGCGAATACTTTCTCAATCTACTAGCACAGGCAAAACCAACCGCGCGATTGCAGATGGTGAAACAGGAGCGGCGCTAGATACAGCGTCAGACGCCCTGCCACCCATTGGCGGCAGGCCAGAACCGCACGATTTTGCGTCGACGGTGAAGCCTTGGTAATCCACCTAGTTGAATGCATAGCCCATTGCCGGCCAAGGAATGGATGGCTTCGCTCCCGCTTGCCTGGCACCGATCTGCCGACGATGGGTGGCAGGGCGTCTGACGCTGTATTACGCTGGCTCGCCATGTCGAGACCTACCAACAACCTTTACCAGTGGAAAACCCGGTCGGTAGAAGGCGAGAAGCGCGAAATCGAGGCCCAACTTTTTGGCGGCAACTGGAAGTTTCGTTCTCGACCTAGCTCTCGGAGGAGCGACGAGGCCGCGGAGTGGACGGCACACGACAAACCTTCCTTGGAAGATCTCGAACAGCTGGAGTCGATCCTATTCGACAAGTATCAGCGCAAGCATGCCTCCTACGATCAGCTGCAAGGTGTGCGCAAACTAATCGCCAACTGGAAGCCTGGTATCCGCTAGCCTGGGGATTCTGCCGAAACATCAGGCGCGTCTTCTTCCATGAGCAAAATTGCACCGCCAGGGCCAGAGCTTTTTGCTACTCGAAAACTGGAGGAAAGCGACGGACGCGGTTTGTCTCTTCCATGTTCGGCACGCCTCTTCTAATGGAAGCGAGTGAATAGGCATCCGCCCTTCCACCTACCCGGCACTTGCCTGCAGCTTCTAGACAGCAGGGCGTTTGACGGTGCATCCGTTATCTCTTTGGAGGCAAGAAGCCCGTGGCGATGCCTGGAATGCTGAACCTCTTCCATATGACGGGCTCTTCTTTGTCGTTCCAGATGTCGATGCCACTACCGTCAGATCGGACCTCTAGAAGCAAATTGCCTTTTCCTCGTGGGCTATTCAAGGCTTTCATTCTTATGCTCTCAGAGGACTTTTGGATGTACTGTGGCGAATGATAAATCAACAGACCAGCAGTCTTTAGCTCGTTTAGCTGTGCCGCTCTTGAATCCGGACAGATAAAAAATCTAGTCCCACCCTCGCTCCACGGGTCGTTCCCTTGCATCACCAGGAATCCCTGTGCCGTCTTCTCAATCGCCTCATCCAGCGTGATGAAGGAGTTGCGAACTTCAGGGATATGCCGGTAGACCTCCTGGGTCAATGCATCCGAAATCAGATGGAGCTTTTCAACAGCGGCCGACACCTCCTCCGGAGAAAGATCCACGTTGGGCAAGTCTCGTATGGCAATGCCCGGCAGTAGCTCTTGATCGCCGTAGTAGGGAAACAAATCTCCGACTGAATCGGCATGATTTGCGGCTTCTGGTGCGGACACATCGGCCCGAACGTCAGAATGCGAATCCTGCAACATGGAATCGCGCTCTTTCAGTTCGGCCTTATCGATGCTGCTAGCTGCGTGGGAGTTGGGCTCAAGTGGGCTAGGCTCGCCTCCATGAGTGCTATGGCTCCTCAGGGTTACCCAAAGGCCAGAAAGAATAGCTGCCACAACAGTTACCAAGAGTAAGATTCGGGTGGTATTCGGCACGCTCATTTGTCCTCCACGAGTTGATTGGGAAATGGGGATGCTCAATGGACTTGGGCGCCTATGGAAGCGACCGAGAGAATCTGCGGGAGAATCTGCATTCCCCGCGATCTGCAATTGTTTTGATGGAGGCCGCCCGAGCTTAGCAGTACCCGATCCACCTAGCTTGAAGGTAAATGGCATACAGGGAACCCGCAATGGGGTTGCAAAGATACAGCGGCAAGATACAGCGTCAGACGCCCTGCCACCCATCTGCGGCAGGCCAGATCCGCACGATTCCGGGTCTCTCATCGAAGAGTTCCAGGTGTTGCCAGCAGGGTGCTGAACGACTTTGGGAGACTGAGAGGCTTGTGGTCGCCTTCAGGTTCGAAATGGAAGACTAGTGAATGGGCACTTGCCTACTGACTATAGATGGCGGGTTGTCTGATGCTGTATCAAAGGGCGAGCTCCACGAGTGGACATCTTGAGCGATCCATGCGCAACTGGCAGGCCTTACGCCTTTTTCGACACCCGCACGAAATCGGCTCGGTGACCATCGTAGCGCCCGTGCAGAATGCCCAATAGTTGGCGATACGAAATCAGAGCATGGCCTCGGGTGCGCAGGCGCTCGAATGCAGCAGAATCGGGCCATCGATAGTAAGCCCCTCCGCTCTCTGTTTGCGTTTCTGGGTCGAGCTCTCCGCCTTGCAGCGCTTTGAGACAATCAGGCAGCAGTCGCGCCGCGCTTTGAATGGTCAGATAGTAGTTCAACTGCACCGACATCCCAGGGGTTGTCGCGTAGCTCGTGCGCGCCAGCACGCCACCCGCATCGACCCGTTCATCCTCGATCAAGTGCAAGGTCGCGCCAGCCCGCATCGAGCCTTCCGAAAGCTCCCAGAAATAGGGCTGGATCCCTCGAAAGTCAGGCAACAGGCCAGGATGCACGTTCACGATTCCAAGAGGGGCAAGCGAGATCAAAGGCTCCTTCAAGATCTGATGGCAGAGACTCACGATCACATCGGGCGCAAACTCCCGGGCGAAGGCCAGGGTCTCCTCGCTCATCACGTTTTCGGATCGATGAAAGGGAATCTCTTGCCGCCGGCAGGTGGCGCGCAACCGACGAAAGATCGCTCCTCGCCCCATGACCTTGGGCAGAATGGTGATCGTCATCAAACTCACATACTCAGCCAGCTTTCCCAAGACAAAGCGCCGCGAGAGTTGCGGCAGGATGCGTTCGGCCGTTCCCCGACGGCCCTTGCCTTTCAGCACCAGCGGAATCTTGACCACGGCGAGCTCATCGTCCGGACGCGTATCTGCGTAGTGCGTTAAGAGCGAGTTGTGCAACACGTAGTCGCTGAGTAAGAATAGAACTTTCACATTTCCAGCGTAAGGCGCCTTGCTCTGAAGACACAAGGTTAGACGTCCAAACACCCAATTGCGCCAGGGCAGTACCGCACCTCTTTGAGCCTAAGAGAATCTAGTGGGGGCCATACCATATAGGTTGAATGCGCTCTTCCACTTGGAGGGTAGCGAATGAGCTTCAGCCTCCCACGTACCTGGCGCTCTCCTGTTACGATGGGTGGCAGAGCGTCTGACGTTGTATCATGCCTCGCCGGATTGCAGTATGATGACTCTCCGAACCGGGATGACTTTTGGAGGGGGAAGCCCTACCAATCAGGATTCCCCAAACCCCTCTTCATTTCACGATGTATCGAATGTTGCACACCACGAAATGGATCGTTCCGGGCCTGTTGTGCGCGCTGGCGGGCGAGGCTTTTGCCCAGAGCGATGATTGCCCTTCTGCCCCGCTTCTCTCTGGCACCGGGAGTTTCGTATTCGATACCACGGGCTTCGCTCAGTCCGGCTTCGAAATCAACGAAGGGTGCGGAGTGGGTGCGAACAATTCGTTTTCTGCGGATGGGTTCTTTGCTTGGACGGTGCCTACCACTGGTGACTACGTGTTCGACACTTTGTCCACTACTTGGGATACGCAACTTGCCATCTATGCCGGCGATTGTGCGCTCACCGTCTGCCTGGGGTCCAACGACGACGTTCTCTATCCCCAAAACTTGTCCGCTCTGACAAGCGCGGTACCCGTTACGGGTTTGCTGGTAGGCACCCCTGTCCTGATCCAAATCGGAGGATGGAACGGCGCAGAGGGCCCGGGAACGATCAACATCCACTGGGATCCATGTCCGAGTGCAGGAGACGATTCATTCGAGCCAAATGATGCTTGCTCGAATGCGGCGCCCATTGCGGACGGCACGTTTCCTGGACTCTTGGTTTTGGATTCCGATAGGGACTACTACAGCCTTTGCCTTGCCGACGGGGCTACCGTGAGCCTAGACCTTCTCTTTAGTGACGCCAACGGGGACTGTGACCTCTGGCTGTGGGACGCCGCCAACACCCAATGCGCCCAAGACTATGCAACGGCCTTGGCCTCTTCGGCGAGTTCCACGGACAATGAGGGTCTCACCTACACCAATGTGTCGGGCACCAGCCAGGATCTGGTAGCCGAAGTCTATGTATGGAGCGGATGCAACACTTACGATCTCGTGGTTGGCGGTGCGGGATGCATCGGTGGCAACGTGGGGACTCCCTTTTGCGACCCGATGGATGTCAACTCAACCGGCAACTCCACGACACTGACGGCTATCTCGGGCTCTGGTGTCGAAACGGGTATCCGTCTGGAAGTTCGCAACGGCGTACCCGGGGAATTCGGGTACTTCTTGATAGGCAACAACCTCTTCGATCCCGGCATCATCAGCGGAGATGGCCGCTTCTGCCTGGACTTTGTGAACGGCAATACCTTCGCGCGCTACAACTACGGTAGTACCACCAATTCGCTTGGCATCTTCGACAGCGCCGGGGACTTCCAGAGCCTTACGGGCAACGCTACCTCGAACGGTGGCTACGGCTTCGATATCCCAACTATCAGCCCCCTGGGCGGCACAATCATGGCCGGTCAAATCCGGCACATCCAGCTGTGGCATCGCGACACTCCTTCGGGCCCGGGCCACACAAACTTCTCGAACGGCTTGAGTTTGACCTTCTAGATACAGCGTCAGACGCCCTGCCACCTACCGGCGGCAGGTCAGAACCGCACTACCCGGAATCGCGTGAGGAATCCTGCCATCCATCCGCGATAAGGCAGATCCGCACGACCCCTGGTTTCAAAGAAGAACTCCAGGCGTAGGATGCAGGGCGCTGGACGATTTTCGGAAACTTTGAAGCTTGTCGTCGCCTTCCGGTTCGAACAAGGCTACTCGATTGAGGGCCAGTGATTGGGCATCTGCCCTAACTGTTACCTGGCACTTGCCTGCCGAATATGGGCGGCAGGGCGTCTGACGCTGTATCTCGGTTACAGATCGCCGAGCTGCTTGCCTGACACGGCCTTCTTGACCACCGAGTCCATGAGGACGGCGGCGAGCGGAAGCGATGCTTGCTCGAGGGAGTCGCGGGTGGCTTGTACGGCGGCCTTGTCGATCGCTTCGGGGCCCTTGGCGATCGCTGCTTTGGCGGCGACCATGGCTTCCGCTAGATCCTCGAGGGTTTCCTTGTCGAGCTGGGGACTGGCGGCTTCGAGGTTCTTTTCGATGGCGCGCAGCATGGTGCCCATTTCGGTGATGAGTTCTACGGCGCGGCGGTGGTCGAAGTCGGCTTGGGCGTTGGCGTAGCCTTCGTGGAGCATGGCTTCGACTTCTGCGTCGGTGAGGCCGTGCATCGGTTCGACGGTGATGGTCGAGGCGACGCCGGTGGATTCTTCGCGGGCGGTGACGGTGAGTTGGCCGTCGGCGTCCAGGTGGAAACGGACCGCGACTTTGGCCATGCCGGCGGGCATGGGGGGGATGCCGGTGAGTTTGAATTGGCCGAGGGAGCGGCAGTTGGCGGCGAGTTCGCGTTCGCCTTGGAGGATGTTGAGGTCGAGGCCTGTCTGATTGTCGACGTAGGTGGTGAAGCCTTCGGTGTGGCTGCAGGGGATGGTCGAGTTGCGTTCGATCATCTTGGCGACGGCGCCGCCCATGGTTTCTAGACCCAGGGAAAGCGGGGTGACGTCGAGCAGGAGCACGTCGCGGCGGCCGCCGGTGAGGACTTGGGCTTGGGCGGCGGCGCCAAGGGCGACCACGTGGTCGGGGTTGAGTTCGGTGTGGGGTTTGCGGCCAAAGGCGGCTTCGACTTGGGCGCGTACGAGGGGCACGCGGGTGGAGCCGCCGACGAGCACGACTTCGTCGAGGTCGCTGGGCTTGAGGTTCGCGTCGGCCAAGGCGCGGCGGCAGTGGTCGAGGGTCTTGTTGATCAGCGGTGTGATCAGCGCTTCGAATTCGGCGCGGGTGAGGGTGGTGCGGTAGTCGAGGCCTAGCTCGGGCAACGAGAGCTGGATGCGCGTGCTGGGGTCGCTCGAGAGGTCGCGTTTGGCGTGTTCGGCGGCGAGGCGGGCGGCGGAGAGGAACTGCGGGTCGGCCAGGGTTTCTTCGGCACAGCCTTGGGCGCGCAGCTCGTCTTGGAAGCGGCGAATCAGGCAGCGATCGAAGTCGTCGCCTCCGAGGGCGGTGTCGCCGGCGGTGGAGAGCACTTGGAACACGCCATCGTCGACGCGCAGGATCGACACGTCGAAGGTGCCGCCGCCCAGGTCGTAGACGGCGATATTGCCTTCGCCTTTTTGGTCGAGGCCATAGGCCAGGCAAGCCGCGGTGGGCTCGCTGACGATGCGCAAGACCTCGATGCCCGCCAGCTTCGCGGCGTCGCGGGTGGCTTGGCGCTGGGGTTCGTCGAAGTAGGCCGGGACCGTGATGACCGCTTGGATGATGTCGGCTCCGCCGAGCGCGTTGACGGCGCGCAAGGCGACCTCTTGCAGGATCAGCGCGCTGGCCTGTTGGGGGGTGATCTTCTTGCCGCGCACTTCGAACTGCACCAGGTGGCGGTCGGTCTCGCTGACCTTGTAGGGCAGCATCGCCAAGTCGGCCTGGATGTCGCCGATGCCGCGCCCCATGAAGCGCTTGATGCTGAACAAGGTGTGCGTCGGGTCGAGCACGGCTTGGGCTTTGGCGGCGCTGCCGACCAGGGCCTTGCCCTTTTCGGGCACGTAGACCACCGACGGCACGATCGGCGACTCGCCTTCGGGCGCAAGCACGCGCGGGCCATCCGCATCCCAAATGGCCGCGAGCGAGTTGGTGGTGCCTAGGTCGATGCCTAGCACCACATTCTTGACGACGTGGTCGAGTACGTTGAGCTCGATGTAGCCCATGGGATCAGAAAGCTTGGCGCGGGGGGCGGGGCGCCGGGAGGTTTTTGCGAGTTCGTCCGGGGAGCCGAAGCGGCAAGTGCGGACGGGCGGGTCCGAAGGCGGCAGGGCCTTCGGGTTGTTCGGGGGGGGCTAGGCCAGGTACTTGGTTCCTCGCCGAGCCAGGGACATCCGCTGGGCCGCGCGCGACCGATCGCTTGGCAAAGCGAGCTGCGGCGTGGGGAGGCTTCGGTTGGCGGGCATGGCGGGGAACTAGGCGGTTTGCAGGGCCTTGGTGCGTTCGAGGATGCGCACCAGGTAACGCAGCACGTCGAGTTGTTCGCGGATTTGGGTGAGGACCGGGCTGTTCGGCTCGGGCAGTGGATCGAGCAGCGTGCGCAGGCCTTGCAGTACCTGGTGTTTGCGGGTTTGCAGCTCCGCATCGAGCGTCGCGAGGGCGCTCGAGGCAGCCGCTTCGCCCGCGTGCTCCACGTCATCGAGGGTTTCGTTCCACTCCATGACCTCCATCAGCAAATCCTGGGGCACGCCCTTGGATGCAGGCGGGCCGCCCAGGTACTCGATCAGCCACTCGGTGCGCTCCACGTCGTCGAGCAACAACCGATACGCTTCGTTGAGCTGCGCGGTGTGGTGCTCGGCGAGTTGCGCTTGGCTAGAGTCGTGCTCGGCGTGCAGGTCCGGGTGCGTCAGCCGCGTGATGCGCATCAAACGCTTGCGCAGCTCGGCCGGGCAGACGGTCCAGGTCGGCGCGAAGCCAAACAACTGGAACGGGCTCGGATGGGTTTCGGGCTCGGACAGTTTGCCGCACGAGCCGCAGGCCAGGGGCGAAAGCCGCTGCGCTTCGCAGCCCGAGCAGGGTGCCGGGTGGGCTTCCGGCATGTGGGTGGTTTGCGCGCTCGGGTCGACCATGGCGGGCTCAGACGCTGAAGGACTCGCCGCAACCGCAGCTCTTGCTGGCGTTGGGGTTTTGGAACTTGAAGCCGCGGCCCATCAAACTCTCTTCGAAGTCGACCTCGGTGTTGTTGAGGTACAAGAAGCTCTTGGGGTCGCAAACGATCTTGATGTCGCCGACCTCGGTGACTTGGTCGATCTCGCTGATCGAGTCATCGAAGCCCAGCGTGTACGAAAAACCGGAACAGCCGCCGCCTTTGACACCCACGCGTAGTGCGGTGCCATCGGGCAGGTTCTGGTCTTCGATGATGCGCTTGACTTCTTTGACGGCGCGTTCGGTGATGGAGACTCCCATTGCGGCTATTCCTTGCTGTCGCGCTTGCGCTTGAAGTCTTCGATGGCCGCCTTGATGGCGTCCT
Source organism: Planctomycetota bacterium (assembly GCA_020638855.1). GTDB lineage: Bacteria > Planctomycetota > UBA1135 > UBA1135 > NORP259. The sequence continues at coordinate 12,765 of JACKHT010000012.1, forward strand.
CGGCGAGCACCGAGCAGTGGATCTTGACTGGGGGCAAGGAAAGCTCGGCGACGATGTCGGTGTTCGAGATCTTGAGGGCTTCGTCCAGGGTGCGACCCTTGACCCACTCGGTGGCCAGCGAGGACGAGGCGATGGCGCTGCCGCAGCCAAAGGTTTTAAACTTGGCGTCGACGATCGTGTCGCCTTCGACTTGGATCTGCAGCTTCATGACGTCGCCGCACTCGGGTGCGCCGACGACTCCCGTGCCAACTTCCTTGGAGTTTTTGTCCATGGAGCCGACGTTGCGGGGGTGGTTGTAGTGGTCGAGGACCTTGTCAGAGTATGCCATGGTGAGTACCTAGCGTTGGGGGTGTGCGGTGGGAGGTAAGGCGGTGAGCGGTTAGTGCGCGGTCCAGGTGACCGTCGAGAGGTCGATGCCTTCTTGGACCATTTCGTACAGGGGCGATAGCTCGCGCAGCTTCTTGACCGCAGCGATCGTTTCCTTGGCGGCTTCGTCCACGTCGGAATCGGTGGCAAAGCGGCCGAAGCCGAAGCGGATCGAAGAGTGGGCCAACTCGTCGCCCACGCCCATGCTCATCAGCACGTGGCTGGGTTCGAGGCTGGCCGAGGTGCAGGCGCTGCCCGAAGACACCGCGAGCCCCGAGATGCCCATGATCAGGCTTTCGCCTTCGACGTAGCTGAACGAGAGGTTCGAGCACAGGTCGACGCGGTGTTCCGGGTCGCCGTTGATGTGCACGTGATCGAGGTTTTCGAAGATGATCTTCTCGAAGCGATCGCGTAGGGCGCGCGAGTGGGCGCGGTCCTTGTCGAGTTCTTGGACGGCCAACTCGCAGGCTGCGCCCAAACCGACGATGGCCGGCACGTTGAGGGTGCCCGAACGCATACCGCGCTCGTGCCCGCCGCCGTCCATCTGGGCGACCAAACGTACCCGCGGCTTGCGCCGACGCACGTACAAGGCACCCACACCCTTGGGCCCGTAGACCTTGTGGCCCGACAGGCACAACAGGTCGACCCCAGCGGCTTCCACATCGATCGGGATCTTGCCTACGGCTTGGGTCGCGTCCGAGAAGAACAGCACGCCGCGCTCCTTGCACAGCTTGCCGATGTCCTCGATCGGGTTGATCGAGCCGACCTCGTTGTTGACCCACATGATGGCCACGAGCAGCGTGTCGTCGCGCAGGGCTTCGGCCACTTGCGCGGCCGAGTGGCGCCCGGTGCGATCGGGCTTGAGGTAGGTGACCTCAACGCCTTGGGTTTCCAAGTGCTTGCAGGTATCGAGCACGGCTTTGTGCTCGGCCAGGCTGGTCACGATGTGCCCAGGACAGGCGGCGTCCTTCTTGCCGTACATGTCCACGACGCCCTTGAGCGCTAGGTTGATCGCTTCGGTCGAGCCCGAGGTGAAGATGATTTCCTTCTCGGTGGCGCCCAAGGCGTTGGCGACCTGGGCGCGCGCCTTCGACACGGCGTCCTCGGCTTCCCATCCGTAGGCGTGGCTGCGGCTGGCCGCGTTGCCGAAGACCTCGGTGAAGTAGGGCGCCATGATCGCGAAGACGCGCGGGTCGCAGGGGGTGGTGGCCTGGTAGTCCAGGTAGATGGGCTTGTTCTTCATCACTCGGATTTGGATGCAGCGGACGGGTGGTGGTGGAGGGATCCGTTGCCTAGGGGCACCATGGGGCTGCGTTCCATCAAGGATCGCAGGCTGGTTTGCTCCATCAGGTTCCAAATCCCGCTCTTGATGCGATCGAGCGGATCGCGGATCGGACAGGACGCGTGCACTTCGCAGTTCGCACCCCCGGCCGTGGTTTGGCAGTCGGTAAGGGTCGGCGAGCCCTCGAGCAGCGCCACCACACGGCCGAGCGAAATGTCGGCGATCGGCTCGGCCAGGGTGTAACCCCCGTGGGCGCCGCGCGTGGAAAGCACCAAACCCGCGTGCTGCAGGTCTTTGAGCACCTCGGCGAGCAAGCGCCGGGGCACGGGGTAGGTCTCGCCGATTTCGCGGGCCGAAACGACTTGTCCTTCACGCTCAGCCAAGTGGATGAGCGCGATCAGGCCGTATTCGGTGCGTTTCGTGAGTTTGATCATGGGCCGTGCTGCAATCCGCAGCATTTAGGTGCGGATTATAGACCCCCTTTCGGCCCCCAGGAGCGCGAAAATCACCAAAAAGCTCTCCTTCACGGAAGAGTTGAGTGCTGTGCGGCTCATTTTGGGAGTTCCTAGGCGGTTCCTCCCGGGAGTCCGCCTCAAGCCTGGGCGCCACCTCAGTCGATGCAGGGGGGATGCGCCCGCAGGAAACCACCAACGTCAAGTGCTTGGGCTGTGGCCAAGTCGTCTTGGGCCCCACGGTCATCAACCGCTTACCCAACGGCAGCTCGTGCCGGCAGTGCGTCGAGCGCGTGCTGGACGCCCAGCCTTCGCTCCTGAAGAGCCTACCTGAAGGAGTCCGCGGACCTGGCGAGGGTCAGCCCATGGCTCCGATCCTGCACTTCCCCTCTCCCCACCAGCACTGGGACGACCCCGAGCCGGCTTAGGCGCGGGTTCCACGCAAAGTTGCGGGGGTCCCAAAGGGTCCTCGCTCGATCGGTCCATGGCGCCCAAGCCATGCGGCCTTTTTTTGTGCCCAGAGGGCCAGCGGGCGGATCCCAGGGGGCGCGCCCCTGCCAGCGGGTATGGCTCGGGATGAGCCCGCCGGAGTCCCAGCTTGGGCTTTGAGCAAGGCGCTTGGGGGGTGGGGTGGGCGTTTGACGATTAGGGAACGGGCCTGCGGTCTCCATCGCCCAGCTCTCCCCACGCATTTCGAATTCCACTCGGGCCCCGGCTCCCCATGCGCTTGCTACGACGCTCTTCAGACTCCCACGCCAGCTACAGCGATACCACCCTCGCACGGATCCATCCCGACGAGCTGGGCTACTTCTATCGGCGATCGCTGGCGATCTACGTGTTTGCGGCGGCCATGGGGCTCGCCTTCGTGGTGCTGTTGGCGGTGGTGGCCGTTGGCGCTTCGGCAGGTGCGGCCCAGGTGGCATCGATTCCCGGCTTGGGTAGCTATGCGACCGTGGCGTTCTTTGGCTTGGCCGCCTTGGGTGCCTACCTTCGATCGGGGTGGGGCCGCTGGGCGGGAATGGCCATCGCGCTGGTTTGCCTGGGCCAAGTGGCTTGGTACATGGCCGATCTGAACCACTGGAAACTGTCGCTAGAGGGTGTGCCGACGGCAGTGCGCATGTTCCTGGGGTGGCTCGGAGGCGTGGGCTTCTTTGGCACCGACCCGCTGTTTGGCCGCGATGGTGTCGGGCATCGCGAGCTCAAGGAGGCCTACCAGGCCGAGCGTCAGCTGCAGGAGGACTTGGCCCGCGTGCATGCCATGGACCAGCGTTCCCACCGCGATCGCGCGGCGTAGGTGAGTTTGGAGAGCAGCGCCAGGATCGCCACCCGGCAACTGCGTTGGTCGAGGCGGTTGAGGCGAATTCCGCCTAATGGAACAGGCGCGTGATCGAATCGGGCAATACGCGTGCCTTGCGCGGGGTGCTGCGCATGTCGATGCAAGCCAGCTCGGTGCTGCCCGTCGCGATCAAGACTCCGTCGTCTTCGCGCTCGATCGAGTAGGCGAAGCGCACCGATGCCGGCGTGATGCGGTCGACGCGCACCATCACGACCAATTCGTCCTCGTAGTGCGCGGGCGAACGGAAGCGCAGGTCGACCTTGCGCACGGGCAAGGCGATGCCTTGTTTTTCGAGCTCGCCGTAGGGTTCACCTAGATGCGCCAGGAACTTGGTGCGCGCCTCTTCGAAGTACAAGAGGTAGTTGGCGTGGTGCACGACGCCCATTTGGTCGGTTTCCCCGTAGCGCACTTGGAGTCGGTGTTCGTATTGCATGGGGATCGATGGGGTGGGGCTGTTCGAGAGGGGCAGGGAAAGCGGTGCTGCGGTGGAGGGTTGGGCCCTAGGAAATCTCCTCGGGGGCCAAGTGGTCGGATTCTGCGGTAGCGTCGGGGTGTGGACGGTAAGGCACGGGGACCTGTTGCTGAGCCCCCAGGTCTGGGGTCCAAGGCCATGCTGCGCCGGTTGCCGGGTTGTTTGTGGGCGGACGATTGTAGGTTCCAAACGTGGGCGGAACACGGGCCAGCCGCGACTCCCCGTCCGCTGCTTGGCACGCACAGGCCATGGATCCCCTTGCAAAATCCCCCAGCCCTGGGGCGAACCGCTTCGGTGCGCGGGGTACGCTGCGCGTCCAGCCACCGCCCCGGGTAGGCTGGGCGGCCCCCATGGATCCCAAAAGCCTCGCCCACGCACCGTCCCTGGCGCCCAGCGATCCGCGCTCACAGCGGGTGCGCTGGGTGGCGTTGGGTTTGTGCGGGCTGCTGCTGGCGGCCACTTGGGTCTCGCTGGGCGTCGGACGCAGCGGTGACGTAGGCGCGCGCGAAGGCGTGCGCGGATTGTTGGCTTGGCTGGGGCTCGCCGATCCGTTGGAGCCTACCCAAGCTTGGATCGTCGGGCTGCGCTGGACGCGGACCCTGGTCACGGCTTTGGTCGGAGCATCGCTCGCGTACGCGGGGGCTTTGCTGCAGGGCGTTTTCCGCAACGACTTGGCGGCGCCTTCGATCCTCGGAACCACAGCGGGAGCCAGTTTGGGCGCCTCGATCGCGATTTTGGCGGCGGGGGGACAAGGTTTGGAGATCCTCAATCGCCTCGGGCCAGCGCCGGTGTTGGTGCAGGTGTGCGCGTTCTTGGGCGCAGCTGGGGTGACTTGGTTGGTGGCGATTCTGGGGCGCGTGGGCGGTCGCTTTTCGATCCCCACGCTGCTGCTGGTAGGCATCGCGATCAACGCGGTGGTGGGGGGCATTCTGGCGGCGTTGCAGTCGTTTGCCTTGGCGGACTTCGAAGTGGCGCGCGCTTTGTTCGCCTGGGGTTTTGGACACTTGGATGACAAGGGCACGTCAGAGATTGCCATGGTGGGCGCGGCGCTGGTCGTGGGCGCCTGCGTGATCCCCTTTGTCGCGCGCGAGTTGGACATGCTCGAAGCCGGCGAAGAGGACGCCGCTGCCTTGGGGGTGAACTTGGTACGCGTCAAGGCCCTGGCGCTCTTGGCGGCCACCCTTTGCGCCGCCGCGAGCGTGGCGGCCGTGGGGCAGATCGCATTCGTGGGGCTGGTCGTACCGCACATCCTGCGCCTCTTGGCGGGGCGCAGCTACAGAAAGCTGCTTCCGTTGTGCTTGCTGGGCGGTGCGGCATTCCTGTTGAGCATCGATGCCAGCCAACGCGCGCTTTTGGGTGACATGCGTTTGCGCCCGGGTGTCACGCTTTCGTTGGTGGGCGGCCCCTTCTTCCTGTTCCTGTTGGTCAAGAGCCGCAAGAGGATGACGTCGTGGTAAGTCCCTTCGCAGTGCAAGTCCCGGCAGCGGCCGGTTCGGAGCTGTTGGTCGCCCGCGACGTGGCCTTTGGCTACGGCAGCGAGCCGGACGTCTTGCAGGGTGTTTCGCTCAGCGTTCGTGCCGGTGAGATGCTGGCGTTGTTCGGACCCAACGGAGCCGGCAAGTCGACCCTCTTGCGCATTCTGGGCGGACTGTTGGTGCCCCAACGGGGCGAGGTACGCGTGCTGGGCCAAGCGGTCGGCGCGCTCGCATCCACCGAACGCGCCCGCGCAATCGCGCGCATGCCCCAAGGGTTGGATGCTTGGCCTGACATGCGCGTGGGAGATTTGATTTGGAGCGGTCGCTATTGCCACCAACCCAAGCGATCTTGGCGCAACGCTTTCTTGCCGACGCAGGTCACCCGCGCTGACGCCCAAGCGGTCGAGCATGCCATGCAAGCCACTGACACCTTCTCGTGGCGCGAGCGCAGCGTGCGCGAGCTGTCGGGTGGCGAACGCGAACGCGTCTTGCTCGCACGGGCTCTGGCCCAGGATTCGCCGGTGCTGCTGGCGGATGAGCCGACCCGTTCGCTCGACCCGGGGCACCAGCTCGAGGCCTTCGGATTGTTGCGCGAACAAGCCCAAGCTGGGCGCGCGGTGTTGGTGGTCACCCACGATTGGAACCTCGCGAGCCAGTTTGCCGATCGGTTGGTGTGTTTGGCCCAGGGGCGCGTGGTTGCTGAGGGGACGCCGGGCGAGGTGCTGCGCGCCAAGGTCTTGGAACCGATCTACGGGGCGCACCTTTTCTTTGGCGACTTGCCCCGGTCGGCGGGGGGTAGCACTCCGTTTGTTTTGCCTTGGCAGGACCGCGAGTAGCCGTGGTCGCACACATCGGCGGCAGTCCGTCCTAGCTGCTAGGAAATGGACAAAGACCGGGAATCGGCCCAAGCCGTACGTGGTTCCGGGCAGGGAAGGGCCCCAAGACCGTGAGCCGGCCCAACTCTGCGGGTGGGCCCGAAGCCGTGGGCGAATCTAGGCGCCGAGCTCGCGTCACCACAGGCCGCGTACAGCCTTTGAAAAGGACTGGCGAGCTCGACCCCTCCTGGGGTACAACCTTTGGCCCTTTGGCCTAGCCCGTTCGGGAGCGGCCTAGGGCTCCTCCCAGCCCCCGACTCGCCCCATGGCCTTCGACACGGAAAGCGCCCCGACCCGCCCCCAAGCCAAGGCTGGGGATCCCATGGTCGCGCTGCTACTCACCTGGTTCGTTCCGGGTGCTGGCCATGCGTACTTGGGGCGCATGGGTTTTGCCTTGATCGCTTTCGTGGTGATCGAAGGGTTGTACCTGGCGGGCGTGATGTTCTCGCATGGCATGTTCCTCGAGTACCTGCCCGCCGAAATGCGTTCGCGCTTCGCCCCCGCCTTGACCCCGGAGGCGGGCAACTTGGGCGCGTTGCTGTTGCACATCAAGCAGTATGGATATGGCGCGCCGTTTCCACGGCCTTGGCCCAGCCACATGGACCTGGGTACGGCCCTGACCGCCATCAGCGGTTTCTTCAACGTGATCCTGATGTCGCGCGCCCACTTCGATGCGCGCCATCCAGTGCGCGAGAGCGGCAAGCCCGTCGGCCCGGCCCTGGCCGCCGGATTGTGCTGGGTGATTCCGGGTTTGGGGCAGTTTGTCCAAGGCCGCAAGCTGCGTGGAATCCTCATCGCGGTCCTGCTCGTCGGACTGTTTGCTTCGGCGTGCGTGCTGGCCGAAGGCGCCAACCTGGATCGGGAGCGGCACTTTTACTACTGGGCTGGCCAGTCGATGCTGGGATTGTCCGCCTACGTGGCCGAGTTCGCCCATGGCCACCCCTTGCTGACCGAGCTGCCCCTGCGCGTGGATGCGGGGGTCGTGATTGGTTGCGTTGCCGGGCTGCTCAACATCCTGGTCATGCTCGACGCCTACGGCTACAGTGAGGCCAAGTACCTGGGAACCGATCCCCCGCGGTCGGCCAAGTCGCGCGCCAAACTCGAAGCCGAGGCGAAAGCGCAAGCCGAGGCGGACGCCAGTGTTGAATCGAAGGTCGAAACGGAGGTGCCCGCATGAACAACCTTTGGATCCACACGGGGTTGTTTGTCTTGGTCAGTTCGGTGATCGTGGCGATCTCGTGCATGTTTGCCGATAGCGATGATCGAGCCGCCCTGCGCTCCTTTCCGCGGCGCTGGCTGTCGTTCATGGGCGGTTGTTTGCTGGTCGTGGCGGTGATGTTGGTGCTCGAACACACGTTCGCTTCGATCCACTAGCCCAGCCTGCTGGGATCCATGGGTGGCGCTCGGTACAGCCCACCCGGGCCGCGCAGGACCCAGCCCGCCAGCTGGAGTTCGGCCAAGTGAGCCAGCAATTCGGGTAGCGGTAGATCCAAGCGTTGCACCAATTCATCGACGCCCAGGCTCTCGCCTTGCAACGCCTCGCAGATCCTGGCTTCGGTCGCACCGGTGGGTCGCGGCGAGCCCTGCTCTGCTTCCATCGGAACCGAGTGCCCCAAGTCAGCCAGCACCTGTTCGGGCGAGCCCACCGCGCGGGCCCCCTCGCGCAAGAGTCGCAGCGATCCTTGGGCCATCGGATGGTCCACCCGTCCGGGTAAGGCGAACACTTCGCGGCCTTGTTCCAGCGCCCAGTGCGCGGTGATCAGCGAGCCCGACGCGTGGGCGGCTTCGATGACCAGCACCGCATCGCACAGGCCCGCGATCAAGCGGTTGCGCAGGGGGAAGTGATGGCGGCGCGGACCCTGACCCGGTGGGTGCTCGCTCAAGAGCACACCATGGGCCATTAGGCGTGCCAACCCGTCGAAGCGCGGCCAGGGTTCGTCCACCCCGTTGCCAAGCACGGCAATCGTGGCGCCTTGTGCGTCGAGGCAACCCAGGTGCGCGGCCTGGTCCACTCCGCGCGCCATACCGCTGACGATGGTGTAGCCTGCCCGGGCGAGCGCCGCGCCAAAGCGGTAGGCCTGGTCGAGTCCGTACCCGCTGGCCGAGCGGCTTCCAACGATGGCCAGCCGGCGGGGCGACTGCAGGCACTCGATGCGTCCCCGCAACCAAAGCTCGGTGGGCGGATTGGGGATGGCTTCGAGCTCCGCTGGCCACGAACGCCCACCCGGAACCACATGCAGCGGAATCGATTGCATGCACTCAAGACCGCTTCGGACCGTGTTGGGTGACCTACGAAACGCCAAAAGTCCACTTTGCCCAAGGCATACCAAGCAGATCGGCGGTTTTGGCGGCTCAACGCTAGGATGGGGCCATGATTACCACAGCATTTTCCATCGCCGGTTTGGCCCTCGCGGCCAACCTTGCGGTGTGGAACCCTGTGCCGCAAGCCAACGAGCTCAAAGTTGGCGACCCGGCACCTACCCTTCAGATCGCCGAATGGGTGAAAGGCGCACCCATTCCTTCGCTAGCGAAAGACCACGTCTACGTGATCGAGTTCTGGGCCACCTGGTGAGGCCCGTGCATTGCCAGCATGCCTCATCTGAGTGAGATTCAGAAGAAGTATGCGAATGATGGCGTGACCATCATCGGAGTCAGCAAAGAAGACAGCAACAACTCGCTCGAAGCCGTTCGTAAGATGACGACGGAAAAGGGCGACACCATGGGCTACACCGTCGCCTGGGACAAGGATGGCGCGACGTACAAGAGCTACATGACGGCCACCGGCCAGCGCGGCATCCCCACGAGCTTCATCATCGATGGCAAGGGGCGCTTGGCTTTCATCGGCCACCCCATGGAGCTGGACGGACCCTTGGCTCGCGTCGTGGCAGGCACTTGGGACCCTGAAAAGGACTTCGGGGCCATCGTCAAGCAGCGCGAGTTGCGCCAAGCGATGTTCTCCGATCAAAACGCGTTGATGAAGGCCACCCAGGACTCGGTGCAAGGCAAAGGCGCCGGCGCGGTCATGGAACAATGGCGCGCCTTCGTGGCCAAGTTCCCAGAGGGTGCCAAGCAAGCGCGAGACCTTGAGTATCGTGTCCTGGTTGCCGTGGGCGAATACGACCAAGCCGCTGTGCTGGGTCGACAATTGGTCGACGAGGCTGTGCAGGCCAAGGACGCTAGCACGCTCAACCGCCTCACCTGGGACATCGTCGATCCCGAGCGTCAGCTCGAGAAGCGTGACCTGGGATTGGCCCTGTACGGGGCCACGATGGCGTGCAACTTCACCGACTACAAGGAAGCCAGCATCCTCGACACCTTGGCCCGCGCGCACTTCGAGTGCGGTGGATTGGCCATGGCCATCGAGTTGCAGGAGAAAGCCGTGGCGAATGCCACCGGTCGCATGAAGAAGAGCCTCGAAGCAACGCTCGCAGAGTACAAGACCGCCTCGGAGCAGTAGTTCTCAGGTGTCTACACGTGGGGCCCGTGCCCGTGGATCCTTGGGGTCTGCGGTCGCGGGCTCTGCTTTTGGCTTGGTGGTTGGGCGAGAGCGGCCCACGCATGGGGTCAACGACCCGCGGCCCAGGCTTGCAATGCGCGCCGATCGGTCGTGATTTTCGCGCCCGCTCTCAGCTCGACCGATTGGGCGGTGAGCGCCCCGGTCAGAGGTTGGTCCGCTTCCAGCACCAGACCCGAAAACGGCGCGTAGATGAGCCCATACATCGCTCCGGATCCCAAGAGCTCCAACGGCACATGGATCTCCGGCTTGGACTCCGATCCGTCCCCTTTGATTCGATCCCGCAAGGCCTCGGCGCGGAGGTCGGCTTCGCTCTTTGGAGCCAAGCCGGCCTCGTCGATCCACGGAGTGCCAGAGCCGACCAACAGCGCAAAGCGAGTTCGATCTTCGGGCTTCGAAATCCAGACGGTTTCGGCTCCCAAGCGGCACGCGTCGGTGACGCGCACCACGACCGGACCCGCGCTCGTGTCGAGCGCGATGCGCGCTTGATCGCGCACCAGCCATTGCTCCAACCATAGTTCCAAAGGGCCGACCAGGGTGAGCTCGGCATCCCGCGCGACCTCCAACCGGCGGAACTCGGCCGATGGTCCCGCAAGCGAATGCGAGCCCGTGGACAAACTCCAATCGCCGGCAGAACCGAAGTCGTGCGGCGGCAACTCGGGCCATTCCTTGCGCAGCGCCACGGGTTCGATCGAGCCGGTCACATACGTTCCTTTGGCCAGCTTGGTCTGATCTGCCCACGCGGCGCGCGCTGAGCCCACCACCACCGTGGGCCCCGCACCAGGAGCGCTGAGAAGTTCGATCGATCCCAAGGCTCCCACGGCGGCTTGCCCGGTTCCTTGGGTCAGCCCCTCGACGTAGGTCTGAAACGGGGAATCCACATCATCGATGACCGCCCCCGGACCCAAACGCAACGTCGACAGCGAAAACACGCCAGGGGGCGGTTCGCAGGGAGCGGCCCGCCTTGATCGCCCCCAGCCACTGCCCCATAGGCCTCCTGGGTCGTCGAAGCCTTGGAACGGCCAACGGGCGACCACGGCAATGGGCAGCAGCGCGACCAGGACCGTCAGCACGAGGGCTCGGCTGGGACGCTTTTGGATGCGGGAGAACATGGGCAGATTCCGCATAGGAATCGCCCAATTGGGGGGGCTGCTTGAGGGTTCCTTGGGGTCGGAGCGGGGTTTCGCAGGGCGAGTCGCGGGTATGGGGCGACTTTGCGTAGTCGTACGACTCCGCTAGCGCTCCGAAGCCACCAAGAACGCCACCAAGTCCCGCAACTCCTGATCGCTCAGAAACGGCCGCAGGGCAGGCATGGCCGTAGCCGGGGCGGTCCAGCTAGCAGCCAGTTTGGCACCAGGATCGAGGATCGACTCTAGGATGTCCGAAGGCTTCAACCGCTTGCCCACGTCGCCGAGGTCGGGGCCGATCGAGCCTCCGGCTCCGTTCCAGGCGTGGCAACGGTTGCAGGCGACGATTTGGTTTTCGAAGAAGACCTTGCGGCCAGCCGCGATGTTGCCGCCCTTAAGGAAAGTTTCGGGATCGCTCGCTGGCACGGCGGCGGGAGCTTCGGAGGAAAACCGCTGGGCCAAATCCAACAACGAGCGCAGATCTGCGGCCGAACCGAGCGAGACCAACTCCAAATCGTCGTACACGGCTTCTCCGGTGGACTGACCCCAGCCACCATACAAGCAGTTGATGCTGATCTCGGTCTCTCCGGGAACGGTTTCGAATTCGAGCGCAACCTGAGTCCAATCCTGGTCGCCCTGCACGTATTCGGTGACCACGTGCCGCGGATGGATGTTGAGCAAGGCCCCGTGGGTCGAGCCCGGGTGGGTGAGGCCTTGGGTCCGGATCCAAGCGCTCAAGCGATAGCGCGTGTTGGGGGCGACGGGCACATCGGTGTACCACGAGGTGTCGGCGCCTTGGGTCGAACGAATCACCAGAGCGCGGCTCGCGTCACGACCTTGGCCCGTTTCCCAGGTGTGTTCGGCGCTGCCGCTGTACGTGCGCGGGCGCCAGCCCAGGGGGGCGTCGCTGCGCTCGGGATCGGCGGTTTCCATGCCGGGGTTTTGGAGCAGGTTGGGAGCAGCCTCCGGCGAGTCGGGGGGCAACAATGGGGTGGCGGCTGCCAGGAACGGGTCGGCGTGGCTGGCGATGGCCGCTTTCAGGGCTTGCTGGAGCCACCCGTCATGGCCCGTAGGCACCAGCGCGCGGCTGGCGAGTGCGACTCCAATGGCTTGCGACGAGGGCATGCGCGCGGCGGCCAGCAACGCATGGCGCGCCAGATCGAGCGAGCTCGACTCGAGCAATCCCGAGCGGGCCAGCAGCGTGGCGCAGGCATCGGTGGCGGGCAGCGCATCGAGCGCGGCCTTTTGCACGTCGAGACTTCCCGAGCGCAACGCACGCTCGAGCGCCTCGCGACCGGCATCGCTGGCCAACGCCTTCAAGCCCGCCAAGGTGCGCAACGCATCGGGGCTCTCGAGCGTCAAGAGCGCCGGAATGGCCTTGGTGCGCTGTTCTTCCACCAAAATGCGCCGGGCCGTGTCGCGCCAGAAGCGATTGGGATGCGACAGGGCTTGCACCAGTTGGGCCGTATCCGCGCCCGCCAGCGAGAAGGGCTCTGGCTTGGTTCGCTTGCGTACCAAGCGGAAGATACGCCCATGCTCCGAATCGCGCAGCGGGTTCAAGTGCGCGTTGCCGGCGCCGTAGTCCACCTGGGGCAGCCCGCGTTCGGGGTTGCCGGGCAGGTTGTGCAGGATCAAGAACTGGGCAAAGTCGGCGATCCAAATCGCCCCATCGGGTCCCACCTCGGCTTGCACCGGGCAGAACCAGTCGTCGATGGACACGCAGGCGTTGAACGCGTCTTGGGTCTTCCAGCCGGAGCCTTCGGGATAGGCGTTGAAGCGTCCGACGAGGTGCCCGGTCGGGCCGCATACCAGCGCGCTCCGTTCGTTCCAGCCCGCCGGCAACCGGTCGCCGCTGACAAATGCGTGCCCGGCGCCGGCGGTGTACTCGCCGAAGAAGTCGCCCTGGTGCAGTTGCGCCAAGGCCGGATGGAAGCGCGGGCTATCGAACACGGGCGCGGCACCGGGAGCATCGGGCAGGGCCTTGGCGAGCAGCGTCTTGGGCGCACCCACAAAGAAACTAGGAGCCCCGTTGGCGGTCGATCCAAACAGCTCGCCATCGGCGCGGAAGCCCAAACCCCAGGTGTTGTTGGTGAATTGCGCCACGAATTCGGGCCCAGCGGTTCCCGGAGTCCAGCGCCACAATCCACTCCCAAAGCGCTGCCCGGAGGGCCCCTCAAAGCCCGAGTAGCCTACCGCACCCCAAATCCCATTGTCCGGTCCCCAGCGCAGGTTGGAGGGGCCCGCATGGGTGTCCCAGGTACCGAATCCGTGGAATAGCGTCAGCACTTGGTTGCATTGGTCGTCGCCGTCGGGGTCGGTCAACAGCAACAGGTCGGGCGCTTGGGTGACGATCAAACCCGCTTGCACCTTGAGCAGCGAGGTGGGCAGGTTGAGTCCCGAGTGGAACACCGTCTTCTTGTCGGCGTGACCGTCGCCGTCGGTGTCCTCGAGGATGCTGATGCGATCGGTGCCATGGCGTTCGGCTTGCACGCCGTTGGGGTAATCGGGGGTTTCGATGACCCACAACCGGCCACGCTCGTCCCAGGTCATGGCGATCGGATTGACGACCATCGGTTCGGACGCGAACAACTGGGCCTCCAAGCCGGCGGGCACGATCAGCGCTTGGCGGGCGGCTTCGGGGCTGGACGGCTTCTGGAGTTTCGGCGCGGGGTCGTGGCCCTCGTAGTTGGGCACCCATGCGTGTTCGACGGTCTCGAAGGTGGGGGGCTGGTAGGCCTTGCGCCGTGCGGCGACCTCGTCACCCGCCGTCCAATCGAGCGCCCGGATGAGCAGGTCGAGGTACGCGGGCTCGCGCCAGACGCGTTCGTCGTGGCCCGAAGCGGTGTAGTAGATGCGCCCCTTGCCCTCGCTCCGCACCCAGCTCCACGGCTCGCTGCCCCGCTGGCTGAGAACCACGCGATCGCCTGGCGCGTGGGTCTGCACGTAGGTCTCATCCCAAGCGGTGAAGTTGGGCCAGCCCGCCATCAGCGGGTGTTCGGGTGCCAAAACCTCCTGCTGGAACACCTCGGTTCCGTGGGATTGGAAGCGCGCGCCGACGAACTGCAGCCATTCGTCCGACTCCATGAAGCAACCGCTGGTGCAGTGCAAAGCCACAAAGCCGCCGCCCTCGCGCACGAACCCCTGCAGGGCGGCAAAGAAATCCGGAGGAACCACCGCATGCTCGGGCTGGTTGGCGTACATCATCACGGCGTCGTAGTCCGCAAGCCGCTCCGAGGTCACGAACTCAAGCTCGTCCTCCCAATCGATCGCAAACCCCGCGCGCAACAGCGGGCCGTACACGTCCTGCAAGCGATCGGCAGGCCGGTGATGGCCATGGTCGCCGATGAAGAGCACGTAGACCCGGTCGGGCCCGGTAGGGAGCAATGAGGCGAAAGCGAGCAGGGCGGCGGTCAGCATCGCGGCAGGATACCCGATCCGAATTCTTCGATCGATTTTCGGCGCCCACGATCTGCAAGATCCCGTACAAACGAGGCGGCGAGGTGATTCGAGAACCTTATTCGAGAGCCCGATTCGAGAGCCTTGTCGATCCGTACCGAATCCAACGCGCCATGACGACTGCCCTGCACCGCGAGTACTACCAAGCCCTTCTGGACCGGGACCCGGCCTATGAGGGGTTGGTGTTCTTCGGCATCCGGACCACGGGCATCGTGTGCCGACCGACCTGCCCGGCGCGCAAGCCGAAGCAGGAGAACTGCGAGTTCTTTGCGAGCGTGCAGGAGGCCATGGCCGCGGGCTACCGGCCCTGCAAGCGGTGCCGGCCGTTGGACCTGCCCGGTTCGGCGTCGCCTGCGCTCGAGCAGCTATTGGCTGCGATCGAAGCCCAACCGGAACGACGTTGGAGTCCTGCGGACCTGGCTGCGTTGGGCTGGGGCGCGCAAGCGGCGAAACGCGCGTTTTCGGCGCGTTTTGGGATGACGTTCGCGGCGTACACACGTGCGCGCCGGCTGGCGGCGGCGCAAGCGGAGTTGGCGGAAGGACAGCCGGTCACCGCCGCCCAAATCGCCGCGGGCTATGAATCGAGCAGCGGATTCCGCGCCGCGTTCCAGCGCCACATGGGGGAAGCCCCGAGCCGCGCGGGCGGAGCCGCCTGGCAAGCTGAGTGGTTTGAGAGTCCGCTGGGTCCCATGTTGGCGGTCGGAGAGGGGGAGCGCCTCGTGTTGCTCGGATTTGCGGGGCGCAAGGAGCTTTGGCCCCAAATGTCTCGCCTCGCCCAGCGTCACCAAGCAAACCTCGTACCCGGGAGTTGTTCGAGTACGCGCTCGATCCGACGCGAAATCGAGGGCTACTTTGCGGGCAGCGTGAGGACCTTCGAGACACCGATTGCGTGGTTCGGGACCGAGTTCCAAGTGGCCTGCTGGCAAGCCTTGAAAGCCATACCCTTTGGCGAAACCCGTTCCTATGCCCAACTAGCCGTGTCGATGGGGCGCCCCACCGCCGTACGCGCTGTGGCACAGGCCAATGCGCGCAACCACCTCTCGTTGGTGCTACCTTGCCATCGCATCGTGGGGTCGGATGGGAGCCTCACCGGTTATGCCGCCGGCCTGGCTCGCAAGCGTTGGTTGTTGGATTGGGAAGCCCGAGTGCGCGACGCTCAACCCAAGCGCTAGGTCGTAACGCGCGTCGGGTCAAGCCGTCGCATGCGGTGGATCTAGGTCGAGGGCCGGGGTCCACAAGGCATCGCTCGCGCGGGGTGGGATCGAATCCAATCGGAGAGACCCCTATCCCCGACCGAGCGAAGCCCGCTTCGTGTAGGCTGGCGCCATGCTCAATGAAATCGCGCTTTCCTTTGGAACCCTGTTTGCGATCGTCAATCCAATTTCGACGGCCTTTGTCTTCAATCGGTTGACGGCGGGGCAGAGCAAGGCTGCGAAGCATCGCTTAAGTCGCACCGCTTCGCTCGCAGCGGCCATGGCGCTCTGGGCTTTTCTGGCGATAGGGCAGCCCATGATGTCGTTCTTCGGCATCACCCTCTATGCGTTCCGTGTGGCGGGGGGATTGTACCTGGGCAAGGTGGCCTTCGACATGCTGGGTCGGCAGCCGCGCCACTCGCCCGATCAATTCCAGGACTCGCCCGAGAACATCGCCATCATTCCCTTGGCCATCCCGCTCTTGGCCGGTCCGGGTGCCATGACGACGGTCATGGTCTTGCGGGAGAGCTACTCGTGGATCCCGGTGGCCCTGGCGATCCTCGCCGTCTGTACGCTCAGCTGGTTGGTGCTGAGCCAGGCGAGTCGATTCGATCAGCTCCTGGGGAAGACGGGATCCAACGTCATCGAGCGGGTGCTAGGGCTGTTGGTGCTCGTCATCTCGGTGCAGTTCGTGTTCAACGGGATCAGCGGTTACCTCGCCTCCCGGTGAGTGATTCGTCACGCGCTAACGAGGATGCTTCAGCGCTTCGAAACCCGACAACACGTCGAAGAGTTCTTCGTCGATGGCTCCCTGGCGGGTTTGGTGGAAGCGGTTGTTCCAATCCTCGAGCAGGTCGTCGATGTTGCGGTCGGCGCGCTCCATGACCGCCAGCCGGCTGGCGTTTTCGCTGGCGAGCGACTCGGCGCAAGCTCGATAGAGCGAGACGAACAGGTGTTCGCGGATGAGCGCGGGCAAGACGTCGCTGCGCTGGCCGAGGACTTCGGGCGGCAGGGGCGTAGGCCAGGGAAGTTGCGCAAATTCCTGCGCCCAGCGATCGTCGAGGGGCAGCAAGCGTTGGCTCTTGGGCTCGTACTGCGAACCGGGCAGGGGGCGTTGGTGGACGAGGTACAGCTCGCTAGCAGGGAAGTGGCGGGCATGGACTTCGGTTTCCATTAGGATCCGGCCCACTAAGTCTGTGATGCCTTCGACCGAGTTGGGCACGGCCAAGGTGCCCACCACGTTCCAGCCCGCGTCGATGAGGCGCTCTTGGACGCGCACGCCCACGGCCCAGGCCGCGACGTTGCCAGGTCGGTTCTGGAGCGATTGCAACGCGAAGGCTGCCGCCGAATCGTTGAACGATCCCACCAAGCCTTGATCCGAACCAAATACGACGACCTGCGCGTTGGCCGGCTGCTTGGAGTCGGATGGCCCTGCCTGGATCGGGCCTGGCTGGGCCCCGCGCAAGCAAGCCGCCAAACCCAACTCGACCGTGCGATGGTACGAGGCAAGGGCTTCTACCGAGCGTTCGTATTGGGCTAGGTTCGCACCCGCCATGGCCTTCATGGCGCGCACCACCGCTTGAAGTTCTTGGGCGCTGTCGATCTTGCGCCGCAGGCTGGCCAAGGTGTCGCTCACGGCCCTGACGCTCCGGGCTCGGTGGGCAGCGCTTCCCAGCTCGACAGGCTGGGCCGGACCACGGCCAAGACGGCGGCGCGGTCTTCTGGGCTCCAGCGCTTGCCTGCTTCGATGCGTTGCATGAGGTCTTTGGGCAGCGTGCTGGCCGCGGTTTGGATCGAGCTCAAAGCGCTGGCCATGTGCTCAAGCGGAACTGGATCGAAGAGTCCCGTCGAGAGGGCCAGGAGTATGGCAACTTGGGCTACGACGGGGACTGGGGAAGCAGCTTGCTGCTTGAGGCACTCGCGGATACGCCGACCGTGCTCGAGGATCTTCTGGTTGTCCTCACCCAGGCGGGCTCCAAAGCGCGCGAAACTCTCGAGCTCTTCGAATTGGGCATAGTCCAGTTTGAGGTCACTGGCCACCGACCGAACGATGGCGCTCTGGGCCTTGCCTCCGACCCTCGAAACCGATTTGCCCACGTCGACCGCCGGCAGCACACCGAGTTCGAAGAGCGAAGGGGAAACGTAGATCTGACCGTCGGTGATCGAAATCAGGTTGGTGGGGATGTAGGCCGAAAGGTTCTGGGCCTCGGTCTCGATGATCGGTAGGGCGGTCAGCGACCCACCTCCCGCAGCGGGGCCCAGGTGCGTGGATCGCTCGAGGAGGCGCGAGTGGATGTAGAAGATGTCCCCCGGATAGGCTTCGCGGCCCGGCGGACGGCGCAGCAGCAGCGAAAGCTCGCGGTAGGCGCGCGCATGTTGGGTCAAGTCGTCGTAGACGATCAGCACATCGCGCCCGGCTTCCATCCAATGTTCGGCGATGCTGGTGGCGGCGTACGGTGCGATGTAGGTCAGCCCCGGGGGATCGCTGCCCTCGGTGACCACCACCGCGGTGTACTCGAGCGCCCCGTGGGTACGAAGGTTGGCCACCGCCGTGGCGACTGCCGAGGCTCGTTGCCCGATGATGCACAACACGCACAGAACGCCCGTGTCCTTTTGGTTGAGGATCGTGTCGAGCGCGATCGTGGACTTGCCCGTCTTGCGGTCGCCCAGGATCAATTCGCGTTGCCCGCGGCCAATGGGAATCAGCGCGTCGATCACCTTGATCCCAGTCTGCAGCGGCACCGTCACCGGCGCCCGGGCCATGATCGGAACCGAAGGACGCTCGATGGGCAGGCGTTTGGACGTCATCACGCGGCCCATGCCATCCAAGGGGCGACCCATGGGGTCGATCAACCGGCCCAGAAGTCCATCACCCACCGGTATGTCCATCACGCGCTTGGAACGCTCGACCGGATCCCCTGCCTGCAACCGCGCGTGATCCCCCAACAACACCACGCCGATCTCGTCTGGATCCACGTTGAAGGCGATGCCATGCAGCCCGCCCGGGAACTCGAGCCGTTCTTCGTACCCGACGCCGGGCAGGCCGGAGACCTTGGCGATGCCCGTGCTGACGGAAATCACCCGGCCCACCTCGCGCGGGGTGAACTCGGGAGTGGTGCCCTGGCGCATGCGGGCCATATCGCCCAGCACCCGCTCGAAAACGCCGTGCAGACTCTCGGGGTCGTGCATCATGGGCTGGGAACCTGTCCGGCAGGGTCCACCACTTCGCCCAAGTGGCGCTGCATGGTGGCGAGGTAGTCCGCGATGTTCCAGCCGAGTTTGTGACCGCCGACGACCAACTCGATCCCGCTCACCAGTTGCGGAGCGGTTTCCCATTGGAGCGAGGTTTGGGTGTTCAGGGCCGACTGGACTGCTGGTTCGATGCGTTGCCGTTGGTCGGGGCTGAGTTCGAAGGCGCTCCGGATCAAGGCGCTGGCGGGGTCAGCCGCACCAAGTTGTTGCAGGCTTTGGAGGGTCTTGTCATCGGCGGTCTTCAGCCGGGCCAGGAACGTCTCCACCATGCGGTCCTCCAGCGAGGTCGAGGCGAGGTCCGTGAGCGTCTTGCGGACCACTTCGAAGACTTCTTTTCGGGTACTTTCCTCGAGCGTAGTCCGCAGGCTTTTGGCCTCCTCCTCCAGGGCCTTTTGGCGTCGAGCGCCCACCGCGTTGGCCGTTTGGCGGGCTTCTTCGAGCAGGCGTTCGCGTTCGGCTTGCGCCTCCGAGGTGGCCTGGGCTAGGACGCCCGCTTTGGCTTGGTCGAGCGCTTCGTTCTTCGCTTCGAACTCGGCGCGCGCCTTTTCGGCATCGGCCTGCTTGGCGGTGGCGTCGGCCAGCTCGGCCGCGACGCGCTCCTCGCGCGCGTCGATTGCCCGCAGGATCGGCTGGTACAGAAATCTCCTCAACAACCAAACCAGGATGAGGAAGTTGACCGCCTGGGCGCCCACCGTGAACCAATCGATCAGCATGGTCTATTTGCCTGTGACCGAGGAGATGGCGTGGCTCCAGAAAGGGTTTGCGAAGAGCAGGATCATCGACACCACGAAGCAGTAGATCGCGGTGGACTCGATCATGGCGAGGCCCACGAACAAGGTCCGCGTGATCGTGGCCGAAGCATCGGGTTGCTGAGCCAGCGAGGTCAAGGCGGTCGAAACCGAACGCCCCTCCCCGAGGGCAGGAAACATGCACCCGATGCTAGTGGTGAAACCAGCGGTGATGATGGAAGTGACGGCGATGGCGGTGACGGAGTCCATGGTAGAAGCAGTTGGGGTGGGGTTCAGGCCGCAGGTTCGGGTTCGGGCTTGCGTGCGCGGTTACGGGTGGCGGCTGCGATGTACACCGCAGCCAAGATCGTGAAGATGTACGCCTGCACCATGCCCGTGAGCAGGCCCAAGAGGGTCATCACGATCGGAAACACAAACGGCGTGATCGACAGCAAGATGCCGAGGATCATGGCTCCGCTCATCATGTTGCCGAAGAGTCGGATGGCCAAAGCCATCGTGCGCGAGGCTTCGCTGATCAAGTTGAACGGCAACATGATCACGGTGGGCTCGATGTACGTGCGCAGGTATCCCCTCCAGCCCTTTTCTTCGATTCCGAAGAGGGGTACGGCGACCAAGACGCACAGGGCCAAGGCGGCGGTGGTGGAGAGCGAGCCCGTGGGGGGCTGATAGCCCGGGAGGATCGTGGCCAGGGCGGCGGCCGCGATGAATAGGAACAGGGTTCCTAGAAAGTCCAGGTACTTGCGCGGGCCGGGCAGGCCGACGTTGCCAATCTGTTCTACCAGGGTCAAAACCACGATCTCGAGCGTGTTTTGCCAGCGGGAGCGGGTGAGGCCCGTCGATAGCCGACGCGTCACGAGCATCGAACCGATGGTGAGCAAGGCCATCAGTCCCCAAGTGAACGCAATCGTGGCGTTGAGCTTGATCGGGCCACTCTGCCAGAAGATCCATTGGTCGGGGCTTAGATCCATGGTCGCCGTTCGCTTACTGCGCCTCCGCTCTGCCGGCTCGGGAACGGGTCCAAAGGGTAACCAGCAGGCGCCCGAGGACAAACCCCATCAAGGCCATCCCAAAAAGGCGCCAGTCGCGCCGACTCAGCCACGTCAAAGCCGGCAAGGCCACGGCCAAGCGGACCAGGAAGCTGACTAGAAACCAGAGCGCCGGCTGCGTCGATTGCAGCCCGCGCTGGACGGTCCACCAAAGACCCCCAAAGAAGAACAGTCCGGTGGCGACGCCGCCCACAGCGGCCACCACCCAAGTCATGGCCTCAGGCATCGGGATCCTCCCGTTCGGCTTTCATGGACTCTTCTTCACGGCGAACCCAAAGCCAAGCCTGGAAGCATCCCAAGGTCAAACCCGCTACCAAGAGCGCCAAGGTCCACGAACGACCGCCGGGGTAGTGCTTGTCCAACCAGATGCCGATGGCGGCCCCAACCAGCGTGGGGATGCTGACCGACCATCCGATCAGCCCCATCATGCCCAGGCCCAGCCAGATTCCTGGGTGGGGGTTCTTGCGCGCATGGATCTTGCGTTCCGCGCGCATGCCGACCTCGCGGGCCAGACCGCGGTCGGATTCGGGTGCCGGTTTGGTTGGGTCACTCATGATGCAAAGCCACAAAGCGACGAAGGAAGCCCGTCTCGAGCTTGGCCATGAGTTTGCGTAGGGTCGTTTCGGTTTCGTCGGTGGTCAGGAATTGCGATTCCACCGCCTTGCGCAATTGGCCTAGGTCGCTTCCGACCAGGGCCCTGCGGACCGAAACCAAGACCTTGTCGCCGGTCTTGACCATCACGCCCATGTCCACGGCGACGAAGACTTCGCCTTTGGCTTGGGTGGAGTAGGTCAGGATGCCCGGAACGAGCGAAGTGGCGCAATCGAGCCGATGCGGCAGGAGGCCATAGCTGCCGGCGCTGGTTTCGGCCACGATGGCTTGCACGTCCATTTCCTCCAGCAGAACCGAAGAGGGGAGCAGAATTCTAAGCTCCATGGGGCACCTTTTCCGCCGGAGCCTTTTCCTGGGCGGCGCGCTTGGCGTCGGCCTCGTCGATCGAACCGATCATGTAGAGTGCGCTCTCGGAGTACTTCTGGAATTCGTCGTTCAAAATCCGTTCGCACCCCAGCAGAGCGCTTTCCAGCGGCACCAGTTTGCCTTTCAGCCCGGTGAAGGCTTCGGTGGTATAGAAGGGTTGGGTCAAGAAACGCTCGAGACGTCGCGCCCGCGCCACCACTGCGCGATCCTTGGCGGAGAGCTGTTCCATGCCCAGCATGGCGATCACATCCTTGAGTTCACCGTACTCGGCCAGGGTTCGTCGGATTTCCTGGGCGATGGCGTAGTGTCGTTCGCCGACGATGCCCGGAGTCGCCATTTTGGAGCTGGAGCCGAGCGGGTCAATGGCCGGGTAGAATCCCTCGCTGGCCCGTTGGCGCGAGAGCACGATCGAGGCGGATAGGTGCGAAAAGGTATGCACCGCAGCAGGGTCGGTGAAATCGTCGGCCGGAACGTAGACTGCTTGGATCGAGGTGATCGCACCAGAATCCGTGTTGGCGATGCGCTCTTCGAGCCCTGCCAATTCGGTGCCCATCGTCGGTTGGTAGCCCAGTCGAGAGGGCATTTGTCCCATCAGGCCCGACACCTCCATCCCCGCTTGCAGGAAGCGGAAGATGTTGTCGACCAGCAGCAACACGTCGCGGTGCTCGTCGTCGCGGAAATACTCGGCCATGGTCAGCGCCGCGTGCCCCACCCGGAAGCGGCTGCCTGGCGGTTCGTTCATCTGGCCAAACACCATGACCATATTGGGCAGCACCCCCGCTTGCTTCATCTCGCGGTACAGCTCTTCGCCTTCGCGGCAGCGCTCGCCGATGCCACAGAAGATGCTGACGCCCTGTTGGTGCCCGATCATGTTGTGGATCATCTCGGTGAGCAAGACGGTCTTGCCCACGCCTGCTCCGCCAAACAACCCGGCTTTGCCTCCGCGCTCGAGGGGAAGCAGCACGTCGATGATCTTGATGCCGGTTTCAAACACTTCCGAGCGGGTCGAAAGTTGGGCTAGGGTGGGCGGGGCACCATGTACCGAGCGCCATTCGACCTGAGTGAGCGGCGGGCCATGATCGAGCGGTTGGCCAAACACATCGAACATGCGCGACAGGATGGCGTCGCCAACCGGGGCCTTCAGCGGGCCACCGGTATCGCGCACGGCCATCCCGCGAGCCAACCCCTGGGTGGGGGTGAGGGCGATGGCGCGTACCTGGAATCGGTCGAGTTGCTCCAGGACCTCGAGTCGTATCGGCGGATGGAGCCCTGCCTCGGATCCCACTTCGAGCAGGGTGTGGATCGCGGGAAGCTCGTGCTCGAAGCGCACATCCACCACGCTGCCGCGGACCGCGACGACGGATCCTGTTGGGCTGGAATGGTTGGCTGGGGGCATGGGCGGCTGGCTCTAGGCTAGGCCATTGTCGCCCATGGGGCTGCGATGCGCTAGGCGGTTTCTAGGATGCGCTCACATCCCACTTCGGGTGAGCAGCCGCCCGCTGCGCACCCGAAGTGGCTGGAAGTCGGGTTCGATCAAGCGGGTTTCGACGCTTGCTTGGGTTTCTTGGACTTCTTGGTGGAAGCCTTCTTCTTGGGGACGGTCGGAATGTCGCGCATTGTGGCGAGGCGCGCACGGAAGAGCTCCAAGCGCTTCTTGGCCCACTTGCTGTTCTTGGCCAGCCATTCGGCGTTGCCGAAGGCGGATCCTGAAGTGTGCGCGCGGTATTCCTCCAAGAACGGTTCCATCTTGGCGAAGAGCAGCAAGCCCTCGCCGTTGTTCTCGGCCACGAAGTCGGCGGGCACAATGCCGTGACGGGCCATGCCGAAAGCCATTTCGAAGTAGGAACCCACCTGGCGCCAAGCGGCGTTGTCGGGGTGCTCAAAGTTCGTCAGTTCTTGCACGTCGGCGAAGCTCTTGGGAACCCAGCGCAGCATCTTGCCACGCGACTCGCGCATGACCACCTCCCTGCGCAGGTCGTACAGTTGGAGCATCAGTTGGGCATCGGCGTGGTTCGGTTTGCGGGTGGACATCGGTCGGTTGGGAATGGTTGGAGAGCCAAACTCCCGGGCTTGCGCACCGGCCTGGTGCGACGGGAATCGGGCGAAGTGAGCTTCGCCTCCACGGCAATTCCCCGGGGGAGTCACGGCGGGCGAAGGGCAGCCATTCTAGCAACCGACGTGGCTTTCTACGGGGCCACCCAAGTTTGGCTCGCAGCCTTAACAATTGGGGCCCAGGGCCCCAGGTCGACCTAGAACCCTAGTCAGCTCTCCAAGGCCCAAGCCAAGGCCGCATCCCGCTGGCCACGGTCAAAGTAGCGAACCTTGGCCGTGGTGAAAGGCCGACAAAAGGCGGCCATCCCCATCTCCCAGCGCTTGTCCCCAACCATCGCCAAGCGCGAGATGTCGGCGAAGTGCTTCAGTCCGAACTTGAAGTCGTCCCAGGCAGCCGAAAGCTCCCAGCCGTGGAAGTCCACCATCTCGAACAGGATCGCGGGCTTGCCCTTGGTTTGGATGAGCGCTTCGACTTTGGGGACGAATTCCTGGTAGTCGGCATGGGTGAGCTTGCCGCTGACGACCACCTCCAGTAGTTTGCCACTCTCGGTTTCTTTGAGTTCTAGGGACATGGTGGGTCCTTGGGTCCTTGGGTCCTTGGGTCTTTGGGTACTTTGGGGAATTCTTTGGGCGGGATTCGGCAGGCTCCGACCTGTACGGGCCCACGTCCACCAAGTTGGGCCGAAGGCCAGAAACCGAGCTCTTCAAACCGAGCTTTTCGTGGGCCCAATGCAGCGCGCCCGCGGCTGGGAGGCCACGGGCGCGCGTAGTGTTGGGTCCTGCTAGGACCGAAGGCTTACTTGGCCGACGAGTTGGCCGGTTCTTCCGCGGCGCGGGTAGCCGGCGGTTCGGTCGTGAAGGTCAACGCGTCGCCGGTTTCGTTGAGGTCGGCGTAGAGCGTGCGGCCCTCGCTGATTTCCTCGCGCAGGAGCTGCTCGGCCATCGGGTCTTCGATCAGGCGCTCGATGGCGCGACGCAGCGGGCGCGCACCGTAGTCGGCGTTGTAGCCCTTGTCGATCAATAGTCCCATGGCGGCGGGGGTCAGTTCGAGCGAGAGGCCGTGCTCGGCCAAGCGCGTGCGGACTTCGCTGAGTTGCAGGTGCACGATGTGCTCCAGGTCCTCGCGGGTCAGCGGGTTGAACACGATGGCTTCGTCCAGGCGGTTCAAGAACTCGGGCCGGAAGTGGCGCTCGACTTCGACCATGACGTTGTTCTTGTTCTTCTTGCGACGCTCGTCCTCAGCCAATTCGCTGTGTTCGAGGCGCTCGAAGCCCAGTTGTCCGCCGGCGCGCATGGTGTGCGAGCCGAGGTTCGAGGTCATGATCAGGATCACGTTGCGGAAGTCCACATGGCGGCCAAAGGAATCGGTCAAGCGACCTTCTTCCATGATCTGCAGCAACATGTTGAAGACATCGGGGTGGGCCTTCTCGATCTCGTCGAGCAGCACCACGCTGTAGGGCCGACGGCGCACCTTTTCGGTGAGCTGGCCGCCCTCTTCGTAGCCGACGTAGCCCGGGGGCGCGCCGACCAAACGCGAAGCGTTGTGCTTCTCCATGTACTCGCTCATGTCCATGGTGATCATGGCGTCGGGATCACCAAACATGAACTTGGCAAGCTGCTTGCACAGGAAGGTCTTGCCCACGCCCGAGGGGCCGAGGAACAGGAACGAACCCATCGGGCGGCGCGGATCCTTGAGACCCGAGCGGCTACGGCGCACCGCCCGCGCGATGGCGGTGATGGCGTCTTCTTGGTGGATGACGACCGCGCCCAGTTCCTTCTCCATTTGCAGCAGGCGCTCGCGCTCGGCTTTCTCGAGGCGGGTGAGCGGGATGCCGGTCATCTTGGAGATGGTTTCTTGGATCACATCGACCGTGACTTCACCGACCTGCTCCTTCTCCTGCTGCTCGCGGCGCCAATCGCTCTGCACCGTTTCGCGCTTCTTCTTGAGCTGGTAGGCCTCGTCGCGCAGGCGGGCGGCCAGTTCGAAGTCCTGGTCGCTGACGGCTTGATCCTTCTGGCGCTCCAAGTCCTCGACCTTTTCGGTCAGGGCACGCACATCGGGCGGCGGGACCATGGCCTTGATGCGTACGCGCGCACCGGCCTCGTCCATCACGTCGATGGCCTTGTCGGGCAAGAAGCGGTTGTTGATGTAGCGGGTCGCCAGTTCGACGGCCAATTCGAGCGCCTCGTCGGTGTACTTGACGCGGTGGTGCTCTTCGTAGCGGGCGCGTAGACCCTTGAGGATTTCGACGGCTTGCTCGGGGGTCGGCGGTTCAACCGTGACCGATTGGAAACGACGCTCTAGGGCCCCGTCCTTCTCGATGTGCTTGCGGTACTCATCGAGGGTCGTGGCCCCGATACACTGGATTTCGCCCCGGGAAAGTGCGGGCTTGAGCACGTTGGAAGCGTCGATGGCGCCTTCGGCTCCACCGGCACCCACCAGGGTGTGCAGCTCGTCGATGAAGAGCACCACGTCTTTGACGCGACGAACTTCGGTCATGACGGCTTTGATGCGCTCCTCGAACTGGCCGCGGTACTTGGTACCGGCGACCATCAGGGCGAGGTCGAGCACCACGATGCGCTTGTCACGCAGGATCTCGGGCACGGTGTGCGCGATGATCTGTTGGGCCAAACCTTCGACGATGGCGGTTTTGCCCACTCCGGGCTCCCCGAGCAGCACAGGGTTGTTCTTGGTACGGCGCGAAAGGATCTGGATCACGCGTTCGATTTCGTTCGCGCGTCCGATGACCACATCCAGCTTGTCCTCGCGGGCGAGCTCGGTCAGGTCGCGGCCAAACGAATCCAGAGCAGGGGTTTTGCTCTTACCGCCGCTGGGGGCGCTGCCTTCTTCCGACATGGTGGATTCATCCGATTCGTCGATGCTGTCCGCACCCAGGAAATCGAGGACTTCTTCGCGCACGTCCTCGAGTTTGACTCCTAGGTTGGTCAGCACTTGGGCGGCGATGCCCTCGTTTTCCTTGATCAACCCGAGCAGGAGGTGCTCGGTGCCGATGTAGTTGTGGGACAGGCTCGAGGCCTCTTCCATCGACAACTCGAGCACTTTCTTGGCCATCTGGGTGAACGGCAGTTGGCCCATGGTGACCATCGAAGGACCCGTCTTGACGATCTTCTCGATCTCCATGCGGATCTTGGTCATGTCGATGCCCATGTTTTTCAACACGTGGGCAGCGACGCCTTCGCCCTCTTTGATGAGCCCCAGGAGAATGTGTTCCGTCCCGAGGTATTCGTGGTTGAACCTCTGGGCCTCCTGGCGGGCGAAGTTCATGACCTTCTTGGCGCGGTCTGTGAAGCGGTCGAACATGTCGTTTTAGGTCGTGGGGTGCCCTGCATGGCTGCCCTGGAGGGCAATCGAGCGGAGCGAAAGGATGGGAGGGTTTGGGCGGGCCAAGCGCACGGTGTCGAGAGCAAGCGTCCGATTGGGCTTTTCGGCCGTGCTTTGGTCCTAGGTTGAGGCTTTGCGGGGCGGTGTCAGTAGGATCTTGGATTTGGGTTCGGCCCATGCCCACCACAAGCCCTGAGGATGCCAGGACGGGTCCTGGAAGGCCAGGATTGGGATGGGCAACCGGGCCACGCTACTAATGGACTCCCACCTTCCAAGACTCAATGGCGGGGAGGACTCAACGGTGGGGAGCGATCCTCGCGGATCGGTTTTAGGCTTCTTTGCGTTGCTCCAGCTCGGCGAGCTGGTCCCGCAGGCCTGCGGCCGCCTCAAATTCTTCTTTGTGGATGGCTTGGTCGAGCCGTGCTTTGAGCTGGTTGATCTGCTCCATGCGGTCCCTCTCGTAGGAGTTCGCAATTCCGGGGACCCGCCCAACGTGGCTCGTGGCGCCGTGGATGCGCTCCAGCATGGTCTCCAGGTCCTGCGAGAAGACCTCGTAGCATTTGGGGCAGCCGACCCGGCCTTTCTTGCGCAACTCCAGCTGCGTGGTGCCGCAATGGGGGCAAGCCAAGACGGAGGTTTTGATCTCCACCTTCGCGGTGAGGTTCATGAGCTGCCACAACTTGGCGCTGGCTTTGGCTCCGGCCCCGGCAAACGGCAAGTCCTGGCGCTGGGCGCACGCCTCACACAAATGCTTGATCAGGATCTTGTTCTTGGGTCCCCCAAAGCCATCCCATTGCTCCACCTCGGTGACATGCACGTTGCTTTGGTTGACTTGACAGAACTGGCACTTCATGGATCGTGAGAGACGGAGGACGGTGAGCGCTACTTCATCCTATAGAGATTTCATAGGGGCCCAAGGGCCTGGGATTCCATAGTGGCCCTAAGGCTTGGGATTCCATAGTGGCCCGAGGGCCTAGGATTCTATAGGGGCCCCAGGGCCTGGGATCAATCGCCCAGGTTGGTAGATCGCGTGGCCTGGGCCAGGTCCTCGACCCCGCGTACAAACTCAAGCGCACGGGCCTGGAAGTTTGGGTAGGCGTCGAAACTCGCACAGGCGGGCGAGAAGAGCAAGGTTTGGCCCGCATGGCATGCTTGCCAAGCCGCCGCGAGGGCGGAGGCCAGATCCCTGTGGGGCAGGAATTCGAGCCCTTCGCTGGCGAAAACGCTGGCCAAATCGCTGGCCGCTGCCCCAAAAACGTGCACATGGTCACCCCGGCGGGCCAGCGCACGTGCCAGTTCGGCATAGGCCAGCCCCGCTTTGGCTTGCCCGCCTAGCAGCACCACGGCCCCCGCGGGCATGGCTTCCAGTCCCGCCAGGGTGGACTCGGGCGTGGTGGATACCCCGTTGTCAAAGACCACACGCTCTCCCGGCAAGTCCAGGCGCTGCAGCCGGTGGGGCAGTCCCCGCAACGCGGGCAAGCGTTGGGCCGCTACTTCCGCAGGCATTCCGGACTCCATGGCCATCCCCAGTGCGAGCAACACGTTGTCTCGCTGGAAATCCCCGGGCAGGTGCCAGGGTGAAGGACACGCAAGGTGACTCCCATCGATCACGAACCCGCGCGCATCCCAATGGCATGGGCTGCTGGGGCCATAGGCTGTCCAGCGCAGGTCTGGGCGCAGTTCCGAGCGCCAGCGAGCAAAGGGGGCCTCGTTGTAGGCAGCCTCGGGCAGCCAGGCGCAGGCACCCTGGCGCGCCAACCCGAACAGTCGCGCCTTGGCCGATAGGTAGCCGAACATGTCCCCATGGCGCTCCAAGTGGTCGGGCGCCAAGGCGGTCAGCCCGACCGTCCGAGCTTTGGCAGGCAATGCGTCCAGGTCGAGCGCTTCGAGCTGATACGAAGAGATCTCCACCACGCAGGTGGATTCGGGATGCCAGGCAGCGGGCACATCCAACAGGGGCCGGCCCAGATTGCCACCTAGGAACACCGGACGGGTCCAGCCCTTGAGCAGCTGGTGCAGGAACGTCACCGTGCTGCTCTTGCCGTGGGTTCCGCTGACCATCAAGAGCGAAGCCTGGGTCCCATGCAGGAAGAGCTCCATCTCCGAGGTGACGCGAGCCCTCGCTGCCCGGGCCGCTCGCAAGAGCGGGTTGGCCGGTGAGACCGCAGGATTCGCTACGACGATATCAGCCCCGGCAAAGTCTGCTTCGCGGTGTTCCCCGAGCACGTATTCGATCGGCCAATCGGCCAAGGCGGCGCACGATGCGCTCAATTGCGCGGCGGGGCGCAGGTCGGTCACGCACACCCGAGCGCCGTGCCGGGCCAAGTAGCTGGCCGCGGCGACACCTCCACCAAATTGCCCCAATCCCATGACGACCACCCGCATTCCGGCCAGGTCGGATCCGAGAGGTAGCGGGTCGCTCATGGCTTGTCCGCAGTCGCTGGGTCGGGTTCGACCGGAGCTTCCGGATCGGGCTGGGCCGGCTCGACGATCGGTTCCCCCGTCGGGATTTGGCCGGGAAGGCCTTCGCGCAGGGCCTCCGCCCGCTTGACGAAACTTCCCAAGGTCTCCAGGACGCGTTCGCCATCGTCGGGCAGCAAGACCACGTTCACTTCCTTCTTGTAACGCAAGCCCAAGGGCAGCAGCACCTCGGTGATCACGTCGATCGGAAAGGTGGCGTGCCAGGGTGTCTTGAGGTGCAGCGGCTCGGAATAGGTTTGGTAGCCCGGCAGGTACAGCGACAGCCGACGCCGCCCAAAGTTCTCGAACTCGTAGGCCAAAGGGGTGGTGCCAATCACGTCCTCATCGAGCCGTACGAGGGCTCCACTCGGCTCGGAGGTCACTTGCAACAGCCGTTGCCCACCGCAGGAAGCCGCCAAAACGGCCGCAACGACCGCGAAGGAGACATGGTGCCATACAAGCCAGCGGTGGGGGCGGGTGCCGATCGGCAGGGTCGCGTCCATGGTTTCCACAGGGGCCCCCGAGGGGGGGCGGGAGGCTAGGCTCGGATGGCGGAGAGGGAGGGATTCGAACCCTCGGACCCCAATGGAGTCACCACATTAGCAATGTGGCGCATTCGGCCACTCTGCCACCTCTCCTTCGAGGGGCGGAAGATACTCCCCGGCGGGGCGCGCCACAAGTGCTAAGCGACCCGCCAAGCCTCATTTCCGAGGCCGGGCGAGGGGTTTGGGGAGTCGGCAGGGTCCGAATCCGAACTTTTTGCCTTTATGGGGTCTTAGGACAATAAAATGGGACGCTTAACCGTATGCCGCTTGGCATCCCCGATGGCTTCGAAATCCACTCCACCCCACAACCCTTACGCCCGCTCGATCACCCGCTCGGCCTTGGCGCACGCGGGTTTCCAGCTTTGGCTGCTCAACATCTTGGTGGGCACCCTGGTGGGGTCCTTGTGGTTGTTCCGCTTGCCGGAGGGGCTTTCGTTTTGGGTCCGGCTCTACGTGCCCGTGGCGTTGATCTCGAGCATCGCGATCCTGGGGATCCTGCCGGCCATTCCGCTTGGGCTGATCCACCGCTTTGTCCAACGGCCGTTGTGGGTCGGGATTTTGCAGAGTTTGACCGGGGCGGTCTTCCTGGGGCTCCTGTACACCGACACGGTGGTATACCGCTTGCTGCGTTACCACTTCAACGGGGCGATCCTCAACGTGGCCTTCACCCCGGGTTCGGGCGATGCGGTCTATCTGGGCAGCGAGGTGTGGATCACCGCGACCGTGGCGATTTCCGTCCTGACCTTGCTCCAGTTCCTGTTCTGGCGCTGGCGCCTACGGCGGATCATCGAGCGCGAAGGGCTGGGCCTGAAGCAAACCCTGTTGTTGCGGCCCTACGTGCTGTGCCTAGCGGTGTTCCTGCCCTTGATCACGATCGACAAGTCGCTGTACGCCATGGCGAGCATCAGCGGGGACCGCGAGCTGTTGTACGCTTCGCGTCCCTTGCCGGGACCCAAGCCGCGGCTGGGCTACCTCATCGATGCGTTGCGCGAGGGACGCCAGGACATCCATGGTTTGCTGGCGACGGCTTCGTTGGGCGGGGAATCAGGGCAAGCGTTTACCTACCCCAAAGAGCGTCCCGAGATTCCGGCCGATGGTCACCGCCCCAACATCCTGATGGTCGTGCTCGACTCGTGGCGCCGCGATGCGTTCAACGAAGAATTGACCCCGCTGTTGGCGGCCCGAGCCCAGAAAGGGCGTGTGTTCCGCGATCACAAGAGCGGCGGCAACGGGACGCGCTTTGGGTTGTTCACGATGCTCTATGGTTTGCACGGATCCTATTGGTTCCGCGCGCTTGAAAACGGAACCACGCCGGTTCTGATCGACACCCTCCAGGAGCAGGACTATGACATCCGGGTGCTTTCCGCGGCCTCGATGAACTTCCCCGAGTTCCTCCAGACGGCTTGGGCGGGCCTCGATCGCGAACAAGTGGTGGATCAATTCCTGCGTGCCGACGGCAAAGAAGTCTCTCGCCGTTCGGACGTCAAGGACCGCTTGGTTGCAGACGCCTTCGCCGAATGGATGGAAGAGCGCGAGCAGAACCACGACACGCGGCCCTATTTCTGCTTCGTGCTGCTCGATTCACCCCATCAGCCCTACTTCAATCCCGGCGGACCGTTCAAGCCTGCCCTCAAGGATGGGCTCAAGTACATCGACCTGGGCAGCACCACCGAAGAGCCGGCTTTGAGCGTCATGCGCGAACAGGTCAGCAACACCTACAAGAACTGCGTGCTCTACGCCGATGGGGTCGCCGATTCGATCTTGGCCGAGGCCGAACGCGCGGACGCATCCCGCAAGGGTCCCGGGACGGTGGTGATGGTGACCGGCGACCATGGCGAGGAGTTCTACGAGAACGGCTATTGGGGTCATACGTCGAACTACACCCCCGAGCAGATCAACGTGCCGCTGATCCTCTACGGACCGGGCATCGAACCCGGGCAAGAAATGCGCCCCACCAGCCACTTGGACGTTTCCGGCAGTTTGCTCGAGCTCTTGGGGGCCGACCGAACCCAGCGGGGGGGCTATACCCAGGGTGAGAGCTTGTTTGCCCCTGTCCCCCAGAACCGAGCCCGGGTCGTGGCGGGCTTTGCCGATGTGGGCCTGATTACCGAGGAAGGGATCTTCATGCTGCCCGCCCAGGCAGGCGAGGATGAGCCCTGGGTGTTCGATGATCACTGG
Source organism: Planctomycetota bacterium (assembly GCA_020638855.1). Classification (GTDB taxonomy): domain Bacteria; phylum Planctomycetota; class UBA1135; order UBA1135; genus NORP259. The sequence continues at coordinate 44,916 of JACKHT010000012.1, forward strand.
CAGCCCATGCCCGAGATGGACGCTCGCTTCACCCGCGAACAGGAGCGGCTGATCGACCTCGTCCAGGAATGTCAGGAGTTCCTCGAGCCCTTACCGTAGCCCTTTCGACCCCCAAGCGGACTTTTGCCGGCCCCTTGCGTACGAGATGGGTTCTTGGTCGGCTTTTTTCGAAATCCTAACCAATCTAGGGGCTACTGGGTCGTTACAGGGGCGGGCCCCCCTTCCTTCCAGCATCCCACCATTTTCTTCCATGCGACTTTCTTCCATGCGACGATTCGTCCCCCATCTTGCGCTACTCGCCCTTTCCCTCGGGTCCCTCACCGCGGCTCCGGCTGTCGGCGCAGAGCTCGACTACGAGGCCCTGGCCAAGGCCGCGCTCGAGCGGCATGGTCAGGCGGATTCCATGCCGGAGACCTTCACCTTCGACGACTTCGCCAAGCAGGGGTTCGTGCACTTGGAGGTGGGGCTCTTTGACCTGTACATGGAGCAGGATGCCTTTGCCAACGGTACCGATGCCAAGCGCTTCTTGAACGTGGCAGCCAGTCTTGCCGTCATGCAAGCTGCCTGGCTGAACTGGGTCGATCCGGTGGGCGCGGAGATCCAAACCCAACGCAAGGTCGCCTTGGATCTCGCCAGCGAACTCGGCAAGGCCCAAGTCGGTACGGCGCTCTCCGCGCTTTCCAAGCTACAAGCCACGGCCGGTGACGGGGTCCTCACCGAAACCGTCGATCTAGCACCGCTCTTGGGCATCAAAGCCGAGAAGCTTCCTGGCTTCCGAGATCTCGCGCAGTACCTGCAGGTCTCGGGGGGGCTCGGACTGGAACGGACGGCCCGGCGCGAGCCGATGATCCTGTACCCCAGCCGTGAGCGCTACGTGGAAGTCATCGCGTTGGCGGGTTGGGCCAGGCCCGAGGCACGCGCTTCCATGTGGAGCCCGAACGTGTACACGTGGACGAACTTCTACGTCAACGATTGGCGTTTCCTGGCCATGGCGTTCTCGCCCGCCAACCCGACCGACTCGACCTACAAGCAGAGCAACGCCATGGAGAATCGCATCCCCACTGGCTTGGAACAGCAGATCTGTCAGTTGGCGGGGGTCGGCTTGTTGGACAACTACTTTGGCGGCCGAATTCCTCCCGGGGTCGCGGGGGGCTTGTCGCTCAACTTGGTCGTAGACATCTTCGGTGAGTGCAACACGCGCGTCGACGGGGACCTGCGCGAACGGCGCAAGGAAGCGCGCGAAATGTTCGTACCGGGTGGACAGTCCGAAGGCGGGGTGTTGCCCCCGGACCTAGCGGACAGCCGTTGGCGCGATACCCATGGCAAAGACCACTTTATCGGTGTGCTAAAAAACGCCCAGAAGGAAGGTCGCGACAAGGTCAACAAGCGCGAAGCCAAGGACAAGGTGCGCTACTTCCTGTTGCGCGCGGACGATGAAGTCACCTCAGCGGTTCTGGAAGGCCCGATCCTGGGTAGGCAGGGCAACCAATTGGCCAAGATCGGTAAGGAGTTCTACGGGGACCGGCTCGAGTTTGCTCGCTGCTATTCCAGTTGCTTCCTCTATTGGCTGCGCGAAAAGGGCGGCGGCAAGAAACCGGTGGAGTCCCAAGCGCAATTCTCGGGGCTGCTGCGAGCATTGGCCACGACCGATGGACTCCAAGCGGGTGGGATCGTCGAAGCCGACCCCAGCGAGACCTTCGAAAAGATCTTTGCCGAGCACTACGGCATGCCGCTCAGCGATCCCAGCCTCGATGCGAAGTCCTCGCTGGAGGGGGGCTTCCTGAACTGGTTGCCCAAGGCTCGCTAGGTATTCCGGGGGGCGGGTCCAGGTCGGGCAGCCCCAGCCCTTCACCCAGCAACCAGGTCTGGAAGGCGGTCCCCGGGGTCCCTATGCTCTGGACCGGCTCCCAAGGCTTGGCATAGGGAAGGGGCCGCTTCCATGGCTCGCACCTTCCTCGACTGGGAACCCAAACCCCTCGACCGCGCCGCTCAAGCGTTGGTTGAGGCGATCGAAGCCCAGCCGGGTGCCTGGTGGTACGTGTTGCCCGGCAAGCGCGCCGTCCGCCAATTCGAAGAGGCGTTGGTGCGTCACTTGCCCGCGCACTTGGAGCCCCCGCGCGGCGTGTCCCAGGGAGCTTGGCTCGAAGCCTTGCGCCCGAGCAACCAACCCGTCATCGACCGCCGCGAGGCGATCCACGCTTGGGCTGCAGTCTTGCGTGGGCTCACATCGAAGGAGTGTTTGTTGGCCTTGGGCCGGGAGGCTCCTGCACCCGATGCGGCTGGCGCTTGGTGGTCGCTAGGCCAGCGGGCGCGCGATTTGCACGCCGAATTGTGCCAGGCCGATCTCGGATTTTCGGATTTGGCGCTCGCCTTGCCGGGCCAAGCCAAGCGCTGGGGCCTTTGGCAAACCCTGCGCGATCGCTACGTGCAGAGCCTTCAAGATGCTGGCATCGTCGATGGCATGGAGCTCGGCCGCAGTCCACTGGTTGGGCCCGAGGTCCGATTGGCGTGGATCTTCGTTCCGACCGCCACGGTCGTCGAACGCAAGGCCTTGGCGGCCATGGCCGACCGTGTTCATAGCTGGGTCTTGGCACCGGCCTCGCACGCCGACCGGTTCGACGCCTTCGGTTTGCTTCTTCCGGAGGCGTGGTCGACCGAGACCCTGCCCTTGTCGCTCGATCGATGGCACGTGGAGCGGGGCCCCAAGCAACAGGTCGATCGGGTCTTGGCGCTCTTGCGCGAATGGTCCACGGTTCCGCGCGCAGGCTCGCCCTTGGCGGCCAGCGACATCCAGCTGGGGACTCCCGACAGCGAATTGAAACCGCATCTCGTACGCGGGTTGGAACGGGTGGGGTTGCAGGCACGCGATGCTGCGGGTCGTGCCTTGGCGCAGAGCTCGGCAGCCTTGCTCGTTTCGGCCCTAGCCAAGGTTTTGCCGGACTTTCGCTTTCAGGATGTGGCGCGTTTGTTCCGCCATCCCGACTTGGAGCCGGTTTTGAGCGCCGCCGTCCCGGGCCAGGATTTGGCCGCCTGCTTGGATGAGCACCATCGCCGGCACCTGCCCTTGCATCTGCGTGACGTCGCACCCAGCGATTCGAAACTTACTCGCTGGCTCGCGGTGTTGCGCGAACAGCTGGGTGGGTTGGCCGAGCCGGGCGAAAAACCCCTGGGCGAGTGGGTTTCCGCGATCCGTACCTTCTTGGGTTGGGTCTACGGATCCAGGCGGTTTGCCCCGCACTTGGAGGAGCAACGCGCGAGTCAGGCCACTTTGGAGGAGTTTTCTAGGGTCCTCAGCCATTGGAACTCGGCCGCCTCTCCGTGGTTGCCGCAGGTGCATGCCGAACACGCGCTGGGGCTTCTCGTGGGGGAATTAGCGGGTCGCAACCTGCCACCGCTGGGCAGCGGGGAGGAGAACGAAACGCTTGAGATGCTGGGCTGGCGCGAGCTCTTGTGGGATGACGCTCCGGCCTTGATTTTGACCGGTTTCCACGAGGGCGCTCTGCCCGAGGCCTACCCAGAAGACGTGCTCTTGCCCCCGGCTGCCCGGCGTGCGCTGGGTTTGGCGGACGCACAAGCACGTATGGTGCGCGATTTGTACCTGCTCCGTTGCTTGCTCGGGGTTCGCGAAGTGTGCCACCTGGTCTCGGGCCGAATCTCGGAGGCAGGGGATCCTTTGCGCCCTTCGCGGCTTGCGTTCTTCGTGCCCGAGGATCAGGTGCCCAGCGCCATGCAGCACGCTTTGGGTTCGGATGTCACGCACCACGGGGAAGCGATGGGCGAATTGGAGTCCAGCGAGCCACGGCGTCTCCCTCGGCTGGCCCGCATGCCCCAGCTGACGCGGATTTCGGTGACGGACTTCCAAAGTTATCTCGCCTCGCCCTACCTGTATTCGTTGCAGCGATTGCTGAAGCTGGAGACCGAAGACGATCGCGATCGCGAACTCGATGCGCGCGGATTCGGCAATCTGTTGCACGGGGTCATGGAGGACTTCGGCAACTCCGAAGGCCGTCACTCGACCGACGCGGGGGAAATCCAAGCGGCGCTCGAAGGCTTCCTCGACCGCCGTGTCGCCCGCCAGTTCGGCCAGGCCGCGTTGCCTGCCGTCCAACTCCAGATCCATGGCCTCAAGCGCCGCATCGCCTGGGTGGCTCAAACCCAAGCCAAGCGAGCGCAAGAGGGGTGGCGCATTGTGGAAGTCGAGTGGAAGGCTCCCGATCCGGGGCCGCGCTTCGAAGTTGGCGGTCGGAGCGTCGAGCTGGTTGGCCGCATCGACCGGATCGATCATCATCCGCTGCACGGCTATGCGATCCTCGACTACAAGACCGGCGACAAACGCAAGGACCCCGAGCGCGAGCATCGCAAAGGGCGCTCGGAGCCCAAGGAGTGGGTCAACCTACAGCTCCCGCTGTACACCTTCCTGGCGCAGTCGTTGACCCAAGGAATCGACGTCCAAGTGGGCTACTTCAGCGTGGGGGGAACCCCCGAAGCGGTTCAGATCCAAACGGTGAACTGGTCCGCCGAAGTCCTGCAAAGCGCGTGGGCCCGGGCCACCGAGATTGTGGCTGCGATCCAAGCGGGCGCGTTCGAGCACAACCCGCGCGCCCGCGTGTACGAACCACAGTTTGAGGCGATCGTCGGGTCGTCGTTGGCGATGGAGTCCGAGGATGGGAGCGAGGAGGAAGAAGCGTGACCGGCGCCTTCACCAACCGCCTGTTCCTGGCCTCAGCGGGCACCGGGAAGACCTATCGCTTGAGCGCCCACTTCGTGGGCTTGCTGCTCGCGGGGGTTCCACCCGAGCGGATTTTGGCGACGACGTTCACGCGCAAGGCCGCCGGTGAAATCTTGAGCAGGGTGTTGGGTCGGCTGGTCAAGGTTGTGGTCGACCCCGAGGAAGCGGAGTCGCTATCCCAGCTGTTGGGGCTGGCCGTGGATCGCGAACAAGCGCGACGGATCCTGCCCGGGCTCGCGCGCAACATCCATCGCTTCCAGGTCCGCACGCTCGACTCGCACTTGAGCACGGTGGCCCGTTTGTTCGAAGCCGAGCTCGGGTTGCCGCCAGGTTGGTCGATCGTGGATGAGGTGACGGACTTGGATTTGCGCGATGAGGCGCTGACCCAAGCCCTCGTGGGCGCGGACGAGCAGGAGTGGTTGGCCCTGCTGCGCGGCATGGATCCCTCTGGCGATCGGCGCAGGGTCTTCGAGCACTTGACCCAGACCATCGGAGGACTGCGCGAAGTCTTTTTGGAGGCCGAGCCGAGGGCTTGGGACCAGCTGCCCGTCCCCGCCGGGCTAGGCGTCGAGGCTTGGGAGGGCTTGCTAGACCAAGTCCGGCAGTTCCAGGACTTTCCCACCACCAAAGCGGGTGTGCCGAGCAAGCCGTGGGTTTCCGCCTGGGAAAAATTCCGCGGGATGCTCGAGGCAGGCCAATGGGAGGAGCTTGTCCAGCACAAGTTTGTCGAAGCGTACTTGGCTCACACGCTCACGTACTACTCAAAGCCGTTTCCGCCGGCCCTGGTGGAAATCGTGGGAGCCGCGTTGGTGGAGGCACGACACCAGCTCGTGGAGAACCTACGTGAGCGCAATTTGGCACTGCGCGGCCTGCTAGAGCGCTTTGAGACCAGCTACTCGAGCCTCAAACGTGGTTTGGGGCAGCTGCGCTTCGATGACATCACGCGTTTGCTCGACCCATTGGCCGAACATGCGCTGCTCGGGGAGGGACAGGGACTCTCGCTGGAGGATGTTTGGCTGCGATTGGACGGGCGGTTGGACCACCTATTGTTGGATGAGTTTCAGGACACGTCTTCGGTCCAATGGCGCACGTTGCAGCCCCTGGTGGAAGAAATCTGCGCCACCCATGCGGGTGGCGAAGGCGAATCGCGCACGTTCTTTTGCGTGGGGGATCCGAAGCAGTCGATCTACGCCTGGCGTCACGCGGAACCGCGCTTGCTACAAAGCCTACCTGCGGAGCTGCCTGGGATCGACGTCAAGACCCTCGCGCGCAACTTCCGCTCCTCGCCGTTGATCCTGGATGTTTGCAACCGGTTGTTCCAAACCGTGGCCGAAACGGGATCGTTCCAAGGTCCTGGCCGCGAGGCCGAAGCCGATGCGGCCGCCCAGTTCCAAGCGGACTATCCACATCACGAAGCCGCCAAGGTGGACATGGGTGGGGTCGTGCAATTGTGGCAAGTACGTTCGGAAGAAATCATGCCCGCCGCGACCGCGTACCGGGCTTGCCTAGAATGGGCCGCCCAACGCGTGGCGCAGATCCGCCAAGAGGCTCCCACGGCGACCATTGGCATCCTGTTCCGTTCGCGCAAGGGGATTCCTGCGCTGTTGCACCTACTCAGCACCCAACACAACCTGCGCGCTAGCGGTGAGGGGGGCAACCCCTTGACCGATTCCGAAGCGGTTTCGGTGATGGCTTCGCTGTTGCACTTGGCCGACCACCCCGGCGACGGAGCGGCCGCCTTCCATGTGGTCACCAGTCCCTTGGGCGAAGTCTTGGGCTTTCGGGCCAGCGATTGGGATCTTGAGCAGGGGCCGTTGGGCCGTAGCCCGGAATTCCGCCAGGCCTGCTCGCAGCTCGCCGCACGGGTACGACGCGAGTTGGTGGAGCAGGGATACGGCACTTGGATGGCTCGTTGGCGAGGGGTGGTCGAAGGTTCCTACGGTGCCTGGGATCGCGTGCGCTTCGAGCAGTGGATCGAAATCTGCGATGGCTTGGCGCGCTCCGCTCCCTTGCGACCCGGTCAGGTCGCGCGAATCCTGCGCGAGACTCGTGTGCCGTCGCCTTGGTCCGCTTCGATCCAGGCGATGACGATCCACGGCTCAAAGGGATTGGAGTTCGATGCGGTGATCCTGCCCGACTTGGACAGCGGGTGGTTCCAATCGCGAGGGCAGGCCGTCGGCAGTTTGCGCCCCGATCCGGCGGGGCGCTTGGAAACCGTCTCGACCCTGCCCGCCAAGGCCATCGTCGCGCTCGATCGGACCTTGGGTGAGTTGGCCTATGCCAAGCGGCACCGCGAAATGCTGGAAGTCTTGAACTTGTTCTACGTGGCCAACACCCGCGCCCGGCGACGGCTGGAGTGGATTTGTGGACCCAAGACTGCGGAGTTGAGTTACGCCCACCTTTTGCTCGAGCGCTTTGCTCCGGGTCGGGACGCGGTTCCAGGCGAAGGGCCCACGCTCGTTTGGGAGGATACCACCCCAAACCACCCCTGGTGGTCGAACGAGGACACCGCCGGGGCCGTGCCATCGAGCGATTCGCCCGCAGCGGTCGACACCACCACGCCCATCCACTTTGCGCGACGCCCCGGAAACTTGCAGCACCGTTCGCCTTCCACGATTCATGGGGAAGGCGAAGCGCGCAGCGGAGAGCAATGTTTGGCCGAGAAGGGCGAGGCACAGCGCGGTACCTTGGTGCATCGTTTGCTCGAGTCGATCGGTTGGTTGGGTCGCGACCTCTCCGACGGTCTGGCGCAGGCATGGGCGGAGGCTGGGGGATCCCCGCAGGTCCCCGCCGCGGAGCGAACGGCCGTGGAAGCCGCTCTTGCGAGCCCGGGCTGGGCCGGCTTGTTCGAAAAGCCCTCGGACCAGGCGGAGCTCTATCGCGAGCGCCGCTTCCTTTGGGTGGAACCCGAAGCCAACACCCTGTGGAGCGGTTCGATCGATCGCTTGGTGGTCGAGCGCGAGCAGGGCGTAGCCCACCGGGCCCACATCGTCGACTTCAAGACGGGTTGGGTCGGCAAGGAGTCCGCCGACATCTTGGCTGCCTACCAAGATCAAATGCGCCTCTATCGGCAAGCGGTTGCGTACCAATTCGGGTTGCCCCTGGAGAGCATCCGACTGACCCTCGCGATGGTGGACCGTCTCGATCGGATCGACGTCCCTTAGCGGGGTTCGCTTTCCCAGCTTTGTGCCGCCGGACCTAGAAGGCCGGCCCTTGGCACCCCGATTGGGCGCCCAGGGCTACAATGCGCTCCAACAGGCCCACCCCCGCGATGCTTTGCCTTCCAGAACCTGCCCGTTCGAATGCCCCCCGCACCCAACATGACTCGGAGGGCGTTTGACCCATCCGCGCCCTAGGACGGTCTTGATTACGGGCGCCAGCGTGGGTCTGGGGCTGGCCATCGCTCGCGAGTTGTTGGCCAACACCCAATTCCATCTGATCTTGACGGCGCGCGCGCAGTCCATGGCGCGCTTTGCGGAACAGGGGCTGGTGGAAGGACCCCGAGTGTGGTTGCGCGCCTTGGAGGTGACCTCGGCCCAGGAACGCGAGGCGGTGATTGCGGAGATCGAGCAGCGCTTTGGGGCCCTCGATGTGCTGATCAACAACGCCGGCATCGCCTACCGTTGCGTGGTGGAACACGTGGACTCCGATGAACGGCAGGCGCAGATGGATGTGAACTTTCTGGCGCCGATGGAGCTCATCCGGCGGGTCTTGCCGGCTATGCGGGCCCAACGCTCGGGGCGCATCCTGTCGATTTCCTCGGTGGGGGGCATGATGGCCATGCCGACCATGGCCGTGTACAGCGCCTCCAAGTTCGCTTTGGAAGGCAGCTGTGAAGCCCTGTGGTACGAAGTTCGGCCTTGGAGCATCCACGTGACCTTGGTCCAGCCCGGCTTCATCCATTCGGATGGATTCACCAAGGTGCGGATGACCCGCGAAAGCCAGTTTTCGGCGCAGCACGAGGAAGATCCCTACCACGAGCACTACGCCAGCATGGAGCCGTTCATCGGCAGGGTGATGCAGCACACCCCGGCGACCCCCGAAAGCGTGGCTCGCACGGTGCGTCGGACGATTTGCCGTCGCCGTCCGCCTTTGCGCGTCACGGCTACCTGGGATGCGCTCTTCTTCTCGTTGCTGCGGCGGTTCATGCCCCGCACCCTGTACCACCGCTTCCTCTACTGGAAGCTGCCCAACGTCAAGAAGTGGGGGTGGCCGCCCGGTGGTAGTCCAGGCTGAAACGCCCCGGCGCGTGTTCCATCAGGTGGATGCAAACGCCCAAAAGGCACAGGTTTTTGACGAAGTTGCTGCGTTGGAACATGTTCCAGAGCCAGACCGAGTCTTCGGTCACCATGGTGGGATGCGCAAACAGACCCGGCAGGTGAACGCTGATCGTCACCACCACCAAGAACACAGCCAGCGCCATAGCCCCTTGGCGCATGTGGTAGCCCAACAGGATGGTTGCCGCGCCACCCAACAAAAACACGCCAACGACTATCGAAGTGGCCCGCGGAAAGGGCACCCAAGCCGGCATCAAGAGCTGCAACAGGTCATCCGAGACCAGGTGCTCACCACCCAGTCCGACGAAGATCGAGCTGAATAGCAGGCGGAATGCCAGGTCGCTGATCCCGTAGCGCAGCGAGTGCACGCCGTGGTCGGGGGCTCGGTCAGGATCCATGGGGAAAGGGCGTTTGCGCACGGGCTTCCGGCGAGCACCCGCTGCGGCCGTTGGGTGGCGGAGGGGGAGGGATTTGAACCCCCGGTGAGTTTCCCCACGCCGGTTTTCAAAACCGGTGCAATAAGCCGCTCTGCCACCCCTCCGGAGCGCGCATCTTAGCCCGCGCTGGCTGGCGAGGCTACCGGACAGGTAAGGCAAACAACTGCAACAGCGGTCCCGGGCGCTCCACGCTCCAGAGGTCCCACAGCGGAAAGTCCATGGCGAGGGGCAGGTGCTCGGATCCGGGTGTGGACCCTCCGCGCCCCGGGCTCACTTGCAGCACTGGAGGAGCGTCCACGGCCAGCGCGGTCAGTTTGGGAACCGCCCCCGTGCCATGGCTCGAAAGATCGCCTGCCTCGAGGGGATCCGCAGGGCCGCTGTCGAACATCCAACGCGAACGTGGATCGCCGGGATCGCGGTCAGAGACCAGGAGGTGCGTGATTCCTGCGTGGGCAAGCACGGTCTTCAGGTCTTCCCCGTAGCGTGCCCGGGCTGAATCGGTGAGCCACGAGCCATGGTGGCGCCGATCGAGTTGGACGACGGCCTCCAGGGGCAAGGCGGCAAACGAAGGGCGCAAGACCACCCCGGCCTCCAGCAATTCACGCCGGTGCGCTTCGCGCGCGTACAGTCCGCGCAGCCCCGCGAGGCGCTCAAGGCTGGCCGCATCGAGGGGCAGGTCGGGCCCGCCCAGATCCACCGCGATGTCCATCGGTCCGGGCATGGCCAGCAGCTGTTCCTGGATCAGCCCACGCGTATCGGTCCGGTTCATCACCAGCGCAAAACGGGCAGCCTGCACGCAGGTCAACAGCCCGAGGCCCACCACGATTGCCCGCGCCCAGGGCCGTTTCCAGCCCCACTCGCAAGCAAATCCCACCGCCCATGTGAGGCCCGCCGCCAAGGGCAACAGGTAGCGCACGTGGTCGTTGACGTTGGTCATCCAGTAGGCGCCCCACAAGAGGGCAAAAACGACTACGGGGCGCGCAGGTCGGTTGCGCAAAGCCAGCACCAAGCCCGCGAGCCCCAGCACCACGATGGCTGGATCGTAGCCCACCAGCGTTCGCGCCAAGTGCTGGAAGGAAGCCAAGCGGAAGCCAAACACCGTCGATTGCCCCCCCAGGGTGAAGTGGGTGGTACCCTGCAGCGCTTCGTTCATGACCACCGCATCACCCTTGGGCCAACCGTGCACCAAGAGGTAGGGATTGCCGAGCAACACGGCCACGATCAAGAATGCGGAGGCACACAAGAGCCCAAACCGAAGTCGAGTGCGTAGCTCTCTGGCCCGCCACCCGTGGGGCGCCCAAACCCAGGCCAGCGCCGGCATCAGTACGGCTGGCAAGCCTCCTTGATGACAGGCTACCGCCAAGCCCGCCCAAACGCCGCTGGCCACCAAGTGTCGGTAGCGACCGCTTTGGACGAAAGCCGCACAGGACCAGGCGCAGCCCATGAGCAGCATCACTAGGCTCGCCCAAGGGCGTTCTTGGGTCGAATGGTGCACGTGCAACAGGCAGGTCGCCATGAAGAAGGCTCCTCCTAAAGCGCCGACTCCCAAGCCCGCTCGGCGCAAACCCAGGAACACCCACAAGGGCGCGAGCGAGGCAAGCAAGGCCAAAGCGATCCGCGCGGGCAAGTGGACGCGCCACGGATCTTCCATGATGCGATTGCCAAACTCACCGGATCCCTTCCACTCCCCCTCGATCCGACCTAGCGCGTATTGCCCGGCGTACACCGGCAACAACACGTAGGGCAAGAGATAGGGATAGGTGGAGTACTTCCCCGAAGGCGGAATCAAGGTTCTGTCCTTGGCCATCCCCAGCGCGTTGCGCACGACGTGGGTGTCGGGCAAATAGTTGTCGGGCTTGCCGTGTTCGATGGGTGCCAGGCGCACCAACGCCGGAACCACGATCAAGAGCAGCCAGACGAGCGGATGGACGCGCCTAGGGTTCCTCATGGCGCAGCTGCTCGAGCAAATCTTCCGGGGCACAAATTTTGGCCCCTGCTCGTAAGGCTAGGGCGAGGGCATCGCTGGGGCGGGCATCCACTCGGACCGTTTTTCCGTCGGCCTTCTGCAGCACCAGCCGCGCGAAGAAGGTGTTGTTGCGCAGGTCCGAGATCTCGACCGCAAGGATCCGAGCATCCAGCGCCTCGATCGCGCTCAAGGCCATTTGGTGCGTCAGTGGCCGATCGGGGAGCTCCCCCTGCAAAACCCGTTGGATTTCGAGGGCTTCGGGGGTCCCAATCACAATCGGGAACCCACGGGCCGGGCCAGCGTCTTGGACCGCCTCTTCCGACAGGTAGATCCACTGCTGGTTCGAACCGTCGCGCAAGACCACGCGACGCAGGGCCATGTCCACCCAAGAGGTTCCTTCGCCAGGAGCGTCTTCCATGACTGCATTGTAGCCCCTTCGATGGCGACCCGCGCTCGGGTTTCGCTACAATGGGCCACCATGGCCGTTCGCCACGTCTACCCTGAGAATCCCATCTTGGTTCGCCTTTGGCGCGGGAATCGGGTGGAGTCGGTGCACCGGGGAGCTTGGGTCGTGGCTTCGGGGTCGGGGGAGGTGTTGCATGGGGGCGGTTCCTTCGACGAGCCCGTCTACGTCCGGAGTTCGGTCAAGTGCCTGCAGGCCCTGCCGTTGATCGAGTCGGGGGCCGCCGAGCGCTTCGCCATGACCACCCAGGAGTTGGCTCTGGCGCTTTCGTCCCACAACGGCGAACCCCAGCACACGCAAACGGCTTTGGGGCTCTTGAAGCGGCTCGGACTCGGGCCCGAACATCTGCTCTGCGGCGCGTCCCCGGCAGGGGATTCCAAGACGCGCTTTGCGATGCGGGTGGCTGGGGAGCGTCCCTGCGCCCTGCACCACAATTGCTCGGGAAAGCACGCGGGCTTTCTGGCCCTCGCCACCCACTTGGGCGTTTCGCCCGAGGCCTACTTGGACCCTGAGAGTGCTTCCCAGCAGATGGTCCGCCAAGCCGTGCTCGACATGGTGGGGCTCGAGCCCAGCGACCTGGAAGTGGCCATCGATGGATGCAGCGCACCCACCTTTCGCTTCCCCTTGAGCGGGCTGGCACGAGCCTTTGCCACGTTTACGAACCCCGAAACCCTGGCACCCGCGAGAGCGGTGGCTTGTCGGCAGTTGCTGGCTGCCGCCCAGGCCCATCCCGAACTGATCGGTGGATCCCAAGGCCGCCTATGCACCGATTTGTTGGTGGCCTCGGAGGGCTCCCTGTTTCCCAAGCTGGGCGCGGAGGCGGTGTACGCAGTGGGGCGGGTGGGACACAACCAGGCCTTGGCGGTCAAGATCGATGATGGCGCCCTACGCGGGTTGCACGCGGTCGTCGCCGAACTGTTGGATCACCTCGGTTGGTTGCCAAGTTCGGGCTTGGAAGCCTTGAGTACTTACCGCGGACGCATCCTGCGCAACGCGGCTGGTTTGGACGTGGGAAGGATGGAGGTCGTGCTATGACGGGATCCGAATGGACATCCTTGGACGCAGCCATGGTGCCGCCTCCGATTCCGATCGATGCCCACAAGGGACTCTTGGGGCATGTTTTGTGCGTGTGTGGGAGCCCGGAAATGCCCGGGGCCGCTCAGCTCGTCGTGCGCGCCGCCCAACGGGCTGGCGCGGGCCTAGTCACCCTGGCCGTGATGCAAACCGAACTCTTCGACCGCGTTGCACCGTATACGCCGGAAACGATCTTCTTGGATTGCTCGCGGACCAAAGATCTGTACGTGGGGCGCTTACCGCGCGAGATTGCGAACTACGCCTGCGACGTACGCGTGGCGGGGCCGGGCTTGAACGCTTCAGGCCGGACGCGGGAACTGGTTCGGCGCTTGGTCGAAGACGAGTTTGTGGGGCCGCTGGTGCTCGACGCCGACGCCTTGAATGTGCTCGCTGGGGTGCCCGAGTTGTTGACCCTTTCCCAAAGCCAAGTCGTGCTGACACCCCACCCGGGGGAGGCGGAAAGGCTGATCGAGCGCGAGATTCCTAAGGACGAAGCCGGGCGGATCGAGTGTGCTTTGGAGATCGCTGGCCGCTCGGGCGCCCTGTGCGTGCTCAAGGGGCATGGCACCGTGGTCACCGATGGAAAGCGCGTCTACGTCAACCCTTCGGGTGGTCCCGCGATGGCCACGGCGGGGGCCGGAGACGTGTTGGCGGGCGTTTTGGGTGCCTATCTGGCCTGGTCCCTGCGCTGTGGCGACCCTGAGTACGATGGCTTCCAGGCCGCATGTGCCGCCGTGTTCGCCCATGGCGTCGCGGGCGATTTGGCTGCAAAGGAATTGGGGGTACGGGGCACGATTGCGTCGGACTTGGTCCAATTCCTGCCGCGGGCCCAACGCCAAATCGAAGGCTAGCGGAGCGATGAAGTGCCGGGTTCGCAACGGCCCCATTCGCTGGATGGTCGCCTGCATGCTCCTGGGTTCGCTGGTGGGCTTGGCCTTTCCCCAGGTACCCTCGAGCGAAGGAGACGTGTCGCGCGAATGGCGTTTGCGCGCCTGGGCAACGGATCCACAAGGCACCGCTTCCGCATGGCAGGCGGCACTGGGTAGCGACGACTGGGTACGCTGCTACGACGCCATCGAAGCGCTTGGGCGCACCCCGGAGTCGGCCTACCAAGCCTTTGCGTGGCGATCGAGCGGGGTGCCTCCGGCGGTTGCCGAACACGCTTCGTTGGTGGGGGCGGTCCACGCTTGGAAGGCCTGCATCCAAGGTCAGGGGTGGGAACCAGCCGCGACTCTCGACTACCCGCCGTTGGAATGGGTTGGCGAGGACGAACGGGCCTCCCTGCGGTTGGCTTGGCAGGCTGCGGCGCTGGACAAACTTGCTGCGGCTCGGTTGACGGCCTGGGTCGTGGGGTCCAATGGGTATGTGACGGAGGCGCAGTGGCAGCGCTTCGAGCCCTACGCCCTGTTGGCCGCACACACCTGGGGTGGGGAGGAGGTGGCCTTGGTGCTCCGTCCCGACGGTCATTTGGACCTGAATCGGCTCGAGGATTCGCAGCCTTCGCTGTTGGAGGTCCACCTCGGACAAGCGTTCTTGGAGGGTTTGCGCGCGCATTGTGTGGACGCCGAGGATCGATTCGTGGTCGCGGGAATCGAGTTGGCCCAATCGAAGTTGCGGGGCGAGCCTTATGCCTTCGAGCGTGATGAGTGGTGGCTGGGTATGCAGAACTGGACCGGCGCCGAGCCCGGGGAGGAAGCCTACGAGTGGGTAGACCGCAAACGCCGTTTTTTGACGGGCCTGGCGCGCTTGGGTGAGGCGGAGTTGGGTCGTCTGCTGTGGAGCCTCGGCACGGCTAGCGAGATTCCGTGGAAGCCCGAAGCGTTGGCCGCGCTGGGTGGAAGCGAATCGGCCCGGCGCGATCTCATGGGCTGGGCCACCGATAGTTTGCCCGTAGCAGAAGCCTTGCAGCGCGCTCAGTCGCTGTCGGCCGAAAGGGCCGGTTGGATCCTGGACAATCTGATTCTTCGGATTTCGGAAGCGAGTCTTGGGGACTTGGATCCATGGCTCGAAGAAACGTGGCCGCTCGGCTTGCGACTTTCCGCATTCGCAGCGCTTGAGGAAGCCGCGCTGAGCCCTGGTCGAAAACAACGCCTACTCAACTTGCTGCAGGACTCCCAGTTGGAATTGGTGCGCCGCTCGATGCGTGCGCTCGCAGCGGACGCGCTGACCGAATCCGACTGGGAAGCCATCGAACGATCGTTCGCGGTTTGGGATGTGGACTCGCAAGAGGTTTTGCTCCGAGAACTGCCTGCCAAGAACTTGAGCGAAAGCCTGCGAATTCGCTGCCTCACCGTTTTGAAGGCCAACTTGGAACGGGACGGGGTTTGGATCGATGCCGTGTCCTTGGGCGATCCCAGTGGCGCGGTTTGGGCAACCCTGGTACAGGGCTTAGGGGAGGAATTCGAAAGGAGTCAGGCGGTCTGGGAGAAAGGCGAAGAGGTTTCCACCAACCGCCTCGCCCATTGGGTGACGGCCATGTTGCGCCAAGATCCGGAGCGGTTGGTGGAGGTCGTGGGACCCTTGTTGGTCCAGCGCGCGCAGGTCTTGACCCAAAGGGCCCAGCTCTTGACCCAAGGAGAGGGAACCCGGGTCTACTTGGAATTCTCGAAGGAAGCCATCGCTGCCTTGGGGGCCAGCCCCGCTGGGCGGGCATGGCTTCGGAGCCATCTGGACGAAGCGGCGCTGTGGAACTCACGCCTGCGTATCGAGGTGGCCTTGCAGTTGGCGGCCCATGGCGACGAAGAGTTGGACGATGGATTCCGCGTATGGCTGGAAGATCGCGAGCGGGATGACTATGCCCAGCTGGGCGGCGTCTTGCGCGAGCGCTTCTTGAAAGCTCTCGCTTCACGCGCGGGACCGCTGCATCGGCGCATTGCGGACGAAGCCCAGAACACGCGGGCGGTCACCACGGTGCGGCGCACCGCCATGGCGCTTTTGATCGAACACGGTCAGCGCGAACCCTTGTTCCAAATCTTAAAGCGGGAAGCTGCCGGAGAAGGGGTGCGTTTGGCGGCGGAGGCCCTGGCTACCGCTCCCGACCCAAGCGTGAGCGAAGCGCTGCGCGCGCGGATGGACCAAGCCGGTCGCGCCATTCGACTGGGACAGGGAAACACCGAACTGGCCGAGGAGATGCTGGTGTCGCTGCAGGTGGCCCTCGTGCATAGCGGAGGTTGGGAGGCGCGCGACGAGGAGTGGGCGTTGCTCGGCCCCAGTCTCCAAGCGGATGCCGCCGTTCGGGCCCGGCTGCAAGGTCACTCGGATTTGGAACGCTGGCCGCTCGAGCTGGGGTTGGTGGGTGAATTGGCGCACGAGGGGCAATTGGTGGGCTTGCTCGAGCGTCACAGCGAGCGCATCCGGATTCTGCCGGGCACCGTCTTGGCTCCGTTCGCCCGGGCCGCGTGGGAGGGCGGCGATGCGGACGGGGCTTGGAGCCTCGCGCGCATGGCAGAGGCGGCCACGGCTGGGGAAGCGTCCGGGAGGGAAGCCGACCGTGCCCGTTCCGAGGTCGAGTGGCTCCGCTTCCAGCTCGCATGGGAGGCGCAGGATTGGCCCCGGGTGTCCTGGTACGCGTGGGTGCTCAGCACCCGTTATGCGGAAGGTGGGCTTGCGCGGCGTCAGGTGGAATCGGTGCTGGGGACTTACGACCTGCGTGTGGGGCGCAACCCCCTGGGGCGGCTGCAAGCCCTGTGGTGGCAAGCCCAAGCGTATCGAGTGGGCGACGACGACCGAGCGCTTGCAGGGGGCCTATCCGCCGTGGCGCGCAGGCTCGCCTCGGGGTCCCGTAGGGCCCTCGAAGAACAGGCCCGACTGGAGGAATGGCTGCGCCGGAACTGATACCATGGGCGCATGAGCCTCACGAACGTATCCGCCCCGGAAGGGGCGCAGTTCACCTTGGACGATCAAATTGGTTTTGTGGCCCTGGTGGACCGCATGGTGCAAGATCCGGCCATGAAGGTCGTGAACTCGGCGCGCATTTCCTACGACAAGCAGAAGTCGGAATTGTCCGCTGGAGATCGCAAACTCACCAGCTTTCTGTGGCAGCACGGCCATACGTCGCCCTACCGGCACAGCTTCTTCACCTTCCATTGGAAAGCACCGCTGTTCGTGTTTCGGCAAGCGTTCAAGTACCAGGTGGGTTCGGGTTGGCGCGAGTACGAAGTCGATGGGCACAGCGTTTCGCTCGAGGTCTTCGACGTGATGTTCGATACCGACAAGGGCTGTTCGTGGAACGAGGTTTCGGGGCGCTACGTGCAATGGGAACCCGAGTTCTACGTGCCGCACACCATGCGCGCCAACCCGCCGCACGGGAACAAGCAGGCTTCGGTCGATTTGCCCGCCGACTTTGACCACGCCGGCGAACGCGAAGCCATGTTGGCCGATTGCCGTGAGGCCTTTGCGAAGTACCAAGAGCGGGTCGAACGGGGGCTCGCGAAGGAAATCGCGCGCATGTTGTTGCCCCAGAACCTGTACACCCAGGCGTATTGGACGGTTTCCCTGCAAGGGGTGCTGCACTTCCTCGCGCAGCGTCTCAAGCCGGATGCACAGTTCGAGATCCGGCGCTTTGCCCAGGCCATTGAGACCTTGCTCCAGCCCGAAATCGAGCGGCTCGGGCTCGACCCGCGCGAGTGGGCTTAGCATCTCCATGGGCTCTAGCGCGCCGATCTTGATCATGAGCTCCGAGCGATCGGGCTCCAACCTGCTGCGGACTCTGTTGTCCAACCACACAGACCTCGCGGGGCCCATGGCTGCGCAGTTCTTGAACCTGTTTCCGGATCGCTTGGACGTCTTTGAACCACTCGACGAGGAGGAAGGGGCGATTGCCCTGGTGGAGGCCATGCTGGCGGTGGCCAACCATCAAACCTTTCGCTGGGGACTGGCGATCGATGCGGCGCAGTTGGTGCGTGATCATGGGGTGCGCGATTTCTTGGGGGCTTTTGATGCCCTGTACCGGGCGTGGCAGGCGATGGATGGGGCGCGACGCTACGTGTGCAAGGAAAACCGGTTGTTCGACCATGCGCCTGCCCTGATGGAGCGGTTCCCCGGGACCCAGGTGCTCTACTTGGTGCGCGATCCGCGCGATTATGTGCTCTCCTGGCAGAAGGCCCCGATCCTCAACAACACGCCGCACGAGGCAGCGGTGGCTTGGCAGCGCGAGCAGCAGGCATGTTTGCAGATCGAAGCGCGCTATCCAACGGCGGTCAAACGCCTCGCCTACGAACAGTTGGTCCAGGACCCCGCGGGCTGCATGACCGACGTCTTGGAGTTCCTGGGGGAGAGCCCGCAGGCCGCCTGTTTTGAAGTGCAAGGCGAGAAGAACGAGGGTCAGGCGTGGAGTAGTTTCTGGAAGAACCTGACCCAGCCTGTGCTTTCCGAAAACTTCCACAAGTTCCGCGGCGCCTTTCCGGCGCGCACCTTGGAGATGATCGAAACGGTCTGTTTGCCGAGCATGCGGGCGCTGGGTTATCGGCCCGAGACGAGCCACCGCTGGCGCCCCGGTCCGTGGTTCGCTGCGCGCGAACGGCGTTTGGCCGCGCGCAACGATGCTCGGCTGCGACGCGAGCACGCGAGTACCGTCCGGGTCATCCAAGAACGCGATGCGATGTTGCACGGCATGATCCAGGCTCGCTACAAGCCGGAGCTGGGGCAGGGGCGCGGCTAGTGCGGTCCCCTTACCTGGAGCGATCCTAGGAGCGAGCATGCAAGACGGTCAATCGACTCCCTCCGCAAAAGCGAATCCGGCTTTGCCGGGGGCCTATGGGACCCGGGCCTATGCGCAGTGCCTGGAACACCTGGGCCAACCGGTCGAGCTGCCCGCATCGGGCGGTTGGGTTTTGGAGCGAGCCTGGGATGGTTGCGTCGATGCCACGGGCCCGTACCCGCTGCTTTGCCCTTCGGATCCGAGCCGATTGGAGCGGGACTTCGAGGACTTGGCTTCCAAGTGGCTGAGCGTCGCAGCCGTGATCGATCCGATGATCGAGTTGGCTCCGGATGTGTTGCAGCGAGCGTTCCCTGATCGATGGGTGGCGTACAAAGAACACTTCGTCGTGGATCTCAGCAAACCCCTGGAAACCACACTCTCGGGGCATCACCAGCGCAAGGCCAAGCGCGGCGAGCGGCGCGTACGCATCGAGTGGAACGAGGGTGGGGAGGCTTGGGGCGACGATTGGGACGACGGTTGGGACGACGATTGGGTCGCGCTGTACCAGGCGTTGAGTGCCCATCACCAAATCAGCGGTCCGGCGGCCTTTTCGGCTGCGAGCCTGGTTGGACAGCTACGCCTACCAAGGACTCTAGTGCAGCGGGCCCTGATCGACGACGACGTGGTCAGCATGGTGGTTTGGTACCCGCGCGGGGAGGGGGTCAGTTACCACTTGGGTGCCAGCCTGCCAGCGGGATACGCGGCGAGCGCGAGCTACGCGTTGTTTGCCGATGCTTTGCGCCGGTTCCAGGCACAAGGGCTGGCCTGGGCCCACCTCGGCGCGGGAGCTGGCGTGCAAGCGGGCAGCGCGGGGCTGACGGCTTTCAAAGCGGGCTGGGCGAGCCATTCTCGCACCGCCTACTTCGGTGGCCGCGTCGGGCAACGCGAACGTTACCAAGCCCTGTGCGCTAGCGCTGGGCTCGATCCCAACGGCCCGTTCTTTCCCGCCTACCGGGCGCCCCGGCCCTCGAATCCGTAAACGATCCCATGCAAAACGAACGGCGAAGTCCGGATTGGCAGCGCAATGCACACCTCGAGCGATGGTTGGGGGAGGTCAATGACTGGCTCCAACCCGCAGAACTCAAGGCCCAGGACGATCTGCTGGTGGCGGGACCGCACCGGCCGCAGGTCCTCGTGCTGGGTGCGCCGCGCAGCGGTACGACCCTGATGATGCAGTGGCTGGCCGCTAGTGGACGCGTGGCGTACCCCACCAATTGGATGTCGCGCTTCTTTGCCGCCCCCACGATAGGTTTGCGCTTGCAGCAACTCTTGACCGACCCGGCGTTGGGGTTTCGCGGTGAATTGGACGACCTTGATCCGAATCCGGTCGGGTTCGATTCGGCCCTGGGCAAAACCCGCGGCGCCTTGGCGCCCAACGAGTTTTGGTATTTCTGGCGCAGGTTTCTGCCCACCGTGGAGATCGAGCCGCTTGGTGCGCGGGCCAGCGAGGTCGATGGGGCGGGGCTCCGGGCTGGGTTGCGGGCTCTGGCCGCCGCTGCCGGAAAGCCCTTTGCCGCCAAGGGCATGATGCTGCAGTACGACCTGCCGCTCTTCGCACAACTGTTGCCCGAGGCGTTCTTCGTCCACGTGGTGCGCGATGGGGTCAGCAACGCCCAATCGTTGCTGCAAGCGCGCCAGTCGTTCTTTGGCGATGTCCGTACTTGGTACTCGGCCAAGCCCCCCGAATTCGCGCGCCTGGTGGACAAGAGCCCGCAAGCGCAGGTTGTAGGTCAGGTCTTCCATACCCAGGCCGCCATCCGTCAAGGGCTCGATTCCGTGCCCCAGGGGCGCTGGCTGGAGGTCCCCTACGCGGCCTTCTGCCACGATCCGGGGGCCATCCATGAGCAACTTTGGGCCCGTTTGGACGCCATGCACGAGGCCGCCGGGTGCCCGTTAGACGGCGAGCGGCCGCCCGCCTACACTGGGCCTAGCTCCTTTCGCTGTACGGACCTTTCCGAAGAGCGTCAGGACCGAGAAGCCGCGCTGCAGGACTTGGTCCAAGCTTGGCGCGCCTTGTCGACCTCTTAGCCGCAACTCCCATGGCTCCGCTGCCTTCCGGTTCGACCCAACCCGTTTCGAGCGCCCGCTTGGGCCTCTTTTCCGGAACGCCCGCGTTTGCGGAACCGTTGCACGTGGGCCGTCCGAACTTGCCCGATCGCGAGCGCTTGCACGAGCGCTTGGATGAGATCCTCGATCGCCGTTGGTTGACCAACAACGGGCCCCTGGTGCAAGCCTTCGAACGCCGGCTCTCGTTGTTCTTTGGGGTCAAGCACTGCATCGCCATGTGCAACGGCACGATCGGGTTGGAGATCATGATCCGCGCCGCTGGGCTCAAGGGCGAGGTCATCGTGCCCTCGTTCACCTTCGTGGCGACCGCCCACTCGCTGCAATGGCAGGGCATCCAACCGGTGTTCTGCGATGTGGATCCCGACACCCACAGCTTGGATCCCAAGCGGGTCGAGGAACTGATCACTCCCAACACCACCGGGATCTTGGCGGTGCATACCTGGGGGCGCGTAGCAGAGGTCGAGGCCCTGCAGGAACTCGCCGATCGGCATGGGTTGGTCCTCTTGTTTGACGCGGCCCATGCGCTGGGTTGCTCGTCCAAGGGGCGCATGGTGGGCAGTTTTGGGGCTGCGGAGTGCTTCAGCATGCACGCGACCAAGGTGCTCAACTGCTTCGAAGGCGGTGCCGTGACCACCGATGACGACGAGCTCGCCGAGCGCATTCGATTCATGCGCAACTTCGGATTTGCCGGCAAGGATCGGGTCGAATTCCTGGGAAGCAACGGGAAGATGAGCGAGATTTCGGCGGCCATGGGGCTCACCTCGCTCGATGCGTTGCCCGAATTCATCGCGGCCAACCGTCGTCACTACGAGCACTACCAAAAGGCCCTCAGCCCGCTCCAGGGTTTGAAGGTGTACGAGCACGAACGCCATGAACACCAAAACTACCACTATGTGGTCGTGGAGGTAGATTCCGGCGAGGCGGGGCTCACGCGCGATGAACTCGTGCGGACTTTGGAAGCCGACAACGTGCTGGCTCGCCGCTACTTCTACCCCGGGGCCCACCGCATGGAGCCCTATCGCTCGCTCCAACCCCAGGCTTTCCGCGTTTTGCCCGAGACCGAAGCCCTGAGCCAACGGGTGCTGGTGCTACCCACCGGTTCGGCCATGGACGATGAGGATGTGGCCCAGGTTTGCGAGATCCTCCGGACGGCATTGGAAAACGCGGCACAGGTGCGCACGCAACTCATCCGATTGGAGGCTACCCACGACTGAGACTCGGGTGGAGAGCGACCCTCCTGAGAAGCGCCGACAGGGGTGAGTCTAGGATTCGCCCCCCGGTCTGGGTAAGGTTCGGAGGTGACCCAATCGCCGCACCGACCCCGCGTGAGCATCCCCATGGTGACCTTCCGCCACGAGGCTTGGGTAGCGCAAGCCATCCAGAGCGTCGTGGACCAAAGCTTGGAGGATTGGGAGATCGTGCTGGCGGATGATGCGAGCGACGACCGGACCATCGCCGTCGCCCAAGGACTTGCCGGCACCTGTGAAGGGCCCCATGGACCGCGGCTGCGGATCTTGGAGCATGGCCCCAAGTTCGGGCCACGGCAGAACTACATGCGCGCGTTGCGGGCCTGTCGCGGCGAGTTTGTGGCGCAACTCGATGGGGACGATTTTTTCGTCGATCCCGACAAGTTGTCCAAACAGGTGCGTTTCCTCGAGGACAACCCCGATTGTTCGGGGGTCTTTGGAGCTTGGTTGGAGACCGATGCCGAGGGCCAGAACGGGGTATTGACCCCCGGGTTTGGCCTCAATGGGGTCGAGCGATTCAGCGCTTCAGACTTCGGACCCTATTGCGTGACGACCTCGGTGGTGGTGATGTTTCGCAACGGCTTGTTCGGCGACTTCCCCGATTGGTACGTGCAGGTGGATGTGGGGGATTGGCCCTTGCATGTGTTGAACACGATGCATGGGGGCGACTATGGCTACTTGTCGGATGTGCTTTCGGCCCACCGCAACCATGGGGCCGGAGTCTGGACCCAACGATCGGAAGTGGAGAAGGCGGCCAGTGCTGTTCGGACTCAAGACCTCTTCCTGCAGCACCTCCCAAAAGAGTTGACCGAGGCCATGTTGCCCAAAATGTTTGGAGCCAACCGGTATCGAGCCCAGCAACACATGGATCGCAAGCAATATGCAGTCGCGCTACCCTTCCTCGATTGGTGCGCGGATCATCACCTGTGCAAGGGGCCCTACCGGTACCTGCGGAAGGACCGCCGCAAGGCCCGCTGGCGCGCGTTTTGGGCTTCGAAGCTAGGCTTTGGGGTCTGACGCCGAAACCGATGCGGTCGCTGCGGCCGGCAGCTCGTGCATCCGCACGGGGGGAGCTTCGGGCAGCGGGGCGCGCACGATATCCCAGTCTTCGAAGAGGTACATGCGGTGCAAGTGCTCGGAAGAAGGGTCCAACTGGCGGTAGCGTTCGACCTTGGCTTCGCGTTCGGCGCGGCTCTTGAGCAGCAAATCAAAGTGGAAGATGTGCGGTTGCCGGATGGCGAATCCGAGCCCCTTGCGCTCGTGGACTTCGTGGTGGATGGGGCTCTTGGAAAGGTCGTACCGGAAGCAGGGTAGATTCCGGAACAGCCGCAATTGGCGGTCCTTGTAGTAGGGCTTGTCGGCCAAGTAGCGCAGGCCTCCCTCTTCCTCAACCACCCAATATCGGGGCATGGAGAACCAGTTCACTCCGGGGAGCTTGGTCAACCGGTCGAGGGCCTTGGGGCTGGCTTGGGACAAGACCTCGTCGGTATCTAAGACGAAGATCCAATCGCCTTGGCACTGGGCAAACGCATAGTTCTTTTGGTCGGCGATGCTGCCCGGGAAGGGGCGCTCGTAGAGCCGCACGATGGGGCAGGTGAGCGCGAGTTCCAGGGTGTTGTCCCGGCTGCCACCGTCGACCACCACGATCTCATCGCAGTACGGGGTCAACGACTGCAAGGTCGCCTGGATGGTTGTGGCGTTGTCTTGGCAGATGACCACGCCACTCATGTGGATTCGTGTGCGGGTCACCGCGAAGCCTCCAAAACGGTGGGCGCTGCCGACTCGGCTTCGGCGGAAACCCGCCGCAGCTCGTCGATCAATTGCGCCACGAAGATGCGTTTGGAACGGCGCCGGATGGCGCGATCTTCACCCTGGAGAGGTTTGAGCTTGCTATGGCGTTGGAGGTGGGCCTGGTACTTCACGAGCTTGGTGAGGTTCGGGAGCGGGCGTCCCAAGAGCTGCATGATGCGGATGTATTCGATCGCCTGGACGCGGTGTCCTTCGAGCACGTAATCCAAGCTGATGCGCCCCGCTTCGACCGGGTGCGCCACCCGCGCCTTGGGCTGGTACACGACCCGTCCGCCTGCTTCCATGATCCGGATGGCCACGTAGGTGTCCTCTCCACCGCGCAAGCCGGTTGCCCGGTTCGGTCCCAATTCCGGCGGGTAGGGATGTTGCAGCAGGGCTTCCCGGCGCCAAGCGCAGTTGGCCCCAAGCGGTACCCCGTCGATCTTGTCTTCCGTGGGATACACGTAATCGACCTGTTCGTTGCCCATGTAGTGCTTGGGTCCCATGAACGAAGAAGGCTTGCGCGCGAGGATGCGGCGATACCAGGTCGGGGGGCCATCCCCGCAAAACTCGGGGAAGACTGGGCCACCCACCCCCACGACCCGGGGGTCGCTGGTGAAGGGTTCCAGAATTGCGGCCAGCCATCCCGTGCAAGGGATCGCATCGTCGTCGGTGAAGGCCACAATCTGGCCTCGCACGTGCCCAATCGCGGTGTTGAGCGCGTACGACTTGCCCGGTTTGGTTTCGAACAAGAGCGAATCAACCAGGCCCTGCAATTCCGATCGGGATCGCTCGGGAACTTCGGATTCCGAGCAGTTGAAGATCAAGCACACTTCCGCACCCAATTCCTTGGCTTGGGGCAAGACCTGGGCCAAGTTGGCACGCAATCCGGCGGAGTCCACGCAGGTCGTGATCACGATGCTGCAGGGCACTTGGGGTTGGGACTCGGACGTCATCGAAAGCCTGGGGAGTGCCCGATTCGGGGCAGCGGGCAAGAGCGGAGGGGGAGCTTAGTGGAAACTCAACGGGCCATCGGAATCTCCAAAGGCCACGAAGTGATCCCACTTGCGCTTGGTTTCCGTGGCCGGCACTTGGAAGACCACATGGTTGACACCCGTAAGCGGCGGCGGAGTGCGGAAACGACGCTTGCGAAGGATGGGGTGGGTCGGGAACTGGCTGTGGATGGGCCAGCCCAGGTTCTTGACGAAGTAGTCCAGAGCCCAGCGCACGCCGGGCATCCAGACGTCATCGACCACCAAAAGGCCTCCCGGCCGCACCAAGCGGGAGAGGTAGTAGATGTCTAGAAACGCATTCTCGAACAGGTGTGCGCCATCGACCAGGGCAAGGTCAAAGGGCTCGACCTTGTCTTGGACCAGGCGCGGTAGGCAGAAGGCCGAGGATTCCTCGTGCATGTGCAGGGTGGACTCGACTCCGGCCTGGCGAAAGGCCACCACACCCGCATTGCCCCAATAACTCGACTGGAACGGATCCATGGCCACGTGGGTGGGGGCGTCGTGCCCCGCGTCGAGCATGCCCTGGACGAGGTGCAAGCCCGATGCCCCAAACGCAAACCCTGTTTCGATCGTGCGCGCCGCTCCGAGTTCGCGCGCCAAGCGCTGCAGCTCTTCGCCTTGCTGGCGCCGCATGGCCGTCACACCGACTTCGCGGAGGTTGCCCGCCTCATCCGGCACGGAACCTCGCTCATGGATGCTCTCCAACACTTCCGAAATCCGGTTCTGGGTGGCGTTCATGGGGCGATTTTAGCACTCCAGGCCGCCGATTGCACATGCTGCCCAGAGGGGTGCTGGAGCGCGGTTTCGGAGCAGGCCGCTGCGCTGGACCCCTTGTGCAAAGCTCGGAATCCGCTGGGTCGACCCGGCCCGAATGAACCCTATGCTGCTTCCTGCGTTCTGTGCTTCCTGCGTTCTGGCCCGGCCGACCGTACACTAGACCCATGCACCTCCGTCCCTTGCTTTGGTTGGCGCCTTGTGCGCTGTTCTTTGGCGCCCACTCGGCGTCTCCCCGCTCCAAAGCCCAGGAAACTGCCCTGCAGGGCGGCCCCGAGAAGGTGCAGGAGGAGACGCCTGCCCAAGCGGAACTGCGCTTTGGCCCCGATCAGGCCTGGTTGGCCATCCCCGTGCAGCTCGAAGTCACCCATGACTACCTCGAGTTCCTGTTGGTCAATCCGCACGGGGCCGTGCACGAATCGCTCCTTTCCACCGAGGTGGATGCCCAAGTCCTCAACACCGCGTTCCTCGCCATGGGGCTCGAGCCGGGATCCAATGCCCGTTGGGAAGCACGTGGCAGCGATCCGCTCGATCCGAGCACGTTGGGGGTGCAGGGGCCCCGACCCGGAGGCGCCGCCGCACCTGCGCGCGATCAATACCAAGTGATTCCGCCCACGGGCGATGGGCTCTATCTGCACTTGGCCTGGCGCGAGGGGGATGAGTGGTTCTTCTATCGCCTCGAAGACCTGGTGCGCGATCTGGACCGGGCCAGGACCCTGCGGCGGCACAAGTTTGTTTACCTCGGTTCGTACATGACCGAGGAGGTTCGCTCGGGCACGCCGCGCTTTGCGGCCTCGCTCGAAGGCAACTTGATCAATGCCGCTTTCTTCAAGAATGGCGCGACCCTTCTGACCACCGCCGTCGAAGAGTGCGACAAGCAGTCCAACTGGTTGGCGAATGCTTGGTTGCTGCCCGATCGGGGTAGCTCGATGCAGCTGGTGTTTGCCAAGCAGCCGCTGCTGCAAATGCCCAGCGAATTGGCTTCAAGTTTGGTTACCTTGCCTGCGCTGCAAGCCGAACCCACCGAGGAGCGCGCTCGGTGAAAGCCGGAGCCGGCCCACTTCGACTGCGCGCGCAAGTGGCCTTTGCCCGCCGCGCCTGGGGCCAGCTGCTTCTGGCCGAAGGCTTGATCTTGGCGGTCTTTGTAGCCTTTTGCTTGCTTTACCTAGCCTTGCGGTCGGGCGCGAAATCCTGGGAAGGAGACCCGCTTGCATTGGCCACAGTGGGCGCCCTTTTGGGGGCCATCCTCTGGGTGTACGAATGTTGGCGAACCGAAGGCGAGGTTGCGCGCCATTTGGACCAACGCCTCGGCTTGCGCGGACGGCTCTTGGCTGGTCTGCAAGCGGAGCAGATCGACCCGCCTAGTGAAATGGGCATGTTGCTGGTCGAGGGGCTCCGCACGGAGGTGTCGCGGCGCGCGATTTGGACCCGCGCCCTGCCGGTCAAGCTTTGGTTGGTGGCGCTTCCTTTTTTGAGTGGTGCGCTGCTACTCCAAGGAGTCGAGGCCAAGCGTAGCCACCGCATCCGCTGGCATTCGACGGCCCCCTCGGTGGAACAACTGGGCCAACTGTTGCAGCAATCCCTGGCCGAAGTCGAAAGCCGCGCAGGCACGCAAGCAACCGCCCAGACCCTGCAATCGATCGAGCGCAGCGTCCGCAGCATGGCGCTCGACATGGAATTGGGCCGCAGCGATGCAAGCGAGTGGGCTCCCAAGCTCGAGTCGATGGCCGAATCCCTCGACCAAGTGGCCGAGTCGTTTGCGGGGGATCCCGCCTTGGACTCGCTCTTGGATCGCGCTCAAGGTGAACTGACTTGGATCCGTCAACGAACCCAGGATTCGCTGGGAGCCGATACATCCCGATCTAGCGCGCCGATCGTGTCTGGTGGGGTCTCCACGGGAGCTACTTCCGCCGAACCGGCACCGCGCCCTGGGGGTGGAGCTCCAGGAACGGAAGGGGAGGCCCTAGTGGGCCCCACCCCGCGGGCCGAGGCGGAGGGCGTCGAGCCTTCGGTTTCGACTCCAGGGGGACCCGATTCCAGCTTTTCGGCTCCGGAAGTCGACCTCGGGTCCCCGGCCGTGTCCAGCTTGCGCTTGGTTCCTCCCCGTGTCCCGCGGGAGTATCGGGCGTTGATTTCCCGCTGGCATGCAGGGGAATCCGCCGAGTTCCGCTGAAGATTCGGAGATCTGGGCTCGGAACCGTCCGGCTTCGAGCCATTGGCAGAACCTCGCCAATGCCGCGGGTTGAAAGCGTGACCGAACCCGTCAGAATGGCTTGCCCGCGTTGGCTCCCTATCGCATGAAGTCCGAACCGCAACCATCCATCGAATCCCAAGCGACCGGTCTGTGGTTGGTGGGAGCCCGGGGTGCTATCAGCACCACCCTCGCCTACGGGCTGGGTGCCCTCCAAAGGGGGTGGATTCCGCCCACGGGATTGCTGACGGCAACGCCCGCTTTGGAGTCCATCGGGTGGGTGCCGTGGGATCGGTGGCACCTAGGTGGGCACGACGTGTGCTTGCGCGATCTGTCCGCATCCGCCCAAGAGTTGGTGCAGGCCCACATCTTGCCCCCCGGCTGGCCAGCCGCGTTGGCCGATTGGGGGAGCCAATATGAGCAAGCGATCCGTCCCGGCTTGTTGGATGGAGCCGGCGAAGGCCTCGAGGGGCTGGATCCTGCCAGCGTGACCTTGAGTCAACGCACGCCCCGCGAGCAGATCGCCCAGCTTCAAGCGGACTGGAATCAATTCGAAGCCGAGCGGGGTCTCGCGACGACGGTGATCGTGTGCTTGGCCAGCACCGAAGCCAAACAGCTTGCGCGACCGGAGTGGGATGTTTTGGAGCAGCTTGACGCCAGTCTCGATCGCGGCGAGCCCCAACCCGCATCGCTCCTGTACGCCTACGCCGCGCTGGATTCCGGCCGTGCCTTCGTCAACTTTACCCCGAATTTGGGGTCACGACCGCCGGCATTGCACCAGTTGGCGGAGCTGCGTGGCGTGCCCCATTGCGGCAACGACGGCAAGACCGGGGAAACCCTGCTCAAGACCGCCTTGGCTCCGATGTTCCATGCTCGCGCCCTGCGGGTTCTGGCTTGGCAGGGGTACAACATGTTGGGCAACCGCGATGGGGCCGTCTTGCGCCAGGAAGGACATCGCGAAGCCAAGTTGGCCAACAAGGACGAAGCGTTGCGTTCGATCCTGACCCAGCCCGGTTCACAACCCAACCCGGACTTGCATTCGCACGTGGCCATCGACTTTGTTCCGTCGCTCGGGGATTGGAAAACCGCCTGGGACTTCGTGCATTTCGAGGGCTTCCTGGGTACGCGCATGAGCTTGCAGTTCACCTGGGCGGGCAGCGACTCGGTGCTTGCCGCACCTTTGGTGCTGGATCTCGCGCGTCTAGCGGAATTGGCCCTGCGACGCGGCGAATCGGGCGTTTTGGCCCATACCGCGTGTTTCTTCAAAGCGCCCCTCGCTGGAGGGACCCACGACTTCCATCGGCAATACCAAATCCTGCTCGACTACTTGGGTGGCGTTGTTCCGCCGTCCTGAGCCCATGACCGACCTCGCCCTTTGCAAGTCGCCCATGGAACTCAAAACCGCGGTCCAAAATGGGGTGCGGGCGAGCCGTCGGGCGCTCCAGGAGTTCTTGGCCATGCCCAAGGATGTGGCGGCGACAGAGGTCTTGACCGCGTTCAATCAGATTGCCGGAGCGCTCAACGGCTGGGCCCAGCAGGCCAACGTGTTCCAGCAGGTTCACCCCGATCCCGCGATGCGAGCCATGGGGACGACCATGGAGCAGGAGGTGCATGGGTTCCAATCGGAATTGTCGCTACACCGGGGCGTGTACGAACGCTTGGCGTCGATCCGTTTGGATTCCGAAGCGGACTTCGAGGATCGACGCTTCCTCGATCATAGTCTGCGCGACTACCGACGCAGCGGTGTGGACCGGGACGAGGCGACCCGCGATCGGATCCGCTTGCTCCAGGAGGAGCTTTTGGCGATTGGGCAGGCCTTCGATCGCAACATCGTCGAGGCGAGCACGTCGATCCGAGTGGAGGGGGGGCACCGCGAGCTGCGAGGTATGCCCCCTGACTTCCTGGCTTCGCACCTTGAAGACGAACAGGGTGGGGTTTCCATCAGCACCGACCCGCAGGATTACCTCCCGATCATGCTGTATGCCGAGAGCCCGGCCGTCCGCGAACAACTGGCCTTCGCGTACAACAACCGAGCCTACCCGGAAAACATCGAACTGCTCGATCAGATGCTCCGCAAGCGCCGCGAGCTGGCGGTCTTGCTAGGGTTCGCCGATTGGGCCGATTATGTAACCGAAGACAAGATGATCGGCAGCGGAGCTGGGGTCGCCGAGTTTCTGGCCCGGGTGATCGATCGCGCCATGGATCTTGGGCGGGCTCAGTACGCGGAATTGCTCGCTGCCAAGCAACGCGTCCAGCCTGACGCGACCCGGCTTGAGGCCTTCGACGTGTCCTATTGGACCGAATGCGTCAAGCGCGAACGATTTGCATTCGATTCGCAAGAGGTTCGGCCGTACCTGGCCTACCCGAGCGTGCTGCAGGGTGTGCTTGCGACGGCTTCGGAACTGTTCGGTGTGCGCTTCGAACGCCGGGAAGAAGTGGCGACTTGGCACCCCGATGCCCACACTTACGACGTTATGGAAGGGGAGCAGCGCTTAGGGCGCTTCTACCTGGACATTTTCCCCAGACCCGGCAAGTTCAAGCATGCCTGCGTGATGGATTTACGCGACGGCATTGCCGCGGGTGGAGGTCACACCGAGGTGCTACCCGAGGGGGTTCTGGTGGCCAACTTCCCCCAACCAACGGCCACCGACCCGGCCTGGATGCTGCACACGCAAGTCACCACGTTTTTCCATGAGTTTGGTCACTTGATGCACCACATGCTTTCGGGTCGCCACCGGTACTTTGGCTTTGGTGGGTTTGGGGTCGAGTGGGACTTTGTCGAAGTGCCCAGCCAGCTGTTCGAGGAATGGGCCTGGGACCATCAGGTGCTGGCGAAGTTTGCCTGCCACCACGCAACGGGCGAACCGATTCCCGCCGACTTGGTCGACCGGCTGCGAGCGGCCGAGGAGTACGGCAAGGGCCTGAGCGTGCTCCGGCAGATGTACCTGGCGACGCTCTCGCTCCAATTCCACACCAGCGACCCCGAGACCCTGGATACCACGGCGACCCTGCACGCCTTGCGGCCGAAGATCACCCTGGTGCAGGAGCAAGCGGGCACCCACTTCCAGGCCTCCTTTGGCCACCTCAATTGGTATTCGGCCATGTACTACACCTACATGTGGTCGCTGGTCATTTCCAAAGACCTGTGGAGCCAGTTCGCGAAGGATCCCATGGATCGGGAAGTCGGCGCCCGCTACCGGCAGCGGGTGCTCGAAAAGGGAGGGGCTCTAGACGCCTCGGAGCAAGTCCGCGATTTCCTCGGTCGAGACTACCGGTTCCAGGCCTGGGAGGCGTGGCTCCAGGCCTAGGGGGCCAGGGGGGCGTCTTTCCTGGAAAGGCGCCCCGTTTCCGTCGATTCTCGGCCGGGTAGGTGGTAACCCTGGGCGGCTCCCGTGACTACAGTCGTACAAAGGAGCCGTGCCAGGATCACGCCGTGCCAGGACTGCGCCGTG
>JACKHT010000013.1 GCA_020638855.1 Planctomycetota bacterium
GGATCATCCTCTCAGACCCGCTACCCGTCATAGCCTTGGTAAGCTTTTACCTCACCAACAAGCTGATAGGCCGCAACCCGCTCCCTCAGCAGCAGCCGAAGCCACCGTTTACCATTGGCTAGATGCCTAGCCATAGGACCATCCGGTATTACCCACCGTTTCCAGTGGTTATCCCAGTCTAAGGGGTACGTTGGTTACGTGTTACTCACCCTTTCGCCGCTTTACTCGTCCGAAGACTTTCGCGCACGACTTGCATGCCTAATCCACGCTGCTAGCGTTCGTTCTGAGCCAGGATCAAACCCTTCAGTTGAAGTTTTTCGATCTTGGTTGTTGTTCGCACTTCGGCCGAAACCGAAGCGCCACTCGCTCAAGTATTCAAAGGTTACCCTTATTTTCAAAGAGCCGCATGCGCTCGGGTCTCCCCGGTGGGACTCCCTCAGGGGCCGCTTGGGCCGCCGTCGGTTGTGTCCCGCGCTGCGTCAGAGGAGGGGATAATAGGGGCGAATCTCCCCCGGTCAACGCCCCGCACCTAGAAATCATCAAGTTTCCGAAAGGGTCTAGCTAAGTCATTACACAACAAAGACTTACAAACGGGCGGATTCTGGACCTTTTGGGCAAGAAAACCGCCTAACGACCACGGGCCCCCCGAAACATGGTTTCGAGGGGCCCGCGGAACGCGCTCTAGGGCGCTGGGAGAGGCTCTTAGGGCTGGACGACCACCTGGGCGCCCTGGGGAAGCAGCTCAAACAGCTCCTCCACGTCCAGGTTGCGCATGCGGATGCAGCCGCTGGACACCCGGTCCCCCACCCCCGACTCGTCGTTCGTGCCGTGGAAGCCGTAGTCGGTCTTGATCCCATCTTGGTACCAACCCAGCCACCGGGCACCCAAAAGGTTCTCGGGGTGGCCATAGGGCAGGGCGGGTTTGTTGCGTCGGGTCCACACGGGCTCCTTCAGCTTGTCGCCGATCGTGTAGGTACCGACCGGCGTGTCCTTGCCTTCCTTGCCGATGCCAACGGTCCATGCGCGCACGATTTCGTTGCCGTGACGGTAGAACGCCATGCGTGCATCGAGGTCGACAAGCATGTTGCTCGGTTCGGTTGGAATGCGCAGCACATCACCCGCATGGATGTACTGACCGGTTTGGTTGACCTTCGCGATCAATCCCGTGCACAACAGCAACCCGGGGTTGTCTTGCACCAAGCGCTTGCGGATCAACTCCAAACTGTCGTTGGGTTCGACGCGATACGTGATCGATGGCCAATCACCGCGCGGACTCAGGCGATAGTTGTTTTGTGCCGTATTCAGCCGTTCTGCCCAGGATACAAGCGCTTCGCGATGGGGAGCCCAAGGCGCATGCACCTCCGAATTCATCAACTCGGACAACGAACGCGCCGCATCGTCGTAGTGCGCCGTGTCTTGGTAACGACCCGCAGCAGACTCGAGCAACACCATGCGCATCGAACGCGCGAGCGGATCATGCCGACCCGCTTGCTCGGGAACGTTGGGCACTGCGTCGAACTCGATCGCCGCTTTGAGCATCTCCATCTGCGCGGGCGTTGCGTTGCCCGACTCCATCAACGAAGTCCACGCTTCGCGCGCAACCTCGGGACGGCCGACCATCGCTTGCCAAAACATCCCCGTCAGACGCGCCTGATCTTGGGCCGCTTGCGACCCATGGTTGCCATCGAGCACCCCCTGGAGCAGGGTCGGGTCCTGGCGAATCCAGGCCTCGATCAGAGCTTGGGCCAAGGCTCCACTTTCCCCCCCGGTGGGGCCCAGGTCGAACCGCCGAGCCGAAGCATCCGTGATCGCCACGTCGTCGAGACGTGGGTCCAGGTCCATCCCCCAGGGCTCTACGGGACGCCCTCCGGGGTCCTGTTCGGCCACGGGGGCCGGGTCCTCCTCGGGGAAGAACGGTAGCTCAGCCTGGGGATCCGCCCCCGGGTCCCCCACCATGGGGTCCGCCCCCTGTGGGAGGGGATTCGGTTCCAGCTGAGGCGCTGGAGGAATCGTCAAAGGGCCGTTCCGCTTGGACGGCGACTCCACATTGGACGGTACGGTGGACTTCACGTCCCTAGCCGCTTGATGGTCCACTCCGGGCCCTGTGGCCGAGGAGTCGGGTTTCGAGTTTCGCAAACCTAGTGCGATTAGGATCACCGCAGCGGTGATCAACAACAGGCCCCTCACGTTGCACCTCAATTCAGACGCGTTTCCATCGAACGGAACCACGCCGACTGCGCAGTCCCGGTTCCTCCGCCGATGGAAAGAGGTTACCCCTGTGGTGCTCCCCACCCCCCGGTGGATTTCCAAGGCGGATCGTACGATCCGGCCAAGCCCCGAACCCAACGGTTTCAGCGCGGAACCGCGCAGATGGGGTCAGCTTCCCCTCCCCAGGAATGGGCTGCCCGACCAAGGGGAACCAGGGGGGTCGAGCGTCGCCGTGGCCTCCAATATCCCGGAACCACAGGGTTCCAGGTGGGCCAAACTGCGGACAGAACACCGTCCGCGCGTAGAAGGCCCATGAAAGGGTCATTCGGCTCCAGGGAACATGGCGCAACACCTGCGGGCCCGGCCCCCCCAGACCGGCAAAGCTATCAGGAGCCCGCGATGTGAGCACCTCAAAAATGCCGGGGCGCCGGCCGGCGTCTCTCGCCGAGCCAGCGCCCCGTCGTTCGCGCAGGCGTCCCCTAGCGCGCCTTGTGGACCGCCAAGCGCAAGGGATGTCCCAAGACCTCGAGTTCGAATGCTTGCTCCACAGGCCCGTCGAGGGGTGGACAGGGGTGGCCTGCCAACACTTCGCCGGCGATCATCTCCCAATGGTCCGCGACGGCCAGCGCCAACTCGCCGCTGGCAGACAGTTCAACTTGGATGCGGTCGTCCAACGCCAGATCGAGGTCCTTGCGGGTGTTTTGGACCCGGTTGATCACTTCGCGTGCCAATCCTTCGCGCTCCAACTCAGGAGTCAGGTGCAAATCGAGCGCCACGGTGACGCCCCCATCGGTACCCACCACCAATCCTTCTCGGGACTGGCGATCGATCAAGAGGTTGTCGGTCGTGTAGACGAGCCCCTCGACTTCCGGGCTGGTCCGATCGGTCCCCTGCAGGATCTGCGCGCATTGCTCGCTGGTGAGCGCCGCCACTTCGCGCTTGATATCGCCCAGGCGCTTGCCGAAAGCGGGCCCCAACACCTTGAGGTTGGGCCGCGCCGCAAAGGAAACCAGGGCGGCTTCGCTCTCGGCCCACTCGAGCCGCTTGATGTTGAGTTCCCCCAAGACCAATTCGCGCGCGGCTTCGATCGCCGCCCGGTCTTCGGGTTGGGCGACCGCCACGGTCATGCTGGCCAGCGGTTGCCGGATGCGCACATCTTGGGCCACGCGCAGCGAACGCCCGATCGAAACCGCCTTGCGCGCCAGTTCCATGCGCCGTTCGAGCGCAGGATTGTGCAGGCTCGCATCCGCCTCGGGATAGTCCTCCAGGTGCACGCTGTCCTTGCCCTGCCCCACCGCAAGGTTTTCGTACATCTCGTCGGCCACGAACGGTAGGAACGGCGCGAGCACCCGGCTCAGCGTCAGCAGCACGTGGTGCAACGTCCGGTAGGCGTTGTGCTTGTCGCGATCCTCGCTGCTTCCACCGCGCCAGAAACGACGCCGCGAGAGTCGGATGTACCAATTGGTCAAGTCGTCGATGAACTCCAACAACGCCGGAACCACCAAGTACAGCCGGTATTCGTCCATGTGCTGGCGCACCAGCCCGATCAGGGTCTGCATGCGCGCCAGGATCCAGCCGTCGAGTTCGTGGACCGCCGGATCGGGCGCCACCCCATCGGGTTGCCAACCGTCGACTTCGGCGTAGCGCGTCAAGAACGAGTAGGCGTTCCACAAGGGCAACAGCACCGTACGGATCTTCTCCTGCACCCCCGCGTCGGCGAAGCGGATGTCCTTGGCATTCACCACCGGCGAATCGATCAAATAGATGCGCAGGGCATCCGCGCCGAACTTCTCGAGCACCTCGTTGGGGTCGGTGAAGTTGCGCTTACTCTTGGACATCTTGGTCCCGTCTTCGGCCAGCACGATGCCGTTGACGATCACGTTCTTGAAGGCCGGTCGATCGCGCAAAGCGGCCGAAAGCACCGTCAACGTGTAGAACCAGCCGCGGGTCTGGTCGACGCCTTCGGCGATGAAATCCCCCGGGTGGCCCGCTTCCACGTATTCCTTGTTCTCAAAGGGATAGTGGTTCTGGGCAAAGGGCATCGACCCCGACTCGAACCAGCAATCGAAGACCTCGCTGGTCCGCACCATGGTGCCGCCCGGCGTTTTCTGCGAGGGAAAGGTGATCGAGTCCACGTGTTCGCGGTGTAGGTCCCCCACCGTTCCGGGGGCCAACCCGGCCCATTGCTCGAGCTCCGCCACGGAGCCCACGCACAGCATGTCGCTCGGGTCCAAGTCGCAGCGCCAGATGGGCAGCGGCGTCCCCCAGAACCGGCTGCGGGCCAAGTTCCAATCGCGCGCGTTGGCCAGCCAGTTGCCGAAGCGCCCGCTACCAATGGCCTCGGGCACCCAGTGCACCTGATCGTTGAGCGCCACGAGCCGCCCGCGCATGTTCTCCACCGCCATGAACCAAGTCGAAAGCGCCATGTAGATCAAGGGCTCTTCGGTCCGGTAGCAGTGCGGCGTCGCGTGCACAATCGTGTCGCGATCGACGAGTACCCCAAGCTCCTTGAGCTTGGTCATGATGTCCTTGTCGGCCTCCTTGACGTGGCGCCCCTCCCAATCGGGGATCGACGCGTCGAAGATTCCGGTCAAACTCACTGGGTTGACCATGGGAAGCCCCTCGCGCTGGCCGATGGCGAAGTCGTCTTCGCCAAAGGCGGGCGCGATGTGCACGATGCCCGTGCCCGAATCGAGGGTTGCGTGGTCCGAAAGCACCACCCGGAAGGCGCGCTGGCCTTGGGCGTTGGGCAACGCGTACTCGGCGAAGAAGGGCAACAGCGGGCGGTAGGTGAGGCCCTCCAATGCGCGTCCTTGGACCGTCTTCAGCACTTCGTAGTCGCCAATCCGGCCGCGCTCGCGATAGCGCGCGAGGCAGGTGGGGTTGGCGTAGGCCACCTCCCCGCTCTCCAAGAGGCGGAATTGGATGTAGTCCAGGTCCGGGTGGACCGCCAGCGCCAGATTGCTGGGTAGGGTCCACGGGGTTGTGGTCCAAGCCCAAAGCGATGCGTCTTCGGACTCCAGGGCAAAGCGCACCGTGATGCTCGGGTCTTGGCGCCGTTTGTGCCCCTCCTTCTTGGTCACCGGATCCTTCTCTTGGGGTCCGAGCGCCACTTCAAAGTTGGACAGGGGCGTGCCTAAGGCGGTCGACACGGGCTGCACCCGGAAGCCCTCGTAGATGCGCCCCTGGTCCCAAAGCGTGCGGAACACCCACCACACGCTCTCCATGAAGTCGCGGTCCATGGTGCGGTAACCGTGTTCGTGGTCCACCCAGCGCCCGAGCCGGCGGATGGTGCGTTTCCATTCGGCGGTGTACCGCAGCACAAGGCTACGGCAGGTCTGGTTGAAGGTCTCCATGCCCACGTCCATGACTGCCCGGGCATCGGCCAGCTGCAGCTCTTTTTGGGCTTCGTTCTCTACCGGCAGGCCGTGGCAGTCCCAACCCCAACGGCGCTCGACCTGCATGCCGCGCATGGTGAAGTAGCGCGGGATGATGTCCTTGATCACGCTGCCCACCAGGTGCCCGTAGTGGGGCAAACCGGTGGCAAAGGGAGGGCCATCGTAGAAGACAAACCGGGGGGCTCCAGCTCGCTCGGAGATGGATCGTTCGAAGATGCCCAGCTTGTCCCAAGTGTCCAGCCGCTTGACTTCAAGCTCGGGAAACGAAACGGAGGGTTCCACGGCGCGCAGTTTCATGCTGGCCATCCTACGACAAGCCCCGGGCCCATGCTCCCCCCCCACCCGGGGCATTTGGGTCGCTTGGCACGCGGGGGAACGGCCGGGCCGAACGGACCAGGAGCTCCGTAAGCCATCGACCCGCTGGCGCGGATGGGCACCAGCGGGTCGATGGACGGTAGGGAAAGGCGAGGGCCTAGGTGGGCTCGCCCTCGAGGATGCGGCGCACCCCGAGCTCAGTGTACTGCTTGCGCTGGGACTCGCGGTAGCGGCCCTTGAGCCCCTGGTCGGTGCGCACCATCGATTCGAGCAGGTACTGCACATGGGGTCCCCAGCCCTCTTCCTTGGTCATTTCCTCGAGCGCACTGCCCCGGGCCAAACCCGAGCGCCAAATGCGTCGATGGGCGTCGCGCAGCACTTCGATCTCCTCGGGGGTGAATCCGGCGCGCTTGAGCCCGATCGTGTTGACCCCGCGCACGCGGCTGTCGTGACCATCGACGATCATGTAGGGCGGCACGTCCTTGGACATGCGGGTCATGCCCCCCACATAGGCGTAGGCTCCCACCGTGATGAAGGCCACAGCCCCGGCCATGCCCGATAGGTTGGCATGGTGTTCGACCAAGGTGTGCCCGGCGAGCAGCACGCCGTTGCCCAGGATCACGTGGTCTTCGAGCTCGCAATCGTGGGCCACGTGGCAACAGGCCATCAAAAGGTTGTCGCTGCCGATGCGGGTGTAACCGCCACCTTTGACCGTACCTCGGTTGATGGTCACGAACTCACGAATCGTGTTGCGATGGCCCACCACCAAACGCGTGTCTTCTCCGCGATAGGAGAAGTCCTGGGGCGGCGTACCCAGCGAAGACTGCCCCACGATGAAGTTTTCTTCACCGATGTCGGTGTGTCCATCGAGCATGACTTGGGGGCCAACACGCGTGCGATCGCCGATGCGCACATGCGCGCCAACCACCGTGTAAGGGCCAATCTCCACGTCTTGACCGAGTTCAGCGCCGGGGGCAACCACCGCCGTGGAATGTATTTTTGTAGCCATGATGGTCCTCAAGCATCGATCATGGTGAACATCAGCACCGCTTCACAAACCGGGCGACCCGCGACCGAGCCTTTGGCCCGAACCTGCACGGTTTCACCCTTGATGCGCATCGTTTCGACTTCCAAGCGCAATTGATCCCCCGGGGTGACCGAGCCGCGAAGCTTGACCTTGTCGAGGGACCACAACACGGCCAACTTGCCCGAATACTCCAGCTTGCGTAGCAAGAGCATCCCAGCCAACTGCGCCATCGCCTCCAACTGCAACACCCCCGGCATCAAGGGCACATCGGGGAAGTGGCCTTGAAAATAGGGTTCGTTGATCGAGACGTTCTTGATACCGACCGCGCGCTGGAAGCCCTGGACTTCGATCACGCGATCGATGAGCAGGAACGGGTAGCGATGGGGCAGCATGTTCAGGATCTCGCGGATGTCCATGCCGGACTCGCGCCGCAAGCCGTGGTCTTCCTGGTCCTGCATGCGATCGAGCAGCTTTTCGACCAAGAGGGCGTTGGTGCGGTGCCCCGAACGGGTCGCGATCACGTGGGCCTGCAAGTCGGCGCCCAAGAGCGACAAGTCGCCCAACAGATCGAGCAATTTGTGCCGCACGGCTTCGCCAGGCATGCGCGGGATGCTTTCAGGATCCCCCAATACCAGGGTGTTTTCGCGGGTGGCCCCCTTGCCAAAACCCGCCTTGCGCAAAGGCTCGACTTCGGAGGCCAAGCAGAACGTGCGCGCAGGGGCGATTTCCTTGAGGAAGCTAGCGGGGGTCACGTCAACCTGCAACGTGCCCCCTTCGGCCGCCGGATCCTCGAAGGCCGCCACGTACTGCAGGGTGAGCCCCGGCTTCTCGCTGGGTAGAGCCACCAGCGTGGCGTCCCCATCGCGCACGTAGATCGGTTCATCCAGCTGGTAGGAGCGCGCGTTCTCGTTCTGCTCGACCAAGCCGGTCGACTCCATCAATTGGGCGATGGGCAGCGCGCTTCCATCCGCCCCCGGGAACTCGGCTCCGTTCATTTCCACCCGCAGGTTGTCGATGCGCAGGCCTTTGCAGGTGGCCAAGAAGTGCTCCATCGTCTCGATCACGGCCTCTTCGTTGGCCAGCCGCGAGCGGCGCTCCTTGTCCGAGTAGTAGCGGATGTGCGCGCCCACCGGGGGCGCGTCGGGCAAGTCCGTTCGAACGAATTCGATGCCGTGCCCCGCGGGCGCGGGCAAGATCCGGGCTTTGACGGTCTCACCGCTGTGCAAGCCGATGCCCACCATTTCCACGGCGGTCCGGAGAGTTTGCTGGCGGCGGGTCATGGGCGGCTCTCCAATTGTTCGATGCGTTCCTTCAGTTTTCGGAATTCGGTGCGGATGCGCGGCAGGAAGGCCATCGTCCGCAGGGATTCCTCCATGGGGCCAGCCGGGGAACCGATGTAGGTTTCCCCAGCCGGGATGTCCTTGTAGACCTTGCTACCGCCCCCCACGCGGGCTCCATCGCCCAGGCGCAGGTGGCCGCTGACCCCGACTTGGCCGGCCAGGATCACCCAGCGGCCTAGGTGGCTCGAGCCCGCCACGCCGCTTTGACCAATCACCATCGAGTGGTCCCCCATGCGCACGTTGTGGGCAATGTGCACGAGGTTGTCGATTTTGCAGCCCGAACCGATCACCGTGTCGCCGAAGCGCGCGCAGTCGATGGTGCAGTTGGCTCCGATTTCCACGTCGTCTCCGATGCGGACCCCACCTCCCTGCGCCACCTTCACCCAACCCGCGGGACCCGGCTGGAATCCAAATCCATCCGAGCCGATCACGGTTCCCGAGTGGATGCAGCAGCGAGCTCCCAAGCGGACTCCGGCATAGAGGGTCACCATGGGGTGCAAAACCGACTGGGGTCCCACCACCGAACTCTGGCCCACGGCAACGTGCGAGACCAAGTGGGCTCCCGCACCGATGTGGGCCTTGGCCCCAACCGAACAAAGGGGGCCGATGCAGGCGCTGGGGTCGACCACTGCCGAGGGGTCGACGACCGCGCTGGCATGGATTCCTGGGGCAACAGGTTCGGGGGCCAGGGCAAAGGCCTCGATGATCTTGGTGAACGCCGCGCTTGGATCGGAGCAGCGCAAGAGCGTCAGGTCCTTGCGTTCACAGGGCACATCGGGAGCCAAGAGCACGCAACCCGCCTGAGTGACCTCCAGTCCACTGCGGTAGCGCATGTCCGCTAGGAACGCAGCCTCATGGGGTTGCGCATCTTCCAGGGCCGCCAAACCGGTGATGACCTGGCCCGTCGGGCCTTCCACCTCGGCAGAACAGAGGCGAGCGATTTCAGCAAGGGTCAACTTCGGCATGGCATCGACATCGACGCGGCTCCGGGGGATCTACAGGGCGAACCCCCGGGCTGGGTGGGAAGGATCGCCCTTGGTGTACCCCACCCCCCACGCCAAGTCAATGCGGGTTCGGACCTCCCCCCCGCACAACACGGCTTTGGGACCGCCAAGAGCCCAGCATCGGCCTTCCCTGGGGCCCAGCCCCAATCCGGGCCAGGGGCTCCAACGCCATGGCCGACGGCGGAGGTCATCCCGCTCGCGCCTCGGATCAGCGCAGCGAAAGCGAGAACGAGAAGATCTGGTTCTGGTCGCTCGTGAATTCGCGCAGGGGCCAACCCAAGTGGATCGACATCGGAATGGGCTGCAACATACCAATGCCGAATCCGGCCGAAGCCCGCAGCTCGTCGGTATCCATGCTCCAGGAGCTGGGGTCGTAGATACCCCAATCCATGAACGTGATCAGGCGAAACACCTCGTTGCGATCCGAGGTGCCGGCGATCGGGGTGGTGTACAGGGGATAGCGGTACTCGACGGTGCCGCCGACCA
Source organism: Planctomycetota bacterium (assembly GCA_020638855.1). Taxonomy (GTDB): domain Bacteria; phylum Planctomycetota; class UBA1135; order UBA1135; genus NORP259. The sequence continues at coordinate 9,779 of JACKHT010000013.1, forward strand.
TGGTCTCCGCACCCAAGGGGTAGTCCCCATTGAACGGACCCACGCCCCGGAAACGGAAGCCGCGCAAGTGCCGGCTGCCACCACCGAAGAAACGCTCGGAGTAGTTGGTGATTTCGGTATCCCCGTAAGGACTCGCCACACCCCCAAAGACCCCGAGGTGGACGCCGGGCAATACCGAGCCATCGTTCGGGCCGAATTGCGCGTAGTAGTCGTACGCAATCTCGGTCTCGATCAAGTCGTTGTCGCCGCCCAGGAACGAGCCGAAGAAGGTCGAGCCCACCTTGAAGAACTGTCCCCGCCGCGGCAGCGAATTGTTGTCCAACGCGCTCCAGCGCAACTCCAAGTTGACCCCGTGGAAGCTGCTGTCCGTGGGCGAATCCAACAGCGTGGTCGGCAGGTCGTCGCTCGAGAAATTGCGTAGCTTGACGTTCTGGTACACCCCCCCCAGCCGCAGCGAGAGGTCTCCCTGGTCGAACAGGTGCGAGAAGTACACCCGGGTCCGATTGCGATCCTCATCGTGGCTGCGGTAGCGGCGCCCGCGCCCATCGGCGCTGAGCCCGATCGACGTGCGGTCGAACTGGGTGCCAAACACATCCGGGTGCGTGTAGTCGACGCTCCACTGGTCCACCTCGGAACCCGGCGAGATGTTGAGCGAGAAGGATTCGCCGTTCCCGTGGAAGGCTTCCTTGGAAAACACTTCGCCGAACATGGCGAAGAAACCGGTGGGCAAATCCATCGCCTCGAAGTTGCGCATGGACAGCGACACGATACCCACCAGACCGCTGTTGCTGTCGATACCGCCCGTGAAGCGCAAATCCACGTTGCGCCCTTCCTCGACCGTGAAGACCACGTCGACCTGATCGGGGTTGTCCTCGATCGGGTACAAGCGGTAGTCGGGCAGCGGGTGCGAAGGATCGCTCGGATCGTCGAAGTACGAGGTGTTGATCAGGCGCCGGCGAGATTTTTCTAGCTCGCGCTGCGAAAGCAGCTCGCCGGGCAGCACACTCACCTCGCGCCGCAGCACACGGTCGCGGGTATGGGTGTTGCCTTCGAAGTGAACCGCCCGCGTGTAGCGCGGGCGCCCCTCCACGATGCGGTAGGTCACCGCCACCGATTGGCCGTCTTCCGAAAACGTCAGCAGCGGATCGAGGAATTGGAATCCGTCCCCATTGCCCTGGGTGGCGAACGTTTCGTCATCCAGATAGCCCCGGTCGCCGTAGTACAGCCCCAATTCGGCACGATCGCGCAGGAACCTGGCCCGCTCCAGGGGAACGCCGGGGCGCAGGTTGCACAGGGCCAAGAGCTCTTCATCGGAGAAGCTCAACTCGCTCGGGGTCAAATTCCCCTGGGACTCCGTGAAAGCCTCGATCCCCACCGTATCCACGGTGTACAAGGGCCCTTCGTCGACCAAGACCTTGACCCGTACCCGATTGCGCTTCTTGTTGAAGATCATGTCCTCGATCTCCACCTTGGCGTCGAGCCAGCCACGATCGCGGTAGACTTGGCGCATGGCCTGCAAGTCCGCTTCGAGCGTATCTTCGTCGAAGATCTTGCCAAACCAGTTGAACAGGCTCTTGCCCCGGGTTTGGACCTTGGCCAACTTGCGCAAGCCCCCCTTCCAAAACAGCGCGCCGGTTTCCGGCAACTGGTCGTTGCCTCGGATGTCGACCCCCAAGCAGCGCACCTTGGGCCCCTCCATGACATTGAAAATCAGGTCGCGGATGATCGAATCGGATTGGGCTTCGCCAACGGCCCACTGGATCTCGACAAACAGGTAGCCCTGCTTCTTGTAGGCCTGCTTGAGTCGGCTCGCGATGCGGTCGGCTTCATGGATGTAGACCCGGGTCCGGTTGCCGAGGCCCGCCCACTCGCGCACCTTGTCGATCGAGACAGCGTCCACACCCAGGAATTGCACCTCCGGGTCCACCGCCACTTCGGCGATCTTGATGTGCATGATCACGCCACCTTCGGCCGCTTCCAGCCGGACGGGCTCGGTCACTACAATTCCGAAGGTCTCAAAGGCCTCGCGCACGCGCAAATCCCGTAGGGGTTGCTGCAGGGTGATGCCAAGCGCGGAAAGGATCGAGTGCTCCGAATAGCTGGACAGGCCCTGGATGTCGACGCCCACGACCAGCGGCGTCTCCGGGGGGCCGTCTTGAGGCGCGAGCGCCTGGCGTGCCATACCAGGCAATGCCAAAGCCAACACCAAGGCCAAACCAAGGGCACTCGAACCGAGGCGCCCGAACAGCGAACGCAAGCAGGCGATGGGCATCAAAACTGAATCGGCTCCGCGATGCTGGGTGCAGGGTTCTCAAAGCGCAGGATTTCGCTTTGGAAGTGCAACGTGACGGCCCCGGTGGGTCCGTTGCGCTGCTTGGCGCAGATCACCTCTGCCTTGCCGCGGTTCTCTTCGGTCGGATTGTAGTACTCGGGCCGGTAGAGCATCAGCACCACGTCGGCGTCCTGCTCGATCGAACCCGACTCGCGCAAGTCGGAAAGCTGCGGCCGCTTGTTCTCGCGGCTCTCCACCTGGCGCGAAAGCTGCGATAGCGCGATCAAGGGCACCTCCAACTCGCGCGCCAGCTCCTTGAGCGAGCGCGAGATCAACGAGATTTCCTGTTGGCGGCTTTCCGCCTTGGCCGCCATGAGCTGCAAGTAGTCGATCACGATCATGTCCAGACCGTACTTGTGCTTGACCCGCCGCGCGCGGCTGCGCAGTGCCATGATCGAAAGGCCGGGCGTATCATCGATGATCAGGCTGGCCGCGGCCAATTCGCCGGCCGCCTGCGACAGGTCGGCGAACGACGAGGGGTCGATCTTGCCCTTGCGCAGCCGTGACGAGTCGACCCGCGCCCGCGAGCACAACATACGCTGCCCGATCGAGACCGCCCCCATCTCCAAGCTGAAGAACAGCACGACGGGGTTGTGCGAATAGTGCGCGGGGCGATCCAAGGCGGCGCGCTCCATCAAATTCAAGACGAAAGCGGTCTTCCCCATCGAAGGCCGCGCCGCAATGATCGTCATTTCGCCCGGGTTGAACCCACCGAGCATCTCATCGAGCTGGTAGAAACCGCTGGGCAACCCGGTCAGCTCGCCGCGCTCACTCGAGGCTTCGATCTGCTTGAAGACATCGTTCAGGATGTCCTTGACCTCGCGCGCCCCGCTCGAATCCTTGTCGCCGTTGATGCGGAAGATCGAATGCTCGGAGCTGTCGAGCAAGCCTTGCACGTCTTCCTGCAGCGGCGGGGTGCGGTAGGCGTTTTCGATCACCTCACCCGCGGCGCGGATCAAGCGGCGCAGCATGGAGGTCTGATTCACCAAGTTGGCGTGGTGCATCAGGTGCGCCGCCGAACTCACGCTGGCCGAGAGTTGCGCCAAGTAGGAGGCTCCGCCAATGGCCTGGAGCTTGCCGTTGGCCTTGAGGTATTCGGCCAGGGTCATCGAGTCGATCCCCAAGTTGCGCGAGGACATCTCGATGATCGCCTTGTAGACCATCCCGTGCCGCCCCACGAAGAAGTCATCGGCATCCAAGAACTCCGCGACCTCGGGCGCCCGATCGGGTGCGATCAGGAGCGAGCCCAACACCGAACGCTCGGCTTCCTCGTTGTGGGGCGCTATGCGGCCAGGCGGAATGATCTCATCCATCGATTGGACCCCCTCGGGTGGACCTCAGGATAGCGAGACCTAGCCCCGTGGCCCAACGTCCTTTTGTCCCCGATCCAAACTAGCCGCCCAAGCGATGGAAAGGGGAAACACGGCGCAGGGGCCCCCAAAGCAACGCGGCCCTCCCCCAGGGGGGAAGGCCGCGTTGTGCTGCGTGGACAGGGGAGCCTTGCGGCCCAGCCCCGTGCCTGAATCGGACCTAGGCTTGGGCTTCGACGCGCACGGTGATCAGGGCTTCCTGATCGCCGAACACGTGGATGCGCACCTTGTGGTCGCCCGTTTGCTTGATGGCAGCGTCCATGCGGACTTGCTTCTCTTCGAGCGGCGTGCCGGCTTGGGACACCAGCACGGCAATCTGAGCCGCGCTGACGGAACCGTACAGGTTGCCCCCAGAATCCGCGCGCTCGGTCGTCGACACCACCAACTCGCCCAGGGCGGCGATGGTGGCGGCCACGGACTTGTCGCGCTCGGCCCGCTCGGCGGCTGCCCGGGCAGCACGACGCGCGATTTGGCGCTTGTTGTCCTCGTTCGCCGGGATGGCGAGGCGGAAGGGCAGCAGATAGTTGCGAGCATAGCCGGAAGCCACGCGCACAACGTCACCCACGTTGCCCAGGTCTTTCACGTCCTCCTTAAGGAGCACTTCGAATCGTTTAGCCATGGTGTTACCTCGTTGGTTGCGACCTAGTTCACGAAGGGCAACAACGCCAAGTGACGGGCGTTCTTGATGGCCTTCTTGAGTTGCTTTTGGCACTGGGTGCAGAACCCGGTGCGGCGGCGGGAAAGGATTTGCCCCTGGGGGGTCAGGAACTTCTCGAGGTAATCGAGGTTCTTGTAGTTGATGACGGGGTCGTCGCAGTTCTTGGTTGCGATGGCGGCCCGTTCTTTTTTGTTGTTGCTGCTGTTGTACATGGCGTTGGGCTCCTAGAGATCGTCTCCATCACCGACCAGGACTTCTTCTTCGTCCTCGATGTCTTCGTCTTCGGTCTCGGAGACTTCCTCAACGTCCGGCTCGTCATCCGCCGGGGGCTCAGGCACGGTGTAATCGGCATCCTCTTCGAGCGCGGCTTGGGCGATTTCCTCTTCGGGCACCGCGTCGACCGCCAGCACCAAATTGCGCAGCACGGACTCGGAGAGTTCCATGTCACGCCGCAGGGCGGGCACGTTGGCGCCGGGCATCTCGAAGTAGGTCAGGTAGTAGGTGGCCCGCAGGTTGCCCTTGATGGGGTAGGCCAAACGACGCTCTTCGTAGCGACGCAGGGTTTTGATGGAACCTTCGTGCTTGGTCAGCATCTCTGCCACCAAGCTCTTGGCTTTGCGCCAGTCCTCTCGAACCACCTGGTTCGAGACGAGGACCATGGCTTCGTATGTTTGTGTCACGATCTATCTCCTTTGCTGTCAGGCGGCTCTAAGGGACCTTTGGACCATCCTCAGGATTCCCCGTTCCAGCGGCTGTGGAACCGCGTCATGCACTTTTCGAAATCTCCATGCTGCAACCAGTCGAGGATGGCCTCGGCTGCCTGCTGCACCGAAATCTCTGCCTCCACCCTTTGGGGGGTAGGAAACGTTTCCAGCACATGACGCACCGCGTCGGTTCCCGGGCTCCCGATGCCCACCCGCAAGCGGGGAAAGCGATTCGTGCCCAGGTGTTCGATGATGGAGCGCATCCCGTTGTGGCCGCCGTGTCCCCCATGGGGGCGCAGACGCAGTCGTCCCAAATCCAAATCCAGGTCGTCGTAGACCACCAGGAGTCGGCTCGGGTCGAAGGTCGGTTCGGGCTCGCCTGCGAGCAAAGGCTCAGCGGCGGACTCGGACAGGGCGAGCAGTTTTTGTGCCAGGGGCCCCACCACCTTGCCGGACCGATTCATGAAGGTCATCGGCTTGACGAGCCAGGCATGCCACTTGGACAAGCCCGCCCATTCGAAGGATTTGGGACCGGTGTAACCCGGCAACTTGGATGCGCTTTGAAAGAGCTGTCCCTCGATCTCTGCGACCCGATCCACGACGTGAAAGCCGAGGTTGTGGCGCGTCCAATCGTATTCCGGACCGGGATTGCCGAGTCCGACCACCAGTCGGCCGGGAAGAGCATCCGTCATCGGATTCGAAGGGGAGGTCTAGGGGGCTTCACCCCCACCAATGGGGGCAAGGGGGAAGGAGTCTAACGGGGAATGGCCCGCTGGCAAGGGCCAGGGGCCATTCCGGACGAATTTGGCTGGGAGGTGCCCCCCAAAGGGGCCCTCCACGGCGGGACTAGGCTTCGGGGGTCGCCTCGGCGCCCTCTTCGGCGGCCGCGGCCACCTCGGCCTTCAGGGCCGAGACGACGGCGATCTCCAGATCGGCGTCTTCGGCCAGGGCCACGCCGGCGGGCAGGACCAAGTCGGAGGCCTTGATGTGGGCACCGGCGACCATGCCATCCACGCGCACCTCGATCTCGTCGGGGATCTCCGACGGCAAGCAGGTCACGGAGATGTGGGTCACGTTGTGGGTCAACACGCCCTCGGCCACCATGCCGACGAAGCTGAGTTCGACTTCGGCCTGGGTCTTGACCCCGCGGGTCACGGCCTTGAACTCGACGTGGTTGATTTCCGCGCCAAGGGCGTCGTACTGCAGTTCGCGGACGAGGGCGGCTTGCACCTTGCCCCCGATTTCCAGGTCGTACAGGTGCGCGTGGGCGCGACGCGTGGTCAGGAAGTCCATCAGGTCCAGATGGAAGTTGACGTGTTCGTGGTTGGCGTCCGCTTGCAGCGAGCAGGGCAGGCGGCCTTCGTTGCGGAGGCGGCGGGCGTCGCGGCTACCGAGCTTGGTACGCAGCTCGGCTTTCAATTTGGCACTGGAACTCATAGAGACTCCTGGATGGTTCATCGCCCGGTCGGGCGCACAGGGTTGGGCCCCCCGGGGATCGGAGGGCGGAGGAAAGGAAATCCGAGGCGGAGGGCCCCCTATTCAAACAGGGAGCTGACCGACTCGGAGAGGTGGATGTTACGGATTGCTTGGGCGATCAGGGGCGCCACACTGCAAATTTCCATGTTCGAGGGCAGGTTGGCACGGTCCTGGGGCACCGAATCGGTGGCCAGGATGCGGTCCACGGGGGCCGCCGCCAGCCGTTCGATGGCCGGACCGCACAAAACGGCGTGGGTCACGGCGATCACGACCGATTTGGCCCCGGTCTGGCGCAGGATGGCCGCGGCCTGGGTGATCGACCCGGCGGTCGAGATCATGTCGTCCACCAGCACGCAGTTGCGGCCGGCCACCTCGCCGATGACGTGCTCCACGATCGTCTCCGACCCGGACATGCGGCGCTTGTCCACGATGGCTAGGTCCGCGTGCAGCCGCTTGGCGTAGGCCCGGGCCATTTTGGTGCCCCCCACGTCGGGGGTGACCACCACGGGGCTTTGGATCCCCAGGTTCTGGACGCCCTGCATCAGGACCGGCCGGGCGTAGAGGTGGTCGACGGGCACGTCGAAGAAGCCCTGGATCTGCGGAGCGTGCATGTCGAGCGTCACGACCCGATCGGCCCCGGCCCCCACCAGGGTGTTGGCCACGACCTTGGCGCTGATCGGCACGCGCCCTTCATCTTTGCGGTCCTTGCGCGCGTAGCCGAAGTAGGGCATCACCGCCGTGATGCGTCCGGCGCTCGAACGGCGCAGGGTATCGAGCAGGAGCAACAGCTCGACCCAGTTGTTGTTGACCGGCGGACAGGTCGGCTGGATCACGAACACATCGCGACCGCGGATGTCCTCGTTGACCTTGATGTTGCACTCCCCGTCGGGAAACACATCGGTGGCCGCATCGGCAAGGTGCTTGTCGAGATGGATGGCGATGTCCCGTGCCAGCTGCGGATGGGCCGAGCCGGAGATTAGGGTCAGTTCCTTGAGACGTTCCACGGGCTTTGAAGATGGGAAGAGGGGAAGATTCAAGACTTGGAGCGATGACGCTTGGCGGGCATGCCCACCCAGGTCTCACCGGGTTCGATTTGTGCCGAGCGGGTGATGACCGCACCCGCTCCGGTCGTGGTGTGGTCGGGGAGTCGGTTGGGAGCGACGATGATCGATCCGCTCCCGATCGAAACGTGGTCGCCCACGTGGGTCTTGTGCTTCTTCTTGCCGTCGTAGTTGGCGAAGATCGTGCCCGCTCCCACGTTGGTGCGCTTGCCAATCACGGCATCGCCCAGGTAGGACAGGTGTTTGGCCTTTGATCCGGCCCCTAGGATCGAATTCTTGCACTCGGTGAAGTTGCCCACCTGGGCCCCATCGTGCAGCTCGGTTCCAGGCCGCAATTGGGTGAAAGGACCGACTTCGCAGCCTTCGCCGATCTGCACGCCGCGGTGGATCATCACGCACGGCAGGATCACGGTGCCCTCGCCGATCAAGACGCCATAATCCACGTAGGCCGTGGCCGGATCGATCACCGAAACCCCCGCCGCCATGTGGCGCTCGAGGATTCGGTATTGGACTTCTTGGCGCACCCCGGCCAACTGGGCCAAGTCGTTGACCCCGAGCCCTTCGAGCGGGTCGACCAACGTCACGGTCACCACGGGGTGGGCGTCGCCAACCGAAAGCGACACCATGTCGGTCAGGTAGTACTCGCCCTGGGCGTTGTTGGGCTTGAGGCGCGCCAGGTTCTTGAGCAGCAGCGCCCCATCGAAGGCGTAGACCCCGGTGTTGATCTCCTCGATTTCGAGCTGTTCGGCATCGGCATCGGCGTGCTCGACGATGGCCTGCAGCGCGCCTTCGGCGTTGCGCACGATGCGCCCATAGCCATCGGGTTGGTCCAATTCGGCGGTCATCACCACCATGGCGCGTTTGCCCGCTTCGCGTTGGGCCACCACCAAGTCCTCCAGGCTTTCACCGCGGATCAGCGGCATGTCGCCGTACAGCACCAGGACGATGCCCGGGTCGGGGCCCAAGAGCGGCGCGGCCACCTGCATGGCGTGGCCGGTCCCCTTCTGTTCCTTCTGGACGACCACCTTCAGTTGCGGGAGCCCCAAGTCCAAGGCTTCCTTTTCGGCCTCGGCCTGCACCTGTTCGCCGCCGTGCCCCACCACCAGAACGACCTGATCGGGTTCGACCCAGGCGGCCGCCTCGAGCACCCAGCCGAGCATCGAACGCCCGCACAACGGGTGCAGGACCTTGGGCAGCGCGCTCTTCATGCGCGTACCTTTGCCCGCGGCGAGGATGACGAGGGAGACTCCGGAGGCCATGGGAACAGGGAGGGCGGGCTTCGGAAGGGCCGAAGCTGGAGAGGGGGCAGGCGGATCCAGGGGTCCAAGCCATCGGGCGCGACCCTCGGGGGCGGAGGATGGTACGTTTCGGCGCGCGAGCTTGTCAATTAACGTGGCCGTTCCCCGGGGGATTCCCCGGGGCCTGGATCCGAGAGCCCCCTGGCCCGTATCCTGGCGGCGTGTCCACCCCCGTTCGCTACCGAATGTCGCTCATGGCGGGCTGGCTGGCGGACCGCTGGCTGCCCACGTTCCTACGCGCCCCCATCTTCAAGGCCTACTGCTGGGCCACGGGGGCGGATTGGCGCGAAGCGCGCGGTCCCTTGCACATCTATCCGAGCCTGGGCCGCTTCTTCGTACGCGAATTGCGCGAAGGCCTGCGCCCCATCGATTCCGACCCCAGCGCGCTGGTGAGCCCGGTCGACGGCACCATCCAGGATCTCTCCCCCATCGAGGCGGGCACCATCCTGCAGGCCAAAGGGCACCGCTACTCGGTTTCGGACCTGTTGGCAGGGGTCGGCGAAGCGAGCGAGTTGGAGGGTGGCCAGGCCTGGACCATCTACCTCGGCCCCAAGGACTACCATCGCATCCACAGCCCCTGCGCGGGCACCTTAGTGCGGGCTCGTTGGGTGGCCGGCACGCGCTACTCGGTCCAACCGCGGGTGCTGGCGCGCCGCATGGTGCTGCCCATCAACGAACGCTGCCCCCTGCGCATCGAGACCGAGCACGGCCCGATCTACTTGGTGCTGGTAGGCGCGCTGATCGTCGGCCGGATCAAGGTGGTCGGACTGCCCTCCCAGGGCGACCAAAAGCCCAACCCCGGCATGCCGCTACAACGCGGCGGCGAGCTGGCCCGCTTCGAAATGGGTTCGACGATCGTGCTGCTGGTGCCCAAGGGCAGCGCCCAACCCACCCCCAACCTCGCCCCCGGACAAACCGTGCGCTTGGGCAGCCGGATCGGAACTTGGTCGAATGCAGCAACCCCCGGGACCCAGCCGTGAGCCCCACCCTTGCCCCCAAGGACGAGCGCCTGATTGCCATGGTCTCGGCGGTCACCCGCGGCGATTGGCCCGCCTTGCAACAATTGCGCAAGGCAGCCCCAGCCGGGGAGCCCGACCTGGAATGGCGCGAAGCCCTGCTGCAAAGCCACCTGTTTCTGGGCTTCCCGCGCGTCGTCGAAGCCTTCGAGCAACTGGCAGCGGTCGGCGGGCTGGGTTTCCACGGCCAGGACCCCGCCGAATGCGACTCCTGCAGCGCGTGGCAAGACCGCGGTAGCGAACTGTTCGACACGATCTACGGCGACCTTGCCCAACCGGTGCGCCGCCGCCTGCACCAGCACCACCCCGACTTCGCCAGCTGGATCGGGCAGCACGCCTACGCCCGAGTGCTCTCGCGCCCCGGCCTCGCTCCCCATCGCCGCGAACTCTTGGCCCTCGTGTGCCTCCTGCACGGCAGCCTCGATCGCCAACTCGCTAGCCACGCCCGCGGCGCCATCCGCCTAGGCGCCACCCCGGACCAAGTCGCTCAAGTGGTCGCGAGCCAAGCGCCCTACCTAGCCCCCGAGGTCTTCGAACGGCTCCAGGCCGTCGCCCAGCGCTTTGCTGGCGAGGTCTAGCTCAGCACCCGGGCCAACTACGGCTCAAGCACAACTTCCACCGCGTTGCTGGTGTTCGTCAGGTTGCCATAGCTGCGATGGATCAATTGGAAAGACCAGCTGGTTCCGGGCAACATGTGCGCGAGGGCAAACGCAGATTGCAAATCGACTTGGTGGTACAGCTCGCCGTGGAATGGCACGGGATTTGGTGTGATGGCGCGTTGAGCACCCAGTGGACCTCCGATGCAAAGGTCCCCTCCCGTCAGCATCGGGATCGGCCCTGTCGCTTGTCCAACCAAGAACATCCCCCACGAGCCCGGCGGCAGATGATGACCGTGCAACAAGAGGTTGTTTTTGGCGACCGAGAGGCTACCGGTGACCGTCAACCCGCTCGGGGAGCCCGTCAGGTTCGGGGTCTCTGGGTCGCAGAGGTGGCTGCCCAGCTCCAGGTCATACAGGAACACGGCCCCCCAGTAGAAAGTGTCGCTGCCCTGGGGTCCTGGTGTCAGATACCCAGGACAAGTGATCAAAAGCCGCCCGTTCTCCCAATCGGCGGAGACACTGTCCCCAAACAAGTTGAAGCGCTGGGGCCGTCCCGGAACCAACGCGTACTCGTTGGCAAAGTCCCGCACCAAGGTCCAACCGTTGCCCGTATCGCGGTAATAGAGGAACGCCCGCCCCGGTCGATTGTACGGTGGATCCGCGGTATAGCCCGGATCAGCAGATCTGGCCCCCACCAACATCCAATCGCCTTGCATGACGATGTCCCAGCCAAACTCTGGACTGTCGCTAGGATTCAAACCGGGCCCCTGCACAATCAGGGTCTGCTCAAGAACCCAGTTGCCCGGTGTAGACTCTCGATACACGCGAATGAAATCGGTGGGACTGGACGAAAGTGCATCTTCGCGCAGGGATCCAATCGCAATCCGATCCCCATCCATGGCAAGGCTATGCCCCCACCACTGCTCACCACTCCAGAAATCCGGGTACTGGGGAACTTGAAACTCGGCGCCTACCGACCACCCGGAAGCCCCACGCTCGTAAAGCCGGACCGTCGCTTGGTCCGATTCCGTGCTCACCAGAATGCGGTCGCCGGCCACATATACCCTGCGCCCAAACTGCACCTCATAGCCACCCGACTGCGCTAGGCTGGGAGGTGCTAGCAGCGCATCGAAGGCAAAGGTATCGTTGGCTTGCCGCTCGTAAACATACGCCAATCCGTATCGGTCATTGCCTGCGGGCCATTGCCCCATGGCGCCAACGACAAGCCGATGACCGTCGAAAGAAAGAGCGCTCGCGTAGTGGGAGGATACCCAGTTCGGCGAAGCCAAGGGGCTGACCGGGAAGTCGATAGGCCGCAAAGCCTGTTTGTAGGTCCACTGAACTCCGTCAAAAGCATAGACGTAGACGCGGCCATTGCCGCCAAGGATTCGTCCATGGTCCGAGTAGGTGGCAGCAGATACGCAAACCATTTGGTCCTTCACGACGAATCGCGCACCAAACGAATCCAATGAGCCCCAATAGGAGTACTCGGGATCAGGAGAACGAATGTCCTGGAAGTAGGCCCACCCATCATCACTCCGTCGAAATACTTTGAGAATGAAGCCGCTGGTCTGGGGTTCGCCCTCCCAAGTCACCACCGTCGAGAGGAACAACCAGTCGCCATCGATCGCCCTAGTGGAACTCTGATTCTGACCCACTGCCGAAAAGACCCCCGGCTCAGCAGGCAGTTCCAGGAAAGCAAGTGTTTCCGTCACCGCCGTCTGCCCCCGAGCCGCCAACGTCAAACACCCAAGGGCAGCCACGAGCAGTCCAAAGGTCCGAAATGCGTGATTCTTCATGATGCTTCGCTTGCTAGACTCACCAAACAGATTGCTCGTTTGATACTACGCTCGATCTCTGATCGAGGAAGCGTTTTCAATGCCAGAGAGCCCCCGACCACCCCAGTCTGAAGTGGACCAGGATCTGGCGCATGGCGCGCGCGGCGAGTCGAAAAAAGTGCTGGCGACTCTGCACATCGGCCAAACCCGAATGACCCAACAGTTTGAGGAACGCCTCGTTGACCAAGGCCGTGGGCTGCAGGGTGTGCCCTTCGCGTTGCAGCCGGGCGTAGCCGCCCGCGATCGCGCGCAACTCGCGCACCAGCATGGCCAAGACCGGCTCCTCACCAACTTTGCCCCCGGCCGCCAGTTGGCGGATGGCCAGGGTCAACTCGGGGTGGGCATCCTGTGGCGACTCCATGGGCTAGGGGTGCTAGCAAACGGCCCCGAACGGGGCCGGAGTTCCGCCAAGCGCCGGCGAAGGCCCATGCAAAGAAGCTACGGGGCACCCCACAGGAGCGGGGGTCGCAAGATCGCAAGTCCTAGGGCGATGCGTTCGCCCGGGAAACCAATGTCCCCGAGCTCAGCGGGCCGCGGGACCGGACTCCGCATCGAGCGCGCCGCCGATGTCGGTCAACAGGCCAGCGATCCGTTCGCGCAGGTGGTCGAGCTGGGGTTCGAGCTGCGGGCCAGATGGCAAGGTCAAGAGCAGCGCTTGCGCCATCGCCTGCAACGGCGCGGGACGCAGTCCAGGGACGGGCTTGGGGCCCTTGGTGACCAGGTAGCGGCTGCTGCGTTTGGCTCCGTCGGGACGCCAATGGAATCCCTCCAGGTCGCAACCCGCTTCGCCGGTGAGGTACTTCTTGCCCATGGCAGCGCCCATCGCGTCCGCGGCAGCTTGCAGTCGTTCGGTCGTGCCGGGCGCCAACGCCACCACTACGGGGCTCGTGCGCCCAACCCAAAGGGTGTCCTGGTCGGTCCAACGCAGGAACGCCTCGCCACTGCGGCAGGAACGCAGCTCGAGCCCCAAGACCGTGGAACCCTCGGGTTCTACGCTGGTTTGGCTGGCCCCGGGGTCGGGACCCGCCTGGGCTCGCAGGTACTCGGCCAGCGCGGCCCGTTGGGCTTCCGCTTCGGGACTCTTGGGATCGAGCGAACCATCCACATGGGGCGCTTCGGGCATGGCTTGCTGGAGGAACTGCGCCGCTTCGAGGCGTGCCACCTGCCCGACCGGTTGGTCGAAGAAACGATCGTTGCGGGTGAGTTCGTGGAAGAGTCGCCAAGCAGCGGGTAGATCCCCATGACGAAGGGCCAAGAGCGCCAGTCCACGCTGCACGCGATCGTCGGTCTCGGTCGCCAGGGTGGACTTCACCAACTCCACGACGCGCGCGGAAGGCAGTTTGCCCAAGCCTTCTAAACTCGCTTGGCGCACGAGCGGCAAAGGGTCGGCGAGCATAGCCACGAAGCGTGCGGGCTCCTCACCTGCCGCGCTCAGCCCAAGCCCTTGCACCACCGGGGCGCGCCAGGGGAAGCTGGACTCACCGATGGCTTTCCAAAGCTTGGCGCGCGGTCCGTCCGGGGACCCGTCGGCGGGGGCCAACTCGGCGGCCGCTCGCAGGAAATCGGGGCCGAGGGGAAACCAGCCTTCTTGATCGGGTACGGCTGCGGCCTGCAGCAAACGCTCCATCACCGCCCCGCGGACTTGATCGGCCGCGCCAATCAAACGTTCGGCAGCCTGCGGGCGAACCACCGGCGAACCGTGGATACTCGCCTCGATCAGTTTTTGGATGCGTTCGGGCGCGAGCTCTTTGTCCTGGGCAAACGCCCCACCCAGCACGACCCCCACGAGGAGGGCGGCAAGGATTCCACAGCGACGCGCCGAAGCGCTCAGCGAAGTTCGGACCATTGTACGGACGTGTCGTCGTCGGGTTCGACCGGGTCGAACGTTTCAATCTTCAAGCGATAAAGGCTGGTCACGAAGCCGTCTTCTTCGACTTCGCCGATTTCCAAGCGACCGGTGAATTGGACGCGCGCGGGATCGAATTCGGCTCCGCCGTCTTCGATGGTCACTTGGACAAAGTGGCTGACCTTGTTCCGGCCGCACTCGCAGTTCTGGGGAACCAGGTCAAACTCCGCCGAACCCGCTTGCGTCCCCGCCGAGATGTAGCCGGAGATGCGCACGAGTTTGCCGTCGAACTTCATGACCTCGTCGGGCAGGGCCTTGCCCTTGGTCCAGGTGATCGAGGTCAAGGTTTCGATCGTGAGCGGGATGACGGTTTCCTCTTTGCCTTCGTCACCCGAGTTGCCTTCGTCGGAATCGTCGTCATCGGATTCATCGTCCGAATCGTCGTCGGAATCCCCGGAGTCGTCGTCCCCCTCATCGCCGTCGGCATCGTCCCCGTCGTCGGAGTCGCCGTCGTCGTCTCCCTTGTCCTTGTCGCTGTCCTTGTCTTTTGCGCCGTCTTGGTCTTTCTCGCCATCCTTGTCGCCGTCGTCATCGGAAGCTCCAAGACATCCTGGGGCATGCTGGGCGTGGACGGGGCCGCTTCCGTTCGCGTGGAGGGCCAACACCTGGGCGCGTAGCGAGCCGGGGGCCAAACCTAGCAACACCAAAATCGCCGCGAACACACCGCGGAGAGACGCAGGGAGCAAAGGAGAACGCATGGGAGCCATTGTAGCCCACAAGTCGGCTCGCAAGGGGGTACAACCCAAGCAGCTCTCAAGCGGGTGGGAAGCCATTCCCATCTACCCCCAAAACGACCCCAGGAGGGCATCCCAGCCCGGGACAAGACCGAAACGGGGGACCCCGCGCAAAGTTCTGTGGCGCCGCTCTACCGTAAGAGTTGGGTCAGTCCCAGCCTTCGCGACGGGGGTCGCCCCGAGAAACCTCGCCGGACCTAGTTGCGCAGCAACCAGGAAGGTGCGCTCGAAAACGAAGCCTCGCCTGCTCCGTGCGCATGGGGAGCCTCTGCCGCGTCCGCGGCCTGGACTTCGCGGGCGGACCACCGACTCTCGCGAAGATTCGAGCGACCGTCTTCCACTTCAACGGTTCCTAGTTGGGTCTCGGTCTGGCCTCCACGCTGGCGCTTGGGAACGCTGGGCAATCCAGAAACCGCTACCTGGGCGCTCGCTCGGGCGGGATGGGCGGCTTCGCGCTGCTGGATTTGCGAATCCAGTTTGGCGCGCAGTTCGATGTTGGCGGCGAACAACGCCGTCATGAGTTCGCTCTTGCGCTCGAATTGGCCGTCGGTCTCGGTCAATCCCTGCACTTCGCCATACACCGATTGGAGCCCTGGATCGATGTCCTTGGCCGCCAGAACCCGGGCCAATTGGGACTCGGTACTCTGCAGTTCCTTGCTGAGCTTGGCCACGCGGCGCTCGAGCAACTCGGTCTCCTTGGCTTGGCGGTCCAAGTCGGCTTGCTTGGCGAGGCCGCGCTCTTTGCGCAAGGCCCCCACCGCCACGCGGGCGATCTCTTGCTCGAGCGGCGAAAGCCGTCCGGCATCCCCACCCCAGGCCAAAAAGACCTTCCGCAACTCGGCCTCCAATTGGTGGTCGGCCTCTGCAGCGGGGCCGCCTTGATCGAGGAGGTGGCGTTGGTTTTCCGCCAGGGTTTGGCGACGGTGGCGCAGCTGGTGCTTGAGCCGATCGAGGGCACTGCCCGCTTCGGGCGGAGCACTCACCACGTCGCCGCCCTGGATCAAACGCACGAATTCTTCGCGCGCGGCTTCCGAAAAGGCCTCCTGGTGGTCTTCGACCACACCCAGATTGCGCTGCATCAACGCGGTCTGGATGGCGGTTTCAATCAGGCCAGCCACCCGGGTCAAGCTGACCGAACGCACGGTGCGAACGCCGCGAGCTTGCATCTCCTCGGGGGTTGTCTCGCGGGCGTAGCGGCGGACCACATCGGTCACCACGCAATCGATCTTGGCGTTCATCATGCAGCGAGTACGCGGCACCGCCTGGGGGTACGGGACGCGCACTTCCTCCCGCGCGAAACGTACGCCTCGCGCGAAGCGCAAACAAGCACGCTTTGGGACTCCATCCGCAAGTGGGCGCCGATTCCCGAATCAGGGAGGCCCCAACGGAAGCGACCCCGTCCTTGCCATCGCAAGGTCCGGGGTCGCTACCAGCGCTCTCCACTCGCGCCCACTCCGCATTCACCGAGCGGACGGGAACGAAAAGCACGTCCACTACTTGGTCATCTCGGCGACTTTCTTCTCGCCGCCCCAACCTTCCACGATCTTCTCGGAGGTGGGTTGCTCGTAGTGGTACGCGGTGCCCTTACGATCTTGGACGTCCTTGGCCCAGAAGTAGTAGGGGTTCACGACCAGGGTGTCGCCGATGGCCATCACGAGGCCCACGATCGGGTAGACGGGAAGGATGTCCTGAAGCAGGGCACCATGGATCCAGGAGTCTTGCGCGTACTTCTGGTTGACGTATTCGTCCCAGTTGCGCGAAAGGCGACGGGGACCCGAGCTGCACGCGCTCAGGCTCAACAGACCGCCCAGGACAAGGCCGGCGGCAAGGAGACGGTTGACTTTCATTTTCGAATTCTTGGTTCTGTGGGTTTCTGGCGGGCATTCGCGCAACAAAGCGCGGGTATGGCGCCGCCAAGGAGGGCAGGAGGGTAGCGTGGGGAACCCAGAACACCAAGGGGAGCCATGGAATTGTCCCCCTCCTCGGGCCAAAAATGGCCGTCAGGTGGCCCACAGACTATGTTGGCTGGGCCCTAGCCGACCCTGTCATGATGTTCGCCCCCTTACTGCTTAGCTTCCTGCCAGCTTTCCAAGCGGATGGCCTCCCGACCCCGGAGCCCCCGGTCCAGCACTTGGGGAGCTACGTTTCCACCCTTTCCGACTTCGACCGCCCCACCGCGATTGCCTACGGGCCCGATGGTCGGCTTTGGATCCACGACACCGATTCCAAACGGTTGGTCGCCTTCGATGAAAAGGGCGAACTGGTGGTGGCCGTCGGATGGTCCAAGGCCAGCCAACCGGCGGGAATCTCGATCGATGGCGCGGGCCACGCCTGGGTTTCGGATCGCTGGAACCACCAGGTGTTCGAGGTGGATGGGGAAGGGCGCGTGTTGAGTTCGCTCGGGCTCAGCCCCGAAGGCAAACCCGAGTTGTTGGGACCCGAAGGCATTTGCCACCGGGGCAGCACGCTCCTTGTGGCCGACCGAGGGCACGGTCGCGTGGCAGAATACGAAGACGGCAAACTGGTGCGCAGCCTGGGCGAAGGCTTGCTCCAGGAACCGCGCGATGTGTGCGTCGACAGCCAAGGGCGTGTCGCCGTAGTGGACTCGGGTCTAGCGAGCGTATGTGTGTTCGATACCGACGGTAGCTTGGCGCTGCGCTTCGGCGAGTATGGTTGGTTCCCGGGGCTCTTCTCGGACCCGACCGCGATCGAAGTCCACGGCGATCGCTGGTACGTGGCGGACTGTGAGAACCAACGCATCCAAGTGTTCGGGCCCGAGGGGGAGCCCCTGTACCGCATCGGAACCCACGCCATCTTGCCGCGCGAAGGCGAAGGCAAGCTGCACTACCCAACGGGTCTTGCCTTGCATCCGAATGGCGAACGCCTGGCCGTAACCGAACCCATGGATGGGCGCGTTCAGATCTTTGGCATGGCCCCAGGCGCCAAGCCGCAAGTGGATCCGGCGCGCCCCGAGTCGGTGCAACCCTCGCCCCACTACGGCGAACACTGGGCCTTGGGCGGTGGGTACCTGGTCATCCCCGAGCCGGAATCCCATCGCCTGCGCATCTTTGACCTGCGCTTGGTGCCCGGCCAAGATCCTGCCATGATCTCCGAAATCGGCGGTTGGGGGGCTTCGCTGGGGCTCTTCCGCGATCCGCGCGGAGTGTGTTTGACCCCATCCCCCTTGACGCTTCTAGTGGCCGACGCGGGCAACGAGCGCATCGTCGAGGTGGCGCTCGACTTGGACCCCGAAAAGCCCATGGAGCAAACCAGCAAGGCCGCCCGTTTCGTGCGAGCGTTCGATTTGCACAGCTGGAATGCAGCCTTGCCGGTTGAGCAACGCTTGGATGGTGCCCTGCGCCCTGACGACGTGCTCCAGACGCCTTCCGGCCAACGCTTCGTGCTGCTCACCCCCCAGCGCACGATCCTTCAGTTCGACGCGGATTGGGAACCCGTAGCACGCATCCAGCACAGCCGTGAGGTGCCCTTGGTGGCCCCCAGCGGAATGGCTTGGAACGAAGCGACTCAAGAGTTGGCGGTTTCCGATCTGGCCATGGGGCGCGTGCTGGTGTTCGGTCCCGATGGGGTCGTGCGGCAGACGATTGGCACCGAAAACGTGCGGCGCCCTACGGGCTTGGCCTATGACTCCAAAGGAACGCTCCTGGTCGTGGATCGCTGGCAGTCGGAACTCTTCTCGTACGCGCCCGACGGAACCCTGCTGGACCGTCGCTTTCATCCGGGTATCGATCGCGAGGGCTTGTACCACCCCACCGATGTGTCGGTGGACTCCATGGGACGTTGGTGGATCCTCGACCACGGCAACCACCGGGGCATGATCTTTGACGGCCAAGGAGCGTGGCTCGGCGCGTTTGGTTCGACGCTCTACACGCGTCCTGCGCGTTTGCCCAATGCCCCCAAGAGTGGAGCGGAAACCGAATGAAGCACACGTGGCTTGCGCTGTTGGCCTGCTCGCTGTGGCTCGGCTGCTCCAAAGGAGCTGCCGAAGGTACGACCAGCCCATCCACTGCGAAGAGCTCGGAAACCGGAGCGGCCATTGCCGAGCCCCAAGCGACCCCATGGACCTGGACCGCCAGCAACGCTGGCGGGTACTGGTGCGCTTGGCGCGCGCCTGAGGGGCCGGTGGCGATGGGGCCTTCGTTCCCGATCGAAATCCGGTTGGCCAAGAGCGAGAATGGCCCCCCCCTCGACCTTCCTGCGCAGGCTCTGGCCGTGGACGCCCGCATGCCCGAACACGGCCATGGGATGCTCCAGCGGGTGGAGATCGAAGCGCTGGAACCAGGCCACTATCGGGTGGTCGGCATGCGCCTGCACATGCTCGGCTATTGGGAGCTGTGGGTCGATGTCACCCAGGGCGCCATCACCGAACGAGCTCAGTTCGTGATCGAGCTCTAGGAGGCGCGCGGACACCATGAAACTCGCTCGATACCTGGGGCCCTGGTTCGTGCTGCTCCTTGGGTGCGGCACGCACACGCCCCCCACGAGCGAAGCCCCGGCTGTCGCGCAGGAGGAATTCCTCTCGGCGGCACGCTTGTTCACACCGCTTCCAAAGGTTCCGGACGACCCCACCAATCGGTACGGGAATTCGACCCTGGCGGCCGAGTTGGGGCACCGATTGTTCTTCGACCCAGCGCTGTCGGGGAATGGGGCGTTGTCGTGTGCCACTTGCCACAGCCCGTCGCACGGTTTCTCCGACCCGCGGCCGCAATCGCATGGCATGGGTACGCACACCCGCCATGCCCCCACCTTGTTGTTGAGCGCCTACCACCATTGGTTCGGCTGGGGTGGCCGGGCCGACTCGTTGTGGAGCCAAGCCCTGGGCCCCCTCGAAAACCCGATCGAAATGGGGGGCAACCGAGTGGCAATCGTGCGGCATGTGCTCACGGACGCGGATCTTGGCTCGCGTTATCGGGCGGTGTTCGGGGAGGCTCCCGACTCGGGCTCTTGGCCCCTGTCGGGTCTTCCAGAACACGGCGAGCTCGAAGGGCTGGATCCCGGTTGGGTGGCGGCTTGGGAGGCCATGCCTGCGGGCGATCGCGCAGCCGTCGACCGGGCCTTCGCCAACGTGGGCAAGGCGCTGGAAGCCTATGAGCGACAGCTGGTTCCCGGCCCGTCAGGTTTTGACCGCTATGTGGCGGACCGGGTGGCGGGGCGCGATGGAAACCCCGGGGACTTCCCCGAGGCTGCCAAGCGAGGCTTCGACCTGTTCCGGGGAAAAGCGGGCTGCGTGGTTTGCCACTCGGGACCGACCTTCAGCGACGGGGAGTTCCACAACACCGGGGCCCCCGAAGCGAGTGGCGGCGAACCCACCGATCCGGGGCGGTTCCAGGGGGGTCGATTGGCCCAAGCCAGCCGCTTCCAGGCCGGTGGCGCCTTCAGCGACGACCCACAGGGCCAGCGCGCCGAGCGCACCCGCCTTTTGAAACTGGGCTCGGAGCAATGGGGCGAATTCAAAACCCCCACCCTCCGCAACCTGCTCGGGAGGGCTCCCTACATGCATCAGGGTCAATTTGAGACACTGGAACGGGTGATCGAGTTCTACGACACCCGCCAAGGGGCCGTGGGTGCCAGCCACCACCAGGAACAAATTTTGCGCCCACTGAGTCTTACCCCCGAGCAGCGTGCCGACCTGCTGGCCTTCCTCAGGTCCCTGGAAGGCACCCCCGTCCCCCAAATGTGGGCACAACCTCCCCTTCGCTAAGCCGCGAGGGTGGTTGTGCCCTAGAATTCTGGGGGCCGGATTCCCCGCCACTCTCTTCACTCTCCCCCCATCTCCCCCATGCATCGTACCGCGCGTACTTCAGGCCAATTTCTTCTCGCTGTCGGCCTCCTGGCTGGCTTGGCCCTGGCCCACGAGGACGACCCCAAGATCCTGGACCGCAAGGCCCCGGTTTCCAGCCAAGGCTTCCGCCGCGCCCTGCCCCAGGGGGGCGTTTCGGTTCCGGCCGGCGTCACCCTGGCGGGCACCAACTTCGCCTCGAACAACGTCCAGCTCTTGGCTTGGATCCCGCTCAACCTGATCGACAACTCGAGCTCGGGCAACGATTGCTGGGGCTACGTTTCAGGCACAGGCCGCGAGATCGGCATCATCGGCACCCAAGCGGGCACCGCGTTCTTCGACTTGTCCAACCCGGGCAACCCGCTCCAAATCGGGTACGTCGACGGGCCCGACAGCCTGTGGCGCGACGTCAAGGTCTTCCAAACCTACGCCTACATCGTGAGCGAAGGTGGCAGTGGCATCCAAGTCGTGGACCTCGCCAACGTCGACAGCGGCCAAGTGACCCTGGTCAATACGATCACGACCGGGGGCGATCTCGCCAGCCACAACGTGGCCATCAACACCGACAGCGGCTACCTGTACCGCTGCGGAGGTGGCAGCAATGGTTTGCGCATCTACAACCTCAATGCCAACCCCGCGGCGCCCAGCTTCGTGGGCCAATGGAACACCAAGTACGTGCATGACGTGCAGGTGGTCAGCTACACCTCCGGCCCCTACGCGGGCAAGGAAGTGGCCTTCTGCTGCTCGGGTTTCAACGGTGGTTCGGTCAACACGGGTCTTTCGATCGTGGACGTGACCAACAAAGCCAACCCCGTGGTCATGAGCGAGGCGTTCTACCCCAACCCCGCCTATTCGCACCAGGGTTGGCTGTCCGAGGACCGCACGTTGTTCTACCTGGGCGATGAACTCGACGAGAACGGCACGCTCACCACGCGCACGCACGTGATCGACGTGACCAACCTCAACTCGCCGGTCGTCGAGCCTTTCTTCACCAACGGCAACTCGGCCATCGGCCACAACATGTACGCCAAGGACGGGCTGCTCTACCAGGCCAACTACACCAGCGGGCTGCGCATCTTCGACTACGCCAGCAACCCCTTGAGCCCGACCGAGGTGGCCTTCTTCGACACCTACCCCGCGGGCGACGCCGATACCTTCAACGGCATGTGGAACGTGTTCCCCTACTTCCCGAGCGGCATCGTGATCGCAAGCGATCTTGAAAGCGGTTTCTTCGTGCTGTACCCGGGTGATCCCCAACTCGATGTGCAAGTCGTGGGCGGGCCGTACGACCTGTGGAACCCGAATGGCCAGAACATCCAGATTTCCATCATCGAAGCGGTTCCTGGAAGTTTGCAGAGCGGGACCGAGAGCTTGGTCTACGATGCGGGTGCGGGCGCGGTGACGCTGCCCTTGAGCGCCCTCGGCGGCAACCTCTACGAAGCCAACGTACCCCCCATCCCGTGCGGGACGGCCGTGTCTTGGTACGTCCAGGCGCAAAGCACCTTGGGTCTGGATTGGACCGCGCCCAGCAACGCTCCGGCGCAGACCTTCGCTTCGGTGGCCGCCTTCGGGCTCAGCAACCTGGGGGACTTCGACATGGAAGCCGACCTGGGTTGGGTTTCGGGAGCTGCAGGCGATGACGCCACCACCGGCCTCTGGACCCGGGGCAACCCGAACGGTTCGGGAGCCCAGCCCGAGGACGATCACTCGGCAGTAGGCACCTCGTGCTGGTTCACTGGGCAAGCTGCGGTGGGCGCGGCCATTGGCACCAACGATGTGGACGGCGGAACCACCACGCTGCTCTCCCCCGTCTTCGACCTCTCGGGCAACCCGGACGCGACGATTGAGTATTGGCGCTGGTACGTGAACAACGGCAACGGCGCCGCGGACGACTCGTTCTACGTGGACATCACTTCGAACGGCAGCACCTGGGTCAATGTGGAAACGCTGGCCCCGGGCAACCCCGAGGCCGCTGGGGGCTGGTATCGCCATGCGTTGCGAGTAGGCGACTTCGTGACGACCACGAGCCAAGTGCGCTTGCGCTTCCGCGCCGTGGACATCGGCAACGGATCGATCGTGGAGGCCGCCATCGATGACCTACGGGTTTCCGAAGCGGACTGCAGCGGTGGCTCGATGGGCGTCTTCTGCGATCCGGCCAACACCAACTCGACCGGGGGCATCGCGACCATCTCGGGCACCGGCTCGACCACGGCCAGCGACAACAACCTGGTGTTGCAGGCGAGCTTGATGCCCACGGGCCAGTTCGCGTACTTCGTCACCGGGACGGGCCAAGTGGCTCCCTTTGTCCCCGGTGGTTCGATGGGCAACTTGTGCTTGGGTGGGTCCTTGGGACGCTTCAACCTTTTGTCACAGATCGGCAACACGGGTGGCTCGGGTTCGATCTCGCTGACCTTGGACCTGACCAGCATGCCCACCAACCCGACCCAACCGGTGTTGGCGGGACAGACTTGGTACTTCCAAGCCTGGTACCGCGACGTGTTCTTGGGCATGAGCACCTCGAACTTCACCAACGGATTGATGGTCACGTTCCAGTGATCCCGCTGGGGTCCGCTCGAGCGCTTCCGGAATCGGAAGTCGCTTGGACAGGCACTCGATTCGGCGCCCCCACCCCTCGGTTTCGGCCAGGTGTGGGGGCGCCGGACCTTTTCTTGGGGACCATGCGGACGGGCTTCAAGGGGCAGCCCCAAGGCAAGCTTCTGCCTGCGGAAGGTACGGCTGGGTCGCTGCTGGAGCTTTCCAAGGTCCCCTGGCTACCGGCCCCCTGCCCGAGCCTTTCTACCATCCAAAGACTTGATCTTGAGACTCGATCTCAATAAACTAGTGCGCGCCAGCGAGGATGGCAGACTGAACGAGCCGACCAACTGGCATTCCTAACCACCCGGACAAACTCCCCATGAAGCGACTCTCTCTCCCCATCCAATACCGCATCCAGCTGGCCCTCGGGACCCTAACCCTGACCGCCGGGGCCCAGGCCCAGGGCCTGCAAAGCGCCTACGTCAACAACACCACCGATCCCGACTCGGTCTGGCTGTTCCAAGACCTCAACCAGGACGGCGACTACGAAGATGCCGGAGAGATGACGAATTTCTATGACGATGTGCAGGGGTCGATCGTGCTGAGCTCGCACCAGGGCAACGCCATCCGCCCCGATGGTTCGCTGCTGGTCTCCGACGGCACCGAGGACATCATCGTTTTGTTGCAGGATCTGAATGGCAATGGGGACGCACTCGACAATGGGGAAGCCAAGATTTGGTTCGACGGCAACCCCCTCAACAACGCCGGCGGCATCGAGATGGCCTCGGCGCGCAACATGTGGGTCGACCCCGACATGGTGACCTGGGTTGCCGTGGCCAACGCGGGCAACGGGGGCATCGACATGATCCTGCGCTTGGAAGACTTGGACTCCAGCGGATCGGCCAATGGGCCGGGAGAAGCGTTGGTGTACTACCAAGTCCTGCCCGGGGCGGCTTTGGGAGATTCCATCCCTGCCGATGTCCAGCGAGGTGCCGATGGGGCGCTCTACTACTTGGAAGCTGGCGACACGGCCGGCCATCCGAAGGGGGTCTACCGACTCGAAGACCTCGACCAGTCTGGGTCCATCGACCAGCCAGGGGAAGAGACCCTGTTCTTCGTCCCCACGGCCCAGGCCTTGAACGGCTTCGCCTGGAAACTCTCGCAGGATGCGAACGGAGTGTTCTCCATCGCGGACAACATCAACGAGATCATTTGGCGCTTCGAGGACACCGACAACAACGGCACGGTCGACCCCATCTCGGAGGCTTCGATCTATTGGATGGGTGCGGCGAGCAGCAACATCTGGTCGTTCCAATACGGTGACAACGGTGCCATCTACGCGGTCGAAGACCAAACCCCCGACCGCCTGCTCTACATGTTCGACGCCAACATGGACGGGTCGATCGATCCGCTTACGGAAGTCACCGAAACCTACAACGACACGGTCAACCCCCAAAACATCGGTTCCCCGCGGGCGATCACGCTGATCCCCCGCGAGATGTCGATTGGAACGGCCTACTGCGATCCGGCGGTGGTCAACTCCACGGGCCAGCCGGGGACCCTGGAAGCCCTAGGATCGCTCGTGGCGGCCTCCAACTCGGTCACACTGCGCGCCGCCAGCTTGCCGTTGGGCGAGTTCGGCTACTTCCTAAATGGCACGGGATCCACCTCGGTTCCCATGGCCGGAGGCAGCGCGGGAACCTTGTGCGTGGGCACGTCGATCGGTCGCTACAACAAGATCGCGGAGATCTTCAACAGCGGGACCCTCGGCACTGGCTCGCTGGTGCTGGACCTGAACTCCACGCCCACCCCCACCGTACCGACCCAAGTCCTGGCTGGCCAAACCTGGTACTTCCAGTGCTGGTACCGGGATACGGCGCAAACCAGTTCGAACTTCACGAACGGCGTGCAGATCACATTCCAGTGAGCGGTGAGCGCTAGGCAAACGAAAAGAACCCCGGTGGTCAGCCACCGGGGTTCCCCTTCCATCCAGGAAGTCCTTCCCCGACGATCGGGAAGCAGCCTAAGCGTTACCAGGTCACGATCTGCCGGCTCCCCACCACCATGGGCGTGAAGGGCGGCAGGTTGGCGACCGAGTTGAAGTCCTCGTCGTAGGCCCACAGGCGATCAGGCGCGGTGTAGCGATCGGAACCGTACACCCAGCTACCCGTACCAAACTGGCTATCCCAGGTGTTCACGAACGAACCCTTGATGTGGCAAGGCACCCCACTCCAGTTTTCGTGGAAGCGCGGCAGGTTCTCGAGTCCACCGTTGTAGCGCCCCACTTCCGACTCGTAGTTGCCGGTGATGAAGGCACAGTTGTAGGTGGTTTCGCTCGCGCTCGGTAGCGACCCCGCCGTCTTGCTCCCGTCCCAGGCATTCGAAAGCAGGTTGACCGAGTCACCGATGATGGCGGCGCCCTTCTTGTCCCCAGTGTTGTAGTCGCCTTGAACGTAGACGGCCCCCTCGCAGGCCACGGTCAACCGATCCGCCAACTCCGCTCCGCCTTTCAAAAGGAGTCCTTTCGCATCGGTGCCCTCCCCCATTCCATAGTGGGCGGCATACAAGAGACCGTTCTCCGGGAACAGCCCCGCATCCCCCAAGAGAGCCAGATCGATCTGGACCACCGGGGTGTCTTCGTTGCTGCTGTTGGATTGCCGCATGTCGGCCACCCCGGTCAGCGATACCGCGCCGGAGTTGAGCAGCAGCTGCTTGTAGCTGGTGCCCAACGGGGAGTTCTCCGCGCCCCCCGGCCCCCAGGCTTCAAAGTCGCTGCCATCTTCCGAAACCACGATCGAGAGCCCCGCGTGTTCGTGGAAGTATCCCTTGCTGTGGGTTCCGGCCCCTACGCCGACGAAGTCGTACTCCCCCGTCGTGCCATTGAGGACGTAGTCCCCCGCATCCTGGGGTTCGAACATCGCGATCGAACCGATATCCGGCGCCGAGGCCTCCAACAGATCGTGCTGCCCCGTGAGCACGGTGTGACCGGAGCCGGTCATGTAACCCTCGGGCTCTCCCCACAACTGCAAAGCCCCAATGGCGAACGGCAGCCAGTCGTCGGGACCGTCGAGGCGACCATCGCCGTCGGCGTCGAACCCTTCGCTGAATCCGCTGTCGTACCCGCTGTGCGAACCGATTCCAAGCGCCATCATCTGCGCATAGGACTGCATCATTTGGAACGAGATGGGCTCGCTCGGATCGTAGGGATCCTCCACCCATTGACGGATGCGCACGCTCCCCCCCGAGGGATCCCCCGTGTCCTTGCGCGAGCGATAGATGTTGCCCACCGCATGCACGTAGTTCGTATCCATGGTCAGGGTGCCGTCGCAGCCCAGGTACATATCCCCGTTGCTGTGCACCCGCCCACCCAAGGTCATGTCGGGTCCCGGATTGATTTCGAGGTCATCGGTGTAGAACACCGCGAACTGGAAAACCGGAGTCGATTCGGTGCTCACCATGTGGTGCACCTGGACCAAGCGCCCGTCCACATCCGCCTGCGCGGTGACTTCGTAGGTGTCGACCAAGGTTTGGATGCCCGACTTGTCGATCATCGTTCGGGTTGCACCTATGGGCTGAACCGTGTACGTGACCAGGTTTCCGGCCACATCCAGCTGCCCTTGGGCTGGAGGCGTTTGCCAGTTGGCAACCGACTGAGCCAGGCCCTTGCGAGCGACCTCAGCCCCACCTTCGGCCAGATAACGCGCACGAACCTTGTCCTGGCGCAGATCTTCGTTGCGGCTCGTGTTGCCTGCCGTAGCAAACATCACCGAGACCATTCCGGCCGCCATCATGGCTCCAAACAGCGCATAAACCAGGGCAATGCCCTGTCGCGCTTGGACCCCGGGCGGACGTTTCCCGTGAATCTTCATTCCAACTCCCCGTTCCTGAGACTGACTACCCACTGTACGGAATGGCGATAGACCACCCCGTCGGTATCGGTTCTGCGCAAAAATAGGGTGATGCGCAGGGCATTGGCCGGAATCTGGTACCCCGTCTGGGCACAGGTTTCGATGAACATACGCTCGACGTCCTTGGCCACGCGCTTTTGAAGCGCTCCGCCACGGCGACGTTCGAGGTAGGGTCGGCCATCCGCCCCATCGACCACGGCGTAGCCCCATTCGGAGAGGCTCCATACCAGGCCGGTTTCCGGATCGATGGTCGCTTGGGCCGGATCCCAGGGTCCGAGGTCGGCACCATCTTCGCTGAGGATGCCGTCGCGGTTGCCGTCGAGCTCGGGGGTCCCGTTCAAGTCCGCATCCATGTCGGGCCGACCGTCCCCATCGAGGTCTGCGGGCAACAAGAAAACCACCGAACGCTGGGGCCCAAAGTCCAGGTCTCCGGGCTGTGCCGCCTGGTTCGACGGCGCGTAGCCGTGGATCTCAAACCCAGGCCCGGGCAAGCCCCCTTCGAAGACGTGTGGGAACGACTTGCCCCCAACCGTTCGCAAGCCCGAGCGGCGCAGATCCTCCATGATGGCGTCCTGGGCTTTCGAAGCCTCCAACTGCAACAGGCTGAGCGAACCGCCGGCTTGGGACATCGACCCCATGCCGTCGGCGAGGAGGATCAACGAGCGGGCCAAAACGCCCAAAATCGACGCCGTCAGCAGCACCTCGATCAGGGTGAAGCCCGTGCGGCGCGTTCGAATTCGATGTTTCATCGGGCCCTCACCGTTTGCAGCCGCATGGTCCGCTGGCCACCGCGCTCATCGGTCCAAGTGGCGGTCAGCACGATGGGAAGCGGCTCGGGAATGGCGCCCCCGGGGGTGTACCCCGGATAGGTGGCGATGAGCCGTTCCTCGCGCAGGTGCAGGCCGTGGTACGCGGCCACTTCGACCCCATGGGCAAAGGGGCTGCCGGCAATGGGCAGCTGTTCGACCGGGCGCATGCGCACAGCCTCCATGCAAGCTTGCAGGTCCGAAAGGGCGACGCCCATTTCGCGACTCTGCTTGACCAGGCGCATCGAGGTCATTTGACTCGAAAACGCCGCCGTGGCCGCCACGAGCAGCACCACGATGGCGATCATGACCTCCACCATCGAAATGCCTGCACGCGATGTGCGGACGCCAACCCTATTGGGTGCGGATTCTCTGAGTCCTTGCATGTCTTCCCCCTGACGGTCCCCCCGGACCGTGCCGCACCACGGAGCGAGTCTCCAGCGGATTGGCGCGGGAGACTACCCCACTGTGGCGCTTTGTCAAACCGCCCGTCGCCGGTTCCCATCCTGCACCACGGTCCGCGTACCGGGGTGGATCACCGCGTGGGGTATTCTGCGAATTCGACGCTTTCGAATCCGTGCACGACCAAGCGCTGTTCGATTTCGGTACGCAACGCCAGCGCCCTCGGAAGTTGGCTGGCGCTCACTTCCACGCGCGCCCGATTCCCATGATGGCGCACCCGCAGCACGCCAAAAGCCAAGTCGAGCAAACTGTCTTCGGCTCCTTCCACCGTGCGCAGCCGTTCGAGGGTGACCTTTGTCCCCACGGGGATGCGCGAGGCGAGACAGGCCGAAGCCGGTTTGTCGGCGACGACCAGTCCAAATTCCGCCGCCAAACGGCGCACATCTTGCTTGTCCATGCCCGCCTGGCTGAGCGGCGCCACCACGCCAAACTCCTTAGCCGCCTGGGCACCGGGTCGATGGTCCGACCAGTCATCGGTGATTTCCCCGAATGCCATCCAAGGAATCGCTTGCTCGCGACACACGCGTTCCATGGCCACGAACAACGCCCGCTTGCAGAAGTAGCAGCGGTTGCCGCTGTTGGCTTGGTAGCTGGGATCCTGGGCCTCGTCGGTACGCACGACGATCAAATGCGCACCGATGGATTCGGCCACGCGTTGGGCTTCGGCGAGTTCGCGGCGGGGCAGCGAAGGCGAGTCGGCAATCACCGCCACCGCATGCGCCCCGAGCACCGCGTGGGCCTGGGCCAAGAGCGCGCTCGAGTCCACCCCGCCCGAAAAGGCGATGGCCACCCGCTCCAGCGACTTCAAGTGGTCCGCAAGCGCGGCCCGTTTGGCGACGAAGTCCATGGCGCTCACAGGTACAGCCGTACCTGGTCCACGTACCCCTGGGCGCTGGCTCGGAAACCCTCCGCCTCCTCATCCGTGATGCTGCGCACGATCTTCCCGGGAATGCCCACCACCAGCGAACGCGGTGGAACGCGCATGTTTTCTTTGACCACGGCACCGGCCGCGATCAGACACTCCTCGCCGATCTCGCTCCCAGCCAACAGGATCGCCCCCATGCCGATCAGCGACCGATCCCCCACGCGCGCTCCGTGCAGGATGCAGCGGTGACCCACGGTCACTTCGCTGCCGATATGGTTGGCCACCCCGGGGTCGGCGTGCACGATGGTTCCGTCCTGGATATTGGTGCGCGCCCCGATGGTGATCGGCGCATCGTCCCCGCGCACCACACAACCGAACCAAATGTTGGCATCCTTGCCCAGGGTCACGTCGGCCAGGACGGTGGCGTTGTCGGCCACGTACGCACCCGCTTCGGTGGCGTGCATTCGGCCCTTCACGGGGAAACGTAGAACGGGGTTGGCGGGGTGTTGTTGCGAGGCCATGGCACCATGGTAGCCCACGGAATCGTCGGGTGTCAGAGGGGAAAGCTCTCAGAGGGGAAACAGGTTGGGGTCGGCAAACAACAGCAGCGTCGAAACCGCGTTGTTGACCGCGTGCACGCCGAACGCCGCCCACAGGCTGCCGGTCCATTGCAGCATCATGCCCGCCGCCAGGGCGACCACCCAAAGTGCCCCCAAAGGCGAAATCCCGTGCAGCAGGGCGAAGAAAAGGCTCGTCATCAGGATGCCCACCTTGGGCCCGCGCAGCTTCACGAGCCAATTCTGCAGGAACCCGCGGAACAGAAACTCCTCGAGGAAAGGAATCAAGACCGCAGACAAAGCGAACACCACGACCCGTTGGGTTCCTTGGGCATGCGAGACCAACTGCGCCACATCCTGGCCTTGCACCTTGTAGCCCACCCCCTGCAGCGCCATCGTCCAAGCCGCCCCCGCTCCCATGATCGCGGGCAGGCAGCAAAGGTACATCAACCCACCCCACGCAAACGAGACGACCGGCGAACGATCCGCCAGCCCGAAGTGCGCGGGGCTCGCCTTCAGCGCCCTGGCCAGCAGGATCAACCCGATGGCGGAAAACACCTGAACCAGCGCGGCCAGGCTGAGCTCGGTCTGGGGAGAAAACTCTCGCGGCTCCCCCCCACCCTGCAGCCAACCAGCAATCGACCCCACCAAGATCATCGCGCCGAGGTAGATCCCGATCACGAGGAACAGGTCGCTGGCGCGATACGCTAGCGGCGGCGTTTCGACCTTGCGCGTCAATCGCGGTCGCAGCACGCGGGTCACCAAGAACCACGAAGCCGCCATGAACCCCAGGCCCACGAGCGCGGTGGCCAGCGCGGCGGAGCCCGTCGGCAGTTGGGGGATGTCACCACCTGCGCTCATTGGGGCCGCTGCTCCGGCGCGGGGCCCGCCTCCTCGATCAACCCCTCTTCGGGGGACGAGGCGTTGGCATACAGCCGTTCCGGAATGCGGCCCGCCAAGTACGCGTCACGACCCGCTTCGCAAGCGGCGGCCATGGCTTTGGCCATGCGCCGCGGATCGAGGGCCCCAGCGATGGCGGAGTTGAGCAAGACCGCATCGGCGCCCAGCTCCATGGCCTGGGCCACGTGCGAGGCGGTGCCAATGCCCGCGTCGACCACCATCGGCACGCTCACCAGCTCGCGTAGGATGCGCAGATTGGAAGGGTTGGCGAGGCCTCGGCCGCTCCCGATCGGAGAGCCTGCGGGCATCACGCTGTGGGCACCGGCTTCGACCAAGCGCACCGCAAGCCGCGGGTCGTCCGAGGTGTAAGCCAACACTTGGAACCCTGCGCGCGCCAGCTCGGCGGTGGCCTCCAAGGTCCCGACCGGATCGGGCAACAGGGTGCGCGGATCGCCGAGCACCTCCAGCTTGACCAGGTCGGTTTGCAACAGGTCGCGGGCCAACATGGCGGTGCGCACCGCATCGCGCGCGGTGTAGCACCCGGCCGTGTTGGGCAACAAGGCGTAGCGCTCGCGGTCGAGGTGGTCCAGGATCGAGGTCCCGAGCTGCGCGTCGAAGTTGACCCGCCGGATCGCCACCGTGACCAATTGGGTCCCCGATAGCGCCAACACGTCCTTCATCTCCTGGTGACTGGCGTACTTGCCGGTGCCCACCAAGAGCCGCGAGGAAAACGTCCGTCCGCCGAGCACCAGCGGTCGCTCGAGAGGCAGCTCACCACCCATGGGGTGCAGGCCTTGCATCAGCCGCCCCCCACCAAACTCACCATTTCGACCCGATCTCCGGGCTGCAACACGACTTGCTCGCGCTGATCCCGGGGCACCAGCGCTTGGTTGACCTCAATGGCCACCTGCTGGGGGTGCAAACCCTTGCCCGCAATCCATTGGGCGAGGTTGGTTCCGGGCTCGACTTGCTCGGCCCGGCCATTGACCAGGATCTCCATCGTGGGTTCAGCTTCCGATCGAAGGGGCATGCACCCGGAGGAAGGCGCACTTGAGGTAACGGGTTTCGGGCAACGACAGCAACTGCGGATGGTCGGCCGCCGGGCCCTCCATCGACATAAGCCACCCGTCGCGATCCGCCAAGCGGGCGCCCTTGCGAACGTAGTCCAAGAACTCCTCGGGGCGCACGTTGTACGAGCAGGAGGCGTAGACCAGGGTGGCGCCGGGATCGCACATGGCGAAGGCCCGGCGGCCCAGTTCCACGTAGCCCCGTTCGGCCCCCGCCGACTCCTTGCGGTTGCGGGCGAAGGCGGGCGGGTCGACCACCACGAGGCCGAAGCGCTCGCCGGCATCGGCCTTGTCGCGCATGGCCTGCATGCAGTTGACCTTCTCGATGCGGATGCGGTCTTCGACCCCATTGAGCTTGGCATTGGCCAGGATGCGGTCGCAGGCGGCTTGGCTTTGCTCCATGCAGACCACTTCGTGGGCTCCCGCCACCGCGGCGTGCAGCCCGAACAGGCCGTCGTAGGCAAAGGCATCGAGCACGCGCTGGCCCTGGGCGAAGCGCGCGGCCATTTGGTGGTTCTGCGATTGGTCGAGGTAGGCCCCGGTCTTGTGGCCTTGTTCCACGTCCACCAGGTAGCGCACCGGTCCTTCCTGGACTTCGATCAAGCCGGGCGAAGATCCTTCGATCCAGGCCACGCGCGGATCCAAGTCTTCCAGCTTGCGCACGGCCGCATCGGAGCGGTCGAGGATCGCGCGCGGCTCGAACGGCAGGCACTCCTTGAGCACCTCCAAGAGGAAGTCGCGCATGCGCTCCGCCCCTTGGGTCGTGCACTGGACCACCAACACGTCGGTGTAGCGGTCGACCACCCAACCGGGGAATCCATCGGCGTCCCCCGCGATCAGTCGGCAGGCCCCTGCGGGGTCCATCAGCCCGGCATCGGTCCGCAGGGCCAGCGACTGCTCCATGCTCGCCTTCCAAAACTCCCGATTGGGTTGCTCGGGCGAACGGGTCACCATGCGGATCGCGATGCGCGAGGTGGTGCTGAACAAGCCCCAACCGACGGGTTGGTTGGCCGGATCGAAGACGGGGATCAACTCACCCGTTTCGCCTTTGCCGTCGGCGATGTCGTCTTTGTAGATCCAGGGGTGGCCACCCGCCACCCAGCGCCGGCCTTTGCCGGTAAGTGTCATTCTGCCCATGATCGTAGTGTAGGAATTGGGGGAGACGAGGGCATCCTGGGGCGGCGAGCCGAAGGGCTTGCGAGGCTCGACCCAGGACGAGAAGCTCGGGGCTCCATCCAAGCGGCGTCACGCGGATAGGGACGCGCGGGCTCGCTGGGAGTCCCACAGATCTCAGGGTCACGACACCTTGCCCAACAGCCCTTCCCGGGCCATTTGGGCCGCAGAGGGTACCAGAACCTGGGGCCGGGCGTGAGCCATCGCAGCGATTGCTCACCCCGCCACGGGCTCGGAGGAACCGGACCCCGGCCAGCCCCGCCAGGATCCGGGTTCGGCCAGGGTTCGGCCCGGGCGCGGGACAGGGCCCAGCGGCAGCGGCCTAGAGGCCGGTCCCGAAACCCGCCGCCGAAGGGCGGGGCTTGGGCAAGCGCATCAGGGCCCCCTCTTCGTCGAGGATTTCCAGCACATCGAGCCACAGGCAGGCGCACGCGACCCCGCCCAACAAGTCCCCCAGCGAGGGGTCGGTCTTGCCCCCTTCGCCGCTGATGAACTCCTTGACGTAGGTACCGTGTTGGGTGACCAGGTCCACCTGCCAGGGTCCCTCTTCGCCCTCAACCGCGCGCAGGTCGCGCAGCTCGATCCACCGCTCCCGGGTCAGATCGGCGCGCCGGTGGGCCACCCGCTCGGGGGTTTTCTGGGCCAAGGTGATGCGGGTCCCGATCAAGCCTTCGAGTTTGCCAAGGTCGGGCTCCCCTTCGATCGAAAGGCCGGCCCGGTAGGCCTTGGCGTTGGGGGTTTCCTTGATCACGCGCACGCGCTCCTTCTCGGTCCAATGCAGGCCCTCGACCTCGAGGCGACCGGCGTTGCGATCGTTGATCTGGGCCTCGATCTCGGCCAAGTTGGCGTCGAGGATGCGGGGACCGACCAATTCCATGATGAACGGCCGCCCACGGCCCAGCATGCGCACATCGACGTCCTCGCGACCCGCGCCATGGAACTTGTGCTTGCGGGTGCCGCAGGCCTTGCCCAAAACCCACCCGATCAGCTCTTGGACCGATTCACGGCTGAGCTTGCCGAACCCCTCGCACTTGGTGCAATTCTTGCGCCGACGCGGGTGCCCCTTGCATTCGGGACAGAAGAAGACCGTTTGGGGAAGGTCGCGGGAAAGCTTCTTGTAGCGGCCTTCCACGAACAGTTTGGCCTGGGGACGGTCTTGCATCGGAATTCCTTCGCCACGCGGGCGGACGGGCATGCGGCCGGAACGACTGGAACGTTCAGGGGGTGGTTCCCCCCGGATTGGGGGGACGAGGATAGTGCCTGGAAAGCAGGGAACAAGCCCCCGGAGCGCCATTCCGCGGCGGGAAAGGCCGTGGGAGGATGGCCGCCGGCCCCCAGGCGGGCATGGATGCGCCGCTACCCAGGACCTAGGATACTCGCATGCACCCCATCCTCTTCGAGATCCCTGGGATCCACTTTCCGCTGCGCTCCTTCGGGTTCATGGTCATGTTGGGGTTCCTGGTGGGCGCCCACTTCCTGACCCGCTGGGGTACGCGCGGCTCGGCCCAACCCGAATTGGCCCGCGAAGGCTACAGCGCGCTGCCCATTTGGGTCCTGATTGGAATCCTGCTCGGAGCGCGCGCCATGTACGTGGTCGTGGAAATCCTGCGCGATAGCCCGACCGGGAAATCGTACTTGGCCGATCCCCTCTCGATGCTGTTTGTGTGGCAAGGCGGACTCGTGATGTACGGCGGCGCGATTGGAGGCATCCTCGGCGGGCTGCTGGCGACGCGCAAGTACCGGCTTCCGCTCGGGCACGCCATGGACCTGGGCGTGACCTGCGCGTTCCTCGGGCTGTTCTTTGGGAGGATTGGCTGCTTGCTGGTGGGCGACGACTTCGGCCGGGTGGTGAGCGAAGCCCACGCCAACCTGCCCTTCCCGATCGTTGTGCACGTGCCCAACCCCTTACCCGCAGGCAGCCTGTTTGGCGAGGAGAACGCGGGCAAGGTGCTGTACTGCACCCAACTTTGGATGAGCTTCCAGGCGCTGGGTTTGTTCTTGCTGGGGCGTTTCTTGTTGTTGCCGCGCCGGCGCTTCGCGGGTCAGGTGGCGGCGACTTTGTTGCTCCTGTACGCAGGGGGTCGTTACACGATCGAGAATTTCCGCGGCGACTCGATCCGCGGGCTGTGGTTCGAAGGCCGCTTCTCGACGAGCCAATTGATTTCGATCGTGGTGGGCCTTCTGTGCGTGCTCTACCTGGCCTTGCGCTGGAGCCGGCGACAAACGCCCGAACAGGCGGGCGGCTACACACCTGGACAAACCCGCGCCTAGTCGAGCGATGCAAGCACGAATCCTGGCGGGCATCGACGAGGCCGGTTTGGGGCCCATGCTCGGGCCCTTGGCCTTGGGCGTGTGCGCCCTGAGGCTCGACCAACCCGTCGAAGAATCCACGTCGCGCGAGCTTTGGACCTGGCTCGACGAGGCCGTGTGTTTCCGACCCGAGCGGGGGGATTCGCGCTTGGTCGTGGCCGATTCCAAAGCGGTCTTCCAACGCAGTCCCTTGGGCTGGCAGCGACTCGAGAGCACCGCGCTGGCATTCTTGGGCCTAGCCCAAGGTCCGGCGGACGACCTGCGTTCGTACCTGGTGGCGGACCAAGGCCCGCTCGCAGCGCCCTGGTACCAAGCGTTGCCCACCTCGCTACCGATCGTGGTCACGGGCCAAACGTTGCAGGATCATCGCGCGCGCTTGGAACGGGCGCTCGCCGCACGCCGCATCGAAGCGGTATGGTCGGGTGTGCGGCTCTTGAGCGCCCAAGAACTGAACCGTAGCTTTCAGCGGACCGGTTCGAAAGCCGCCACCGCGTGGCAGGCGATCGTGGGCCTTTTGGCCGAGTTGATGCAACGCTTCGGCTCGCAAGGCGTGTACGCGATCGTAGACCGACAGGGTGGACGCAAACTTTACGGCGATTTGTTGGCACGCGATTTCCCCGGTCACGGGGTGCGTGCCGAACGCGAAGGTGCCGAGCGCTCGGACTACTGGGTGTATGGTCCCCAAGGGGACCTGTGGGTGTCGTTCCGGGTCGGAGCCGAGAACGAGAGTTTGCCCACCGCGGCGGCGTCCTGCTTCGCCAAGTATGCGCGCGAAGTGAGCATGGAGGCGTTCAACCGCTACTTCGCGGGGCGCCTCAGCGGACTCAAACCGACGGCGGGCTACGTCACCGACGGCCGCCGCTGGATGGCCGATGCGGGGCCCGCGCTGGTCGACGCGCCCTGGGCCAGCGGGGATTTGGTTCGCGAGCGCTGAACGCGCAAGGGACGCCTGAATCGCGCTCAGGACGAGCCCGGAGTGGGATCGATTTGACAGATCGACGGGCTTGCTCCACTTTGGAGCCCCGTGCAGACCTTGCGACTTCCCCACTTGCCCCGACTCGGGTTCATCTGCCTTGGGCTCGTTGGATGGTGGGCAAGCCCTGCGAGCTTTGCGTGGCAAGTGGTTTTGCACGCGATCCCGGGGACCCAACCGGCCGCGACCATGGGGGGAGCCTTGGCTTTGGGAGACGTGAACGCCGATGGGACTCCTGACTGGATCGTGGGCATTCGCAACGGGCAGGTGAACGGGTTGCCCACGGGTTTGGTGCGGGTGTATTCAGGACTCGACGGGACGTTCTTGCGCGAGTTCGAGGGAACGCAGGGCAACAGCGCCTTCGGATCGGCCTTGGACTTTGCTGGCGACGTGAATGGCGATGGGGTTGGCGATGTGATCGTCGGCGCACCGCTGCACCAGGAAGCTGGCGAGATCCAGAACGGTCGGGCTTTTGTGTTCTCGGGCCTGGACGGCTCGGTGCTGTACAGCCTGGGCGGAGCTGGGTTCTACGACTCGATGGGGTTCGCGGTCTCGGGCGTGGGCGATGCGAACCTGGACGGCTTTGCGGACTTTGCCGTGGGCGCTCCAGGCACGGACAACGGAGGGAATGACACGGGATCGGTGACGGTGTACTCGGGTATGGATGGGTCCGTGCTGCACGCCTTCCAGGGAACCGACCCCGGGGACCTCTTGGGCTCTTCGCTGGCGGCCCTGGGCGACTTGGATGCAGATGGTTTCCCCGACTTCGCCGCCGGCGCTCGGAACCGCGACGGAGCGCAGGCCAACAACGGGAGCGTGGTCGTGATCTCGGGCCAGTTCGGCACGGTGTTGTACGAACGCTTTGGTTCGGCTGCTGCGCAATCGATGGGCTACTCGCTGGCTGCGATTGGCGACCTCGATGGAGACTCGAAAGTCGATTGGATTGCGGGTAGCGCCCAGGACGCCCGGGCCGGTTCGGCTGCGGGCAGCTTCCAGGTGTATTCGGGTGCCAGCGGCTCGCTCTTGTACGACGTGCTCGGAACCAGTGCCGGCGAACGACTGGGTGAGTCCGTGGCGTCCGCCCAAGACATGGATGGGGATGGCTTGGATGATTTTGTGGTCTCCGCGCCCTACGACGGGCTCAAGGGGGTCAGCGCGGGGCGGGTCGAGGTTCGTTCGGGAGCAACGGGTTTCGTGCTGTGCACCGTGTACGGTGAGAATGCTTACGACCGTTTGGGCCTGGGCATCTCGAGCGCGGGAGATTTCAACGGCGATGGCATTCCAGACTTGGCCGTGGGCATCCCGGGTGCCGACTCAGGAGGCAACCTCTCAGGCGAGGTACGCATCTTGGCGGGCTGTCGGCCCCAAGGGACCGTCTATTGCTCACCGGCAGTCACGAACTCGACGGGGTTCGCAGCGACCCTTTTGGCCAGTGGCTCGGCACAGGTGGCCACCAACCAGTTGACCTTGATCGCCCAGGAAATCCCGGCGGGGCAGTTCGGTTACTTCCTGGTGGGCTCGAACGCCGGCTGGGTCCCCAATCCGGCGGGCAGCCAGGGCAACCTTTGCCTGGGGGGCAATCTTGGGCGCTACAACCTAGGCCCCCAAATCCAACTCGCCGGTCCCGACGGCGCGTTCCAATTGGAGCTGGACTTGCAAGCCCTGCCGTTGCCTGGCTCCCCTCCCGTGACCGCAGGGCAAACGTGGTACTTCCAGTGCTGGTACCGGGACCTGGATCCGATCAGCACGAGCAACTTCTCAGACGCCGTCGAGATCCTGTTCTCTTGATCGCGCCGCGCGCCGAGACCGTCCCGGAAAGGTACGCGCCGCCGTTGGGATAGGACCTGGGATGCCCCACATGGGGCAAATGCGGGGCGCCGCTATGCCCAGGGACGGTCGTGCGGGTAGGCTTGGACGCCCGATCCTTCCACGATCTCCCCATGGCGAAAATCGCGATCCTCGGGGCCGGTGTCTCCGGCCTTTCCCTTGCCCGCTACCTGGTGCAGGGCGGTGTCTCCCCCAGCGACCTCGTGCTCTTCGAAGCCGGTTCGGTGGCGGGAGGTTTGTGCCGTTCCAAAACCGTCGATGGCTTCACGTACGACGTGGCGGGCGGGCACATCCTGTTCAGCAAGGACCAGGCCGCCATGGATTGGATGAAGGACGAAGCGGGTGGGCCCGCGGCCTTCGACCAACGCGACCGCAACACCAAGATTCGCTTCGGCGATCGCTGGGTGCACTACCCCTTCGAAAACGGGATCGGGGACTTGCCCAAGCAAGCCAACTTCGATTGCCTGGCGGGCTACGTCAAGGCTTGGCACCAGCGCATCACCGATGGTTCGGATGCGCCGCAGACCTTTGGCAAGTGGGTCACTTGGCGCTTCGGCGATGGCATCGCCAAGCACTTCATGGACCCCTACAACGCCAAGATCTGGAAGCGCGATTTGGACTTCCTGACCTCGGATTGGGTGGCCGGCCGCGTGCCGGACGCCCCCATCGAGGACGTGTTGCGCGCCGCTGTCGGCATCCGCACCGAGGGCTACACCCATCAAGCGATTTTCTACTACCCCAAGCAGGGTGGATTCCAGGGCATCACCGATGGCATGGCCGCGAGCCTTGGGAGCTCGGTCCGCTTGAACACGCCCGTGCAGGAAGTCCGCAAGCATGGCAACGGCGTGCGGGTCAACGGCGAAGAGTTCGACTTGTGCGTTTCGACCTTGACCCTAACGCACACGCCCAAACTCTTCCCCGAGATGCCCGCCCAGGTGGCCGAGGCCATGCGCACGCTCGAGTACAACGGGTTGGTTTCCATCCTGGTGGCGCTCGACCGGCCCGAGCACCCGGACCTGTCGTGGATCTATCTGCCGCACGATTCGCAAGGTCCCGCCAACCGGGTCACCTACATGTCGAACTACGCGACGCTCAACGCGCCGCCAGGCAAGACCTCGTTGATGGCCGAAGTCACCGTTCGCGGTGGGCAGCCGATGCCAGGCAAGGAGCTCGAGGAAGAGGTCCTTGCCGGCTTCGTCGCAGCCGGCCTGATGGGACGCGAAGAAGTGCTCTTCACCGACCGCTCCACGGTCGACCACGCCTACGTGGTCTTCGACGCGCTCTACCACCAGCGGCGCAAGGTCGCCCTCGGCTGGCTCGAGAGCATCGGCGTCATTCCGCTCGGCCGCTTCGGTCGCTTCGAATACGACAACTCCGACCAGTGCGTGATCAAGTCGCGAGCCCTTTCGCAGCAGCTGTTGGCCGTGGTCCAAACGGGCTGAGCGGGCCTACACAGCGGGCCAACACAGCGGGCCCATACAGCGGGCAGACCTAGGGCGCTTGTGCGTTCACGCCCTCTCCCCCACAATCAGGGTGTGAAGAAACTGCCCCTGGTCCTGGTCCTCATGCTGGTGGCACTCCTTTGGTGGGCTCTTCCGTTTGGGCAGCCGTCGCGGCCCCTCGATCGTCCGAATCCTTCCGAGCCTGCCGCCAAGCCCACAGCCCTGGGCCCCTCCGAACTGTTGGCCCCCGGCGATGGGGCGTTGCGCTTGGAAGCGCCACCCGCGGCCGTCGCCCAGGATCCTCCGGTCGCTCCCGAAGCGCCTTCGACCTCGGGCAAGGCCTCCCCCACGTGGGCCGTCCAAGTGTTCGATGCCGATGGACGCGCTGTCCCCGATTTCCGTTTGTACCTTTGGCGCGGCAAGGCTGACTCCGAAGTGTTCCTGCGCCAACCAATCCCAGGACTTGGCGGGACGACCGATGCCGACGGGATCCTCGAGTTCGATGGCCTGTCCGACTGGTTCGCGGCCCACTCGTCGGAAGCAAGCGATGCGTTGTTCGCTTCCCCGATCGAGCTCTACTTAATGGAGTTGGCCGTGAACGTTCCGGTCGTCCCGGGCGAAGAACCGATGGTGCTGCGCTTGCCTCCAGGCGGTTCGCTCGAATTCTCGCTATTCGACGAACACGATCAGCCCTGGACCGAACAGGCAAACCTTGAGATTCAACTCGGAAGCCCCGGCCCGAGCGCGCATCGGCCCATCCAAGCTGGGTTTCTCCGCATCCCCTACCTTCCGCTCGATCAAGCTTAT
Source organism: Planctomycetota bacterium (assembly GCA_020638855.1). GTDB lineage: Bacteria > Planctomycetota > UBA1135 > UBA1135 > NORP259. The sequence goes on from JACKHT010000013.1 coordinate 50,200, forward strand.
TCGTTCCGCGTAAAGACCAAGGCAGGCTTTGCAGACTTGACCGGCCAGGGCACGCCGCTTGGCATTCAAGGAACGGTGCGCCGTCACCGGTTACGTTTCGATCAAAGGGCTGCCCGGTTGACCGCCCAATTGCAAACCGCAGCCGGCGTTCCTTGGAGCGAGGAAACGGTGGCCCTGCACTTCGGAGGGGAGCGTCCCCGGTCGGCCACCACCACCCAAGACGGGCGCTGCGAAATCCCATTGCGCGAGGGTTGGGTCGGCGCAGCGCAAATCCGGTTGGGCCAGAGCCAGGGCATGATCCGGAGCCAGGACGCAGGCCAAAACGATGCCTGCCAGGCGGACATCGAGATCCCGGTTTGGAGCCTGGGGGATGTTGTGGACTTGGGCGTGATCGTGCTCGATCGACCTCCGGTCGTCGTCGCAGGCAAGGTTTTCGATCCAGAAGGCCGCCCCATCGCTCGCGCGCCCCTGGAGTTCCTGCAGAACCATCCCACGCAAGGTTGGATTCTTCTCGGGAGCCAGCGCACAGGACGCGACGGCTCGTTCGCCTTTCGGGGAAACCCGGACGATGCTCCCTTCGCCTTCCAATTCGCAGAACCCTTCGAACAACCGGCTTTTCGGTGGCTCATGCTGCCGGCGGACGCGCTCTACACCCGGGGTGAACTCGACATCCGTCTGCGCGCCCAAAAGGTGGCGCGCATCCGTGGTCGCATCGCCGGAATCGACGACCCAAACTTGACGGTATTCTTGCGCTATCCCAATGGTTGGGGCCGGCTCCTCAGGGTGCAGCAGGATGGGACCTTTTCGAGCATGCGCGAACCAGCGGGCACGGTGGAAGCGCAACTGCTGCGATACGACCAGCTCGATCCACTCGCGAGCCTGGCCGCTGTGACGCTGACCCCTGGCAGGCCAACCGATGAACGCCTCAACCCATGGCAGGTCTCCGACCAACTGCGCCGTATCACGGTCCATGTGGAGGGTCCAGAAGCCGGGAAGTGGGCCAAAGTCCGCTATCGAAGGGCCCAGGATGGCAGTTCCTGGTGGATGGCTGGGCCCCCAAGCGAGGACCACTTCACCGTGCTGACCCAAACAGGCGCCGTCGACTTGGAAGTGACCTGCGAAGGCTGGCGGCCCCAGGTCCTCGAGAATGTGCCCGACGCGGTGGAAGTGCTGTTGGAACCGGCACCCGAAGTCCTGCTCAACCTATCGAATTCGGTGTTGCCACCGGGCCCGTCGGACCCGCACGTGGCCATCGTGCTGTGGCCTGACGCGGCGACGGCCGAGGCGTTTCCGGATCCGGTCGCGGCCAAAGCGCTCGATTCCGAAGGCCGGAGATATCGAGCGTATCTTCCGGGGGTGGGAACCTGGATCCCACGGCTTGTTCGCTGGCCGCTGACGGGCGGCGAGGGTCGCATTTTGCCCGGGCAAATTCCGGGCATCCGCGTCGGAGAGCAGAGCCCCCAGACCTGCGACGTGCGCGTGGATGCGGGTTGGCTGGAAGAGACCCTCGAAGTGCTGCGCGCGGAGTAGGGCCTGGCGGCTTACACTGGCTGGATGCTCACGTTTGCCTCGCTCCTCATTTCCAGCGCCATCGCAGCCACCCCCCAGCCTATGGATCGCATCACAGGACAACCCTTCGCCACCCGTTCGGTTGTGTTTGGCACCCATGCCATGGCGGCCACCAGCCATCCGATGGCCACCCAGATCGCCCTGGACGTGATGAAGCAGGGCGGGAACGCGATCGATGCGGCCATTGCTGCCAACGCCTTCCTGGGGTTCGGCGAGCCAACCGGGTCGGGCATCGGCGGGGATTTGTTCGCGATTGTTTGGGATGCGAAGAACAAGAAGCTGGTTGGCCTCAACGCTTCGGGCCGTTCGCCCATGGGGCTCAGCCTGGAAGAAATGCAGTCCAAGGCGGGCGAGAAGATCCCCCCCCTGGGCCCGCTTCCGGTGAGTGTGCCTGGATGCGTCGACGGCTGGTTCCAGTTGCATGACCGCTTCGGCAAGCTGCCCATGAAGGACCTCTTGGCCCCCACCATCCGTGCGGCGCGCGAAGGGATCCCGGTGCCTCAAACGATCGCCTACTACCTCTCGCGCAGCGCGACGGTGCTGGGCAGCTACCCCAACTTCGCCGATACGTACATGCCCGGCGGCAAGACCCCCGCCGAAGGCGAACGCTTTGCCAACCCGCGCTTGGCGGCCACGCTGGAGAAGATCGCCGAAGGCGGAGCGGAAGCCTTCTACCGCGGCCCCATTGCCAAAACCATGGCCGACTTCGTGCAAGCGCAAGGGGGCTACCTATCCGTCGAAGACTTGGCCGCGCACCACTCGGACTGGGTCGAGCCCGTGGGCACTTCGTACCGCGGGGTCGAGTTGTGGGAACTACCCCCCAACGGCCAGGGCATCGCTGCCTTGCAGATGCTCAACCTGCTCGAACCCTACGACCTGGCCTCGATGGGACACCAGAGCGCGGACTTCGTGCACCTGTTCACCGAAGCCAAGAAGCTCGCCTTCGAGGACCGCGCGCGCTTCTATGCGGACATGGACTTCGCCGACGTCCCCGTCGACTGGCTGATTTCGAAGGAGTACGCACAGGAGCGCGGCAAGCTGCTCAACCCCAAGAAAGCCGCTCTAGAAATCCCGGCCACGCCCGCCACCCTAGAACAAGGCGACACGGTCTACCTGTGCACCGCCGACTCCGAGGGCAACATGGTTTCGCTGATCCAAAGCAACTATCGCGGCATGGGGTCCGGCATGGTGCCCCCGGGTTTGGGATTCATGCTGCAGGATCGCGGCGAGTTGTTCGATCTGACCCCTGGGCGCGCCAACACCTATGCCCCCGGCAAACGCCCCTTCCACACGATCATTCCCGCCTTCGTAACCAAGGACGGCGAACCTTACATCGCCTTCGGCGTCATGGGCGGAGCCACCCAGCCCCAGGCCCACGCCCAAATCCTGATCCACCTGCTCGATTTCGGCATGAACCTGCAGGAGGCCGGCGACGCGGCGCGCATCGTGCACACGGGCTCCTCGCAGCCCACTGGCGAGGTCATGCGCGACGGGGGTTGGCTGCAATTGGAATCCGGTTTCGGACCCGAAATCCGTAAGGAGCTCGAGCGGCGCGGCCACCGCCTGGGCAAGGACCGCGGATTGTTCGGCGGCTACCAAGCCATCCTGTGGGACCGCGAGCAGCGCACCTACCAGGGGGCCTCGGAGTCGCGCAAGGACGGCTACGCGGCCGGATATTGATCCCAGGATCGGCGCAAGTTTCCAGGAACCCGTAGGACGCGACGGCCCCTACGAGAAGGGGTGGCGCCGCTTGGCCTCGCCATCCCCTAGGATCTAGCTTGCCATGTACGCCCTGCTCACCCTCTTCCTCGTCCTTGCCCTGGCCCTGCTCTTGGCCCGGGTCGCCACCCAGGCATTGGTTCACACGGGCATGTGCGAAGAAACCGCCCGCTTCCAAGCCTGGTCGTGCCTCTCCGGGGTCGGATTCACCACCAAGGAAGCCGAGAGCATCGTCAACCACCCCGTGCGCCGGCAGCTGGCGATGATGCTCATGATGGTGGGCAACGTGGGCGTCGTGACGGTGGTTTCGTCATTGATCCTCGCGTTCATCAACAACGCCGAACACAGCATCAGCGCGCTCACCAAGGCTTCGGTGCTGGTGGCTGGGATCGGGATTCTTTGGCTGTTGAGCTCGAGCCGCTATGTGGACCGTTGGCTCAAGCGGGCGATCGACTGGGCCTTGGACCGCTACACGAAGTTGGGCGTGCGCGACTTTGAAAGTCTGTTGACCCTTTCGGGCGGCTACCGCGTCTCCGAGCTCTACATCGACGAGGACGATTGGCTGGCGGGCAAGAGCCTGCGCGACTCATGCTTGCGCAAGGAGGGCCTCAACGTGCTCGGCATCCGTCGCGTGGATGGATCGTTCGAGGGCGAAATGTCCCCCGAAATCCCGATCCGCAAGGGGGACAGCATCTTTGTGTATGGCCGACTCGCCTCGATCGAAGCCATCGATCAACGCCGCCGAGGCTGGGATGGGGATCGTGAGCACCGTCAGGCCATCGAAGAACAACAGCGCGCGCTCGAAGAGCAACGTCGAACGGCGGAAAAAGCTCAGAGCACGCAAGCGACCGCCCCTTAAGCGAGCGAGCGAGCCCCAAGGGCCCGCCCGCACCGTAGCCAATCCATACCGCTGGCCGCTCGTGGCCTAGCGCTGGACTACTAGCCCTTGCGGGCGTCGTCCTTCTTGGTGTCGTCCTTCTTGGTGTCGCCTTTCTTAGCGTCGCCCTTCTCCGGGTCGCGCTTCTCCGGGTCACTTTCGTCGGCCGGCTTCTCCTTGAGCGCTTGGATCTGCGCGTCGATCATTTTGTCCAACGCTTCGCCATCGTGCCCGCTGGCCAGGATCTTTCCGGTAGGACCGATCAAGAAGTACGTGGGATAGGCCCGCACTTGGTACAGGTTGGAAATGGGCGATGTCCCCGGGGTTTGGTGGGCGATCTTCCACGTCACGGAGAAATCCTCGATTCCTTTGCGGATCTCGGTATCGGTGTCTTTGACGCTGACGCCGATCAACTCGAACGGGTCGTCTTTGTGGCGCTCCACGAGCGCGCGCAGGTGCGGCATGCCGCCCCTGCAGGGGCCTCACCAAAAGCCGAAGAAGTCGATCAGAACGACCTTGCCCCGATAATCCGAGAGGCGGATCGTTTCGCCATCCACCGATTTGCCCAGGAAGTCGGGGGCCATGGCCCCCACACTCACATCGACCTTCTCCACGATCGGCCGGGCACGCACGGCGAACTCGGTCTTGGGGTGGTCCTTGACGATTTCCTTGAGCATCTGGCGGCCCATGTCCTTGCTGGCATCGTCGCTCTCCTCCAGGAGCAGTTGGCCGGTGTAGAACTTCGCGGCCACGCGCTGGATTTCGGGAGCTTCGACCTGGGCCATCACCCGCTTGAGCATGTTGATGCGTTGCATGGGTACCAACTCCTTGTCGGTGGCCACGGTCTGCATGGCGGACAGGTACCAGTCCTGGTTGCCGAAGTCCTTGAGGAGTCGGGTGTACATGTCCAAGGCGCGCTCTTCGCGCTTCTCTTTGGGCACGCCCAAGTAGCGCTGGTTGGCGACCAACCACAACAGCCCGCGCCCCTCGCCCTCGGCCACCAAGGCTTCGAAGCGGGGTTGGAAGGCCAAGGCCGGATGGTTGCGGCGGAGTTCGCGACGTTTGGCCGCATCCTTCGACTCGCGGATGGCCAACTGCCACTCGGCGACGGCGGTTTCGAAAGCGGCGACCGCATCGGCGTAAGCGGTCGACTGGGCGACCGGCTTCTCGACCGGCTTCTCGACGGGCTTGGGTTCCTGCGACGCAAGCGGCGGCGCCGGCGCGAACCCCATCAGGCTGGTGAAGAGGAGGGTGGTGAACATGGTGAAAGCAAATGGCGAGGGCCTCGGCCCGGGAACGATTGCGACCATCCTAACGAAACGAAGGGGCTCGGATCGGGATTCCTAGGACTCCCGGGTCGTCCTGGGGCTCCCGGATTGGTTGAGAGGCTGGCTGGCCGGCTGGATGGCTGGATGGCTGGATGGCTGGATGAAAGGCTGGCTGGCCAGAAAAGATAGGCGCAAGGCGGCTTCGTGTTGGAGGCCTGTACGCAAAACGAACCCGGATTTGACTGGATGCCTCGGGATTGGACGCAAACCGCTACCCAGGGGTCGGTTGGAGCAGGCCCGGGGCCAGGCGCCAGACCCAACCACCTGCTACCCTGCCGCCATGTCGCTTTGGAAGCTACTCGAAGAGGGGGTCGCGCAGGACCCGAGCGCACCCGCCATCGCCAGCGGCGAGCCCGCCCTTTCCTATGCCGAACTGCGCGCTCGCATCGTTCGCTTGGCCCGCGAGCTGACCCTGCTCGGGGTGGAGGTGGGCGATCGGGTCGCGATCTTGGCGGGCAACGGATGCCCCTTCTTGGAGGCGTACTTTGCCTGCGCCGGTTTGGGCGCGATTTTGGTGCCGCTGGGCACGCGGCTCGCACCCGCCGAGTGGCGCATGTTGCTCATCCATTCCGAAGCCAAATGGTTGCTGGTAGGAGACGGCTGGACCGACGCAGCCAAACGCATCCCCCTGCCCGACACCACCCGCATCGCAGACCTGCGTTCGGGCGCAGGACCGCGCCTGCAGCCCTGGGGGCAGACTCCCCCCGCCTTGCCCGCTTCGAATCGTTGGATTGCGCGTGACGTCTCCGCAGAGACCGTGGCGCAGATCTACTACACCAGCGGTACGACCGGGGATCCCAAGGGAGTCATGCTCACCCACGGCAACGTGACGCAGCACGCCCGTTGGGCGATCGACGAGTTTGCCCTGGGCGCGGGGGATACCTGGGGGCACTTTGCACCCATGTTCCACCTGGCCGATGCCTGGGCCACCTTTGCCGCCACGGCGGTCGGCGCGCAGCATGCATTCCTTGCCCAATTCGAAGCCCAGGCGGCGCTCGATCGGATCCAAAGCGCGGGGGTCACCTTGACCAACCTAGTGCCCACCATGCTGCAACGCATGCTGGCCTTGGCCCCGCCATCCGCCAAAACTCGGCTGCGGCTCGTGCTCTCGGGGGGCGCCCCGATCGCTCCCGCGGTGGTGGCTCGCGTGCTCGATTTCTTTGGTTGCGACTATGCACAGACCTATGGACTGACCGAAACCAGTCCGTACTTGACGCTCAGCCTGCCCGGCCCGGGCGAAGCGCCGTTTGCGGCCGAGGAACGACTCGAACGCATTTCGCGCACGGGCCGCGCCTTCGGCGGGGTCGGGTTGCAAGTGGTCGATGAAACCGGGCTTCCCGTGGCGCAGGACGACCGCACCGTGGGCGAGATCTGGGCCCAGGGCCCCACCGTCACTCCGGGCTACTGGAACCACCCCGAAGCCACCCGCGCCGCCTTCGAGGGGGCTTGGTTGCGCACCGGCGACCTCGCCACCTGGGACGCTCGCGGCTCGCTGCGCATCGTTGACCGCAAGAAAGACGTGATCCTGTCGGGCGGCGAAACCGTGTACAGCACCGAAGTCGAAGCCGCACTCTTGGCCCATCCCGACGTGCTCGAAGCGGCGGCCTATGGGGTCCCGAGCGAAGCCTGGGGCGAAGAGGTGCGCGCGGCCGTGGTCTGGAAACCCGGCGCGCCCGGCGATCCCGCCGCGCTGAATGGGTTCCTACGCGAGCGGCTGGCTGGCTTCAAATGCCCCAAAGTCCTCTCGATTCTGGATGAGCTCCCCAAAACCAGCTCAGGCAAGATCAAAAAGCGGGACCTGCGCCAGGGCTGATGCCGGATCGCCCCCGCGAGCGGGCTATGCTTGGCCCATGAAGTCCGCCGGCTGGCTCCCCCTGCTCGGTCTCCTGTTGTTGACCTTTTTTCAGCGTGGTGCGGTGTACTCCGCCCCGCGGATCGATCTATTCGGCATCTACGGGGGCGGCACCAACGCCGACGCGGACGCGGTGGTGGCCGGCGAAGAACGCGCGCGCATCAACGTGGCGCTCGATCTGCGCGAGGGACCGGTCATGCCGCTGATCGACTACCAGTACGCCAACTACTGTGGCGGTTCGCTGGTGGTCAGCCTGCTGTTGGTCCCGGTGATCGAGGTCTTCGGCCCCACCGTTTGGGCTCTGCGCTTCTTTGCCTTGACGCTCAACTTGGTGGCCTTGGTCTGCCTGTTCGCCGTCTTGGACCGCTGGGTATCGCGGCGCGCAGCGATCTTCGGCGGGCTGTTGTGGGCCCTCGCGACGCCGGGGCTGTTGATCAACACCATGGTCGTTTGGGGCACCCACGTGGAAAGCAACGTGTTGGCTCTGGGCACCCTGTGGTTGTTCCTCAGCATCCATGCCTCGCCCGAGCGCCGCACCGCCAAGCGCTGGTGGCTGGGGGTCATGCAAGGGCTCAATTTCTACATCGGGTACCAGACCGTGTTGGCGATCGCCATGCTCGGCTTCTTCGACCTGTTCCCCAAGCGCTTCCCCAAGCCCAAGGAGTGGCTGGCGCAAATCGTTGGACTCCTGATCGGGGCTTCCCCGTGGCTCTGGTACAACCTGCGCAACGACTTTTCGGGGCTGCGCATCTACGAACACCAGGGCAGCGAGAACCTGGCCGCGGAAGGTGCATTCAGCAAATGGACGGGCTTGTTTGGCTCGGACTTGCCCACCGGACAGTGGTTCCAGAAATCGTTCCCCGCGTGGGGCGCGACCTTCGACGGAATCTACGTGGTGGTGCTCCTGGGAGCAGCCTTGCTTGGCATGCTTTGGTGGCGCCGGCGGAGTCCCCAAGGCGATTCGCAAGTCCCCTCCCCCGGCCATTTGGCGGGGATCTACCTGCTGGGTTTTTGCGCCATGTACGCCTTCACGCGCTTCGGCGTGACCCCGCATGAGGACGTGTTCGGATATCGCTATCCGTTGATCGCCATGCCCTGGCTGATCCTGGCCGCAGGGGTGGGCTTCGATCGCTTGGCCAGCTGGGGCACCGTGCCCAGGGCGCTGGCCTGGGTCCTGAGCTTGGGCCTTGCAGGAGTTTCGCTGGCCGCGATCCCGGGCCTCACGCGCGCCGAACGCTTCGGCGTCGAACGCACGGTGGAGGTCCAAAACCTACCCAGCCACACCCTGTGGATGTTCGCAAGCTACCGCCAATTCCCCGAGCGCTACCCCGCCTTGATCCGCTCGCTGCGCGCCCACCGCACGCCCGAGGAATTCGAAACCATGATGCGCTCGTTGGGCCGAGCCGTGCAATGGCTCGGCGCCGACCAACCGGGCTTCCAAGGCCCCCAACTCGAATTCGCGGCGCAACTGCGCCGTATGCGCGAAATCCTCCTCCAAGAACTCCCCCCCGAAATGCACGCCTGGTTCCCCGAGCCGGGGAGTTGAGCGGTCGTCCGTGAGGGGGTTCGGAGGGGGCCAGGCTAGGGCCGCTTCCAGTTGCCTTTGGCTTCGAGCAGGTACGGCACGAGTTCAGCGATGGGCACGTTTTCTTGCTGCATTGAGTCGCGGTGGCGCACGGTGACGACGTCGTTCGCCAGGGTTTCTCCGTCGATGGTGATGCAGAAGGGAGTGCCGACTTCGTCTTGGCGGCGGTAGCGGCGGCCGATGGCGCCCTTGTCGTCGTAGAAGACGCTGAAGCGGGCCTTGCGCAGGGTGGCGGCGACTTCCTGGGCTTTTTCGGGCATGCCCTCCTTGTTGACCAGCGGGAAGATCGCTGCGGTGATCGGCGCGATTTCGGGGTGGAAGTGCAGCACCACGCGGGTGTCCTTCTCGAGCTGCTGCTCCTCGTACGCATCGATCATGAAGGTCAGCGCCATGCGATTGATGCCGCCGGCGGGTTCGATCACGAACGGGGTGTACTTTTCCTTGGTCTGCGGGTCGAAGTAGACCAGGTTTTCACCCGTGGCTTCCGAGTGGCGCGACAGGTCGAAGTCGGTGCGGTTGGCGATGCCCTCGAGCTCGCCCCAGCCGAAGGGGTACTCGTACTCGACGTCGCTGGTGGCCTTGGCGTAGTGCGCCAATTCCTTGGGATCGTGCTCGCGCAGCCGCAGTTTGGCGGGGTCGATGCCGTAGTCGATGTACCACTGGAAGCGGGCTTGGCACCAGTGCTTGTACCAGGTCTCGTCTTCGTCGGGCGGCACGAAGAACTCCATCTCGCCCTGCTCGAACTCGCGGGTGCGGAAGACGAAGTTGCCGGGCGTGATCTCGTTGCGGAACGACTTGCCGATCTGCGCGATGCCGAAGGGCGGCTTGACGCGCGACGACTCGAGCACGTTCTTGAAGTTCAGGAAGATGCCCTGCGCCGTCTCGGGGCGCAGGTAGGCGACCGAGGCGGAGCCCTCGAGTGCCCCCACGTGGGTCTTGAACATCAGGTTGAACTCGCGCGGCTCGGTCAACTCGCCGTCGCACTCGCCCGGACGCTTGCTCGGTTTCTCGGGGCAGCGGGCGTCTTCGAGCTTGTCCGCGCGGAAGCGCCCCTTGCACTTCTTGCAGTCGACCATCGGGTCGCTGAAGCCCCCTACGTGCCCGGAGGTTTCCCACACCTTGGGGTTTTGGATGATGGCCGAATCGAGTCCGACCACGTCGGCGCGTTCGGTCACCATGGCGCCCCACCAGGCCTCTTTGACCCGGCGCAGGAGCTCGACCCCGAGCGGACCGTAGTCGTACGTGTTGCCGATCCCCCCATAGATCTCGGAGGCTTGGAAGATGAACCCCCTGCGCTTACACAGGGAGACGATGGAATCCATCAGGGTGGGCGGTTGTTTGGCCATGGTGCCTGTAGGGGTGCCTGTCGGGGTGCCTGCCAGGATTCCTGGCGGGGTTGCTCGATTGATGCGGAGGGTCGATCTTAGCGGCGTAGAGAGCCCAGGGCACCCTTGGCACGGCTTTCCGGTCGAGTTTCAGCCTACTGTTCTCCCCGCCGAAGCACTCCGAACAGGTCCTGACATGGGCTTGTCCCACCGCTAGACTAGCCTCCCCATGGCCTTCCCCAGCCCCACCGCCCAAGCCGTACGTAGCTGGCGCGCACCGCTCGCCTCCGCCGCCCAATCCGGGGCGATCCGCGAGGAGCTCGACCGCCTCGAGACCCTCGTCGACGCTGGCCAGCGCATCAGCCAGGAAGAGGCGCTGTTCCTGCACGCCCAGGCCGATTTGTTGACCCTGGGGCGCATGGCCACCAGCCGGCGCCTCCAGAAGCAGCCCGACGCGCGCATCACCTACATCGTCGATCGCAACCTCAACCCCACCAACGTCTGCATCACCGACTGCGGGTTCTGTGCCTTCTATCGCAGCCCGGGGCACCGCGAGGCCTACGTGCTTTCGCGCGATGAGATCTACCAGAAGGTCGAGGAGACCGTGCGACTGGGCGGTCAGCAACTGCTCATGCAGGGTGGGCACCACCCCGCCGTGCTTTCGGACTGGTGGTGCGAACTGATCGCGGACATCAAGGCGCGCTTCGACATCAATTGCCATGCGCTCTCGGCCCCCGAGATCGAGCATTTCGCACGCTACGAGAAGCGCTCGATCGAGGCGGTGGTCGCCGACTTGGTCGAGGCGGGACTCGGTTCGGTTCCCGGCGCGGGCGCCGAGATGTTGGTCGAACGGGTGCGCGAGATCATCGCCCCCAAAAAGACCACCACCGACGATTGGCTCGATGTGCACCGCAAAGTCCACCAGGCGGGTTTGCGCAGCTCCGCCACCATGATGTTCGGCAACGTCGAGACGATTCCCGAACGCATCGAGCACCTGATTCGGCTGCGCGAGCTACAGGACGAAACGGGGGGCTTCACGGCCTTCGCCAGCTGGAACACCCAGCCCGACGGGGTTCCCGACGAAGCGCTCTTCCCGCGCAAGACGACCCCGGCCGAGTACCTGCGGGTGCAGGCCATCGCGCGCATCGTGCTCGACAACTTCGACCACATGCAAACCAGCTACGTCACCCAAGGCATGAAACTGGCCCAGGTCTCGCTGGCCTTTGGCTGCGACGACTTCGGCGGCACCATGCTCGAAGAGAATGTGGTCTCGGCCGCTGGCTGCTTCCACTTGGAGTCGATCCAAACCATCGAAGCCTTGATCCGCAACGCGGGCTACGAGCCGCTGCAACGCAACAGCTGGTACGGCATCGTCGACGAGCGCTTCACCGGAACCACCTGGCCCAAGAATCGTGAGCAGGCCGCCACCCACCCGGCTGCCCCGGCTGCCTGGCGCCAACCGGCCCTGGAGAGCCGCCCCCAATGAAGCAATCCTCCGATCGGCTACAATCCCGCTGCGAGCGGGCGGGCCTGGCTGCGATCCACGCCAAAGTCATGGCGGGCGAGCGCCTCAGCGAAGCGGATGGGCTCGCCCTGTACCGCAATCCCGACCTGCATGCTGTAGGCGCGCTGGCGAACTACGTGCGCGAGGCGAAGCACGGCGACCACACCTACTTCAACGTCAACCAGCACATCAACTACACGAACGTCTGCAACAAGCTGTGCCGCTTTTGCTCGTTCCAGCGATTGCCGGGCCAGGAAGGCGCCTACGTCATGCGGCCCGAGGAAGTGGCGCAGAAGATCCGCGAACAGCTGCACGAGCCGGTCACCGAAGTGCACGTGGTGGGCGGGGTGTACCCGCGCCTGCCCTACAGCTACTACATCGACATCCTGCAGGCGATCAAGCGCGAGCGGCCTTCGATCCACATCAAGGCCTTCACCATGGTCGAGCTGATGCAAATCGCGCGGCTGGCCAAGAAGCCCTTGGCCGAAGTGCTGCCCGAACTCCAGGCGGCGGGTCTCGACTCGTGCCCGGGTGGAGGCGCCGAAGTCTTCGCCAAGCGCGTGCACGACGAGGGCTACCACGTCAAGAACACCGGCGAGGAGTGGTTGGAGGCGGCCAAGACCGTGCACCAAGCGGGTCTGCGCTCGAACTGCACCATGCTGCACGGGCATATCGAGACCATCGAGGAACGGGTGGACCACCTGAACCGGCTGCGGCTGCTCCAAGATGAAACAGGGGGCTTCCAAACCTACATTCCGCTTTCGTTCCACAACGAGGGCAACGAATGGTCCCACTTGCCCGGCCCCACCGCCATGGACGAGCTGCGCGAGATCGCCGTGGGCCGCCTGATGCTCGACAACATCGAGCACATCAAGGCCTATTGGATCATGCTGGGCATCCCCATCGCCCAAACGGCGCTGTCGTTTGGAGCCAACGATGTGGATGGAACCGTGGTCGAGGAGAAGATCTACCACGAGGCCGGGGCCACCACCCCCCAAGCGGTCGAGCGCGACGAGTTGATTCGCTGGATCCGCGATGCGGGCCGGATCCCCGTCGAGCGCGACACGCTCTACCGGGTCCTTTGGGCCGAAGACGAAGTCCCCGCCTGAGCCGCCCCGAGCGCTCGTCGTGGCGTGTTTGGATCGCGTAACTTCTACGGGCTCCCCTGCTCGATGCGCCAGACTAGGTGCGATACTAAGGGACCGAACCCCGGACCCGACCTTGCGCACCCTCTCGAACACCACGAACTTTGCCCTGCCAGGCTTGCGCTGGCTCGTGTTGCTTGGCTGGGGTGGTTCGCTGGCCGTGGTCGCAGCAGCCCAGACGCAGCTGGTCATCACCCAGTCGGCTGACAACCGCACCGAACCAGCGCGGGAGAGTTGCCAGGGCAAACCGTGCGAACGCGATGCACGCGCCTGCATCGACGTGCAGTCGTACGACTTGGACCTGGACTTCAGCTCCAACGAGGACCAATGGACCGGGACCGTGGTCGTGGGCTTGACCACGCTCCACCCTGGCGTGCACCGCCTCGAATTGGACGCGGGGCACAACCTCCAAGTGACCGGCTGCCGGCTCGCCGTACAGGGCGAAGCCCCGCAGACTGTGCCCTTTGCGGTGCGCGACGAGCGACTGCAAGTCGGGGTGGCGCAGGACCTGCCCGAGGGAGAAAACGTACGGCTCACGGCCCTCTTTGCCGGCAAACTGTCAGAAACCGGACGCCACGCTTGGTCCACCGAGCGGACGGCAGCGGGAGCGCTACGCTTCGATTGCGCGTTGCAGTACGCCGGAGCCCACCACCTGTTTCCGTGCAAGGCTTCTTTCTACCATCCCGAAGACACACCGCAAGCGAGCCACCTGCGCCTGCGCATTCCTGCGGGCTTGCGGGCCATCGGCCCCGGCTCCCTACGCGCTAGCGAACGCCAACGGGACGGCAGCACGACGTTTGATTTCCAACTCGACCACGCGGTTCCCACCTGGGCGCTTGGCTTCGCGTTTGGCCCCTACCAAATGAAGACGCAGGTATGGCCTGCCGCCGGGGGCCCTTTGACGTTGGAGTTCTACCGTTTGGAAGAACACCGCGAGGCCTTCGACCGCGTCATGGGCGAGCTGCCCGCGATCCTCACCAGCCTCGAAGCGACCTTTGGACCCTACCCCTTCCCCAATGAGCGCTTGGCCGTGGTGGAGACCCTCAGCGCGAGCAGCGCCAACGCCACTTGGACCGGGCTGGGCTCGGAGCTGTTCTTGGAAGCGGAACCCGCCCGTTCCAGCGCGCAGGATGAGACCCAAACTTCCAGCGTGACCACTCGCCTGGGTGCCTCGAGGGTGCTCTCCCACGAACTCAGTCACGCTTGGTGGGGCATCGGTCTTTCGGTGGCTAGCTGGCAAGACGCTTGGCTGCATGAGAGCTTCGCCAGCTACGGGGAACTCGTCTACTTGGGGGCCAGCCAGGGGGCCGCGCGCCAGGAAGAGGCCTTCCAAACCTTCGCCTCGGGGATTTCCCCCAAGAGTCGGCTGCAGATGTGTCCGCTGGCGAGCCGCAGCGCCGCCACCGCGTCGAGCCCCGTGTTGTGGTTCAAAGGGCCCTGGGTCCTACGCGCCATGCGCCAAGAAATCGGCGGCGAGGCACCCTGGTCCCAAGCCCTGGGCACCTTCCAAGCCGAGCACCGCTTCCAAACGGTGCGCACGAGCGATTGGATGGCGACCCTCGAGGCCCAAACCGGCCATAGCTGGCAGCGCTTCTTCGACGAGTGGTTCGTGGGCAAGGGCTATCCGCGCGTGCGGGGCATCGCGCGGGTCGTGCCCGGCGGAATCGAACTGCGCATCAACAACCACCAGGGCGAGGACCGCAACTTCCACGTGCCAATCGATTTGACCTGGACCGAGGCTGGAGTGGCCAAGCGCCAGCGCATCCTTTTGGAACCAGGCATGCAAGTGTTGCAGGTCAAGGCCGACAAGCCCCAGGACGTGCGGGTCGAAGGCCTCGACCAAATCCTAGGCCTGAACTTCGTTCGAGTCCTGCCCGACGCCTCGCCCGCGTTGATCGACGAGGATTGAGGCGACCCCGCCCTGCCACAAGAGCGCCAAGGGCAAACCAAGGCTTGCAAGCAAAAGCCACCCCTCGCGCACGTAAGCCGGGTGCCCCCCTACTGCAAAGAAGAACGGGGTACTCATGATTCCTGCCGCGCCCACCAACAGGCTGCGCGCACCTAGGCTCGAACAACGCTGGCCCACCACGAAGATGCCCCAAGGGAGCCAAACGAAGTAGTGGGCCCAGGAAGGCGCCAACACTTGCGGGAGCGCCACCGCCAGGAGCACGGCGGCCAACGCAGGATCCCCACCGGACACGCACCGCTTGGCTTGCCAAACCAACCAGCCGGCTAGGGACCAAGGCAAGCCCCACACCAACAGCTTGAGTCCACCGCTGGGGTGATTCCACAGCCGATCGAGGACCGCAGGTCCAAACTGGCTGCCCTCGGACACCCAAAACAGCGAGTCGAAGGCATGCCGCAAGCCCGCGATCCAATCCCCATAGAAACGCACCGTCGCGGGCCACCCCATGACCAGCAAGGGCAACAACACCATCCATAGCACGCTGAGCACGGTCACGCGCGCAACGGTCTTGCCATCCCGTTGGAGCACGGGCAACAAGAGGAACCAAGCGGGAAAGACTTTGATCGCGATCGCCAACGAAAGTGCCCCTGCGCCACACCAGGGCCGGGAACGTTGCAGGGCCAGCAAACCGCCCAAGGTCAGCGCCCAAACCAACGTGCTGACCTGCCCCCAGTGCAAGTCGTGCAACCAGGGAAACCCAAGCGCAAAGCACAAGCTGTACCCAAACGTCAGCGCCCAAGTTGGCCGCTCCAGGAAGCGCCAACCTGCCCAGCCAAGTCCCGCGCTGGCCAAGCCCAAGGCGCCCAACCAAATCCAGGCCGCTGCGCCCTGGGTCACCCACCCCAAGGGCATCAGCATGCAAGCGAACGAGGGAGGGTACAGAAACCAATCCACGAGCCGGGCGTCTTCCCCCATCGCCAGGGCTTGGCGGTAGTAGGGCCCGGTGAAATCCTCGAAGGGGCCCGTGTTGAAGTCCATCCGTGTGTGGAACGCGTGCCACTCACGGAAGAGCGCCACGTGCACCACCCAGGCCAATGCCAGGGCGAGGAGCAGCGCCCAGGCATGGTTTCGGCCAACTTGTTGGATCTTCACGACGGGTCCCCCAGGTCCTGAACCGCCCGCCAATCCCAAATCTCCCACTCGGGCGGAGCCACCTGCAACTCCAGGACTTCGTCCAAGGTTGGGTGCGGGACCTGCAAGGCCACCGCATGCAACGCGATGCTCCGATCGGGCAAGGGATCGCGGGCCCCATACCGCAAGTCGCCCAAGATGGGCAGCCCGAGCGAAGCCATGGCCACCCGCAATTGGTGCGGACGCCCGGTTTGCGGGCGGAGCTCGACGAGCGCGCGCCCGGCCCGGACTTCGAGCGTGCGATAGGTGGTGCGGGCGGGCTTGGCGCCGAACGCATCAGGAGCCACGACCGCCGTGCGATTGTGCGTGGTGTCCTTGCGCAGGCTGTGTTCGATCGTGCCGCTGGTACGCTCCGGGGCGGCAGGCAGGACGGCCCAATAGACCTTTTGGGTACGGTGGGCGCGGAAGGCCTCCGACAGGCGCGCAGCCCCTTTGCTGGTGCGCCCGAAGACCACCACCCCGGACACGGGCCGGTCGAGGCGGTGGACCGTCCCAAGGAACACCGCACCGGGTTTTTGGAAGCGTTTCGCGATCCAATCCTTGCCCCAATCGAGCAGGCTTGGATCCCCGCTTTCGTCGGGTACGCACGGCATGCAAGCGGGTTTGCCCAGGGCCAGCACATGGTTGTCCACGTACAGCACCGTCGGCTGGGGGATCAAGGGCGGACCCCTTTCCAATAGCGTGCACAAAATCCCGCCGGCAGCAGCCGCGGGCTGTCGGACTCAGCCAGGGCCAACTCCCCCGCTTCGATGGCCCCATCGCCGAAGGCTTCGAACAGGTTGGCGAAAGCCAAGGGCGAGTACCCGACCGCATAAGTCGAGAGCACCAACAGAGCTTGCTCGGCCAACAGCTGTCCGGCTGCTTCGACCAAAGGTGCGAGGTGCTCCTCCAATTGCCATTTCTGGCCCTTGGGCCCGCGCCCATAGTGCGGAGGGTCGAGCAAGATCACTTGGTAGCGGGAACCCCTGCGGACCTCGCGCTGGGCAAACGCCAGGGCGTCGTCGAGCACCCAACGGATCCGCTGGCCCGTCAGTCCGCTGGCCTCGGCGTTGTCGGCCACCCAACTCAAGGCGGCTTTCGAAGCGTCCACGTGGGTCACTTGGTAGCCCGCCAAGCTCGCCAACACGCTGGCGACTCCGGTGTAACCGAACAGGTTGAGCAGCTTGGGTGCCGGGGTCCCAAACGAGCCAGCGTGCTCGCGTAGCAACTGCCAGTTGGTGGCTTGCTCAGGGAAGGCTCCCACGTGCTTGAAGGGCGTAGGTTGGATCCAAAAGGTCCCATCCAGCAGGCGACACTTCCAGCGCAACTCGTGGGGCAAGACGCGCCCCTTGCCATCGACCCAATGGCCGCCGCGATCCGTCTCGCGCACAAAGCGCGCGTCCGCCGCGTTCCAGTCGCGCTCCGCAAGCCGCGGACGCCAGAGCGCCTGGGGGTCGGGGCGGCGCAGGGTGCGCGGACCGAAACGCTCTAGCTTCTCGCCCGAGCCAGAGTCGAGGAGACGGTATTCCGCCAGCGGGACGATCGGGAAGACTTGGGGGCGCACG
The DNA here is from genome assembly GCA_020638855.1 of Planctomycetota bacterium. Classification (GTDB taxonomy): domain Bacteria; phylum Planctomycetota; class UBA1135; order UBA1135; genus NORP259. The sequence goes on from JACKHT010000013.1 coordinate 67,745, forward strand.
TGATTAGCTTAGTCAGCAAGCCCACCGGTTGGCAGTTTCAGCGGGTAGGTTCGATCTGGATCCGACGCAAATGCGCAACGGGCGGGTTCCAGAAGGAACCCGCCCGTTGGGATGGCTCAAGAACGGGGGCGATCAGCCGCTGATCTTCTGGCCTTGGCCGCGGGGGGTCTTGCTCCCGCAATCCCCCTTGGAGGCGCCACCGCAATCCGACTTGGCACCGGCAGCGGGAACCTTGAAGCCCTTGGCGGGCAGGTTTGCAGCCGGGGTAGCCGTGCCGGTTTCGGCAGCTTGCTTGACCTTGGCGTCCCCACACGATCCGTTGCCGCCACAGCAGGCCTTCGGTTGGGCCTTGACGGCACCGGTGGCATTGGCCGCGGGAGCATTGCCGGTGGGAACGTTGCCGGTGGGAACGTTGGCTACCGGAGCAGCCTTGCCCGGGGTCTGAACCACTTGCCCCTTGTCGGCGCAGCAAGAACCTTGGGCGGGCTTGGTTGCAACCGCCTTATCGGCGCACTCGCCAGCGTTGCACTCATCGCCGCCACACGTCTTGCCAGCGCAATCGAGCGAGGGTTGGGCTTTGGTCGCTACGGGGAGCATGTTGGCAACCGGGGCTGCCTTGCCAGCGGTTTGCACCACTTGGGCTTTGCCAGCGCAGCAATCGCCTTTGGGAGCCGCAGCGGCTTGTGCCTTGTCGGCACAGGCACCCGCGTTGCACTCGTCTCCACCGCATTGCTTGCCGTCACAGCCTGCCGACGGCATGGCTTTGACCGCACCGGTGCGAGCGGGGCCCGCGGGCAGGTTGGCCATCGGAGCCGCTTGCCCGGGTGTCGCGGCGACTTTGGCCTTGTCCGCGCAGCAAGCATCACCGGCAGCGGTGTGCTTGGCAGCTTGGTCTGCGCAGCATCCTTGGCCCACGGTCGTCGCTGCCGTTTGGTTGGCGACGGGACCCGTGGGTTGCGTGGCCTTGTTCGCAATCGCTTGCTGCATGCAGCATCCGCCGGCCTTGGGGGCGGCCTTGACGGCTACCTTGGTGGGCATGGCCGCGGGGGCGACGACTTGGGCGAGCGTGTTGCCCGAAGCCATGACGACCTTGGGGGCGGGAGCCGCAACGCGGCCGCGCATTTGGAAGCCTTTGCTCGCGGTCGAGCAAGTCTTGGTAGCGACAGGGGTGACCGCGTTTGCGGCCACTTCGCCACTGCAGCAGGACTTGGCTGGGCTAGCGGGTTGAGCCTGGGCTTGGGCTTGGGCTTGGGCTT
>JACKHT010000014.1 GCA_020638855.1 Planctomycetota bacterium
CCCCCCGAAATCCCGGGGGCTAGGAAAGGTCACGACCCAGGGTCGAGCGCAAGCGCTCCCCCAGCTTATCCTCGGCCCGGCGCAGCATCATGCGCACCGCATCCTCGCTCCGGCCCCCCATGCGCTCGCCTGCGTCGCGGAGCGAAAGTCCCTCGAAGAAGACCAAGGTGATGGCCTGTCGGTGTTCTTCCGAGAGGTCCTCCAAAGCTTTGTGGAGCAGCCCCACGCTTTCGTCGCGGCTGACCACCTGGGTCACCGAAAGGTCCGGCGAGGCGAATTGGAAGCTGCCTTCTTCCAGGTTGGATTCCCCCGGTTCGAGCGAACGCTCACGACCTTGGTCGCGTTTCCCAGCCGAATAGAACTCCGCCTTGTCCCGGATCTTGTTCTTGAGGATTTGGATCAGCCAAGCCAACAGCGAACGGTCGCCCCGATAGCGGTAGCGCGCGAAGTCGCGCGTTGCCTCGCGAAAGGTGGTTTGCGCCAAGTCATCGGGGTCTTCCTTAAGCCGCAGCTTGGGGCCCAACTGCTTGCGGGCCACTTCGATCATGACCTGCTGGTAGCGAGAAAACAGCGCGTTGAGGGCCGCCGCATTGCCTGACTGCGCTTCTTCCACGAGCTTGGCGGTTTCCTCGTTGTGGAAGTCCGCGGGCAGCTCGAAGTCTTCGGTCGGCGGAGGTTGCGCACCATCCTTGGCCGAAGGGGTTTGATCCTTGGAGGGATCGTTGGGGTCTGGATTCTGGGGTATGGGCATGATGAATGGCCCGCATCATAGCCCATCCAACGACCCACTGCCCCCCTCCCAGGTGCAGGAAGCCCCAAGCTACCCGACTTCTCGACTATGAGGTTGGGGAGCAGGGCATTCCCCGGCGCTAATTCGAATCTTCCGCATTCGGAAGCACGGGCAACCCAAGGCGCTCGCGAAAGGTGGTCTCATCCCAAACTTCTACGCCCAGCTCCGCAGCCTTCTTCGCCTTGCTACCCGGCTTGCCCCCTTGTACGAGGATGTGGGTCTTGGGGCTGACGCTCGAGCTCACCTGGCCGCCTGCTTCCTCGACAAGCTTCTTGGCCTCCGCCCGGGATGTTTGGACCAGCGTTCCCGTGAACACCACCCGCTTACCCGCCAGCACGCCCCCTTGGACCGCACCCGGTACCACCAGGGTCACGCCCGCGTCAAACATGCGCTGCACCATCTCGGTGTTGCGCGGGTCTTCCAACCAAGCCCTGATTTGCGCGGAGGTCTTGGGGCCCAGCCCATCGATGTGCTGCAAAGTCTCCAAGTCGGCGTGGGCCAGCTCGTCAAAGCTATGGAAGTGCCGCGCCAAGAGGTCACCCACGGTTTCGCCCAGGCCGGGGATGGCCAACGCTGCCAGAAACTTGCCAAACGGAATCTGCCGTCGCGAGCGAAGTTGATCCAACAGATTGGCTACGGACTTCTCTCCCCAACGGTCGAGCTGCAGGAGATCTTCGGCCTTGAGCAGGAACAAGTCCGCGGGCCCCTGGATGAGCCCCGCTTGAAACATCTGCGCGATGGCCTTTTCGCCGATCGAGTCGATTTCGATCCCGGCCCTGGCTGCGAAGTGGATCGTCCGTCCCATTCGCTGCGGCAGGCACCCATGCACATTGGGGCATTGCACGTACTTACCGCTGCGCACAACCGGCGCTCCACAGGCAGGGCAATGGGTCGGCATAGAGAAGGCTTCGCCGTAGCGCGCGATCACGCCGGGGCGCAATGAGCCTTCGGACTCGAACAGCGATTCGGGCAGCCCGGCCGACCACCCTTCGGGTTCGCTCCCCTGCGCCGCGACGGCGACCCCTGTGATTTGCGGGATGACGTCGCCTGCTCGCTCGAGGTACACGCGGTCCCCGGGATGCAACCCCAGTTTGAGCACGTGGTCTTCGTTGTGCAGGGTCGCGTGGCGCACCACCACGCCCCCGACCTCCACGGGCGAAACGTGTGCCCTGGGGGTCAAGCGCCCCTTGGCACCTACCTGGACTTCGATGGCCAGCAGGGTGCTGACCTCGGACCGGGGAACGAACTTGTGCGCATATTGCCATCGGGTGGCCCGGGCCGTGTTGCCCAAACGCTCGCGCAGATCCAAGCGATTGAGCTTGGCGACGATGCCATCCATTTCGAATGGGACCGAGTCCCGATCGGCTTCCAATCGGGCTTGGTAGGCAAGGCACCCATCGATTCCATGGGCCAGCTCCTGGTACCCCGACGCAGGCAGACCCCAGGCCCGCAGGGCCTCGAAGAGTTCCATCTGGGTGGTGGGTGCTTTCGCAAGCCCCTCCATGCGGGGTGCCGAGTAGCTGTGGAACTCGAGGGGATAACGAGCGACCTCAGCGGGGTCGTTGCGCCGCAAAGCGCCGGAGGTTGCATTGCGGGCGTTGGCTAGTCGAGGCTGCCCTTCCGCAACCCTTTGCTGATTGAACGCTTCGAATCGATCCCTGGCGATGAGAACCTCGCCCCTGACCTCCAACAGATCCGGGATACCCCAAGCCGACTGGGGGAGCCGCAAAGGCACGTTTCGGATCGTGCGTACGTTGGCCAGGATGTCCTCCCCCACTTCGCCATCGCCGCGGGTCAAGGCACGAACCAACGCGCCCCTCTCATAGATCAACGCAAGGCTGACCCCATCAAACTTGGGTTCTACGCTGAACTCGAGGGCTTGCTCCTCGGTCAAGCCCAGGAAACGCCGCATCTTGCTCTCGAACTCGCGAACCTGGTCGGCATCGAACAGACTCTCGATGGAAAGCATGGGCACCACATGGCGGACTTTGGCGAATCCCGAGCCTTCGGGCAAAGGCGCACCAACCCGCTGGGTCGGGCTATTGGGCGTGCACCATTCGGGATGCTCGCGCTCGGCTGCGACCAGGTCTTGGAACATTCGGTCGTACTCTGCGTCGCTCCACGGCGATTGACCCTCGACGTAGTAGGCGCGGTTGGCCGCCTCCACCTGCAAGACCAATTCGCGATACTGGTCCAAGGTCCATTTGTGAGCTTGGGTCACGGCTATTTTCCCGCTTCGCTGCCCGGAAAGTGAAACTGGTGAGGGAGCAACTCGAGCAACGTGGATCGAGCTACCTTCCCCGACTCCGACACCAAGAACACGGTCAAGTTGGGTCCAAACTCCGCCAAAACTTGCCGACAAGCACCACACGGCCAAACCCATGGATCGTCCCCAGGCGCCGCGATAGCGATCGCCTCGAACTGTTGGCAGCCCTGGGCTACGGCCGAGACCACGGCGCTGCGTTCCGCGCAAAGCGTCAGCCCAAAGCTGGCGTTTTCGACGTTGCAGCCCACGTGCACCGAACCATCGGTCGCGCGCAAGGCCGCCCCCACGGCGAAGTTCGAGTAGGGGCTGTACGCCCGCTCCCGGATGCGACGAGCCTCTTCCACGAGCAACCGATCCTGGGGGTCTAGGGAATTGGGTTCGACCATGCCCCAAAGCCTCCCTTGGCACGCTGCAAAGGTCAACGCCTTTCATCTCGGGGATCGCCCCCTTGCGCAATCTAGGGGAGCGGGCTCTCCCGGCGACCCTCAGGAGGCTCGACCCCACGTCCCGGCGCGTCTTCTTAGAAGGGCATCGAGCCAAGATCATCCTCCGCTTCGTCCGAATGGGTGGCCTCCTCGGTCTGCGACTTGCCAGCCGGAGCATCGGAGGCAAGCGGGCCCCCGAACAAGTCCTCCGGCAACGGCTGGTAGCCGTGGTACGGGACGGTCAGTCGCTCGATGCGGCGCCCGCTACCCGGAGCTTCGTACTCTTCTCGCTCCACCTGGACCAGGGCGCATTTGCCGAGCAAGTCTTCGGGCTCCAAGTCCAGCACTCCCGTCACGTCGAAGCCCAGCGCTCCCAAGACGTGTTTGACCCGGGGCAGCCCCTTCTCGGACCAAGTCAAGTTGTCCCAGGCTGCGGTCTTGCCGGCCAAAGGGCCCTGGAGCACCTTCCAATGCAGCCCCCAACGCGGGTGCCCCTCGCGAGACAATTGAACCCGGATATCGGCGACCTGGCAAGCATGCTCACCGGGGGGCACCGTTAGGAAAGAGTGGGAATCGTCGATGGTTGCAAAATCATGCCGCATGGCTTGTTTCCTCCTGGTTGGGGCCGCGGTGCTTCTTAGACCGGACCGCAGCGCCTTGGGTTGCGGTTGAATTTCTGACGATTCATGGCGTAATGGTTTTTCCATGCTGCTGAACAACGAGGAACCCGTCGAAACCGAGGACAGCGCCGAATGCCGCTGGGGGGTGATCGCCCACCTTTCCGCGCTCTTGCCGTTGCCCCTGTTCGACCTGCTTGGGCCGTTCCTGGTGCTGATCACGAAGGGAGACCAGTCCTTCTTCATCCGTCGTCAGGCCATTTCCGCGCTCAATTTCCACATCACGGTGTTGCTGGCCTACCTCCTCTGCTTGCCGTTCTTCTTGATTCTGATCGGCGTCGCGATGGCATGGATGGTGGGGATCGCATCGATGGTGTTGGCCTTCATCGCGGCAATCAAAGCAAGCGAAGGCAAATCGTATCGCTATCCGTTCTCGCTGCAGATCCTGCGGTAGACCGTCCGCTCCCAGCGAGCTTTTGGCCGGACGCATGCGGAGGATTCAGGGCGAGAATTCTCGAGAACTCCGCAACCCAGGAGCGACGAACAGGTCTTAAGGGTCCCCACAGCCAAGCCCAGCCTTCTCCAGGCTACTCTTTTCGAAGCTACTCTCTTCGAGGCTACTCTTCTCCGGGCATGTACTTGGTTCCGGGCGCGGGCGGGACCGGCGGTTCGGTCGGGGTCCGCGGAGGTTCCTTGTCAACTCAACCGATGTGCTCAGAGGTCCAGGAAGCGCCCACGGGCCGCAAGCTCGCTTGGGCCGCCACCGTGCCCGGCCCTGTCGCCCAGTCAAAAACCCTCGTCATGTTGCCCCAGAAGACCTTCTCGACGTCCGCCGGACTCAAACCCGCCCGAACCAAGGCTTGTGCAAGGTTTGGATAAGCGCTTGCATCGGCGATTTCGGCCGGAGTCCTTTGGATGCCGTCGAAGTCGGACCCGAGCCCCACATGGTCGATACCCATCACGTCGATCGCGTGGAGCACATGCCGCACCACCGTTTCCATGGGGAATGCTGTGGCTTGTCGTTGCAGGTATTCCGATTGCAGCGCTTCGGTCGCCGTGCCATTGGCGCCGCGCAGATTTCGATACTCGGCCCGCAGGCGCAGGCGCGCTTCTTCCGCCCTGGCCTGCTCGTCCAAGAACGGGGTACAAAACACGATCCCCAACACGCCCCCATGCTGGGCGATGCAGCGCAGGGTGGCGTCGCTTAAGTTGCGCGGGTGCCGGCTCAAGGCGGCACAAGCGGAGTGGCTGGCGATGACCGGTCGATCGCTTACGTCCAGCACGTCGAGCACCGCTCGTTCGGCCGCATGGGACACATCCACCAACACGCCCAGGCGATTCATGCGCCGCACGACCTCCCGACCGAAGGGAGAGAGCCCGGCTGGCACATCGGGCCCTGCGTTCGGCTGACACGAACGGATCCAGGGCAGGTGGTTGTTCCAAACAAGGGTCAAAATGCGCACGCCAAACTCGAAGAAGTCTTGGAGCCGATCGAGATTGCCGTCGATGGCATGTCCGCCTTCGATCGCCGCGATCAACGCGGTACGCCCGCTTTGCCGGACCCGGGCAAGCTCCGCGCCGTTGCCTACCCAGGCGGCCAGGTTCGACCGTCGACGGGCGAGTGTGTGCAGGGCTGCGATCAGAGCATGGGCCCGCGCGGGGGCCCCACCCTTGGCCGGCTGGAGGAATTCGGGGTCCACCCAAGCGGTCATGACCACCGCCCCAAGGCCGCCCATTTGGCCGCGCACCAAGTCCAAGTGCCCAGGGGTCCAGTCACCCAAGTCATGGCCCATATCCAACGCCCGCTGGATCGAATCCACATGGGCGTCGAAAACCGGAGGGGCGGCGAGGTTCATCCCCCCAAGCTAGCACCCGAAGGGCGCCCCCTGGGGGCCGCTCTCGGCCCCTAGTCACTGGCATTCCCAACCGCGTGACGGGGGGAGCCTAGCCCTGCCAACCTGACAGGCTGGCCACTGCCCCCCAGGGGCCGCTGCCAGTGTGGCAGCAAAGCGGAGCGAGGATCATGCGGGCCCCACCGGCCGATTGCCCCTAAACCCCTTCTAATTAGATGGTTAGGAAATGGAAACCGTATCCATGCCCGAGCTTGGCCTCCGGCACGGCGTTTGCATTTGGGCAGGTACGCCTTTCCAGGCCCCACCATGTACCCGCCCCGCCGCATCCTCATCGCCGACGACGACCCGGACATCCGTACCGGTGCCAGCGACCTCTTGGCCGGTACCGGCTTGGTGGTCCTGCAGGCCGAGGATGGCACCCAGGCGATGGAGCTTTTGAACACCGATACTCCGGTGCACTTGGCCCTGCTCGACCTGCAAATGCCCGGGTTTGGTGGCTTGGAGCTCTTCCAACACATGCTCGACCACGACCTGCGCGTCCCCACCATTCTGTGGTCCGGTGACGCGGGCGTAGGAGTCGAGCGCTTCGCCCTCGACCGCGGAGCGAGCGCGTTCTTGCACAAACCCGTACCGCCCAAAATCCTGCGCCAGCAGGTGCTCGCGGTGCTGGAGTCCCACTGGGGTCCTTTGCACCCCTGATTGCTTCCACCGCCGATTCCTTCGGCGGACTTCCTTAGACAGACCCCATCCCCAAAAACCCTTCGAACCCAATTCGGTTCCAACCAGATATGGCCACCAAAACCAAATCCAAGAAGATCGCCGTCCGTCCCCTCGGTGACCGTGTCCTCGTGCAGCGCGTCGAGGCCGAGTCCAAGACCTCCGGTGGTATCCTGCTGCCCGAGTCCGCCAAGGAGAAACCCAAGGAAGGCATCGTGATCTCCATTGGTGCCGGCAAGACCCTCGAGAATGGTGAGAAGAGCACCTTCTCCGTCGCTGTTGGCGACCGCGTGCTGTTCACCTCCTACGCAGGTACCGAGGTCAAGTTCGATGGCGAGGAGTTCCTGATCATGCGCGAGGATGACATCCTCGGCATCATTGGCTGATTTCTCCCCTCCTCCAACCATCCCCCTCCCACCAAGGAATCCCTCCCATGGCAGCCAAGCAAATTAGCTACGACGCCAACGCCCGCGAGCACATTCGCGCCGGCGTTCAGAAACTCGCCAAGGCGGTCAAGATCACCCTCGGCCCCCGCGGCCGCAACGTGATCCTGCAGAAGGCCTTCGGCAGCCCGACCGTCACCAAGGACGGCGTGAGTGTCGCCAAGGAAATCGAGCTCGAGGACGCCTACGAAAACATGGGCGCCCAGCTCGTGAAGCAAGTCGCCCAACAAACCAACGACGCTGCCGGCGACGGTACCACCACCGCCACGGTGTTGGCCGAAGCGATCTTTGTCGAAGGCCTCAAGAACGTGACCGCGGGTGCCAACCCGGTCGCGCTCAAGCGGGGCATTGACAAGGCCGTCGACTGCGCCGTCAAGCAACTCAAGAGCCTCTCGACCCCGGTCAAGGGCCAACAAGAGATCGCTCAAATCGCGTCGATCGCCGCCAACAACGACCCGGAAATCGGCAAGAAGATCGCCGAAGCCATGGAGCGCGTTGGCAAAGATGGCGTGATCACGGTCGAGGACGGCACCACGCTCGAAACCACCATCAACGTGGTCGAGGGCATGGAATTCGACAAGGGCTTCGTCTCCCCCCACTTCATCACCGACCCGCGTGAAATGAAGTGCGAGTTCGAGAACCCCCTGATCCTGATCCACGAGAAGAAACTCTCCACGGTCAAGGAAATCATCCCGCTGCTCGAGCAAGTCGCCCAATCGGGCCGCCCGCTCGTGATCATCGCCGAAGACATCGACGGCGAAGCCCTTACGACCCTGGTCGTGAACCGCTTGCGCGGTGCTTTCCCCTGCGTCGCCATCAAAGCCCCCGGCTTTGGTGATCGCCGCAAGGCCATGATGTCGGACATCGCCGTCCTCACCGGCGGCACCCCCGTCATGGAAGACATGGGCGTCCAACTCGAAGGCTTGACCCCGAAGGACCTGGGCACCGCCAAGAAGGTCGTCGTCACCAAGGACACGACCCTGATCGTCGAAGGCGCTGGCAAGAAGCAGGACATCAAAGCCCGCATCGAGCAAATCCGCGCCGAGATCGAAGGCACCAAATCCGACTACGACCGTGAGAAGCTCCAAGAGCGCCTCGCCAAGCTGTCGGGTGGCGTGGCCCAGATCCAGGTCGGAGCCGCGACCGAGTCCGAAATGAAGGAGAAGAAGGCCCGCGTCGAAGACGCGCTGCACGCCACCCGCGCAGCCGTCGAAGAGGGCGTGGTCCCCGGCGGCGGCATTGCGCTGCTTTCCTGCATCGGCCCGGTCGAGCGTCTCAAGCTGGAAGGTGACGAGCGCGTCGGAGCCATGATCGTGCGTCGCGCGCTTGAAGCTCCCTTGCGCCAAATCTCCGCCAACGCGGGCCAGGACGGCGCCGTCGTCGTGCAAAACGTGCGCGCCGGCAAAGCCAACAACTTCGGCTACAACGCCGCCACCGACACCTACGAAGACCTGGTCAAGTCCGGCGTCATCGACCCCACCAAGGTCGTGCGCTCGGGCCTGCAAAACGCCGCTTCGGTTGCGAGCCTGCTGCTCACCACCGACGCCCTGGTCAGCGACCTTCCCTCCAAGGAAGAAGCTGCCCCCGCCGGCGGCCACGGCCACTCGCACTAACCGGCGCTCGTAGGAGCCCAACGGTATAGAGCCGCTCCCTCCTGGGGGGCGGCTCTTTTCGTTGGAAGGCTTCAAGAGGGAGCGCGTGGAGGATGGTCGACCCCAGCCCTCAGTTGCCCATCCTCCCGAATCATGCACGGCTCAAAACCTGGGTTTCGAACCCTGTGTTCAGCATTTCGCGTGGGAGGCCCAAGGTATCGGGCCAAACGTTTCAAACTCCATCTCGGGGACCTTCTCGCGCGAAGCTAGTGAGCGGAGCCACCTCGACAAGCGTACGTGCCAAGCCCGGCGCAACGGACGCCCAGCCTACCCCCCAGCCGCTAGGCCCAAGCACCAAGCCTCAAAGCCCAAAGCCCAAAGCCTCAAACAATCGGATCCGGGCAGAAATCGCGGCGGCCACAATCGTGGCAATACCTGCCCAGATACAGTGTATCCAACTCCCCCATCAACGCTTCGATGACCTCAGGGTCGTCGGTGAGCAGCCCCGCTTCGAAGTTGCGGCGACGCGGCGATTTGGCGCCGATTCCTGCGCCCGTCAGGTTGGCGGAGCCCACGTAGGCCATGCGGCCGTCGACTACGATCACCTTCATGTGCATGCGCGGGCAAAGGATGCGCTCGAAGCGCTCGCTCTCAATCAGCGCGGGGAAGCGATCGAAGTCCTCACGAAAGGCTGGGCCTGGCTCCTTGGCGTGGATCAAACGGATCTCCACGCCTTGCAGAACCAAATCGGCAAACACCGACAGCAAGGGGATGAACTTTCCGCGCGGGCCCTCGACGTGCACATCCTTGATGTCTGCGGTCGCGATCCAAAGGAAACGCTCAGCTCCCGCCAAGACCTGCTCGATCACCCGCGAGTAGTGCGCTTCGTTGAGGATCAATTCGTGCATGGAGGGCCCTGGGTGCTCGGACCCCATCATAGGGCCTGGACTTGCTACGCGCCCGGGAGCGAGGGACACCGGGAGACTGGCGCTCCAGGAAGGTCCAATCCATCCGCCCAAAAAACACGGCCTGGGCAGGCGCTACGACTCCCAAGCCGGTGGATAGCCCAATGGGCGGAAACCGCTGGCGGTCTCCAAAGCCTCGATCTCCGCCCCCCTGCTCACCCCGCCATCCCGTCGACGAACGGGGGCATCCGGCGGCGCCGGGTCTTGAGCCGGCTGATGCGCCGGGAAACGCTGGTGCGCAGCGAGTCGGCCGCTTTGGACAACGCCGATCCGGGCGACTCCATGGTCTCGTGCACCACGACATCCCCCCCAAGCTGGACGGTTGCCCGGATGGTGCAGCGGATGTCCACCCCACCCCGAGGGCCGTTGATGTCCGCAAACTGCACGCGAACCCAACGAATCTGGTCGAGGTGGTGCCCGAGGGCGTCGGCCATGCGCTTCTCCACGAACTCACGCAAACTGGCGGTCAACTCTAGGCCTTTGGTCCGAATCTCTAGGTTCATCTAGCCTCCATGAAGGGGGTGGGTGGTACGCCAAGCCCCAGTGGCTTGACGGCTCCATTTTGGGTTGCCTCGGCAGGGACGATCAGGTAGCAATTAGGGCACCCCTACCGTCGAAAATATCGACGCAAGACCATGTCCTGGCTCAACTACCACCACCTCTACTACTTCTGGACCGTGGTTCAGGAGGGCGGGATTGCCGCAGCCAGCCGGCGGCTGCACGTGGGCCGCCCCTCGATCAGCGCCCAGCTCAAGACCCTGGAAGCCGCCATTGGGAGCCCACTCCTGGAGCGGCGGGGGCGGCACCTGGCGCTGACCGATACGGGCGAGCTCGTCCATAGCTATGCCGAGGAGATCTTCCAACTCGGGGACGAATTGGCCAAGGTCGTGCGCGGGAAGGGCAAGGCGCGCCCCACGGCCCTCAAGGTCGGCATCGCCGACGCGATGATGAAGCAGGCCGCGTTTCGCTGGCTCGCGCCGGTGCTCGAAGGACCCGAACCGATCACGCTGCGCTGCAGCGAGGCGCCCCCCTTGCAACTGTTCGCCGCGTTGGCCGTACACGACTTGGATTTGGTCCTGTCCGACGTACCCCCGACGCCCCAGCTCGACCTGCGCCTCAACAGCCACCTGATCGAGGAGTCGCCGGTCGGGATGTTCGCGGCGAAATCCTTGGCCGAGTCACTCGCGGGCGCCTTCCCCCGCAACCTGGATGGGGCCAAGTTCCTTATGCCCGCGCGCACCAGCGCGCTCCGCCAGAGCCTCGAAGCTTGGCTCGAACGCACCGACTTGCGCCCACAGATCGTCGCCGAATTCGAGGACAGCGCCCTGATGAAGCGCTTTGGCGAGGCCGGACTTGGGGCCTTCCCCGCCCCCATGAACTTGCGCGACGACTTGGAGCGTCAATACGGTGCGGTCTGCCTGGGGGTCATGGCCGGAGTCACGGATCGCTGCTACGCGATCTCGGCCATGCGCAAGCACGGGCACCCGGTGGTGGCGGCGATTTTGGAACAGGCCCAAGGCCACTAGGCTTCCCCCTTCCCATCCCAGCTCCCACCTCCCGAGACATGCTCCCCCCGCTGGACCCGACCCACTCCCAGCCTCCCCGAAACTCGAATGGACACCGGAGCTGGCCCAATGCCAACCAGGGTTCCCGCAACGCCGGGCCATCGGTTCCAATGGGGCCCATGATCGTTGAGGACCCCATGGCAGCGACTCGGCGCGGGCAGCGAGGGCTCCCCGAGTGCCTCGTTCCTTGGCTGGCGCGCGCCCTTTGGCTAACCGCCATGATGCTGGCGCTTCCTTGGTCAGGCCGGGCCTTTGCGCAAGAAGTCCAAGAGACCCACTACCCCAGCGGCGAGCTCAAGGAACGCTACGAAACCAACGAAGCGGGCCAAAAGGCCGGGCTGTACGAACGCTTTCGCACCGACGGCACGCTCGAAGAACGGGCGCAATACAAAGCGGACCAGCTGGACGGGCTGCGGACCCAGTTCGACGCCGCCGGGCGGCTCGAGGTCGAGAGCCACTACTCGCGCGGCCTGCGCTTTGGCTCGTGGGTCAAATACCAGGAGGGCTCGGTGGTCTTGAAGGCGCGCTACGAGAAAGACCAGCTCAACGGACGCTTCGAACGCTTCCTGCCCGACGGACGCAGGCTCTTGCAAGCGCAGTACAAAAAGGGCTTGCTCGATGGCAAGTACATCGAATCCAAGCCCGACGCGCATTGGGAGCGCAACGCCAAATACAAAGCCGGTGTTCTAGACGGCAAAGCGACCATCGAAATCGCAGGCAAGGTCCAGAGCCAGCGCACCTGGAAGAACGGCCGCTTGGTCGACCTCGATGGCATCGTTCCCTATCCGTTGGCGCTCGATGCCCTGACCGCTGAGTTGGCCGAAGCCAGCCGCGTGGGGCCCATCGACCCACAAGACCCACAATCGGCCGATCGGCAGGGAGAATTGGCCCGGCTCAAGGCCTACCGCGCGTTGTGCCGCATCCCTTGGAAGGACCTCACGCTCAACCCCGAATGGAACGCCCTGTGCGATGCCGCGGGCGAACTGTGCAAGGCGATCGGTCACCTCGACCACACGCCGAGCCAGCCCCCCGGAATGGACGACAAGGCCTATGCGCGCGGCTACCAAGGCACCAGCAACAGCAACCTCTCGAGCGGAGGGCTGCGCGGTTCGGTCGACTCCTACATGAACGATTCCGACCCCAGCAACATCGATCGCATTGGGCACCGGCGCTGGTGCCTCAACCCGAACATGGCCAAGACAGGCTTCGGCTCGGCGGGCCAATGGGCGGCCATGTGGTCCATGGACTCAAGCGGCCCCGGCGCACGCGGCTTGACCAGCGTGATGTACCCGCCCCCCGGCTACGTACCCAGCGACATGTTCGGGCCGCGGCATGCCTGGAGCATCCACCTGCTCAGCGGGCGCGTGCCCACGAGCAAGGACGCGATCGAAGTGACCATGCATCGGCTCGACGAGAACTTTCTGCCCGCGGGCGACGCTCTCCAGCTCGATTGGAAGGACCTGGGAGGCGGAGGGTATGGGGGCTCCCCCTGCATCGTCTTCCGCCCCGAATCGATCGAAGTCCGCCCCGGATCGCGCTACGCCATCCAGATCAGCCTCGACCAAGGCAAGTCGATCGCCTTCGACTACCTGGTGGAGTTCTGCGCCCCTACCCGTGAGCCGCGCCAAAGGCGCTGATCCGCGCCCCCCGATCAGCGCAACGAATTCACGATCGTTCGCCAAACCTCGACGTAGGCATTGCCCCAAGAATCGGCCCGCAGGAACGTCGTGGGATCATTCGGTTGCCCAATGAAGGGGCGCAGCATCCAAGCAAGTTGGATGGTGACGAACCAAAACAACGTCAACCAGGCAAACAAGGCCACCCGGTGCCGCGGGTTGCGCTGGATGAGCGTGCGATAGTTGCGCGCGAGCACAATCTGGCCGCCAAGGCTGGCGAACAGGAACATCACGCCGTTGAGCGCTTTGGCGAACGCGTACTGGTCGGTTCCCGAGTAAAGCACCAGGGTGATCGGCCCCAGACTCGCCAGGCACACCGCAACGGCCGCTTGGCTCGACGCGATGCCGCGCAGGGCTTGCCCAAAATCCTCGCGCAAACCGAGCAGGTTGTTGATCACATAGAAACTGGGGATGCAAAACAACCCTCCGGCCGAGATCAGGAGCGGTGTCTTGATCGCGGAAATCAGACACTGCAGCGGACGCAACCCAAAGCTCCCCATGCACGCCCCATAGGCCACGCCCCCGAGCGCCACCCAGGCAAGGCAACGGCGAACCGAAGTCGGAGCGAGCGAGCCCTGCCCGACCTCGACTTCGAGCAACGCTCGCACCCCCATCGACTCCAGCTTCGCGCTCACGACAGCAGGCGACCGAGCGCGGTGAAGACCGCCTCAAGGAAGTTGGAGCTCCGCGCGCGGAACAACTCGAAAGGCTGATCAGGATCCCCAAGGAATGGGCGCAAGACCCAGCCCATTTGGCTCCCCACGATGCCAAACAGCACGCACCATCCGACGATCAGGCGCCGCGTGCGTTGGGTCGCCAAATGGCTTTGCCTTTGCTCTATGAGCCCCACCGTCTTCTTGATCAACGAGTCGTGGAAAGCGTCCGGCGTCTTGGATTCCGCTTCCGCTGGGGCGGGCTCAAGCTCGCCCGTTTCGTGACTCTCCGCTCCTGTTTGGCCCAACCACCTGCGCAGCGCCCGGTTGAGGAAGGTCAACCCCGCCAGCCCCGCGATGGCAAAGATCAAGACGTTGAGTAGCTTCATGAACGGGTAGCTGTCGGTCGAAAGCGTGAAGAACGCCAGGATTGGTCCAAAGCTCGCCAGCAAGGCCAAGTCGACCGTAATCGCCACCAACAACAGTCGCGCGGTCTGCGCCGCCCCGAGGCGCGTCCGTGCCAGCGCACTCAACACGTACAGCGACGGGAAGGTGATCAGCAGAGTCAGCAAGAACAGCAACGGGACCTTGACCATCGAGGAGAGCATCTGCAGCAGCGCAGCTCCCGTGTGATCCCAGGACAGCAAGGCAAACAACCCCATCATCAACCCATAGGTCGCTCCCAAAAGCACTGCCAAGCGGACAAGGGTCCGAATCGGCACCTGGATTTTGCCATCCTGGATGTGCTCCACATCGGTGTAGCCACCTCGCAAAAGGGCATCGAGGGTGCGGAGGAGATTCATGGGCTGGGCAAAGGGTAGGGTGGGTTAGGGTTGGGTGGGTTAGGGTAGGGTCGGGTAGGGTCGGGTAGATTCGGGTCGGGTCGGGTCGGCACCGAATGGAGGGTTCAGTGGGCAGTGTAGCCCCAGGCACGCGCGGGCCGGCCCCCCCCCGCATGGGTCTTGCCCGGGTAGGCCGAAATGGAGACGCAAGTTCGAGAGCCAAGCGGCCTGCGGCCTTACCTCACCAGTTCCTGCCCGAATCGGGAACCTCCTTATGTAGCGGAGCCCTAAGAACCTGTCAGACTCTGGGCGCCTGCTTGCGCGGCAAGTGTGCCCCCCCAACCCCAACTACCTCGCTCAAAATGACCGCCCAACGCTGGACCATGACCATTGCAGGACTGTTCGTCCTGATCAGCCTCGGCCTCGCCCAATGGCAGGGCACGATCGACCTAACAAAAATGAGCTGGCTTTGGTTCACAGCCTTCGTGGGCGCCAACTTGTTTCAGTCCGGGCTGACGAATTTCTGCCCGCTGACCAGGATCCTCAAGGCCGCTGGCGTCAAGTAGCCACAGCCGAAGGCGTCCTTCGACCAGGTCTACCGCTCGAGATCGCTCGCCGGGAGCGATTCGGGCGCGAGTTTGGTTGGAACGGAGTAGGAACCCAAGGCCGCTTCGAGCTGCACGCGCGCAGCGGCCAGGGCGGCCTGCGCGTCGAGTAGCCGGATTTGTTCTTGGACCGCGTCGCGGCGCGCGCTGAGCATCTCACGGAAACTCACTTCCCCCGCACGGAAAAGCTCCACCGTTTGGATGGCCAACTCATCGCGTTGCTCAGCCAAGGGTTGGGCGTACTCCTCGAGATAGCTGCGCGCGGCACGGAACGCTGCCTCGGCGCGACACACCTCGCTCGCGACTTGGTTGGCAGCCCGCCGCATTTCGGCCGCAGCCCCAAGCAACGCAGCGTTTTGAGCCGCCAAGGCATCCTTGCCCGTATCGAACACCGGGAGCTCCACGCCCAAGGTGCCAACGAGCGTCGGCTTGCCGCTCTCGGTGCGATAACCCAGGTTGACCCGCGGTAGGAAGCGCAAGCCCGAAGCCTCCAAGTGCAGGCGTTCGAGCTGCGCTTGGTAACGCGCTTTGGCAGCCACCAATTCGGGTCGCTGGTCGGCTGCGGTGCGCAGCATGCCTTCCAAATCGAAGGCCTCGAAGTCGGTGACGGGCGCCGGGGGATCGGCCAGGGTCAGCTCAACGGGCCGCTCGAATCCCAAGGCAAATGCCAACTCCAATTCCAGCACGCGGGCATCGGTGCGCGCATGGGCCCATTCGGCCTGGACCGCGAGCACCTCCGTGTCGGCTTTCTGTTGGTCGACTTGGGCCAGCAAGCCGGCGGCAATCAGGTCACCGGTGGCCTCGCGATCCTGCCGGGCCAGCGCGAGTTGGTCTTCGATTCGATCCACCCGTTCGCGCGCAAACCAGAGCTGGTCATAGGCCAGCGATACCGCTGCGGCGATCGACTGGCGGTCGACCGCGAGGCTGGCCTCTTCCGCCAAGGCATCGAAGTTGGCCGCCGCTTGCTTGCGGCGTCGACCGGCCAACGCCTCGAGGGCGTAGGCCAGACTCGATGTTTGCACAAACGGCCTGGCGTGGTTGTGGAACGCATCGATCTCCTCGAAGGCGAGCTCCAAGTCCGGGTTGGGCAAGCGGCCAGCCTGGCTCAAGGCGGCCTGGGCGGCCCGCGTACGCGCCTGCCAGGCCGCTGCGTTGGGCGCGCTGCGCAGGGCAAGGTCGATGCACGCGGCCTTGCCCAGGGGCTGGGCCGCATCCAGCTCGCTCCAACCGGGGTCCAACACGGGTTCTTGCACACTGCGGCAGGCAGCCAGCACGAGCACTCCGGCGCCAATGACTTGGAACATGGTCGATTGGAGCTTGGTGGCTAGGAACTCGATCCAGCGGAACTTAGACATGGTGCGCCTCCTCGGGCTGCAACGAACCCTTGGCAAGCAACAAGCAGCCGATGGGCACCACCAACAGCGTGCACGTGGTCGAAACGATCAAGCCGCCGATGACCACGACCGCCAAGGGGCGCTGCAGTTCCGACCCCTCGCCGATGCCGAAGGCTAGCGGCAAGAGACCTGCGATGGCGGCAAAGGTTGTCATCAGAACCGGCCGCAATCGAACGCGCGCCGCTTCAACCATGGCGTCGTGTTCGCTTTGGCCTCGCTCGCACAATTGTTGCGCGTACTCGATCATGATGATGCCGTTCTTGACCACCAGGCCCACCAGCATGATCAACCCCATGCCCGAACTGATGTTGAGCGGAATGCCCGTCCAATGCAGCGCCCACAGCCCCCCCACCTGCCCGAAGGGCAAGGCTAGGAACAACACCGCAGGCAAGCGCATCGAACGGAATTGGATCACTAGCAGCAAGAAAACAAGGCCCGCACCTAGGGCGAACACCGTGATCAGATTTTGGAAGGCGTGCTTTTGGCTTTGGGCTTGGCCCCCCAACTCGTAGCGCACCGCAGGGTCATGGGGCAAGCTGCGCATGATGCGCTCGACGTCGCGGCTAACCGAGCCGAGATCGCGGCCGGTGACGGCGCCGGTGACACGCACCATGGGCACCTGGTTCTCGCGCTCGAGTTCGTTCTCGGCCAGATTGCGTTCGAAACTCGCCACCGACGCAATGGGAATGAGCTGGCCGCTCCCCCCATCGCCCGGCTGCAGGAATAGCTCCGGACCGGGGCTCGCCGTGGTCGCGCCCAGGGCCGCGTGGGCGCTGCTGCGCACGCGAACGTCGAGGTACTGGTCCCCCTGGCGGATGCGGGTCGCCACGTTACCCAGGAGTTGGGTGGACACTTGGTTGGCAATGACTTGGGTCGTGAGCCCAGCGTGGGCGGCGCGCAGGGGATCGGGTTTCCAGGCCAGCTCCGGGCTGCCAAACGAGACGTGGTTCTTGAGGTCCACCAAACCAGCCACCGATTCGAGCGCTCGCTCGGCCGCATCGGCCGTTGCCTGCAAGGCGCGGTAGTCGGGGCCAAACAACTTCACTTCGATCGGTGCGGGGTTGCCTGCGAGGTCTGCGATGGTGTCCTGCATGACCTGGATGAATTCGCACTCGGCTTGGGGTACCTCGCTCAAAATGCGTTCGCGCAGGCCATCGATCACCTCGAACACGCTGCGGGTACGTTCTTTGTGGGGCACCAGGCCCACCAGCATGTCTCCCGTGAATTGTTCGGTAGCAAAGAAGCCCAGCTCCGCGCCCGTGCGGCGCGAGAACGAGGCCACTTCGGGTGTCTCGGTGAGGATCGCTTCGATCTTGCGACAAGCCGCATCGGTTTCGTTTAGGCTCGAACCGACCGGCAGGGCGTAGTCCAGCACGAAGCCGCCCTCATCCATCTCGGGCAGGAACCCGGTCTCCATCGTTCCGAGCCCGGCGATCATGGCCAAGAGGAGCGCGCCAAGCCCAGCCAGGGTGACCCAGCCATGCCGGAGGAGTCCGCGCAGTCCACGCGCATACAGCGACTGCAACCACTCGACCCAGGCCCGCGGTCGAGCCCCGCTACGCGGGCGCAGAATCGACGAGAGCAGCATCAGCGGCGACCAAATCAACGAGACCGCCATCGAAGCCAAGATCGAAAGCCCCAAGGCCATGGCCAAAGCCTGGAAGAATTGGCCCACCACCCCTTCGAGCAAAACCAGCGGCAAGAACACCACCACGGTGGTCAACGACGAGCCCACGATGGCGCCCACCACCTCGCGGGTCCCCTCGGCGACGGCGACAAACATTCCGCGCTCGGTCGCATCGGGCCCCAGGGTCTGCATGCGTCGAGCCACGTTCTCGACCACCACGATCGCGTCGTCGATCATCAGCCCGATGGCCACCGCCAACCCGCCCAGGCTCATCAGGTTGAGCGATTCGTGCAGCAACGGGAAGAGCGCCAAGGTGAGCATCACCGAGAGCGGGATCGCGAGCCCCGCCACGAGGGTCACGCGCCACTGCCCCAAAAACAACGCGAGCACGATTACCGACAGCAGCGCGCCTATCGCAATCGCATCGCGCACGCCGTGGATCGAGGCCTCGACCAGTCGCGCTTGGTCGTAGACCATGGCGATGGTCGCTTCGCCGGGGGCCTGCCCACCCAGTTCGTCGAGGATCGCGAGCACATCGCGCGACAGGTCGGTCACGCGCCCCCCGTCACGCAAAAACACGCTGACGACCACGCTGTCCAAGCCACCACCGGTCACCACCATCGTGCGCTCCGCGGTGGTCTCAACCAGGGTGCCCAATTGGCCGAGGGCGATGGGATCCGCCCCTGAACGCGGAACCATCAGCTTCGGGATTGCTTCCGGGTCGGTGATCTCCCCATCGACCAAGAGCTGGTACTGAAGCCCCTCCGCCGGGGACCGACCGACCGCCAACACTTGATTGGAAGCGTCCAAGACCGCCTCGATGTCCGCCAAGGTCAACCGCGCCTGCGCGAGTGCCAAGTCATCGGCTTCGAACACGAATTCGCGTCGATCGCCGCTTTGAACCGTGACGAAGAAGGCGTCGGGCAAGCGCGCTAGGCGCGGTTTCAGCTCGAGCTCGACCCATTCCGCCAAACGCGCGCGGGCGACCGGGTCCTGCGCCCAGCGCGGACCCGGCGCCACGTTGAAAGAAAGCACCGGGAACACCGCCGGGGTCTGCTGCTCGATGGTGACCCGCAAGTCCGCGGGCAAGTCGGCTTGCCCCACGCGGGCGCGGACCAAGGCCAAGGCCTCGCGCATGTCGGCGCTGGCTTCGAAGTCGAGGCTGAACTCGCTGGCCCCGCGCAGGGTCTTCGAGCGCACGCGTTGCAGTTTGGGCACGGCGCTGACCGCCTGCTCGATCGGACGGGTGACGGCGATCAACATGCCGCGCACCGGAGCCTCGCCCCGCTCGGCGATCACCGCAATGCGGGGAAAGGCCACTTCCGGATAGATGCTCCGCGAAGAAACAAATCCCGCGCGCACGCCTGCCAAGAGCAGCAGCGCGAGCAGTACGAACAGGGCCCGTCGATGGCGGTGGGCGAAGGGCACCAGCATCAGCGCGGCTCCTGGGCCGGGTCGTCGGTCGGCACCACGTGGGCCCCCTCGGGCAGATTGTAACCCCCCTCCACCACGACCAAGGCCCCGTTCGCGAGGGTCCCTTCGACGGCCACCGAACCCGCATGACGACCCAGAACGGAAACCGGGACGATGTGCGCGATGTTCTGCCCATCGATCACCACCACGGCGGTGGCGTCGGAAGAGCGGATGACGGCCTGCTCGGGAACCAACGTGGCCGCCGTGAGGCGCCGGTACTCCAACTCACCGTGCACCACCAAGCCTGGCTCCAAGGCAGAAGCGGCCTCCGTTGGACGAACCCAAACCCGCACCATGCCGGTTTGCGGATCGACGCCGGGGACGCGGGCCACCACGCGGCCAGGTTGCGGTTGGCCTTGGGCATCCCACCACGTGACCGCGGCCTGTTCGGGGATCTGGTCCACCCATTGGGGATCGATGCCGAAGGCGATGCGGCGCTCGCCCGAAACCTGGAGCGTGGCGAGGACCGCGCCGGGGTCCAAACGCATGCCGACCCGGGCATCAAGGCTGAGCAGCAAGCCCTCCGCCGGAGCCAACACTTGGACGGCTTCGCTCAAGGCTTCGGCGTCTTTCAGGCGAGCTTCGGCAGCGGCCAAGCCAGCTTGCAAGGTTTTGCGGCGCAATTCAGCCCCCCCCTGGTTCCAGCCCGCCAGTAGGTCCGCAGCCTGCTGGTTGTCGGCAACGGCCAAATCCGCGGCCAGCTGTGCTTCGGTCACCGTCTTGGAGGCGATGAGTCCCTTGGCCAAGAGCGGCTCGAGTCGTTGGACCTGGGCCTGGGCCAGCGTCACTTGGTTGGCACTTGTGCGTACGTCGGCTTCTAGAGCCTGGGTGCGTTCGAAGCGTCCGGTCCGCTCCCACTCGGCCAGGTCGCCGGCGGCTTGGTCGCGGGTCGCTTGGGCTTCTGCGAGCTGCGCCATCCAAGGGGTCGGATCGAAGGTCAGCAAGGCTTGGCCTTGGGCAATCTTGGCGCCCGGCAGCACGAAGACCTTGTCGACGATGCCACCCGCCCGTGAGGCGACGGTTTGCACGGCCATGGGGTCGGCCTCGGCCGTTCCAACGGCCTTCACCACCAACGGCAAGTCCGCCTGGTGGACCTTGGCCACACGGACTCGGACCTGGGTTTCTACCGGGGTTGCCTCGCCAGAATTCTCGGTAGCCGTCGCGGGGGCGGGCCCCAACCAGCGGTGAAGCGACCATCCGCCGACGGCCCCGAAGGCGAGGAGGAAGAGTCCGGCCAAGCTGCCTTTCGGTGTGTTCATGGGGAGAGGGGTTGCCCAGGCGGTGAGAACCCATGGGCGTGGGCGATTCGGAGGAGGAACCCAAGGTAGGCTGTTGCCAGCCCAGTCCCAAATGGGATTCCCGAGCGCGCCAGGATTCCTCGGGATGGCCAGGATTCCTCGGGATGGACCGAGGGAAAGGGATAGGGATAGGGAAGGCGGCACGAGCTCCGAATGCCCCTTCCAGGATCGTGTCCTGGCCGAGGGGATCCAATTACAATCCCCTAAGCCTCAGGAGCGAGCCATCCCCAACCCGGGGCTTGGCGGGCTCCCGCAGCCAACTTTCCCCATGCTCGCCACGCCTTCGCCCCTCCAACGACGCGCGGTATGGGGCTGCATGCTGGCCGTTCTGCTGGTGGCCGGGCTCTTGCGGCTTCCCTTGCTGGGTCACCTGCCCAACGGGTTCTTCACCGACGAAGCATCGACCGGCTACGACGCCTACGCGCTGCTTCATACCGGAGCGGACCAGTATGGCGTGCGCTGGCCGCTGTTCGCCCGTTCGGTCGGTGACTACAACGAGGCGCTCTATCGCTACCTTGCGGTTCCTTCGGTCGCGATCTTTGGCTTGAATGAGTTTGCCGTGCGTTTGCCTGCGGCGCTGGCCGGCATCCTGACGGTTGCCCTGTTGTTTGCCGTGGTGCGCGAGCAGTGGGGCGTGCGCGTGGCGCTGTGGGCGGCGCTCCTTTTGGCGATCAGCCCCTGGGCGGTGCCGCTCAACCGGATCGCCTTCCGCGCCAACTTGCTGCCCATGCTGTTCCTGTTGGGACACTGGGCGCTGCTGCGAGCCATGAGCCGCCGGCCTGCCTGGATCTACGCGGCAACCCTCGCCTTCGGTCTGGCGCTGGTTTCCTACTCCAGCGCGCGCATGTTTGTACCCCTGAACTTGCTCGGCTTTGGCTTGATCTACCGGCGCTCGCTGGGCGCTATCGGAAGACCTGTTTGGATGGCTGGCGGAGCCTTCCTTGCGCTCCTATTGGCCCTTAGCACCTATTGGTTCAGTTCCCAGGGCATGGCGCGAGCCCGATTGCTCGGGGTGCAGGGCCATTGGAGTGTCGTGTGGGATTATCTCTCGTACTTCGATCCGCGCTTCTTGGTGCTGCAAGGGGATCGCGATCTATGTCATGGCTTGATCGGTTGGGGAATTCTGGGACCGGTTCAAGGAGGGCTCGCCTTGGCGGGCCTTGGACGGGTTGTGAAGGATTGGCGCAATCCCGCGCTGCGCATGTGGGTTTGGTGGTTGTTGCTCTACCCTTTGCCCGCAGCGTTGGCGGGCCCGGGGCATTCGTTGCGTTCGATTGCGGGAGCTCCCGCGTTTTGTTTGCTGGCTGCGCTGGGTGCGGTAGGTCTCATGGGGCTTGCCAAGTCCAGGGTCGCGCGCGTCGCATGGATCGCTTTGCTGCTTGTTGGCCTAGCCCAAGACGCCGGCCGGTTTGCCTGGCAGTACTTCACCGACTACCCCCGCAGTGGCGCTTCGGCGTGGCTCTACGGGATGCGTGAACTCGTCCACGAGCAAGCGGCCTACTCGGGCGGCCCCATCTACATCAGCAACCGCATCCCCGTCCCGTTCCTTTTCGTACCGTTCTACACGGCCATGTCCCCGCGCGAGTACCAGGCGCTGCCGTTCCTGTACGACGATTTGGCCAAGTACACCGGCTACACGATGGGACGCTTCCACGTGATCGATGTGGCCAAGCTCGGGCTTCCGGAAGGACCCTGCGTGTTGACGCTGACTGCCGAGGAGGCGCAACGCTATCAAGCGCAGTGGAGCGATTCGTGGTCGGTGCGGCACGAGGTGCGACATCCCGACGGCCACGAGCTCTACGTGTTGCTCGAGCACCGTTGAAATGGCCACGGCGTCGGACCCCGCATCCGATCGTGCGCCGCGCTACTTCGGCGCGAGTCGCAGCTTGCGGCGATCCTTGATCACAAAGAAATCCTTGCCGTAGCGCCCCACTCGCACGATGGTCTCGCCGGCAATCGCTTGATCCGCGTCGATTCGGGTGGTCACCGCAACGAAGTCCGCCACGTCTTCCTTGCCCACAAAGCGCAGGTTGGGGCGCGACCGAACGAAGATGCCCACGAGGTAGTGGAATCCCGGCGAGTAGATGCGAAAGGGCTCGTCTTGGGCAGGCTCTTCGGCCAAACGAGCTTCGAGCAATTCGAGCGCTTCCCAGCCGGATTGGAACCAGTAGTCGGCCTCGTACCGTTCGAACGCGTGTTCCGGACCACCCACCAATTCGTTGTAGTAGGTGTATTCGTAGGGATGCAATCGCACCAGGGCGATCGCCGGCAGGGCCAAGACAGCGGCGCCGACCAGCGGTACCGCCTTCTCCCAGACTCGGTCCTGCAACCGCGTGGCCAAGGCATTCCAACCGAGGGCGCTGAGAATCGCCAAGGGCGGCAGCACGAACAAGAGGTGTCGCAGGTTGTCGTAGAGCACCGCGTGGGTGCCCATCACGAAGCCCACCGGCAACAGCGCCGCCACCACCAACAGCAAAAGCGGGATGCGTGCGCGCCGGCCTGTGGATCGCCAAAGCGTCCGCATGCAAACCAGCGCCAGCCCGAGACCCAGAAGCCACGCTTCGGGCGTTTGGATGGCCAGCAAGCGGGGAACGTAATCCCAGGGCAAGTCGTTGGCGGAGACCCAACCTCCACCAAACGCGACCTCGCCGTTCCAACGGAACTTCGCCGCCTCCTGGAACGCAAGCCACGGATTCACCAGTGGGCGCACTTGCGCCCAAGGCCAAAACGCAAGCATCACCGCGTAACTACCGACCCCAATCAGGACCACCAGTCCTGCCCCCATACGCATCGCCGCCCCCAAGGAAAGCTCGCGCCGACGCCAGGCGAATCCAAGCCCCAAGACCAGCCCCAACCCCACGATGGGATAGAGCACCGCCCCCCCCACGCGTACGCCCATGGTCCAACCCAACACCAAGCCCAGCTTGATCACCAGCCCCAGCGGAAAGCGCGGCAAACGCCGCACGAGCCGAGCGATGTAATAGAGCGACCACACATAACCTACCGCAAAGGGCGTGTCTTTCGAATTGATGAAGGTGTGCCCCCACCACAAGGGGTGCAGCAGTAGCAGAATCGCCACAAAGAACGCCGCGCGAGCTTGGCCGCTCAAAAGGTGCGTCAACCGGATAGCGCCCATGACCCCAACCAGGCCCAGCAAGGCGGTCATCAGGTGGCGCAACGCATAGATCGGCAGCCCGCCCTTCGCTTGATCCAACAGGCCCGGCCAAACCTCGAATGCACCACCGTACAGATACAAGTTGTTGACCTTAAGGGCATCACGGTCGGCAAACCCACTCGTGTACCACTTCGCCAAGCATTGCCCGTAGAGGTGCTGGATCGGCTCATCGACGGTCAATCCATACTGGCCAAAGGTGGCCAGTACGAACACGAGTCCAGCGAAGAGGGCCACCGCCGTGGCGCGCCACCAGGGATTGCGCAAGCCGGCGCGCCAATCCTCCCAAGCAAGCCGAACCCGAATGCGCACCACATCGCGCAGCATGCGCAACGAGTCCGGTAGGGGTTGGACTCGGCTGTTGCCAACGGCACTCCAATGCACGGGTCGCTCGACGATGGGCGAGCCTTGGCGCGTAGCCCGCTCGAGCAACTCCACATCGTGCGCCCAACCTTGGATGCGCAAACCATCAAACAAGCGCCGCGCCACCGGTCCGGGGTACAGCTTGAACCCACATTGGGTGTCGCGCAGGGTCAAATGGCTGAGCGCCTGGGTGACCGCGTTGAAGCATCGCCCAAGCCCACGGCGCAAGGGGTGGTCGGTCACTTGGGACAGCGGGTGCTCGCGAGATCCAACTTGGATCGCCTCCGGGGCCAGGAAACCGATCGGATCGTTCTTGTACCAGCGGACCAGCTCCAAGGGATCCGTAGCCCAATCCGCGTCCAAGGTCAGCACCCAGTCTCCCTGGGAGGCGAGAACGCCCCTGCGCAGCGCGGCCCCCTTCCCCTGATTCGAATCCAAGCGTAGGCATTGGAACGTTGCGGAGCGTTGCGCCTTCCGCGCCATGTGCGGTCCATCCTGGCACAACCCTTCGAGCTGCTGCCAAGTATCGTCGCGGCTGCCGTCATCGACGAACAGGAATTCGTAGTTCGCAAACGGCAGATCGGCTCCCTCGAGGAAGCTCTCGATCCCCTGGCGCAAGAGTTCCATCCGTTCCGATTCCTGGAACAGAGGGACGACGATCGAAAGGGTAGCGGACAATGTTGGAGTGCGCTGCTGTCGGATGCGCGGCTGTCGGATGCGCGGCTGTCAGGCAGGTC
Source organism: Planctomycetota bacterium (assembly GCA_020638855.1). Taxonomy (GTDB): domain Bacteria; phylum Planctomycetota; class UBA1135; order UBA1135; genus NORP259. The sequence goes on from JACKHT010000014.1 coordinate 25,014, forward strand.
GGAGGAGGATCCCTGAATGTACGCTGGCCAACGAGGTCCATGGACTCCGAACCCCCGAATTCGACTCGCGCATAGGCCTGGGACCGAATTCGAGGCATCGGGCACGTGGCCGCGTCCTCGCCAGGCCGTATCCTGCCGCAGCGGACTCCACGATGGTGTGCCTCGAGCCTCTTGCCATCGAATCGAGGGCCGCCCCCCCAGGAGAAAACATGGATTGGGACTCGATTCTGAAGCAGGTCGAACGCGCCGTGCGCCCCCACCGAGGTGCGGGTCGGGTCGCGACCTACATCCCGGCCCTGGCCCAAGTCGACCCCCAGCACTTCGGGTTGGCGATCGCCTTCCCCGACGGCACCGTTCATACCCTCGGCGATGCCCACGAGCGTTTCTCCATCCAGAGCATCTCCAAGGTCTTCACGCTGACCCTGGCCCTGCGCGAGGTGGGCGACCGGCTCTGGGAACGCGTGGGGCGCGAGCCCTCGGGTTCCGCGTTCCACTCGATCGTCCAATTGGAGAGCGAGCGCGGCATCCCCCGCAACCCCCTGATCAATGCGGGAGCCATCGTCACCACCGACCACCTCGTTGCGCTGCAACCGCCCGGAGACGACCCCGCCAGCGGAGTGATGGCGCAACTCTTGGAGCTGCTGCGCCGCTTGGCCGAGGACCCGAGCATTGCGGTGGATCCCGTGGTGGCGCAGTCTGAGGCGCAGACGGGCTCGCGCAATCGAGCGCTGGCGCACTTCATGGCTTCGTTTGGCAACATGGCGGCCCCCGTCGAACAGACCCTAGCCGCATACTTCCGCCATTGCGCGATCTCGATGAACTGCGTGCAGTTGGCGCGGGCCGCACGCTTCCTTGCCTGCGATGGAGTCGACCCGATCTCCGGTACCCCCATCCTTTCAGAGCAAGGCTGTCGGCGGGTCAACGCCGTGATGATGGCTTGTGGGCACTATGACAACAGCGGGGACTTCGCCTACCGCATCGGGCTGCCCGGCAAGAGCGGTGTGGGCGGCGGGATCTTGGCTGTGGCCCCCAAGCGCGCGGCGATCGCGGTGTGGTCTCCGGGGCTCAACGCCGCCGGTACGTCGATGGTGGGCGGCCTTGCGCTCGAAGAGCTGGTGCGCGCCACGGGCTGGTCGGTGTTTGGCTAAAAAGGCGCCCTAGCCCCGGGCCACATCGGCACGAGGGGCGGGTGCATGACCTATTGATAGCGGCCTGCAGCACAAAGGATCGAGGCGCTGGGCGGAGTTGGGTTCTGCTTGCTTCCGCACGTCCCCTGGGGCAAAGTGCCAAGCATGCAGCATGGTGACCATCCGAAACTGAGCCGCCACTTCCCCGAGGCCTCGATCGACCGTTTGACCCGGCCGGTGTCCCAGTTCCTGCGGATTGAGGCCGCCAGCGGCGTGCTCTTGGCCCTGTGCGCCGTGGTGGCGCTTGTGGTCGCCAACTCCAGCCTGTTCCCGGCCTGGCAAGAATTCTGGCAGCGCGATTTCACCATCGGCGGCGGAGCGTTGGTGCTCTCGTACCCCCGCTGGTACTGGGTCAACGACGCCTTGATGGCGATCTTCTTCTTTGTGGTGGGCCTCGAGATCAAGCGCGAGCTGGTCGATGGACACTTGGCGGACCGCAGCAAGGTTCTGTTGCCCGTGGTCGCGGCCCTGGGTGGGGCGCTCGTTCCGGCGGGCCTGTTCTACCTGCTGCAACGGGGTACACCGGGGGTCCAGGGCTGGGCCATCCCGATGGCGACCGACATCGCTTTTGTGGTCGGCGCCCTAGCTTTGCTTGGCAAGCGCATCCCTCCGGCACTGAAGGTGCTGCTGCTCTCGCTGGCGATCGTCGACGACCTGTTGGCGGTCGGGGTGATCGCGTTCTTCTTCGCCGAGTCGATTTCTCCTTTGTGGCTGGGCGGATCGGTGACGGGCATCGTGCTGATCTTGATCTTGCAGCGGGTGGGGGTCCGCCGCGTTGGGGTGTACGTGCTGGTGGGCGTGGCCCTTTGGCTGTGTACGCTCAAGTCCGGCCTGCACCCCACCATCGCCGGGGTGATTTTGGGCCTGTTGACTCCCGCTCGCCCTTGGCTCTCGCGCGCGGCGGTCAGCCAACTGGTGACCGACGCGCAAACCGCTTTGGAAGAATCGGACCGCAATCAAAATGCCCCGACTGCGGTCTTGGACCCCTTGGCTTTGGGCGCCAAAGAGGCGATTTCCCCCTTGGAGCGGCTCGAACACAGCCTGCACCCCTACGTGGGTTTCTTGATCATGCCGATCTTTGCCTTGGCCAACTCCGGGGTACCGATCAGCATGGAGCAACTCTCCCATCCGCTCTCGCTTTCGATCGCGGGTTCGCTGTTGGTTGGGAAGCCCTTGGGCATCTGCTTTGCGGCCTGGCTGGCCGTGCGTTTTGGAGGTTCAAGCCTGCCCAAGGGGGTGAATTGGAAGGCCATGCTCGGGGCTGGAGTCCTGTGCGGCACCGGTTTCACCATGTCGCTGTTCATCGCGTCGTTTTCCTTCGAAGGGCCGACCGTGGATGCGGCCCGAACGGGGGTTTTGTTGGGATCGGCCGCTAGTTTGGTTTTGGGCATGGCCCTCTTGGCTTGGACCCTCAAGCGACCGGCACCTGGGGCCTAGAACCCCAACGGGGATCGCAGCCACCAGCACCGTAGGGGCACAATCCTCGACTTGTGGACGGCAAAGCCGGACGGTGGAGCGCTCCGGACCCCCAACCGTCTAGGATGGCTGCGTCGCGTGGGCCCCGTAGCCGGCCTGGAAATGGCCTGACCCGGGAACCTTCGGCGCCTGTTTGGCTCCAAGGGAGTACCTAGGAACACCATGATTGCTTTGACTGCCTCACCGCGGGCCTTGTTGCCCCTGGCGCTGCTTGTGGCCGCCTGTTCGGCGACCCAAGGAGTTCCGAAACCCTCTCCCCATCGAGCGGCGCCCGAGCGGCGTGTGGAGACCCCGACGCCGGCTCCAAGTCCCGTCGAGCACCCGGTGGGTACCCCCTGGACGCTCGACCAAGTCCTCGACCGGATCTCGCGGGAAAACCCGAGCCTGGCCCAGGCCGAGGCGCTGCTGCGCGAGGCCCAAGCGGGCGTGACGATGGGCCAAGCCGGGTTCTGGCCCGAGCTGTCGTTGGGTTTGGACTACGGGGCGAGCACCAACCCGGCCCAGGCCTTTGCCCTGCGTCTCAACCAAGATCGCGTGGACTTGGGCAATGGGTTGGCCCCCAACTTGGAAGGGACCGACAACTGGCGCAAGGAAGTGCGCGTGGATTGGGTCCTGTGGGACCCGACGCGCTCGGCTCAACTGCGAGCCGCGGAGGCATGGGAACGCAGCGCCCGCGCGGATTCGTCGGCATCCGAGCACCGTCTGCGTTTGGCCGGTGTGCAAGGTTGGTTCCAGCTGAAGGCCGCGGTGGCCATGCAAGAGGTTCTGGCGGACTCGATCGGCGTGGTCCAGGAGCGCTTGACCCAAACCAGCAAACGCCAAGCCGAAGGTGCCGCGCTCAAAGCCGATGTGCTGCGGCTGGAAGTTCGCTTGGCCCAAGCTCGACAGGAATCGGCGGATGCGGAACTCATGGTCCACACCACCCGCTCGGCGCTCAATCGATTGATGGCGCGCCCTCCGGCCGCCGAACTCCCCACGGCGGAAGCGCCCGACACCGCTTGGTTGCGAACCCCGCTCTCCGAAAACCCCGCCGAGCTGATCGCCCAAGCTTTGGCCTCGCGCCCCGACCTACGCGCAGCGCAGGAGCGGCTGCGCAGCCTGGAGTTCCGCGCCCAAGCCGCGCGCAAAGCAGGAGGAGCGCAGGTCGTTGCCTTTGGTGCCTATGACGTCGATGGGCACGATCTAGGGTTCGACACCGATCTGGATTCGACTTCGGTCGGGATTGGTGTCCGCCTGCCGCTGTCCAAGCGCACCGCAGCCCGCCGCGAAGCCGGTCAGGCCCAGGCGGATGCGGCTCGAGCGGGTCTCCAAAGCCTGGCGCAATCGATCGAAAGCCAAGTCAGCGATGCCCACCAAGCCCTGCGCGTCGCGCGGCAGCAATTGGAATTGGCCAGCTCCGCCATCGCGACCGCCGAAGAGGCCTATCGCATCGTGGCAGAATCGCAGGATGCCGGGGGCGCAACCGTCACCGACGTACTCGAAGCCGAATTGGCCCGCCGCAAGGCGCGGGTCTCGCAAGTCACCTCCCAATTCCGAGTGCAAATCGCCCTTGCCAACCTAGCCCAGGCTGTGGGAATCCTTCGATGAAAACACAACTACGACGCGCAGGCATTCTGCTGCTGTTTGGGCTCTTGGTGTTGGCCCTGCTCAAGTTCCAAGGCAAGATCTTCCGGGGTGAGCACCCCATCCATGCTGTGCCCGAGTTACCGATCCTCCCCGAAGGTGCTCAAACGACCGTGGCACGCAACCAGGTGCTGCCCGAATCCCGGGTCTATCCGGGCTTTGTGGAAGCAGTGGACGCGGCCCAAATTTCTAGCCGCGTGATGGCCACGGTGCTCGAAGTTCGAGCGCGCGAAGGCGACTCGGTGGAAGTCGGGACTGCGCTGGTGGTGCTCGACGACAAGGCGGCTCGCAACCGACTCGCTCAAGCCCAAGCCAACCTGCAAACCGCCGATGCCCAAGCCTTGCAGGCCAAACTTGCCTTCGAACGCGCCCAACGACTCCGCGAAGCCGAAGCCGTCACCGTCCAGGAGTGGGAGAGCGCACGGGCCAACGCCGACGCGACCAAAGCCATGCGCGACCAGGCCAGCGATGCGGTCGCCGAAGCGGAAACAGCCCTCGATTGGTACACGCTTCGGGCTCCTTTCGCAGGGGAAGTCTTGCGCCGCGATGTGGATCCCGGGGACCTGGCCAGCCCTGGCCTTCCGCTTCTACAGGTGTACCAAAAGGACCACCTGCGCTTTGCCGTCGCCGTGCCCGAGGGCTTGGTCGCGCAGCTTGAGGTGGGCCAAGCACTCGACCTGACCTTTCCCAAGGGCTCCATCGTTGCCAAACTCACCCGCATCCTGCCCTCTGCGGATCCCCGCACCGGGACGGTAACGCTGCACCTGAGCCTCGCGCCCAATGCCGATCTGTTGCCCGGAGTGCTGGGACGCCTGCAAGTGGCGGTTGGCGAACGCAAGACGCTGGTACTCCCGGTTGCGGCGGTGAGCCACGTGGGTCAGATCGAGCGGGTCCAAGTCGTGCGTGAGGGACACCTCGTGCCGGTGACCATACGGAGCGGCAAACGCCACAACGGGCTCATCGAAATCCTGTCCGGCTTGACCGATGGCGAAGAGGTTTGGATCCCGTGAGAAAACCCCACAAAGCCGAAGACGCCAACCTGTCGTTTTCGACGCGGATTGTCAGCGCGTTCCTGAACAGCAACTTTTCCGCGCTCCTGATCCTCTTGTGCGTGGCCATGGGCGCGGTGGCGTTGCTCGTGACCCCGCGCGAAGAAGACCCCCAGGTCGTCGTCCCCTTCATCGACATCTTCGTCGAGACGCCGGGTGTATCGGCGCAAGAGACCAAACTCCTCGCCGCCGAACCACTCGAGCGACTCCTGCTGGAGATCCCTGGGGTGGAGCACGTGTACTCGACCTCATGGCCCGATCGCGCGCTGGTGACGGTGCGCTTCCACGTGGGTGAGGATCGCGAGAAGGCGCTGGTCAACGTTCACAACCAACTGCGCTCGAACGAGGATCGGGTGCCTCCCCAGGTCTTGCACTGGATCATCAAGCCCGTGGAGATTGACGAGGTACCGATTCTGGCGCTGACCCTGTACTCGCAAGAGCGGGGTGACGACACCTTGGTGCGCTACGCCGACGAACTCGCCGCGCGCATGCAGGAAGTGCCCGATGTGGCCCGAGTCCAGGTCCACGGGGGCGAGCGCCGCCAAATCCGCATCCAGCTCGATCCGGGCCGGCTCCGCGCCCGCAACCTGGCTGCCGTCGATGTGATGGAAGCCCTGGGCGCGGCCAACGCCAACGCGCGCAGCGGATACTTGGAGGGCCCCGATGCCGTCCAAGTCGTCGAGGTGGGTCCCTTCCTCGAGACCACCGACGACGTGCGCTCGCTGGTTGTGGCCGTGGTCGAGGGCCAGCCCATCTTCCTGCGCGATGTGGCGACAATCCTGGATGGTGCGGCCGAGCCCACCAGCTACACGCGGGTGCTCTTCGGACCCTCCGCGATGGCGGTCCCCATGGGCGACCCGGTAGAAGCCAGCGACATCGACGGCAACTTCCGCTCGGCGGTCACGATTTCGCTCGCCAAACGCAAAGGAACCAATGCGGTGGCGGTGGCCGAAGCGGCGCTCAAGCACTTCGAAACCCTGCACCAGGAGCTGCGTCCCGAAGGCGTGCGCTACGTGGTGACCCGTGACTACGGGGAAACGGCCAACGAAAAGGTCAACGAGCTGGTCGGGCACCTTTTGATTGCGGTGGGCACCATCGTGGTCCTCGTGGGCGCGAGTTTGGGTTGGCGGAGTGCCTTCGTGGTCGCGCTGGCTGTGCCCTTGACCTTGGCGGTCACGCTCTTTGCGGACTTGTTGGTGGGCTACACCATCAACCGGGTGACGTTGTTCGCGCTGATCCTGAGCCTGGGCCTCATCGTCGACGACCCGATTGTGGATGTGGAGAACATCCACCGTCACCTGTCGATCGGCAAGCTCCCTCCCAAGCGCGCCACCCTGCGCGCCGTGGACGAGGTCCGGCCCCCGGTCATCCTGGCCACGCTGGCCGTGATGATGTCGTTCCTGCCCATGTTCTTCGTATCGGGCATGATGGGTCCATACATGCGGCCCATGCCGTTCAACGTGCCCGTGGCGATGTTCCTGTCGCTGGTGGTGGCGTTCACGGTTACGCCTTGGGCAACGTACCACCTGCTCAAGAATCACACCAAACCGGGGACGCACGCAGATGAAGACAAGATCGAAGGACGCTTCCTCCAGGGCTATGCCCGCGTGGCGGGGTTCTTCCTCAAGAGTCGGATGCGGACCTATGCCCTGCTGGGGGCGGTGACGCTGGCGTTCTTCGGATCGGTGGCCATGGCTGCTTTCGGGATGGTGCCTCTCAAAATGTTGCCCTTTGACAACAAGAGCGAGTTCCAGGTGTTGGTCAACGGGCCCGAGGGCATGCCACTCGAGGTCACAGATCGCGCCGTGGCCGACTTGGCGCGGGAGCTGGCCAAGGTGGACGTGGTGACCGACATCACCACCTACGTTGGCGAGCCTTCCCCCCATGACTTCAACGGCATGGTGCGCCACTACTTCCTGCGCCATGGCAGCAACCTGGGCGATCTGCGGGTGAATCTGATGCCCCGGCACGAACGCGCCGAGCAAACCCACGCGATCGCCCTGGCGGTACGTCCCGCGTTGGAGGCCATCGCGGCCAAGCACGGCGTCCGCATGGCGATTGTCGAGCCCCCCCCGGGGCCGCCGGTGCTGGCGGGTGTGGTGGCCGAAGTCTACGGCCCCCTCGACGGAGACCCCATGGGGCTGGCAGCCGTCGTCGACGACGTGGCCCAACGCTTCGAAGACTTGCCGTTCCTGCGGGACGTGGATACCTACATGGAGTCGCGCAGGACCAAACGCAGCTTCCTCGTGGATCGCCAGAGGGCTGCACTGCGAGGGGTGGCCCCCGAGGACGTGGTACGGACCCTATCGCTGGCCCTCTCGGGTCAGCAGGCCGAGGTGTTGCACACACCCGGAGAGCGTCTGCCGCTTCCGATTCGCCTAGAACTGGCCAGGGCGGACCGTTCGGTCGAGCAGGACCTGCTGGGGCTGTTTGTCAAGAGTCGCTCGGGGGAGCAGGTGCTCTTGTCCGATGTGGTCGAAACCTCATCACGACAGGAGGAACCCGCGCTCTATCGAAAAGATTTGCGCGATGTCCAATACGTGACCGGCGAAGCCGTGGGCAAGAGCCCCGTCGACGCGGTGTTTGCCTTGCAGGCCGGTCTCAAGGACCGCCCCTTGCCCGAGGGCTACCGCATCGATTTTGCGGGCGAAGGCGAATGGCAAGTCACCCTCGATGTGTTCATCGACATGGGGATCGCCTTCGCGGCCGCCCTGCTCGGTATCTACATTCTCTTGGTGGCCCAAACCGGCTCGTTCCTGTTGTCGGGTTTGATGATGCTGGCGATTCCGCTCACCATGATCGGCGTCTTCCCGGGCTTCTGGTTGCTCAACAAGCTGATGGGTGGCACGGTGGGAGCCTACGAAGATCCCATCTTCTTCACCGCAACTGGCATGATCGGATTGATCGCCCTAGCGGGGATCGTGGTGCGCAACTCGATCATTTTGATCGACTTCATCGAGCAAAAGATCGCCCGCGGTATGCCCATCCACGAGGCTTGCGTGTTGGCCGGAGCCGTCCGCCTGCGTCCGATCCTTTTGACGGCCGCTGCCGCCGTGATGGGCGCCTGGGTGATTGTGTTCGACCCGATTTTCTCGGGGCTGGCTTGGTCGTTCGTGTTCGGAATCGTGGCAAGCACGTTCTTCACCCTCCTGGTGGTTCCTGCGGCGTACATGCTGGTCAAGGGCAACGTCCAACCCAAGCCCGATCCGGACGAGGAATGGTTGAAGGTCCATGGCCAAGCCGCTCAGCATCGCTAGCAGAAGCCCCGGGCGCCATGCCCCCGAGCCCGTAGCCAAAAGGCCAACGTCCTAGCGCGGCGCACAAGCCCGTACCGCGTGTTCCAACTTCTTCGACACCCTGGCCCCCATGCATCCCATGCCCCACCACGTATCCCCCGTCAAGCCTTGGGACCGCACATTGCGCACGGGCCTCTTGGCCGGCGCTCTGCTCTCCTTCGGCACCAGCTGCAACCGTAGCGCAACGAAGACGACGGCCCCCCTCGCCCCTATTCCACTGGAGGCAGCCAAGGAGCTGTCTGCAACGTTGGGCTCCACCCTGCTGGGGGAACTTCAGCGCGCCATAGCAGACCATGGTCCCGCCCAAGCCGTTGCCGTGTGTGCCGATCGGGCCCCAGGGATTGCGAAAGAGCTTTCGCAAGGCGCCTACACGATCCGCCGCATCGGAACACGAGTACGCAACCAAGGCCAAAACACGCCCACGCAGGGCGAGCGGGCCATCCTTGGTCAATTGAGCACAAGCGCGCCCAGCTTCCAGGGCGAAGTCGACGGGCGTCCGGTGGTCATGCAGGCCATCTTCCTTGCGGCTCCGCTGTGCTTGACGTGCCACGGCACCAACGAACAAATCCCCGAAGCGGTGCGCACCCAGTTGGCAGAGCGGTACCCCAACGACGAAGCCACAGGCTACGCGCTCGGTGACCTCCGTGGGGCCTTTGTGGTGGAGCGCAAGCCTGCCCACTAGCTTGGAGTTGGGCCCCACTCTTAGCGGAGCGACCCAACCGGACCCCGCAAGGATGGTTGGCACGCAAAGGGATCCCGATGCGCAGTGCCAAGCACCATGGGCAACTCCGCGGACAGCATAGAAGCAGATCGGTCTGGCGCATCGCAGGAATCCAACAGGCAGTGCCCATGTCATTGCCCCTCCATTTCCAAGTGGGTGTCCTTACCAGCCTCCACGAGCAATGGAGCTTCCGTCGCCAAGGCTAGGCCGGTCCTAGAGTGCACCCGCGCCAAGTAGCGCCCTGGCGGCAAGGCGAATCGAGTCCGGAAGTGCCCCTGGAGATTCGTGGGCCCTTGGTACAGGTTGACCCGATCGGGCTGCGAGGTCGCTTCCGTGTCCCCAACTTGCACGTATGAGAGTCGGGTTCTCACCGATTGACCTCGCGAATCGACGACTTCGCACAATCGGTCGGCGAGGGGATCGCCCCCTGCGGCCCTCACCGAAAGGGAAACGAAGCCGCCGTGAACAAAACCAAGGGCAAGGACTTCCCCGTCGGCTAAAGGCCAATCCGATTCCCAAGCAATCGGAACCCAGTCGAGTGGTGTTCCGCCCATACGTAGCGCTTCGACATCGATTCGGTAGTGCCCAGGAACCCATTCGCCCAGGGCAAACCCATCGTCGTCGCGCTCCTGGTGCAGACCATCCATGCGCTCCCACGCACCTGTGGAGGCTCGCCGAGAAACTCGGAACCCCAAGCGAATCTCGGGATCCGCGTCCGCATGGGCGAGGTTTTGGCCCTCAGGAGAATGGACCTGTACGCGCAGCGTCTGCTCGGTCCCCTGCACCCTGCGCAGGACAATTTGCGCGGGCATCCACTGCCCAGCCGGTACCGCTGGAACCTCCAAGTCCGAGGCGGTCCATGGATCGACCCTTCCGACTCGAACCGTGCTGCGATGCATGGGTTCGACCGCCAACCATCCGCGTCGGCTGTCAGGGTCCAACCAAAGGACTCCCTGGGGCGCTTCAGGCAGCCCAAGGCTCCCCATCAGGGGCAGGCTGCGAAGCCGAGTTGGCGAATCGGCTCCAAGCACCTCGACTTCGACCAAGGCCCACCATTCTTTGAGCACGATCGGTTCCTGGACGATCCCCTCGGCGAGGTCCACCTCGACTTCGCCATGGGCTTCGACGTCTAGGGGAAACAGCCGGCCCTCCGCACCCGGTGGGATGGGCCGCAAGCGATACCGCCCGGGACGCAGCCCGGACGCTTCGAAGGAACCGTCGGCAGCGACAGCAATCGAACGCAATCGCTGGGTCCAGCCATCACGCCAGCGCACCAGCGACTCGCTGCCCCAAGAGCTCACCTCGCTGGGATGCGCGACGCGCTCGACCCACAATCGCTGGCTACGAAGCTCCTGCGGGAACGGGCTTTCCACGCGCCCCCGAAGGACCCAACCAGTTTCCAGAGACACCACTCCGAGATCTTGATCAAGGCCCGTAACCCGAATGGGCTTCTGGCTCAAACAATGGGTGGGGTGTTGCACAAAGAGCGTCAGGGGTTCGAGCAGCGCCTCGACCGGAACCAAGATTTGGAACTCCCCCTCGTCGCCCATGGATCCGGAGGCGAGAACCACCAGCGGTCCCGTGTCTGCACCCTGGACCAACGTGTAGCTGGCCTCCCAAAGGGGCGCCGAATCCGCAAAGGCCACCAAACCGCGTAGGCGAGCCAAGCCGGGAACTTGCAAGCGCCACTCGCTGGGCTGGGCCTTTGGAGCGATCGGAATGCGCGTGACTTCCGCCACGCTGGGTCCTTGCACCGACCACTCCGCTGGCCCTGCCTCCAGCCCCGCTGGATCGGGCAGTGTGCATTCGAAACGGCCTAGTTCGTCGGTTCGCGTTTCTGCGTAAATCCGGCCCGCGCACCACCAACTCACCCGGGCTTCCGGTATCGGCCAACCGTGGGTGCGATCCACGACGACTCCACGGCTGCTGGCCGCAGAGTCGCTGACTCCTTGCATGGCCTCCTCTGGCACTTGGGATCGGGGTCCGGAATCCCCCACGGTCGAAGCCCCTTGCAACTTCGATCCTGTGATCGAGGCACTCGGATTCTCCCAAACCAAATCCTCTGCGTTGTGCGTGAGCTCGGCGCCGGGTACGCCCGCACCTCGAGGGATGCGGGCGATCCAAGCCGCCAAGCCGACCACCAAGAGGAAGCTCCCAAAGAGCCCCAACCGAAAGCGAAGCGAGTTGCGCAGCATGATGGAATTCGTGAAGGCCTACTGGTCGCAGCTACCGCCGAGGATTCCCGTGTGTCCGCCCATCCCGGGAAAACTGTTGCCAACGGGCCCTGTCAAACCGCTCGGTGCGGGGCCCATCGATCCCATGCCCCCGTGACCCCCGGGACCACCCGGGCCTGGATACCCAAGTCCCTGGTCGCCACCTTCGCCAGCCAACCCACCCGGTCGGCCGCCGTCGCCACCCACACCACCGTTGCCGCCCAGACCATCGCCACCAAGACCTCCATGACCGCCAGGGCCACCGGGACCGATGAAGGTCTGCAACACAGGATCGAACAGCCCGTTGCCACCTGCACCACCAGCGCCACCGGCTCCACCGAGCCCGGTGCCTCCTGTACCGCCTTTGCCACCTTGACCCCCTAGGCCCGAGGGACATGCATCGCGCCCGGGGCCACCGCTGCGGCCATTGCTACCCGCAGCGGCTCCGCCCGGGCCGCCGTGCCCACCCGCTTGGCCCGCAGGCGACGGGACGGTTCCCGGTGCCCCGGCGCTGCCATACCCACCCGGACCGCCGGTGCGATTCACGCCCGAGGATCCGGCTCGTCCTTGACCCTGGGGAAGGCTCGCGTGGTCTTGACCGGTACGGGAACGCTTCGACGACAAACCCCGTGCAGAGTCCACCGCCAACACCATCCCGATCTGCCGAGCGGGATCCCATTCCACCGTTTCGACGGGATCGCCATAGGGCATTTCGTACACCGATCCGCCCGGGCCGCCGGCACCAGCGGGCAGTGCATGGGTTTGACTGGCACCCAGGTGCGCGCCACCCGCACCGGCCACGAGACCTTGGGTCAGCGGCATCCCATCGGCATCGGTGCGCAACTCGCGCCCGATCCGATAGCACTCGCCGCGCACGTCCACAGAACCGCCGCGACCGCCTAGCGCGTTGGGACCCGAGCTACCCCCATCCCCCGCACGCACGAGACCATCGAGCGCAATCTCGGGTGCTACGAGGTAGACGTCGCTGCCATCGCCCCCCACCCAAGTCATGTTCACGGGACTCGCAGCCCCTTCGAACGCGGGCGCCCCCGGTCCCCCCAGTACCTGGCCAGGAATCACCAAACGTGTGTCGCTGGAAAGCCACAGATCGGGTCCATCGTATCCATCCGAACCGTAGCGATCGGGTGCCACGCGCAGGGTCCCTTCGATGCACAAGGGGCCCGAGCAATGGAGCTCCAAGTCGCCCGTCACCCAAACCGTTTCGTCCAGGGGAACCCAAAAGGAGTCGAGTTCGACCCTTCCCTCTAACGATCGAGGGGCCAGGGTTCTGTGGGCTTTCAGGGTTTGCTGTTCTCCGGCCGCGGCGTTGCCCAAAAGGACCACCACGAGCCAACCAATCGCTGCTCTTGTCTTCATAGAATCGTCTTGCTGCAAGGAACGGCAAGGCACACCGCGCACCTTTGCCTTGCCTTCAAGACTGGTTTCCCGCCCCAGGGTTGCGGGTCGAACCAAAAAAAGCCGCCGTGCCCTGGCTCCCGTAGCCGGAGAAGCATGAAATCCGTCGACCCCCGAAACCTTGCCATGACCCAATCCGTGCCCTCCGACCTGGACATCGCCCAGGCGGCCACCATCCGCCCCATCGCCGAAATCGCCTCTCGGCTGGGGATCGAGTCCCGCTTCCTGATTCCCTACGGGCACGACAAGGCCAAGGTCCACCTCGACATCCTGCCTTTGCTCAAGGATCGTCCACGGGGCAAGTACATCGACGTCACCGCCATCACGCCCACGCCATTGGGTGAGGGCAAAACGACCACCACGATCGGCTTGGTCCAAGGTCTCGGCAAACTCGGCCATGAGGCCATCGCCGCTATCCGTCAACCCTCGATGGGACCCACCTTCGGCATCAAAGGTGGCGCCGCCGGTGGAGGCTACAGCCAGGTGGTTCCCATGGAGGACTTCAACCTGCACCTGACCGGGGACAACCACGCGATCACGGCAGCACACAACCTGGCGGCTGCCGCCATCGATGCGCGCTTTTACCACGAGTCGCGCAGCACCGATGCCGAGCTCGCCGAACGCGGCATGAAGCGGCTCGCGATCGACCAATACCGCATCCAGTGGAACCGAGTCCTGGACGTCAACGACCGCGCCCTTCGCAACATCTTGATCGGCTTGGGCGGGCCGCTCGACGGCAAGCCGCGGGAAGCCGGGTTCGACATCACCGTGGCGAGCGAATTGATGGCGATCCTGGCCCTGGTCGACGGTTTGGATTACCGGAGCGCCTTGCGCAACCTGCGCGAACGCGTGGCCAAGATCGTGATCGGCACGAGCAAAGGCGGCAACCCGATCACGATGGAAGACATCGAAGTCGCCGGGGCCGTTGCCGTGCTCATGAAGGACACGCTGCACCCCAACATCATGCAAACGCTGGAGGGCCAAGCTGCGTTCATCCATGCGGGCCCCTTTGCCAACATCGCCCCCGGCAATTCCTCGATCCTGGCGGATCGCTTGGCGCTCAGTTTGGGCGACTATGTGGTCACCGAGTCGGGCTTCGGCGCCGACATCGGCATGGAGAAGTTTTTCAACATCAAGTGCCGCGCTTCGGGCCTATCGCCCGATGCGGTGGTGCTCGTGACCACCGTGCGCGCGCTCAAGATGCACGGTGGTGGCCCCCAGGTCGTCCCGGGTCGCAAACTGCACCAGGCCTACCAAGAGGAAAACCTCGAACTGCTCGACAAGGGCATGTGCAACCTGGAGGCCCACATCCAAAATGCCCGCCGCTTCGGGGTGCCCGTGGTGGTCGCCATCAACCTGTTCTCGCAGGATTCGCCGGCCGAGATCGCGCTGATCCAGAAGCGTTCGTTGGAAGCGGGCGCCGTGGACGCGGTACCGACCGATCACTGGGCCCATGGTGGCGAGGGCGCCAAGGCCCTGGCTGCGGCCGTGGTCCGCGCGGCCGAACAGCCGTCGGACTTCCAGTTCTTGTACCCCCTCAACATGTCGATCCGCGGCAAGATCGAGATCATCGCCAAGGAAATCTACAAGGCCAGCGACGTCAAGTACGACGGGGTCGCGGAAGCGCAGATCAAGAAGTTCGAGGCCAACGGCTGGGGCGATCTGCCGATCTGCATGGCCAAGACGCACCTCTCCATCAGTCAGGACCCGGACCTCAAGGGAGCCCCCACTGGGCACACCGTCCGCGTGCGCGAACTGCGCGCGTCGGTTGGGGCAGGGTTCATCTACCCGCTGCTGGGAGCCATGCGCACCATGCCCGGCTTGGGTATGACCCCGGCGTATCGCCAAGTCGACTTGGACGAGAACGGTAGGGTCGTGGGCTTGTTCTAGGCGGGGTGGGCTCGCTGGGCAGTCGCCTAGTCACCCCCTTCGCACGCATCCTTCCATCCCTCGGCCGTGCAACCGAAGCACCGTTGGCGTCCTAGGCGCGACCTTGGTTCCAAAAACGGGTAGCCCACAGGTATCCGACCAAAGGGAAACCACCCAGCCCGACCGCGAGGCGCACCCCAAGGTTCAGCTCGGTGCCAGACCCCCACATGGCCAGCAGCCAGCAAACGCCGGCACCCAGGCCAAAACCCAACACTCCCCGGCGCCAGACAAAGGCCCGCTTGCGCGTAGCCTCGTCGCCTCCTTCGGTCGCGCCGGCCCGTGGAAGGAGCGCAGGCAAAGCAGGAACAAAGCGACCCGCGAGCCCGCGCTCTTGGTCGCCAGCCCACACTAGAAGTTGTTCGCGCAGCTGGGGCAAGCGCAGGCGTGCCGCCGGAGTGCGCGACTCCAGGTGCGCCAGGCCCCGGGCATCCAGGCACAGGTGAAAGGGCTGACCATCGATATCCAGCTCCCACACGTGGGTCCGTTCGTCGCTGGCCTGGGTTCCGATGCGAGCATCGAGCGCTTGGGCGAGCCCCCGTGCTTGGCCCTCGAACTCGGCCGGATCCCAAGCGCGCGACAGGGTCAACTGACTTCCCCCATCGCGGGCATCGGTTTCGATCCCCGCCAACAGCTCGAGCGGTACAAAGAGCTTTGCGGCCATGGCCCTATGCTACCGATCGCGTACCTCGCGATCCAAAGCCACGCCTAGTCCGGCCGGCTCGCTGGGCAAGCCACCGGCTGGAATGGATCGTAAACCTTGCGCGATCCGTGCAAAGACCCACGCGGGGGACCGAGGAGGGTCGATTCCCGCGGCTGTCCCATCGAAGGCCACCCAAGCCATTCGGGCGGGCCACAGCCAGAACTGGCTTGCTAAGCTGCGTGGGCTGCCATGCCCCACTCCTCCCGCTCCCGAGTCGCCACGCTTGCCATGGGGCTCGTGTGCATGCTGCTGGTGGTGTTCTACACCAGCACCCAGGACCGGATCGAGTACCGCGACGGGCATCCCTACGACAGCGAGACCTATTGGCACCAGGCGCGGCTCGAGAACCAGAACCAGCCGCTGCGCAACTGGAAGCCGTTTGTCTATCGCATGCTGGCCCCCTACGTGGTGGGCAAGGCGTACCCGCCCTTGGCGCGCACCGTGGACCACTGGACAGCTCCGAGGGGCGACCAAGCCAACTCGATGCCGCCGCTGCTCGACCCCGAGGACCTGCTGACGGGGTTCACGCTTTTGGGCTTTGCGAGCGGGTGCTTGCACCTTGTGCTGTTGTTCCTGTTCCTGCGGCAGTACCGACTCTCGAGCCCCATCGTCTTGGGCCTGTTGCTGCTGTACATCGCGAGTCCCTTGGGCCCCTTCCGCTTTTCGCCGTACTTCCCGGCCTTTGCCGATCCCTTGGCCTTCGTATTCTTCTTCGCGCTGCTTTGGTTGTACAAGCGCGACCCAAACCTGCGTCCGGGGACCACGGCCGCGCTGTGTTTGCTGGGATTTTTCGGGTCTTTTGCGCGCGAGATCGTGCTCTTGGTGCCGCTGACGTTTTTGGGCGCCCATGGAGTTCGAGTGCTGCGCGGCGAGGCGCGGCTCTTTGGTTCCACCAGCTGGATGCACCTCTTGCCGCTGGCCAGCATCGCCTTGGGCTTGTACATGACCCGCCACCTCGTGGTGGAAGCCATGGGCACCTACTCCACCTGGGGCCACGCCCAACAGATTTGGCAGCGCAATGCACAGTTCCCCGAGGTGTTCTTGGTTTGCTGGTTCTTGGTCTTGGGGCCCTTTGTGGTGTGGTTGGCGCTGGGACTTCGGGAACGCGCCGCCCGCGGCTTCCTCGCGCGCAATCCCGAGTTGCCCTTGTACATCTTGGGCATGTCGGCCTTGGCCATCAGCGCGGGCAACCACACCGATCGATTCATGTTCTGGATCCTCCCCGGTTTGTTGCCGTGGCTTGGGTTCTACTTGCAGGCGCGTGTGGCTTGGCCCCGAGCTCGCTGGGCCCAGGTGGGCTTCTTTGGCGTGCTTTGCGTGGTGCAGATCGTGACCTACCGCGCATGGCTCCCGATCCCGAACGGCAACTTCGATTCGCTCAATTATCCAGGAACGCCGAAGCACTTGTGGTTGGCACCGTTCGGGGAACCGTCGAGTTTTGGGCAGACGCAGGTCGCCTTCATGGAGCATTGGTCGCGCGTTCGGCTCTTGCTGCAGTACGCTTTCGTGGCGAGTTTGCTGGCAGGGATTTGGGCGCTCGATCGGCTGCTTGCTAGGCGCCATGAAGCCCAAGCCGGTTAGCGAGCCCTGACTTCGATTCACGGGACGATTGGGCGCAATCGAGACCATCCTTTGGCCAACCTATCCAAACCGTTAGGGTTCCGGCCGGGGAGCGCATCCGCACAGGAACCCTGCGATCTTCGCTTTCTGTAGGGGGTCCCGCGACAAGCTCCACGAATGGCCGAAGCCCCCATTCCACCCCACCCGATTCCGGGCTAGGCTAGGCCGTCCCAAACCTCTCCGAGAGCCACCATGTACCGAATTGTCGTCGCCGCTGCCTGCCTATTGTCCTGCCTATTGTCTCTGTCCGCATGCTTCTCGGGTCGTTCTGCCCAGGCGCAGCCCTACTACGAAAGCGCGGGCGTGCGGCTGTTCAAGATCTCGGACAACCGCACCGCAAAGGATGGTTCGTACGTCTTCGGTGCGATGAACGTCGAAGGTAGTCCTAAATCGAAGGGCACGACCCGCTTTGCCCTGTCGATGGACTACGGCCGCGACGCCAACGCCAACGGCATGCTCGAGAGCGAGGAAATCCTCGACACCGACCGCATCCAGGATGGCACCGCGCCGTTCACCTATCGCATCGAAGAGCTGACCCTGCGCCCCGGCAAGGGCCAAGCCATCCAGCGGCTGCGCATCGAATTCGACGGCCAGGAGCCGTTCCGCTACGAGCGGCGCGAGCTCAGTGCCAAACCCTGACCCCGCCTAGGGGGCCCATTGGGCCAGCCAGGCCACCAAAACACCTCGGCTGGGCCCCAAAACCTTGTCAGGGCCTCTTGCGTCATTGTCTCATAGTGTGATACTTTGGGGCCATGTTGACCGTCCGTCTCGATTCCGAGGAGCCCCTCGCGGACCAAATCCTACGCGGCATCCGTTCGGCGATCGCCTCGGGAGAACTGCCCCCGGGCGCGGAATTGCCCCCGGTGCGCCAATTGGCCGTGGATTTGGGCGTCAACCTCAATACCGTGGCACGGGTGTACCGGGTGTTGCAGACCAGCGGCCTCGTGCATACCGCCCGGGGTCGCGGCACGCGGGTCACCAACAACCGAGAGGTCCCCGCGACCGATCGGAACGAAGCCCTTGAGCGCATGACCCAGCAGGCGGAAGCCCTGCTCGCCGACGCGAAACTCGCCGGGATGCGGCGAGCCCAAGTGGAGCGGCTCTGGGAACGCGCCTGCCAGACCATTTGGCCGACAGCCTAGACCTATTCGAAGGATCCCTACCATGCTCGCATTCGACATCCTTTTCCCGCTGTTCATGCTGCTTTCCCCCAGCGGATTCGCGTTGCTCTACCGACGCAAGGACGCCGTCGACGATCCTCAGATCCCGCGCTTGGCCCGGCGGCTTGCGATCTACACGCTCTTCGCGGTTGGGGCATTCGTGGTACTCGCGATTCCAAGGCTAGTCGGCGGCCAGGATTGGAGCGCGAAACTGCCTTGGTTCATGACCTTGGGTCAACCGCTTGACCAATGGCTCTGGCTGCTGTTCTTCCCCTTGTGGTTTGGTTGCGCGATGCCGTTGATCCGCGCGATGCGGCCCGAAATGGTGGCGGGGCGAGCTCCCTTGGGGGATGTGCGCGTGGCGAGCCTCGTCTCACGGCGCAACCTAGATTCGCTGCCGACCTGGACCCTGTGGCTGCCCTGGGTTTTGTGGGTTCTGGGCTTTGGGATCTATCTGTGGCGTTTCTTCCAGCCCGACCCGATTCCGCTGCGCTCGCACACCCTCGGCTTGCTCATGTTGGGGATTTCGAGCTTGGGCCTGCTCACGGTGCCGATGTTGCGGCTGGGATTGTTGAACGAACCCGAACCCATGGATCCTGGGCAATCGGAAGAACTCGCCCGGGCCTATGCGTCGTACCGACGCTGGAAATCGCTGGGACTCTATTCGTTGTGCCTGTTCCTGCAAGTCAGCATGGTGGTGTTTGCTGCGTGCTTCCTATTGGGGTGGCTCGAGCACGAGGGCTGGGGCGAGCGCATCGGGTTTTTCGGTGGACTGGTAGGTTCGGTTGTCGGCGGCTCCGCAGGCATCTTCGGATCGGTGATCGGGCACCAGCGCGGGAAGATCGAAGAGCTGCGCCAGCGGCTATCGGCACCCAGCGCCTAGCCCCCTCACCGAAACGCGATCCCATGCCCGAACTGCCCGACATCGAGGCCTACCTGGTGGCCCTGCGCGAGCGGGTGGTTGGGCACGTGCTCGAGGGCATTCGGATTCGCAGTCCGTTCCTCCTGCGCTCGGTCGAGCCCCCACCGAGCGCTTGTTTGGGTCGCAAGGTGGTGGCGCTCGAACGGCTGGGAAAGCGTATCGCGCTAGGGCTCGAAGGGGAGCTGTGGTTGGTCTTGCACCTGATGATCGCGGGGCGTTTGCACTGGCGCAAACCGCTTGCGGGGCTTCCGGGCAAGGCGGGTTTGGCCGCCTTTGACTTCGAGCACGGCAGCTTGACCCTGACCGAGGCGGGCAGCAAGCGGCGGGCTTCGCTGTACGTGGTCGAAGGTCGTGCGGGCCTCGCCGAGCACGACCGGGGCGGGGTCGATCCGCGTAGCGTTTCGCTCGAGGACTTTGCCGCGATCCTCCAACGCGAAAACCACACGCTCAAGCGTGCTCTGATCGATCCGCGCCACTTCAGCGGGATCGGCAACGCGTACAGCGATGAGATTTTGCACCGCGCACGGCTCTCGCCGCTCGTTTGGACCTCGCGGCTCGACACAGGGGCGCTGGCGCGATTGCATGCCGCCACCCAAACCGTGCTGGGCGAGTGGTGCGACCGCATGGCCGCCGAAGCCAAAAAAGCCTTCCCCGAAAAGGTCACCGCCTTCCGCCCCGACATGGCGGTGCACGGCCGCTTCGGCCTGCCGTGCCCCGACTGTGGCGCTGCGATCCAACGCATCGTCTACGCCTCGCGCGAAACCAACTACTGCGCCCCCTGCCAGACCGGGGGCAAGCTCCTGGCCGACCGCGCTCTGTCTACCTTGCTCAAGCAGGATTGGCCGCGCTCGATCGAAGAAATGGAAGAGCGTCGCGGGGGCTGAATCCCGGGGCACTGCGAAACCCGCGCGATCAGGCCGGGGGAGTCAAGCTCGCCCGCCGGTCGTGCGCCAGCCGGAACGCCAACTCAAGCGATTGCTGGTAGTTGAGCCGCGGGTCGCAGGCGGTTTCGTAACGCTCGCGCAGATTCGCCTCGCCCGGGCCTTCGCTGCCCCCCGTGCACTCGGTCACGTCGGTCGCGGTCACCTCGCAATGCAATCCGCCCAGGGGCCTGCCAAAGCGTTCGTGGACTTCGCGCGTGCGTTCGAACTCGTCGATGATCGCATCGAACGAACGGGTCTTGAAGCCATCGGCGGAAAGGGTCGTGTTGCCGTGCATCGGGTCACAGATCCACAGGATGCGTCGATCGCCGGTCGCCTCCAACCAAGTTGGAAGGTGCGCGGCCACCTGGCCCGCCCCGAGGCGCGACACAAACACGAGTTTGCCCGGTTCGTCGCTGGGGTTCAGGATCTCGGCTAGGCTGCGGACTTCTGCCGGCGTTGCGCTGGGGCCAAGCTTGACCCCCACCGGGTTGCGGATGCCGCGGAAGAATTCCACGTGGGCTCCCGAGAGGCTGCGCGTGCGGTCGCCAATCCAAGGCAGGTGCGTCGAAAGGCAATAGTTGCCACGGCGGTGCGGCACGTTGCGCGTCAGGGCTTGCTCGTATTCCAAATGCAGCCCTTCGTGGCTCGCATAGAAATGGTTCTGCCAGCCCTGGGTGTGGTCTTCCCAGCGGGCCAGCTGCCCGGCCTCAAGCGAGTGGGCCAAGGCGGCTTTGGTGCTTTCGTACTCGGCCTTGCGCTGGGGTGACAAGGCGGCCGCCCCTAGGAACGCCAGATCCCAGCGGTCCAGTTGCTGCCAATCGGTGAAGCCCCCTTCGACCAAGGCACGGACGAAGTTGAGCGTCAAGGCCGCGTGGTAGTAGCCTTCGAGCAAGCGTTTGGGATCGGGTTCCCGATCGGCAGCGGTGAAGGGCTGACGGTTCACCAGGTCGCCGAAGTAGCTGGGCAGGGTTTGCTCGTGCCCGTCCAGCAGGCGGGTCTCGAACGCTTGGCTGCGCGGCTTGGCGTATTGGCCCGCGAAGCGACCGATGCGCACGACCGGCTTGCCCAAACCGTGGGTCAAGACCAGCGACATCTGCAGCAGGATCTTGAGCCGCTGGGCGATCGGCCCCGCTTTGCAATCCTCGATGCGCTCGGCGCAGTCCCCGCCTTGCAGCACAAAGCGCGCCCCCGTTTGGGCTTCCGCCAAAAGGCTGCGCAGCCGCTCCACCTCGAAGGAGGTCACCAGGGGCGGGAGCTCGGCGAGCGCCGCGGTCGCCCGGCGCACGGCCGCAGGGTCCCCATAAGCGGGTTGTTGGCTCTGGGGCTTGGCCCGCCAGGAATCGGGGGTCCAGGGTTCTAGGGGCCTGGACGGGGGGTGCCGGGGAGCGGAAGCCATGGGCGGGCAGCATAGCAGCCGACCTCCAAAAAGTCGGGCGCTGCGGCCGGGTCTATAGCTCGATCGAGGGGTGGGTTCCAGCAATCGCCCGGGGGACGGGATGGATTCGACCCCATGGAGTCGAAGCGCACAGGCCCCGCACGCCCGCGCCTAGCTCAGGATCACGTTCTCGGCGCTGGTGGCCATGTAGAAGCGGCCCACCATGGCTCGGAACGGGCCGCCGGCCTCGTCGAGGAAGGTGAAGTGTCCTTCCATAGTCCCCCAATCGGTCCGAAGCGGGCAATAGCTCGTGTATTCGAAGGTTTCGCCAGGGGAAAGGATCGGCTGTTTGCCCACGACCCCTTCGCCATGCACGTCTTCGCGGCGCCCGTTGCCGTCGATGATGACCCAGTGGCGGGTGATCAGCTGCACGGTCCGATCCGACTGGTTGTGCATGCGGATGCGGTACACAAAGATGAAGCGCCCGCGGTCCGGATCCGATTCGGACTGCATGTACTGCGCCGCCGCTTGGATGCGGACTCCTTCGGTCAGGGTGTTGGAGTTGGTGGTGGGACTCACAGGGCACTTCCGGTTCGAAGCCCCATCCTACCCCAAGGACCAAAACCGCGCGAGAGCGGATTTGCGGGAAGGCGCGGGCTACCATGGGAGCCGCTCACCATGATTCGCGCGTTTCTGTCCTTGTTGTCAGTGCTTGGCTTGGCGCTGCTGCTTCCCGCTTGCGTGGGTTGGTTGCGGCCCCAGGGCAAACGAGTCGAGCTCAACCCCGACGAAGCCACGCGCTTCGTGCACTTCTTAGACGAAGTCCACGAAACCGATGTGGACCGTGCGCCCTTGAAAGCGGCCATGGCCGGATGGTCGCCGACGGTCCCAGCCTGGGACGACTTGAGCCCCGCCCACGCCGGCCGCATCACGTCGTGGCTGGAAACGGCGACGCAACGGCTCGCGGACGAGTTCCCGAACCGGGGGAACGCCATCGAAGCACCGCTCTACGCCTCGGCGCAGACATGGCTTCGTTGGGAGCGAGCGGCGATCGGGTGGAAGGACCACAGCGACCTTTTGTCGGACGCCGAAGGCGCCCACCGGCTCCCCACACGCTACCTGTGGGAAGTGGCTAGGCCCCAGTCGGTTGCCGAGTGGGACCACTACGTCGCGTTGCTCGACAGCTTGCCGGGCTATCTGGGGCAGTTGGAAGACCGGCTACGCACACGCGCGGCCTTGCGCACCCTTCCCCCGCGCCAGGTATTGATGCGCGCCCGGACCCGTTGCTTGGCCTGGCTCGCGGGCAGGCCGTTCACTTCGCTTTCGAGCATCCAAAGCCCCTGGCAAACCCATGCGCTCGAACGCTTGGAAGCCAGCACCCAGCTCAGCCAGGCCGAGCGCAACCGCATCGCGGACGCCATCAACCGTGCCCTGGCGCAATCGGTGGGACCCGCCTACCAAAGCCTGGCCGCCACCCTCGACAACTTGAATTCCCAAGCCCCCGAAGAGATCGGGGTGGCCGCCCGCACCGATGGCCCGACTTGGTACGCCTACCGGCTCGAACGCATCGCCGGCGAACCGGTCGATCCGGCCGACGCGCACAGCCTAGGGCTGCGCGAAGTGAGCCGCTTGCGCGAACGGCTGCGCGAATGGCAGCAGGCCGCCGGGGTGACCGAAACCACGAACGCTTGGCTGCAGACCCTGCGCGAAGGCGAGGACTACCCGCGCGCCGATCGCGAGGCGTGGAGCTTGGCCGCCGAACGCTGGATCGCCACCAGCCAGGAACGCTTGGACTTGGCCATGCCGGGGTTGCTCCTGACCCCCCTGCCGATCCAGATCCTCGCCGCGGATCCTGACGGAAGCTCCCCGCCCCTCGAGTACCAACCGCGCGACCCTGCGCTGGAAGTCCACCCGGGCGATTGGGTGTCGATCCCCGCGCTGTGCATGGAGGCCTGGCTGGCCCAGTCGAGCGTGCCGGGAGCCCACCTGCGCAGCGCCCACACGCTCCCGGCCAAGCCCCTACCGATCCTGATGCGCACGATGGAGCTGCCCTCGCTGGAAGCGGGCTGGGACCTGTACGCCACGCGTCTGGCCCTCGAGTGGAGGCTCTACTCGGGGCCCGAAGCCGAACTGGGGCAAATCCTGTGCGAACTCTGGTGGGCGGCCCAGCTGGTGGTCGACACCGGCATCCACCACCGCTCGTGGACCCAGGAAGAGTCCGAGCAGTACCTCGCCAACAACAGCGTCTTCCGCCGCTCGCTGTGCCAAAACGCCGTGCGCGACATCATGGAACGCCCCGGAGCCCGAGCCGCCGCCACCCTCGGACTGCAACAGCTGCAAGACCTCCAGACCCGCGCCGAAACCGCCCTGGGGCCCAACCTGGACCTCAACGCCTTCCATCGCGCCTTGCTCGAACGCGGCCCGCTCCCCATCGGCCCCCTGCGCGAACGCATGCAGGCTTGGATCAACGAGCGGTTGGCCAAACGCTAGAGCCCAGCAAGAAATGCATTCCCGGTGCCCGGAAGTCCCCTAGCGACCTAGAGCGAGCCAACCCATCGTCCTAACGTAGAGCCCTATGAATCAAGACCTGATCGATCCCTGGATCGCCCAGAACAAAGAGCAGACGATCTTTGTTCAGCGTTTGGTGTTGGGGCTGAGCTCCGAAGCGGTGCATTGGAATCCCGCCGAGCGGGCCTGGAGCATCGCGCAGTGTTTGGGGCACCTGAACCAGACCGCGCGCGCATACTCGCAGGGTATCGACCGGGCGTTGGCTCAGGGTGTGCGGGTGCATCCGGGGTCCGCGCCTTTTGCTCCAGGCTGGGTAGGGCGCAAGGTGATCCAGTACGTGGGTCCGGGTGGCACCAAAGCGCTCAAGGCGCCTGGGGTGTTTCGACCCGAACCCAACCCAGCAACCGACGGCGTGGAGGACTTTGTGCGCTGGCAGGGTTGGTTGATCAACCGCATGGGAGCGGCACGCTTGTTGGATTTGAACAAGAACAAGGTCCCCTCCCCCGCCCTACCGATGCTGCGCTTCAAGCTGGGCGAGTGCTTCCAGATCCTTGTGGACCACACCCAGCGGCACCTGCACCAAGCCCTGGTCGTGCGCAGCCACCCGGATTTCCCGGGGCCGGCGCTCGAAGGCTGCAGCGCGTAGCCATAGCAGCTGCCTGCGCGCGCTGTGCGGCGCTTGGTATCCTACGCCCCGAGGAACCCTTCCCATGCCCGACGATTCCAACCCCTGGCTCGATGCCGGTCCGGTCGAGGACTTTGCTGCTAGCGAAGTCCGCGAAGTCACCCTTGGCGCCAAGAAACTCGCCATCACCCACCGCAATGGGGTGTTCGGCGCCATATCGAATGCATGCAACCATGCGGGTGGACCCTTGGGGCAGGGCCGGTTGGATGGGGACTTTGTCGTCTGCCCCTGGCACAACTGGAAGTTTCATCGTGTGCATGGCACCGGCGAGCCAGGCTTCGAGGCCGATGCGGTCCCCTGCCACGAGGTCCGGGTGCAAGACGGCCACCTGTGGGTCCGGGCCGTGGCCAGAACGCAACGCAACCGCCTACCCCACGAGCCCCACCCGCTCGCTCGACCGGTCAAGCGCGAACCCGGTGGCATCCGCGTGCTGGGCATTTCGACCACCGCCCAGGATCCCAAGAACCCGCGCTATTCGACTTCGCAAGCCCTGCTCGAAGTTTCGTTGCAGCAAGCCAAAGACGTCCTGGGCTGCGAAACCCAGCTGATCAAGCTTTCCGACCTGCAGTTCCGCGCCTGCGAAGGCTACTACTCGAAGAGCGCGCGGGCCTGCACCTGGCCCTGCTCGATCACCCAGATGGACGCGAGCGACCAGCTCACTCCGGTCTACGAAGCGCTGGTGCACTGGGCCGACGTGGTGCTCGTGGCGACGCCGATTCGCTGGGGTCAAGCGAGCTCGCTGTACTTCAAGATGGCCGAGCGGCTCAATTGCGTGCAAAACCAAATCACGATCCACGATCGCGTGCTGATCCAGAACAAGGTGGCCAGCTTCATCATCACCGGTGGCCAGGACAACATCCAAGGGGTTGCGGGCCAGCTTTTGACCTTCTTCACCGAGCTTGGCTTCCATGTGCCCCAGTTCCCCTTCATCGCGCACTCGCGCGGCTGGACGGCGGAAGACATGGAGCAAAACATCGCCGCCGTACAAAACAGCGCCGAATTGCGCGAGGGCGCTGCGGCGCTCGCAGCCCGCGCAGTAGACCTCGCCACCACCCTGGTCGAACGCGCCCTTCCGGGGGGAAAAACCGAACGCGGCGGACGCAAAGCGCATCGGTTGGAAGTGGAAAAGGACCACTGATCGCATAGGGATGCGGCCCAACGGGCGCGCAGAAGGTCGCGACCCAGTTCGATAGGAAGCATGGAATGCTGGCTAGCATCCGCAGAGCGGGCGGTGCCGAGCGACTCGAGCGGAAGATGGACAACCTGCGCCAGAAAAGGTTCCCATCGGCCATCCGTCGCGGACGCATAGGATCCTGCGCCCCCAACCCGGGATTGGCCCGCCCAGGTGTTTGAACCTTGGCAGCTGCTCGGGCTGTGCCGGGAAGCCATCGCTCCGTAGGCCCAGCCCGCGTTCCCCTTGGCGCGAGGCAACGCGCGAGGATGGCTCCTCGCACGTCGCCCCAACCTCAACATTCGCCTACAAGATCGTGAACCGCAGGCCGTCCGACAACGAATAGTTGTTGGGCATCGGGAAGCCTTGGTCGCGGCCGATGTACTGGACGTACACCGTGGTTCCGGTCATCAAGCTGTTCTGGCTGAACCAAGACTGGCTCAAAAAGTCCGTGTACCCCCCCGTACAGTCGGTTCCGGAAGCGCCCGGGGTGCCCCCCGAAAACTGCGCCGGGTGACGATAGAACTGACCCGCAAGGCATAGCGTGCCGCCTCCCAAGGGGAAGCTCCCGGGAGTCGTGCTCCAAACCAAAATGCCGAACGAGTTGTTGAGCATCCCCGTCCCCATCAACGTGAAGTCGTCCGCTCCGCTCGTCGTCGCCGATCCAACGAACGAGATGCTGGGCACGCAACCCTGCGAGTTCACCTTGCCATCACAGAAGACCGTCGGGAGGTCGAATCCCTGAACCACGAGCACTTGGTTGCCGCTTCCAAAGGTACTGAACAGAAAGTCGCCCGTCACAGGATCGATCACCGCACCTTCGGCACCCAGCAGTCCGGTGATGAAGTCCCGGCGCGAGGCGACGACCGGATCCCCATTGGAATCCAACTCATAGGCGCTGACACGACCCCCTAGGTACTCGGAAACCAGCGCCGAGTCGTTCGCAAATCCCGTATTGCCGCCGGAGACGTACACGATGCCCTCGGGCCCCCCGCCGGTGTTGACGGTCGAGGTCACGTTGCTGAGGGAGTAGGTGCCATCGAGCTCCTGCAGCAGGTCTACGTCGAACCAATCGCTTGAGTTGTAGGAACCAACTTTGAACTTGCCCGCACCTGGGAAGCCCGCGGGAACAAACTGGCAGGTGCCGACGCTCACCGCCACACCAAGCGGGGTCAAACTGATGGTCGTGTCCGGCGTCGTGCTCCCGGGCAAGTACTGATGCATTTGATTGGTCGGGTACGCGGTCACCATCATCACTCCGTTCGGTGCAAACACAATGCCGCCATCGATGTACGGAGCATCAAAGGTCAGGACCCCGGGACCGCCAAAGGCCACGATGTGCCCAGCCCCGTCGCGCGCGACCGGGAGCTCATAAATCGCTCCGGCAGGGCCGTTGGCAGAACCACCGATCAGCAAGGTGTTGCTGTCGCCCGGCTTGAATTGGATCCCGCCGAGAGGCGTCAGGACCCCGGCCGGGGATCCCAGGTCGTTGATGGAGTAGGTGCTGGCAAAGTCCGGGCCAAGGGTCTGGGCATCCAGCGCGGAGAGCGTGCAGGTTGCGGCCATTAGGCCGAAAGCGATTTTCACTTGATTCATGATTCGGATGGGTGGGAGTGCAAAGCTAGGGCCCCATACGGAACATGCTTGGAGAGAGTCCCCAAACACTGCATCCAAAGCTGGCCCTTCCATCCATTCATGCGCAAACTAGGCCAGTGAATCCTCAGGAAAACGCAAATTCTTTGGTAGGGCGCCCGAGCAAGATCTCCAGAAGCGCGCTGCGGCAAACGTTGATGCCCCTAGTGGCCATCACGGTCGGAGCCACGCTAGCGGCGCAAGGTGCGCTCAAACCGCCCAAGCCCCAGCAAGTCGACAGCTGGGTGACAGAATTTTTGTCCAGTGGGTCAAGAGCCATGGGACAAGCCCGCGCCTCCCAACTGGAATGGGCCACCTATCTGGAGGCGACCCCCGACCTATCCGCCCGAGAGGAGAAAAAGTGGCGCAAGAACCTGCTCAAGGGCTGGAGCAAACTGGGCCCGCTGCCCTTCGACAAGGGCGATGGATTCTACTGGGAAGCCGACAAGCGCGGGCGTTACATCGTTGGAGGCAAGACCAAGAAGCCCAAGGGCCTTTTGATCGCCATGCACGGCGGCGGTGAAGGCTCGGCCGATGCGAGCGGGGCCGCGTCGATGTACGCATCGGCGGCAGCGGAGAACGATTGGGTCATGCTCGCACCGCAGGCGCTGGAAGCCACGGCCAGGGGCTGGACCGACTCGGGCACCGAAGAATGGGTGTGGGACTTGGTCGAACAAGCGCGGCGCACTTGGGACATCGACGCCGACCATGTGATCCTCGCTGGCCACTCGATGGGCGGCTATGGCACCTGGACGCTCGGCGCACACCATGCGGATCGCGTGGCAGCCCTCTACGCTGCGGCCGGCGCCCCCACCCCGATCATGGATCGCGAGACCCAGGCGGTGATCGACATCGATTGGGGCGTGGTCCCCAACCTTCGCAACGTGCCGATGGTGGTCTACCAAAGCACCGACGACCCGCGCGTACCGCCCGAGAGCAATCAAATGGCCTCCCGGCGCATCGAAGAGGCGCGCCAGCGCTGGGGCGGCTTCGAGCACTACGACTACTGGCAAGTCGATGGCCGCGGCCACGCCGCACCACCCGGCGGCCCCAGCGCCCAGTTTGCCCGCCTACCCGACCCCGTTCGTCAAGCGGTGCAGGACGTGGTGGTCTGGCAACCCGTGCTCGACTGGAAGCGCCAGTTCTACTGGCTCTTCTGGGAGCACCCCTCGCTGGACGCCACCGTCGAAGCGCGCCTCGACCGCGACGCCAACAAGATCTCGGTCACCATCGAGTACCGCGCGGGCACCCAGGACAAAGGCAGCGGCCTAGCCGTACTCCTCGACGACCGCTTGGTCGACATGCAAAAGGAAGTGGTCGTCGAATTCCAAGGCTCCGAAGTCTTCCGCGGTCTCCCGAAGCGCCGCTTGGAAGTCCTCGTCGAAACCTCCACCAGCGGCGATCCCGGTCGCCAATACGTGGCCAAAATTCCGTTGCAGTAGGCGCGCTAGGCCCCGCCAACTTCCCGGGATCCGCTTAGCGTACGAACCCAGCGACGCGCGCCATGTACACCGGCTCGAGGGGGGTGAGGGCGGTGCGCACCCTTTCATTCGGAGTCCCATAAACCGTGAACCGAGTGGGTGTGAGCGCCGCCAAGAATCGCTCCGCGAACTGCGCGCCGAAATTGCCGAGGTGCACCATGACCGCATCCGAATCTCGATAACGCTCGTAGATGTGGCATTGGGTCCCTTCGGCAGAGATGTGCCACTCGCAGGCCAGCGTACCCGGCTCGTTCGCTTGGGTCGCAGCCGACATTTCGGCCATCAAAGTTCGCAAGTCCGCTTCTCCACCGGGGGTCACCCCGGCTTCCAAGTTCCAAGCAATGGCTTCGTTCATGGATCTAGCTGGATGGGTCTAGGAAAAAAAAATGCGGCCGGGTCACCCGCCGGTGGTGGGGCCGCTGCATGCTCGCCAAGTCGATACCGGCTTACGACTCCTGAGGACCCTGAGGACCCTGAGGACCCTGAGGATACTAAGGATACGGCCAAGTGGCAGCGCGAACCGCGACGATCAGGCCATGTCCTCAACCAGGAGCTCCACGAGTCGCTTGACCTGGGCAACCTCTCGGGCGGACTCAAACCGCAATTCGATCCAATGGGAAGACGCCGATCGGCGCGGGTGCTGGAAGGAATCGGTGGGATGGGTCAGGCCCAGCTCCCGGATCCGCTGCTTCGTGAGGCGCAGGTCCAATTCGGTATCGGTGTGGAAGTGCGCGAACTCCTTGCCGCGGAAGAACAACGCCGTCCCGCCAGCCACCGGCGAAGGACGGTCCTCGACCCCTTCGATTTTGCGTAGTTCGCTGGTGAGCTTTTCCTTCCAGTTCGCCATGGGCCTCCGCGCTTCGTTGCTTGCGTGCCTACTCCAAGAGCGACTTGAGCTGCTCGGTGGTCACCGATCCCGACGCGGCTAGGCAGGAATCCTCGGGGAACAGATGACGTTGGGCGCTGGCCAGTACGTCGTCGAGTTCGACTTTGGCGTAGGCGCTGCGCAGGGTTTCCAGATGGTCTTCGGGGAAGCCGTGCACCTCTTGCGCTACGAGGCTCGCGGCCCGCCGGCTAGCGCGCTCGTAGCCGAGCACCATCGAGCCCGTGACGTAGTCCTTGGCCATGGCCAGTTCCTCCGGTTCCACCTGGTCTTGGCAAATCGCGCGCACTTCCTCGCGGATGCCCCGCACGGCCTGCTCGACTTTGTCGGGGGCGGTGCCGATGTAGGCCGTGAACGTGCCCGGCAGCAAACCCGCACTCGAATGGATGTCGCCGTAGACCGAGTAGGCCAGGCCCTGCTCGTCGCGCAGCTTCTTGGAGAGGCGGTTCACAAACCCCGGTCCCGAACCGAGCACATGGTCCATCACCACCAAGCTCGGGTAGTCCGCCACGCTGCGACGCACCCCCAGGTGCCCAAAGTACACGTGAACCTGCTCGCGACCCTTTTGGAAGGCCTCGGCACGGGTTTCGCTGACCGGGAAGCGGTGTTCCTGCTTGGGCAGCGGGGAGCCCACGTTCCAGTCTTTCAGGTGTTCGAGCACTTGGGCATGCACTTCGCCCGGATCCACGTCGCCGCAAACCGCCAGGATCGCCCGCGAGCTACCCCAATGGGCCGCATGGTGTGCGCGCAGGTCGGCTGCGGTGACCTGCTCCAGACTCGCAAGCGTTCCTCCCGAGGGCAGCGCCAAACGATGCTGCCCGTAGACGAGCCTTCGGAACACGCGCCCGCCTTGCACGCGCGGGTCTTCCTCCTGCACGCGCAGGTGGGTGGCCAAGCGCTCGAATTGCACGGCCACGGCCGCATCGGGGAAGGTCGGCCGCGCCGCCATCTCCATCATGATCTGCAGGAGCCGCTGCCAATGGTCTCCCGCCATCGAACCACGCAAGCCGCTCGCATCGCCCGAAACCGATCCACCAAAGGGCTCGATGAAATCGGCGATGCCGGCTTCATCGCGGTCGGTCGTGCCCTGGTCGAGCAAACCACCCACCCATTCCGCCATGCCTTCGCGGCCCGGCGGGTCGAGCGAGATCCCGCCGCGCATGTGGATGCGGATGGCGGTCACCGGGGCCTTGGGACGACGCGAAACGAGCAGGATCCCGCCACCGGGCAACACAAACCGTTCGCGGGCGATGATCAGCGAACCGGGGGCCGGGACGCCGGACGTGCTTTGGCTCATGGTCAGGACTGGGTGGTGGGCATGCTCGTGCCTGTGACGCAACGCTCGGGGGTGAGGTACGTTTGGGCGAATGCCTGCAAGTCTTCGGGGGTGAGCTTGCGGCGCATCGCGGTCAGCTCGAAGGCCATCGGCCAATCGCGATCGATGGCGTATTCGCCCACGTGCTCGGCGAGGTCGGTCACGGTTTCGGTTTCCGAGCGTTCCCCGGCGGCCAGAATGCTCTGGGCGCGTTCGAACTCGACGGCGCTGGGCGGGGCCTTGGCAAAGTCGGCGATTTCCGCCTGGAGTGCCGCTTCCAAGGCCTGCATCTCGACCCCTTGGTTGGCCTCGGCATAGAGCAACAACGAGCCCCCCTCTTGGCGAGCGTCGTTGTGCGCCGCGACGAAGCTGGCGAGTTTCTTTTCGAGCACCAGCTTGCGGTACATGCGCGACAGCCGGCCCGTCGCCAAGACCGTGGTGCTCAGATCGCAAGCCAAATCAGCCTGCTCCCCCACCGGGCCGGTGGGCCAGGCCATCAAAATGCGGCGGCCGGGATCGTCCCAGGTGAGCTCCAAGCGTTGCGCGCCGGGCGGCGGTTCGAGTGCGGGGCGCCACGGGTCGTGATCTTCCCAACGCGGCCCCGCCGGGATCGAACCGTAGCGCTTGGCGATCGCATCGAACGCAGCTTCGGGCTCGACGTCGCCTGACACCACCACCGTGGCGTTGCCGGGGTGGTAGAAACGCTGGTAGAACGCGCGCATCGACTCGGGGGTCATGCGCGCGAGCACATCGCGGTAGCCGATGATCGGACGGCTGTAGGGGTGCCGGCCCCACAACAGCGGCGACATGTCCTGGGACAGGCGGCGCCAGGGGTCATCGAGCCCCATCGACAGTTCTTCGAGCACCACCGCCTTCTCCGATTCAAACTCTTCGGGGTCGAGCAGCAAGCCTTGCATGCGATCGGCTTCCAGATCGAGCGCGGTCTCCCAGCGGTCGCTGGCCAGCTCGAACCAGTAGGCGGTGTAGTCGTACGACGTGAATGCGTTGTTCGAGCCGCCGAGCCGCGTGATCTCACGGTCGACGCTGCCCTTGCCGAAGGTGGGCGTGCCCTTGAACATCATGTGCTCGAGGAAGTGGCTCATGCCGGCTTCATCGGGATGCTCGCTCTTCGAACCCACCCGGTACCAACACATGCTGGCCACCACCGGATCGGTATGGCGCTCCACCACGAGCACGCGCAACCCATTGTCCAAACGGGTGTCGTGCACCACCGCCCCGGCGGATTCGACCGGGGTACGCTTCCATTGGCTCATGATCGTCTTCTGCGTCGGGAGGACCGGCGGGGAGAGCCGCTCGGCCGGGGGGCGCGCTCGGGCGGCCGGCTTTCGTAGCCACCGGAATCGCCACCGGAATCGCTTCCGTAGGACTCCATTGGCATATCTTGCGAAGGATGGAAGGGCTGGTTGGAGCCGATTTCGCTACTGCCCTTCAAGAGTGCTTCGACTTCTTCGCGCGACAGCGGCCGCCAGCGGCCGATCTTGAGGCCTCGGTCGTTGAGCGGCCCAATGCGCACGCGCTTGAGCGTCAAAACCTTGTGGCCTACCCGGGCGAAGGTCCGGCGCACCTCGCGGTTCTTGCCCTCGCGCAGGGTGACCTCGAGGTTCGAGCCGGCCGCCGTACGGCGCAGCACAACCACGCGCGCCCCGGCCGTGCGTCCTTCGGACAAATGCACCCCGTGGCGCACTTTCTGCACGGCCTCGTCGGTGATCTTGCCGAACACGCGCACTGCATAGGTCTTCGCCACGCCGTGGCGCGGATGCGAAATGCGCTGGGCGAAATCGCCGTCGTTGGTGCACAGGATCAAACCCGTGCTGTCCTCGTCGAGCCGTCCCACCGTATAGATGCGCCCCTTGTTGGGGTCGGTGATCAGGTCCACCGCCCGCGGCCGCATTTCGCGCCGTTCGTTGGTGCACACCACGCCAGTGGGCTTGTTGAGCAGGTAGTAGCGCCGTTCGAGCCCTTCGGGCCGCAGGGTGAGCCCCCCCACGTCCACCTGCTGGGTAGCCGGGTTGATGCGCGTGCCCAATTCGGTGACGGGCTCGCCGTCGACCATCACCTTGCCAGCCACGATCAACTCATCGCAAGCGCGCCGCGAAGCGATGCCTTGGTCCGCAAGGAACTTGTTCAGGCGGATGAGGTCCTCGTCGCGTTTGTCGTCGCGGGCAGTCGAGGAACGGGCGGGGAGGCGACGGTTGGTAACGGTGCGGGGACCGCGACGGGGGCCGCGTGAGCGGCGGGAGTGGCTTGCCATGACGTACGGGGCGGCGCAATCGACTGCGGGGCGCCCAAGGGTTGGTGTTTAGGCCTTGGCTTCGATGCGCAAGACCTTGAAATCCCCATCCGGGGAGTGGAAACGATACCGCCCCAGGCTGGCCGGCAGCAACCAGGTTTCTCCCCGTTGCATGCGCCATTCGCCCGGAACCTCGTCTACGTGCAGTTCCCCGTGCCCCGAAAGCACCAAATAGGCCCAGGCCCGGCCCGCCGTGTCGTGCTCGACCGGGGCATGGACCGACAGGTGCTCGACCGAAAACTGGGCCGTGTCGACCAAGACGGTGCTGGGGTTGACCCCTTGGAGGGCGGTTTCCGCCCGATAGGGTCCCGGCACGTGGGCTTCAAAGTCGATCGACTGGAGCGCCTTTTCCAGGTGGCACTCGCGGGGCAGCCCGTCGAGCCCCTTGCGGCCCCAATCGTAGATGCGGTAGGTGGTGTCGGAGTTCTGTTGGACTTCGACCAGGGTGATGCCCGCGCCGATCGAATGCACCGTTCCGGCAGGGACCAGCACGCTGTCCCCGCGCTTGACTGGGAACTCCTGCAGCAGGTCGACCACGTCGGCGCTGTGCGCTTTGGCGGCGAAGGTGGTGGCGTCGACTCCGGGCTTGAGCCCCAGGTACAGACGCGCCCCTTCGCGGGCGTCGAGGATGTACCAGAATTCGTCCTTGGCTTCCGCCCCCTCCCCCAACAGGTCGGCGCGGCGTTGGTCGGGGTGGACCTGGACCGACAGGTCGCGGTCGGCGTCGATCAGTTTGACCAGCAGAGGAAAAGTCCCCTCCGGACTGACCTTCGAAGTGCCCAGCAACGCGCTGCGTTCGGAGAGCATCAGCCCCCGCAAACGGCGCCCAGCAAAGCTGCCGCTGGCGACTTCGTTGCTACCCTCCTCGCGATCGGCGAGGGTCCAGACTTCGCCGATAGGTCCATCCGACCCCAGGTCGATCCCCATGCAGCCCGCGAGCGCATCGCCACCCCAGATTTTGGCCTTGGGGCTGGGGCGAAGTAGTAAGGGTTCCTGGAGCACCATGGGGTGGAGACGCCCGCGCGAGGGGGGGCGAAGCACGAAGGGTACCCTACCCAGGCCCCCTGGGGCTACGTCTGGGGACCCGCTTCCAACCCCGGGACATGCGATCCAGCTTTGGGCCAAGTAGCCTTGGATGCCCCGGCCTGCCAGTCCCAGGAATCAAGTCCCAAGCGACCCAACCAAGGGCGGTCCCGCTGGCGGAATGAGTGGCTAGGGCGGTTCGCAAGGAGCAAACCAGCTCACCAAAGAGTGCAAGGTAGGCCCCTTGCTGCGAATCCGCAGCAAGGGGCCCTAGAGCCGATCACTCGAAGGTCACACGGACCCCATCGGTGAAGTTGGAGGTAGGCTGCCCCCCGACGATGTCCCTGTACCAAACCTGGAAGTTCCAGGTCTGACCCGCGCTCGCCGCGACGGGTCCCGAAGCGCTGGGCAACGCGGTGGGGTCCACATCCACTTGGAAGCCGTTGAACAGGCTGACACCGATGCTGCCCGCATCATTGTGCCGTCCGATCGCGCTTCCACCGCCGAGGCAAAGCCGGCCCATCGAGCCGCTCGCAAAGGGAACGTCATCCTGGCCCAAACTGTTGAGCAGGTAGCCGAATGGGAAGGGCGGAGTGTTGGGAAACTTAGAGCAAGGATTTGGGCAGTGGGCGAGGCAGAACACGATGGCAGCCATGGAAAACGCCCATGGAAGCCGCCTGCCCCTTGGCGATGGCCACACCGACTTCGCCTTCGATCCACCCATCCCCCGCTGCCTGCGGGGTCCCTTTGCGGCTTTCGCTAGGGTCGCGTACCTTAAGGTGGATGAAGCACACCATTTCCCTCGCGGCCGTTGCCTTCCTTCTGGCTGGCTGCGAAGCCGCACCTTCTCGCTCCGTTTATCAAAGCGTGCCGTTCAAAATCGGCGGCACCTTGTTCCGTCACGAAGACCAAATCACTGTGAAGGAGCTGCTGTCGACTACTGGAAAGATCGAAGCCAGCGCGGTGTTGAAGGTTCGGGGAACCTATTCACTGCAATCCGAACCGGAAGCGCGGCTGTACTTTGGATTGACGACTTCCGAGGAACCCCAAGCAACAGCAGTTCCTACGGCAGCATCACCGAAGGTTGAGAGCAGCAGGTTGGTTGCGCAAGGTTCAGACGAATTCGAGCTCACCTATTTCGTAGAGCAAACCGGCTTCCCGCATGTCACGTTCTACGGAAGCGAATCGGGCAGACCCTTCGGAGGACTGTACTTTGGAAGCGATGCGAACCTGATGACCGACATTCCCGAGTACTACCGGCGCTAAGCGATCCGTGGAACGAGCCCAGCGCGATCCTTGGACTCACATCCAAAACAGGTAGCCCGCACCAGGTAGCCAGCACCAAGTAGTCAGCACCAAGTAGTCAGCGAAGTACGGCCAAATCCTTGGCAAAGTTCCCGACAGCAAAGTCGTCTCGCAACCTCGCAGGGAGGCACTTGGATGAGAGCCTCATCCAAGCCCTTCGAACGCCCGTCCCTCAGTCCCACCACCAGTACAAGTACGCCTCCGGGGCACACTGCATGGCCACCATCGCGGCCAAGCCGACTAGGGCATAGCACGCCAGGACTGGGCGGGCTTGGCGTAGATTCGGCAAGGTGAAACTTCCCAAGGCGAGCAGCGGCAACCCGATCAGCAGGCCGAGAATCAACGACCCAAACGCATGCCATGCGAGTTCGGTGTGGTTCACAAGGATGGCCGGAAACCCATCGGTTCCGATCTGCTCGGGCCAGCCGCCTAGGCGTTGATGCACGTGCCCTGCCAACGAGTAGAACAGGCCCAACGCCAAGAGCGGATGAACCGCGGCGGCCCACCTGGCACGCCCAAGCCCGCCCCGCGTGGCCCAAAGGGCCGGAGCGGCCACGGCAGCCAAGCCAATCGTCAAATCGATCAGAAAGGAGAAGTCTTGCATGACCTAAGAAAATGTAGCACGACCTATGGTTCCGCGCGACGGGGCCCGCGAAACCCCGAACGCCCCCTTCAACACCGCCCGATCCGAGACACCAGCCACCGGGCCGCGCCCGGATCCCGGTGTAGGGCAGCACCCAACTCGGGCTAGGAGTGAGTCCGGCACGTCCGTCCCATCTCGATGCGGCTGCAGGCCTGGGCGATGGCTTCCCGGGTTTTCCCGCTTAGCCTTGTTTCAGCGCTGCTTGAGCAATCGGCGGGCCTCCGCGAGCGCGGTGCCTTGGTCGGCGCCGCCGGCGATCATGTCGGCGATTTCCTTTTCGCGTTCCTTGCCGACCAGATGGCGGACCGCCGTGATCGTGCGGCCGTCTTTGGTTTCCTTTTCGACTTTGAGGTGCACTGCGGCGCGGGCTGCGATGGCCGGCAAGTGGGTCACGCACAGGACTTGGTGGTGCCCTGCGAGGCGGGCTAGGTGGGCTCCGACTTCGGGGCCCAGCCGGCCGCCGACACCGGTATCGACTTCGTCGAAGATCAGGGTCGGGGTCGAAAGCTGCACCGCCAGGGCACCGCGCAAGGCCAGCATGACGCGGGCCATCTCGCCCCCCGAGGCCACCGCGCGCAGCGGCGCTTCGGGCTCGCCGGGGTTTGCGGAAAGCAGGAACTCAATCGTCTCCGAACCGCGCGGCCCGTATTGACGCCGCAGGTCGGCCAAGGAATCGGACGCGCCGCCGCGCGGGCGAATCCACTGCACATCGAAAGTGGCTCCGGCCAGCCCCAGTTGTTTGAGCGAGGCTTGGACTTCGCGCTGCAAGCGCTTGACCAAGTCCTTGCGCGCCGTCGCGAGCCGCTGAGCCGACTGCTGCATGGCCTCGAACGCTAGGCGGACTTCGCCCGCCAAGGCTTCTTCCCCCGCTTCTTCGCCCTCGAGCGACTGCAGTTCGTTCTCCAGTTCTTCGCGCCGCGAAAGCAAGCCCGCAGCATCGGTACCGTACTTGCGCTCCAAGCGCTCGAGCCCCGCCAACAGGTCTTCGAGCTGGTCGAGCCGCGCGGGGTCGTGCTCGACGTCCCCCACCATCGAAGCCAGCTGGCTCGCGGCGTCTTCCAGGTGCGCCGCTGCGCTCGCCAAGGCTTCCAAAGGCGCCTGCACATCGCGCACGCGATCAACCCAATGTTCCAAGACCTTGACGCTACGCTGCACGACTTCCAAGGCGCAGCCATCGGCCTCGAACAACCCGTCGACCAACCGTCCCAGCTCGGTTCCTAGCTCGCCCGCATGGCGCAGCCTTCCGCGCTCGCCAAGCAAAGCTTCTTTGTCGCCCGCCACTTCCGCGGCATCGCCTAGCTCAGCCAACTGGAAGCGCACCAAGTCCATGCGCTGCAACCGCTCCGCCTCGCCCGTGGCGAAACGTTCGAGCCGCTCGGCCAAGTGCAACCAGCGCTCGCGCCGCTCGAGGTAGCCCGCCAGGGTGTCCTCCAGCCCGCCAAAGGTATCGAGCAGTCGCAATTGCTCGGCCGGATCGAACAAGCGCTGTTGGTCGTTTTGGCCGTGGATCTCGACCAGCAGCCCGGCCAGCTCGCGCAGCATCTTCTGCGTCACCGGTCGATGATTCACGTGGGCTTGGCTACGTTTCTCCACCATCAAGGTGCGCGCCAGGATCAACTCGAGCGGCCCCTCGCCGCCCTCCTCTTCCCAGTCTTCGAGCGCCGTCGGCAGGTTATCGCGCAGCCACCCGACGACCTGCGTCCCGTAGCCGCCCAGGTCCACGAGGAAGCGCCCCTCCACCAGCGTACGCCGGGCCCCCTTGCGCACCAGCCCCGCGCGCGCCCGCTCGCCCAGCAAAAGCTCCAAGGCGTCGATCAAAAGGCTCTTGCCCGCGCCGGTTTCGCCCGTGATGACCCCAAACCCCGACTCAAAGCTGAGGCGCGCCCGTTCGATCAGGGCCAGATCCTCGATGTGCAGTTCGACCAGCATGCCGCTATATCCACCCTAGACCGGCCCGCCCGCAAGGGGTTGCACGGAATCCCGAGCGAATTCGTGGCTAGGGAGCGCCGACCGGCCGGTCAGGGGTCAACGGGAGCTGGCCACGGCCAGGCCGGCGCCGGGCTCGCAGCTCTTGATCAAGGCTTGCAGGTCCTCGCGCACCGCCTTGGGCAGGGTGTCGACCCAGGCCCGGGTGAGTTCGTCGTGGGCCATGCGCAAGGCGCCCCGGTCCAAGAGCTCGATGCCACGGGTGGCGTGCAAAAGCGTCCCCTCGGGCACCGTGAAGCGCGTCTTCACGATCCGTTCGACTTCGATCCAGGGCTCACCCAACAGGATCTGGCGCACGTGCCCGATCACCAAGAAGCGCTGGAAACGCTCCGCGCGCCCCATCACCTCGCCATAACGGCCCAGGTCAGGCACGAACAAGCGGCCCGCCGGGTGGAAGTAGGCGTCCTCGTCCCACAGCCGTTGGTCGTCCCCCCATACCCGGAAGCAGCGGTAGCTCTCGGGGCCAAAGCGCGTGGAAAACGGGTTCCAGGCGGCGACTTCCTGGTCGAGCTGCACGTAGAACCGAACCCTCTCTCCCAGGTGGGCCGCCGGGCGGTAGTGCATCGCAGACAATTCCACGGTCGGAACCGTAGGAGCCGAGGGGCACGGAATCGCGGCCACCGCGAGCAGCGTTTGGACCAGGTAGGGAACGATCAGGGGGAACATGGGAGGCCTTCCGGTCCTTTCTCGGCAGGTCACGACGGAAGCTGGAGCCCGGACTCCTTCCAAAACCAAGGTCCTAGCCGAACGAACCCA
This sequence comes from Planctomycetota bacterium, assembly GCA_020638855.1. Lineage (GTDB taxonomy): Bacteria > Planctomycetota > UBA1135 > UBA1135 > NORP259. The sequence goes on from JACKHT010000014.1 coordinate 64,323, forward strand.
AGGGCGGGCTGGGACCGACTTCCTTGGGAGGCCCGCCCAGGATCGTGCCCGGTCCTAGCCTCGCCGGACCCCGATGGCGTACCCTCGAGACATGTCGATCCCGAGCCTGCGCGACGCCGATGCCTGCGCGAACATGGTCCAGCGCCTCCACTCGCTGCAGCCCGATTCGAAGCCCCAGTGGGGCAAGATGAACGTCTGCCAAATGCTCGCGCACTGCCAATATCCGTTCAAGACGGCCTTCGGCGAGATGGTTTCGAAGCGCGCGCTGATCGGAATCCTGTTGGGGCGTTTCGCCAAGCGGAAGTTCATCGACAGCGATGCGCCCTTCGGCAAGAACTCCCCCACCGATCCCAACTTCCTCGACCGCAACGCGAACGGGTTCGAAGAGCAACGCCAGGCCGTGATCGACCTGCTACACCGCTTCCAAACCAGCGGTGCGTCCACCAAGCGTCCGCACCCTTTTTTCGGAGCGCTGACCGCCAACGACTGGGATCGGCTGATGTGGAAGCACCTGGACCACCACCTGCGCCAGTTTGGGGTGTAGGACGCCGGGTGCTGGCCCGAGGTCTGACTCCGTCGGCAACTTCGCGATTTCCCTGGGTCCGTGCACGGGTCAAGCAAGGGTGAAGGGGAAGTAGCCTACGTTCCAAGCAGGGGAGCGGCTCGCTTCAACGGGACCTGGGTTGCTATCTTGGGCCCATGCAATCCCTCCCCCTTTGGACGTTGCGGCTTTGGA
>JACKHT010000015.1 GCA_020638855.1 Planctomycetota bacterium
GGGTCGGGAAGGCCAGGGTCGGGGGGGCCAGGGTCGGGACACGGCAAGCTCCCTTCGAGACCGCGCCCAGGCTTTTCTACAATCTCTGGGCCCCAGGTGCTAGGAATGGGGACAGGAGGTGCCCCCATGTCCTTTTACTCCTCCGAGCGCCCCGGGGACCCCACTCCCCGGCCCGTGCCGGAACCCAGCGAACCCGCCCGTGGCAACCACACCCTTCGGGTTCACGAAGGAACCATTGTTGGCGTCCACGGCGACGATGTGTTTGTGGACCTTGGGCCCCGACTGCAGGGGGTGGTATCCGCCCGCGCCTTCGACGACCCGCCGCGCCTGGGCGACGTGCATCGCTTCACCATGCGCGGCCGCGAGGAGAGTCTATGGGTCCTCTCGCTGGTTGGTGAACGCAGTTCAGAGTCCTGGCTGGGCATGCAGGAGGGCCAATGGGTGTCTGCCCGGGTGGTGCGCGAGCACCAAGGGCACCTGCAACTCAAGGTCGATGGCCTGCACGCGGTCATGCCCCACACCCACACCGGCAAATCCCCCGGCCAGAGCCTCAAGGGGCTGGTTGGGAAGAACCTGGTGTGCGAAGTGCTGGAGGTCGACACCGAGCGCCAGCGCGTGGTGCTTTCGCGCAAGCGCGTCCTGCAGCGGCAAAAAGAAGACCGTGCCCGCAAACTGCAACTCCTGCCCGGGGACCTGACCCAGGGGCGGGTGACGCGCATCGAATCCTACGGCGCCTTCCTGCGTCTCCCCGGGGGCCGCGAAGGGCTCCTGCACATTTCAGACATCGCCCATCAACGGCTCGACCACCCCAGCGAGCGGTTGCAGCTGGGCGAAACGCTGGAGGTCAAAGTCCTACGCTTGAGCCACGGCGGCAAGCGCATTGCCTTGGGGCTCAAACAGCTCTTGGGAAATCCCTGGCGCAGTTTCGCTCGGCTGCACCCGGTTGGATCCTTGGTGGTCGGGACGGTCTACAGCCTCGAGGACGCGGGTCTGAGGGTCGAGTTGGAACCGGGCATTGGCGGCTGGATACCGCGCACCGAAACCCCCTTTGGCGAACGCCGCCTCGGGGTCTTCGTGCGCACCGGACAGACCCTGCCATTGCGGGTGATCGAGGTCTTCGAAGACGACCAAGATCCGGTGCTTTCGATGCTCGACAGCGGCGGCCGTGCCCTGCGGATGGACGAAGTCGAAGCCCTCGAACACTGGCGTTCCGCCGGGGACCGCCCCACCAGTATGGGCTCGCCAGCCGCCACCGGCCTGGGATCGATGGCCCAGCAATTGCGGGAAGCGCTGGAACGCCGCAAGGCCTAGACCCCGCGCAGAGCAAGCCGTCCGTGCGCCCGGCCGGGTCCTAGTTCCTGGTGCTGGGATTCACGAAGCGACCGGGTGGGTGGACCCCCTACCCCCCGGATCGCTACCATCGGTGGGTGAAAGCCTCGCCTTCGAAGCCCACGGCGAACGTTCCCCGGTCGTGGCGACCCCGCATCGGGATCACCCTGTTGGGTCTCTGGATGTTGTTCACCTACGTGCCATTGACGCGCGCCTTCAACCAGGGGCCGATGTACTCGCGCATGGCCAGCGGCGATTGGAGCGTACGCAACCTGGACTTGCGGGGCTGGAGAGGATTGCGCTGGGAATGGGCCTCGGGTCAGCCCGAGGTCACCAGCTACGTGGGTATCCACACCGAGACGGCTCCCTATCCGTGCCAACGCATTTGGATCGTTTGCCGCACGCCAGGCCAAGTCACCCACGAATTGGGTGCTGCGCTGGTCCAAAGGTTGCTCGCCCGCCCAGGGATGGTCGAGGTGGCGCTCTTCACCCACCGTCAACTACCCTTCTCCGAGTACCGCTCGCCCGACTTGTACGTGACGCTCGACGCGCTCGAGGAGGACTCACAGACGTTGCCTGGCTATCTCTCAGCGCACGGCCGCATCGAGTTGCGCGTGCAACCCTCGTTGTTGCCGCGCCCGGTAGAAGGTCCCGATGAGCCGAACTGCGTGGTGCAGGCCAGCTACGAGGCCCGTCGCTTCGGCGCGATCAGCGCTGCGCAACGCTGGGCCCCCATCGCCGACGCCTTGGCCGATCGGATCGACTTGGAAGCCTACCTCGACGAACTCCAGGGAAGCGACACGCCCCCTTTGCCCAGCCTTGAGTTGCACTGGCTGCATGGACCCATCCAATGCGCGCCGATCCTGGCCCTCCAACGCTATCCCTTCGACCTGCAATCGATGAACACGGGAACGGCCTGGATGGTCCACGATGATTCGGCCTGGAGCCTCGACCCCCACGGGGAAACCCAACGCATCGGCGACCAACTGGTGGCCCAACTCCAAACCGAAGGTTGGAGCCTGATGCGCAGCGGTTCTGGAAGCGCCACGCTGGCCCTAGGTCCGCGCCGGCTGGACATCCGGCCTATGGACAGCCTCGAAGGCCAAGCAGAATTCCTGCCCGAGTGGCAAGCACGGGATGGGCGCCTACTCGGCATCCACCACTACCACCCCTTCTCCGCCGAAGAGTGCGCGGAATACCTGCAAACCTGCCTCGGGGAAGGTTTGCAACCGATTCAACTCGACAGCCTGCTGCACCTGATCGATCCCCAGCAGCGGCGCGAACTCCGACAACTCCTCGAACGCCTTGCAGCCAGCGACGCCCCCGCCATGACGACCGCCCAACAGACCATCCTGGAACACCTACGTGGCTGATCCCCAGCGCGTGCTTCCCAAGTGGGTCCGGCCCGCCATCGAATTCGGTCCGCTGTTGACGTTCTTCGTGGTGCAGCGCAGCACGGAACGATTGGGCGGGCTGTATTGGGCCACGGTGGCTCTCATGGTCACCACTTCGTTGGCGGTTTTGTGCTCATGGTTCTTGGAGCGGCGCGTGCCCCCTGTCCCGCTGATCACCGGCGTGTTCGTGGGCATTTTGGGTGGATTGACGATTTACCTCGAAAGCGAACTGTTCATCAAAATCAAACCCACGCTGGTCTACGGAACGTTCGCAGCCGTATTGCTAGGCGGGCTCGCGTTCCACCAGCTGTTCTTGCGCAGCGTGCTGGGCGAGGCGCTGGTCATGGGGGAAATCGGCTGGCGCCTCTTGAGCGTCCGCTTGGGTTTGTTTTGCGCCGCCCTGGCTGCGAGCAACGAGGTGTTTCGCCGAGTGCTCGATACCGATACATGGACCACCGTAAAGACCTTTGGTTACGCATCGGCCACGATGGTTTTCCTAATCTTCCAGGGTTCCCTGATCGAAGCCCATGCCCCAAAGAAGGGCCCGGACGACGCCGAGCCCCCTGCCACCGGGGCCTGACCCCACGCTCCCCCATGAAACCCGCCGACACCGTATTGGCCCAAGGATCCTTCGGGAACCTCAACCCCCAACGCACCTTCCTGGCCCGCGAAGGCATTCGGAGCGAGATCGTTTGCCCGCCGGGAAAGGACCCCAACGGGTGAGGCGTGGCGCTATGGCTTGTGGTCACAAGCGAAGATGCTCCCGAAGCGGCGCGCATGCTGCACGAACGCGAGCTCGCCTCCATGTCGCCCGAGGAACAAGCTGCGGCCCAATCGGTGATCGATTTGGATGCCGAACAAAACTCGTGCCCGGCGTGCCTGGAGACGATCCCCGGGGGAGCCGCCCGCTGCCCCGGATGCGGCTTGCGCATCGGCTGATCCGGCCAGAAGGCCGCCGCCGGGCATCCGCCTGAGCATCGTGCCCGTTGCTATGGAAACCTCCCCCACCATCGTCTTCCAATCGGTGCGACGCCGGGATTGCGCCGAACGGGCGTTGGTCTTGCGCGCTTTGAACATCGAGCATGGGACGCGCACCGATGGATCCACCTGGGTCCTGTGGGTCTACCCCCAGGATGTGGAGCGGGTGCTCGTGGAGCTACGCAGCTACGAAGCCGAACGACGCAGCGAAGGCAACCGTCCTTCGGACCCGCCCGTGCTCGATTACGGGTTGCGCAACTTGGTGTTGTACGGGGTCTTGCTCGGCGCGTTCTTTCCGGTTGGGTTGTATGGGCTTTTCGGCGAAAATTTTTGGATGCTCGGCCGCATGGATTCGACCCAGGTGGCCCAAGGGGAATGGTGGCGTACGATCACTTCGCTCTGCTTGCACGCGGATCTCGCGCACCTGGCGGGCAACGTGGTGTTCGGAGCCCTGTTTGCGGGACTCACCAGCCAGCTCTTGGGCAGTGGCCTGACTTGGTTGGCCACGGTCCTAGCCGGATCGCTTGGCAACGCCATGACCACCCTGATCCATGGCCCCGGCCATTTGGCGATCGGCGCTTCGACCGCGGTCTTTGGCACGCTCGGATTGTTTGCCTTTTACGAGTGGGTTCGCCGACGGCGCGATCGGGCGATTTTGGGCCCCCTGCACCGCATGCGCATCATCGCGCCGTTGATGGCGGGGGCGGTGTTGTTTGGATTCCTGGGGACCGGGGGGTCGGATGGGGTTGCGCGAGTGGATGTGCTTTCGCACGTGACGGGCTTCGCCGCAGGTGCAGCGATCGGCACGGTCTTGGCCCTGGGCCAAGTTCCCGCGCGATTGTCCGCGCGCGGCCAAATGTGGGCCGGACTCGCGGGTGTGGCCCTGGTGGGCATCGCGTGGACCTGCGCCCTCGCATTCCAAGGCTGAGAGCGGCTTGGATGGCCAACGATCCGGAAGCTTGGAGGTTGCACCCCCGACCTACTCCCCCGATCTACTCCCCCGATCTACTCCCCCAATCTGCCCCCACGATCTGCCCAACGATCCGACGCACTGTCCGGCGTCAGATGCGAACAAAGCGTCCACCGGTGAGCTCCGCCAGCGCCCGCATGGCGTCGGAGGGTGCCGCACCGATTTGCACACAATAGAACCGCAAGCCCATCGGGAAGTCGGGCTCGGAAAGTCGCTGCTCGACCCAAGCCCGGCCCTCCTGCGTCGCACCATCGCACAAGACGACGATGGTGTCCGATGCACGGTTGCGGTCCTTGGAGCTCTCCTTGGCGATGCGCTCCAACGCCAGGTCCACGCCCTTGCCCAACTCAGTGCCCCCATCGGGATTCCGGCGGTCCATCAAATCGCGCAGGACTTTGAGGGTGCGCTCATCGGCCTGGGCCAGTGGAAACACCGCGTCGGCATCCGAGCTGAAAGCCACCACCTCAAACCAAGTGTTGGGGCCCATGCGCTCGAGGTATTGGATCAATTGGTCCACCGCTTCCTCGTAGGCGCTGTGCCCGGTGGTGCCGAAAGGAGCCTGCATCGAACCCGAGGTATCGAGCACAAAGGTGACGTGGTCGCTGACTTTGCCGACCCCAAAGAACTCGACTTGCGATACGTCCCCATCCCCACTCACCTCGGCTCGGAGCGGTAGCTGGCCCGCCAGGAAACGATCGAGGAAGGTCTGCCATTGACGCGGATCGGGCCCCATCGCCCGCCCCGTCAGGCGACGCAACTCGGCGCCGAGGTTCGACAGGATGCGCCAGCGCACTTTGCCCTCTTCGACTCCCTGGGCCACGGCCGGCATGGCTCGCACCAGGGCGACGACAGCCTTTTCGGGCTCCAAGCCCCGGGTCAACAAGATGGCACTGCCGGAGGCTTGCCAATCCAAGCTAGCGATAGCCGCCCCAAGGGCTGGAACCCACTCATCGGCGACACTCGGGTCGAGGACGCCGTGGGCTTGAACACGGTGCAGCAGGAGCTGGGTCCAGCCCAAGGCCTCCGTGTGCTGGCAATAGCCGTGCACTAGGAAACGGTCGAATTCGGGCGCCGGCCAATGGCACATGGCGCGCAGCGCTGCGAGCCGCAACGGATGATCGCTTTGGTTCGCGATCAAGAGCACCAGCGTCTTGGCGTCGGGCTGGCGAGCGTCCACCAACAGGTCCAGCGCTCGCTCCTGCTCCTGCCGATCCTTGGTGGCGCCCAACGCCTGCTGGACCAACCACGAACCTGCCCACGGAGACTTGGAACTCGTGATCAAGCCACGCCAGACTCCTTCGAGGTAGCGGACGACCTGCTGCAGCTCTTCGCGCTCTTCTAGTTTGCGCCCTTTGGCTCCAGCCAGGCCCGCGCACTTGGCCTCCTGATCGACCAGGGTTTGCAGCATGCGGCCCAGGGCCTTGTCCCGACCCGCGGGTTCGACCAAGTCTTCCTCCATACGCCCCACGCGTACCTGCCACTTGCGGCTCAGGCTCGACCGGACGGGAGGCGTTCCGCGTGGGTTCGATCCGTGCGCGAGGCTGCCGTGGAGGCTTCCTTCTTGGGCCCAAGCCGTGCCCATGAGCAGACCGCCTGGAAGGCCCAACAGCAGGCACCCCACCAGCCCGAGCCAAATGCCCACAAGCCCGCGTGTCGCCCTGCCCGAGCCCTGGATTGCCTGCACCGTCATGCAGCGAATCATAGGCCACCGGGGAAGACCGGTTACCCGCCAGACCGCTGGAAATTGCCGTTCCCCCGCTCCGCGGCGACCCGGTCACAGCGCTACACTGCTCGGATGCAACGAACGATTTCGTCGGCCTGGCTGGGCCTCGTGGTGCTTGGCAGCTTGGCTTGGTGGCTGCCCGCGTGTGGCTCCGCTCGTTCGGACAAGGCGTTCCACCTGCTGGTCGTTTCACTCGGCCACGTCGACGCCCGGGACTTGGAAGGCTTGGATCCCGCGCGCTATCCCAACCTCACCCAATTCCTGGCGACCAGCACGCGCTTCACCGACTACCGAGCCGAGGGCCGCGACGACATGGCCAACTTGGCCTCGATGCTCACAGGGCTTGATCCGGAGGAACATGGTGCGGGTGCCCAGGGCACGGGCTGGACAGCGCTCGCACCGGCACACACCTCGCTGCCCAAGTACTTGATCGAGCACACCTACAACCCCGGTGCGGTGATGGCGGGGGCTCCGTTTCTCGACCCACAGTATGGTTTGAATCAAGGCTTCCGCGAGTACGAGTGGATTCCAGGCGACGCCTCCGAGCTGGCCGCTTTGGGGGTCGATTGGATCGAGCACCACTACAAGCAACCGTTTTTCTACTTCGTCGAACTGCCCCTTTCCGAGACCGATGCACCGCTGGATCTGGATGGGGCGGATGCGGCGCTGGGAATTCTGCTGCGCAGCATGGGTAGCCTTGGGTTGCTCGACCAAGCCTGCATCGCGCTGACAGCGCTGGGGCCCCGCACCGCGTCTGCCGATGGCACGCTCCCGTTGTGCATCAAGGCTCCGCTACAACAAGCCAGCGCCATCGATGGGCGTGCGGTGCGCCAAGTGCACCTCCCCATCTTGCTGCTGCAATACGCCGCCTTGCCCGTCGCGGCGGTGCGCCCTGGGGCGTACCTGAAACACCCCTTGCCTCCCGCCGTTGTGAGCGCGCAGGACGCTACGCCGCAGTAGGCACAACACCATCGCCGAGGCGAGTCCCTCGTCCCAATCCTGGCCCAACCATCGGGTGCAAGTGGAACCTACGACCCGCCCCAATCCGGGAGCCTGGCGGGACGAGTGTTCCAAAGCATGGCCCGACTTGGGCAACCCCTGCCAAATGGTGCCTAGGGGGCCGAACTCGGGCCTCGACCCTGGTATGATTCCGCCGTGACTGACGCCGCATTGCTCGATCGACCGACCCATTGCCCCACCTGTGGGGTCAAACTGCCCGACATTCCGGTGTCGTTGTGCGCCTATTGCGCCTCCCCGGTCAGCATGCCGGGCAAGGTCCATGGGGGCCCCGACAGCCCCAACCAGGGGCGCATCGGCAAGATCGCTGCGCACAAGACTTACGCCGACGTGTTGGCCTACGTACCGCCCGAATCGCCCAGCTACTTGGTGGGCATGCGCTTGCGCTGGCACGGACGCAACCTCGCCATCCTAGGTGCCCTGATGGCCGGCTGGGGCGCATGGCAAGCGGGTTGGGTTTCGACTTGGTTCTGGCTGGGTGCCGCCGCGTTGCTGTTGGGTCTCGTGCTCTGGAGCAAGGGCCGCACACGTTGCGCCCAAGCCATCGCCGAACCGATCTCCAAGCGACCCGGCATGATCGTGGACCGGCGCAGCGAGACGGCGATCCGCAGCTGGAATGGCGAGACGGTGTACTTCTTCACGATCGAATTCGAAGGCGGCGGCGTGGGCGAGTATCGCTTCGAAGGCCGTGGCGCAAGCGAAGACCCCTACCCCAGCGGCATGACCGGTGTGGCGTTCCTACGCGGCACCGAGCTCTTGGAGTTCCGCCAAATCCGGGTTTGACCGGCTAGGTGCCGAGGGCTGGACGGCCCCTTCAGCCGACGACCCGGCGAAACGTCAAGTTCCAACGAGGCCCCACAGCGCGCGCTGAGCGTGGCGCACAGTGCAGGAAGCGACTTTGCGTCGCTCCCTCCATCCACAACAGGTCTCCGTGGGCCAGATCCACTCCCGAGCTTTGGGCACCGGCCGGAGCCGGCTCCTTGGACTTCCACCGAAAGCGGCGTGTGGCACCCAGTGAAAGCGAGGCGATGATCGGCTCGGCGCCCAGTTCGGGTTCGTCATCGGCGTGCCAACCCACGCTGTCGTGCCCGTCGCGGTATAGGTTCACCAGCACCGAGTTGAACGCTAAGCCGGGTCGCTGGGCGACCAAGCGCTCCACCAACGCCCGCAAGGTGGGCGTCCAGGGTTTGGGCACCAAGTCGATGCCCGAGTAGCGATAGGCCGCTTCGGGATCCCCGTGCCAAGCCTGGAGCCGCGGAATCGGCACTTCGCGTCCGAACAGCCGAATCGTTCCTGGCTCGCAAACCACCTCGGCCCGCAGGCGATCCCAAACCTGATGGGCTTCCGGCCCCGTGAGCCAACTCGGTTGCCACCACACCTTGCAGCCAGCCTGGTCGAGCAGGACTTCGCCCTGGCCTCCCCCCACGAACAAACTCACTCCGCCTCCTCGTCCAGCTCCTCCTCCAGGGCGGCAATCTGCGCTTTGAGGGCATCGCGCCGCTCTTCCAGCGATTTGCGCTCCTCCCCTTTGGCGTCCTTCACGAGGTTCTCCAAGTGATTCAAGGCATCCACCATCTGCTCCATCGTCTGCGCCGTGTCCGCCTTGTCGAAGATCAGTTCGGTGGGAGGCGCCACCATGGCCTGCCCATCATCGGACTTGGGTTCCGGCACGACACTGGGGGCATCTTTGGCCAAGATGCGTGCAGTGGTGTACTCAGGGGACAGGATTTCAATCCCGGCCCCGTGCAGGCAATCGAGCATCTGAACCCGCAGGTTGGCGCGCACGGCCAGCAACGAGCGCACGTCCGAGCAAAGCCCTGCCGCCCGGTAGACCACGGAGAAGTTCCCCAAATCCATGACCTGCACAAAGGGCTCCTCCAGATCCGCCCGCTTGGCCGCTTCGAGCAGCGCGGCTTCGATCTTGGGCCAGGGTATGTCGTAGCCCAGCGAGACCGTGGCGGAGGCAATGGTCCCGCTGCGTCGCACGACTTTGACCGGCTGCGTCACCAACATCAGGTTGGGCAGGGTCGTCAAGTCTCGATCTTCGTTCTGGATTTGGGTGTTCATCAGGGTCCGCTCGCTGACCCGACCAAAGTGTTCCCCAACCTGGATGAAGTCCCCAAGCTTGAACGGGGCGGTGCGCTGCAACACCAAGCCACCCAATAGGTTCCCTAGGAAGGCGGTTGCGGAGAGAGCCACCGCCGCGGGCAAGACCACCCCCAAGACCTTGACGATTTCGCTCTTGGTGTCCTCGTGGATGGGCAGCAGGAGCAACAGAAAGAGCAGGACCACGACCACACCGAGGACAAAGGTCCATTGGTGGTTGAGGCGCGACGTCTCCTCACGCTGCTTGCCCCGGGCCATGAGCACCATGGCCAGCGCCCACAGGCCAAAGGCCAATCCGAGCATGGCCACCAGCCCAGGCGAGGATTCCAGGCGGTCGCCTAGGAGCCGCCAAGTCCGGCCCAGAAATCCGCGTGCTTCGGGCGCGCCCTCCGCTTGGGCGAGGAGGTTGGATAGGAGTCGTGGCTGCACCCAGGCATTGGAGCCGCGGGGGGGCCTAGGGACAAGGGCATTCTCCCCGCCGCCAGGACCGGAGCGGGGCATCGAAATGGGATCCATCCCCGCCCAGAGCGGTGTCCCGTCCCGAATCGGGGTACCTCGAGCAGTTTGGAGTAGTGCCGTTTCGGATTTCAGGCCATCCCACCCGAAAGGACCAGGACCCCCAACGGGAAGCCAGCCCCATGGCCCAAATCCTCTTCATCGACCCCGACCTGACCGCGCTGCACGGCCACCTGCGGCAGGCCAAAGCGCTTGGCCATGTGCCCATCGGTGCCACCGCCGGCATGCGTGGTATCGAAGAGCTCTCGCGCAATCCTGGGGTATCGCTGATCGTCTCCGAGCTCGATCTGCCGGATGGGTCGTTCGAACAACTGTTCCAAGCGGTTCGAACGAGCGAGCACTACGCACAGGTTCCCTTCTTGGTCCTTTCCGGGGTGGTCGAAAGCACCCGCATGCTGCGCTTGATCGCCCGGGGCGTCGAGTACGCGGCCAAGAAGCCCATCACCGAGGACGAGCTGCGGTTCCTGTTGGGCCGCGCGCTCAAGTGTTTCGCGGATCGCGCCCAGGCCTGGGGCGAGTATCCCGAAGCCATGGTGGGCTGAAACACCGCCCGCGAGATCGCTCCGGCGTCCGCAACCGACTGCCCACAAAACGCGGAAAGGCCGCCCCACGGCGGCCCTCCCCGATGCGCTGGTACGAGCGCAAGCTCCTGCGCCAACGCCTAGATCTTGCGACGATTCTTGAAGCGCTCGAAGGGGTCCCCCATGCCGGGCGCGGCCATGGGTTCTTGGTTGGCGGCCGGTTCGCTGGGGAGCGGTGCTTGGGGCTCGGCATCCATTTGGTGCGCGAGGTTGAGCTCCTGGTGAGGCATCGGCGCGGCTTGCGGCCGCGGCGGTCCGCCAGGGTCCTGCCCGAGTTTCACTTGGATGCCTAGGCCGGCCATCTTGGACGAGAAGCCCTCTTTGTCGACCGCCTTGATGTAGGCCTCGTCGGGTTCCACAAGGCCGTTCTTGACCAAACGCTCGAGGCTGTCGTTGAGCGTGCACATGCCCAGTTTGACCCCCATTTGCATGGTAGAGGCGATTTGGTGGGTCTTGCCCTCGCGGATCTGGCTCGAGATCGCGCTGTTCACGATCATGATTTCGAGCGCTGCCACGCGACCTTTGGGCTTCTTCTTGCACAGGGTCTGTGCCACGACGCCCTTGAGCGAAGAGGCCAGCATGGTGCGGATCTGTTCCTGACGATCGCTGGGGAACTGATCGATGATGCGGTCCACGGTCGAAGGCGCGGTCGTGGTGTGCAACGTACCGAACACCAAGTGACCGGTCTCGGCGGTTTCGATGGCGATCTCGATCGTTTCCAGGTCGCGCATCTCACCGACCAGCACGATGTCCGGGTCCTCGCGCAGGGCGGCGCGCAGGGCGCGCTTGAAGCTGTTCGTGTGGTTGCCCACCTCGCGCTGGTTGATCAGGCACTTGTGGTCCTTGTGGACGAATTCGACCGGGTCCTCGATCGTGATGATGTGATCGGCGCGGTTCTTGTTGATGTGATCCACCATGGCGGCCAGGGTGGTCGACTTACCGCTACCCGTGGGTCCGGTCACCAGCACGAGGCCCTTCGATAGGTAGCAAAGGTCCTTGACCGACTGGGGCAGTTCGAGCTGCTCGAGGGTCAGGATTTCCTCGGGAATCACCCGGAACACCGCCCCCGCACCCCGCAGGTCGCGGAAGAAGTTCACCCGGAAACGGGCCAAGCCCGGGATTTCGTAGGCGAAGTCGGTGTCGTGGTCGGTGTCGTACTGACGCTTGTTCTCGGCGGGGCAGATCTCCATCAAGATCTGCTTCATCTGGGTCGGGGAAATGACCGGGCAGCCATCCACGGGCACCATGTCCCCGTGCAAACGGAACATGGGCTGCAGGGTGGAGGTCATGTGCAAGTCGGAAGCACCGACTTCGACCATGCGCTTAAAGAGAGAATCGATCCAGGCCATGGAAACAGGAGTCCTATTGGTAGGGCGTTGCGTACGCTGTCTCTTCGGCAGGGAATCCCCAAAGCTGAAGCCCTGCTCGCCAAGCGTTTTGCATGACGTGCCACCCCGTATCAGGACTGCACCCGATCAGCCGCTGGCCTGTCCAGAATGCGACTCCCTAGCCGGACCGCGCAGCAGGAGCAACGCCCCGGCGCTCAAGGGAAAGGCCACCAGCACCGCCGCCACTTCCCCCACCAGGTCGACCCCCCCTACCTGCAGCCAATCCGAGAGCTGGGTCGCCCAGGCCGCCTGGCCCCGGAAGTAGCCCACCGACTCCCACAGGATCGCGACCCCGGCTCCCAGGACCATGGCCGTCACAGCCCCCTGGGTGGTGGCCCGGGGCAGGAAGAACGCCGCGAGCAGCACCGGCGTGATCGCGCAGCCATAGATCGTGTACGCAAACAGCGCCACGTCAAAGAATCGGTCGGAGGCAAACGCCAACCCCAAAGCCAGCATGCCCAGCCCCACCACGCACACCCGCGAAAGTCCCACCAAGCGCGCCTCGCTCGCGTCGGGCTGCACGAAGCGCTGCACCACATCGCGCACCAGCGAGGTGGCCGGGGCCAACAAGTAGCTGTCGGCCGTGGAAACCACGATGGCCACCGCCGTGGCGACCAACAGCGCGCCCAATGCCGGCGGCAAGGCATGGAACGCCGTGTGGATGATGATGTGCCCCGCATGGGCCGGGGCTTCGATGGCGCCCGAGCGAACCAGCGCAGCACCCAGCCCTGCCAACACGATGATCATGAGCTCCATCAGCAACACCCCAAGGAACATGCCGATGGCGGCCTTGCGCGCTCCGCCGGCGGTTCGTGCCGAAAAGAAGCGCTGGTACATGTTGGCGTCGCCCAGGATCAAGAGGAACGGGGGCAAGAGGGCTCCCAAAAATTTGAGCGGCGTCCAATAGCCCAGCGGACTTTGTTGGACCGGCGTGAGCTGCGCTTGCCAACCTTCCCAGCCCCCGACCTGGTGCCACAGGATCGGCAGCGCGATGCCGACTCCGACCAACATCAAAACGCCGTTGGCCACGTCGGTGTACGCCACCGAAAGCATGCCCGCCAAAGCCGTGTACAGGATCACGAACACAGCCACCGCCAACGTGGCTTCGAAGGACCCCAGGCTCGGCACCAAGTACTGCAGGATGCTGGACCCAGCGCGGTACTGGTATGAAACGATGATCACATAAGCGGAAACCAGGGCCAGAGTGGCCAAAACCCGCAGCGCAGGACCGAAGCGCGCTTCGAGGATGTCTTGGATGGTGACCATCTCCAGCCGCCGGATGCGCGCCGCCAAACCCGCCAAAGCCAGGATCCCCAGCCCACCGGCCAAGGGGATCCAAAGCGCCGGAAGCCCGATCTCGTAGGTTTTCTCCGCGTTGCCAAACAGGCTGCCCGTTCCGATCCAAGTCGCCACCAAGGTGCCGACCAAGACCCCGACCGAAAGCCCACGGCCTGCGAGGCTGAAGTCCTCCTGGGTATGGACCGAGCGGGCCTTGCGCGCACCGAGGGCCACCAAAGCCAGGAGGTACACCAAGCAGAAGGCCGTATGCAGAGGAAACGCCATGGGGCGATCTTAGCGCGCCGGAATCGGGGAGCTTGCAGCCGGGGTCGTCAAATGGCCCGGCGGACAGCCCTTGCAGCCCACCAGGGGACCCAAACTTGGGGGACGCCCTGGAACCGAACCCATTGCGGCGTCGGGTGTGACCCCGCCCTTGATCCTGGCGTACTATGGGTCCATGCAGCCCAACGATCGCATCTGGCAGCCTTGGCGGCTCGCCCAGGACTGGACCCAACTTTGCGAGCTCACCATCCAATTCCTGGAGGGCGAGCTCGAGGTGTTTCCGGGCTGGATGGCCCGCGAAATCGACGAGGAGACCGACCCCTTGGTGCCGGAACTGGCGGCGGCTTGCCGCGCCGGATTCCTCACCACCGCTTCCCAACCCGGGGGCTGCCCAAGCCACAGCCACGACGGGCTCCCCTGGCGCCAAAAGGCCTTTGTGGTCGGATTCGCCCATCCCGAATACATCGAAGGCCTGACGCAGCGCTGCGCAGGGACGCGGCTGGTGGTGCTGGACTATCCGGCGGTCGAGGGGGGTGGAGAATCGCAACTGGTGGCCGAACAGGGCAGCCGCCAATACCTGTGGGTCGGGGCCGCCCAGGGTCCTGCGGAGTTGGAGATCTTCGAGGAGTACTTGGCGGGTCCCGCCCTCCGCTCGTTGGAGGCCAGCCGCTACGTCTGCGTGATCGATCCCGAATGGGGCCAGGATGACCTACTCTGGCCCCTACTGGCACCTTAGCAGCCATTGGACCCAACAACGCGGAGCCGCTACCGTAGCTTCATCATGTCCAACCCCGAATATGCTGGTGTCTACGGGAAGAGTTCGTCTCCCGCCAAACTCGCGATCTTCCTGTGCGTTGCCTGGCTCTTGACCGGCGCGCTCTTCAAGCTGTTCTACGGCAATCCCGTCGACCTGCCCCCGGCCGTGCTCGAGTTGTCCCCGTTCGACGCCTACAAGACCTTCCACTGGGCGATCACCGTAGAACTGTGTGTAGCCGCCTTGGCGCTGGTGTGGCCCCGGTTCGGTTGGTTTCCTTTGGCAGCCCTGTTCGGCGTGTTCCTGGCGGTCTTGGGCAAGCTGATCGCGGCAGGAGCCGAGAGCTGTGGCTGCCTTGGGTCGTCGGTCAAGCTCGCTCCCTGGCAGATGATGACCATCGACGGCGCGCTGTTGGCGTTGCTGCTTTGGAGCCGCCCCTGGAAGCGCATCGCCCCGACCCGCAAGCTCGCCCTGCGGGCTGGGGTGCTGGTACCGATGTTCGCCGCCGCCTACTTCGTTCCCAGGCTGATGTTCATCGAGGTCAAGCTTCCGCCCAAGCCTGCCGAAGGGGAGACCGTCCAAGAAGGCGCCACCGCGCCCCAGATCCAAGGGGACTTCTACCTCTTCTCTCCGAAGACCTGGGAAGGCCAGATGGTCTTCGACTTGGACTTGGCTCGCTTCACGGATCCCGCCGGGGCCATCGAAACCATCACTCCCCCGGCGCACGTCGTGCTGTACCGCAAGAGCTGCGACCACTGCAAGGCCCACTTGGAGGAGCTCGCCCTCAATCCCCCGGCCGATCAATCGATGGTCCTCGTGCGCATCCCGGAGTTGGACGATGCGAATGTAGAGAACATCATCGAGCTCAAGCCGGAGGGGGCGCTGGAGATCGAATTGGTGCCCTTGCCCCGGGGCTACGGCATCACCACTCCCTTGAGCTTCGATGTGGACGAGGCGTTCCTGGTGAACTCGGTCACGGAAATCCAAGTCGAATAACCCTGTCGAATAACCCCGCCGAATCGCCCGCTCCCCGAGCGGGCGCAAGCACAAGGGCCGCTGGAACCCGTAGGGGTGCCAGCGGCCCTTGCATTTTCGAATGTTCCCTAGGGAACCCTGCGCATCAGCGCTTGCCAATCTCGTTGGAACGGGGGCCCTTGAGGCTGATCAGGTACCCAAGCCAAGCCTCGCAGTTCTCGCCCACTTCGTCGTACTCGAAGACGCCATTGCCATCCTCGTCGTCGTCTTCGTCGGTGCCCTCGAAGTAGGGGCGGACCTCGCCAAAGCCAGCCTCGAACAAAAGGTCGCGCAGTTCGCACAGGTTCCAGAAGCGCCAATCGTACTCGAAGGCGTTCTCCCACTCGGATCCATCGCGGAAGCGGAAGTGGATGGCGGTCTTGTAGTTGCCCGTTCCCGGCTGGTACTCCTGTTGGTCCCAGACGTAGGTGAAGGCGCCGTCGTCGATGTCACGCTCTTCTTCCAACTCGTGCAGGGCTTCGGGGCCACCGTAGAGGTCCACCACAAAGGCGCCATCGGGGGCGAGGTCGGCGTACACCGACTGGAAGTACGCCAAAAGCTCGGCGCGGGTCTTGAAGCACCAATACGAGAAGTTCTGCGCGCAGGTCAAGTCGGGCCGCTTGTCGGCCGGGTTGCGTACGTCCGCCAGGTGGAAGGTCATGCGCTCGGGCCAGCCTTCCAGTTTGGAGAAGTTGCGCTGCTTGCCCCATTCGATCGGCTCGGGATCCAGGTCGAAACCCTCGGCGGTGTTTTCAGGGTGGCGCTTCAGAAACTCCGCGGCCAATGCGGCGGTGCCGCAGAAGTCTTCGCGCAGGTGGCGAAGCGGCCGACCGCGCAGGATTTCAAACTGCTCGGTCAAGAAGTCCACGTCGTTGTCGGGTGAATTGACCGACCGTTGGTAAAGGTCCAACCGATCCGCGTTCTTGCGATTCAGCCGACGGTCTTTCTTCTTAAGCGCGCCCTTGCCACCGCTCTTCTGGGCCTTCTTGGTCTTGTCTTTGTTCTTCTTGTTGCGCGTGCTGCTAGCCATAGTGCTTCCGCTGTTTCGAGTGCCTATCGTTTTTGGAAGCCCTTGGGCTCCCCCTCATTCCAAGTAGGACGAACCTTGCCGTCGCTGAGCTGTCGGGCGGCCTCCAGGGCAGCCGTAGCGCAGGCCGTCAAATGGTCGAAATCGATGAACTGGATCTCATCGCTGACCTGATGGTAGTCCCGGTGCAAGTTGTACGAAGAAAGCGTCTGAGCGACCACCCCCTCTTGGACAAACACGATGTTGTCCGAGCGCCGGAAGAAGTTCTGCTCGAGCCGCGGGTCGGCCACCACATCGATACCAGCGGCTTGGAATGCGGGCCCCAGCGAGCTGCGCTCGAAGCCCGTGAGCCAGAGCTTGCCGGCCCCACCGACCAGTTCATCGGGGCGCCCCAACATCTCTAGGTTCAGGTTGCAGACGATGCGCTCGAAGGCAACCGGCGGGCTGTGGACGAAGTACTGGGTCCCCAGGATGCCCTGCTCTTCAGCACAGGCAAAAAGGAACAAAACCGTGCGGGCCGGTGGCGGTCCGGCCGCATAGGCCTCCGCCAATTCCAAGAGCACCGCCACGCCGCTGGCATCGTCGTCGGCCCCGTTGCGGATGCGGTCTGCGCCCTCGGCGGCCTCTTCGAGCACGCCAATGTGGTCGTAGTGGGCCGACAGCACGATCACCTCTTGGGCCAGGTCGGGCTCGGCAGGGGTCCCGACTCCCGGGATCATGCCCACCACGTTGTACTCATCGATGGGCACCAGCCGTCGATGGGGCTCGAACTCCAACGCCTCCACCGACGCGCCCCAATCCCCAAGGTCCCCATACACGCGGATCACGGGGGTCGCGGCTTCGCCGCTTTCCTCTTCCGAAGTCCAACCCGGAACCACCGTTTCGCGCGGGGTACCGAGGGGTCCGCGTTCCTTCGAATCGATCTCGTAGAACAGGATCAAACCCCAGGTCTCGTCGACGTGGTCGTCACGCCAAGTACGCCACTCTTTGGGCGTTCCGCGGAAGAGCGCGGCTTGGTCGGCAGCCGGCTTGCCTACGCTGGCAGGATCGGCCGAAAGGACCTGCACCGCGAACTTCATCGGCTTGTCCAACTGACGTTCCCGGCCCAGGCGAAACTGGCTGCCATAGGTCAACCCATGGCGCTTGCCTTGCGCATCGACCAGCACCAGTTCGATCGGTCCGGTTTGTTCGCGGCGCACGAAGGGTGCCGCCTGCAAGTAGCCGCCATCGGGCATCGCGCCGGGGACTTTGGCTTGCTTGAGGGCAGCCACCAGATACTCCGCCACCTCTTTCGACTGGGGCGTGAAGGCTTCGCGGCCCAAGCGCTCGTCGCTGGCCAGGTACATTAGGTGCTGGCGCAACGCCGACTGTTCGATGGCCGGGTTGGGAGCGGGAAGCATGACCTGCGCGGGGGTCAAGGTGGCGGCCCCTTGGAGCAGCCAGGCGCAAAGCAAGACGATCATGGGCGTATCCTAACAGCCGATTCGAGCGCGCGCAGGGCGCAGCAAGGAAAGACCCCACAGGCCCAGTCGGGCCCGTAGGGTCGTGGTCCGAGCCCATCCAAGTTGGGCTCAAGACGGATGGGCTCAAGACGGTTTGACACTTCCCGGGGGAAGCCCACGCCAGCGATGGATGGGATTAGGCCACCACTTCGCGGATGGTGCGGATCACCAATTCGTTGTCGCGGGGATCCCCCACTTGGACGCGAACCGCGCCATCCATGCCGCGCGGAATGCTCAGCATGCCGGGAGCCAAGCGACGGTTGACCTTGCGGGCCAACTCAGCGGGCTCTTCCACCTGAAGCAGGATCCAGTCGCCCACCGAAGGCATGGGGTGGATACCAGGGATCGAAGCCAGCCTCGCAGAGAAGCGGTACTTTTCCCCGTCTTCAAAATCGTTTTGCATTTGGTCTCCTCCTAGACCAAGAAATTGCGGTTGGGCCGGACAACCCCCGTCGTCCGTGACCTCCTCCCTGGAACCCTCCCCGAGATTCAGCCCAGGGAATCCGAACGACCCTCCCAGGTCCTTCATGGAGATCCCCTCCCGTTATGGCTTCACGGTATCGGCAAAAGCCAATTCCCACAAGCACCCTTCTGGCAGGTGACGGAAAATTCTTTTTGGCCCCTGCGCTTGCATCCTGGCCAGCCACCGGACTCCCCACTGTGCTACCTACTGTGCTATCTATTGTGCTACCCATCGCGCTTGCTTGGCCGCGTAGGTGGCCAAACTAGCCATGGGATTGGGTTCCACGTACCCTGGCCTCCCGTGCAGCCCCTAGGTACCCCTTCCGCCATGCCGCAACGCCATTCGGTACGCATCCCCGGATCCACTTCCAACCTCGGACCGGGTTTCGACATGCTGGGTTTGTGCTTGGACTTGTTCTTGCAGGTCGACCTGGTCCTTTCCGAAGGGCCGTTGGAGCACCGCTTCGACGCCATGTTGGGGGAAGCCCGTGCCCTGCCCAAGAACCAAGAGAACCTGGTTGTGCGCGCCTTCCGCGCGGCGCTCGAAGCCTTTGGGGTCCCAAGCCAGCACGGCATCACTTGGTCGATGCAGAGCGAAATCCCCGTGGCGCGGGGTTTGGGGTCGAGCGGAGCGGCCCTTGCCGCCGGCCTGCGGTTGGCCTGCGCCGTAGCGGGTCGCGATCCCCACGCCGAACGCGATCGATTGCTGCGCTTGGGCATACAGCTGGAAGGACACCCCGACAACGTGGTGGCATCGCTCTTGCTTGGCTGTACTTGCGCGCTGCTGCTACCCGAGCGCGTGCACGTGTTGCAGCCGGTGTTGCACCCAAGTTTGGGCTACGCCGTCGCCTGGGGCCAAACACCGATGCCCACCCGTTTGGCCCGCAGGCTACTGCCCGCTTCGATTGCGTTCGATCAAGCGCTCGACCAACCCCGGCGCAGCTTGGGTTTGCTCGAAGGTCTACGGCTGGGTGATCCCGATCTCTTGCGCTACGGCGAGCAAGACTACTTGCATGTGGCCGCTCGTTTGCCGCACCTGCCCGGGGGACGGCAAGCCTTGGAGGCAGCCCGTGACGCGGGCGCCTACCTCGCCACCATCAGTGGTAGCGGATCGAGCTTGATTGCCATCGGACCCAAGCACTTGGATGGCGACATGGCAGAGGCCATGGGCCAAGTCCTCCAACGCCACGATGGCCCGGCCCATTGGCGCGCGGCGCATCCGGTGCTGCCACCCACACCCCACGGATCCCAGGGTTAGCGTGGATCCCACGTGTCCGCCGAGGACAAACGCAACCAACGCTGCCCCGCTTCGCGGGTGGGTTTCCACTGGCACTGACGGATGGCTTGGTCCGCTGCGAGGGCTGCGGTGGGTGCCACGCAAAGGTGCCGTACCCCGACCGACAGCAGCAGAGGGATGTTGTCAGGCCGCGCCACGGTCACACCAAACACGCGCAAGGGCGTCGAGTGCGAGCGCGCGGCTTGGACCACTTGCTCGAGCGCGCGCAGCACAAACGGATGCATGACCTCGAAGTGGCCGCTCATGCGCGGGTCATCGCGATCGGCCACCAACAGGTACTGCTGTAGGCTGTCCAACCCCACCGCCAGAAAATCCGCTTCGCCAGCAAGATCCGCAGCGCCCAGCACCGAGGCAGGGGTTTCGATGACCACGCCGACTTTGAGATCTTCGCAATAGGGCTGTTTTTCGCGCTTGAGCGAGTAGCGCTCTTCGAACAGGATCTCGCGCACCGCTCGCAAATCGGCCACGTCCACCACGCGCGGCAGGGCAATGCCCACCTCGCCTTCGTACCCGTGGGCGGCCCGCAGGATGCCCTCCAGCTGACGGCGCAGCACCATGGGGGTTTCGAGCAGGGCCCGGATGCCCGCCGATCCCAGCGCAGGATTGTTCTCGCGGGTGCGGTGCAAGTAGGGCAACTCCATGCTCGAATCCAAGTCCGCGAGCCGGAACACCACCCCCTTGCCACCGGCGGATTGCAGCACGCTGGCGTAGTGGGCTGCCAAGGTGTGCACGCCCGGCGGATTGCGCTCGAGCAGGAACAGCAACTCGGTCCGGTACATGCCCACACCCGGCATTCCGAGTTCGCGGGACCCGTCCACTTCAGGCAGGTTGCCACAAGTGGCGCTCAACACCACGGTTTCGTCCCCCACTTTGGGAGCATCCTTCGGGAGCGCACGCTTGCTGGCTTTCGAGGCAGCGTTCTCTTGGATTTGGAATTGGTCGAGCAAGCGCCGGTCGGGGCGCACGTGGACGCAACCTTCCGAAGCGTCGAGCAACAATTCGTCGCCCGGCCGGACTTGGTCGAACAAATCGGTCACGCCCGTCAGCGCGGGGATCCGCAAGCTACGCAAGAAGATCGCAGCCTGACCGGTGAGGCTACCGGCTGCCGTCACCACGCCGCGCACGTGACCGCCCACCATGCCCAAGACCTCGGACACGTTGAGTTCTTTGAGCACCAAGATGCCCACTTGGTCGCGATCGTCCACCTGTGCAGCCCCGGCCTGGCCGGCTTCGGGCAGGGTTTCTAGGTTGCGCAACACGCGCACCCCCACATCGCGCAACTCGCTAGCCCGCTCGCGCAGGACTTGGTTCTCCACCAGGCGCGAAATGCGATCGAAGTCGAGGATGACCTTGGCGATCGCACCTTCGAGCCCCATTTGCTCGGCCAGAATCAGGTTCTCGACATCGGCCAGGAACACCGAATCCTTCAAACGGCTGAGTTGCGCGTCGATCAACGGCAACGGATCGCGCGAATCGGATTGGGCCACGCGATCGCGCAGCGATTCCAACTGCGCCGCAGAAACCTGAAGTCCCTTGCGCAAGCGGTTGAGTTCGTTCTCGACCCCATCCTGGGGGACCCGTCGAACGGGAATCGTCGAGAGGTCGCGGTGGCGGAAAACGGCCGGGCCAAAGGCCATGCCGGGGGCTACGGAGGCGCCACGCAACAACACGGGTTGGCCGTCGGCTTGCGCTACGCTCGCTTTCTGGGAATCGGATTGGGGTCGCATGGGAAGCAGGGGGATAGCGAAGTCTACCAAGGCCCTCCCAACGTCTCCACGAAACCCCGGCGGGGTCACTCCGCTACGGTCAGCGGCCCTGGATTTGGTTCACCAAATGGTGCAACTCGGGCAGCAAGATGCGCTCCATGGCCAAGCGCAAGGCCTTGGGGGAGCCCGGTAGGCTGCAGATCAAGCGCCCCAGGATGACCCCTGCCGAGGCGCGACTGAGGATGGTGGCCGGCCCAATCTCTTCGTACGAGAGCATGCGGAAGAGCTCGCCAAATCCAGGGATCGCGAGCTCAAAGGCGTCTTGCAGCACTTGGCTGGTCACGTCGCGGGGGGCCAAACCGGTACCGCCGGTGAACAGCACCACTTCGACTTCGGGCATCGAGAGGGCCTTGGCCAGGGCTTCCTTGATGCTCAATCGCTCGTCGGGAACCCAGGTCCGCCAATGGACCTCGTGCTGGGCTTCCTCGAGCGCTTCGACCAGGTAGCCCCCACCACTGTCCTCGCGCCCGCGACGCGTGTCGCTGACGGTGATGATGGCGACCCCGATGCCCGCTTGCTTGGGCTCGCGGTGTTCCTCAAGCCCCATACTTCGCCTCCCCGGCCGGGGCGGGCCCCATGGCGCGCAGACGCTGGACCAGCCGCCGGACCCGATCCGCATCGACCGGCGCTTCCAGCACTCCGTCGCGCTTGAGCGAGGACGCCACGATCGCGCCATCGGCTTGGGCGCAGAGCGATTCGACGTTGGTCTCATCGACCCCCGACCCCAAGAACACGATCGCTTTGGGCAACACACGGCGAATGCGTGCCACGCGTTCGGCTTCCGGTGCTTGGCCGGTCCCGGCGCCCGACACCACCAAGCCGTCGGCCATCCCGCGCGACCAGGTGTCCTGTGCGGCTTGCTCGAGCGACTCGCTGCCCATTGGACTGGCGTGTTTCACGTGCACGTCGGCCAGGATCCCCGCCCCAGGGCACAACCGTGCGCGCTCGCGCAGGGTTTGGGCTGCCCGGCCTTCCAGCACGCCCTGGTCGGTCACCGCAGCGCCCGTGTGGACATTGACGCGCACAAAACGCGCGTCGGTGGCCGCTACCAAGCCCAAGGCCGCGCGCGCGTCGTTGCGCAGCACGTTGGCTCCCACCGGGCGATCCGGGTCGATCGCACACACAGCTTGCAAGCAACGCGCCATGGCAGCAATCGTCTCGGCCGGGACTTGCTCGCCGAAGAAGGGCTGGTCACCAAAGTTCTCGACGATCAGGCCATCCGCGCCCCCTTCCAAGAGCGCGTGGGCATCCTCCAGTGCCGCGTCCAACACCCGCTCCATCGACCCGGCGTACGCCGGTGCCCCGGGCAAGGCTTGCAGGTGGACGACCCCGAGCAGCACGCGGTGCCGGGCCAGCGAAGGAAAGACTTTGGGGGCAAACAAGGGTGCGACGGAAAGGGGACCGACGGCAAGGGGACCCACCGAATGGGAGCCCACGGAAAGGGAACCCACCGAATGGGAACCCACCGAATGGTAACTTGGTGCAGAGCGTACAGCGCGGCAACCGCCCGCCGTTTGTACAAGAACGGGCGCCCCATGGGAGGCGCCCGTTCTACAAATTGGAGCCAGAGATCGGGTTCGAACCGACGACCCTCGCTTTACGAAAGCGATGCTCTACCACTGAGCTACTCTGGCGCTGTTCCTCGAGGGATCGGGATGCACTGGGGACGGTCCCAAGGACCGTCCCCGCGTGATCAGGAACCCGAAACGGTGTTGCGCACGCGGCGCATCAACTCGGCGCGCTCTTGGCTGGTCAGCGGGAAGCGGCCCAGGGCACGGCCCGCTGCCTGACGCACACCGAGGGCGGCATCCGAAGCGAAGACGCTGCGCAGTCCGTCGATGGCATCGCCATCGACGTTGTGGCGACCGAGGACGCCGGCGATCGCATCGCCAGCGGCCATGCGGGCGTCATCGCTGCGAGCTCCATCGACCAACACGGCCAGCAGACCCGATACCTCGGCCGAGGTACCGGCCAAAGCCAAGGCGTGCATGGCCGGGACGCAAACGGCGTCGGGGCGATGGGCCAGGGTGCTCGCCAGGGCACCCAGGGTGCCTTGGATGTTGTGACCCGCCGCAGCGAGTTCGGCCAGGGCCTGAGCCGAGTGGGCGGCCAAGCGGTCGGCTTGGGCACGGTCCCCGGTCAAACGCTCTTCGAACACCGAGTCGAGGGCGCTCATGTCGTCCAGGTCGGAAAGCACACCCGTCACGCGGTCGGAGTAGGCCGAGCCCACTTCTTCGTTTTGGCTCACAAAGAAGACCGGCTTGCCGGCCAGAGTGGCCTTGTCGGCGATGTTGGTGAGCACGGCGTCGGCGGTCATACCACCGATGGTGTCTCCAACGATGATCACGTCCACGTTCGGGATGCGGTGCAGCATGGCCAAGCCCTTGGCTCCACTACCGCGATGGTTGACCATCACGCCCCGGCTGGCGAGCGCTGCGGTGATCTTGGCGGCGCGTGCGGCGTCGCTGTCGATGATGGCGGCCACGCGCACGACCTCACGGCCGGTGTTCTGACCCAAAGCGTCGATCACGCGGGCGTCGGCAGGTTGCTTGGTTTGGATCGCGATGCGACCCAAAGCCACGGCGGCTTCCCCACGCACTCCGCCGTCGCTGGCGTCCAGGGCCGACATCAATCCGGCGGTGGGGCCTTTGGCGGTGGTGGCCAGCGAGTCGCACAACAGGGTTCCGGTGGTGGCGTCGTCGTTGAGCACCGCCCACTGCAGGGCCAAGTCAAGGGCATCGGGGCCGGCAACGGCCACGGCCAGCGAACCTTCCGCACTCTTCTCTTCGAGGCTGCTGACGTCTTCACCCGCTTCGGCCATGGCCGCAACGCGCGCTTGGATGTCGAGGCAGGCCCGGGCCACGCCGGCCTGGGCTTCGAGCGAATCGGGAGCGATCGAGAGGGCGCGGTAGTAGGCCTTCTTCGAAAGTTCGTTCGGGTAAATCGACGAGGGCGTCGGGTGGGCCACCAGCTCGCCGTCTTCGTAGTTCCAGATCACCGTGCTGTACATGTAGGGAGCGAGCACGGATCCACGGCGGTAGTGGTAGTCGTCCCCATCGCGCAGCAGCGCGCCCAAGCCATCGGTGCCTTTCAAACCGCACTTGGCGGCCGAGCTACGCGCGGCAGAGGCCACGGTTTCATCGGCATCCAATGCCGCGACGGCGGCCAAGGGGCCGGCCGCACGGGGGTCGCCGATGTTGCCCAGCGTGAACGCCACGTTGCGACGCAGGAAGGCATTTTCCGAGTTCAAGGCCTCCAGCAACGGCAGCACCACGTCCGGCCCCATTTTGGACAGGGTCAACATGGCCAGCACGCGCCAATCGTCGTTTTGGTCGTCGCCCAGGGCGGGCAGCAGGTAGGGAACCACGAACTCGCCGTGGTTGGCCGACATCGCATCGATGATGCGGCGACGATCGAGCGAGTTGTCGGCACTCTTGAGGTCCTCGACCAACTGACGGATCGCATCCGCGTCGTTGCGCTGCTCGGCACGCTGGAGGCGCGCACGATCCATGATCCGGTTGGCGACGAGTTCGAACTCGCCCCCTTGGACCAAAAGATCAAGCCAAACTTGATCGTCGGTGTCCGACCAAAGGGCATAAGCCGCCTCGTTGGTGGGGTCGGTGGCCAGGATGCGCTGGAACACGACCAAGGCCTCTGCTTTGCGGCCTTGGTTCAGCAGCTGAATGCCTTCGTTGAAATCGCTGGTCAGCTCTTGGGGAGCCAAGGGCATGGCCGAGGAAATCGGGGCAAGAAATGCGGACAGGGCCAACAGGAGGCCGAGCTTCCGGCGCGGAATGATCATGTTCGAGGTCCTTCGCCTGGGGGGAGGTTGGGGGGGGTGCTTCGGGGCCCTGGACCGGCAAGGAATGGGTCCCACCAGCGCTGCGCGATGGTTTGGGGGGTCGAAGCGTCCGGGAATGATACCGAGGCGGGGGGCCGGGTCAAGCTAGAGTAAGGCGCGGGGCCCCATTCCCTCGCCAATTGTCCGGTCACGCTGGACCTTACGGATGGTTCGGCCCCGAAGAGCCTTCGGGCATGGAGCACCGGACCATGCCCATGGGGGGCCTAGCCTCGATGGGGAGAACTAGCGCGGCCATCTGCCCCAGCAACCGACCCAATGGCAAAAAGCTCGCCGCCGGCCTCAGCCCTGGGCGCTGGCGGCGGGAGGAAAACAGGCCTTGCCGAAGATGGGGAAACTCGCGGCGCCGGTCACTTCGGGCCAGCGAGCGGTACGGCCGCGAACAAAGTCCACCGCTAGGCACGCAAACAAAAGGGCTTCGCGGGCATCGGGATCGACCCCAAAAGCGGCGCTAGAAACCACTTCTAGGCCGGTGGTGCGGGCCAGACGGGCCATCAAAGCCGGGTTGTGCACGCCGCCTCCTGCCACCAAAAGGCGCTTTGGACGGGGCTGGACGAAGGCTTCGAGCGCTTGTGCGACCGACCGGGCCACCGCCTCTACCGCGCTGGCCATGAGGTCCTCGGGGCGGGCCGAGGGGCCCACCTGCGCCAGGAACCGATCCACAAAAGCCGCCCCAAAGGTGTCCCGGCCGGTGCTGCGCGGCGGGGGCTCGGCAAAGAAGGGATGGTCCAAAAGACCCCGCACCCAGGCCTCGTTCACGGTCCCCGCCAGGGCCCAGCGGCCATCGCGGTCCATGGGCGCTTGCCACAAGGCCCGGGCGAGCCCATCCAAAAGGGCCCCCGCCGGACCGGTATCGAAGGACATGGGCGCTCCGGCCTCCGCTCCCGGCAGGATCGAGAGGTTGCCCATCCCCCCCAGGTTCAAAGTGCCCAAGGGGCGCTCCAGGTGCCCGAACAGCCGCAGGTCCGCGTGGATGGCCAAGGGCGCGCCGTGCCCCCCCGCCGCCACGTCAGCGGTTCGAAAATCGTGCACGCAGGGAACCCCGGCCTCGGCCGCCACCTGGTTGCCCTCCCCCACCTGAAACGTAGCCGGCGGCCCCACCCCATCGAAGTGCCACACGGTTTGGCCATGGCTCCCCACCAAGTCGAGGGGCAAGTTGGCCGCTTGGGCCAGGTCCCGGGCCGCCGCCCCAAACGCCCGACCCAAGCCCTGGTGCAAGCGCACCAGCGGGCCCAGCTCGATCGCTTCGCCCTGCAGCACGCGCCGCAACGGCTGCGCCCACTCGGCTGGAAATTCCACGGTCCGAAAGGCGTGGCACTCGGGGCCGCCCGAACCCGCAAAGCGCGCCAAGGCCACGTCGATGCCGTCGGCCGAGGTTCCCGAAAGCACGCCCGCAACCCACAGGCCCGCCGAGCTTTCGAGTTGGGCAAGCAGGTTCCGGTTCAACATGCGGGGATTCGGGGTAGTCTACACCCCATGAGTGGCACCGATCCTAGCAAGCGCACCCCCGTTTTGGTCGTGGACGACGATGGCGCCATCCGCGAGACCTTGGAGATGCTCCTGCACTACGAGGGCTACGTGGTCTGGACCGCCCGCGATGGCGAAGAGGCCTGGGCGCGCATCGAGGCCGCCCGCAAAGAAGGTCGGTCCCCCGGCGTGGTGCTAACGGACCTCAAGATGCCCAAACTCGACGGGCTGGGTTTGCTCGAACGCATCCAAACCCTCCCCGAGCCACCACCGGTGGTGCTCATCAGCGGCCACGGGGACGTGGCCACCGCCGTCGAAGCGATGCAAAAGGGTGCGGCCAACTTCCTCGAAAAGCCGCTCGATGAAAGTCGCGTGCGGGTCACGCTGCACTCGGTGTTGCGTACGAAGAAGCTCGAGCAAGAGAACCAACACCTCAAACGGCGACTCGGCGAGTCGCATCGCTTGGTGGGGTCGAGCCCCAACTTGCAGGCCTTGCGCGCATCGCTGGATCCCGTCGCGGCCTCTGGGGCCTCGGTCCTGATCACCGGCGAAAATGGATCGGGCAAGGAAGTGATCGCGCGTTCGATCCACCTCTTGAGCCCGCGCGCCAGCGGGCCCTTCGTGACGGTCAACTGCGCGGCGATTCCCAGCGAATTGATCGAATCCGAGCTGTTTGGGCACGAACGCGGCAGTTTCACGGGAGCCACCGAACGGCGCATCGGACATTTCGAAGCGGCCGACGGGGGCACCTTGTTCCTCGACGAAATCGGCGACATGCCCTTGGCCGCCCAAGCCAAGGTGCTGCGCGCGCTCGAGAGCCATGAGATCACCCGCGTGGGCGGCAACCAAAGCCACCCCGTCGACATCCGCGTGCTGGCCGCCACCAACACCGACATGCAGGCGGCGGTCGAGGACAAGTCCTTCCGCATGGATCTGTTCTACCGGCTCAACGTGGTACCGCTCCGTGCTCCGGCCCTGCGCGAGCACCTGGCCGACATCCCCGAACTGGTCGAGCACCTGCTCGAGCGCGCCGCCGAACGCTCCGGACGGCGGCCCCCCAAGGTCGATGCGGACGCCCTGGAACTGCTCGCCCACCAGCCCTGGCCGGGCAACGTGCGCCAGCTGCGCAACGTGCTGCAGGCCGCATCCGTGTTCGCCGAGGGCGAGCGCCTCACCAAAGCCGATTTCGAGCGGGTCCTGCAGGATGGACCCGGGCTGGCCCAAGCGGGTGCGCCCATGGCCGGGGTGGGATCGGACCTGTTGGATGCCGCGACCTTTGAAGACTTCAAGAACCGCTCCGAAGCCCTGTTCTTCCAGGCCCGGCTGGAACGCAACGAAGGCAACGTCAAACGCACGGCCGAAGAACTCGGCATGCAGCGCAGCCACCTGTACAAGAAGCTCGACCGCTACGGGCTGCGTTGATGGCGAGGACGCCCTGCGGACCGTCGCCGATCCGCAGGGTAGACATGCTTCCGGCCAGGCAAGGCCTGGCCGGAATGATGGCGCGCGGGCTGAGGAGCCTACGGGAGCTTTGGAAGGTTGGTCAGGGGATGACCAGGACTTGCCCCAAGCGCAGGTCGTCGGGGGACCGCAGCGTGGCGTGGTTGGCCTCGAAGATCTCCTTCCAGCGCGAGCCGTCGCCATATTGGCTGCGGGCGATGGTCCACAGGCTGTCGCCCTGGGCCACCTGGTAGGTCTGCCCCTTGGGGGTGTCGTCGATGCAGGGGATCAAGAGCTGGACCCCCTGGCCCAGGTCGAAGACCCCTTCGTTGTTGCGTTGCAGGAACCCGGCGTGGGCCTTGTCGCCGAAGAAGCGCTGAGCCAGGGCTTCATAGGTGTCCCCGTTCTGGCAGTCGTAGGCCTTGTAGTCCGGGTGGCGCGTATCCAGCAGGCCCTGCAGCGTGACGAGGCTCCAGCGCGGGTCCAGCTTGCGCTGGGGCTTGATTGGGGGAGCCTGGGGCGTGGGCTCGACTTTGGGTTCGACTTTGGGTTCGGGGCTGGGGCCAGGGACCTTCAAGTCCGCCACCAGCAACCCCTCGGTAGTGGGCTTATCGGGCACGATGCGCTCGATCGCCTGTTTCGGTGCCTTGATCCCCAATTCGCCTGCGCGGTTCGCGGGGGCCTGGCCTAAGGTCCCGGGGTCGTCCCCGCGCAGGCGCGGACCCGAGGCCTCGGCGGCATAGACCCGGTTGGTCTTCACGTCCTTGCCCGATCCATCCGGGATCGAAACCGCAAAGATCACCACCATCAAAAAGAGGACGCTCAAAACGACGACCTTCTCAACTTTTCCCATCCCAACCCCAGTAGACGAAACCCTGTCGGCCTGTCGATGGTCCCCACGACCACCGGTCAGAACAGGGAGTGGCCGACGGTCCACCCTGCCCCCGAACCCAAGATCCGGGTCTGTGCGGGGTGAGTCAAAAAGAAATCATGAAACCATCGCAACCGAGTCGGACCCCTGGGAACCTGTGCGAGAATCGGGAAGCGCGCGGGCTGTGGCGCCCGTGGCCGGCA
The DNA here is from genome assembly GCA_020638855.1 of Planctomycetota bacterium. GTDB lineage: Bacteria > Planctomycetota > UBA1135 > UBA1135 > NORP259. The sequence goes on from JACKHT010000015.1 coordinate 29,225, forward strand.
AGGCCCCTAGTGCCCGTGAAGTGCCCCATGAAGTGGCCCTAGGAGCCCTCTTCCCAAAACCAGGTGATGCCCGCCGATCCCGCGGGTAGGATAGTCGCCGACTCACCCGAGCCCCTACCCCACCATGCTGCGTTTCCTAGCCTCGCTCACCGTTTCTTCAGCCCTGGTGGCAGCCCTGATGGCAGTTCTGCTGGCGGGCTGCGCCTCCACCGGCTCCTCGAACAAAGCCACTCAGGGAGCCGCTCCCGAGACCGTGGTGTTGGTGGACCATCGCAACAACACGCGCATGACGCTGATCAGCGATACCTGGTTGCGCGAGAATGGTGTGCCGGGTGAGGACTATGTGGCCCGTCGTGCCGCGTTCTACTCGCAGAAGCTCTCCGGCGACAACTTGATGGTCAAGATCATGAACGACGACATCGCCCAAGGTGTCTGGCAGCTCTTGAGCCAATCGGGTTTCGACCGCTACGGCAAGCCCGGCGCAGCTCCGGCCGCCGGTGGCGAAATGGTGCAAGTGATCGAAGTCCTGCGCGGGGGTCAGTATGTCCATATGGGCATTTCTAAGGCGACCCCCAAGGCCGAAGGCGAAGCCTTCAAAACGTGCCTGTTTGGCTTCATGGACGTCTACAACAACCTGCTGCAGTTGCAAACGGTGGATCGCATGCCCGCCTTCCGGTCGTCCACCACTTCGGGGAACCCCCGCTAGGGGTACCGATGGGCCCACGCAGCATCGCCATCCTGCCGGCCCGCCTCGGCTCGACGCGCCTCGCCCGCAAGGTGCTCTTGGCGGAAACCGGGCTACCCCTGTTCGTCCACACGGCGCGCAACGCCGCACGCTGTAAGGACTTGCAACGGGTCGTTGTGGCCACCGACTCCGAAGAAGTGTTGGTCGCCGCCCGCGAGCACGGAGTCGAAGCCTGCCTCACCCGGTCCGACCACCAAAGCGGAACCGACCGCGTCCGCGAAGCCTTGGATAGCCTGGGAGGCGACTGGGATGTGGTGCTCAACGTTCAAGCCGACGAACCCGACCTGAGCCCCGAGGACTTGGCCACCCTGATCGGCGCCTTCGAGGACCCGCTGTGCGAGGCGGCGACGCTCAGCCTCTCCATCGAGGACGAAGCCGACTGGCAGCGCAGCAGCGTGGTCAAGATCGTGCTCGACCAATCGGGCAGCGCGCTGTACTTCTCGCGCGCCCCGATCCCCAGCCGCGTCCATGCACGCATTCCTGCCCAAGGCCCGTTCGGGCTGCGGCACATCGGGGTGTATGCTTACCGCCCCGAGGCCCTGCGGCGTTTTTGCGACCTGCCGCAAGGACGGCTCGAGGCCATGGAGAATCTGGAACAACTGCGCTGGCTGGAGCATGGGCATGCCATGCGTGTGCTGCCCGCATCCTGGGTCCCACGTGGGATCGACACACCGGAAGACTACGCAGATTTCGTGGCCCGCCATCGGACCGGCTCTCAACACCACGACCGCAACGCGACATGACCAAACACATTTTCATCACGGGCGGCGTGGTTTCGAGCTTAGGCAAAGGCCTGACCTCGGCGGCCATCGGCATGATCCTCGAGCGCCGTGGCCTCAAGGTAGCCATGCAAAAGCTGGATCCCTACATCAACGTGGATCCCGGCACCATGAGCCCATTCCAACACGGCGAGGTCTACGTCACCGACGACGGGGCCGAAACCGACCTGGACCTGGGCCACTACGAGCGTTTCACGCACACCAAGCTGACCCGTTCGAGCAACTACACCACCGGCAAGATCTACCAAGAGGTGATCGCCAAGGAACGGCGCGGCGACTACCTGGGCCGCACGGTCCAGGTCATCCCGCACATCACCGATGCGATCAAAGAAGGCATCCTGGCCGGGGTCTCCGAACCCGATGTGGACGTGCTCTTGACCGAAATCGGCGGGACGGTGGGTGACATCGAAAGCCTGCCCTTCCTCGAAGCCATCCGCCAGTTTGGGCTCGAGCGCCCGCAAGGCGACGTGATCTACGTGCACTTGACCCTGCTGCCCTACCTGCGGGCTTCGGGCGAACTCAAGACCAAGCCCACCCAGCAAAGCGTGGGCAAGCTGCGCGAAATCGGGATCCAACCCGACATCTTGATCTGCCGCACCGAGCAACCGATGTCGCCCGAAATGGCGCAGAAGATCAGCCTGTTCTGCAACGTGCGACCCGAACGCGTGATCGAAGAGCGCGACGTGGATTTTTCGATCTACGAGGTTCCCGTCGACCTGGTGCATGCGAGCCTCGACCGCATCATCGTCGGCGTGTTGGGCTTGGAATGCGAACCGGTGACCGATTTGGTCGACTGGCTCGACATGCTCAAGCGCATCAAGAACACGACCCAAGAAGTCGAAATCGCGATCGTAGGCAAGTACATCGAGCTCCACGACGCCTACAAGTCGATCTACGAGTCGCTGTCCCATGCGGGCATCGCCAACGGGGTCCAGGTGGTGCTGCGCAAGATCAGCGCAGAAGAGTACGCCGAAAAGGGTGACGTGCTGCTGAAAGGCGCCTCGGGCCTGTTGGTTCCCGGAGGCTTTGGCGAGCGCGGCCTGGAAGGCAAGATCCGCGCCATCCAATACGCGCGCGAGCACGGCTTGCCGTTCTTTGGTATCTGCCTCGGCATGCAATGCGCGGTGATCGAGTTCGCGCGCAATGTGTTGCACCTGGAGGGGGCGCACACCCTCGAACACAGCCCCCACAGCCCGCACCCGGTGATCAGCCTGATGGACGACCAAGCCGGAGTGCCCAAAGGCGGCACGATGCGCTTGGGCGCCTACGATTGCGAACTGGTCGAAGGCAGCCGGGTCCAGGAGCTCTACGGCGAAACCACCATCTCCGAACGGCATCGCCACCGCTTCGAATTCAACAACGCCTACCGCGAGCGGTTCGAAGCTTCCGACATGCAACTGGTCGGTCGACACCCCGGCCGCAACTTGGTGGAGATCATCGAATTGCCCGAGCACCCCTTCTTCGTTGGGGTTCAATACCACCCCGAATTCAAGAGCCGCCCGCTCGCCCCCCACCCCATCTTCCGCGGTTTCGTCGCAGCAGCGAAAGCGCATCAAGCCCAGAGTTAGTCCCGTGACGCAACGCACCGCCAGCGACATGCCCCTGCCCGGGGGCGATTTCCGCCTGTTCCTGACGCGCCTCTCGCTGCAAGGTTTCCTCGCCTGCGGGTTGCTCGAAAACCCCATCACCGGCCGCAAGGACGTGAACCCGGCCGGCGCCCGGATGGTCCTCGACGACCTCAAGATGCTGCGCGAGAAGACCCTCGGCAACCTCGAACCGGGCGAAGAGCAGACGATCGACAAGGCCATCGAAGACCTGGGCCATGCCGTGGCGGCTTTGAAGGCCTAGGCCGACCTGGGACTTGCTACCGTAGCTCCATGTCGAAACCTGCGCTGGTCGTCCTGGACGACTTCTTGGACGAGGAGGAGTGGACCGAGCTTTGGACGGCGTTCCAGTACATGGAATTGCACCCGGTGGCACGCACCGCCGGGGCATGGAAGCTGGAAGACGGAACGCCGCTGGGTGGCCAGGAGATCGTAACGCCCATGCGCGACGATCCCTTGGTGCCCGACCCCGAGAACCCTTGGCGCTATCCGAGCGGGACCGCGCTCGACTTGGTGCTCAGCGCGCTGCTTGCGGAATCTGCGAGCTACGCCGAACTCATCGGCGACGATTGGCGCAAGGTCAGCGCGCGCCCCTACGTGTACCCTGCCCGCACCGGCCTCTCGTGGCACCGCGATGACAGCGAACTGTATGCGGGGGCCTACATCTACTACGCGCACCCCGTTTGGGACGCCCATTGGGGCGGCGAGTTGTTGGTGGCCGAAGAAGTTGCCGACGACCTGCCCATCATGGCGCACCGCTTCGAGACGGGGTCCTACTCAGAAGCCTTGCTCGAGCGCGGAATGGGCCGCTTCGTGATGCCCAAACCCAACCGTCTGGTGATCCTGGCGGGAGCCCCACACGCGGTCGCACCGGTCTCCCCCGCCGCGGGACACAACATCCGCGCCAGCGTCAGCGGGTTCTTCCTGCGCTAAACACCATGCCCACCTATCGCCTCACCGTCGCTTACGACGGCAGCCCGTTCTTTGGCTGGCAACGCCATCCCGGCCAACCCACCGTGCAAGGCACGCTCGAGGATGCCCTGCTGCAAACCACCGGAGTCCGTGCCCCCATCGAAGGCTCGGGCCGCACCGACCGGGGCGCGCACGCCGACGCCCAAGTCGCCAGCGTCACGGTGCCCGAGGGCACCGACCTCAGCCAACTCAACACGGCCCTACCCGAATCGATCCGCGTGCTCGAGGTGGAACCCACCCACGAGGGCTTCCACGCGCGCATGGAAGCGAAGGGCAAGACCTATCGCTACGTGATCTGGAATGCGCCCGAGTGCCCCCCCGAACTCGTCGGCAAGGTCTGGCACATACCCGGCAAGTTGGACACCCAAGCCATGGGGCCGGCTTGCCGTTTTTTTGTGGGCCAGATCGACTTCGCATCGTTTGCCAAGAAGACCAACTTCCAACGCCACAGCACGATGCGGCGCATGCACCAAGTCGACCTCGCCACCGATGGGCCCAAGATCACGATCACCCTCCGGGCCGATTCGTTCTTGTACCAGATGGTCCGTAACATCGTGCGCACGATCGTGCGCGTGGGCGAAGGCCGGCTGCAAGCCGACCAAATCCCCGCCATCCTGGCCGCCCGCGACCGAGCCAAAGCGCCCGGCAGCGCCCCCGCGTCGGGGCTGCATTTGGAGCGGGTGCACTACTAGCGCCGCGCTCAGGCGCGCCATGGGCGCTGAAACCGTGTGCCCGCCCCCTAGCCTCGACTTCTGAGCGGAATCGACTAGGCCCTTTGGAGGGGCCTGCACGCCAGCGACCCGGTTCCCGGCTGCTTTCGATGCAATCTCGTGGATCGCACGGGCAGTGGAGCGAGGAGAACAGATGGCCACGATGGGGTTTTGGATCGGGACGTCCATGCTTCCTGACGGAGCGGATCCTCGCGCGGCGGTCTTCGACGCGAGCCGCAATCGGACTGAGCCCGCTAGCCTAGCGATCGCCGGTCACGATGCGGGCCACACGCGGCGCAACCCTCACAAGCAAACCGTGCAAGCCCAACGCGAAGCACACGACCCCCGTAGGGAGCACGAGGAACCAGGCGAAGTCCGCCAAGGGAGCCAATGGGCCCCAAGCCTTGTCCCCGGCTTGCCGCAGCAACGACAAGAGCGGTTCATGGATGGCAAACAGGAAGAACGCCGAGCCCGCCCAGCGTTCCAAGCGTACGGCGACGCGCGCATGTCCTTGGGGCCAGCGCGATACTCCCAAGACGGTGAGCACACCGAGGCCGATGCCCACCTGGTGCACAGAAGGATAGGCACGGCCGGTCAACCCGGTGGTTTCAAGCACCAGCAGAACCAAGTACACGGTCCCCAGCAGCGGAGTCCAACGGTCCCAGGCGAACAACGATCCTCCGCGCAGCGCCACGCACCCCCCCACAAAGAAAAACAAACAAGCCACCCCGCCGGGGATGGGCAAGGGCCAAGCATGCAAAAACCAAGGCACACCCAAGATCCCCAACCCCAACCAGGCGGCGCGCCGCGCCAACACCTGCCACAGCGGCGCCAGCAACGCGACGAGCATCAGATCGCGCAAGAACCAAAACGGATAGACCACCGGTGCGTGGGGAAATCCGAAGATCGCCTTGGCCCAATCCAGCGCTCCCCCATGCACAAAGGCGTATGCGGGCTTGTCCACCAAGCCGTGCAGGCTTGGAATCTGCGCGGCCAGCGCAATCGCTAGGGCCAAGCCGCCATTCCAAATCAGGAAGGGAATCAGCAGGGTTTGGATCCGTCGCCGCAGCTTGCTTCCGTAGCTGACGCTGGTGAGCGGCTCCCCCCAAAAGAAGAGGTAGCCCGAGACCAAGAAAAACAGAGGCACAGCGGTGGCCGCCAGGCCCTCGGAAACCGCCTTGCGCAGCCAATGCTCCCAAAGCGCGAGTCCGCCTGCCGGATCGGGCAACCCGATGCGGTCGTTGCCCATATGGATCCACACCACCGCCACCATCAGCGGAAACCGCAGCCACTGGATGCGCTGGGAGTCGGCGTGGGGCAAGGGGCGGGCCATGGGAACAACCAGCCTACCAAGCCCTGGCGCCTTCCCCACGCCCGAACAAGAGACTTGGTCCTGGAACGGCCAACCTGTGCCAACGCCGTTCCAACGAGACATTTCAACGACTTTCCATCCAAGCCGGAGCATCCATCGCACGGCGGAAGAAGTTCGCGCGGTTCCCCAATTCGCGGCTGGTTGCTCCCTACCCAAGCAAAGGTGGCCCCTGCAGGGCCTTCGCTGTCCCCAGGAATCGCCGATTGGGCCCCGAACAATGACCGCACCCCCTGACCGCTAGGGCGGCCAGGGGGTGCGCGGGGTGGCGAAAAGGGAAGCGCCCTACTTCATGTTGGCTTCGACAAAGGCCCAGTTCACGTGCTTCCAGAAGCCTTCGATGTAACCGGGGCGCGCGTTGCGGTGGTCGATGTAGTACGCGTGCTCCCACACGTCGCAGGTGAGCAAAGGGGTGTCCCCGCTCTTGATGGGGCACCCGGCGTTGGGCTCTTTGGTGATCGCCAAGCTGCCGTCTTTCTTTTGCACCAGGAAGGCCCAGCCAGAGCCAAACAGAGTCGCGGCGGCATTCGAGAACTCGGTCTTGAAGGCGTCGAAACTACCAAAGGCCTTGTTGATCGCGGCCGTCGCCTTGGCGCCCGGCCCGGCGGCTCCGGCGGGAGCCAAGCACTTCCAATAGAAGCTGTGGTTGAAGTGCTGGGCGGCGTTGTTGAAGACCCCACCGTCTGACTTACGGATGATGTCCTCCAGGGACATGGTGGCAAACTCGGTTCCTTCGATCAGCTTGTTGAGGTTGGTCACGTAGGCATTGTGGTGCTTGCCGTGGTGGTAGCTGAACGTTTCGGCCGAGATCCACGGTGCCAGGGCATCGGTGGAGTAAGGCAGGGCGGGAAGGGTGTGGGTCATGACAAATTCGGGGTGGGGATCGATTGGGAAACCCCTGCTAGGGGCGTTGTTTCCCTTTAGACCGACAAATTACCCCCTCAACCCTCACGTGACAAGGAGAGTCGGTGGGAACGGCTCGACGGGCAGGTTCGAGCCAGCAGGAGGCCCCTGTGGGCCCAGGTTCGGGGTTTGCCCGACACACCCCATGGGCCCTAGCTAATGGGGCGAATTCCCTCGCAGGCGCGGGGGGACGACCCAAAAGCCAAGCAACACAAGCCCGAAGAAGGCCACATAGACCTTGTTGAGCGTGGCCTGGGGCACATCCACAAACAAAATGCCCGAAAGCAGTTTGCCGATGAAGCTGCCCTCGACACCGCTTTGCCCCGCGGTTTCGCGCAGGTTCCACTCCCAAAGGGTGAGGAAGCACAACTTGCCGCGGACGGCATTCTGCACGATGTAGACCATGATCGCCAAATGGGTGAACCGGAACCACGGATTCCGGATCCAGCGCAACTTGAGCGGCCAGCCCACGAGGACCAACAACTGGCCCACAAGGATGAACGCCACGATCGAGAGATGCACGGCGGCGATCAGATCGGCTTGCAACGCGGGGTTCTGCAACGCAGGAAACATAGAAACCTGGGGTCTGCCTAGTATCCTAACACCCAGCCGCGCCCAGCGGTGACCTCGCCAACCCATCGATGAAGCACCAAGAACCGACCCGCATGGCCAACACCCATATCAGCCCATTGGGACTGGTGGGGTGCGCAGCAGGGGTCGCCACGTTGGGGGCGATCTACTTCGCGCTCTTCGTTTGGCCGCGGGTGATCGAGTACAACGGCAAGAATCCTCCCAAGGATTACCTCCTCGGTGTGCCCAACGCCCTGCTTGCGGGGACCTCGCTATGGCTCTTGGTGCTCGCCAAGCGGCGCAATCGCCCGGGTACGCTGCGCTGGTACCACTTCTTGGCGATCGTTTGGGTGTTCTTCCACGCGCTCATGGCGCTGATGCTGTACTTGTAGAGCTGCTACCCTGAAGGCAGGCCCAAGCTAGGACGAAGCCCATCCAACCGGAGGAATCGTCCAGGCCCCTGCCCGGAAGATCGACTGCCCGTCGATCAGCACATCCTCGGTCGCAACGAACACGTCGACGTGTTGCCGCACGTGCTTCTTGTGGATTTCGGGTTTGCTGTAGACCACGTGCTTGCCGCCCAGCGAGAGGTGCACGCCACACATACGCTCGAACGAGCCCACGTCGCGCACGGTTCGCTCGGGGCTGAAGGCTCGGTTCATGCCCAGTCCCAACTCGCGTAGCCAAACCTGGCCCTCGTCGGCTCGGATGCTTGTGAGCACCTCATCAAAGATCGGTGTCGAATCGAGGGCCTGGACCACGCGCCCCTGTTCCACCACCAGGGTAATCGGTCGTTCGGGTCGGTGGACGGTGAACTGCATGTCTCCGAACAGGTCGATGCAAACGCGCCCATGGACGGCCTCCAAGGCACGCGATTCGGTGAACACCTCGCCGATCGGATACTGCCCCCCCACGTTGGCCATCCCGGTGTAGTCCCCCACGTTGAGCTTGGCGTCCTCAAACCCAGCCGGGAAGACGAGCCGTTCCCCACCGCTTTGCACGACCCCTTCCTGCGCTGCGTCCAGTCGCGCTTTCAAGGCCCGCCCCACGCCGCGGTAATAGGCGGGGTCGTAAGCCAGCGCATCCACGTACACCCGCGCCTCACGGCCGGTCATGCGCGCCAGGTGCGGGTGCTCGATCACCCGTACCGAGCGCTGGAAGAGCTCCAGTCGGATCCGAAACGCAGTCAACTGGAAGCGGGTGGATTGCAGCAAGACCACCAAGTCACCCGCGCCAAGCTGCGCGAACGCGGCCAAGATGGCTTCGGGAGGAACGCGGTCGAAAGCGAGGAATTCCGCTTCCGGCAACGCGCGTCGGTAGGCTGCCGCCAACCCCACCGAGAGTTCGCTTTCGCCATCCCAAACCACGAGCGCGCGGTGCGTGCGGTCGAACTCGATGGCCTGATCCACCACGTCGCGCACGTGACCAGTAGCTAGGGCGATCCACTCCTCCGGCCAGGGTTGGAGTTCTTGGGATTCGGACATGGAGCGGGGATTGGAATTGGGGGCTCAGGCAGTACGCCAGCGAGCTGCCGGCGGGTGCAGGAACGCCAGATCCTACACCCGTGACCCTACGGGCGGGACTCCGCAAAACTTGCCAACGCCGAGACCGACCGCTGCTAGCTACACCTTCCAACAAGGCCGCCCCCCGAACGGCGAGGTTCGGGGGGCGGCCCAGCCTTGCGATGCTGGGGGCTTAGCGATAGGCCGGAAGGCCGGTCAGCTCGTGGCCAATGGCCAGGGTGTGGATGTCGTGGGTACCTTCGTAGGTGTTGACCGACTCCAAGTTGAGCATGTGGCGCCCGGTTTGGTACTCCAAGCTGATGCCGTTGGCACCCAGCACGTCGCGCAGCGTGCGCGAAGCGCGCAGGGCCATGTCGACGTTGTTGCGCTTGGCCATGGACACCTGTTGCGGGGTGAACTTGCCCGCATCCTTGAGCCGCCCCAGGCGCAGAGCCATGAGTTGGGCCAGCGAAATGTCGGTTGCCACGTCGGCGAGCTTCTTCTGGGGCAGCTGGAAACCAGCCAGCTGCTTGTCGAACACGATGCGATCCTTGGAGTAGCGCAGGGCTTCGTCGAAACAAGCCAAGGCGGCGCCAATGGCACCCCAGGCGATGCCGTAGCGGGCCTGGGTCAGGCAGCCAAGGGGCGCCTTGAGGCCTTCCGCGCCGGGCAGGCGCATCGAATCGGGCACGCGCACGTCCTCCAACACCAGCTCGCTGGTGATCGAAGCGCGCAAGCTCCACTTGTGCTTCTGCTCGGGGGCGGAGAATCCGGGCAGGTTGGTCGGGACCGCGAAACCGCGGATGCCCTCTTCGGCCCGCGCCCAAACGATGGCCACCTGCGATACGGTGCCGTTCGTGATCCACATCTTGCGGCCGTTGAGGATCCAGTCGTTGCCCGAGCGCTTGGCGGTGGTCAGCATGCCACCGGGGTTCGAACCGAAATCGGGCTCGGTCAGACCGAAGCAGCCGATGGCCTTGCCCGAAGCCAACTGGGGCAGCCATTCCTTGCGCTGCTCCTCGCTGCCGTAAGCGAAGATCGGGTACATGACCAGGCTCCCCTGAACCGACACGAACGAACGCAAACCGGAATCGCCGCGCTCGAGTTCCTGGCAGATCAGACCATAGGCCACGCTGTTGAGACCGGCACCGCCGTACTCTTCGGGGACCGTGGGGCCGAACACTCCAAGCTCGCCCAGCTCGGAGGTCATTTCCATGGGGAACGTGCCGTTCTCCCAGTGCTCCATGATCACCGGGAGGAAGCGTTCTCCGACCCACGAGCGCACGGCGTCGCGCACCATGCGCTCGTCTTCGGAGTATTGGTCGTCGAGGGCGAAAAAGTCGAGGGCTTGGAAGGGGTCCATCGCTGGGCTTTCGGCGCTGGGGCCGGGTGGGGATCTGGTCTGCGGCGGAGCCGCGAAGTGGTTTCTACGAGATCGAGGCCGACCATAGTAGGACCCGGGGGGGCCTTTGGGAATCCGAGAAACCCTATCGATTGCTACCCCAGGGGTCGCTCGCCGAAATCGAGGCACGCAGGCGGGCTACGCCGCACCGACCCGCAGCCCGTGGCCGGGGAAACCCTGGCGTTCGCCTGTCGCTTGCTCCAGAATCGACCGCGGAGGACCCCCCTTGACCCGATACCTTGTCACCAGTGCCCTGCCCTACGCCAATGGCCCCATCCATTTTGGCCACGTGGCGGGCGTGTACCTGCCCGCGGACGTCTACGTCCGAACCCTGCGCATGATGGGCGAGGAGGTGCTGTCGATCTGCGGTACCGATGAATACGGGGTGGCCATCACGCTCAAAGCCGACCAGGAGGGCACCCCCTATCCCGAGTACGTGAAGCGCTGGAACCACGAGATCCATAGCTTCTTCGACCGCTTGCACATCGAATTCGACACGTTTTCGGGGACCAGCCGCTGCCCCCAGCACGAAGGCACCGCCCAGGACTTCTTCCGCCACCTAGGCGCCAACGGCTACCTCGACAAGCAGGAGACGACCCAGCTCTACTGCGAAACCGACGAAATGTTCTTGGCGGACCGCTACGTGGGCGGCACGTGCTACGTGTGTGGCTGCGAGAAGGCACGCGGCGACGAGTGCCCCGATTGCGGCACCTGGATCGACCCCCTGCGGCTCATCGCGCCCGTGTGCAAGCAGTGCGGGAACACGCCGGTGCATCGCACGACGCGGCATTGGTACCTGAACCTTCCCAAGCTGCGCGACGAGCACATAGGCGCCTGGATCAACGACCACGAATGGAAGCCCAACGTGCGCGCCTTCATCCAAAACCTGCTCAAGGACGTCCCATCCCGCTCGGTGACCCGCGACCTGAAATGGGGTGTTCCGGTACCCGAGGACTTGGCCGAAGGCGAAGAGGGCAAGCGGCTCTACGTCTGGTTTGACGCCCCCATCGGCTACATTTCGTTCACCAAAGAGCTGATGGCCCAAAGGGGAACCCCCGACGAGTGGCAGCGCTGGTGGCAGGACCCCGAGACCCGGCTGGTGCACTTTCTGGGCAAGGACAACATCCCGTTCCACTGCCTGGTGTTCCCCTCGATGCTGTGGGGTACCCAGCAGAACTACATCCTTCCTTGGCAGGTCCCGGCCAACGAGTTCTACAACCTCGAGGCCGGCAAGTTCAGCACCTCGGAAGGGCGGACCCTGGACTTGGACGCGTTCTTCGCCAAGTACGATCCGGAAGCGGTTCGGTTCTACATCCTGACGACCTTGCCCGAGACCTCGGACTCAACCTTCAGCCTGGAGCAGATGGTGCTGACCATCAACTCGGGGCTAGCGGGCAATCTGGGCAACCTGGCCACCCGGGTGTTGAAGTTCCTGGCGAAGAACTTCGACGGTATCATCCCCCCCATCGCACCCGAGCACCTCGACGAGATGGACCACCTGATGCTTGGAGACTGCGGTGAGATCGGAGACCCCGGGATCCACGTGCGCGAATTCCGCTTCCGCCAAGCAGCGGCCACGCTTTTGGCCAACTCGAGCGTGGGCAACGTATTCATGCAGCGCACCGAGCCCTGGGCGTTGCGTAAGACCGACCCCGAACGGGCCGCCAGCGCGCTGAATACCCTGTGCGAGTGGATCCGCTGGGTGGCCCAGTGGATGGCTCCTTTCCTGCCCCAAAAAGCCCAGGAGCTGTGGGAAATGCTCGGATGCCAGGGCCAAGTGGCCCAAGAGCCCTGGCCCGGGATCCCCCAGAAAGGCGCCTGGAGGCGCCTGGAAGCGGGCGCCCGCTTGGGTACCCCCGAGGCCCTATTCCCCCGGGTCGAAGGCGGAGAGTGATTCGTCGAACCGGAATCTTCGGTCCGACGGTCCACCTCATTCGATGCTCCGAACCATTCGAATGGCTTCGATTGGGGCGCGCCCAAGGCTCGCTTTGGCGGTAGGAAGTTGGAGTAGGAAGTTGGAATAGATAGCACCCCGAGACGCGCGGAATTGCCGCTCCTTGGGCAGCCCTTTACCGGGGCTCGAGCATCCAGAATTGCTTCGGAAAGCCGCCAGATTGGCAGGCCAGGAGCCCCCTCCAGGGGCCCCCCAGGCACCCCCTGGAAAGCCACCTGCGAAGGTCCCATTTCGCGAATATCCTCGGAAGTAGGGCTCTATTTTGCCCTTTGCCCCACTCAATTCGGCGTGCTCCAGGAGCCATTAAACCGATTGGGCCAGTGCCCAAAGGCACTGGCCCAAACCTTGCGAGCGCGACTATCCCGCGCCGACGACTGCTCCGATCTCTAAGAGAAGTTGCAGGTATCTGAAACCTGGCCAGTGCCCGACCCCCGAGATTCGAGGCCGTTCAGGGTCGCACTGGGTCGGCTTTCGGGCCCTCTCCCCCCATGGATGTTGGCTGCCTAGGACTGCCAGCGGGGAGAGCTCAGAGGGGCCTAGGGGGCCCCTGGGAGCTGGAGAGGGGGGTGGCTTACGCGCCTGGGTTCGCGGCTAGCCAGGGGCTAGCCGCGAGCCCGATCCAACTACTTCTTGGTAGCGGCTTTCTTGGTCACGCGCTTCTTAGCGACGCGCTTCTTACCAGCGCGCTTCTTCGTGGCCTTCTTCTTGGTGGCACGCTTCTTGGTGGCCTTCTTCTTGCCAGCGGCCTTCTTGGTTGCCTTCTTCTTGGTGGCGCGCTTCTTGCCGGCCTTCTTAGTGGCCTTCTTCTTGGTAGCGCGCTTCTTGGTGGCTTTCTTCTTGCCGGCTGCCTTCTTGGTAGCCTTCTTCTTGGTGGCGCGCTTCTTGGTAGCTTTCTTCTTGCCGCCAGCTTTCTTGGTAGCTTTCTTGGTGGCGCGCTTTTTGCCCGCAGCTTTCTTACGGGTAGCTTTCTTCTTGGCCATGAGAGTAGTCTCCGATGGACCCCGTGGGGGGTCGGGGTGTTTGGCCCGTAGGGCCTAAGTAGGAATCCACGACATCACGCCCTTATTCGGTTCAATTTGGTGGCGACTTTCCAGCCTTTCGTGGTGTTTTTGTTCGCTGACTTATGAACCAGTCGAAAGATAACGCGCGACACATTCGAAGTGTTCCGCAGTTCCGATCGGTCACCACAAGCAGACTTAGCTTGTAACTAACTACAAAATAGGCACTTACCGCGCACACCGTAGCGTTCCATCCCCCACGCTGTGGAGGCTCTCGCGCGCTCCTGTTCGCCTGCACACCGTTTCCTAGAAATGGGCGAACGCGCAAAAAAAATGGGCCACGCGATGGCCATATGGACCTTCGAGTGACCCGTTCCGCCTCGCGCAACTCCCCATTCGAGTGGTTGCGCCGGTGCGTGTCGCGCTTGGAAGAGGCTTAAAAGAGATCGTCGAGTGCGGCCGAAGCCTCGGCTCCGAAGCTCCCACTCAAGCTCTCGGTCGGAACCGAAGGCGCCCGGCGACCGATGTCGTCGAAGATCTCGGACAGTCGCTTGACGGTTTCGGTCGCGTAGAAACGGACGAGGCCGAGGTTGGTCCGGCCGTCCCAAATGATCGCGAGCAGGGTGCGGTTGCCCACCAAGGAGACCTGGATCGACTGCTGGGCCCCCTGGTGGAAGAGCGAATTGAATTGGCTCTCCCCCATCATCTGGGCCATCTGGCGGGTCGCAGCGAACGAGCCAGCCGTGAGCGCGGAAAGCGACTCGACCGAATCCTGCGCGGCTTCGCCCCGGCGGGTCACCAAGTGACCCTCACAATCGATCAGGAGCGCACAACGTGCGTTGGAGAGCTCTAGGAAGCTATCGAGCTCCTCGTCCAACCGCTCCACGTCGCGGGAGTAGAAGACGAGCCGATCCGCCCTGAGTTTTTCGTCGGAGATGTTCATTGGGTGGCCTCCGGGTTAGATCAAGCCCATGTAGTAGGCCGCGCCAGCACCCGCGCCAGCCAGCAAGAGGAGCGTCATGAAGACCCACTTGCCTTTGCCCGACTTGGCCGGGGTGGGCGTGATGGTCACGGTTTGCGAGCGGGGCTTGAGACGCGTGGATTGGGGCACCGGGCGCGACATGGGTTGCTGCCCCATCGCTTGCTGTCCCATCGGCGCTTGCCCTGCCGCTCCCATCCCCATGGCGCCCTGGGGCATGCCGGGGGTCGGCGGGAAAGGACTCTGAGCTTGCGGAGCACCGTAGCCGGGCATGGGTCGCATGCCGGTTTGTTGGATGCTCGGGTGCATACCCGTCTGATGCAACGCAGGCGCACCACCTTGCGTGTTGGGCTGGTACATGGGCTGGAACCCGGTTTGGTGAACCTGCGGAGCCGCACTGGGCATTGCGCCCATGGGAGCGCCCGCCTGGCTCTGGCCGTAGCCACCCTGCGCACCGGGCATCGCGATGCCTCGGTTTTGCAGCGGAGCGCTGATCGACAGTCCGCCAGGATGCGGAGCTTGGCCGTGACCGCCGTGTTGTTGCGGCATGGAAGGTGCTTGCGGGTTGCCCATGCCAACGGGCGCGGGCTGTTGGGCCTGCGGGGTCGGCATCGGCGACGGCAAGGGAGCCGGCGGTTGGGCCTGCGACATCGGCATGGGCTGCGGGAAGGCAGCTGGCTGAGCTGCCTGCGGCACAGGAAATGCTTGCGGCGCAGAAGGTCTTTGCGCGGGCTGCGGAGCTTGCGGGAACGGCGGCGGAGCAGCCGCTTGCGGCGCGGGGGCCTGGGGCTGCGGCATACTCGGCGGCGCCGGGGTTTGAGCCCGCGGAGCTTGGGGGGCGGGGGCTTGCGGCTTCGGCGCGGGTTGTCCCACGGCCTTGGCACCTGGCCCTGCGGCCGTGCGGTCGTGGATCGACTCGAGCACGCGCGCGGCTAGGGCTTTGAGGGTCGGGAAGACCCCTTGACCTGAGTTCGCGGTGGCTTCAAAGGTGCGAGCACCCCACGGGTTCAACTGGGCGTCCAACTCGGCGACGGGAAGTGCGTCGGGCAAGTCGCGCTTGTTGTACTGGATGATCAGCGGGATCTCGGCGATGTCCTTGCCATACTCCGCCAGGTTCTCCTCGAGGTTGCGCAGCGACTCAAGGTTCTCTTCCATCATGCTGGCCGACGAATCCGCCACGAAGATCACCCCGTCCACCCCTTGCAGAACCAACTTGCGGGTCGAGTTGTAGTAGACCTGACCGGGAACGGTGTAGATCTGGAATTGGGTTCGCATGCCCGCGACCGTGCCCAAATCCAAGGGCATGAAGTCGAAGAACAGCGTGCGGTCCCCGTCGGTCGAGATGCTGGTGAGGTCACCGCGGCTCCCATCGGGAGCCCGTTGGTGGACCACCTCCAGGTTGGTCGTCTTACCCGACATGCCGGGTCCGTAGTAGACGATCTTGACAGTGACGCTTTTTTGGGCGAAGTTGATTTGCACCATGGTCGTTTCAGCTATTTCCTGCTGACTCGGAAATGGATCCGCCAGGCATGGGAATGCCGACGTTCGTAGTGGGTTGCGAGGGCAGGGCCCCCTGGGGGTAGGGACCGCCCATTCCGGAATCGGTGCTGTGACCTCCGCCGGTTTGGATGTGGCCCATCAGGTGTTGCACTGCGTCGTCCATCAGAGAACGGGTCTCTTCCGGATCCACGTCAGGGTCGAGAACCAGCAGCAAGAAGCTGCCGGTGAAGGCATGGATGACCAGCGTCCGCTGGGTCGCACGAAGGACGCAGCGGTAGGGTCCGCCCCAGGAGAGGCGCCCAATCGATCGGGACACTTCGCCCAGCCAGCCCGAGGTGAGCGCGGCCAGGGTTTGGATCGGTTGGTCTTCGTGGTCGGAGAGGGTGGCTTCGCGCGGTCCATTGGCTTGGCCGATCGAGCTCGCCACCAGCACGCCATCGAGCGAAACCACGGAAGCGGAATGGATGCCCTCGTACTGCACCAGTGAGTTGAGGATCTGCCTCATGCGGCACCTCCGGTGGCATGACCGGCTTTGGAAGCTCCGACGATGGTCTGCAAGGCGTCGGCGTGTTCGGGTTTGCGGTAGCTGCGACCCCAGCAAGCGGCGGTGCCCATCGTGCCTAGGGCGATCACCAAGCTGCCAAACTCGCCTTCGACGGAAACTTCGAGCGATCGACCGATGCCAATCCGACGGGCGCTGCTACGAGTGGACACCCCCACTTCGCGCACGGCACGGGCGGTGCGGTCGGCGGTTCCGCCGTGCAGTCCTTGGACCAGGGCGGTTCCACCGCGCTGGAAGATCACGGCTTTGACGTCGGAGTCGGCTCCCATGCGCTTCAAGAGCGGACGGATGGCCACGTTCGATTGCCCACCGTTGGCTTCGGGAGAGTCCGCAAAGCGCCCGGTGGCTTCGATCTCGGCCAGTCCAGCGCGCAGCGACTTGGAGTCGTGAACGCGCTGCGAAGCATCGCGGAAGCGTTGTTCGTGCTGGGGATGTCCGGGGGAAATCTCCAGAATGCGCGCCAAAACCTTGCGCGCCTCGGCCCAGGCACCGGCGGCCTTGGAGATGTCGTACTGGACTTCCAAGGGGCGCGAGTCACCCGGCATCTCGCGAACGGCTTCCAAGGCCAAATCCCAGGCCACCTTGCCGTCGGAGGCGCGGCAGCCCTGGAAGAACTGCGAAGCCCGAGCTCGGGCGCGGTAGAAGGTCGACTCACCACCACCTGCTTGGTTCCACCACTGTTCGGCGGTTTCCTCGGCGTGTTGGAGGCGACCGCACTCGAGCAACACATCGCACAGTTCCCGCCACAAAGCGGGGCGCGGCGACAGGGTCAGGTCCTGGCGCAGGGTCCGGATGCGCGAATCCAATTGGAGTTGGCGGGCACGCTCGGCGATGCGCATCAACTCGGCGTTGCCGGGATGCAGGCTCAAGCCTTCCGAGCAGACCCGCAAGATGTCTTGCAGGTTGCCCACCACCACGTGCTCACGCGCCACGGCGACGTAGTTTTCCGCCGAGGGTTCGGCTCCCAGCCGGCGCAAGGCCGCCCGAATCCGTTTCTTGGAGGTGAAGTTGGAGAAGAAACTCATTGTCCGGCCTCCGCCGTGCGTAGGGCCGCTACGTCGACTTCGAGGGTGGCTCGGTGCTGCCAGTTGGCAGGCGCCGACTCGAGTGCCTTTTCAAAGCGCTCGCGGGCGATGGCCCATTCGCTGCGATCCACAGCTTCCAATCCCTGGCGACGCCATTCCTCAGCCATCTCCAGTTGTTCCTTGAGCTTCTCTTGTTGGGCTTGGGCCTGTTCGGCGAACGATTGCAGCAGCGCCGCTTGTTGCTCTTGCAGCTCTTGGATCTCGCTGGCGACCCGGTTCGAGCCCAGCCAGATTCGGTGTTCCGCACGCAGGTCTTGGAGCGCCACGATGCGAGCATCCATCGAAGTCAAATCGGTCCGATTGGCCGCTGCGAGGTGCTTGTACTGGGCTTGGATGTTCCACTCGCGGTACCCAAGAGCTCCGAAAACCGCCGCAAAGCACACAAAAGCCAAGGCGAAGCGCTTGTTCGAGCGCGCCGCGTGGATCCGGTTCGAGAGGTGGTGGCGCACTTCGCGGATCATCGCCGTGACGTCCGAGCGCGAGCGATCCAAGGCAAAGACCTCTTGCAGCCAAGGCAAGGCCAGCTCGTGCTCGCCCTTGCGCAGGTGCTGCTGGGCGCGCTCCATGTAGCGTTCGATGAGCTCACTCGATTTGCCCGTGCGGCGCATGACCCCGGCTAGTTCCAACTCCAGGGTGCGCTCGGTGGGAGCCAACGAACACAGCATCTCGAAGATCTCCTGGGCCCGTTCCGGTCGTCCGGCCCGCTCCAGCAGCACGCCCAAGCGGCGCCCCTCGGTGTTCAGCGCGATGTGATGCTTGCGCATGACCTCGGGATGGGCGAAACCCAAAACCACCAGGGCTTCGAGCTGGACCAGCTCGTCGGGATTCTCGCTCAAGCCATCGAGCAGGCGTTTGGTGAATTGGCTGGCCTTGCGGCGGCCCAGTTCGACGCCTACGCGCTTGACCTGGCTTTTGAGGTTGCCATTCGGGCCCCCCTCCACGCCGCCGGCGTAGATGGCGCTGATCACATCTTCGATGATCAGATTTCGACTCTTGGTAGGAAGGCTCACGGGAGTACGGGGGGTTGGAATGCCAAGGGAGCCCGCGGGGCGGGCTGGAATCCGGTAGCTCCCTCCGTATCGGTGGCCTGATCCAATCGCCTGAAGACCGGTCCCAGGAAACCCCAAATGCGGCCCGGTTCCCCCCTCCTGCATCCCATTTTGGACCGCTCGGGGCCCCATCTTTGCGAGAGGCGGGTTGCACGACCCCGATCGGCGCGGGGCCTGGGCCTCCCCCGGGGCATCAAGGAACCCACCGGGTCCGAGCGGGGAAGGGTCTCGGGAGCCGCTAAAGGTGAGCCCCGCCCGCCCGCGACCGGCATCCCACTCGAGCCAATCAAACGGGCTGGGAGAGGTCGTTCGGCTGGGATTTTGGCAGGCCAAACACTAGAATTCTCCCGCACCAGACCCGGGGAGAGTTCCAAAGCGCCACGCGCCGCGGACGCCGAAGGGGCAAGCGTCTTGCGGGACGTGAAACTCTCAGGCATCAGGGACCCGGACTCCTGGGCCGTCTGAACGGAGCCGCCCGCGGCATCCCGAACTGACGGCATCCCAAGAGCCTCAACCCCCTTCCCGATGAAGCAAACCTCGCTGCACGACGTGCACGTTCGACACGGCGCCAAAATGGTCGAATTTGGCGGCTGGCACATGCCGGTGCAATACGGGCCGATCCTCGACGAAGCCCGCCGGGTTCGTACCCAATGCGGGTTGTTCGACCTGGGGCACATGGGACGCTTCCGCTTTTCGGGTCCCGATGCGGTGGCCCTGGTGGACAAGGTCGCCAGCTGCTTTTGCGCCAAGATCCCGATCGACTCGATCCGTTACGGCTTGCTCTGCAAGCCCGATGGCAACCCGATCGACGATGTGCTGGTCTATCGAGGGCAAGACGACGTATTCATGGTCGTGAATGCTTCGAACACCGAGCAAGACCTGGCCTGGATCCGTGCGCACGCGGCGGGCATGGACGTGACCATCGAGGACCAAACCAACGAGTTGGCCATGCTCGCGCTGCAAGGGCCCAACAGCGAAGTCATCCTGCAACGCCTCGTCCCCGACCTGGACCTCTCCAAGGTCGGTTACTACAAATCTGGGTTTGGCACGCTTTCCGGGCTCTCCAACGTGCGCATGAGCCGTACGGGCTACACCGGTGAAGATGGCTTTGAGGTGTACTTCCCCGACGACCAGTCCGAGCGCATTTGGAACGAATTGCTGGCCGCCGGAGAACGCGACGGCCTGGCCCCCATCGGGCTCGGCGCGCGCGATACCCTGCGGCTCGAAGCGGGCATGCCCCTGTTCGGGCACGAGCTGGGCGAGGGCAAGAATCCCATCGAGGCGGGTCTGAACTTCGCCGTGTCGTTCCATGCCGAAAAGGGCGATTGGATCGGCCGGAGCGCGCTGGAACGCATCAAGGAACACCCCCAAAAGCGCTTGGTGGGGCTTGTCACCGACGGCAAGCGCGTGCCCCGCGAAGGCTACCCCATCCTGCACGGGGGCCGCGAAGTGGGCACGGTTTGTTCCGGCGCCATCTCCCCGACCCTCGACACCTACATCGGCACGTGCTACCTCCCGTTGGAGATCGCGCAGGCCGGGACTCCCATCGAAATGGACCTTCGCGGCAAGCAACAGAGTGCCGTGGTGACCGAACTCCCCTTCTACTCCCGCAACAAGAAGTAACTCCCTATGCGCCCCAACGATCGCAAGTATTCCACCTCCCACGAGTGGGCCAAGAAAGACGGTGACACCATTGTGGTGGGCATCACCGATTTCGCCATCGAAGAACTCTCCAGTGGCAACACCTCGGACTTGGTCTACTGCGACCTGCCCGACTTGGGCCGCATCCTCGAAGTGGGCGAGACCTTCGGCGAGATCGAATCGGTCAAGGCCGTGGCCGACCTCAATGCGCCCATCGGGGGCGAAGTGGTCGAGGTCAACAGCAGCCTGGAAGAGCACTTGGAGAAAATGGCTGAGGACCCGTGGGGTGCCGGCTGGTTGGTCCGCATCAAGCCCAGCGGCTCGGAGTACGACGAGCTGATGGACGCGGAGGCCTACGAGAAGCACATCGCGGCCCCCCACTGATGACCCGGGCCCAGCATCCCTGGCGCCTGATCACCACGCTCGGCGCCCCGCCGAACTTCAACATGGCCTTGGATGAGGCCCTCTTGGAGATCGGTGGGGCGCCGACGTTGCGTTTGTACACCTGGCAGCCGGACACGCTCAGCCTGGGCTACTTCCAGAAGTATGCCGAAGTGCCCGGGGTGGCCCAGGCCTCGCACGTGGTGCGGCGCATCACCGGCGGCGGGGCGATCCACCACGCGGGAGAGCTCACCTTCTCGCTCACCACCGACCTATCCGACCCGATCTACCAGGGTGCGGTGCCTCGCTCCTACGAACGAGTCCACTTCGCGGTGATCCAGGCCCTGGGTCAAGTCGGCGTGCGCGCCAAGCTCCGGCTCGACGACTCGCTTGCCTCCGACCAAGCCGCAACGGGCATGTGCTTCCACCATTCGACCCCACTCGACATTGCCTGGATGGGCCGCAAGGGCATGGGATCGGCCCAGCGTCGGCGCGGGGGCCGCGTGTTGCACCACGGGTCGATCAAGCTAGCGACCACGCCCATCGAAGGAGCGATCGCCACGACATCCGAATGCGGTCCCTGCACCGAACCGGCCGATCTGATCCCGCACCTGTGTTTGGCGTTCGAGCAGGAGCTCGGGATGCGACTGGAACGGGGCGTCCCCTCGCCCGCGGAGCGCGAGCTCGCCAGCCGCTTGGAACCGCGCTACAGCGATCCCGAATTCTTGCGACGGCGCTAGCGCATGCAGAGTTGCGGGACCAACCCTTAAAGGCAGGCCCATAAAAAGCAGGCCCACGAAAGACAGGCCCACGACAAACAGTCCTACCCACGAAAAACGGGCCCCCGAAAGGGCCCGAATTGGGTTGGTTACCCCACTAGGACTCGAACCTAGAATGACAGAACCAAAATCTGTAGTGTTACCATTACACCATGGGGTAACTCTTGGGGGAGGAAGATACCAGCCAGGGGGCGGTTGTCGAGGGCAGAGGCACGAAAAATCCCCGCTTCGTTTGGGTTTCCCCGCCCCTCTTTCCGACCGGGCTGTTTGGCCGACCGGGCTGTTTGGGTTCCCGAGTGGGCCGTGGAAGGCTCCTCGCATGGGAATCGTGCGACCGGCTCAAACGCTGCGCAGGACCCGCAAGAGCGCGTGCAGGGCCCAATTGCTGGCCCAAGTGCGCACCCGTTCGCGGCTAGCCGGCGGGAACTGACGGGACTCCGCCAGGAGCACCTTGCCACGCCAAGCCACGGCAAACCAAACGAGGCCCACGGGCTTTTCCGGAGTGCCCCCATCAGGCCCCGCCACCCCGGTGACGGAAACGGCCAGGTCCGCACCGCTGCGTTCCAAAGCGCCCAAGGCCATGGCCCGCGCCACGGGTTCGGACACCGCACCGAAGCGCTCCAAGACCGCCGAAGGAACGCCGAGGGTGCGAGTCTTGGCGGCGTTGGAATAGGTCCCGTAGGTTTCATCGAGCACCGCGCTGATGCCCGGGACGGCGCCCAACGCGGCCGCCACCATGCCCAAAGTGCACGACTCGGCAGCGGTAACGCGTACCCCGCGCGCGATGAGCTCGCGGCCTAGCACCTGCTCCAAGTCGGGCTCGTCGAGCGAATAGACCGACGCGCCAAAGCGCTCCACGAACTGCGCCTGCAGCGCCTCTGCCCGGTGCTGCGCGGCTTGCGGGGTACGGTCGAGGGTGGTGATCGTCACCGCCAAGCGCCCAGCCTTGGCCGTCACCCCCACCAACGCATCGTCGTGGCGATCGAGCAAGGGCCCCGCTTCGTCGGCGAATTGGCTCTCCGAAAGCGAAGCCAGGAAGACGCGCAGCGTATGCCGACACTCCTCGTCGGGAGCCTGCGCGCGCAACCAAGGGATCAACTCCCGTTCCACCATCGGCTCAACCTCGCGCGGCGGCCCGGGCAGGCAAAACAGCGTCGCCGAACCGAGCGCGAGCCGCAACCCAGGTGCGGTGCCGGCCACATTGTGCAAGGCGATGCCGCCGCGCGGGAGCAGAGCTTGGCGGCGGTTGGACTCGGGGGGCACGCGCTTCGAATCGAGGTACCACGCGAGCACCCACTGCCACGTGGCCTCGTCAAACTCGATCGGAACGCCCGCGGCTTCGGCCGCGGCGTGGCGCGTCAAGTCGTCGGCGGTGGGCCCCAACCCTCCGGTCGTCAACACAAGCGATGCTCGCTGGCTGGCTTCGCGCAGGGCCCGCACCATGGCGGGCTGGTCGTCGGGCAGGACTCGGGTCTCCACCACTTGGTACCCGAACTCGCGCAGGATGCGCGCGAGGTAGGGCGAATTCAGGTCGGCATGGTCTCCCCGCAAGAGCTCATCCCCCAAACCGAACAGGAACGCAGTGCGGGCCGGGGGTTGTTCAGCTTTGGGCGGCATGCTCGGGTTCGCTCTCGGGGAAGGGTTCCTGCCAGGTCCAATAGGCCACGCGTAGGCCCACTTCGTACAGGAGGATGATCGGCCCGGCCATCAACAGTTGGGTCACCGGATCGGGCGGGGTCAGGATCGCACCGATCACCAACGATCCAACCAACATGTGCTTGCGATAGTGCGAATAGGTCTTGGGCTGGACGAGTCCCAGGCGCGAAACCGCCACCATCAGGATGGGCAGCTGGAACACGAATCCGAGCGCCAAGCACAACCCCTTGAGGAAATTCAAGTACTGCTCCGCTCCCATGCGGTAGTCCCCGCCCGGGTGGCCCAAACCGTCGAGGTTCAAGAAGTACAGCGCGTAGGGAACCAGCACGTAGTACCCAAACAGGATGCCCGAGAAAAACAGCACCAAGCTGACCGGAAAGTAGGCGTAGGCGACCTTCTTTTCCTTTTTGTACAAGCCCGCTGCGATGAACCCCCATAGCTCCCACAACAGGTACGGGCCGGAGATCGCCAGCGCCAACCAGAAGCAAACGCGCATGCGCAGGAAGAAGCCCCCGTCGGCGTGCATGTAAAGCAGTTCCCCCGTGGGACCGCGGTCTTGGCGCAAAACCCAGGTCTTGGGCCAGCCGGGCTCGAAGTCGACGCTGGCGTCGACGGTTTCGCCCTGGTCGATGCGGGCTTGGTACTCGCCTTGCAGCCGGTCGCTGAGCTCGGTGCGCAGCATAGCCGTGGAGCGCAGCATGGGCTCCTGCACCGCTCCCAGGAGCATGTGCCGATAGCCGTACAACACGCCAAAGACAACCGCCATGCAAAGCACCGCGCGGATCAGGCGCGTGCGAAGCTCGGCCAAGTGCTCGCCAAGCCCCATGCGCGTCGACTCCACCGCGGGATCTTCGGGGTGCGGATCGGTGGTAGCCATGGGGCGGGGCAAGAGGGAGGATAGCGAATGGCTTCGCAGCGCGCGATACGCAAAGGGGCGGGCCCGCCGTCATGGCAAGCCCGCCCCGTTGCTATCGATGCCCGGTCGGGCTTACATGCGGAAGAAGTGGCGCAATTGATCGATCGAGATCATCTGCACGCCCCAGGACTTGGCCAATCCGTAGATCGGAAGGTCGGTCACTTTCAGGGGCTCTTCGAGGGTTTCCCCGGTTTCCGGATCCTTGTAGAGGGGGTTGCCCATGATCAGGAACATGGTCGAACGATCGAGATCATCCTGCACGTTGATGCCAATCTGCTTGAGCAGCAGGGCCACCTCTTGGCGGTTGTACTTGCCGTCGAAACGACCCGCGAGCACCGCGTTGCGCTCGCCTTCGGGATCGTACATCGGGTTGGTGATGACGTCGCCCTTGGCGATGGCGTTGTACTGATCGGTCAGGCTACGGATGGCCACTTCCGAGATGGAGTCCTGTACGTCGATGACTTCGACTTCGCCCTTGACGGTGCGCTTGGTCGGGTCGCCGTCGAGCACCTGGAACACCATGCCACGCACGATGCGGTCCTTGGCACCACGGTTGATGTAGGCCATGTTGAGCTCCGCCGAGGTGCCCACGACCATGCCGTCGATGCCGTTGGGCTCACGTAGCGGGACGGTGTCCTTGAGCAGCTGGTTCATGCGGGCCTCGTACTCGCTGACCACCAACGAGTGCTCAACCAGCTTGTCGGCCAGCTCCTTGCGAGCGGCGATTGCCTCTTCGTCGGAGGTGCCGCGCTCCTGGGTCAAGCGCGCGATGCGGCCTTCCAGGGTGTTGACCTCTTCGGTGTACTTGGTGCGCAGGTCGGCCAGTTCCTTGGTCAGGCGGGAGATCTCTTGATCCTTATCCGTGGCCACGGTTTGGGCCGAACTACGGGCCGCTTGGACCTCGCTCTGGCGCTCGGTGGCCTGTTGGGTCACCGTGGTCAGCGACTGGTCGCGCGAGGAAATCTGGCGGATGGCCAGGGGCCAAGCAGCCTGGAAGGTGGTCACCGAGGCATCGGCGTCCGAGCCGATCGCGGCCTTGAACTGGTCCAGATCCGCCTGGGCCAGGGCCACATCGGAAACGGCTTGGAGGTTCTCAGGATCGTAGTACCCCACGATCTCGCTGAGCTGGCGGTGCTCGGCCTGGAGCTTCTGAAGCTTGTCGGTAGCCGCCTTGGCCTCGATTTGCGCCTGTTTGGCCTGTTCTTCGGCGCGGACCATCTCATCGTTGGCGGTGTAGCCAAAGAACATGGCGGCGAAGAACAGGACGAGGGTCACGATCAGCCAAATGGCATTCACGCGAGCGGCTCCGCGGGTGGAACGCTTCTTCATGCGGCTTTTGTCTCTAGGACAGGGGGGTGGATACCGGGGGGTAAGGGCCTAGTAAGGCTTGGTGGATTTCCTGGGGCTGGGCCTCAGGGAGCCAAACGGGGCTCTGGGGGTCGCTTGTGATAACCAAAGAGGAGGCCTCCAGCAAGGCTTTTCGGGGGCCTTGAACCGCGCGGCCGGTCCCGTACCCTCTGAGGAGGGCTCGGTGAGCACTCCAGGCCCGGGCCCGGTCGGAACGGTTCGGTCGCCGCGATCCACCTATCCGGAGGGAAAGGCCACCCGGAGGGAAAGGCCATCCGCAGGGATAGGAGACCCGCGACTGCTGCCCCGATCTACCCCCCCGACCTCCCCTGTCTACCAACAAATCTCCCATGCCCGCTGCCGCCAATTCCACGGACCCAGGGGGTCTAGCCCGGAGCGTGGTGTTTGCCGTGCTGGGCGGGGTGGCCTCGGGAAAATCGACCGTTGCGCGCCTCCTGGCGGGCAACCAAGGGGTGATCCTGTCCGCCGACGCCTACGCCCACGAAGTTCTGGAAGCCGGGGATACGCGCGCATGGTTGGTCGAGCGCTTCGGCCCCCAAGTCCTGGGGGCGGATGGCCGGGTCGACCGCCCCTGGCTCGCCAAGCTGGTTTTTGGGCAGCCGGAACTACGCAAAGCTCTAGAAGACTGGATCCATCCCCGAGTTCGTGCCAGGATCTGGTCTGATCTGGCCGGGGCTCGCGCCCAGGCGGTTCCCCGCATCGTGCTGGACGTACCCCTCCTGATGGAGAGCGACGCCCTGCAGGACCTGCGGCAACAGATCGACCACCTGGTGTTTGTCGACGTTCCCCTCGAAGAACGCGAACGCCGAGCCGGTGCCCAACGTGGTTGGGAACCGGGGGAAGTGGCCCGCCGGGAAGCGGCTCAGATGCCCCTCCTCGAAAAACGCAAAGCCGCTTCGTGGGTTCTCGACGCATCGGGGACGCTCGAGCAACTCACTCTCCGCGTTCAAGACCTGCTCCAGGCCTGCGGCCTTTGACCTTGCCGGCCATCGATGCCGGCCCTTCGTCCCACAGCTATGGCGTACAAGCAAAAGCACTTCAAACAAAAGCCGCACTTTCAAAAGCGGACCCCGCGCAAAGCCGCTGGCCCGCAGCCCCTGCACATCGACTACGCCGCCCTGCCTGCGGACTTGGATGAGGAAGCCTACGAGGACCTGATCGAAGGCCTGCCCAAGTCCAAACGCAAGACCAAGCCCAAGCCCATGGTGCACGCCGAGCTGTTGGCGCTCAACTCGAACCAGATGCACGAACTGGCCGACGAAGAAAAGCACAAGGACTTCAACGCCCGCAACCGGCG
Organism: Planctomycetota bacterium; assembly: GCA_020638855.1. Lineage (GTDB taxonomy): Bacteria > Planctomycetota > UBA1135 > UBA1135 > NORP259. The sequence continues at coordinate 55,946 of JACKHT010000015.1, forward strand.
CGACGCCATCTGGGAAATCACCCAGGCCCGCCTCAACGCCCACATCCCCGTGTTGGTCGAGGGAGTCGTGGACATCTGGGACAAGACCCACTACTTCCTGCGCACCCACTACACCGATTACATGCCGGCCGCCGAGGACGTCTACGTTCCCCCCTCGCTGGTCGATGAGTGCGGGCTGGAGCGCGGAATGACCGTGCAAGGGTTCCTGCGGCCCAATGCCGAAGGCGAGAAATACCTCTGCCTGCACGAGATCACGCAAGTGGACGGAACCAAGACCAAGGACCTGGAAGCGCGCGCCGCCTTCCGTGAGTTGGTCCCGCTCTATCCCGATCAGCGCATCATGTTGGAGGACTCCAAGGTGGGCAACCTGGAGATGCGCATCCTCGACCTGATCACCCCCATCGGCCGCGGGCAACGGGGCTTGATCGTCGCGCCGCCGCGCACGGGCAAGACGGTTCTCCTGCACATGCTGGCCAATTCGATCCTGCACAACGCGCCCGACTGCAAACTGATCATTCTGCTGGTGGATGAGCGCCCCGAAGAGGTCACCGACTTCCAGCGCTCGATCGAAGGCGACAACGTGGAAGTCGTGTCGAGCACCTTCGACGAGCCCGCCTCGCGCCACATCCTGGTGGCCGAGATGGTCATCACCAAGGCCAAGAGCATGGTGGAAGCAGGTCAGCACGTGGTGATCCTGCTCGACTCGATCACCCGTTTGGCGCGGGCCTGCAACACCGAAGCTCCCTCCAACGGCAAGCTGCTCTCGGGCGGTTTGGAAGCCACCGCGCTGCAATTCCCCAAACAGTTCTTCGGCGCGGCGCGCAACATCGAGAACGGTGGTTCGCTCACGATCCTGGGCACCGCCCTGGTCGAAACCGGCTCCAAGATGGACGAAGTGATCTTCGAAGAGTTCAAGGGAACCGGCAACATGGAAATCGTGCTCGACCGGCGCATCTCCGACCGCCGGATCTACCCCGCGGTCGACATCAACCGCTCGGGCACCCGCAAGGAAGAGCTGCTCTTCACCCCCGGGGAGATCGAGCGGGTCTGGATGTTGCGCAAAGTACTCAACGAGCTCGATCCGGTCGAAGCCATGGAGATGCTGATCGCCAAGATGCGCAAGACCAACGTCAACGCCGAGTTCCTGATGACCATCGGCGGTTAGGCGTGGGCTTCGTCCGACACGACGCGCGCCCAGTATCGGATTCGATGCTGGGCGCGCGCTGATTTTGAAACATAAGTGACTGGGTTGAGTGTGGAAGGTCCGCCAAGAAACCCGGGGTGAGGTGCCACCGTGAGGCCTACCGGCCGGTCCTAGAGTTATCCCCCTCCAAGCGGGGCCCTCGACCAAGTCCTGAGCCATGTTCATCCCTCCTTATTGCCCCTACTCCG